>JASGJO010000039.1:0-257596 GCA_049840715.1 Pseudorhodoferax sp.
ACGCACTTCAATTTTCAAATAGCAATTTACAATTCTGCAATGTGAAAAGTTGAAATATTGAGAGGCCTGTTCCATTCGACACACCAAGCCCATCCGTGGGCAACTGCTGCAAACCCTCACATACACTGCCGCCCATGTCCGCTCCCCCTTCCCGCCACACGCCCGGCAACGGGCCCGCCGCAGCCGAGGTGCGCAAGCCCTGGCGCGCCTGGTGGCGGCGGCAGGCGCCGCACCGGCAGGACCGTTTCGCCGCGCTGGCGCCGCTGGTGGCTGTCGTGCTGTTCCTGGCGGCCATCGCCTCGTCCTTCCTCTATCTGCGGCTGGAGGAGATCGACCGCGAGCAGGAAGCCGTCAAGCGCGATGTCGAGTACGCGCAACAGCAGATCCGCCTGCGCCTGCTGGAGCGCCAGGAACAGCTCATGCGCGTGGCGCGCGATGCGGCCAACGAGGAGATCGACGTCGAGGAGTTCGTGAGCCGCGCGCAGTCGCTGATCTCCCAATACCCCGAGTTGCAGGCCGTCAGCTGGATCGACGAACGCCGCCGCATCAAGACCAGCTACGCCGCGCCCAGCCTGCACACGCCGCTCATGCGCATGGTGGACGACGTGCTGCGCCCGGGCGAGACCGAGACCAACTTCAGCCTCGCGCGCGACCTGCACCAGCCCGTCTACGGCCAGCCGCTGGGCACGGCCGGCGATCCGACGCCGCTGCTGCAGCTGCACATCCCGCTGACCGACCGCGGCCGCTTCGCCGGCGTGGTGCTGGCCGAGTACGGCACCGACGCGCTGCTGCGCCACGGCGTGCCGGCCGAGGTGCTCAACAAGTACGCCGTGGCCCTGGTGGGCAGCGACGGGCGCATGCTGGCCGGCACCGTCATGCCGGCATCGACGTCCGGCTCGCGCCTGCTGCCCTGGTCCAGCCAGGCCGAGCCCTACGAGATCCCGGTTTCGCCGGTCGGCAACGGCCTGGTGCTGCGCGCCCAGGCCTACCGCACCTCGCAAGGCGTGGTCGGCAGCGGACTGTTCTGGCTGGTCGGCGCGCTGTCGGTGCTGACGGCCTGGATGCTGATCGGCAGCTGGAGCCACACGCGCAGGCGCCAGCAGGCCCAGCAGGCGCTGATGGCCGAGACCAACTTCCGCCGTGCCATGGAGAACTCCATGCTGACCGGCATGCGCGCCATGGACCTGCAGGGCCGCATCACCTATGTGAACGCCGCCTTCTGCCAGATGACGGGCTGGAGCGAGGGCGAACTGGTGGGCCGCACCGCGCCCTTCCCCTACTGGCCCGAGGAAGACCTGGAGTACCTGATCGCGCGCCTGGAGGACGAGCTCAACGGCCGCAGCACGCCCTCGGGCTTCCAGCTGCGCATCAAGCGGCGCGACAACTCCATCTTCGACGCGCGCCTGTACATCTCGCCGCTGATCGACGCCGTGGGCAAGCAGACCGGCTGGATGGCCTCGATCACCGACATCACCGAGCCCAACCGCATCCGCGAGCAGCTGTCGGCCTCCTACGAGCGCTTCACCACCGTGCTCGAGGCGCTGGACGCCGCCGTGTCGGTGGCGCCGCTGGGCAGCCCCGAACTGCTGTTCGCCAACAAGCTCTACCGCCAATGGTTCGGCTCGCAGACCCATGGCCACGAGAGCCTGGTGGTGCGCGCCGGCATGCCGACCACGCCGCCCAACGACGAACACCTGGACGACGTGGACGCCTACGTCGGCCTGCCCACCGATTCGCTGACCACCAGCGAGGCCGAAAGCGCCGAGATCCAGGTGCCCGAGCTCGGCAAATGGCTGGAAGTGCGGGCGCGCTACCTGAGCTGGGTCGACGGCCGCCTCGTGCAGATGGTGATCGCCACCGACATCACGCCGCGCCGCCTGGCCGAGGAGCAGGCGGCCCACCATGCCGAGCGGGCCCAGACCTCCAGCCGTCTCATCACCATGGGCGAGATGGCCTCCAGCGTCGCGCACGAACTGAACCAGCCGCTGGCCGCCATCACCAACTACTGCAACGGCATGGTCTCGCGCCTCAAGGGCAACGGCATCGCGCACGAGGACCTGCTGGCCGCGCTCGAGAAGACCTCGCGCCAGGCGCAGCGGGCGGGCCAGATCATCCACCGCATCCAGTCCTTCGTGAAACGCAGCGAGCCCAAGCGCAGCCTGTCGAATGTGCAGGACATCGTGCAGGAAGCCGTGGAGCTGGCCGGCATCGAACTGCGCCGGCGCAACGTGCGGCTGAGCCACTATGTCGCCGCGCGCCTGCCGCCCCTCATGGTCGATCCCATCCTGATCGAGCAGGTGCTGGTCAATCTGCTGCGCAATGCCGCCGAGGCCATCGACTCGGCCCAGCGCCCGCCGCAGCGCCGCAACATCGAACTGCGCGTGCTGCCGCGCCAGGAGGCGGACGTGCCCGGCATCGAGTTCGCCGTCACCGACACCGGCACGGGCCTGGCGCCCGAGGTCATGGAGCACCTGTTCGAAGCCTTCTTCTCGACCAAGGCCCACGGCATGGGCATCGGTCTCAACCTGTGCCGCTCCATCGTCGAATCGCACATGGGAAGAATGCAGGCGGAGAACATTTACAATGGCTCCGAGTGCATGGGATGCCGGTTTTCTTTCTGGATTCCGTTGGCAAAAGCCGCCAACACCCTGCCAAATCCAGCCAACGCAGCTAAAACTCCCGGAGTACCCGCATGAGTCTGATTCCCAAGAAGGGTACGGTGTATGTTGTCGACGACGACGAAGCCGTGCGCGATTCCCTCCAATGGCTGCTGGAGGGCAAGGACTACCGCGTCCGCTGCTTCGAATCGGCCGAGGCCTTCCTGTCGCGCTACGACGCACGCGAAGTCGCCTGCCTGCTGGTCGACATCCGCATGGGCGGCATGACCGGCCTGGAACTGCAGGACAAGCTCATCGAGCGTAAATCGCCGCTGCCCATCGTCTTCATCACCGGCCACGGCGACGTGCCCATGGCCGTGGACACCATGAAGAAGGGCGCGATGGACTTCATCCAGAAGCCCTTCAAGGAAGAGGAACTCGTGACCCTGGTCGAGCGCATGCTGGACCACGCCAAGGACGCCTTCACCGACCACCAGCAGGCCGCCAGCCGCGGCGCGCTGCTGTCCAAGCTGACCTCGCGCGAATCGCAGGTGCTCGAACGCATCGTCGCCGGCCGGCTCAACAAGCAGATCGCCGACGACCTGGGCATCAGCATCAAGACCGTGGAGGCGCACCGCGCCAACATCATGGAAAAGCTGAACGCCAACACCGTGGCCGACCTGCTCAAGATCGCACTGGGCCAGACCGCCAAAGCCTGACCCACCCCGGATACCACCCTGCCGCGCCCGTCCAACCCCTGGTTGGCGGGCGTTGCTTTTGGAGACTCCCCATGACTGCCCAACTCATCGACGGCAATGCCCTGGCCCGCCGGATCCGCGCCGACGTGGCCGGCCGCACGGCCGCGCTCAAGGCCCGCGGCATCCAGCCGCACCTGGCCATCGTGCTGGTCGGCGACGACCCGGCCAGCCAGGTCTACGTCAAGCACAAGGTCAACGACAGCAGCGAGACCGGCCTGCAGGCCACGCTGGAACGCCACCCGGCCGACATGGCCGAGGCCGCGCTGCTCGCGCGCATCCATGCGCTGAACGCCGACCCGGCCGTGCATGGCATCCTGGTGCAGCTGCCGCTGCCCAGGCACATGGACGCCCACAAGGTCATCGAGGCGATCTCGCCGGCCAAGGACGTGGACGGCTTCCACGTGGCCAGCGCGGGCGCGCTGATGGTCGGCCAGCCGGGCTTTTGGCCCTGCACGCCGCACGGCTGCCTGCGCATGCTGGAGTCCATCGGCTACGCACTGCGCGGCAAGCACGCCGTGGTGATCGGCCGCAGCAACATCGTCGGCAAGCCCATGGCCATGATGCTGCTGGCGCAGAGCGCCACGGTCACCATCTGCCACAGCGCCACGCCGGACCTCGGCGCCTTCACGCGCCAGGCCGACGTGATCGTCGCGGCCGTGGGCAAGCAGAACCTGGTCACGGCCGACATGGTCAAGCCCGGCGCCGTGGTCATCGACGTGGGCATGAACCGCAATGCCGAGGGCAAGCTCTGCGGCGACGTGGACTTCGAGGGCGTCAAGGAAGTCGCCGGCTGGATCACCCCCGTGCCGGGCGGCGTCGGCCCCATGACGCGCGCCATGCTGCTCGTCAACACGCTGGAAGCGGCCGAGCGCGCCGCGGCCTGAGCCAGCCTAAGACGGCGATAGCCGCATGAGGGGCTTGTGATTGCCGGGGCTGGCGCAAAATGCCCCACATGCAGTCCAACCCCCTCCTCTCGTTCTCCGACCTCCCGCTGTTCGACCAGATCCGGCCCGAGCATGTGGCGCCCGCCATCGACCAGCTGCTGGGCGAGGCCAGCGCGGCGCTCGAGCAGGCCACGGCGCCGGACTTCCCGGCCGACTGGAATGCCATGTCGCGCGTGCTCGACACCGCCACCGAACGCCTGAGCCGGGCCTGGGGTGCGGTGAGCCACCTGAACGCGGTGGCCGACACGCCCGAGCTGCGCGCCGCCTACAACGAGGCGCTGCCGCGCGTGACCGAGTTCTGGACCCGCCTGGGCGCCGACGAGCGCCTGTACGCCAAGTACAAGGCCATCGACGCCGAGGCGCTGACGCCGGCCCAGCAGCAGGCGCTGCGCAACGCCATCCGCAACTTCGTGCTGAGCGGCGCGGAACTGACGGGTGCGGCCAAGGAGCGCTTCGCCGCGATCCAGGAACGCCAGGCCGAGCTCTCGCAGAAGTTCAGCGAGAACGCGCTGGACGCGACCGACGCCTATGCCTACTACGCCCGGGCCGACGAACTGGACGGCGTGCCCGAGGACGTGCGCCAGGCTGCACGTGCCGCAGCCCAGGCCGAGGGGAAGGAAGGCTTCAAGCTCACGCTCAAGCTGCCCTGCTACCTGCCCGTGATGCAGTTCGCCAGCAGCAGCGCGCTGCGCGAACGCCTGTACCGCGCCTACGCCACGCGCGCCTCCGACCAGGCCGAGGGCGACGCCACCCGGTTCGACAACACCGCGCTGATCCGCGAGATCCTGGCCCTGCGCCGGGAAGAGGCGCAGCTGCTGGGCTACGCCAACTTCGGCGAGGTCTCGGTCGTGCCCAAGATGGCCGACTCGCCGGCCCAGGTGATCGGCTTCCTGCGCGACCTGGCCCGGCGCGCCCGTCCCTATGCCGAGAAGGACGTGGCCGACCTGCGCGCCTTCGCGGCCGAGAAGCTCGGCCTGGCCGACCCGCAGCCCTGGGACTGGAGCTACATCGGCGAGCAGCTCAAGGAAGCCCGCTACGCCTTCAGCGAGCAGGAGGTCAAGCAGTACTTCACGGCGCCCAAGGTGCTCGCCGGCCTGTTCAAGATCGTCGAGACGCTGTTCGAAGTCTCGATCCGGCGCGACACCGCGCCCGTGTGGCATCCCACCGTGGAGTTCTACCGCATCGAGCGTGCCGCAAGCCAGGCCGGCGGCGCGCCGCAGCTGGTCGGCCAGTTCTACCTCGACCCCTCGGCGCGCAGCGGCAAGCGCGGCGGCGCCTGGATGGACGACGTGCGTGCACGCTGGCTGCGCCCCGACGACGGCCGCCTGCAGACGCCGGTGGCGCAGCTGGTCTGCAACTTCGCGGCCGGCGTCGAGGGCAAGCCGCCGCTGCTCACGCACGACGACGTGACCACGCTGTTCCACGAGTTCGGCCACGGCCTGCACCACATGCTGACCCAGGTCGACGAACGCGACGTGTCCGGCATCAGCGGCGTGGAGTGGGACGCCGTGGAACTGCCCAGCCAGTTCATGGAGAACTTCTGCTGGGAATGGGACGTGCTGCGCCACATGACGGCCCACGTGGACACGGGCGAGCCGCTGCCGCGCGCGCTGTACGACAAGATGCTGGCCGCCAAGAACTACCAGAGCGGCATGCAGACGCTGCGCCAGATCGAGTTCGCGCTGTTCGACATGCTGCTGCACACCGAGCACGCGCCGGACGCCGACTTCATGGCCTTGCTGGCCAGCGTGCGCGCCGAAGTGGCCGTGCTGCCCTCGCCGAAGTTCAGCCGCACGCCCAACACCTTCAGCCACATCTTCGCGGGCGGCTACGCGGCCGGCTACTACAGCTACAAGTGGGCCGAGGTGCTGAGCGCAGACGCCTACGCGGCCTTCGAGGAAACCGCCGGCGCCGACGGCCTGCCCAGCATCGCGACCGGCCGGCGCTACCGCGAGGCCATCCTCGAAGCCGGCGGCAGCCGGCCCGCGATGGAATCGTTCAAGGCCTTCCGCGGCCGCGAACCCACGCTGGACGCGCTGCTGCGCCACCAGGGCATGGCCTGATGCCGGGCGCCGCGCCCGCCGGCAAGCACGCCGTGGCCGCCGCGCTGCTGCTGGCCGCGGGCCTGGGTGCGGCCCAGACCGTGTACCGCAGCGTGGGGCCGGACGGCCGCATCACCTTCTCCGACCGGCCCATCGCCGGCGACGCCCATGCCGCGACGACGGCCAGCCGCGGCGGCATTCCGCCCGCCCCCGCCGCGCTGCCCTACGAATTGCGGCAGACCGCCGACCGTTTCCCGGTGACGCTGTACACCGGCGGCGACTGCGCGCCCTGCGACGGGGCGCGCCAGCTGCTGGCGGCGCGCGGCGTGCCGTTCAGCGAGCGCACCGTGCAGAGCAACGAGGACATCGAGGCCCTGCGCCGCCTGGCCGGCGACAACAGCCTGCCCGTGGTCACGATCGGCGGCCAGCGGCTCAAGGGGTTTGCGCCCGGCGAATGGACGCAGTACCTGGACAGCGCGGGCTACCCGCGCAGCTCGCAATTGCCGCCCGGCTACCGGGCCCCGCCCGCGCAGCCGCTGGTGGCCGTGCGCACGGCCGAGCCCACGGAACCGGCCGACCCGCGCACGACCGCGGCGCCGGCGCCCGCACCGGCGCAGGCCCCGTCCAACCCGGCCGGCATCGTCTTCTAGAACGTCAGCGTCTGCACGCCCTCGGGCGTGCCGAGCAGGCAGACCTGGGCGCGCTGGTGCGCGAACACGCCCACCGTGACCACGCCGGGCCACTGGCTGACCTGGGTCTCGAAGCCGATCGGATCGGCGATGGCCAGGCCGCTCACGTCCAGGATGTGCTGGCCGTTGTCGGTCACGAGCGGGCCGCTGCCGTCCTTGGCCTGGCGCAGCGTTGCCTGGCCGCCCATCGCCGCGAAACGGCGCGCCAGCTGCTGCGCCGCCATCGGCACCACCTCCACCGGGATCGGGAAGCGGCCCAGCACCGGCACCTTCTTGGACGCATCGGCGATGCAGACGAAGCGGCGCGACTGGGCTGCGACGATCTTCTCGCGCGTGAGCGCTGCGCCGCCGCCCTTGACCATGTGGCCCTGGCCGTCGATCTCGTCGGCCCCGTCCACGTAGACGGCGAGCTCGCCGACGGCATTGGCGTCGAACACCGGGACGCCCAGCGCCTTCAGGCGCGCCGTGCTGGCCTCCGAACTCGACACCGCGCCCGGAATCCTGTCCTTGATCTCCGCCAGCGCATCGATGAAGCAGTTGACGGTGGAACCCGTGCCCACTCCCAGGATCTCGCCCGGCACCACGTAGGCGAGGGCGGCGCGGCCCACCAGGGCCTTGAGTTGGTCTTGCGACAGCGGAGCGTTGGAGGTCATCTGGGAGAATCCGGCGTTTGTTGAGAACTGGCCGAGAATTATCCGATGCCCTTGCTGCCGACCCGGCTCACCTACGCCCTGGCCCGGCCTCTGCTGTTCGGCCTGGATGCCGAAGCCGCCCATGACGCCACCATGTCCGCCCTGGCGCGCAGCCACGGCACGCCGCTATCCTGGGCCTGGTGCGACCGCCGCGTCGACGATCCCGTCACCGTCGCCGGCCTGCATTTCCCGAACCGCGTCGGCCTGGCCGCCGGCCTGGACAAGAACGCCCGCTGCATCGATGCGCTGGGCGCGCTGGGCTTCGGCTTCGTCGAGGTCGGCACGGTCACGCCGCTGGGCCAGCCCGGCAACCCCAAACCGCGCATGTTCCGGCTGCCGCGGGCGCAGGCGTTGATCAACCGGCTCGGCTTCAACAACGACGGCCTCGCGGCCTTCATCGCCAACGTGCAGCGCGCCAGGTTCCGCCAGCAGGCCGGCAAGCCCATGCTGCTGGGCCTGAACATCGGCAAGAACGCCGCCACGCCGACCGAACGCGCGACCGACGACTACCTCGCGGGCCTGGCCGGCGTCTACCCGCACGCCGACTACGTCACGATCAACATCTCCAGCCCGAACACGCAGAACCTGCGCACGCTGCAGGCCGACGCCGCGCTCGACGCCCTGCTCGGCGCACTGGCCGAGCGCCGCGCCGTGCTCGCACGCGAACACGCCACCACCAGCGCCGACGGCCACACTCAGCTGCGCCGCGTACCGCTGTTCGTGAAGATCGCGCCCGACCTGGACGAGGCCCAGGTCGCCGTGATCGCCGCCACGCTCCAGCGCTATGCGGACGCCGACAACGCGGCCGACCAGCTCGGCTGGGGCCTGATCGCCACCAACACCACGCTGGCGCGCGACCGCGTGCAGGGCCTGCCGCATGCCGAGGAGACCGGCGGCCTGTCCGGCGCACCGCTGCTGGCCGCCAGCAACCGCGTGATCGCCCAGTTGCGCCAGGCGCTGGGGCCGGACTTCCCCATCATCGGCGTGGGCGGCGTGCTGACGGCGCGCGATGCGCTGACCAAGATCGAAGCCGGCGCCGACCTCGTGCAGATCTACACCGGCCTCATCTACCAGGGCCCGGCGCTGGTGCGCGAGGCCGCCCAGGCGATCCGCGACCGCAAGGCCTGATGCCCGCTGCCGCCGCGGAGCCGACGGACGGCCTGCCGACGCCGGCCCGCTACTGGTCGATGGCGGTGATCCTGCTCGGCATCGGCATCTCGGTGCTGGACGCGACCATCGTCAACCTCGCGCTGCCCGGCATCGCGCGCGACCTGGACCGGCCGGCCTCGGACGCGATCTGGATCGTCAACGCCTACCAGCTCGGCGTGCTGGTGCTGCTGCTGCCCTGCGCCAAGCTCGGCGACCTGCTGGGCTACCGGCGCGTCTACCTGGCCGGCGTGGCCGTGCTGCTGGCGGGTTCGCTGGGCTGCGTGCTCGCGCGCGACCTGCCCATGCTGGTGGCGGCGCGCGCGCTGCAGGGCGTGGGCGCGGCCGGCGTCATGGGCGTCAACTCGGCGCTGGTGCGGCTGACCTACCCGCGCGCGCTGCTGGGCCGCGGCATCGCCATCAACTCCATGACCGTGGCCGTGGCCTCGGTGGCCGGGCCCAGCGTGGCCGCGGCCGTGCTCTCGGTGGCAAGCTGGCCCTGGCTGTTCGCGATCAACCTGCCGGTCGCGGCGGCGCTGCTGCTGCTGGGCCTGCGTGCGCTGCCGGCCAACCCGCTGCCGCTGGCCAAAGGCGGGCTGTCGCTGCTCGACGTGGCGCTCAACGCCGCCATGTTCGCGCTGCTCTTCCTGGGCGTGGACCAGCTCGGCACGCGCGCCGGCCAGCCCGGCGCGGCGCTGCAGTCGGTGCTGCTGATCGCGGGCGGCCTGGCGGTGGGCGTGGTCTACGTGCGGCGCCAGCTGGGCCAGGCCGTGCCGCTGTTCCCGGTGGACCTGCTGCGCATCCGCGTGTTCGCGCTGTCCATGTGCAGCTCGGTCACGGCCTTCGCCGCGCAGATGCTGTCCAACATCGCGCTGCCCTTCCTGCTGCTGGACGGCTACGGCCGCTCGCACGTGGACACCGGCCTCTTGATCACGGCCTGGCCGCTCGGCAGCATCGTCACGGCGCCGATCGCCGGCCGGCTGATCGGCCGCGTGCAGCCCGGCCTGCTGGGCTGCGCCGGCATGTGGACCATGGCCAGCGGCCTGGCGCTGCTGGCCCTGCTGCCCGAGCAGCCGCACAACGCGGACATCGCCTGGCGCATGGCGCTGTGCGGCATCGGCTTCGCGCTGTTCCAGTCGCCCAACAACTACCTGATCGTGACCTCGGCGCCGCCGCACCGCGCCGGCGGCGCCAGCGGCATGCTGGGCACGGCGCGGCTGACGGGCCAGAGCATCGGCGCGGTGCTGCTGGCCGTGCTGTTCAGCCTGTCGGCGCCGCGGGCCGGCCATGCCGGCGGCGCCACGCTGGCGCTGGGCCTGGCCGCCGCCCTGGCGGCCGCCGCCGGCGTGTTCAGCCTGCTGCGCACCCGGCGGCCCTGAAGGCGGCGCGGACGGCGACCAGAGGCCAGGACCGGCTGCAGCGCCTGCTTTCGCCCGTCCCATTCATGCATTACCTTGCCCGCCCCAGCATGCGGCGTCCGACGTTCCCGCCGCCCAGCCGATGGCGCTGTGCGCGCCCCGCGCCTCACGCCGGCTGCAGCAGCCGCGCCACCTGCTCGCCGATGGCCAGCGAACTCGTGAGCCCCGGCGACTCGATGCCGAACAGGTTGACCAGCCCCGGCACGCCATGCACGGCGGGGCCCTGCAGCACGAAGTCGCGCGCCGGCTCGTGCGGCGCCTGGATCTTGGGCCGCATGCCAGCGTAGCCCGGCTGCAGCGCGCCGTCGGGCAGGCCGGGCCAGTACTTGCGCACCTCGGCATAGAAGCCGTCGCCGCGGCGCGGATCGACCACCAGGTCCTCGGGGTCGTCCACCCATTGCACGTCGGGGCCGAACTTGGCCTGGCCGCCCAGGTCCAGCGTCAGGTGCACGCCCAGGCCGGCCGCCTCGGGCGCCGGATAGATCAGCCGCGTGAACGGCGCGCGGCCGGCCAGCGTGAAGTAGTTGCCCTTGGCGAAATGGCTGGGCGGCACATGCGCCGGGTCCAGCCCCTCGAAGCGCAGCGCCAGCGCCTGTGCCGAAAGGCCGGCCGCGTTGACCACGGCGCCGGCCAGCAGCTCGGTGCCATCCAGCATGGTCAGCACCATGCCCTGGGCCGTGCAGCGCGCCTGCGCCAGCGCGGTGTTCAGCGCCACCAGGCCGCCGGCGTTCTCGAAATCGCCCTGCAGCGCCAGCATCAGGCCATGGCTGTCGACGATGCCGGTGGACGGCGAAAGGATGGCGGCCGTGCAGCGCAGCTGCGGCTCCAGCGCGCGCGCCTCTTCGGCCGACAGCAGCACCAGGTCGTCCACGCCGTTGGCCGCGGCCTTGGCGACGATGCCCTGCAGCTGGGCGACCTGGGCCTCGTCGGTGGCCACGATGAGCTTGCCGCAGCGGCTGTGGGGGATGCCGCGCTCGGCGCAGTAGGCGTACAGCAGCGCCTTGCCGCGCACGCACAGGCTGCGCCTTGAGGGAGCCGGCGGCGTAGTAGATGCCGGCATGGATGACCTCGCTGTTGCGCGAGCTGGTGCCGGTGCCGATGGCGTCGGCCGCCTCCAGCACCATGCATTCGCGCCCGGCGAAGGCGGGCGACAGCGCCAGCGCGCGGGCCACGGCCAGGCCCACGACGCCGGCGCCGATGACGACGCAATCGACGCGGTCCATCACAGGCTCCGCGGGTCGGTCGCCAGCAGCAACTCCACCAGCGAGCGCAGGTGGGCCTTCAGGGCTTCGGCGCCCGCATGCAGGGCCAGCGTGTTCTCGTCCATGTAGAGCTTCCGGTTGATTTCGAGCTGCACGCTGTGGCGCTGCTGCGCGGGGTCGCCATAGCGGCGCACGAGTTCGACGCCCTTGTACGGATGGTTGTAGGCCACGTCGTAGCCCAGGCCGCGCAGGTGCTCGACGATGCGCGGCCGACACCGCGGCGCCTGCCGTGCTGCCGTCGCGGTCGCCGACCACGAAGTCGGCATGGGCCAGCCCCGGGAAATCGGTGGCGAAGCGCGAGGCCACGGCCGGCATGGAGTGGCAGTTCAGGTGCAGGCTGTAGCCGTGGCGCGCATGCGCGGCGTCGATGGCAGCCTTCACGGCCGCGTGGTAGGGCTGCCAGCAGCGCGCGATGCGCGCCTGCACCTCGGCCACCGTGAGCTTGCGTGCGTACAGCGGCGTGCCCTCGTCGGTGGTGCGCCAGATCAGCCCCTTGCCCAGGCGCACCTTGGACAGCACGCGCGCATCGGTGGCCACGGGGCCGGGCCAGGGCGCGTCCAGCAGCGCCTGGTCGATCTCGGTCAGGTCGCGGTTGGCATCCAGGTAGCTGCGCGGAAACAGCGCCTCGATCCAGGCCACGCCCAGGCTCGGCGCGAAGCCGTAGAGCTTCTCGACATGGGTGTCTTCGGCGCGGCGCAGCACCAGGGGATCGCAGGCATGGTCGAAATCGGCCGGATAGACCGTGCCGCTGTGCGGCGAATCGAGAACCAGCGGGGTGGTTCCCCGCGACAGTGAGGAGAGCGGCGGACATGGTCCGGCATTGTGCAGCAGCGCGTTGCGTCGCCCCGCTTGCAAGCGGCTCGGCCTGCCGTCCTACAGCCATGGAACCAAACATGGAATACTTGTATCCGTCAGGCGGGGCGCACACTGGGGTGTCCCTTCGTACACACCGATGAAGGTTCCGATGATCGAGCTGCACTACTGGCCCACGCCCAACGGATGGACCTGTTCCATCATGTTGGAGGAATGCGGCCTGCCCTACCGGATGGTGCCGGTCAACATCGGGCGCGGCGAACAGTTCACGCCCGAATTCGTGGCCTTGATCAATCCGCACCACAGGATGCCGGCCATCATCGATCCGGAGCCCCTGGACGGGGGCGCGCCCATGCAGATCGGCGAGGCCGGCGCGATCCTGGTCTACCTGGCCGGCAAGACCGGGCGCTTCCTGCCCACCGACGGCCTGGCACGGCTGCAGGTGCTGCAATGGCTGATGTGGCAGGTCGGCGGGCTCGGCCCCATGACCGGGCAGAACAGCCACTTCCTGCAGTACGCCAGCGAGAAGGTGCCCTACGCGATCACGCGCTACGGCAACGAACTGCGCCGCCTGTACGGCGTGCTGGACCACCAGCTCGGCCAGACCGGCAGCCATCGTGGCCGGGCCGAGTTCTCCATCGCCGACATCGCCATCCTGCCCTGGATCCGCATGCACAACGCGCAGCGCATCGACCTGTCGGCCTTCGCCCACATCGGCCGCTGGTACGAGACGGTGCTGGCGCGCCCCGGGGTGCAGCGCGGCCTGGCCCTGGGCCGCGAACTGCGCGCGCCGGTGCTCAGCGCGGCCGCCCGCGAAGCCCTGTTCGGCAGCGGCTCCGGCGCGCATGGCGCGGTGCGCCAGCGCCTGGGCGGGTAGCCGCTAGGCGCCCTGCGCCGACAGCACGCCGCGGTTCAGCCGCAGCAGCCGGCCGCAGCGCGCGGCCAGCGACTCGTCGTGCGTGACGACGATGAAGGCCGTGCCGTGCTCGCGCGCGAGCCGCAGCATCATGCCGAACACGGCCTCGGCCGTGCCGCGGTCCAGGTTGCCGGTGGGCTCGTCGGCCAGCACGCAGCGCGGCGCGCCGACCAGGGCCCGCGCGATCGCCACGCGCTGGCGTTCGCCGCCCGACAGTTCGGCCGGCCGGTGCGCCATGCGTTCGGCCAGGCCGACCTCGGCCAGCACGGCGGCCGCGGCCTGGGCCGCGGCCTCGCGCGTCTGGCGCCGGATCCACAGCGGCATGGCCACGTTGTCCTGGGCGCTGAACTCGGGCAGCAGGTGGTGGAACTGGTAGACGAAGCCCAGCTCGCGGTTGCGCAACTCGCCCTGGGCGGCCGGGCCCAGCGCGGCCAGGTCCTGGCCGGCCAGCTGCACGCGGCCCGCGGTCGGCGCGTCCAGCCCGCCCAGCAGGTGCAGCAGCGTGCTCTTGCCCGAACCCGAGGCGCCGACGATGGCCACGGTCTCGCCGGCATGCACGGTGAGGTCCACGCCCTGCAGCACGGTCAGGTCGATGCGGCCCTCGTGGAAGCGCTTGGACAGGCCCTGGGCCTGCAGCACAGGCTGGCCGGCCGCGGCGGAGGATTTGATCGCATCACTCATAGCGCAGCGCCTCGGCGGGGTTCACGCGGCTCGCCCGCCAGCTCGGATAGATGGTGGCCAGAAAGGCCAGGATCAGGGAGATGACGGCGATCGGCAGGATGTCGCCCTGCTGCGGGTCGCTGGGCATGCGGTTGATCAAATACACCTCGCGCGGCAGGAAGCTGGCATGGAACAGCCGCTCCAGCGCCGGCACGATCACGTCGATGTTGTAGGCCACGGCCAGGCCCAGGGCCAGCCCGGCGAAGCGTGCCGATGATGCCGACCATGGCGCCCTGCACCATGAAGATGCCCATGATGCTGCGCGGGCTGGCGCCCAGCGTGCGCAGGATGGCGATGTCGGCGCGCTTGTCGGTCACGGTCATGACCAGCGTGCTGACCAGGTTGAACGCGGCCACGGCCACGATCAGCGTCAGGATGATGAACATCATGCGTTTTTCCAGCTGCACGGCGGCGAACCAGGTCTGGTTCTGGCGCGTCCAGTCGCGGATCAGCAGGTCGCCCGAGAGGCTGCGGGCCAGTTCGAAGGCCACCTCGCGCGCCTGGTGCAGGTCGCGCAGCTTGAGCCGCACGCCGCTCGGCCCCTCCAGCCGGAACAGCCGGGCCGCGTCCTCGATGTGGACCATGGCCAGCGCCGAGTCGTACTCGTAGTGGCCGGAACTGAACAGGCCCACCACCGTCATCTGCTTGAGCCGCGGCACCACGCCGGCCGGCGTGACCTGCCCGGAGGGCGCGACCAGCGTGACCGGATCGCCCTCGCGCACGCCCAGGCTGCGCGCCAGGTCCGTGCCCAGCACGATGCCGAAGCTGCCCCGGCACCAGCCGCGCGATGGCCGCGGCGCCCGCGCCGCCCGCCACGTCGGTGACCTGGCTCTCGGTGGCCGGGTCGATGCCGCGCACCAGCGCGCCCTTCATGTCCTCGCCGCGCGCGATCAGCGCCTGGCTGGCGATGAAGGGGGCGGCGCCGATGACCGCCGGGTTGCGCCTGGCCTCGGCCATGGTCTTGCCCGGATCGGGGATGGCCTGGCCCTGCGGCGCGTAGATCTCGATGTGCGAGACCACGCCCAGCATGCGGTCGCGCACCTCCTTCTGGAAGCCGTTCATGACCGACAGCACGATGATGAGCGCCGCCACGCCGAGCGCGATGCCCAGCATGGAGACGCCGGAGATGAAGGAGATGAAGCCGTTGCGGCGCGTCGCGCGGCCGGCGCGGGTGTAGCGCCAGCCGACGGCCAGTTCGTAGGGAAGGTGCATCGCGCGCAGGCCGGGCCCGCAAAAATCGGGGATTGTGGCATCCCGGACAATCCCCCCGATGTCTGCGCCAATGTCTCCGAATTCCCCGCCGGCCCACCTGCTGATCCTCGACGCCGCCAGCGACGCGCCCGGCTGCCGCAGCGCGCTGGCCGCACTGCCGCTGCCGGCCCTGTCCGCCCTGCTGGCCGAACTGACGCGCCGCCCCCCTGGCGCGCCTGCCCGACGATGCGCTGGACACGCCGGCCGAGCGCGCGCTGGCCCAGGCCCAGGGCCTGGCCGGCGACGATGGCCGCCTGCCCTGGGCCGCCGCCGCGGCCGCGGCGGCCGGCCTTCCGCCCGCGCAGGATTGGGCCTTCCTCACGCCCTGCCACCTCGAGGTCGGCATGAACCAGGTGCGCCTCACGGACCCGGACCGCGCTTGCGCTGCCGGCCGACCAGGCCGAGGCCTTGATGGCCAGCATGGCGCCCTACCTGGCCGAGGACGGCATCGTGGTCGATCGCTGGCAGGACGGCCGCTGGCTCGCGCACGGCGCGCCCTTCGCCGGCCTGGCCACGGCCTCGCCCGAGCGCGTGCTGGGCGAGGAGAACCTCAACGCCTGGCTGCCCGCCAGCCCGCTGCTGCGCCGCCTGCAGAACGAGATGCAGATGCTGCTCTACACCCACCCCGTCAACGACGCGCGCGAGGCCCGGCGCCAGGTGACCGTCAACGCGCTGTGGATCAGCGGCTGCGGCAGCTGGCCGGCCACGCCGCCCCAGGCCGCCGGCCGTGCAGGTCGTGGACGACGCTGCGCCCAAGCGCCCGCCAGGGCGACTGGGCCGGCTGGTCCGCCGCCTGGCAGCAGATCGACCAGACGCACTGCGCGGCGCTGCTGCAGCGCCTGCGCGCCGGCGAGCCCGTGGCGCTGACGCTGTGCGGCCCGCAGGGCAGCCGCCGCTTCGACGGCCGGCCGCGCGGCGCGCTGGCGCGCTGGCTCGCCGGCTGGCGCAAGCCGCAGCCGGCCCAGCTGCTGGAGGGCCTGTGAAGATCCGCACCCGCGACGTGCCGCCGCGCGCGGCCTGGACGCTGGAGCAGGCCGGCGTGCACCCGCTGCTGGCGCGGCTGTTCGCCGCGCGCGGCGTGCAGGCCGCCGACGAACTCGACGACGGCCTGGCCCGGCTGCTGCCGCCCACCGGCCCGCAGGGCCTGCTCGGCGCCGATGCCGCGGCGCGGCTGCTGGCCGACGCGATCGCGCGCGACGCGCGCATCTGCATCGTGGCCGACTACGACTGCGACGGCGCCACCGCCTGCGCCGTGGCCGTGCGCGGCCTGCGCCTGCTGGGCGCGCGCCAGGTGGACTACCTGGTGCCCGACCGCGTGGTCGACGGCTACGGCCTGACCGCGCCCATCGCCGAGCGCGTGCACGCGCGCGGCGCCGACCTGCTGGTCACGGTGGACAACGGCATCGCCAGCATCGAGGGCGTGGCCCATGCCCGCGCGCTGGGCCTGGCGGTGCTGGTGACCGACCACCACCTGCCCGCGCCCGCGCTGCCCGCGGCCGACGTGATCGTCAACCCGAACCAGCCGGCCTGCGGCTTCACGAGCAAGTGCATGGCCGGCGTCGGCGTGATGTTCTACGTGCTGCTGGCGCTGCGGGCCGAACTGCGCGCGCGCGGCGCCTGGGCCGACCGGCCCCAGCCCAAGCTCGACGCGCTGCTGCCGCTGGTCGCGCTGGGCACCGTGGCCGACGTGGTCAGGCTCGACGCCAACAACCGCCGCCTCGTGGCCCAGGGCCTGCGCCGCATCCGCGCCGGCCAGATGCCGGCCGGCCTGGCCGCGCTGTTCGACGCCGCCGGCCGCAAGAGCAGCCAGGCCACGGGCTTCGACTTCGGCTTCGCGCTGGGCCCGCGCATCAACGCCGCCGGCCGGCTGGCCGACATGACGCTGGGCATCGAATGCCTGCTGACCGACGATGCCGGCCGCGCCGGCGAACTCGCGCGCACGCTGGACGCGATCAACCGCGAGCGCCGCAGCATCGAGACCGGCATGCGCGAGCAGGCCGAACTGGTCGCCGAGTCCCTGTTCGGCGACGGCGAGGAGCCGCCGCCGGCCATCAGCGTCTACGACCCCGACTTCCACGAGGGCGTGGTCGGCATCGTGGCCTCGCGCCTGAAGGACCGGCTGCACCGTCCCTGCTTCGTGTTCGCGGCCTCGCGCGCGCCGGGCCACGAGGGCGAGATCAAGGGCTCGGGCCGCTCGATCGCGGGCTTCCACCTGCGCGACGCGCTGGACCTGCTGGCCAAGCGCCACCCCGGCGTGCTGCTGCGCTTCGGCGGCCACGCCATGGCGGCCGGCTGCACGGTGGCGGCCGAGCGCTGGCCGGAGTTCGAGGCCGGGCTGCGCGCCATCGCGCGCGAATGGCTGGACGAGGCCGCGCTGACGCGCCGGCTCGACACCGACGGCCCGCTGGCGCCCGAGTACCGGCGCGCCGAGATGGTCGACACGCTGCACCGCGAGGTCTGGGGCCAGGGCTTCGCCGCGCCGACCTTCAGCGAGGAGGTGGAGATCGTCTCGCAGCGCCTGGTCGGCGAACGCCACCTGGCGCTCAAGCTGCGCCACCAGGGCCAGCCCGTGGACGGCATCTGGTTCGGCCGCGTGGAGCCGCTGCCCAACCGCGCCGTGCTGGCCTTCCGGCTCGATGCCGACGAGTGGCAGGGTCAGCGGCGCGTGCGCTTCCTGGTGGAAGGCATGGCCGACTGAACCGGGTTCAGAAGCTCTCCCACTCGCCTTCTTCGGCCGGTGCGGCCCTGGGCTTGGCCGGCGGCGGCGTGCGCGCCGGGGCGGCCAGGGTCTTGGGCGCCGCCGGCTTGGGGGACGGCTTGGCGGATGGCCTGGCCGCCACCTTGGGTGCGGCTGCCGCGGGCGCGGGCGCCGCGGGCGCCAGGCGCTTGGCGGCGGGGGCCGCCACCGCCGGCGCCGGCCGCTTCGCAGGGACAGGGCGGGGACAGGGGCCGCCACGGCGGCCGCGCGCGGCGCCAGCGTCCGCACCGCACCGCTGCCGACGTTGAACACGGCGACCACCTCGGAAAGCCGCTGCGCCTGGTCCTTCAGGCCGGATGCCGCGGCCGCCGACTCCTCGACGAGCGCGGCGTTCTGCTGCGTCATCTGGTCCAGCTGCGTGACCGCCTGGTTGACCTGGGCGATGCCGTCGCGCTGCTCGGTCGACGAGGCACTGATCTCGCCGATCAGGTCGCTCACGCGGCGCACGCTGGACACGATCTCCTGCATCGACGAGCCGGCATGCTCGACCTGGGCCGAGCCGGTTTCCACGGTCTGCACCGAGGCGTTGATGAGCGCCTTGATTTCCTTGGCCGCCTCGGCCGAGCGCCCGGCCAGCGCCCGCACCTCGGAGGCCACGACCGCGAAGCCGCGGCCCTGTTCGCCGGCGCGCGCCGCTTCCACCGCCGCGTTGAGCGCCAGGATGTTGGTCTGGAAGGCGATGGCGTCGATGGTGCCGATGATGTCGGCGATCTTGCGCGAGGCCTCGCTGATGTCCTGCATGCTGCGCACCACCTGGCCCACCACCTCGCCGCCCTGGGTCGCGGCCTGGGCCGCCGTGCTGGCCAGCTGGTTGGCCTGGCGCGCGGTGTCGGCCGACTGCGTGACCGTGCTGGTCAGCTCCTCCATGCTGGCGGCCGTCTGCTGCAGGTTGGAGGCGGTCTGCTCGGTGCGCGCCGACAGGTCGTGGTTGCCGCTGGCGATCTCCACCGAGGCCGTGGACACCGATTCGATGCCGTTGCGCACCTCGCTGACCAGGCCGCGCAGGCGCTCGGTCATGGCCGACAGCGCGCGCAGCAGTTGGCCGAACTCGTCGCGGCGCGCATCGTCCAGGCGCTGCGTGAGGTCGCCGCTGGCGATGGCGTCGGCCGCCTTCAGCGCGCGCTCCAGCGGACGCACGATGGAGCGCACCAGCGCCACGGTCAGGCCGATGCCGACCAGGAACACCAGGCCGATCACCGCCAGCCCGGTGAACGAGGCGGTGCTGCGCGCATCCTCGGCCGCCGCGCGGGCCCGGTCGCGCAGGCGCTCCTCCACGCCCACGAAATCGTCCAGCGCCTTCAGGTAGGCATCGATGCCGGGGCGGTATTCGCGTTCGACGAAGCCCTGCACGTCGGCGCCGCCGTTCTTGAGTTCGGTGACGCGCGCCGTCATGGCCAGCACGCGCGCGCGGTGGTCGGCGATGGCCTGCAGCGCCGCCTTGCTCTCCTCGGCCGTGGTGGCCTTGGTGATGCGCTCCTGCACCGCCGAGATCTGCGTGATCATGGCCTTGACGCGGCCGTCGTACAGCTTGGCCAGCCCCGCGTCGCTGGTGATGGCGATGCCCTCGACCATGGTCGTGGCGTTCGCGGTCAGGCCGCGCCAGCGGATCGCGTCCGCGATGCGCCCCTCGTGGGCCTGCATCGTGCGCAGCGCGCTGTCCATGATGTTGGCGGAGTTGAACTGGGCCCAGGCGGCGATCGCCAGCATGGCCACCAGCAGCCCCAGCACCACCAGCCACAGCCGGCGCCCTACCCCGATGTCGTTCCACTTCATGTCGTCTTCCCTTGTCCGCGGACCCGATTGGCGCAGATGATGCGCAAATCCGCACGGAGTTTAGGGGTGTGGAATGACCGAAATAGCGCCTTCCGTCGCGCTGGATCAGCCGGCCAGCACCTCGCGCACGGCCGCCAGCTGCCGGCGCGAGACGGCCAGCGGCTCGTCCAGGCCGTGCAGCCGCACCGCCCAGCCCTCGCCCTCCTCGGGGTCGTGGTGCTTTTCGAGCGCACGCAGCGCCTTGCGCGCCACCAGCGCGTTGCGGTGCACGCGCACGAAGTGCTGGCGGTGGCGGGTCTCCAGCTCGTTCAGAGCGCCGTCCAGGATGTAGCTGCGCGCCAGCGTGCGCACCGTCACGTACTTGAGCTCGGCCTTGAGGTACAGGATCTGGGCCAGCGGCACGCGTTCGGTGCGGCCACGGTCCTGGATCAGGATGAAGGCTTCGGCGTCCGCCTCCGCCGGCTGGCCGGCCAGGCCGCGCAGGCGCTCGACCTTCTGCAGCGCATGCTGCAGCCGCTGCAGCCGCACGGGCTTGGTCAGGTAGTCGATGGCCTCCACGTCGAAGGCCTGCAGCGCGTGCTGGGCATAGGCCGTCACGAACACCACGGCCGGCGGCGCCGGCAGCGCGCGCAGCGTGTTGGCCAGCACCAGGCCGTCGCTGCCCGGCATGTGGATGTCCAGCAGCGCCAGGTCGAAGCGTTCGCGCTGCAGCAGGACCATGGCCTCGCTCGCATTGCCGGCCTCGCCGCACACCAGCGCCGCCGGCGCGTGGCAATCGCCCAGCAGCGTGCGCAGCCGCGTGCGCGCCAGGGGTTCGTCGTCGACGATCAACACACGCAATGCCATGGCTTGCTCCGTTTTCTCTTTGTTGTTCATGCCGGCACCTCGATGCGCACGCGGAACACACCGTAGCGCAGCCCGGCCCGGAAGCTGCCCCGCACATCGTGCAGCAGCCCGAGCCGCGTGCGCACATTGTCCAGCGCCACGCCGTGGCCGCTGGCGCCCTGCCCGGCCGGCACCGTGTTGACCACGGTGATGCGCACGGTGTCGCCGCGGCGCTCGCTGGCGATGCGGATGTCCGCGCCCGTGTCGCTGGGCTCCACGCCATGCTTGACGGCGTTCTCCACCAGCGGCTGCAGCAGCAGCGGCGGCAGCCGGACCTGCGCGGCCCCGGGGTCGAGCGACCACTGCACGCGCAGGCGGCTGCCGAAGCGCACCTGCTCGATGGCCAGGTAGCGCTCGGCCAGCGCGATCTCCTCGCCCAGCGTGACCGACTCGCCGGGGTCCTTGAGCACATGGTGGAACAGGTCGGAGAGGTCTTCCAGCAGCGCTTCGGCCTTGGCCGGCTCCTCGCGCACCAGCGCGATGGCGCTGTTGAGCGTGTTGAACAGGAAGTGCGGCCGGATGCGCGCCTGCAGTTCCGCCAGCCGCGCCGTCGTGGCCGCCGGCGTGCGCGCACGCGCGCGCAGGCCCAGGCCGATCACGAGCAGCACCGACAGCAGCAGCCCGGTGACCGCGCTGGCCAGCCAGGGCGGGTCGGCCGTCACGCCCAGGCCGGCCAGCACCGCGCAGGCCACCAGGCCGGCCAGCGCGCCCAGCACCACGCCCACCGGGTAGTGCGCCTGCCGGCCGAGCCGGCCCAGGCGGTGCTTGAGGCTGCAGGCGACCAGCAGCCACAACAGCGAGGCCGGCATGGCGCCGGCCGTCAGCAGGGCCAGGCGCTCGGCCCACTGCAGCAGGTCGTTGCTGCCGAACATGGCGCCGACGGCCATCACCGTTTCCACGAACAGCACGGCGCGCAACACCACGCCGGGCTGGCAGGCATCGAACACCAGGACCGCGTTCGCGCGCCCGCGCGCGCGGCGGCGTGGCGTCGGCGCGGCGGGCTCCTGGAAGGTCGATAAAATTTGCGGTTCCTTCATGCGCAGGCTGCGGGGAGCGTCCGATTATGGTGCACCACCCCGCGCCCGACGCCGCGCCGGCGCCCGCGCCCCCATCTCTCCAGCCAACGGCTTTCCATGTCCCACAACCAACTTGACCAGAAATCCCAAGCGTGGTCCGCGCTGTTCTCCGAACCCATGAGCGACCTGGTCAAGCGCTACACCTCCAGCGTGTTCTTCGACAAGCGCCTGTGGCAGGCCGACATCGCCGGCAGCCTGGCCCATGCCGAGATGCTGGCCGCGCAGAAGGTGATCGGCGCGGACGACCTGGCCGCCATCCGCAAGGGCATGGCGCAGATCACGTCCGAGATCGAGTCCGGCCAGTTCGAGTGGAAGCTCGACCTGGAAGACGTGCACCTGAACATCGAGGCCCGCCTCACGCAGCTGGTCGGCGACGCCGGCAAGCGCCTGCACACGGGTCGCAGCCGCAACGACCAGGTGGCCACCGACGTGCGCCTGTGGCTGCGCGGCGAGATCGACCTGATCGGCGACCTGCTGACGGAGCTGCAGAAGGCCCTGGTCGGCATCGCCGAGCAGAACGTGGACGTGATCCTGCCCGGCTTCACGCACCTGCAGGTGGCCCAGCCCGTGAGCTTCGGCCACCACATGCTGGCCTACGTGGAGATGTTCGCGCGCGACGCCGAGCGCATGGCCGACGTGCGCCGCCGCACCAACCGGCTGCCGCTGGGCGCGGCCGCGCTGGCCGGCACCAGCTACCCGCTGGACCGCGAGCGCGTGGCCGCCACGCTGGGCATGGAGGGCGTGTGCCAGAACAGCCTGGACGCGGTGAGCGACCGCGACTTCGCGATCGAGTTCACGGCCGCCGCCAGCCTGGCCATGGTGCACATCAGCCGCTTCAGCGAGGAGCTGATCCTGTGGATGAGCCAGAACTTCGGCTTCATCAAGATCGCCGACCGCTTCACCACCGGCAGTTCCATCATGCCGCAGAAGAAGAACCCCGACGTGCCGGAACTGGCGCGCGGCAAGACCGGCCGCGTGGTCGGCCACCTGATGGGCCTGATCACGCTCATGAAGGGCCAGCCGCTGGCCTACAACAAGGACAACCAGGAAGACAAGGAGCCGCTGTTCGACACGGTGGACACGCTGAAGGACACGCTGCGCATCTTCGCCGAGATGGTGGGCGGCATCACCGTGGTGCCCGCGGCCATGGAGCAGGCCGCCGCGCGCGGCTACGCCACCGCCACCGACCTGGCCGACTACCTGGTCAAGAAGGGCCTGCCCTTCCGCGATGCGCACGAGACCGTGGCGCATGCCGTCAAGGCCGCCACCTCGCACAACTGCGACCTGTCGGAGCTGCCGCTGACGGTGCTGCAGGGCTTCCACCCGGCCATCGAGAAGGACGTGTTCGACGTGATGAGCCTGCGCGGCTCGCTCGAGGCGCGCAGCACGCTGGGCGGCACGGCGCCCAGCCAGGTCAAGGCCCAGATCGCGCGCCACCGCGCACGGCTGGGCTGACGCAGGACGGGCCGCGGCGCCGGCCCGCGCCGCGCGTTGCACGGGTCCGCCCACCGCCTGGCATGCTGCCGATGCCGGCCGGCCGGCTGGCCCGGCTGCGCCGTGGACCCGGGCTCCGCAGGCCCCTACACTGCGCGGCATCGATCCAGGCCCCCCCCCGCGGGCCACAACCAAAGGTGCAGCCATGTCGACGACACCTTCCGCCCGCACCACGATTGCGCGCCGCGTCTCCCTGCTGGCGAGCGGCGCCATCGCGGTCATGCTGATCGCCATCTGCGGCGTGCTGTCCTGGGTGCTGACCCAGCAGGCCTACCAGCGCACGCTGGACTACATGGCCAGCGAGGCCGGTGCCGTGGCCCGCATCGCCGATGCGCTGGACCGCACCGCGCGCGATTCGGCGCAGAAGCTGTACGAGGTGTTCGGCGCCGAGTACCGCGGGACCTTCACGCTGGCGGGGCCCGGCCAGCTGATGCTGGACGGCCAGCCGGTGGCGGGCGACTTCGAGCGGGTCGACCGCTTCGCGCGCACCACGGGCGGCGTGGCCACGATCTTCGCGCGCCAGGGCGACGACTTCCTGCGCGTGGCCACCTCGCTGACCAAGCAGGACGGCACGCGCGCGGTCGACACGCTGCTGGGCCTGCAGCACCCGGCCTACGCGCGCATGGTGGCCGGCGAGAGCTACGTGGGCATGGCCCAGCTGTTCGGCGTGCCCTACATGTCGCGCTACCAGCCCGTGCGCGATGCCGCCGGCCAGGTGGTGGGCATCCTGTTCATCGGGTTCAACATGCAGGGGCTGCGCCAGGAGCTGGTCACGCTCTCCGAAGAGAAGCGCTTCCTCGGCGATGGCGGCATGTACCTGCTCGACCCCGGCCGCACGCCGGCCGATGCGCTGCTGCTCGCGCATCCCAGCGCCAAGGGCCGCAAGCTGGCCGAGCTGCTGCCTCCGGCCCAGGCCGAAGCCCTGCTCGCGGCCCTGGCGGCGGCACCCAAGGGCGTGCTGCAGGGGCAGGCGGCGGTGCAGAACCCGGCCCGCACCGACCCCATCGGCGTCGGCGTGCGCAGCCAGGCCACCGGCTGGTGGGTGGTGGCCGAAGCCTCGCGTGCGCAGGCCCTCGCCGCCCACAATGCCACGCTGGCCTGGCTCTGGGGGCTGATGCTGGCGGCCGTGGTGCTGACGGGCCTGGGCGTGACGCTGCTGCTGCGCCGCATGGTCGGCCAGCCGCTGCTGCAGCTCAATGCGCAGGTGACCGCCATCGCGGACGGTGACCTCTCGCAAGCCACGTCCAGCGCGCGGCGCGACGACCTGGGCCTGCTGGCCAACGGCGTGGACACCATGCGCCAGCAGCTGGCCCGCACCATCACCGAGGTGCGCGCCGTCAGCGAGGGCGTGGGCACGGCCAGCGCCGAGGTCAGTTCGGGCAGCCGCGACCTGGCCCAGCGCACCGAGCAATCCGCCAGCCAGCTGCAGGAAACCGCCGGCGCGCTGGAACAGCTCACGGCGTCGATGAGCCAGAGCGCCGACGCCGCGGTCCAGGGCAGCGAACTCGTGCAGTCCTCCAACAAGGCCGTGCAGCAGGGCCATGCCACGGTGCAGCAGGTGGTCGGCACGATGGCGCAGATCCGCGAGGCCAGCGGCGCCATCGGCGACATCACCAACACCATCGACTCGATCGCGTTCCAGACCAACATCCTGGCGCTCAATGCCGCGGTCGAGGCGGCGCGCGCCGGCGAGCAAGGCCGCGGCTTCGCCGTCGTCGCCAGCGAAGTGCGCCAGCTGGCGCAGCGCAGCGCCGAGGCGGCCAAGCAGATCAAGGTGCTGATCACGAGCAGCCGCGAACAGGTGGAGGACGGTGCAGCCCGGGCCGAACAGGCCGGCCAGGCGATGGGCGAGATCCTGGGCAGCGTGGGCCGCGTGTCCGGCCTGATCGGCGACATCGCTGCCGCGGCGCGCGAACAGGCCGAGGGCGTGCGCCAGATCAACAGCGCCGTGGCGCACCTCGACCAGAGTACGCAGCAAAATGCGGCCCTCGTGGAGCAGAGTACCGCCGCGGCCGAGAGCCTGCGGGACCAGGCCGAACGCCTGGTCCAGCAGGTCGCCAACTTCAGGCTGTGAGCCAGGCGTGCCTGTGCTTCCGATCGACCACCCCGTACACAGGCCCGCCCCATGACCCGTATCGACGACCCCACCCACGACCAGGAAGCCGGCGCGCGCGACAGCACGCAGGACACCACCCGCATCGACGACGTGCGCATCTCCGCCGTGCGCCCGCTGATCTCGCCGGCGCTGCTGCTGGACGAACTGCCGGTGCCGCCGGGCGTGCAGACCCTGGTCGAGCAGAGCCGGCTGGCGATCGCCGACATCCTGCACGGCCGCGACGACCGGCTGGTGGTGGTCACCGGCCCCTGCTCCATCCACGACCACGGCCAGGCCATGGCCTACGCCCAGCACCTCAAGGCGCTGCAGCCCAAGGTCGAGAAGGAGCTGCTGCTGGTCATGCGCGTGTACTTCGAGAAGCCGCGCACGACGGTGGGCTGGAAGGGCTACATCAACGATCCGCGGCTGGACGGCAGCTTCCGCATCAACGAGGGCCTGCGCAAGGCGCGCGAGTTGCTGCTGGAGATCGGCGCCCTGGGCCTGCCCACCGGCAACGAGTTCCTGGACCTGCTGAGTCCGCAGTACATCGCCGACCTGATCGCCTGGGGCGCCATCGGCGCGCGCACCACCGAGAGCCAGAGCCACCGCCAGCTGGCCTCGGGCTCGAGCTGCCCGATCGGCTTCAAGAACGGCACCGACGGCGGCGTGCAGATCGCCGCCGACGCGATGGTGGCCGCGCGCGCGCCGCACGCCTTCATGGGCATGACCAAGATGGGCCAGGCCGCCATCTTCGAGACGCGCGGCAACCCCGACTGCCACGTGATCCTGCGCGGCGGCAACAAGGGCCCCAACTACGAGGCCGAGCATGTGGACGCGGCCTGCGCCGTGCTCAAGAAAGCCGGCCTGCGCGAGCAGCTCATGGTGGACTGCTCGCACGCCAACTCCTCCAAGCAGCACGCACGCCAGATCGTCGTGGCCGAGGACGTGGCGCGCCGCATCGCGGCCGGCGAGCGCCGCATCACCGGCCTCATGATCGAAAGCCACCTGGAAGAAGGCAGGCAGGACCTGAAGCCGGGCGAGCCGCTGCGCTATGGCGTGTCGGTCACGGATGCGTGCATCGGCTGGGCGCAGACGGAGCCGGTGCTGCGGCAGCTGGCGGAGGCGGTGCGGGAGCGGAGGGCCGCCGGGGCGCGCTGAAAGCCGGCAGCGCCATGGCGCAACGCCCCGCCGCGTGGCGGGTCAAGTTGTAACAACCGGGAACTTTGGTGCGGACAGGTACCTCCCCCTGTGCCATGTCCTTCGCATTCCCCACCGTCCTCCGCATCTTCGTCGCAGTCCTCGCGCTGCAATCCTTCGGCGCCTGGGCGCAGCAGTATGTGAGCATCACGGCGCGCGAAGCCAACATGCGCTCCGGTCCCGGCACCAGGCATGCCGTGCAATGGTCGCTGAGCCACGGCTATCCGCTGGAGGTGGTGGCGCGCCGCGGCGAGTGGCTGCAGGTGCGCGATTTCGAACGCGACACGGGCTGGGTGCACCGCAGCCTGACGGGCAAGGCCACGCACAAGGTCGTGCGCGCCTCCGTGGCCAACCTGCGCGCGCAGCCGCGCGCGGGTGGCAAGCTGGTGGGCAAGATCGAACGCGGCGAGATCGTGCAGCGCCTCGCGCGCCGCGGCGACTGGGTGCAGGTGCAGCGCGAAGGCGGCCAGCGCGGCTGGGTCGCCAGCCGGCTGCTGTGGGGCGGATAGCGCACCCCCGGCGACTGTGTATCGTGCGGTGATGCACCGCCGCACCCTCCTGCTCGCCGCCCTGGCGACTGCCCACCATGCCCATGCGCTGCCGCCGCTGGCGCTGCAGTTCCCGCGCGACCTCGGCAGCCACCCCGACCTGCGCACCGAGTGGTGGTACATCACCGGCCAGGCCAGCAGCGCCGGCCGCCTGTTCGGCTTCCAGCTGACCTTCTTCCGTTCCCGCGTGGACGCGGCACAGCCGCTGCGTTCCCGTTTCGCGGCCCGGCAGTTGCTGTTCGCCCATGCCGCCATCACCGACCTGCAAGGCGGCAAGCTCTGGCACGACCAGCGCATCGCGCGCGCGGGCTTCGGCATCGCCGAGGCCAGCGAGACCGACACCGGCGTGCGGCTGCAGGACTGGCAACTCCTGCGCGCACCCGACGGCGCGCTCACGGCCGAACTGCCGGCGCAGGACTTCGGCCTGCACCTGCGCTTCGCCGAGACCCAGCCGCTGCTGCTGCAGGGCCAGGCCGGCCTGTCGCGCAAGGGGCCCGATCCCGCGCAGGCCAGCTACTACTACAGCGTGCCGCAATTGGCCGTCGATGGCACGCTCGTGCTGCAGGGCCGGCGCTTCGCCATCGACGCGCAGCCGACCGAGGCCAGCCTGCGCAGCCGCGCCTGGCTGGACCACGAATGGAGCGAGGCGCTCATGCACCCCGAGGCCGTGGGCTGGGACTGGATCGGCATGAACCTGTTCGACGGCGGCGCGCTGACGGCCTTCCACCTGCGCCGCGCCGATGGCTCGGGGCTGTGGGACGGCGGTTCGTTCCGCGCGGCCGGCGGGCCGGCACGCATCTTCGGCCAGGGCGAGGTGCGCTTCACGCCGCGGCGCTGGTGGACCAGCGCGAGCAGCCAGGCGCGCTACACGGTCGAGTGGCAGGTCGACACGCCGGCCGGCCGCTTCACCGTGCGCGCCCTGCTCGACGCGCAGGAACTCGACAGCCGCGGCTCCACCGGGGCGATCTACTGGGAGGGGCTGTCGGACCTGCTCGATGCGCAGGGCCGGCTGGTCGGCCGCGGCTACCTGGAGATGACGGGCTACGCGCAGCGTCTGCGGCTGTAGCCCGCCTTGTCAGGCCTTCCTGGTGCGCTGCAGGAACGCGATGATCTCGCCCATGATGCCGCGCCGGAAAGCCAGCACGCAGACGACGAAGATCAACCCGGTGACCATGGTCACCGACTCGCCCAGCGTGGTGAACCACTCGATGCCGGTCAGCGCCGCCAGGCCGTTGCCCATTTCGCCGATCTTGTTCTCCAGCAGGATCACCACGGCTGCACCGACCAGCGGGCCGGACAAGGTGCCCAGGCCACCCACCAGGGTCATCAGGATCACGCCGCCCGAGGCCGTCCAGTGCACGTCGGTCAGCGTGGCGAAGCCCAGCACCAGCGTCTTGAGCGAGCCGGCCAGCCCCGCCAGCGCGGCCGACAGCACGAAGGCCAGCAGCTTGAAGCGGTGCGTGTCGTAGCCCAGCGAGATGGCGCGCGGTTCGTTCTCCTTGATGCCCTTCAAGACCTGGCCGAACGGCGAGTGGATGGTGCGCACGATCAGCGCGAAGGCCAGCACCACGATCGCCAGCGTCACGAAGTACATGGTCAGATCATCCTGCAGGGACAGCACGCCGAACAGGTTGCCGCGCGGCACGCCCTGCAGGCCGTCCTCGCCGCCCGTGAACTTGGCCTGCAGCGCGACGAAGAACACCATCTGCGCCAGCGCCAGCGTGATCATCGCGAAGTAGATGCCCTGGCGCCGGATCGCCAGGATGCCGAACAGCCAGCCCAGCAGCGCGCCCGTGGCCGTGCCCAGCACCAGGCCGACCTCGGGCGTGAAGCCCCAGACCTTCATGGCATGGCCGGCCACGTAGGCCGAGCCGCCCAGGAAGGCCGCATGGCCGAACGACAGCAGCCCGGTGTAGCCCAGCAGCAGGTTGAAGGCCGAGGCGAACAGCGCGAAGCACAGCAGCTTCATCATGAAGACCGGGTACGCCCCCACGAAGGGCGCGGCGATCAGCGCCAGCAACAACAGGCCGTAGCCCCAGGAGCTCTTGCTCATTTCTCTTTCCCGAACAGACCCGCGGGGCGGATCAGCAGCACGACGGCCATGATGATGAAGACCACCGTCGACGAAGCCTCCGGATAGAACACCTTGGTCAGCCCTTCGATGACGCCCAGGCCCAGCCCGGTCAGGATGGAGCCCATGATGGAGCCCATGCCGCCGATCACGACCACGGCGAACACCACGATGATGAGGTTCTGCCCCATCAGCGGCGAAACCTGGATCACGGGCGCGGCCAGCACGCCGGCCAGCGCCGCGAGCGCCACGCCGAAGCCGTAGGTCAGCGTGATCATGAGCGGCACGTTGACGCCGAAGGCCTCCACCAGGCGCGGGTTCTCGGTGCCGGCCCGCAGGTAGGCACCGATGCGCGTCTTCTCGATCAGGAACCAGGTCGCGATGCAGACCACGAGCGAGGCCACGACCACCCAGGCGCGGTAGTTGGGCAGCATCATGAAGCCCAGGTCGGTCGCGCCCGTGAGTGCGTCCGGCGTGTCGTAGGACAGGCCCGAGACGCCGTACGCGGAGCGGAACGCGCCCTCGATCAGCAGCGTGAGCCCCAGCGTGAGCAAAAGGCCGTAGAGGTGGTCGAGCTTGTAGATCCAGCGCAGCAGCAGCCGCTCAATCAGCACGCCGAACAGGCCCACGATGAGCGGCGCGGCGATGAGCATGACCCAGTAGCTGATCTCGAAATAGTTCATCGCCATCCAGGTCACGATGGCGCCCATCATGAACAGCGCGCCGTGCGCGAAGTTGATGACGTTGAGCAGGCCGAAGATCACCGCCAGGCCCAGGCTCAGGATCGCGTAGAACGAGCCGTTGACCAGGCCCAGCAACAGCTGGCTCAGCAGGGCAGGCAGGGAAATCGTCATGAAGCGGTCAGGTCACTTCCAGAGTGCGCACTTGGACTCGGCCTTGGTCGTGAAGACCTCCTCGCCCTTGAGCTTGGTGACGACCTTGTAGTAGTCCCAGGGCTGGGTGGACTCCGCGGGCGTCTTCACCTGCATGAGGTACATGTCGTGCACGAAGCGGCCATCCGGGCGCACCACGCCCTTGGCGTAGAAGTCGTCGATCGGCGTCTTCTTGATGTATTCCATGACCTTGTCGGCATCCAGCGTCTTGGTCGCCTGCACGGCCTTCAGGTAGGTCATCGTGGCCGAGTAGTTGGCGGCCTGGATGTCGGTCGGCATGCGCTTGGTCTTGTCGAAGAACTTCTTGCCGAAGGCGCGCGTCTTGTCGTCCAGGTTCCAGTCCCAGCTGGTGGTCAGCAGCAGGCCCGAGGTGCTCTTCAGGCCCAGGCTGTGCACGTCGGTCACGAACACCAGCAGGCCGACCATCTTCATGGTCTTGTCGATGCCGAACTCCTTGGCCGCCTTGAGCGCGTTCTGGGTGTCGCCACCGGCATTGGCCAGCGCCAGCACCTGGGCCTTGGAGTTCTGCGCCTGCAGCAGGAAGGACGAGAAGTCCGAGGCGTTCAGCGGGTGCTTGACGCTGCCCACCACCGTGCCGCCCTTCTCCTTGACGACCTTGGATGCGTCGGCTTCCAGTGCCGCGCCGAAGGCGTAGTCGGCGGTCAGGAAGAACCAGTTCTTGTCGCCGCGCGCGATGACCGCGCTGCCCGTGCCCTTGGCCAGCGCCACGGTGTCGTAGGCGTAGTGCACGGTGTAGGGGCTGCACTGCTCGTTGGTCAGCGCCGAGCTGCCCGCGCCGTTGACGATGTAGACGCGCTTCTTTTCCTGCGCAACTTTGGCCATGGCCAGGCCGGCCGACGAGGTGGTGCCGCCCACCAGCATCGACAGGCCCTGCGTGTCCATCCATTCGCGCGCCTTGCTGGCGGCGATGTCGGCCTTGTTCTGGTGGTCGGCGCTCAGCAGCTCGATGGGCAGGCCGTTGACCTTGCCGCCGAAGTCGTCGATGGCCATCTGGATGGCCGTCGCCCCGCCCTTGCCGTCCACGTCGGCGTACAGGCTGGACATGTCGGTGATGAAGCCGATGCGGACCTTGTCCTGGGCCTGCGCCGCGCCGGTGGCGAGGCAGGCGGCGAGCACGAGGGCGGAGAGCGGGAACTTGGCAGTCATGGTCAATCTCGGAAACAGAGGATGAAACAGGGAACGGCGCTCACTTCCAGAGCGCGCACTTGGATTCGGCCTTGGTCGTGAACACCTGGTCGCCGGGCAGGGTCTTGATGACCTTGAGGTAGTCCCAGGGTTTGCTGGACTCCTTGGACGACTTGACCTCGACCAGGTACATGTCGTGCACGAAGCGGCCGTCGGCGCGGATCTGGCCCTTGCCGAAGAAGTCGTTGACGGGGGTCTTCTTGAGTTGCTCCATGACCTTGTCGGCGTCGGTGCTGCCGGCCGCCTGCACGGCCTTGAGGTAGGTCGTGGTGGCCGAGTAGTCGGCGGCCTGCACGTCGGTGGGCATGCGCTTGGCCTTGTCGAAGAACTTCTTGGCGAAGGCGCGGGTCTGGTCGTTGAGGTCCCAGTACCAGCTGGTGGTGTGCAGCAGGCCCTCGGTGTTCTTCAGGCCCAGGCTGTGCACGTCCGACAGGAACACCAGCAGGCCGGCCGTCTTCATGGTCTTGTTGATGCCGAACTCGCGCGCGGCCTTGATCGAGTTGATCGTGTCGCCGCCGGCGTTGGCCAGGCCCAGGATCTGCGCCTTGGAGTTCTGCGCCTGCAGCAGGAAGGACGAGAAGTCGGAGGCGTTGAGCGGCGTGCGCACGGCGCCCACCACGGTGCCGCCCTTCTCCTTGACGACGCGCGTGGTGTCGGCCTCCAGCGCGTGGCCGAAGGCGTAGTCGGCGGTCAGGAAGAACCAGCTCTTGCCACCGGCGTCGACCACCGCCGCACCCGTGCCCTTGGCCAGCGCCACGGTGTCGTAGGCGTAGTGCACGGTGTAGGGGCTGCACTGCTCGTTGGTCAGCGCCGAAGAGGCCGCGCCGTTGTTGAAGTAGACGCGCTTCTTCTCCTGCGCCACCTTGGCCATGGCCAGCGCGGCGCCCGAGTTGGTGCCGCCGAAGACCATGGTCAGGCCGGCCGTGTCGATCCACTCGCGTGCCTTGCTGGCGGCGATGTCGGCCTTGTTCTGGTGGTCGGCCGTCATGAGCTCGATGGGCTGGCCCAGCACCTTGCCGCCGAAGTCGTCGATGGCCATCTGGATCGCCATCGCGCCGTTCCTGCCCTCCACGTCGGAATACAGGCTGGACATGTCGGTGATCAGGCCGATCTTGACCTGGGCGGTGGCGGCGCCGGTGAAGCCCGCGGCGGCAAGCGACAGGCACAGCGTGGTCAGGGTACGGTTCATGGCTGTCTCCTTGAATGGGGTGGGATCGGAATCGGGCTCAAACGCCCAGCAGCTCGTGCAGCACGGGCATCTTCTGTTCGAGTTCGGCCGCGGCGAAGTGCTCCACCATGCGGCCGTGCTCCATCACGTAGAAGCGGTCGGCCAGCGGTGCGGCGAAGCGGAAGTTCTGCTCCACCATGACCACCGTGTAGCCCTTGGCGCGCAGCGTGGTGATCATGCGCGCGAGCGCCTGCACGATCACGGGCGCCAGGCCCTCGGAGATCTCGTCCAGCAGCAGCAGCTTGGCGCCGGTGCGCAGGATGCGCGCCACGGCCAGCATCTGCTGCTCGCCGCCCGACAACCGGGTGCCCTGGCTGTTGCGGCGCTCCGCCAGGTTGGGGAACATGGTGTAGATCTCGTCCAGCGACATGCCGGCGCCCATGCCCTTGAGCGCGGGCGGCAGCAGCAGGTTCTCCTCGCACGAGAGGCTGGCGAAAATGCCGCGCTCCTCCGGGCAGTAGCCCACGCCCAGGTGGGCGATGCGGTGCGTGGGCAGCCCGACGGTTTCCGTGCCGTGCACACGCACCGAGCCCTCGCGCCGGCCCGTCAGGCCCAGCACGGCGCGCATGGTGGAGGTGCGGCCTGCACCGTTGCGGCCCAGCAGCGTGACGACTTCGCCGGGCTGCACGACCATGTCCACGCCGTGCAGCACATGGGATTCGCCGTACCAGGCCTGCAGGCCCTTGATCTCGAGTGCGGGCGCCGACATCAATGGGCTCCCTGCAGTTCGCCGTCGGTGGTGCCCATGTAGGCCTCCATGACCTGGCGGTTGCGCGAGACCTCGGCGTACGGGCCCTCGGCCAGCACGGCGCCGCGCTGCAGCACCGTGATGGTGTCGGCGATGGTGGAGACCACGCCCATGTTGTGTTCGACCATGAGGATGGTGCGGCCCTGGCTGACCTTCTTGATGAGCTGCGCGACACGGTCCACGTCCTCGTGGCCCATGCCCTGCGTGGGTTCGTCCAGCAGCATGAGCTCGGGTTCCATGGCCAGCGTGGTGGCGATCTCCAGCGCGCGCTTGCGCCCGTAGGGCAGGTTCACGGTGACCTCGTTCGCCATGTCGGCCAGGCCCACCTGGTCCAGCAGGGCCACGGCCTCGCCGTTGAGGCGGTCCAGCTGCTTCTCGCTCTTCCAGAAGTGGAACGACCAGCCCAGCTTGCGCTGCAGGCCCAGGCGCACGTTCTCCATCAGCGTCAGGTGCGGGAACACGGCCGAGATCTGGAACGAGCGGATCACGCCGCGCCGCGCGATCTGGGCCGGCTGCTCACGCGTGATGTCGTGGCCGTTGAAGTGGATGGTCCCCGTGGTCGGTTCGAGGAACTTGGTCAGCAGGTTGAAGCAGGTCGTCTTGCCTGCACCGTTGGGACCGATCAGCGCATGGATGCTGCCGCGCTGCACCGCCAGGTTGACCTTGCTGACGGCAGTGAAGCCTTTGAACTCTTTCGTGAGGTCTCTGGTTTGCAGAATGATGTCCGCCAATTTCGCCTAGCCTTCCGCCGTTGCCGCGTTGGTTCGTTCGCACGGCCGCCACCGGCCTTGCACTGCGGCGCACTGTACGGGGGCCCCACTGTGCAAAACACTAGGACAAACGCCAATGCTGCACTGCGATATTGCTTGTTTTCCAAGCAAAGCGGCCGGGCTTTGTCGCCCGGCCGGCAAGCTTGACGCGAAGCTGACAGAACGCGCTCAGTGCGCGCCTGCGGCGGCCTCCGCGGCGCCCGCGCCACCGCGCTGCGGACGCGTGAGCCAGACCAGCGGGATCAGCAGCATGAACAACGCCGCCGAGGCATAGAACACGTCGTTGGCCGCGAGCATGAAGGCCTGCTGGTCGACCACGCGGTTGAGCTGCGCGAGGGCCTGGTCGGCATTCATGCCGGCGCTGCGGTAGACCTGCAGCGCCTGCTGCGTGGCCTCGCTGCCGCGCTGCACGTACTCGACGAGTTGCGCGTGGTGCAAGGCCGCGCGGTTCTCCCAGACCGTGGTGGCGATCGAGGTGCCCATGGCGCCGGCCGTGATGCGCGCGAAGTTCGACAGGCCGGATGCCGCGGGGATGCGGTCGGGCGTGATGCCCGACAGCGTGATCGTGGTCAGCGGGATGAAGAAGAAGGCCATCGCGATGCCCTGGATCACGGTGGGCACGAGGATCGTGAACATGTCGGCCTGCGTGGAGAAATGCGAGCGCATCCACAGCACCAGGCCGAAGGTCAGGAAGGCGAAGGTCACGTAGCGGCGCGGGTCGACCTTGTGCACGGTCTTGCCGACGATCGGCGACAGGATGATGGCCATCAGGCCCACGGGCGCGGTGACCATGCCGGCGTCGGTGGCGGTGTAGCCCATGTACTGCTGCAGCCACAGCGGCAGCAGCACCACGTTGCCGAAGAACAACCCGTAGGCCACCGAGGTCGCGAGCGTGCCGCCCCAGAAATTGCGGCGTGCGAACAGCTTCAAGTCGACCACCGGGTGGTCGGCCGTGAGCTCCCAGACCAGGAACACCGCGAAGGCGATCAGGAACACCACGCCCAGGCCGACGATGAGGTCGGAGTGGAACCAGTCGTACTCCTTGCCCAGGTCCAGCATCATCTGCAGCGAACCGATCCAGACCACCAGCAGGGCCAGGCCCATGGCGTCGATCGGCAGCTTGCGCGTCTGGCTCTCGCGGCTCGCGTAGATGCGCCAGGCACCGAAGGCGGCCACCACGCCGACCGGCACGTTGATGTAGAAGATCCAGGGCCAGGACATGTTGTCCGTGATCCAGCCGCCCAGGAGCGGCCCCATCACGGGCGCGACCAGCGTGGTCATCGCCCACATGGCCATGGCCGTGCCTGCCATTGCCGGCGGATAGCTGGCCAGCAGCAGCGATTGCGACAGCGGGATCATCGGCCCGGCGACGAAGCCCTGCACCGCGCGCATGGCGATCAGCATGGGCATGGTGGGTGCCAGACCGCAGGCCCACGAGGCCAGCACGAACAGCAGCACGCTGGCCACGAACAGGCGCACCTGGCCGAAGCGCTGCGACAGCCAGCCCGTGAGCGGCACGGCGATGGCGTTGGCCACGGCGAAGCTGGTGATGACCCAGGTGCCCTGGTTGGGGCTCACGCCCAGGTCGCCGGCGATGGCCGGCAGCGAGACGTTGGCGATGGAGGTGTCCAGCACGTTCATGAAGGTCGCGGCCGACAGCGCGACCGTGCCCCACAAACGGGCGCTGCCCTGCAACGGCTGCGGGCGGACGAAGGTGGCAGTGCTCATGGAGCTGCGGGCGCGCCGTCCTCAGTGGGCGGCCTGGGCCGTCTGCATGGACGCGGCACGGGCCGGCGCGCGCGCCACCGGGGCCTGGGCGCGCGCGGCCGGCCCGATGTTGGCCGCGATCACGCGGCGCACCTGCTCGTCGGCACCGCGCGCATCGGCCGCGTACACGGCCGTGGCCGCCAGCGGCGCGCTGCGCGGGGCCTCGGCCAGCGTGCGGCCGTCCTTGTGCGTGACGTCCACGGTCACGTCCATGGACAGGCCCACGCGCAGCGGGTTGGCCGTCAGCTGCTGCGGGTCGAGCGCGATGCGCACGGGCACGCGCTGCACCACCTTGATCCAGTTGCCGGTGGCGTTCTGCGCCGGCAGCAACGCGAAGGCGGCCCCCGTACCCACGCCCAGGCCGGCGACCTCGCCCTTGTACTCGACCTTCTTGCCGTACACGTCGGCCGTGAGCTTGACGGGCTGGCCGATGCGGATGTTGCGCAGCTGCACTTCCTTGAAGTTGGCGTCCACCCAGAGCTGGTCCAGCGGCACCACCGACATCAGCGGCGTGCCCGCGGCCACGCGCTGGCCCAGCTGCACGCTGCGCTTGGCGACATAGCCCGAGACCGGCGCCGGCAGCGCCGCGCGCTGCGTGGCCAGCCAAGCCTCGCGCACCTTGGCGGCGGCGGCCAGCACGCTGGGGTGCTGCTCCACGCTCGTGCCCTCGGTCATGGACTGGTTGCTGGCCAGCTGCTCGCGCGCGGCCGCGGCCGCGGCCTGGGCCGACTGCACGCCGGCCTCGGCCGCCGCCAGCGCGCTCTTGGCGTTGGCCAGCGTGGTCTGGGCGTGGTGCAGTTCCTCGCGCGAGACCGCGCCGTTGCCCGACAGGGCCTGGCGCCGGTTCAGGTCGTCGTTGGCGCGCGCCATCTCGCTCTGCGCGCGGCCGATCTCGGTGCGTGCACGCACCACGTCGGCATCGCGCAGCGACACCTGGGCGCCGAGCGCGCCGTTGTTGGCGTACAGCGTGCGCACCTGGCGCACGGTCTGCGCGAGCTGGGCCTCGGCCTGCTCGAGCGCGACGCGGCCGTCGGCGGGGTCCAGCTGCACCAGCGGCTGGCCGGCCTGCACGCGGTCGGTGTCGTCGGCCAGGATGGCCATCACGGTGCCGCCGATCTGCGGCGTGATCTGCACGAGGTTGCCCTGCACGTAGGCGTTGTCGGTTTCCTCGTAGTGGCTGGCGACCAGCCATTCGTAGGCGGCCAGGCCCAGGCCGGCGACGACGACGACCGCGGCGATGGCGGTCAGGGCCTTCCTGCGCTTGTTCGGGGCAGCGGGTTCGGAGGCGGCGGCGAGTGTTGTGGTGGTGTTCATGGTGATCGGGTCCGGAGGAGGAAGGCGGTTCAGCGCGTGTTCTGGGCCAGCGGCGTGGCGGGTGCGGCATCGACCGTGACGCCGCCGCCCAGCGCATGGGCCAGCTGCGCCTGCACGTCGAGCGCGCGCGCGGCCAGTTCGACCTGCTGGCGGCGCTGGGCCAGCACGTTGGATTCGGCCGTCAGCACCTGCAGGTAGTTGCCCAGGCCGGCGCCGTAGCGCTGCCTGGCGATGGCATAGGCGCCCTCGGCGGCTTCCTGGGCAGCGCGCTGCTCCTGCTGCTGCACGGCGACCGAGCGCGCCGAGACCAGCTGGTCGGCCACCTCGCGCACGGCACCGACGATGGCGCCGTTGTAGCTTTCCACGGCGGCGTCGACATCGGCGGCCTTGCCGCGCAGGTTGGCGCGCAGCCGGCCCGCGTCGAACAGCGGCAGGCGCAGGGCCGGGCCGATGCCCCATTGCAGGCTGCCGGCCTCCAGCAGGTTGGAAAGGCCGATGCTGGACAGGCCGGCGAAGCCGGTCAGGCTGATGTTGGGATAGAACTGGGCGCGCGCGGAGTCCACGTCGCGCGTGGCGGCCTCGACGCGCCAGCGCGCGGCCTGCACGTCGGCGCGGCGGCCCAGCAGGTCGGCCGGCAGCACGGCCGGCAGGCGCGGCGCCTGCAGGCGGGCCAGCGAGGGCGCGGCGTCCTGCAGGGACGCGGGCGGCAGCGCCGCGAGCGCCGCCAATGCGTGGCGCGAGAGCTGGATCTGCTCGCGCAGCGCCTCGATCTGCTGGCGCGCCTCGGGCAGGCCGCCTTCGGCCTGGCGCAGTTCCAGCCGCGTGTCCAGGCCGGCTTCGAGCCGGTCCTTCACCAGCGCCAGCTGCTCGCCGCGCTGGGCCAGCGTGCGTTCGGCCACCGTGAGCTGGTCCTGTGCGCGGGCCAGCTGCAGCCAGCCGCGCACGACCTGCTGCGCCAGCAGCGCCCGCGCGGCCTGGGCGTCGGCCGCGGCCGCGCGGGCACCGCCCAGGGCGGCATCGAGCGCGGCGCGGTTCTTGCCGAAGAAGTCGAGCTCCCAGCTGCTGGACAGCTGCAGCAGGCCGTTGTTGCGCACCGAGCCGGCCAGCGGCGCGGGCACGGCGCCGTTCTCGGTGTAGCGCTGGCGCGTGATGTCCGCGCCCAGGCCCAGCTGCGGCAGCAGGGCGGCATCGGCCACCTCGGCGACGGCCAGCGCGCGCGCCAGCCGGGCCTGTGCCAGCCCCAGGCTGGGGCTGCCGGCCAGGGCCTGGTCGACCAGCCGGTCGAGCGCGGGATCGCCGTAGGCGCGCCACCAGGCGGCCTCGACGGCGGGCGCCGCGGCCGCGGTGGCCTCGGCGGCCGTTGGCACGCCGACCGAGGCGGCGTCGCGCAGCGCGGCCTGCGGCGCGATGCCCGAGGGGTTGGCGCAGGCCACCAGGGCCAGCGCCAGGGCGGCCGCCAGCGTCAGGCGCAGGCTTGGAGCGGATGTCATGGGTTTTTCTTTCCAGCGCAGCCCTGCTGCGCGTTGTCCAGGATGCGGGAGAGGAAGCTCTTGAGCAGCAGCCATTCCTCGCGCGAGAAGCCGGCGAGGTAGGCGTTCTGCACTCGGCTCAGCGCCACGGGGATCTGGTCGGCCACGGCCCTGCCCTGCTCGGTCAGCGCCAGGCGCACGACGCGCCGGTCCTCCGAGGAGCGCTCGCGCTGGCAGAGGCCCTTGGCCTCGAGCCGGTCGAGCAGGCGCGTCATGGCGCCGGCGTCGAGCTCGCACTGGCGCGCCAGCTCGGCCACGGTGGCGCCCGGCTGCACGGAGAGCTTGAACAGCGGGATCCACTGCGCGTGCGTGAGGCCGGTGGACTCGAGTTCGCGCTCCACGGCCGAGGCCACGGAGGACAGGATGCGGCGCATCAGGTAGCCCACGCTGTCGCTCGGGTTGTAGCTCGTGGGGCCGTAGAAATCGGCCGGCGGCGGGCGGCCGGCGGCCGGCATCGGCTTGCGCGAAGGTCCTTCTTCCATGGGCCGGAAATTTAATTGCCTAGGCAAATATTGTCAAGTCTGTATTTGCCATGGCAATTTCCACAGTCCCGGCTGGATACACTCACGCCCCATGCCTTCTTCTGCACATTCGGCGGCCGAGCCGGCCAAGGGCTCGCCACGGTCGCTGCGTGGCCTGCTGCCCTTTCTGACGCCCTACCGCGGCCACATCGCGCTGGCCGCGCTGTTCCTGGTGCTGGCCGCCGGCGCCACGCTGGTGTTCCCGCTCGCGCTGCGCAGCCTGATCGACAACGGCCTGGTCAGCGGCGGCACCTCGCCCGCGGACACGGGCGCGCGCCTGGTCGCGCTGCGCACGCACTTCTTCGAGCTGTTCGCCGTGGCCGCCGCGCTGGGCCTGTTCTCGGCCGGCCGCTACTACGTGGTCAGCTGGCTCGGCGAGCGCGTGACCTCGGACCTGCGCAACGCGGTCTATGCGCACGTGGTGCGGCAAAGCCCCGAATTCTTCGAGACCACGCAGACCGGCGAGGTGCTGTCGCGCCTGACCGGCGACACCACGCTGGTGCAGACGGTGGTCGGCTCCTCGCTGTCGGTGGGTCTGCGCAACGCCGTGATGGGCGTGGGCGCGCTGGCCATGCTGGTCTGGTCCAACCCCTATGTCATGACGCAGGTGCTGGCCATCCTCGTGCTCGTGGTGGCGCCGACCATGTGGTTCGGCCGGCGCGTGCGCAAGCTCTCGCGCGCGAGCCAGGACCGCGTGGCCGATTCCAGCGCGATCGCGGCCGAGGTCCTGAACGCGATCCCCGTGGTGCAGAGCTACACGGCCGAAGGGCGCGAGGCCGCGCGCTTCACGCAGTCCACGCAGAACGCCTTCCAGACCGCCGTGCGGCGCACACGCGCGCGCGCCGTGCTCGTGGCCTTCATCATCACGGCCACCTCGGCGGCGCTGCTGTGGGGCCTGTACCAGGGCACGCAGGCCGTCATGCGCGGCGACATCTCGGCCGGCCACCTGGGCCAGACCGTGGTCTACGTGATCATCCTGGCCGGCGCCTTCGGCGCATTGAGCGAGGTCTACGGCGACCTGCTGCGCGCGGCCGGCGCGACCGAGCGCCTGATGGAGCTGCTGCACATGCGCTCGCCGATCGCCTCGCCGGCGCGGCCGGCACCTGCGCCCGCGCGCAACGGCGGCAGCCGCCTGGAGCTGGCCGACGTCACCTTCCACTACCCCTCGCGCCCGGCCCAGGCCGCGCTCAGCGACTTCAGCCTGGCCGTGGCCCCCGGCGAGACCGTGGCCCTGGTCGGTGCCAGCGGCGCCGGCAAGAGCACCGTGTTCCAGTTGCTGCTGCGCTTTTACGACCAGGAGCGCGGCCGCATCGCGCTGGACGGCGTGGCAACACGCGAGATGGCGCTGGACGAACTGCGCGGGCGCATCGGCATCGTGCCGCAGGACCCGGTGCTGTTCTCCACGAGCGCACGCGAGAACATCCGCTACGGCCGGCCCGAGGCCAGCGACGCCGAGGTCGAGGCCGCGGCACGCGCGGCCTTCGCGCACGACTTCATCGCCGCCCTGCCGCAGGGCTACGACAGCTTCCTGGGCGAACGCGGCGTGCGGCTGTCGGGCGGCCAGCGCCAGCGCATCGCGATCGCGCGCGCCATGCTCAAGAACGCCCCGCTGCTGCTGCTCGACGAAGCCACCAGCGCACTCGACGCCGAAAGCGAACGCATGGTGCAGGCCGCGCTGGAATCGGCCATGCAGGGCCGCACCACGCTGGTCATCGCGCACCGGCTGGCGACCGTGCAGCAGGCCGACCGCATCGTCGTGCTCGAGCAGGGCCGCATCGTCGAACAGGGCACGCACGCCGCGCTCGTGGCGGCCGGCGGCACCTACGCACGGCTGGCGGCGCTGCAGTTCACGCAGTAGCCCCGCGCCGCGGCCGGCGGCCTATGCATGATATGCATAAGGCACGAACCGGGCGCTGCCGGGCTTGGACAAGGCCCGCGGCCCGCGCCTAAGCTTGCGCTCCTCGACAACAACAGGAGCCAGTCCATGGCAACCTCCTCCTCCAAGCCGGCACCCGCCGCGCACGCCCTGCCCTCCTACCTGCAAGCCGACCACCTCGGCCCCTGGGGCATCTTCCTGCAGCAGGTCGACCGCGTGGAGCCCTACCTCGGCAACCTGGCGCGCTGGGTCGAGACGCTCAAGCGGCCCAAGCGCATCCTGGTGGTGGACGTGCCCATCCACATGGACGACGGCCGCGTGGCCCACTTCGAGGGCTACCGCGTGCAGCACAACACCTCGCGCGGCCCTGGCAAGGGCGGCGTACGCTTCCACCAGGACGTGACGCTGTCCGAGGTGATGGCGCTGTCGGCCTGGATGTCGGTCAAGAACGCGGCCGTCAACGTGCCCTACGGCGGCGCCAAGGGCGGCATCCGCGTCGATCCCAAGCAACTCTCGCGCGGCGAGCTCGAACGCATGACGCGCCGCTACACCAGCGAGATCGGCATCATCATCGGCCCGTCCAAGGACATCCCGGCACCGGACGTCAACACCAACGAGCAGATCATGGCCTGGATGATGGACACCTACTCCATGAACCAGGGTGCCACCGCCACCGGCGTGGTGACCGGCAAGCCCGTGGACCTGGGTGGTTCGCTGGGCCGGCGCGAGGCGACGGGCCGCGGCGTGTTCACCGTGGGCGCGGAAGCGGCCAGGAACATCGGCCTGGACGTAGCCACCGCGCGCATCGCCGTGCAGGGCTTCGGCAACGTGGGCGGCATCGCGGCCAAGCTGTTCGCCGAGGCCGGTTCCCGCATCGTGGCCGTGCAGGACCATGGCGGCGCGATCTACCGCGAGGCCGGCCTGGACGTGCCCTCGCTGCTCAAGCACGTGGCCGAGAAGGGCACGGTCGCCGGTTTCGCCGACGCCGAGAAACTGGCGCCCGAGAAGTTCTGGGACGTGCCCTGCGACATCCTGATCCCGGCCGCGCTGGAGCAGCAGATCACCAAGGACAACGCCGGCCGCATCCAGGCCCGCATGGTCATCGAGGGCGCGAACGGCCCGACCACGCCGGATGCCGACGACATCCTGCACGACCGCAACGTGCTCGTGGTGCCCGACGTGATCGCCAACGCCGGCGGCGTGACGGTCAGCTACTTCGAATGGGTGCAGGACTTCTCGAGCTTCTTCTGGGACGAGGACGAGATCAACAAGCGCCTGGTGCGCGTGATGCAGCACGCCTTCGCGGGCGTCTGGCAGGTGGCCCAGCAGCACAAGGTGAGCCTGCGCACCGCCACCTTCATCGTGGCCTGCCAGCGCATCCTGCAGTCGCGCGAGCTGCGCGGGCTGTACCCGTGAGAAGGGTTACTGCAAGGGTTCCTTGAGCGCCTTGGGGATCGGCAGGGGCATCACCGAGATGCCCTCCTCCAGCAAGGACTCGGTTTCCTCGCGCGAGGCCTGGCCGCGGATGTTGCGCTCCGCGGCCTCGCCGTAGTGGATGCGGCGTGCTTCCTCGGCGAACTTGCCGCCCACGTCCTCGGTGTTGGCCAGCACGTGCCGCACCATCTTCATCCAGGCGGCCTGCAGTTGCGGGTCGACCGCCGCCACCTCGCGCTGCGGGCTCTCGGCCGGCGCACTGGCGCCCAGGTTCAGGCGCGGCGCCGACAACTTCTTGGCCACGGCCGTGTCGCCGCAGACCGGGCACTCCACGAGCCGGCGCGCGAGTTGCGACTGGAAGTCGTCTTCCGAGCCGAACCAGCCTTCGAAGCTGTGGCCATGGGGGCACTGAAGGTCCAGGACTTTCATGGACGGAATTATCCGGCGCCGGCCCGGTCCGGGTTGGGCTGCCACTGCAAGTCCCAGGCACCGGCTCGCCAATTCTGCAGCCACAGCGCGGCGGCCAGGGTCTTGGCGTCGGTCACCGTGCCGTCGCGGCACCAGGCCAGCAGTTCGTCCACGCTGGCGCTGAAGACCTCGAGGAACTCGCCCACATCCAGATGGCGCTGCTGCAGCGCGAGGCCGCGCGCGAACCAGATCTCGATGAACTCGGTGGAGTAGGAAATGACCGGATGCAGCACGCCGGCCTTGGCCCATTCGCGTGCCGTGTAGCCGGTCTCTTCCAGCAGTTCGCGCCGGCCGCAGGTCCAGGTGTCCTCGCCAGCGTCGAGCTTGCCGGCCGGGAACTCGACCATCACGCGGCCCATGGGGTGCCGGTACTGGCGCTCCAGCACGACGCGGCCGTCGTCGAGCAGCGGCACCACCATCACGGCGCCCGGGTGCACGATGAACTCGCGCGTGTCGCTGCCGCCATCGGGCAGCCGCACGGTGTCGCGCAGCACCTGCAGGAACCGCCCGCGCAGCAGTTCCTCGCGCTGCACGGTCTCTTCGATCAGATGCTCGTCGCCGTCGGCCATGTCAGTGCCTGTGCTTGAGGAGATAGCGCCAGACGAAGCCCGGGAAGGCCAGCGTGACGAACAGCGCGGCGGTCACGGCGTAGAACTCCCAGCCCTGGGGTGCGATGCGGCCCACGTTGCGTTCGAGCAACAGGCCCAGCGCGCCGACCAGCAGGTAGTAGACCAGCAGCTCGAGCAGGCGCCAGGCCAGGCCCTTGCCCTGCGCGAGCCGCAGCGCGAGGAACAGGCGCTGCGTGAGGAAAGGCAGGTTGGCGGCCACCACGGCCGCCAGGATCACGAGCCAGACCGCCGCATCGGGCGCCAAATCAGGTGCCCAGCGTCAGGGTGATGGCCTGCACGCACAGCGCCATCAGCCCGCCCGGGACCACGCCCAGCAGCAACACCAGCGCCCCGTTGACCGACAGCACGGCGCGCACGTCCAGCGGCGCGGACACCGTGCTGGCCGTGATCGGCGCGTCGAAGTACATGACCTTGATGACGCGCAGGTAGTAGAAGGCGCCGATCAGCGACATGATGACCGCGAAGATCGCCAGGCCGACCAGGAAGCCCTCGCCCGAGGCGACCAGGGTCTGCAGCACCGACAGCTTGGCGTAGAAGCCCACCATCGGCGGGATGCCGGCCAGCGAGAACATGCAGATCGCCATCACGGCCGCGTACAGCGGGCTGCGCTGGTTCAGGCCGGCCAGGTCGGCGACCTCGTCGCTCTCGAAGCCCTCGCGTGCCAGCAGCAGCAGCACGCCGAAGCTGGCCAGCGTGGTCAGCACGTAGGTGACGACGTAGAACATGGCCGAGCTGTAGGCGTTGGCGGCCGACAGCGTGTTGCCGTTGACCACGCCGGCCAGCAGGCCCAGCAGCACGAAGCCCATCTGCGAGATCGTCGAGTAGGCCAGCATGCGCTTCAAATTGCTCTGCATCACCGCGGCCAGGTTGCCGATCAGGAGCGAAGCCACGGCCAGGACGACCAGCATCTGCTGCCAGTCGATCGCCAGCGGCAGCAGGCCCTCCACCAGCAGGCGGATCACGATGGCGAAGGCGGCGAGCTTGGGCGCGCCGGCGATCATCAGCGTGATGGCCGTGGGCGCGCCGTGGTACACGTCGGGCACCCACATGTGGAACGGCACCACGCCGAGCTTGAAGGCCAGGCCGGCGACGATGAACACCAGGCCGAACACCAGCACCTGGTGCTGGACCTGGCCCGAGGCCACGGCCTTGAACACTTCGTTGATGTCCAGCGAACCGGTGGCGCCGTACATCATCGACAGGCCGTAGAGCAGGAAGCCCGAGGCCAGCGCACCGAGCACGAAGTACTTCATCGCGGCTTCGCTGGCGACCGCGTTGTCGCGGCGCAGCGCCACCAGCGCGTAGCTCGACAGCGTGAGCAGTTCCAGGCCCATGTAGATGACCAGGAAGTTGCTGCCCGAGATCATCACCGACATGCCCAGCAGCGCGAACATCGACAGCGTGAACAGCTCGCCGCCGCGCAGCATGCCGCGGTCGCCCGAGTACGGACGGCCGTACACCAGGGTCACCATGGTGGCCACGGTCGCAAAGCACTTGAGCCAGTTGCCCATGGGGTCGCTGACCACCATGCCGCCGAAGCCGTACAAGGTGGTGTTGCCCGAGGCATAGGTGCCGTGCAGCACGGCGACAACGGCCAGGCTCAGCAGCGTGAGCACATAGGTGGCGGTGCGGCGCGGGCTCTTGACCGCCAGGTCGACGAGCGCGATCACGCAGGCCATGACCAGCAGCACGATTTCCGGATAGACGGTGATCCAGCTGATTTTGTCCATATCTTTTCTTCTCTCGCCCGCTCAGTTCAGCTTGGACACCGCGACGTGCTTGAGCAGCTCGGCCACCGACACGTCCATCACATCGGTGAAGGGCTTGGGGTAGACGCCCATCGCCAGCACCGCGATCGCCAGCAGCGCCAGCATCAGGAATTCGCGGGCGTTGATGTCCTCGAGTTCCTTGACGTGGTCGTTGGCCACGGGGCCCAGGTAGACGCGCTTGAACATCCACAGCGTGTAGGCCGCGCCGAAGATCAGCGCCGTGGCGGCCAGCAGGCCGATCCAGAAGTTGGCCTTGACCGCACCCAGGATCACCATCCACTCGCCGACGAAACCGGCCGTGCCCGGCAGGCCGCAGTTGGCCATGGCGAACAGCAGCGCGAAGGCCGCGAACTTGGGCATGGTGTTGACCACGCCGCCGTAGGCCGCGATCTCACGCGAGTGCACGCGGTCGTACAGCACGCCGATGCACAGGAACATCGCGCCCGACACGAAGCCGTGCGCGATCATCTGCACCAGGCCGCCGGAGACGCCCAGGTCGTTGAAGATGAAGAAGCCCAGCGTCACGAAGCCCATGTGGGCGACCGAGGAGTACGCCACCAGCTTCTTCATGTCCTGCTGCACCATGGCGACCAGGCCGACGTAGACCACGGCGATCAGCGACAGCGTGATCATGAGCCAGGACCATTCGTGCGCGGCATCGGGTGCGATCGGCATCGAGAAGCGCAGGAAGCCGTAGGCGCCCAGCTTCAGCATGATGGCGGCCAGCACGGCGGAGCCGCCGGTGGGCGCTTCCACGTGCACGTCGGGCAGCCAGGTGTGGACCGGCCACATCGGCACCTTGACGGCGAAGGCCGCGAAGAACCCGAAGAACAGCAGCGTCTGCGCGGTGCGGGGCAGCGGCAGGTCGTGCCAGGTCAGGATGTCGAAGCTGCCGCCCGAGTGCACGTACAGGTAGATCAGCGCGATCAGCAGCAGCAGCGAGCCCAGCAGCGTGTACAGGAAGAACTTGAAGGCCGCGTAGATCTTGTTCGGCCCGCCCCAGATGCCGATGATCAGGTACATCGGGATCAGCGTGGCTTCGAAGAACACGTAGAACAGCAGGCCGTCCAGCGCGGAGAACACGCCGATCATGAGGCCCGACAGGATCAGGAACGCACCCATGTACTGGTTCACGCGCGAGGTGATGGCCTCCCAGCCGGCGATCACGACGATCACCGTGATGAAGGCCGTCAGCAGCACGAACCAGAAGGAGATGCCGTCCACGCCCAGGTGGTAGTGCACGTTGAAGCGCTCGATCCACGGCGCTTTCTCGACGAACTGCATGGCAGCCGTCGTGTTGTCGAAGCCGCTGTACAGCGGCAGCGTGACCAGCAGGCTGACGATGGCGCCGACCAGCGCCACCCAGCGCACGGCGCGTGCGTGCTCGTCCCTGCCCAGGGCCAGCAGCACGGCGCCGAAGAAGACCGGCGTCCAGATCGCAAGGCTCAACAAACCCATTTTTGTTCTTCTCCCTCAGCCTTATTTGTTGAACCAGACGAAGTAGGTCATCAGCACGAAGATGCCGAGGATCATGACCAGCGCATAGTGGTAGATGAAACCGGTCTGCACGCGGCGCACGACGCCCGCGATCCAGCCCACCAGCTTCCACGAGCCGTTGACCACGGCGCCGTCGATGATGGCCTGGTCGCCGCCCTTCCACAGGCCGTAGCCCAGGGCGCGCGCACCGCGCGCCAGGATGTTCTCGTTGATCCAGTCCAGGTAGTACTTGTTCTCCAGCAGCGTGTAGATCGGCATGCAGGCGCGCTTGATCGCCGCCGGCAGCGCCGGGTTGACCATGTACATGTAGTAGGACAGCGCGACACCGGCCAGCGCCAGCCAGAACGGCGCGGTCTGCAGGCCGTGCAGGGCCATGGCCACGGGTCCGTGGAACTCTTCGGCGAGTTCGGCCATGGCATGGTGGATCTGGCCGTTGACGAAGATGCTGTCCTTGAAGAAGTCGCCGAACAGCATCGGGCCGATGGTCAGGTAGCCGATGATGACCGAGGGGATGGCCAGCAGCACCAGCGGCGCGGTGACGACCCAGGGCGACTCGTGCGGATCGTGGCCATGGCCATGCCCGTGGTCGTCGTCGTGGCCATGGTGGTCGTCGTGGTGGTGCGCATCCGGGTTCTGGTCGTAGCGCTCCTTGCCGTGGAAGACCAGGAAGTACATGCGGAACGAGTAGAACGCCGTGACGAACACGCCGGCCATGACGGCGAACTGCGCGAAGCCGGCACCGGGCAGGTGGCTGGCGTGCGTGGCGATGATGATGCTGTCCTTGGAGTAGAAGCCCGAGAACAGCGGCGTGCCGATCAGCGCCAGCGAGCCCAGCAGCGAGGTGATCCAGGTGATGGGCATGTACTTGCGCACGCCGCCCATCCAGCGGATGTCCTGGTTGTGGTGCATGCCCATGATGACCGAGCCGGCGCCGAGGAACAGCAGGGCCTTGAAGAAGGCATGCGTCATCAGGTGGAACACGGCGACCGAGTAGGCCGAGGCGCCCAGCGCCACCGTCATGTAGCCCAGCTGCGACAGCGTGGAATAGGCCACCACGCGCTTGATGTCGTTCTGGATGATGCCCAGGAAGCCCATGAACAGCGCCGTGATGGAACCGATCACGAGGATGAAGTTCAGCGCCGTATCGGACAGCTCGAACAGCGGCGACATGCGCGCGACCATGAAGATGCCGGCCGTCACCATGGTGGCGGCGTGGATCAGCGCGGAGATCGGCGTCGGGCCCTCCATCGAGTCGGGCAGCCAGACGTGCAGCGGGAACTGCGCGCTCTTGCCCATGGCGCCGATGAACAGGCAGATGCAGATGACGGTGACCATCATCCAGTCGGTGCCCGGGAAGCCCAGCTTGCCGATCTCGTCGGCCTTGCCGAAGATTTCGGTGTAGTTCAGCGTGCCGGCGTAGGCGGCGATCAGGCCGATGCCCAGGATGAAGCCGAAGTCGCCGACACGGTTGACCAGGAAGGCCTTCATGTTGGCGAAGATGGCCGTTCGGCTTGTTGAACCAGAAGCCGATCAGCAGGTAGGACACCAGGCCCACGGCTTCCCAGCCGAAGAACAGCTGCAGCATGTTGTTGCTCATCACGAGCATCAGCATGGAGAAGGTGAACAGCGAGATGTAGGCGAAGAAGCGGTTGTAGCCGGCATCCTCTTCCATGTAGCCGATGGTGTAGATGTGCACCATCAGCGAGACGAAGGTCACGACGACCATCATCATGGCGGTGAGGCCGTCGACCAGGAAGCCGACTTCCATCTTGAGGTTGCCGACCACCATCCAGGTGTACAGCGTCTCGTTGAAGCGCGCGCCGTCCAGCGCGACGCTCTTGAGCGTCATGGCCGCGATGACGAAGGCGACGAACACGCCGAGGATGGTCAGCGAGTGCGACAGGCGGCGGCCGATCTTGTTGCCGCCGAAGGCGGTGCCGAAGATGCCGGCCAGCGCGGAGCCGACCAGCGGCGCCAGCGGGACTGCCAGGAGCGTGGAGGCCGAGAGTGTTTGGCTCATGTTGTTGTTCTCAGCCCTTGAGCGTGTTGAGTTCGTCCACGTTGATGCTGGAGCGGTTGCGGAACAACAGCACCAGGATCGCCAGGCCGATGGCGGATTCCGCCGCGGCAACGGTCAGGATGAAGAACACGAAGATCTGCCCGTGCATGTCGTTCAGGTAGTACGAGAACGCCACGAAGTTCATGTTGACCGCCAGCAGCATCAGCTCGATGGCCATCAGCAGCACGATCAGGTTCTTGCGGTTCAGGAAGATGCCGATCACCGACAGCGCGAACAGCATCGCGCCCAGCGACAGGAAATGACCGAGACTGAGCGTCATGCCTTCTTCTCCTCGGCGGCTGCCGGTGCGGGCGGTGGGGGGGCCGGGCGCGTGGCGTCGACCTTGACCAGGGCGACGCGGTCGGCGGCGCGCACATGGACCTGGTCTTCAGGGCGCACGTTGCGCGTGTCCTTGCGGCCGCGCAGCGTCAGCGCGATGGCGGCGATCATGGCCACGAGCAGGATGCACGCGGCGATCTGGACCGGGTAGAGGTATTCGGTGTAGAGCAGGATGCCCAGCGCCTTGGTGTTGGAGACCTGCGCGCCGGCCTGCGCGGCAGCGCCGGCCAGGTTGCGCGACTCGTCGGTGGCGCGGAAGCCGCCCATCAGCACGGCCGCCATTTCGAGCGCGATCAGCACGCCGATCGCGCCGGCCAGCGGGAAGTGCTTCCAGAAGCCCTGTCGCAAGCCCTCGACGTCCACGTCCAGCATCATCACGACGAACAGGAACAGCACGAGCACCGCCCCCAGGTAGACCAGCACCAGCACGATGGCCAGGAACTCGGCCTGCAGCAGCAGCCAGATCGCAGAAGCCTGCGAGAACGCGAGGATCAGGTACAGCACGGCGTGTACCGGATTGCGCGCTGTGATCACCCGGAACGCCGCGAACAGCAGCACGAGCGAAAACAGATAGAAGAAGCCTGTCTTGACGTCCATTTTTTTCTTCGGGGCGCCTGGCCGTTAGCGGTACGGGGCGTCGGCTGCCTTGGCGGCCGAGATTTCTTTTTCGTAGCGGTCGCCCACGGCCAGCAGCATGTCCTTGGTGAAGTACAGGTCGCCGCGCTTTTCGCCGTGGTATTCGAGGATGTGGGTCTCGACGATGGAATCGACCGGGCAGCTCTCTTCGCAGAAGCCGCAGAAGATGCACTTGGTCAGGTCGATGTCGTAGCGCGTGGTGCGGCGCGAGCCGTCGTCACGCACGTCGGACTCGATCGTGATCGCCATGGCGGGGCACACGGCCTCGCACAGCTTGCAGGCGATGCAGCGCTCCTCGCCGTTCTCGTAGCGGCGCAGCGCGTGCAGGCCGCGGAAGCGCGGCGACAGCGGGGTCTTCTCCTCGGGGAACTGCACGGTCACCTTGCGCTTGAACGCGTAGCGGCCGGTCAGCACCATGCCCTTGAAGAGCTCGGTGAGCATGAAGCTCTTGAGGAAGTCCTTGACGGAAAAGCCAGAGGAAGCGGTGGCGGTGGTCATCGTGGGGTCTCTCCGCTCAATGCCAGATGTTCCAGGACGTCTGCATCCAGCCGCCGACCAGCAGCAGCCAAACCAGCGTGACGGGAATGAAGATCTTCCAACCCAGACGCATGATCTGGTCGTAACGGAAGCGCGGGAAGGTGCCGCGGATCCAGATGAACAGCGAGAGCACGAAGAAGGTCTTCAGGCCCAGCCAGATCCAGCCCGGAATGAAGTCCAGGAAGCCGATGGGCGAGAGCCAGCCGCCCAGGAACATCAGCACCGCGAGGATGGAGACCAGCCACATGCTGGCGTACTCGGCCAGGAAGAAGATGGCGAAGCCCATGCCCGAGTACTCGACCATGTGGCCGGCCACGATCTCGGCCTCGCCTTCGACCACGTCGAAGGGGTGGCGGTTGGTTTCGGCCACGCCGGAGATCAGGTAGACCACGAACACCGGCAGCAGCGGCAGCCAGTTCCAGGACAGGAAGCCCAGGCCCATGTTGGCGCCCATGCCCCTGGCCTGCGCGGCGACGATCTCGCCCAGGTGCAGGCTGCCCGACACCATGATCACGATCACGAGGCAAAAACCCATCGCGATCTCGTAGCTCACCATCTGGGCCGAGGCGCGCAGCGCGCCCAGGAAGGCGTACTTCGAGTTCGAGGCCCAGCCCGCGATGATCACGCCATAGACCTCGATCGAGGTGATGGCCATGATCAGCAGCAGACCGGCGTTGACGTTGGCGATCACGGCCTCGGGGCCGAAGGGCACGGCCACCCAGGCGGCCAGCGCCGGCATGATGGCCATGATGGGACCGAGCCGGAACAGCCCGCTGCTCGCAGCGGACGGGTTGATCAGCTCCTTGGTCAGGAGCTTGAGCGCGTCGGCGATGGGCTGCAGCAGACCCAGCGGGCCGACGCGGTTGGGACCGTGGCGGACCTGGATCCAACCCAGGAACTTGCGCTCCCACAGCGTGGCGTAGGCCACCGCGCCCAGCAGGGGCAGCAGCACGCAGAGAATCTTGATCATGCCCCAGACCACGGGCCAGATGCCGCCGGTCCACCAGCTGGCAGCGACCAGGCCTTGGCCGAAACCGTAGATGCTGTCGATCATGCTGCGCTCGCTCCCTGGGCTTGCCGCGCATCCGCGGTCAACTGCAAGGACGTGGCCCGGCGCACCAGGCTGTCCAACTGGTAAATGCAGGCGACCGCGGGCGCCGCGACGGCGGCCGCCGGGGCCACTGCGGAGCGGGTCGCGTTCGACAGGCGGTCGGCCGGCACGTGCATGGCACCGTCGGCCTGCACCAGGCCCAGGCCGGCCAGCACGTCCTGCGAGGACTCCTGGGCGAAGCCCGGCAGGCCCAGCATGTTGCCGAGCACGCGGATCACCTTCCAGGCCGGGCGCGTCTCGCCGAGCGGGCGCACCACGGCGTGGAAGCTCTGCACGCGGCCTTCGGCGTTGGCGAAGCTGCCCGAGGTCTCGGTGAACGGAGCGATCGGCAGCAGCACGTCGGAGAACGCCATGTTGGCCTTGAACGGGCTCAGCGTGACGACCATCTCGGCCGCGTCGAGCGCCGCGGCGGCGCTGGCGCCGGCCGCCGAGTCGAACTCGGGCTCGTTGTTGAGCAGCAGCACGGCCTTGAGGCCGCCGGCCAGCATCTGGGCGGCGTTGCGGCCGCCGGCCTGGGGCTGGGCGCCGACGAACTGCGCGCCCACGGTGTTGGCGGCTTCGGTCAGGTAGCCGAAGCTGGCACCGGTCTGCTCGGCGATCCACTGGGCCAGCGCCAGCAGGCTGGCGGCCTGGGCGTGGTGCGCCGCGGCATTGCCCAGCAGCACGGCCTTGCGCTCGCCCGACAGCAGCGACTGGGCCACGGCCTTGGCGGCATCGTGCGCCTGGCCTGCGGCCGGCGCGGCAACACCCTTCTCGGCGCCGATGGCGGTGGCCACGTCGGCCAGGGCCTGCAGCCAGTCACCGGCTTCGGCCTTGAGCGTGGCGCCCAGCGTCATGGCCCAGGCGTCGGCATCGGCCAGCTGGCTGCACGAGGCGATGGCGTGCACCTTGGCGCCCTTGCGCGTGGCCTGGCGGATGCGCTGCGCGAACAGCGGATGGTCCTTGCGCAGGTTGGAGCCGACGACCAGCACGCGCTGCAGCGTGGACAGCGCCGTGACCGGCATGCCCAGCCAGCGCACGCCTTCGCTCGGGGCGAACTCGGCATGGCGCAGGCGGTGGTCGATGTTGTCGCTGCCCAGGCCGCGCACCAGGGCGCCGGCCAGGCTCAGTTCCTCGAGCGTGCTGTGCGGGCTGGCCAGCAGGCCGATGCTGGACGCGCCATGGTCGGCCTTGATCTGCTTCAAGCCATTGGCCACGTATTCGAGCGCGGTCTGCCAGTCCACGGTCTGCCATTGGCCGCCCTGCTTGAGCATGGGCTGGGTCAGGCGCTCGTCGCTGTTCAGCGATTCGTAGGAGAAACGGTCGCGGTCGGCGATCCAGCACTCGTTGACGGCGTCGTTCTCGAGCGGCACGACACGCATGACCCTGTGGTTCTTGACCTGCACGATCAGGTTCGCACCCGTGGAATCGTGCGGGCTCACGCTCTTGCGGCGCGACAGTTCCCAGGTGCGGGCGCTGTAGCGGAAGGGCTTGCTCGTCAGCGCGCCGACCGGGCAGATGTCGATCATGTTGCCCGACAGCTCGGAGTCCACGGTCTCGCCCGCGATGGTCGTGATCTCGGAGTGCTCGCCCCGGTGGATCATGCCCAGTTCCATGATGCCGGCCACTTCCTGGCCGAAGCGCACGCAGCGCGTGCAATGGATGCAGCGGCTCATCTCCTCCATGGAGATCAGCGGGCCCACGTCCTTGTGGAACACCACGCGCTTCTCTTCGACATAGCGCGAGGACGAACCGCCGTAGCCCACGGCCAGATCCTGCAGCTGGCACTCGCCGCCCTGGTCGCAGATCGGGCAGTCCAGCGGGTGGTTGATGAGCAGGAACTCCATGACCGACTTCTGCGCCTTCAGCGCCTTGTCGCTCTTGGTGTGGACGATCATGCCTTGCGTGACCGGGGTGGCGCAGGCCGGCATGGGCTTGGGCGCCTTCTCCACGTCCACTAGGCACATGCGGCAATTGGCCGCGATGGAGAGCTTCTTGTGGTAGCAGAAGTGCGGGATGTAGGTCCCGGCCTTGTCGGCCGCATGCATGACCATGCTGCCTTCGGCGATCTCGACCTTCTTGCCGTCGACTTGGATTTCAACCATATCGGGTGCTTCTCGTTCAGGCCTGCGCCGTCGCGGGTTTCTTGCACATGGCCTCGAACTCGTGGCGGAAGTGCTTGATCATGGCGCGCACGGGCATGGCCGCGGCGTCGCCGAGCGCGCAGATGGTGCGGCCCTGGATGTTGTCTGCGATGGAGTTGAGCAGGTCCATGTCGCTGGACTGCCCTGCCCCACGGTGCACCTTGTCCACCAGGCGCCAGAGCCAGCCCGTGCCTTCGCGGCAGGGCGTGCACTGGCCGCAGGACTCGTGCATGTAGAAATACGACAGGCGCTTGAGCGACTCGACCATGCAGCGCGTGTCGTCCATCACGATCAATGCGCCGGAGCCCAGCATCGAGCCGGCCTTGGCGATGGAGTCGTAGTCCATCGTGCATTCGTTCATGATCGCGGCCGGCAGCACCGGCGAGGACGACCCGCCCGGGATCACGGCCTTGAGCGTGCGGCCCTTGCGCACGCCGCCGGCCAGCTCCAGCAGCTTGGTGAACGGCGTGCCGAGCGGGATCTCGTAGTTGCCGGGCAGTTCGACGTCGCCCGAGACCGAGAAGATCTTGGTGCCGCCGTTGTTCGGCTTGCCGCATTCGAGGTAGGCCTGGCCGCCGTTGCGGATGATCCAGGGCACCGCCGCGAAGGTCTCGGTGTTGTTGATCGTGGTCGGCTTGCCGTACAGGCCGAAGCTGGCCGGGAACGGCGGCTTGAAGCGCGGCTGGCCCTTCTTGCCTTCCAGCGACTCGAGCAGCGCGGTTTCCTCGCCGCAGATGTAGGCGCCGAAACCGTGCGAGGCGTGCAGCTGGAAGCTGTGCTTGCTGCCCAGGATCTCGTTGCCCAGGTAGCCGGCCGCGCGGGCCTCCTCCAGCGCTTCCTCGAAGCGTTCGTAGACCTGGAAGATCTCGCCGTGGATGTAGTTGTAGCCGACCGTGATGCCCATCGCGTAGGCCGCGATGATCATGCCCTCGATCACGATGTGCGGGTTGTACATCATGATGTCGCGGTCCTTGCAGGTCCCGGGCTCGCCTTCGTCCGAGTTGCAGACGAGGTACTTCTGGCCCGGGAACTGGCGCGGCATGAAGCTCCACTTCAGGCCGCTCGGGAAGCCCGCGCCGCCGCGGCCGCGCAGGGCCGATTCCTTCATGGTCGCGATGACCTGGTCCTGCGTGAGACCCTCGCCGCCGTCGGCGGCCAGGATCTTCTTCAGGGCCTGGTAGCCGCCGCGCGACTCGTAGTCCTTCAGGCGCCAGTTGCTGCCGTTCAGATCGGCGTAGATCTGCGGGTTGATGTGGCGGCCATGGAAGCAGGTCTGCACGCCGGTGGCGGCGAACTGCGCGAGAACTTGATCCGCGTTCATTGGAAACCTCCGCCCTGACGGGCTGCGGCGCGAGCGCCTTCGGGCGACCGGGCGGTGCTCATGCCTTGCCCTCCGCTGCGCGCAGCCCGTCGATGAGCTGGTCGAGCTTCTCGTTGCTCATGAAGCTGCACATGGTGCGGTCGTTGACCAGCATCACGGGCGAGTCGGCGCAGGCGCCCAGGCACTCGCTCTGCTGCAGCGTGAACAGGCCATCGGCCGTGGTCTCGCCCATCGCGACGCCGAGCTTGTGCTCGAGGTGGTGCAGCGCCTTGTAGCCGTCGCGCAGCTGGCACGGCAGGTTGGTGCAGACGTTCAGCTTGAACTTGCCGACCGGCTGCTGGTTGTACATGTTGTAGAAGGTCGTGACCTCGTGCACGGCGATCGTCGGCATGCCCAGCAGGTCGCCGATGATCTTCTCGTGCTCGGGGTACACATGGCCGTGCTGCTGCTGTGCGATCGACAGGCAGGCCATCACGGCCGAGGCGCGGCCCTCGTAGGGGTACTTGGCGATCTCGCGCGCGAAACGGTCCAGCGTCTCCTGCGTCAGTGCGGGCGCCGGCGTGACCGCCGCGCTGGGTGCGGAATGGGGAGCAGAGCTCATCGGTCGATCTCTCCGAACACGATGTCCAAGGTGCCGATGATCGCAACGGCGTCGGCCAGCATGTGGCCGCGCGACATCTCGTCGAGCGCAGCCAGGTGCACGAAGCCGGGCGGACGGATCTTCAGGCGGTAGGGCTTGTTGGCGCCGTCGCTGACGAGGTAGATGCCGAACTCGCCCTTGGGATGCTCGACGGCGGCATAGGCCTCGCCTTCGGGTACGTGGAAACCTTCGGTGAAGAGCTTGAAGTGGTGGATCAGCTCTTCCATGTTGGCCTTCATGCCCTCGCGCGAGGGCGCCGCCACCTTGTGGTTGTCGGTGATGACGGGGCCGGGGTTGGCGCGCAGCCAGTCCACGCACTGCTTGATGATGCGGTTGGACTGGGCCAGCTCCTCCATGCGGACCAGGTAGCGGTCGTAGCTGTCGCCGGTCTTGCCGACCGGGATGTCGAAGTCCACGCGGTCGTAGACGTCGTAGGGCTGCTTCTTGCGCAGGTCCCAGGCGATGCCCGAGCCACGCAGCATCGGGCCCGTGAGGCCCAGATTCAGCGCGCGGTCGGCGTCCATGACGCCGATGCCCACGGTGCGCTGCTTCCAGATGCGGTTGTCGGTCAGCAGCGTGTGGTATTCGCCCAGGTAGGTCGTGAAGCGCTTCGTGAAGTCGTCGATGAAGTCCAGCATGGACCCCTGGCGGTTCTCGTTCATGCGCGCCAGCGCCTTGGCGTTCTTGATCTTGCTGACCGTGTACTGCGGCATGCTGTCCGGCAGGTCGCGGTAGACGCCGCCCGGACGGAAGTAGGCCGCGTGCATGCGCGCGCCGGAAACGGCCTCGTACATGTCGAACAGGTCTTCGCGCTCGCGGAACGCGTAGATCAGGATGGTGGAGCTGCCGCAGTCGTTGCCGTGCGAGCCGAGCCACATCAGGTGGTTCAGCATGCGCGTGATCTCGGAGAACATCACGCGGATGTACTGCGCGCGGATCGGCACCTCGATGCCGAGCAGCTTCTCGATGGCCAGGCAATAGGCGTGCTCGTTGCACATCATCGAGACGTAGTCCAGCCGGTCCATGTAGGGCAGCGACTGGATGAAGGTCTTGTGTTCGGCCAGCTTCTCTGTGGCGCGGTGCAGCAGCCCGATGTGCGGGTCGCAGCGTTGCACGACCTCGCCGTCGAGCTCCATCACCAGCCGCAGCACGCCGTGCGCGGCCGGATGCTGCGGGCCGAAGTTCAGGGTGTAGTTCTTGATTTCTGCCATGGGGTGTCCGCGGGTCGGCCTCGCGCCTTCAGTGCAGGCCGCCGTAGTTGTCTTCGCGGATCACGCGGGGCGTGATCTCGCGCGGCTCGATGGTCACCGGTTGGTAGACCACGCGGCGCAGTTCTTCGTCGTAGCGCATCTCCACATGGCCCGACAGCGGGAAGTCCTTGCGGAAGGGGTGGCCGATGAAGCCGTAGTCGGTCAGGATGCGGCGCAGGTCGATGTGGCCGTCGAACAGGATGCCGTACAGGTCGAAGGCCTCGCGCTCGAACCAGTTGGCCGAGGCCCACAGGTGCATGACGGACGGCAGCATGGGCAGGTCGTCGTCGGTGCAGAACACCTTCACGCGCAGGCGCTGGTTCAGGCTCACCGACAGCAGGTGCGAGACCACGCAGAAGCGTGGGCCTTCCCAGACGCTGTCGCGGTAGGCGGAATAGTCGACGCCGCACAGGTCGATGAGCTGCTCGAACTTGCAGCCGGGCGCGTCGCGCAGGGTCTGCATGGCCTCGAGGTAGTCGGCGGCCTTGACGGTCACGGTGACTTCGCCGCGCTCGAGCTTGAGCGCCTGCACCTTGTCGCCCAGCGTCGTGGCGACCGTGTCCTGGAGGACTTGGGGATCAACGGCAAAGACGGTCATGGATCAGACGCGGGCAATGGTTTGGGTGCGGCGGATCTTCTGCTGCAGCTGGATGATTCCGTAGATCAGCGCTTCGGCCGTGGGCGGGCAGCCCGGCACGTAGACGTCGACCGGCACGATGCGGTCGCAGCCGCGCACCACGGAATAGCTGTAGTGGTAGTAGCCGCCGCCGTTGGCGCACGAGCCCATGGACAGCACCCAGCGCGGCTCGGCCATCTGGTCGTAGACCTTGCGCAGCGCCGGCGCCATCTTGTTGCACAGCGTGCCGGCCACGATCATGAGGTCGGACTGGCGCGGGCTGGCACGGAACACCTCGGCGCCGAAGCGGCCGATGTCGTAGCGCGCGGCGGCCGCGTGCATCATCTCGACCGCGCAGCACGCCAGACCGAAGGTCATGGGCCACAACGAGCCGGTCTTGGCCCAGTTCACGACCGCGTCGTACGAGGTCGTGACGAAGCCTTCCTTGAAAACGCCTTCAATGGCCATAGCTAATCTCCAGTTGCCCGAACGGGGTCATTCCCAGTCCAGGGCACCCTTCTTCCATTCGTAGACGAACCCGACGACCAGGATGGTCAGGAACATGACGACGGCCCAGAAGCCCACGACGCCCACGTCCTTCAGCGCCACGGCCCAGGGAAACAGGAACGCGATTTCCAGGTCGAACAGAATGAAGAGGATGGCGACGAGGTAGTAGCGCACGTCGAACTTCATGCGCGCGTTCTCGAAGGCCTCGAAGCCGCACTCGTAGGGGGAATTCTTGGCCGCGTCGGGCCGGTTGGGGCCGAGCAGGTAGCCCAGCAACTGCGGTGCGATGCCGACCGCGATACCCACCAGGATGAACAAAAGGACTGGGAGGTACTGGCCGAGGTTCATCTGGAGGCTTCTTCACCGCTGCGTCGGCATGCAGGCCCGGGGGGGAGGGTTGCATGCCGACTTTTGTTGGTGCCGTCGGCGAGACTCGAACTCGCACAGCTTTCGCCACTACCCCCTCAAGATAGCGTGTCTACCAATTTCACCACGACGGCGGTTTGTCGTGCCTGGATGGCATGAGGAACTTCGCTCTTGTCGAGCTAGTTGTTTGGCTTTCCAGACAGCATTCGAGTTTACCCTGAAACTGCGAGGTTCCCAGGCTGGCGCCAGGGAAATTTCGCTGGCGCATCGGATGGCGCGCCAGCATGGGGTCACTGCGTCGGGATCTGGCCCGCACCCGAAGCCGGAACGGCAGGCGCTGCCGGCGCCGAAACGCCCGAGCCGGGGATCTGCGAAGCCGGGGCCGGCGCCTCCTGCACCGCACGCTCGAGCACGCTGCCCGAGCTGACGGGCTGGCGGTTGCCGAAGTAGGCCAGCGCCAGCGTCGCCACGAAGAACACGACGGCCAGCACCGCCGTGGTGCGCGACAGGAAGTTGGCGCTGCCGCTGGCACCGAACAGGCTGCCGGCACTGCCGCTGCCGAAGGCGGCGCCCATGTCCGCGCCCTTGCCATGCTGGATCAGGATCAGGCCGATCATGCCGAGCGCGGACAGGATCTGCACCGCCAGGACCAAGTTCAACAACACATTCATCTCTGCAAAACCTCTTGTGGGCCCTCAGCGGGCAGCGGCCACGATGGCCAGGAAATCCGGAACCTTGAGCGACGCGCCGCCGATCAGGCCGCCGTCGATGTCGGGCTGGGCCAGCAGGCTGGCCGCGTTCGATGCGTTCATGCTGCCGCCGTACAGCAGCGGGATGCGGTCGGCGTGGCTGCTGGCCGCGGCCAGTTGCGCACGCAGCACGGCATGCACCTGCTGGGCCTGCTCGGGCGTGGCGGTCTTGCCGGTGCCGATGGCCCAGACGGGCTCGTAGGCGACCACGATCTCGGTGATGCAATGGCCGTTGACATGCACGACGGCCGCCAGCTGGCGACGCACCACCTCTTCGGTGTGGCCGGCCTCGCGCTCGGCCAGCGTCTCGCCCACGCAGACGATGGGCGTGATGCCCGCGGCCAGCGCGCGCTGCGTCTTGGCGGCCACCACCTCGTCGGTCTCGCCGTGGTATTGGCGGCGCTCGGAGTGGCCGACGATGGCATAGCGCACGCCGAAGTCGCGCAGCATGTCGGCACTGACCTCGCCCGTGTAGGCGCCGCTGGCATGCTGCGAAACATCCTGCGCGCCGACCTGCACGGCCTGTGCGGGGGTCTGGCCCGCCAGCCAGCCCTGCACGGCTGCGAGGTAGGGCGCGGGCACGCACATGGCCACGTCGCACGCGGCCGGTGCCGCGGCCAGGCCGTCGAGCACGCCGCGCACCAGCGCTTCGCTGCCCGCCAGGCTGGCGTTCATCTTCCAGTTGCCTGCAATCAGTTTCTTCTTGCTCATCTTGCTCACCAGGTCAGGACGATCTTGCCGATGTGCTGGTTCGACTCCATCAGCGCATGGGCCTTGGCCGCCTCCGCGGCCGCGAAGCGGCTGTGGATCACGGGCTTGATCCGGCCGGCCTCGATCAGCGGCCACACATGGCGGCGCAGCGACTGCGCGATGGCGCCCTTGAACGCCACCGGCCGCGGCCGCAGCGTGGAGCCCGTCACCGTCAGGCGGCGGCGCAGCACCAGGCCGGCATTGACCTCGGCCTTGGTGCCGCCCTGCACCGCGATGATGACCAGCCGGCCGTCTTCGGCCAGGCAGTCGATCTCGCGCGCCACATAGGCGCCGGCCACCATGTCCAGGATCACGTCCACGCCCTTGCCATCGGTCAGCTTGCGGGCTTCCTCGGCGAAGTCGGCGGTCTTGTAGTTGATCGCGTGGTCGGCGCCCAGCGCCAGGCAGGCCGCGCACTTCTCGTCGCTGCCGGCCGTGGCGATCACGCGCGCGCCCAGCGCCTTGCCGAGCTGGATCGCGGTCACGCCGATGCCGCTGGTGCCGCCCTGCACGAGCAGGGTCTCGCCCGGCTGCAGGCGCGCGCGGTCGAACACGTTGCTCCAGACCGTGAAGAAGGTCTCGGGCAGGCTCGCACCCTCCTCGTCGCTCAGGCCGGCCGGCACGGGCAGGCATTGCGCGATCGGTGCCACGCAGAGTTCGGCATAGCCGCCGCCGGCCACCAGCGCGCAGACGCGGTCGCCGATGTTCATGCCCGCGGCACGAAGTTCCTCGGCATCGCCGGCCTCGATGACGCCCGCCACTTCCAGGCCGGGGATGTCAGACGCGCCGGGCGGCACCGGGTAGTTGCCGGTGCGCTGCAGCACGTCGGGCCGGTTCACGCCGCTGGCGCGCACGCGCAGCAGCAGTTCGCCGGCGCCGGCCACGGGGTCCGGGCGCTCGGCCTGCTGCAGCACTTCGGGGGCGCCATAGGTCGTGATCTCGATAGCTTTCATCGCGAGTCCTCGAAAGTACAAGGCACCGGCCCAGCGCCGGTGCGGCCGGTGCGGTGCGCCGCGTCGCGCAGACGCGGCCCGTCGCAGTGCAGGCTTACTCGGGCTGGCCGGGAGCCGCCTCGACCGGCGCGGCAGCGGGTGCCTGGGCCGGGGGGGCGGAACGGTCCAGCAGCGCCTTCATGGACAGCTTGATGCGGCCCTTCTCGTCGGTCTCGAGCACCTTGACCTTCACGACCTGGCCTTCGCTCAGGTAGTCCGTGACCTTCTCGACGCGCTCGTGCGCGATCTGGCTGATGTGCAGCAGGCCGTCCTTGCCGGGCAGCAGGTTGATCAGCGCGCCGAAGTCCAGGATCTTGGTGACCGGGCCTTCGTAGACCTTGCCGATCTCGACCTCGGCCGTGATCTGCTCGATGCGGCGCTTGGCTTCCTCGGCCTTGGCCGGGTCGCTCGAGGCGATGGTGATGGTGCCGTCTTCGCCGATGTCGATCTGCGTGCCGGTCTCCTCGGTCAGCGCGCGGATCACGGAGCCGCCCTTGCCGATCACGTCGCGGATCTTCTCGGGGTTGATCTTCATCGTGAACAGGCGCGGCGCGAAGCTCGACACCTCGGTCTTGGCGGCGCCCATCGCGTCCTGCATCTTGCCCAGGATGTGCATGCGCGCTTCCTTGGCCTGGGCCAGCGCGACCTGCATGATTTCCTTGGTGATGCCCTGGATCTTGATGTCCATCTGCAGCGCCGTCACGCCATTGGTCGTGCCGGCCACCTTGAAGTCCATGTCGCCCAGGTGGTCCTCGTCGCCCAGGATGTCGGTCAGCACGGCGAAGCGGTTGCCGTCCTTGATCAGGCCCATGGCGATGCCGGCCACGTGCGCCTTCAGCGGCACGCCGGCGTCCATCATCGACAGGCAGCCGCCGCAGACCGAGGCCATGGACGAGGAGCCGTTCGACTCGGTGATCTCGCTGACCACGCGCACGGTGTAGGGGAAGTCTTCCTTGCTCGGCAGCACGGCCACCAGGGCGCGCTTGGCCAGGCGGCCGTGGCCGATCTCGCGGCGCTTGGGGCTGCCCACGCGGCCGGTTTCGCCGGTGGCGAACGGAGGCATGTTGTAGTGCAGCATGAAGCGGTCTTCGTAGTCGCCCGACAGCGCGTCGATGCGCTGCGCGTCGCGCTCGGTGCCCAGCGTGGTCACCACCAGGGCCTGGGTCTCGCCGCGCGTGAACAGCGCCGAGCCGTGGGTGCGCGGCAGCACGCTGTTGCGGATCTCGATGGGGCGCACGGTGCGCGTGTCGCGCCCGTCGATGCGCGGCTCGCCGGCCAGGATCTGGCCGCGCACGATGCGCGCTTCGATGTCGAACAGCAGGCCTTCGACCTTGACGCTGTCGAACTCGGCACCCTCGGCCTTCAGCGCGGCCAGCACCTCGGCGTAGGCCGCGCGCGTGGCTTCGGTGCGGGCCTGCTTGTTGCGCAGCTGGTAGGCGGCGCGCAGCTTGTCTTCGGCGGCGGCCGTGACCTTGGCGATCAGGTCTTCGTCGCGTGCGGGAGCCTGCCAGTTCCAGACCGGCTTGCCGGCGTCGCGCACGAGTTCATGGATGGCCTCGATGGCGACCTTGCCCTGTTCGTGGCCGAACACCACGGCGCCCAGCATGATCTCTTCGGACAGTTGCAGCGCCTCGGACTCGACCATCAGCACGGCGGCTTCGGTGCCGGCCACGACCAGGTCCAGGCTGGAGTCCTTGCGGGCGGTCTGGCCCGGGTTCAGCACGTACTGGCCGTTGACGTAGCCCACGCGGGCCGCGCCGATCGGGCCGGCGAACGGGATGCCGCTGACCGACAGCGCGGCGCTGACGGCGATCATGGCGGCGATGTCGGCATCGACCTCGGGGTTCAGCGACAGCGTGTGGATGACCACGTGCACTTCGTTGAAGAAGCCTTCGGGGAACAGCGGGCGGATCGGGCGGTCGATCAGGCGGCTGGTCAGCGTCTCGTATTCGCTGGGGCGGCCTTCGCGCTTGAAGAAGCTGCCCGGGATCTTGCCGGCGGCATAGCCCTTCTCGAGGTAGTCGACGGTCAGCGGGAAGAAGTCCTGGCCGGGCTTGCCGGTGGTCTTGCCGACGACCGTGGCCAGCACCACGGTGCCGTCCATGTCCAGCAGCACGGCGCCGGTGGACTGGCGCGCGACCTCGCCGGTCTCCATGCGCACGGTGTGGTTGCCCCACTGGAAGGTCTTGGTGACTTTATTGAACATCGTCATGTGGTTCTCCGGAAATGGTGGAGACAGGGCCAGCGAAGGGACGATGCCATTCCACAAGAACCCCGCGGCGCGGGCCGCTTGTGGAATGACACAGCGCGTACCTTGCGCGCGGCATCTGTCGGTTTTTGAAGTGCAAAGCGCCTGAGCCAGCGAACCAACTCAGGCGCCTTTTCGAACCTTCAGGCTCGGCGGATTACTTGCGCAGACCCAGCTTGGCGATCAGGGCCGCGTAGCGGTCGTGGTCCTTGGCGTTCAGGTAGTCCAGCAGCTTGCGGCGGCGGCTCACCATGCGCAGCAGGCCACGGCGACCATGGTGGTCCTTGGCGTGGGTCTTGAAGTGGGGGGTCAGTTCGTTGATGCGTGCGGTCAGCAGAGCAACTTGAACTTCGGGGCTGCCAGTGTCGTTGGCGGCGCGGGCGTTGGCCTTGACGACCTCGGCCTTGACGGATGCTGCAATCATGGAATTTCCAGGATGTGCCGGATACCCGAGACCCCTTCGCGCCATGGGCGGCGCAAGGGCAGGTTCCGGCGGTTTCACTTGCGTTGGCCGACGGAACTGACGGCCAACGTGCGCTTCGCCACAGGCAAAGCCCGACGATTATAGCGCGGCGCTCAGAGCGTGCTGGCCGAGAAGGTGTCGCAGGCCTTCACGCTGCCGGTCTTGAGGCCGTTGGCGAACCAGCGCTGGCGCTGGGCGCTGCTGCCGTGCGTGAAGCTTTCGGGCACCACGGCGCCACCGCTGCCGCGCTGCAGCGCGTCGTCGCCGATCTTGGCGGCCGCGTTCATGGCCGACTCGATGTCGCCGTTTTCCAGGATCTGGCGCGCATCCTGGGCCTTGTTCGCCCACACGCCGGCGAAGCAGTCGGCCTGCAACTCCAGGCGCACGCTCATGCCGTTGTACTGCACCGCGCTCATGCGCTGGCGCATCTGTTCCATCTTGGCCGTGATGCCCAGCAGGTTCTGCACATGGTGGCCGACTTCGTGGGCGATCACATACGCCTGGGCGAACTCGCCCGGCGCGCCGAGGCGGTTCTTGAGCGTCTCGTAGAAGCCCAGGTCGATGTAGACCTTCTGGTCGGCCGGGCAGTAGAACGGCCCCATGGCGGCCTGGCCCTGGCCGCAGGCCGTGCGCGTGGCGCCGCGGAACAGCACGAGCGTGGGATCGCGGTACTGGCCACCGGCCTCGTTGAACAGCTTGCGCCAGACGTCCTCGGTGTCGGCCAGCACGGTGGAGACGAACTTGGCCATCTGGTCGTCGGCTGGCGGGCGCTGTGCCGGCGCCTGCTGCTGCTGGATCGCCACGGGCCCGCCGCCGCTGAGCATGCCCAGCAGGGTCAGCGGGTTGACGCCCAGCACCCACCCCCCCACCAGCGCGATCACGATGGTGCCGATGCCGATGCTGCGCCCGCCGAACACGGGTCCGCCGCCGCCACCGCCGCCCTGCCCGCGCCGGTCCTCGACGTTCTCGGATTCTCGATTTCCTTCCCAGCGCATGGGTCTCTCCTGCCTTGTGGTGGCGTGATGGTACCGCTCGTCCGGTGGCCGGGCGGGCGCCGCCCGGCACCAATGTTTCCGCATGTACGATGGCCGCGGACCCGGCCCTGCCCGGTCCCCAGGCGCCGCTGCACACCGAAGGAGGCCTGCCGATGGATCTGACCCCGGCCGACAAACCCACCGTTCTCGTGGTCGACGACACCGCGGACAACCTCACGCTGATGGCCGCGCTGCTGCGCGACAGCTGCCGCGTGAAGGTCGTGAACCACGGTGCCAAGGCGCTGGCCACGGCCGCCAACGCGCCGCCCGACCTGATCCTGCTCGACATCATGATGCCGGAGATCGACGGCTACGAGGTCTGCCGCCGGCTCAAGGCCGACCCGGCGCTCTCGCACATCCCGGTGATCTTCCTGACCGCGATGACGGACGAGCATTCGGAAGAGAAAGGGTTCGAGCTCGGCGCCGTCGACTACATCACCAAGCCGCTGAGCCCGCCCATCCTGCTGGCGCGCGTGCACAACCACATCGCGCTATCCACACGCACGCGCATGCTGCGCTCGCTGTCGGAAAAGCTCTCGCGCTACCTTTCGCCGCAGATCTACAAGTCGATCTTCGAGGGCGCGCAGGACGTCTCGATCTCGGCCGTGCGCAAGAAGCTCACGATCTTCTTCTCCGACATCAAGGACTTCACGCGCAACGCCGAGCGCATGCAGCCCGAGGACCTGACCTACTTCCTGAACAACTACTTCTCCGAGATGTCCAGGATCGCGCTGGACCATGGCGCGACCATCGACAAGTTCATCGGCGACGCCATCGTGATCTTCTTCGGCGACCCCGAGACGCGCGGCGTGGAGGAAGACGCGCGCCAGTGCGTGCGCATGGCCGTGGCCATGCAGCGCCGCATGCGCGAGCTGCAGGCGGTCTGGCGCGACAAGGGCTACCGCCAGCCCTTCCAGGTGCGCATCGGCATCAACACCGGCTTCTGCCACGTGGGCAACTTCGGCAGCGAGCAGCGCATGGACTACACGGTGATCGGCAGCGAGGTCAACATCGCGGCGCGGCTCGAGCAGAACGGCACGCCGGACGGCGTGGTCATGTCCTACGAGACCTATGCGCTGGTCAAGGACGAGTTCCAGGCCGAGGAGCGCGAGCCGCTGGCGGCCAAGGGCGTCTCGCGCGACGTGCGCTGTTTCGCGCTGCAGGGCATCCACCCCGACGAACCCGGGCAGCGCGCCGGCATCCACCAGAACTACGCCGGCCTGCAGCTCACGCTGGACCCGGGCCGGCTGACCGAGGAAACGCGCGCCCGCGCCCGGCAGGACCTGGCCACCGCGCTGGCCGCGCTGGAAGCGCTCAACGCGCCGCCGGCCTGATCAGGTCTTGGGCAGCGTGACGCCGACCTGGCCCTGGTACTTGCCGCCGCGGTCCTTGTAGCTGGTCTCGCAGACCTCGTCGCTCTCGAAGAACAGCACCTGGGCGCAGCCCTCGCCCGCGTAGATCTTGGCCGGCAGCGGCGTGGTGTTGGAGAACTCCAGCGTCACATAGCCTTCCCACTCGGGCTCGAACGGCGTCACGTTGACGATGATGCCGCAGCGCGCATAGGTGCTCTTGCCCAGGCAGATGGTCAGAACGTTGCGCGGGATGCGGAAGTACTCCACCGTGCGCGCCAGCGCGAAGCTGTTGGGCGGGATGATGCAGCTGTCGCCGTGGAAATCCACGAAGCTCTTCTCGTCGAAGTGCTTGGGGTCCACCACCGTGCTGTGGATGTTGGTGAAGACCTTGAATTCCGGCGCGCAGCGGATGTCGTAGCCGTAGCTGCTGGTGCCGTAGCTGATGATCTTGTGGCCTTCGCGCTCGCGGATCTGGCCGGGCTCGAACGGCTCGATCATGCCGTGCTGCTCGGCCATGCGGCGGATCCACTTGTCGCTCTTGATCGTCATGGGTGAAGGCTCTTTCGAAAACGGGCGGCGATTGTAGGGGGCAGGCCCCATCGGCTTCAGCGCGGCAGGCCGCCCGCCACGCCCTCGGCCAGCCAGTCCATCGCGAGGATCTGCGGGTCGGCCAGCGTGCCGCCGGCCTCCAGCACCACGCGGCCCGCGTTGTCGCGCAGGGCCTTGCCCGCATGGAAGGGATGCAGCCGCCCGGCCGCGATGTCCTGCTGGCGGGCGAGCACTTCGTCCTGCACGGCCTTGGGCACGCGCGGCCCGAAGTCGCCCACGCGGACCATGCCCTCGCGCACGCCGCCCCAGACGCTGCCGCTCTGCCAGCTGCCGTCCAGCACGGCGCGCGCGCGCCGCGTGTAGTAGTCGCCCCACTCGTGGCGCACGGCCAGCAGCTGGGCGTCGGGCCCGGTCCTGCGCATGTCGGAGTGGTAGGCGATGGCCAGCCGGCCACGCTCCTGCGCGGCGGCCATCACGGCGGCCGAGCCGGTGTGGAAGACCATCACGTCGGCATCCTGGTTCATCAGCGTCATGGCCGCGTCGCGCTCGCGCGGCGGGTCGAACCAGGCCTGCAGCCAGACCAGCTTGACGGCCGCCTGCGGCGCCACCGAACGCATGCCCAGCGTGAAGGCGTTGATGCCCTGCAGCACCTCGGGGATCGGGAAACCGGCCACATAGCCGGCCGTGCCGGTCTTGCTCATGCGCCCGGCCGCCACGCCGGCCAGGTAGCGGCCCTCGTAGTAGCGCGCATTGGCCGTGGCCACGTTGGGCGCCGTCTTGTAGCCCGTGATGGACTCGAAGCGCACCTGCGGGAAGTCGCGCGCCACGCGCAGCGTGGGCTCCATGTAGCCGAAGCTGGGCGTGAAGACCAGGCCGCAGCCCTGCTGCGCGAGCTCGCGGATCACGCGCTCGGCGTCCGGGCCCTCGGCCACGTTCTCCACGTAGCGGGTCTGCACCTGGCTGCCGAGCGCGGCCTGCACCGCCTTGCGGCCCTCCTCGTGCTGGCGCACCCAGCCGGCATCGGTCAGCGGCGCCACGTAGACGAAGCCGATCTTGAGCGGCTCGCGCGCCATGGCCAAGCCACCCAGGCCAGGCAGGGACACCGAGGCCAGCGTGGCCAGCAGGTGCCTGCGCGACAGTGCGGAGGGAGAGGGTTGTGCCGTGCAGCGGTCGGCAGAAATGAAAGCGCGGCCAAGGCCGCTGCTGCGTATTTTAGAAGTGACGCTCTTCATGGGATGTCCACCAGGGACTGGAAACAGGAGCCCGTATTGTCCACCACTGCGCGCCAAGACTTGCCACAGCCTCCAACATCTTGGAATAATCATCCACCATGGCAGAAAACACCGCCCCCTCGCTGCATGAGCGCATCGCCGAGCAAGTGCGCCAGCTACGCGCCGCGCGCGGCCTGTCGCTGGACGCGCTCGCCAGCCACTGCGGCGTGAGCCGCTCCATGATCTCGCTGATCGAGCGCGGCGAGAGCAGCCCCACGGCCGTGGTGCTGGAACGTCTGGCTTCCGGCCTGGGCGTACCACTGGCGGCGCTGTTCGACGCAGCGCCCGGCGCCGCGGCGGAACCCGTCGCACGCCGTGCGGAGCAGCCGCTCTGGCGCGACCCGGCCTCCGGCTATGTGCGCCGCAACGTGTCGCCGGCCGGCACCGGTTCGCCCATCCGCATCGTCGAGGTCGAGTTTCCGGCCGGCGCGCAGGTGGCCTACGACACCGGCGCGCGCAGCCCGCGCGTGCACCAGCAGATATGGGTGCTGGAAGGCCGCATGCGGATCCGCCTGGGCGAGGTCGTCCACGAGCTGACCGCGGGCGACTGCCTGGCCCATGCGCTGGACCGCCCCATCCTCTACAGCAACCCCACGCGCCGGCCGGCGCGCTACGCCGTGGTCCTCGTCAGCGAGGGCGCGGCACCATCAGGGAGATGAGATGAGCGCCACCGCCTTCTACGTCCACCGCCTGCCGCAGATCGACGCCGACCAGTGCCAGGCGCTCGCCGAACTGCTGATCGACTGCGTCGAGGGCGGCGCCTCCGTCAGCTTCATGCACCCCCTGGCGCCGGAGCGCGCCCTGGCCTTCTGGCACGGCGTGGCCGAAGCGGTGGCGCGCGGCGAACGCGCGCTGCTCGTTGCCGAGGACGCGCAGGGCATCACCGGCACCGTGCAGCTGGTGCTGGCCCAGCCCGACAACCAGCCGCACCGCGCCGACCTGGCCAAGATGCTGGTGCACCGCCGCGCGCGCCGCCTGGGTCTGGGCGAGGCGCTCATGCGCGCGGCCGAGGCCACCGCGCGGGACTGCGGCAAGACGCTGCTGGTGCTCGACACGGTGGACGGCTCCGATGCCGAACGCCTGTACCGCCGGCTCGGCTGGCAGTCCTGCGGCGTGATCCCGGGCTATGCGCTATGGCCGCAGGGCGGCCTGTGCGCCACCCACGTCTTCTACCGGCAACTGGCCTGACGGCCGGGTCAGCCGATCGGCCGCAGCAGCTCGGCCACGTCGTCCTCGCTGAACAGCGGCGCCTCGCGCGTGGCCGCGCCGTGCAGCAGGCCCTGCGCCAGTGCCGCCTTGCGCGCCTGCAGCGCCAGGATGCGCTCCTCGATCGTGCCCTCGGCCACCAGCTTGTAGACCATCACCTGGCGCTGCTGGCCGATGCGGTGCGCACGCGCCGTGGCCTGCTCCTCCACGGCCGGGTTCCACCAGGGGTCGTAGTGGATCACGGTGTCGGCCTGGGGCAGGTTCAGCCCGGTGCCGCCGGCCTTCAGGCTGATCAGGAACAGCGGCACCGCGCCGCTCGTGAAGCGCTCGATGACGGCGTCGCGCTGCCGGGTCTGGCCGGTCAGCGTGGCGAAGGCGATCCTGCGCTCGCGCAGCGCGGCCTCGATCAGCGCCAGCATGCCCGTGAACTGCGAGAACAGCAGCACGCGGCGGCCCTCCTCCAGCAGTTCGGGCAGCATCTCCATGAGCAGCTCGAGCTTGGCCGAGCCGGCAGCCTTGGTGACGCCCGGCGCGGCCTTGACCAGTCGCGGATCGCAGCAGCCCTGGCGCAGCTTGAGCAGCGCGTCCAGCACCTGGATCTGCGAACGTGCCAGGCCCTTGTCCGCCAGCGCCGCGCGCACCGATTTCTCGGTGGCCAGCCGGATGGTCTCGTACAGGTCGGCCTGGGCGCCGTCCAGCGTCACGGGCGAGATGCTCTCGCTGCGCGCGGGCAGTTCCGTGGCCACGGCCGCCTTGGTCCGGTGCAGCATGAAGGGCGTGATGCGCCGGCGCAGCTGGGCCAGCTGCCGGGTGTCGGCATGCTTCTCGATGGGCTGGCGGAACACCTCGCGAAAGCGCGCCTGGCTGCCCAGGAAGCCCGGCATCAGGAAATGGAACAGGCTCCAGAGCTCGCCCAGGTGGTTTTCCATCGGCGTGCCGCTCAAACACAGGCGCTGGCGTGCCTGCAGCGAGGCCGCCATCTGCGCCGCCTGGGTGCTGGCGTTCTTGATGTGCTGCGCCTCGTCCAGCACCACCAGGTGCCAGCGCTGCTGCAACCAGCGTTCGCGGTCGCGCTGCAGCAGCGAGTACGGGGCCACCACGAGGTCGCAGCCCGCAAAGTCCGCCTTGTGCCGGTCGGCCCCGTGCCAGACGCGCGTGCGCAGCGCCGGTGCGAAGCGCTCGGCCTCGCGGCGCCAGTTGCCCAGCACGCTGACCGGCGCCAGCACCAGGCTGGGCCGGTCGAGCCGGCCATCCTCGTGCTCGCGCAGCAAATGGGCCAGGGTCTGCAGCGTCTTGCCCAGGCCCATGTCGTCGGCCAGGATGCCCGAGAGGCCCGCGCGGCGCAGGAACTGCAGCCAGTTCAGGCCCTGCTGCTGGTAGGGCCGCAGCTGCGCGCGCAGGCCCGCGGGCGGCGCCACGGCCGGCGGTGCGCCGCTGCCGAGTTCGCGCAGCAGCTGGCGCAGGCCGTCGGCGCCCTCCCACACCGCGCCCTCGCCCAGCAGCACGCCCATGCGCAGCGCCTCCAGGCGCGACAGCCGCAGGGCCTCGGCCTCCAGATCGCGCGCGGGGCGCTCGCCCACGAGGTCGAGCAAGGCCTGCAGCCAGGGCTGCAGCGGCGCCGACGGCAGCCGCAGCCAGCGGCCGTCAGGCTGCTCGCGCCACAGCCAGGGCGGCAGCCGCGGGCCGTCGGGCGTGTGGCGCACCTGGCCCAGCAGGCCCGGCAGCCAGGGCAGCACGTTGTGCCGCGCACCGTCGATGGCGATGCCCAGGGAGAGGTCGAACCACGCCACGTCGGTGCCGGCCCGCAAGGCGTCCTCGAGCGCGGCGTCGTCGTGACCGCCCGGCGGCGTCGCCACCCTCAGCTCCAAGGCGTCGGCCTGCTGCACGAAGCCGGCCAGGTCGGCATCGGCCTGCACGTCGAAGCCGGCGGCGCGCAGCGACGCCCAGTCGTCCAGCGCCCAGTCCAGCCAGGCCATGCTGCCAGCGGGCAGATGGAAGCGCGACAGCGCGTCGCCCGCCAGGCCCAGCCCGTGCAGGCGCGCCTCGGCGGCCCGCTCGGCCGCCACGTCGCGGGCCAGCAGCACGCGGCGGCCTTCGTGCGCGACCAGCACATGGGCCTGCGGCGTGAACCACTGGCCGCGCAGGCCGGCGTAGTCGAAGTCCAGCGTGGCGCGCAGCAAACCGCGCTGGGCGCGCTCGCCGGCCGGCACGCGCGCCAGCTGGAGGCGGGCCACGGGCGGCACCTGCGGCCAGCGCTCGGGCGGCGTCACCACGGGCGGCAGCGGCAGGCCGGCCAGGCGTTCGAGCAGCCGGCTCTGCGCATCGCCGAAGGCCGATTGCGGCAGCGGCGGCGCGGCCAGCAGCAGGCGCAGCTGGGCCGCGTCCAGGCCCGGCGACTCGACCGGGCCGCAGCAGTGGTTCTCGAGATCCAGGTACAGCGGTGACTGGGCACCGTACACGGCCGTGCGCGGCGCGGGCCGGGCGTCCGGCGCCTGCGGGTCGGCGCCCTGCTCGGCCACGCCCGCGCGCAGCAGCCACAGGCTCTCGGCCTCGCGCGGCTGCCTGGACTCCTGCCACTGCCACAGCAGCCGGCGCGGCGGCCCCCAGCGCAGCGGGGTCTCCCCCATCCCGCCCGACTCGGCCACCGCGAACAGCCGGCCCGTGCGCGCGGCGGCCTGCACGGCCAGGCTGCCGATGGCGCCATCGACGATGCCACTGTGCGACGGGCCGTAGCTGTAGCGCGCCGTCCCCAGCGACTGGATCAGGCGCACGCACTCGCGGTCGTCGTTGGGCACGGCGCTCGCCAGGGCGGCGACGCGGAGCTGGGCGTCGTAGCCGGGCACCTTGGGCTTGGCCCAGCCGCCGCGCTTGAGTGCGCGCGAGATCTGCCAGGCCAGTTGCAGGCGCGCCGGCTCGCCGCCCCGCGGGGCCTGCGGCACGGCCGAAAGCAGGTACAGCGGCACGTCGGGGTTGCCGGCCGCCGCGCGCGCAACGGCGTCGGAAGGCCCGGCCTCGAACAGGTCCAGCCAGGCGTGCATGGTGGCCGTTGCCGGCGGGACAGCCGGCGCCGCCGGCAGCGCGGGCCGCGGGGCGGCGGGCGATGCGGCGGCACCGGGCGCCGCGGCGCGGCGAACGGCACCTGCCGCATAGGCGGCCTTGAGCGCCAGCGCCACCGCGTGCTTGCAGTCCGTGCCCACCGGGCAGGAGCAGCTGGCGTCGAAGCCCACGACGCGGCCTTCGGCGTCCAGCTCCATCACCAGGCTGGTCTCGTACGGGTCGCGCTCGCTGCCGCGCACCACACCGTCCACGCGCCAGAGCGCTGCGCTCTCGGCGTGCAGCTGGTGCTCGAGCACGCCCTGGTTCAGGTAGACCTGCAAGCCACGCGCGTAGGTGGCTGGCGACAGGTGGGGGGCGATGGATTGGGGGTCGATCAGCAGGGCCACTGGCAGTTCAGAACCCGGCGAAGTGGGCCTGCAGCCGGTCGCGCCAGGCCTGCTTGTCCGCCGCCGGGGCGAAGCTCGCCACGAAGCTGTTGTCCGCCAGCTGGAAGGCCTGCTGCGCCGTGAGGCCCGTGGCCGCGAAAGTCTGCAGGAAGTTCTCGTTCATGTAGCCGCCGAAGTAGGCCGGGTCGTCGGAGTTGACGGTGGCCACCAGGCCGGCATCGAGCAGCGCGCCCAGGTTGTGCTGCGCCAGATCCGGGAACACGCAGAGCTTGAGGTTGGACAGCGGGCAGACGGTCAGCGGGATGCGGTCGGCCGCCAGGCGGCGCATCAGCGCCGGGTCCTTGGTGCTTTGCACGCCATGGTCGATGCGCTCGACCTTGAGCAGGTCCAGCGCCGTCCAGACATAGGCCGGCGGCCCCTCTTCGCCCGCGTGCGCGACGAGGTGCAAGCCCAGTTCGCGGCAGCGTGCGAACACGCGCGCGAACTTCTCGGGCGGGTGGCCCACCTCGCTGGAGTCCAGGCCGATGCCGATGAACCGGTCTCGGAACGGCAGCGCCTGCTCCAGCGTCTCGAAGGCCTCCTCCTCGCTCAGGTGGCGCAGGAAGCACAGGATCAGTTCGGCGCTGACGCCCAGCCGCCCCTGCGCATCCACGCAGGCACGGTGCAGGCCGTTGACCACCGTCTCCATGGCCACGCCGCGCGCCGTGTGCGTCTGCGGGTCGAAGAACATCTCGGTGCGGATCACGTTGTCGGCCGCTGCGCGCTGCAGGTAGGCCCAGGCCATGTCGTAGAAGTCCTGCTCCTTCAGCAGCACCGAGGCGCCCGCGTAGTAGATGTCCAGGAAGCTCTGCAGGTTGGTGAAGGCGTAGGCGCGGCGCAGTTCTTCCACACTGGCGTAGGGGATGGCCACGCCGTTGCGCTGCGCCAGCGCGAAGATCAGCTCGGGCTCCAGCGAGCCTTCGATGTGCATGTGCAGTTCGGCCTTGGGCATGCCGCGCAGCAGTTCGGGCAGGCGTTCGGCGGGGATGGCGGAGAAGTTCGGGGCGTGGGCTGTCATGGCGCAACTCTAAGGCCTAAGCGCCACCCCGTGCTTGCGCGGCTGGGCCGGCGCGATGGCGACCCGCCCATCGGCCATGGGCTCGAACTCCAGGCGTTCGCCAGGACCGATGCCCAGGAACTCGCGGATTTCCTTGGGCACGGTGACTTGGCTCTTGACGGTCGACGCGGGGTGCATGGTGGCCTCCGCCACAGAGTGATACCGGAAGAAGTTGCAATACTGCCGTGCCTGATGCGCGGGCGCAAATGCAACGGCCGCCCGCAGGCGGCCGTCCACCGTGCAGTCGCCGGCTTACTTGTCGCCGGGCACCTTGCCTTCCACGCCCTTGACGTAGAACTTCACGCCCGACAGGAACTGGTCGTCGGCCACGGCGCCGTCGGCCACGACCTCCTTGCCCGTGTTGTCGGCGATCGGGCCCTTCCAGATCGCGAAGCTGCCGTCCTTCAGGCCCTTCTTGATCTCGTCGATCCTGGCCTTGGTCTCGGCCGGCACGTCCTCGGCGATGGAGACCATGTCGATCGCGCCTTCCTTCACGCCCCACCAGACCGCGCCCGTGGACCAGGTGCCTTCCAGCGCGTCCTTGGTGGCCTTGATGTAGTACGGCGCCCAGTTGATGATGGCCGAGCCCAGGTGGGCCTGCGGGCCGTAGGCCGTCATGTCCGAATCCCAGCCGAAGGCGCGCTTGCCCTTGTCCTGCGCGGTCTTGAGCACGGCGGCCGAGTCGGTGTTCTGCATCAGCACGTCGGCGCCGCCGTTGATCAGCGCGGTCGCGGCCTCGGTTTCCTTCGGCGGGTTGAACCACTCGTTGACCCAGACCACCTTGGTCGTGATCTTGGGATTCACCGACTGCGCGCCCAGCGTGAAGCTGTTGATGTTGCGCACCACCTCGGGGATCGGCACCGAGGCCACCACGCCCAGCGTGTTGCTCTTGGTCATGGCGCCCGCGATCACGCCAGCCATGTAGGCGCCTTCGTAGGTGCGGCTGTCGTAGGTGCGCATGTTGGGCGCGGTCTTGTAGCCCGTGGCGTGCTCGAACTTCACGTCGGGCGCATCGGGCGCGACCTTGAGCATGGGCTCCATGTAGCCGAAGGTGGTGCCGAAGATCAGCTTGTTGCCCTGGCCCACGAGGTCGCGGAACACGCGCTCGGCGTCGGCCGACTCGGGCACCTTCTCGACGAAGCTCGTGACGATCTTGTCGCCGTACTCCTTCTCCAGCGCCTTGCGCGCGTTGTCGTGCGCGAAGGTCCAGCCGCCGTCGCCGACCGGGCCGATGTAGGCGAACGCGATCTTGAGCGGCTCGGCCTTCGGCGCGGGCGCCGGCGCGGCGGCGGCCGGTGCCGGGGCGGGCGCCGGCTCTTCCTTCTTGCCGCAGGCGGCCAGCGCCGCTGCGGCCATCGCGCTCAGCGCGGCCACGCGCAGCATCGAACGTTTCTTCTGGTCGGTCATGGATTCTCCGGAGGTGTCAACGTGAAAAAGCGGCCCGATTATGAGCCCGGGTAGAACGGCTTCCCGATGGAATTGGGCATGTTGGCCCGGATCCATGCGGGGTTGCGCGAGATGATGGCCAGCACCACCACGGGCGCCAGGTACTGCAGCATCGACAGGAACTGGCTGGGCACGTGCACGCCCTGGCTCTGCAGGAAGAAGCCGAGCTGGCCGACGCCGCCGAACAGGTAGGCGCCCAGCAGCACGCGCGCGGGCCGCCAGGTGGCGAAGGTCGTCAGCGCCAGCGCGATCCAGCCGTTGCCGGCCACCATGCCCTCGACCCACAGCGGGGTGTAGACCACCGACAGGTAGCTGCCGGCCAGCCCGCACAGCGCGCCGCCGGCCAGCACCGCGAGGAAGCGGATGCGCCGCACCGGGTAGCCCAGCGCATGCGAGGACTCGGGCGACTCGCCGACCGAGCGCAGCACCAGCCCGGCGCGCGTGCGCATCAGGAACCAGATCAGCGCGAACGTGAACAGCACGGCGATGTAGACCATCGGGTGGTGGCGGAACAACGCCGGCCCGAACCAGGGAATGTCGGCCAGCACCGGAATCGCGTACTGCGGCGAAGGCGGCAGCTTTTCCTGCACGTAGCCCACGCCCACGAAGGCCGAGAAGCCGCTGCCGAACAGGCTCAGCGCCAGGCCGGTCGCGTACTGGTTGGTGTTGAACCAGATCACGAGCACGCCGAAGGCGGCGGCCATGGCCGCGCCGGCCGCCATGCCGGCCGCGAAGCCGACCCAGGTGCTGCCGCTGTGCACCGCGGCCGCGAAGCCGGCGATAGCGGCGCACAGCATCATGCCCTCGGCGCCCAGGTTGATGATGCCGGCCTTCTCGTTGATGAGCAGGCCGAGCGCCGCGAGCGCGAGCACGGTGCCCGCGTTGAGCGTGGCGGCCAGCAGCAGTGCGTAGGCATCCATCAGGCAGCCCTCCGCACCAGGCGCACGCGGTAGACGATCAGCGTGTCACAGGCCAGCAGCGCGAACAGCAGCAGCCCCTGGAACACGCCGGTCAGCGATCTGGGCAGGCCCAGGCGCGACTGCGCCAGTTCGCCGCCGATGTAGAACATGCTCATGAGGATGGCCGAGAACACCATGCCGATGGGATGCAGGCGGCCGACGAAGGCCACGATGATGGCCGCGAAGCCGTAGCCGGCCGGCACATAGGGCGTGAGCTGGCCGATCGGGCCGGCCACCTCCAGCGCGCCGGCCAGGCCGGCCGCGCCGCCCGAGGTCAGCAGCGCGATCCACAGCGCGCGGCGCGACGAGAAGCCCGCGTAGCGCGCCGCCGCCGGCGCCAGGCCGCCGACCTGCTGCGCGAAGCCGGCCCGCGTGCGGAACAGGAACACCCACAGCGCGCCCGCGCCGAGCAGCGCGATCACGAGGCCGATGCTCACGCGCGAGCCCTTCATGAGCCGCGGGATCTGCGTCACGGCCTCGAAGGTCTTGCTCTGCGGAAAGTTGTAGCCGCTCGGATCCTTGAGCGGCCCCTGCACGAGGTAGCCCAGGAACTGGATCGCCACGTAGACCAGCATCAGGCTCACGAGGATCTCGCTCGCGTTGAAGCGGTCGCGCAGCAGCGCCACGATACCGGCCCAGAGCATGCCGCCCAGGATGCCGGCCAGGAGGATGGGCACGACGATCCAGCCGGAGGTGCCCTTGTCGGCCATCAGGGCGACACAGCCCGCGCAGATGGCGCCGATCACGAACTGCCCCTCGGCGCCGATGTTCCAGACGTTGGAGCGGAAGCACACCGCCAGCCCCAGCGCGACGACCAGGAGCGGCGTGGCCTTGACCATGAGTTCGCCCAGCGCATAGGCGTTGCGCAGCGGCTCCCAGAAGAACACGCCCAGGCCGCGCAGCGGGTCCTTGCCCAGCGCGATGAACAGCGCCGTGCCGATCAGCACCGTGATCGCCAGCGCCAGCAGCGGCGAGCCGTAGCTCCACAGCTTCGAGGGTTCGGGGCGGGCTTCAAGCTTGAGCATGCCGCGCCCCTCCCGTCCACAGGCCGGACATCCACTCGCCGATCTGCGGCACGGTCGCCTGCGCGCGCGCCACGGACGGCGACAGCCGGCCCTTGGCGATCACGTAGAGCCGGTCGCTGATCTCGAACAGCTCGTCCAGTTCCTCGCTGACCACGAGCACGGCGCAGCCCGCGTCGCGCAGCGCGAGGATGGCGCCGCGGATCTGCGCGGCCGCGCCCACGTCCACGCCCCAGGTCGGCTGCGAGACGATCAGCAGCCTGGGGCGGGCGTCGATCTCGCGGCCGACGATGAACTTCTGCAGGTTGCCGCCCGACAGCGACTTGGCCGCCGACTGCGGCCCGCCGGCCTTGACCTTGTAGCGCGCGATCGTCTCGCGCGCCTGCTCGGTCAGCCGGCGCACGCGGATCCAGCCGCTCCTGGCCACGGCGTCGTTGCGCGTGAGCAGCAGGTTGTGCGCCAGGCTCAGCGTGGGCACGGCGCCTCGCCCCAGGCGCTCCTCGGGCACGAAGTGCAGGCCCAGCGCGCGCCGGCGGCCGGGCCGCAGGCGCGCCGCGTCCTGGCCGAAGATGCGCACCATGGCGGGCTGGGCGCGGCAGTCCTCGCCCGACAGCGCGTAGAGCAGTTCCTTCTGCCCGTTGCCCGAGACGCCGGCGATGCCGACGACCTCGCCCGCGCGCACGTCGAGGTCGATGCCTTCCAGGTCCACGCCGAACTGGTCCTCGCGCGCGAGCGTGAGGCCCTGCACCTGCAGCGCGGTCGCGCCGGCCTTCGCCTCGCGGTGCTGCAGCGCGGGCGGCTCGGCGCCGATCATGAGCCGGCTCAGCGAGGCATTGCTCTCCTCGCGCGGGTTGCACACGCCCGTGACCTTGCCGCCGCGCAGCACCGTGCAGGCCGTGCAGAGTTCGCGGATCTCGTGCAGCTTGTGGCTGATGTACAGGATGCTGCAGCCCTCGGCGGCCAGCTTCTTGAGCACCACGAACAGCTTCTCCACGGCCTGCGGCGTGAGCACCGAGGTCGGCTCGTCCAGGATCAGCAGCTTGGGGTCGGTCAGCAGCGCGCGGATGATCTCCACGCGCTGCATCTCGCCGACCGACAGCGTGTGCACGGGCCGCGTCGGGTCGATGTCCAGGCCGTACTCGCCGGCCTTGGCCGTGATGCGCTGCGTGACCTCGGCCAGCTTCAGGTGCCTGTCCAGCCCCAGCCAGACGTTCTCGGCCACGGTCAGCGTGTCGAACAGGCTGAAGTGCTGGAACACCATGCTGATGCCCAGCGCGCGCGCCTCCTGCGGGTTGCGGATGTGCACCTCGCGGCCGTCGAAGGCCACGCTGCCCTGGTCGGGCTTGACCGAGCCGTAGATGATCTTCATCAGCGTGGACTTGCCGGCGCCGTTCTCGCCGAGCACGGCGTGGGTCTCGCCGGGCATCACGGTCAGCGAGACATCGCTGTTGGCCACGACGGCCGGATAGGCCTTGGTGATGTTGGCGAGTGCCAGTCTTGGAGTTGTCATGGGCAGCGGGGGCACCTCTGGGCGGGTCTGGATGTGTTTCGGTCACACGAGCAAGGTCGATGCCACCTTGCGGCGCCCCTTCCCCGCCGGCCATGCACCAAAACCGAGCGTGGGCGCGATATTAAGCCGGCACGCCGCCGGCGCGGTCGGCCTGCACGTTGCTGCGGGGCGCGTGCGGTCCGCCGGACGTTCCGCGCGCCGACGGCTGCGCGCCTCCAAGGCCCGCGCCTTCCACCATCGGGATGTCCTGGCCGGCGACGTGGCCGGCCGCGTGGCCATGCAGCTGGTGGCCACGGAGCGCAACCCGGCAGTGGCCGGCTCCGGCCTACAAGGTCGGTGAGGCCTGGGCCTGGGCCTGCGCCTGGCCGCCGGACTGGCTCGGCTGGGCCGATCTCAGCGCGCGTCGGAGATCACGATCTCCACCCGCCGGTTGCGCTGCCGGCCTTCCGCGGTGTCGTTGCCGGCCACCGGCACGGCCTTGCCCAAGCCCTTGGCCGTGATGCGGCCGCCGTCCACGCCACGCGCCACCAGCGCGGCGCGCACCGATTCGGCCCGGCGCTGCGAAAGCGCCAGGTTCAGCGCCTCGGAACCGGTCGAATCCGTGTGGCCCTCGATGGCCAGCATGCGCTCGGGGTTGTCGCGCATGAACTGCGCCAGACGGTCCAGCGTGACGAAGGCGCCGGCCTTCAGTTCGGCGCGGCCGGTGTCGAACAGCACGTCGCCCAGCGTCAGCACCATGCCGCGGTCGGTCTGCCGGGCCTGCAGCGCCGCCATTTCCTGCTGCAGCCTGGCCACGCGGGCCTGGGCCGCCTGGGCGGCGGCGCTCTGCTGCTCGGCCTGGCGACGGGCCTGTTCGGCCTGCGTGCGCGCCCGCTCGGCTTCGGCACCGCGCGCATCGATCAGGATGCGGCTGCGTTCCGCGCCGGCGGCCGTCACGGCCTGCTCGGCCCGCGCGATCTCGCCGGACTGCAGCGCGGTGGAAGCGCTCTGGCGCGCCAGGTAGGCGTAGTGCTGGACGATGTCCAGGCCCTCGCCGTCCCGCAGCGCGGCATCGCCGCGCTGCAGGGCGTCCTGCGCGCGGCGCAGGTCCAGCGGCGCCGTGCGGGCGGTGTCGGCGTCGTTGGCCGCGCGCTGGTACAGCGCGCGGGCGTCTTCGAGCGCCGGATCCGTCGACGGTGTCGATGCACAGGCCGCCAGCAGCAGGGCCGTCAGCGGCGCCAGGGCCAGGCCGCGGTGAAAGCGAAGGATCGAAGAAGTGATGGGCATGTCGGGTTCCTTGGATGTCGTGCGGGGGTGGGTCACTGCGGTGCCCGCTTGCCGGCTTCCTGCTTCAGGGCGGCGTTGGCGCGGTCGAGTTCGAGCGCGGCCTGGCGCGCGCGCTCGGCGCGCGCCTTGCGTTCGGCCAGCACGCCGTCGGCCTCGGCCTCGTGGGCCAGGCGCCGGGCCTGGGCATAGTCCTCGGCACGGACGGCGGCATCGGCCTTGCCGAGCTTGTCGCGCGCGGCCAGCAGTTCCACCGGCGCCAGCTGGCCGGCCTGGGCCGCTTCGGCCTGGGTGATCGCGGCACGGGCCGTTGCCAGCGCCTCGACCGGCGGCGGGCCCTTGCTGGCGCAGGCGCCCAGGAACAACGTGACGCTCAGGGCCAGCACGGCGACGGCAGGTCGCGTGATGCGGCGGCGCGGGAAAGTGTGTCGGGTCATGGTGGATTCCTTGAAGGACGTGGAGGAAAGCGGTGCAAGGCGTTGCAGACAGCATGGCCGAGCCAGCGCATTGCATGCAGTGGACATCCAACGAGAAAAAAGTAGGCCGATGCCTTCGATGCCTGCGCGGCCCGGACGACAGGCGCGGACGGCCGCCTCACCCCTTCGCGCGATGCGCGCTGCCGCCCGGCGCGGCGAACAGATCCACGATGAACCGGCGCAGCCAGGCCCGTGCCGGCGCGTTCGCATGCCTTCGGCTCCAGTGCAAGGACACCGTGAATTCCGCCAGCGGCAGCGGCGGCTCCACGAGCGCATAGCCGCCCTGCTCGGCAAAGCCCAGCGCGATGTTGCGCGGCATCACGACGGCGAGGTCGGTCGCGCGCACGATGGCCGGCAGCACGAGGAAGTGGTGCGTGGTCAGGCGCAGCCGGTCCTGCAGTTGCAGCAGTTCGAGGATGCGCAAGGTGTCCGAGTGGGTGCGCACGGCCACCAGCTCCAGTTCGCGCAGCCAGGCCAGGCCGTCGCCGGCCTTGCGGCGCGTGCGCAGCAGCGGGTGGCCTTCGCGCAGCAGCACGATGTAGCGGTCGCGCAGCAGCGCCACCTGCTCGGTCCCCTGCACCTGGGGCAGGAAGCCGAAGGCCAGGTCGATGCGGCCGTCGTCCAGCGCCGGCGCGATCTCGGCCGCGGGCAGCGGCATGGTCTCCACGCGCACGCCCGGCGCGGCGCGCAGCAGCGCGGCCATGAGCTCGGGCAGGAAGCGCGCCTCGCCGATGTCCGACAGATGCAGGCGGAACACCTGGCGCGCGCTGGCCGGGTCGAAGCTGGCCTGGGCGTGGAGCGCCTGCTCCAGGATGCCCAGCGCCTCGCGCACCGCGCTGCCCAGCGCCTCGGCCTTGGGCGTGGGCCGCACGCCGGCGCCGGCACGCACAAACAGCGGGTCGTGCAGCAGCGTGCGCAGCCGCGCCAGGCCCTGGCTGGCCGCGGGCTGGGTGATGTCGAGCAACTCGGCCGCGCGGCTCACGTTGCGCGTGCGGCCGATCGCGTCGAACAGCCGCAGCAGGTTCAGGTCGAGCGCGTTGATATGCATTGGGCGCATGGTCCTTATCTGGATCATTTTATTGATTGCATGAGCCGGCCGACCGAAGATCGCGGTCTTCCGCCCTTTCCGACTGCACCCATGCCCGACCAACCCAGCGTGCCCACCGTGCGCCATGCCGTGCTGCAGCTGCTGCGCAGCTTCGGCATCGACACCATCTTCGGCAACCCCGGCTCCACCGAGCTGCCGCTGTTCCTCGATTTCCCGGCCGACTTCCGCTACGTGCTGGGCCTGCAGGAGTCGGTGGTCGTCGGCATGGCCGACGGCTACGCCCAGGCCACGGGCAACGCGGCCTTCGTCAACCTGCACTCGGCCGCCGGTGTCGGCCACGCCATGGGCAACATCTTCACGGCCCACAAGAACCGCACGCCCATGGTCATCACGGCCGGCCAGCAGGCGCGGTCCATCCTGCCGTTCGAACCCTTCCTGTTCTCGGCCCAGGCGACCGAACTGCCCAAGCCCTACGTCAAATGGAGCGTGGAGCCGGCCCGCGCCGAGGACGTGCCGCTGGCCATCGCCCGCGCCTACTACGTCGCCATGCAGGAGCCCAAGGGCCCGGTGCTGGTGTCGATCCCGGCCGACGACTGGGCGAAGCCGGCCGAGCCCGTGCTGGCGCGCACGGTGAGCCAGGTGGCGCGGCCCGACCCGGCCCTGCTCGCGCGCATCGGCCAGTCGCTGGAGGCCAGCCGCCGGCCGGCCTTCGTGGTCGGCGCCGCCACCGACCGCGCCGGCGCCTGGGACGCCACCGTGGCCCTGGCCGAGCGCCACCAGGCGCGCGTCTGGATCGCGCCCATGTCGGGCCGCGCGGGCTTTCCGGAAGACCACCCGCTGTTCGCCGGCTTCCTGCCGGCCATGCGCGAGCAGATCGTGGACAGGCTCGGCGGCCACGACCTCGTGCTCGCGCTCGGCGCGCCGGCCTTCACCTACCACGTCGAGGGAGCGGGCCCGCACCTGCCGGCAGGCGCGAGCCTGGCGCAGATCGTCGACGACCCGCAGGTCGCCGCCTGGGCGCCCGTGGGCCTGGCGGTGGTCGGCAACATCCGGCTCGCGCTCGAGGAGTTGCTGGCCCGGCCGGCCACGGCCACGGCCCGGCGCGAGCCGCCGCCCGCGCGCCAGCCGGCCCCCGTGCCGCCGGCCCCGGCGGCCGGCGAACGCCCCTCCACGGCCTGGGTGCTGCACCGGCTCGACAGGCTGCGGCCAGCCGATGCCGTGGTGGTCGAGGAAGCGCCCAGCGCGCGCCCGACCATGCAGCAGCTGCTGCCGATGCGCGCGGCCGCCAGCTTCTACACCATGTGCAGCGGCGGCCTGGGCTACAGCCTGCCGGCGGCCGTGGGCGTGGCCCTGGGCCGGCCCGGCCAGCGCGTGATCGCGTTGATCGGCGACGGCTCGGCCATGTACGCGATCCAGGCACTGTGGAGCGCGGCCCAGCTGCGGCTGCCGCTCACGGTGCTGATCCTCAAGAACCGCAGCTATGCGGCGCTCAACATGTTCGCGCCGGCCTTCGGCTTCGCGGCCGGCGCCGAACTGCCCGGCACCGCGCTGCCCGACCTGGACTTCGTGGCCCTGGCGCAGGGCCATGGCTGCCAGGGCCTGCGCGCGGCCGACGGCGAGGCGCTGGAGCGCCTGCTGCCGCTGGCCCTGGGCGCCGCCCAGCCCACGCTGCTCGAGATCGAAGTCGATTGAAGACCCGCAAAAACAGACCAGGAGACAAGCCATGACCATTCCCCGCCGCAGCGCGCTGGCGCTGCTGACCGCCCTCGCCGCCACCGGCACCGCCCAGGCCCAGGCCTGGCCCGCCAAGCCGATCCGCATCGTCGTGAACTTCCCGCCCGGCGGCGCGGCCGACCAGATCGCGCGCGCGGTCGGCACCCCGCTGTCCGAGGCGCTGGGCCAGCCCGTGGTGGTGGAGAACCGCGGCGGCGCCAACGGCAACATCGGCGGCGAGGCCGTGGCCAAGGCCGCGCCGGACGGCTACACGCTGCTCATGAGCTCGGGCGGCATGGTCTCGGTCAACCCGCACATCTATGCGCGCATGCCGTTCGACCCGGTGCGCGACATCGTGCCCGTGGCCTCGGCCGCGCGCGTGCTGGTCTACCTGCTGGTGCGGCCGGACCTGCCGCCGAAGAACATCGCCGAGTTCATCGCCTACCTCAAGGCCAACCCGGGCAAGCTGTCCTACGGCTCGCCCGGCAACGGCAGTTCGCCGCACCTGGCCGGCGAGATGATGAAGGCGCAGGCCGGCGTGTTCGCCGTGCACGTGCCCTACCGCGGCGCCGCGCCCGCGCTGCAGGATCTGCTGGCCGGCCAGATCGACTACTTCTTCGACCCCGGCATCGGCCTGAACCAGGTGCGCGCCGGCAAGCTGCGCCTGCTGGCCGTGGGCAGCCCCAAGCGCTCGCCGGCCTTCCCCGACGTGCCCACGCTGGACGAGGCCGGGCTCAAGGGCTTCGACGCGGACACGGTGTTCGGCTTCTACGCACCGGCCGGCACGCCGGCGGACGTCATCGCGCGGCTCAACCGCGAGATCAACCGCATCCTGCAGACGGCGCCGCTGCGCGAACGCATGCTGGCACTCGGCGGCGAGGCGCTGCCGTTGAGCCCGGAGCAGTTCCACCAGCGCGCGGAGGAGGACTCCAGGCGCTTCGGGGCCATCATCAAGGAACGCGGCATCCGGGGGGACTGAAGCGCCCCGAAGAGCGCTACCTGCACTGGTAGGGGCTCTCCGACGCCAGTTCCTTGCCCGTCGCCGAGTCGGTGATCTTCACGGTCGCCCCGGGATAGGCCCTGCAAATGCCATTGCGCACCGTATAGATCGACGAGCCTTGCGCCATGGCAGCAGGCAACGCGGAGCCATCGGCCTTGGTCCCGGTCACCGTGAAACTGCCACTTGTCGTCACGCAGCCCGAAACAAGCAACGGAAGCATCAGCCAAGGCTTGGTCATCGTCTTCTCCTGTTGGGTTGAGATCGGTTGCGATGATCGGCACCGATCGCATCCCAATGTGCGCCGTCATTGACATCGGCGCCACCCGCTCGGCAACCGACGGCCGGCGTACACGCGCCGCCGATCGGACCGCCCCCCGAACGACGGTTCAGCCCAGCACGATCTCCAGCCGCGCGACGCCTGCAAGCTGCACCATCGCATCCGTCCAGTCGGACAGCGCCACGCAGGCCCCGCCCGGTCGGTAGCGGTTGGCCAGGCGCGTGAACGCCAGCGCCTGTCCGTTCAGCACCAGTTGCTGCACGCCGCAGCCGCGCGGCCCGACGCGGTAGCGCAGCTCCAGCGCCGCTCCGCGCAGCGTTGCGTGGGCGACCAGGCCGTCCAGGCTCTGCGGCATCACCGGGTCGAGATGCACCGCGTCATGGCCGCAGCGCAGGCCCAGCAACTGGCGCACGACCAGGCTCGACGCGATGCCCGCGCCGCTGGAGTACACGCGCCAGCCGCCCTGCAGGCCGACCTCGCCGGCCAGCAGGCGGTCGTAGTGCTCCGCGGCCTCGTAGCGGTCGGCGAACTCGGCATCGGAACTGGAGTAGTAGCAATTGGCCTGGCGCAACCGCGCCTGCGGCAGCCACGTCTGCATGCCGATCGGGTTGGCCTGGCACAGGGCTTCGAAGAAGGCATCGGCATCGCCGTGCTGCGCCAGCGCCTCGGCATAGCGCAGGTGGGCGTGGGTGTACATGAGGCCGATCTCGCGGCCGAAGAAGCTGCTGCTCTCGGCCCGCTGGAACAGGGTCTGCGGCCCACCGCGGTAGGCCAGCGGGCGGTCGAACAGGCGGGCGCCGTCGGGGCCCAGCAGGTGCCTGCGGACCAGGGCCAGGTGCTGGGCGGCCTGGTCCGGCGCCAGCATCTCGTTGATCACCGCATGGACCATGGGCAGCAGGCTGTAGTGCGCACCCGTCAGCGCGTCGCGCGGGTGCAGCAGGTAGCGCGGCGCGGCGCCGGTCTCGAACAGCGCATAGCCTGCCAGCACGCCATCGGGCATGAGTTGCCGCTGGAAGTCGTGCAGCACCGCCTGGGCCTGCGCCAGCAGCGCGGCGCCCTCGGCCGTGCGGCCCGAGGACTGCAGCGCCGGCCCCAGCGTGCGCAGCATCTGGTAGTGCAGCGTCACGGTCCAGGCGCTGCACAGCCGCTCGCGCAGGGCCGGGTCGGCCGGCTGCAGCGAATCGTTCCAGTCGCCATGGCCATAGGCCGCGAGCCGGGTGGCCGGGATGCGCCGGTGCGCGATGACGCCCAGGGCGCGCTCCACGTGCTGCCAGACCGTGGCCTGCTCGGCGTGCGCGGGGCCTCGGGCGTCAAAGAACGGCAGCCGCTCGTCGAGCAGGCCGCCGTCGCCCGAGGCCTGCAGGTACTGGCCCAGCGCCACGAGCGGCCAGAACACGATGTCGCCATGCGAGTCATCGGCGCGCACGAGCCGGTCGCGCGCGAAGAACATGAACCACTGCGGCCAGTCGCCATCGGCCTGCTGCTCGGCGAACACGCGCAGCAGCAGGTCGCGCAGCGGCGGCAGGCAGCCGTGTGCCAGCAGCAGTTCCACCGGGCCCTGGCTGACGTCGCGCGTGCCCCAGCCGCCGCCCGTGTACTGCTCCAGGCCGCGCGGCGCCAGGTAGTGCACCAGTGCGTCGTGCTGCAGCCAGGGCAGCCGTTCGGACAGCGCCGCCAGCCGGGGCCGGGCCGCGCCCTGCGGCGGTTCCAGCTGCGGCACGCGCAGCGCCGTCAGGCGCGGCAGGCCGGCATCGGGCGCGGGCAGCGGCCCGAGCAGGTGCGCGCGCAGCACCAGCCCGAAGGCGCGGCACGGCTGCGTGCGCAGGCACAGGAAGGGCTGGCCGCGCGATTGCCCGTCCAGGTACAGCAGTTCGTCCGCGCCGACGTGTTCCAGCAGCGCCGCGCTGCGCGCTGCGGGCTGCAGCGTGAAGCTGCCGCCCGGGTACTGCCGCTGCGCCGCGCTGCCGGGCGCGGGCGCCACCGTCACCGTGCCGTCCGCGCCGCGCTGCCAGGCGGGCATGCCCGGCGCGAGGCCGTCGTCGCCCTGCAGAGCCAGGTGGTGGGTGACGAGGAAGCGCCGCGCGGGGCCGGCGTCCACCTGCAGCGCGAGCGACAGCGCATGGTCCTCGGCCGCTGCGCCGGCGCTGACCGTGAGCACCCCGTCCGCGTGGGCATAGATCCACTGGCATTGCCGCTCGGACATGGCGAAGGCCGAGGGCAGGCCCAGCAGCCGCCATTGCCCACCGGCCTGCACCAGCACGCGCTGGCCGCCGCAGCGGTCCAGCCCCAGATAGCTGCGCACGGTGGACAGCAGCCGGTTGATGCCGACATGGCCCTCGGTCACCATGGAATGGAAGACCCCGCCCATCCAGCAGGTGCTGGTCAGGCTGCGCTCGTCGGGCACCAGGTGCGCGCCCGTGCGCAGCAGCTGGCCGTGCGGGCGCAGCGCCTGCCGCTCCTTGCGCGGCAAGGCCACGTGCGTGCCGCAGGCCGCGAAGAAGGACAGCAGCCGGCCATCGGCGTCGCGCTCCACCTGGCGCCAGGGCGGTGGAAAGCGCTGGGCCAGCTGCGCCTCGGACAGCTCCTGCGTCGGCAGGCTGCCGGCCTGCGTGAACAGGCTGGGCACGGCTTCGCGCCAGGGCGGGCCCGGCTCGGCTGGCGCCGGAGCGGCGGCGGCCAGCGCCGCCCAGGCATCGGCCTGGGCCAGGTCGGCCGTGCCCGTCGCGCCGGGGTGGTCGGCCTGCACGCCGGCGAAGAAACCCAACCGCGCATCCGCGTGCGCGGCAAGCAGGCAAGGTGCGTCCTGCAGGGCCGGCATGGCGTGTTCGTGCTGCAGCCGCCGGTTCGGCAGGTCGGCCACGGCGACGACGGGTGCCTCACCGCTGCGCCAGCCCAGGCCGATGGACTGCAAGGCGTCGGTCGCGTGGCCCACCGCGCGCCGCAGCGAGCCCGTCAGCAGCCAGGGGTGGCGCAGGCCCGTGCCCGCCAGGTTCTGCCGCGTCGCCAGCACGGTGCCGCGCGCTGGATGGTCCAGCGGCACATGGTCCAGGTACTGGCTCACGTAGTACTCGTTGATACGGACCGCGCCATAGGGCGCCAGCGCGACGTCCTGCAACAGCACGAGGTCGACCGTCTGCGCGCTGTCGCCCGCGTTGTGCAGGTCCACGTGCCAGGACCAGACCGGCGCCGTGGCGTGCAGCTGCAGCCGCACCCGGTAGCGCAGCGTGCCCCAGCGCCCGCGCGCCTGCCACGCACCGGCGTGCAGGCGCCACTGCGCACCGCTGGCCGGCGACAGCAGGTTCAGGCCGTCCAGCACCGCCCCGCCCTGCCGGCGCCGCAGCCACAGGGCCGTGGCCCCCGCTTCGAGCGCATTGCCGGCGAACAGCTGGATGGTGGTGTCGCCGAAATCCAGGCGGTGCAGCGTGCCGTTGGCATGGAAGGCGGCGCACAGGCCGCCGGGGCTGGTCAGCACAAGCTCGGAGGAAGCGCTCATCATGGGTGCGGAAGGGACGGACGGTGCGGGGATGGGCAAGGTCTCAAGGTGCCACCGCCGGCGGCCGCCGTGAAGCGCAGGCGGGCGGGCAGCCGGTGCACCACGAGGCCGGAGGCCGGCAGGCAGGCCAGCGGCCGGCCGTCGATGCTGGCGCGCGCGGGGGCCGCGCTGCCGGGCAGCGCGATGACCAGGCCGCCGGCCGGCGGGCGCATGCCGCCCGCGATGTCCACGGTGGTGGTGGCGCCCACGCGGCGGGCGCGGTAGCTCAACGGCCCGAGCGGCGTGTGCAGGTCGCGCAGCGCCAGGCCCCGGCCCTGCAGCCAGGCCGGCGCCACGCCCGCGCCGAGCACCCAGGCCGCCCGCTCGGGCGCCTCGTAGGCGAACAGGTCCAGCGCGGCGCGCAGGAAGTCCGACGCCACCCAGCCATGCGGCATGTCGCCCACGAAGCGCGGCGCACGCGGGTCGCGGCCGACGACCTCGGCCCACTGCCGCCAGCCCAGCGGACGGCGGTCGCGCAGGAAGTAGTCCGCCGCGGCCAGCGCGCGCTCGCGCTCGCCCAGGCGCAGCAGCGCGCCCACCGTGCGCCATTCGTAGGGCGTGTAGGCATCCCAGGCCTGGCCGCTGTCGCGGCGCTGCGTGAAGTGCTGCCAGTACTGCGCGAAAGTGGCGTGCAGCGCGGCCGGCGGCAGCACGCCCTGCAGGCCGGCCGGTGCCAGGGCCACGGTGGTGGAGGTGGGGTCGAAGTCGCCGCGGTCGGCCGCGCCGGGGATCGCGGCCATGGCGTACCTGCGCTGCGCCAGGGCGATGGAGGCCAGCACGTCGTGCTGGAAGGCGGCCTGCTGCGCGCGCCAGTGCGCCACGGCCGCAGCGTCGCCCAGCGCCTGCGCCATCGCCACGCCGTCGGCATAGCCCAGCAGGCCCCAGAAGTTGTCCCAGTACGCGTACGCGGCCTGGTCGGAATAGCCCTCGTGGCTGATGGAGGGCGGCAGCAGGCCCCGGTAGAGGGCGCGCTCGGGCGTGCCGTTCTTGCGCGCGTCCTCCTCGGCACGCAGGGCGTCCATGTAGGCCAGCACCTTGCTCGCGGCCGGCCACTTGCCGCGCAGCCAGACCAGGTCGCCGGTGTGGCGGTAGGTGGTGGCCAGCAGGTGCAGGTAGGCGCCCATGCTGTCGTTCTCCGGGACGGGATCGGCGCCGCGCGCATCGATGCAGCACGGCACCTTGCCGTTGGCGAAGAGCTGCGGCGTGAACCAGTCGGCGTAGTCCCGCGCCGCCTGGGCGTGGCCCAGGCTGGCCAGCGCGGCGCTGGTCATCGCGCCATCCCGGATCCAGGAGCGCGCGTAGGAGCGCGTGCCCGGCCGGATCGCCGCGCCCTGCTGGTTGATCAGGATGTGGGCCAGGGCGGTGCGCACGGTGTCGGCCAGGCCCTGCGCGTCGCCCTCGACCTGCAGGCCGGTGCGGTGCAGCCGCGCCGCCCATTGCGCGGCGCTGCGCCGGCGGGCCGCTTCGAACCAGGCGGCCGGCGCCACGCCCTGCGGCAGCCGGGCCGGCCCCGCCTGCGGCAGCACGACCACGATGTCGCGGCTGGCGCCGGGCGGCAGCTGCAGGTCGTACTGCAAGGCCGCCGATGCGAAGCCCTGCGGGTCTTCCCAGCGCACCGCCTGGCCGGCATCGGCCGGCTGCCGCAGCGCGTGCAGGCCGCCCGCGCCGCCCTGGCCGAACAGCAGCCGCGTGGGCGGCGTGGTCGCCACGAGCAGGGGCCGGCCGTCGCGCGCCAGCACACCGTCCTGCCAGTCCAGCCGGTGCAGCGGCGCGACACCGCCCGGGATGTTGAGGAACTGCGTCGGCGGATTGACCTGGAAGGGGCGCACCGCGAGCCACAGCGTCATGGCGCGGGCCTGCCGCGTGGGGTTGTGCAGGCGGTAGCGCAGCTGCGTCTGCAGGCTGCCCGCGTCGTCGGCGAAGGCCGTGGTCTCCAGCCGGAACCGCGGGTGGGACCAGGCCACCTGCGGGATCGGCAGGTAGCCGCGGGCAAGGCTTTGCGCCGGCTGCACGTCGGCCCAGCCGTGCAGTTGGCCGTCGACCTCGACGAAGGGTTCGAGCGAGGGCCCGGCCTTCAGCGGCTCCACGGCGCCGTCTTCCGACAGGAGCGCCTGCTCGGCCCCGCCCGGCACGCCCAGCACGGTCCAGTAGGCCTGCTCGCCGCTGAAGCCGCGCGGGAACTGCCCGCGTGGCGCGAACGCCGCCTGCTTCGCGGCCAGGGCGTTCAGCGAGTCCAGCGCGCCGGCCGCCAGGAGTTCGACGCCCGCGAGCGCGAGGCGTTCGCCCGCGCCCTGTTCGAACACCAGGCGCAGCTGCCGCGCCTCCTGCTCCGGCGTGTAGAGCACTTCGTGCCCGCCCAGGCCCGCGGCCACCGCCTGCAGGGTCTGCCAGTGCCGGCCATCCGGCGAACCCTCGACGCGGTAGCGGCTGGCATGCCGGCCGGGCGCCCAGTGCAGCACCAGGCCGCTGAACTCGCGCGGCTGGCCGAAGTCGGTCTGCAGCACCACCGGCTGGCCCGCGGCGGGCGCGGCGGCGCTCCAGGGCATGGGCCGTGGCGCCTCCACGCCGGCCTGCCAGAGCGGATCGGGCCACTGCGCCGGCGGCTCCGGCAGCGGCGTGACGGCCAGCGCGTCGAAGCACAGTTCGCCGCGCGCGCCCTGTGCGCCGACCAGCACCAGTTCGATGCGCTCGGTGCGGCGCAGGGTCTTGTCGCTCGCCGGCCCCCAGGCGAACCCGATGTGCCGGCGCCTGGTGGCCAGCGCCGTCCACTGCGCCGGCGCCACGAAGTCCGCGCGCCGGTGCCACCACACGTTGTGGCCGCTCGCGTCGACGAGCTTGAGTTCGAGCGCCGTCAGCGCGCCCTGCCCGCGCGCGGGGATGCGCAGCACGAAGTTGCCGTCGACGTCCAGCGGCAGCGCGCGGCCCAGGGCGACATGGCCCGCGACGCGGCCGAAGTCGTAGCGCACGCAGGCCGCCCCCGCGGCTGTCCGGCACGGGCAGCAGTTCGGCCTGCACCTGGTCGGTGGCCGACAGCTGCCAGGCCTGCAGGTCCGCGAAATCGGCCAGCGTGCGCGCCTGCACGGACGCGGGCAGGAGGAGCCAGGCCCAGAGCAGCAGCGCCAGCCCCTTGCTCATTTGACCCCGCCCGACAGGATGCCGCTCACGTAGAAGCGCTGCATGCACAGGAACAGCAGCAGCACGGGCAGCACCGTCACGACGGCGCCGGCCATCATGAGTTCGCTGTCCTGCACGTGCTCGCGCGACAGCGAGGCCAGCGCCAGCGGCAGGGTGTGCAGGCGGTCCCCGGTCAGCACGATCAGCGGCCACATGAAGTCGTTCCAGCTTCCCAGGAAGGTCAGCACGGCCAGCGTCGCAAGGGCGGGGCGCAGCAAGGGAAGCACGATGCGCCGGAAGATGTAGAACTCGCCCGCGCCGTCCACGCGCGCGGCATCGAGCAGTTCGTCGGGGATGGCCTCGGCCTGGCGGCGGATCAGGAAGATGCCGAAGATGCTGGCCATGCCCGGGATCAGCACGCCCAGGTAGGTGTTGACCAGGCCCAGGTTCTTGAGCAGCAGGAACAGCGGCAGCATGGCGACCTGGCCCGGGATGACGAGCGCGCTCACGAGCAGCTGGAAGATGCGTTCCTTGCCTGCGAACGCGAGCTTTGCGAACGCGTAGCCCGCGGCGCTGTTGAAGGCCAGCGAGAGCAGCGTGCCCGCGCTGGCCAGCAGCACGCTGTTGGCGATGTAGCGCCACAGGCCCTGCAGCGCGAACAGCTCGCGGTAGTTCTGCAGCGTGGGCTGCGCAGGCCACAGCGGCGGCGGCACCGTGCTGGCCTCGCCGGGCGCCATGAAGGAGACGCTCAGCATCCAGACCAGCGGGCTCAGCGCGAACAGCGCGATCAGCAGCAGCAGGCCGTGGACGGCGATGCCCTGCCCCACGGTCCCGTGCCCCGTCACCAGCGCCTCCAGCGGCGCAGCGCCAGCATGGCGCCCGTGAAGGCCATCATGAGGACGAACAGCAGGAAGGCCACGGCGCTGGCCGAGCCCAGGTTCCACCACTTGAAGCCTTCCTCGTACATGAGGTAGAGCACGCTGACGGTGCTGCGCGCCGGCCCGCCCTGCGTCATCACATAGGGCTCGCCGAACAGCTGGAAGTAGCCCGTCACCGTGAGGATGCCGACCATGCCCAGCGTGGGCGCCAGCAGCGGCAGGGTCACGCGGCGAAAGCGCTGCCAGGCGCCGGCGCCGTCCATCGCGGCGGCCTCGTAGAGTTCGCGCGGGATGCCTTGCAGGCCCGCCAGCAGGATCACGGCGTTGTAGCCGAAGTTCTTCCACACCGCGAACAGCACGATGGCCGGCATGGACCAGCGCGGATCGCCGAGCCAGTCCACGGGCGCGATGCCGACCTGCGCCAGCAGGTGGTTGATCCAGCCGTAGCGCGTGTGCAGCAGGTAGCGCCAAATCACGGCCACGGCCACCATGGTGGCGACCACGGGCGCGAACACCGCGGTGCGGAACAGGCCCTGCACGCGCGCGGCGGCCGCGTGCAGCAGCAGCGCGCACAGCAGGGACAGCCCCAGCGACAGCGGCACGCCGAGCAGCACGAAGTACAGCGTGTTGCCCAGCGCGTTCCAGAACTCCGCCGAGCGCAGCAAGGCCAGGTAGTTCTGCAGCCCGACGAAGCGCAACTGGCGCGGGTCGGCCAGCGCGTAGAGGTCGAAGTCCGTGACGCTCAGCAGCAGCGCCATGAACACCGGCAGCAGGAAGAACGCGGCGAGCAGCGCGAGCGCGGGGCCCGCAAACATCCAGGCGATCCAGTGGCGCCTCACCGGGGTACCTTCGGCTTCGCCTGCGGAGCGGGCACCTCGGGGCGGGCCGGCGCGGCGCTCATCCGCGCGCCTCCCCGGACGCCTGCAGCAGCCAGCGGCGCTTGGCCAGGATCGCATCGACCTGGGCATCGAGCGCGGCCAGCAGGGGCGCCGGCGCGCCCTGGCCGCGCACCAGCTGCTCGGCCGCGCGCTGCATCGCCACGGCGATGCGCTCCCACTCGAGCACGGCGGGGGCGGGCTTGACGCGCTGGAGCTGGTCGGCGAAGGCAGCCACCCTCTCGTCGGCGTGCAGCCCGGCCAGCGGCCAGGCGCTGCGGCGCGCGGGCAGGTTGCCGGTCAGCGCGTGGAAGCGGGCCTGCACCGCAGGCTCGCTCATGTACTCGACCAGGCGCCAGGCGGCGTCCTGCCGCGGGCCGTGCTTGTGCACCACGAGGCTCGCGCCGCCGGCGATCGACGCGCCGGGCCCCCGCGGCCCCGGCAGCGCCGCACAGCCCCAGGCAGCCTGCTGCCGCGGCGGCAGCCGGCGCCGCAGTTCGCCCATGCTCCAGGGGCCGGACACGAAGCAGGCGAAGCGGCCCTGGCCGAATTCGGTCCACAGGTTGCCGATCTGCTCCTGGCCCTGCAGTTCCGCCCAGCCGCGGCGGAAGAAGCCGCTGTAGAAGTCCAGCGCGCGGCCGAAGCCGGGATTGGAGAAGTTGCCGCGCGTGTCCTGCGCGCGCAGCAGGCCCTCGTCCTGCTGCAGCGCCAGCGCCAGCAGCGGCTCGAACTCATTGACGGCCAGGAACACCGGCCGGCCGCGGCCCGCCAGGCGGGCCTTCAGCGCCTCCAGCATCTGCGACCAGCTCTCCCAGTCCTGCGCCATCTGCGCGAAGCCGGCCTGGGCCAGCAGGTCGCGGCGGTAGAACAGCAGGCGCGTGTCCACGTACCAGGGCAGGCCCAGCAGGGCCGGCGCGCCGGTGGCCGCGCGCGCGGCGATGCGCGCGGCCCGGCTGGTGGCCAGGATGCCGGGGAAGTAGTCGCCCGTGTCGACGACCGCGGAGGACTGCACGCGCGCCTCCATCGGCGCCAGCACGTCGAGCTGGGCCATCTCGGCGATCCAGGTGTTGCCCAGCTGGAACACGTCGGGCAGGCTGTTGCCGACGTAGGCGGTCAGCAGCTTCTCGTGCGCGGAGGACCAGGGGATCTGCTGCACCTGCACCGCGATCCCCGGATGGCGCTGCGCGAAGCCTGGCAGCAGCTCCTTGACGACCTCGGCCTCCCGGCCCATGGCCCAGAACTGCAGGGGCTGCGTGGCCGGGGACACCATGCAGCCGCCCAGCGCGGCCGCCGTGCCGGTGCCCAGCAGCAGCGTGCGCCGGCGCATGCCGCTCACGGGTACACCCTTCGGCCTGCGGCCCGTGGTCCGCCCAGGCGGGCACGCGCTTGCCTGGGGCGGCCCGGCGCTGCGCTCACGACACCTCGTCCGTGTCGTCCTCGCTCAGCCAGCCGCCCTCGAACCCGGCCCGCTCCAGCCCCCGCCGGACGGCGGGGCTGCCGCGCATGCGCTCCCAGACCAGGCCGCTGCGGTGGTTCTCGAACATGGCCACGATCGGCCCCTGGTCGATGCCCAGGTAGTCCGTGTCCACCCAGCCGAAGCCCGGCTTGATGCTGCCGTGCTTCAGCGTCACGTCCGCAGGCACGCTCTGGTTGAAGGCATCGAAGAAGCCGTAGGAGCCCATGATGTAGGCGCCATGCCGGGCCGCCATGCTGGCCAGCGTCGGCAGCACGATCTCGGGTGCGAACGGCAGCGACGCGGCGACGGCCGTCGGCGCGATGGTGCCGTCGTCCACCACGCCGTCCAGGCCCACGCCGCGCGCGGCGTAGGTGCGAAAGCGCCGCGGCACGCCCTTGACGCTGCGCACCACGTCGGCCGGGCCGTTGCAGGCCGCCAGGCCCCACATGGTGCTGCCGTAGCCCTTCCAGCCCAGCGGGTTGCGTTGGGCGTAGGCCTGGTGGGCATAGGCCGCACGGCGCGAGTTCTCGAAGTAGTCCAGGCCCTTCCTGCGCATGAAGGCGTCGCGGATGCCGCGCAGGTCCAGCCAGACCTGGCTGTACTGGTGGCCGAACAGGGGGCCGAAGCTCAGGTGGGTCTGGCCTTCGACGGTCCCCCAGTGGTCCATGTAGCCGCGCGTCCAGGCGGCGTAGGCGTTGCCCTGCACGGGATGGGTGGGCGAGCCGAGCGCCAGGATGTAGAGCAGCATGGCCTCGTTGTAGCCGATCCAGTCCATGCTCAGGAAGCCCGCGTGGCGCGCCCGCGGCGTCGCGCTGTGGTCGCTGCCCGAGACGCGCAGGTCCGCGGGCGCCTTGCGCACATCCGGCAGCCAGCCATGGGCGATGGCCGGCGGGCGGGCCTGCATCCACGGCCAGTCCACCCGCTCGTACAAGGCGGCGCCGAGGCGGCGGATGTCCTGCTCGACCGGGTTGTCGCCATCGAAGTACTGGCCGGAGAACAGCACGCCGGCCATCAGCAGCGCGGTGTCCACGCTGGACAGCTCGATCTGCCCGTAGCGCCGCCCGCTGCCCAGGTGCAGGAAGCGGTAGAAGAAACCGCGGTAGCCGGCCATGCCGGCCTCGGCCTCGCCCTGCGGCGCGTCGAGCAGGAAACGCAGCGTCTTGCGCGTGCGCGCCGCGGCCTGCGCGCGCCGCACGTAGCCGCGCTCGGCGCCGATGCCGTAGGCCGTGAGGCCGAAGCCCACCGCGGCGATGCTGCAGAACGACGGCGAGGGGAAGCGGTCCGGCACTAGGCCCGTCACCGGATGGGCGGTCTCCCAGAAGTAGTTGAAGGTCTGGCGCTGCAGCCTGTCGAACGCGAAGGCCGGCGCCGCCGTGGCGGTGCCGGCCGGCACGCCCGCCAGCGCGGGCCCGCCCGCGGCGGCCAGCGCGGCGAGGCAGAACCGGCGGCGCGAGGCGGCCGTGGCGGGGTCGATGGGGAAGGTCATGGCATCACTCCTCGTCGAGCAGGCATTGGCCCTGGGTGGCGATCACGCGTGCGTACCAGGCGCCGCTGTCCTTGAGCGTGCGCCGCTGGTCCCGGTAGTCGACATGCACCAGGCCGAAGCGCTTGGAGTAGCCGTGCGACCACTCCAGGTTGTCCAGCAGCGACCAGGCGTAGTAGCCGCGCAGGTCGCAGCCGTCGGCGATGGCCCGGTGCAGCACGCGCAGGTGCTGGCGCAGGTAGTGCGTGCGCAGCGGGTCGTGCACCGCCCCGCCCTGCGCCACCGGCGGGTCGTAGAAGGCCGAGCCGTTCTCGGTGATGTAGACGGGCGGGTTGCCGTAGCGCGTGCGCACCCAGTTCAGCGTGTCCAGCAGGCCCTGCGGGAACACCTCCCAGCCGGTTTCCGAATAGGTCGCGCCGGGCTGCACCGGCCGGTCCGCCGGCAAGGGAAACCGGCCCGCGTCGTCGCGCACCACGTTGCGCGTGTAGTAGTTGATGCCCAGGAAATCGATGGGGGTGCGGATGAGATCCAGGTCGGAGGCCGGGAACGCCGGCCAGGCCGCGCCGAACAGGCGGACCAGGGCCTCGTCGTAGCGCCCGCGGAACACCGGGTCCATGAAGTGCCGGTTCATGTAGGCATGGGCCCGGCGCGTGGCCGCATGGTCCTGCGGCGCGTCCGAGGCCGGGTACTTGGGCTCCAGGTTCACGACCAGGCCGATGCGGTGCGCGCCGCAGGCACGGTAGGCCTGCACCGCCTTGCCGTGGGCGCGCAGCAGGTTGTGCGACACGATGGGCGCCTCGTACAGGTTGCGGTGCCCCGGCGCCAGCGCGCCCGACAGGTAGCCGCCGTCCATCACGACCCAGGGCTCGTTGAGCGTGGTCCACAGCTGCACGCGGCCGTCCAGGCGCCGGAACACGCGCTCGGCGTACTCGGCGAACCAGTCGGCGCTGTCGCGGTTGAGCCAGCCGCCGCGGTCGTCCAGCGCGGCCGGCAGGTCCCAGTGGTACAGCGTGGCATTCGGTGCGATGCCGGCCTCCAGCAGGCCGTCGACCAGGCGTTCGTAGAAGTCCAGCCCGGCGGCGTTCACGGCGCCCGTGCCCTGCGGCAGCACGCGGCCCCAGGCGATGCTGAAGCGGTAGCTCTGCAGGCCCAGCCGCCGCATCAGCGCGATGTCCTCGGGCCAGCGGCGGTAGTGGTCGCAGGCGACGTCGCCGGTGTCACCGCCATGCACCAGGCCCGGCGTGTGGCAGAAGCGGTGCCAGATCGAGGCGCCCGCGCCATCGGCCAGCGGGGAACCCTCGATCTGGTAGGCGGCGGTTGCCGCGCCCCACAGGAAACCGTCTGGGAATTCCATGCCATCCATCCGTTCTACAGAGGCCCTTCCAGCCCGCACGCCCCAGGACGTGCAGACCTTCCGCTTGCGTCGCCTTTCGGCCCGGCCCGCCGACAGCACCGGTCACCGCATGGTGGCCGCCGCGCCATCGACGCGACAGGGCCTTCCGCCTGAACGGTTGGCAGTCGAACGACAAACGGTTACAGCCAGTGTGCGCCGCCCGCCTGCAGCGCGCCATGGTCGTAAACACGGGCTTGCGGCGCCCGCGCCGGCGCGACAGGTTACAACTTGTCAGCGCCGGTGCAGGCGCATCAGGCGAGGGGCACCGAAGCCGCTAGAAGCTCTCCCATTCCCCTTCCTCCACAGCCGCCGCCCGCCGCGGCACGACGGCGCGCGCCGCGCCTGCGGGGGGCGCATGCGCACCGGCCGCGCGGGCGGCCGGCGCCGCCACCCGGGCGGGCATCGGCTGCGACGCAACCCGGGCCGCCGGGGGTGCCGGCCGGGGCCGCGCTGCGGTCGGCGCGGTCGGCGCGGTAGGGATGGGGGCCGCGCCCGGCAGCGCGCCGGCATGCCGCGCGGCGGGCGCCGACGGCGCCGCCTCGCCCAGCCGGAACACCGCCACCGCCTCCACCAGCTGCCGCGCCTGCGCCTTGAGGCTGTCGGCCGCCGCCGCGGACTGCTCCACCAGGGCGGCGTTCTGCTGCGTGCTCCTGTCCATCTGCGCCACCGCCGCATTGACCTGCTGCACGCCATCGGCCTGCTCGCCGCTGGCCGCGCGGATCTCGCCCACGATGTCGTTGACCTTCTGGATGGCCGAGACGACCTCGCCCATGGTGCTGCCGGCCCGGTCCACCAGCGCGCTGCCCTGCTCGACCTGTGCCACGCTGCCGGTGATCAGCGCCTTGATCTCCTTGGCGGCCTCGGCGCTGCGCTGGGCCAGCGCACGCACCTCGCCCGCCACCACGGCGAAGCCGCGGCCCTGCTCGCCCGCCCGCGCTGCCTCCACCGCCGCGTTCAGCGCCAGGATGTTGGTCTGGAACGCGATGCCGTCGATGGTGCCGATGATGTCGGCGATCCTGCGCGAGCTCTCGTTGATGCCCTTCATGGTCTCGATCATGCGGTTCACGGCCTCGCCGCCGTCGGCCGCGACCGTGGAAGCGTTCAGCGACAGCTGGTTGGCCTGCACCGCGCGCTCGGCGTTCTGGCGCACCGTGGCGCTCAGCTCTTCCATCGAGGCGGCGGTCTGCTCCAGTGCCGATGCCTGCTGCTCGGTGCGGCCGCTCAGGTCGTTGTTGCCCTGGGCGATCTCGGTGCTGGCGTCGGCCACGCGCTCGGCATTGCCGCGCACGCTGGCCACCACGCGCACCAGGTTGTCGCGCATGGCGGCCAGGCCGTGCAGGACGGCCGCCACCTCGGCCAGGCCCTGGGCCTGCACCGGCATCGACAGATCGCCCTGGCCCATGCGCGCCGAAGCGTCCGCAGCACGCGCCAGCGCTGCCGCGATGCGCCGGTACACCTGCACGAGCACCACCGCCAGCACCAGCGCCAGCAGCGCGCCGCTGGCCGCCAGCAGCAGGAACCAGCGCGCGCGCACGGCGTCGGCGGCGGCGATGGCGCCGGCGGTGCGCGCGTCCAGCAGCACCAGGAATTCGTTGACCGGCTGCATGATGCGCGCCTTGAACGCGTGGTAATCGGCGTTGTGCATCAGGTCGCGGGCGCGGGCCAGGTCGGGCTCGCCCTGGCGCGTCTTGCCGGCCCCGTCGTCGTGCAGGCCCTTCACGAGGTTCATGGCCACGGTCTCGGTGCGCACCAGGTCGTTGGAATTGGCCTGCGCCTGCTCCAGCTTGCCGAACTCGGCCTCGGTGAAGCCGGCCTGGCGCATCAGGTCGGTCAGCGGCACGGCCGGCCCGGCGCCGGCCGGCACCTGCCCGGCCGCGCGGAAGTCCCAGTAGATCTTCTCGTAGTTGGCGGGCCGGGGCTTCTTGCCGTTGCGGATGTCCAGCACCTCCAGGTACTGCTGCTCCCACTTCGGGTCGCCCGACACCACGTAGGTCCGGGCCAGCCGCGTGAGGTCGTCCGAACTCTGGCGCAGTTCGTCGGCCAGCAGGTAGGAGACATAGCGCGCTTGCTGGGCCTGCGCCACCGCCGCGGCGGCGTTGCCGAGCTGCACGATGCACAGGCCCGCCAAAACGAGCGCGGTGCCCACCAGCAACGCGGCCAGGACGAACATGTACTTGATGCTGAAGCGTTTCATTGCATATTCCGAGGGTGGTGACGGTGTTGCAGTGCGCAGGGCCGGCGCACTGCATACGCAATATGCCAGCCGCGGCAGCACCGGCAGCCGGCCGGCACGGACCGTCCATCCGATCGGTTCGACCGCCGGCCCCCGACTGTGTGCGCCCAAGCCCGCGCGCACGTTGTTTGCTCTGTATGGATAGCATATAAATCGATACGTTTGCATCGATTGCAATGCAAATCCAAGATCCACCGCCCCTTGGGCCGTACCCTGCGCACAGGGCTGGAAACACATGAACGAAGTGGGCCTTGGCACGCTGGCGCTGGTTCTGTTCGGCATCGCCGCAGTGGCGCTGTGGCGGCAGTCCGCGGCGCAGCGCGCCCTGCGCCGGTTGCAGGCCGACGCCGAGCAGCGCGCCGCGGCCCTGTCGGAAAGCGAAGCCTTCATGCGCACGCTGACCGAGACCGACCAGGCCAGCCTGGTCGTGACCGACCGCGACGACCGCGTGCGCCACGTCAACAGCCAGTGGCTGCGGCTGTTCGGCTACACCAGCGCCGAACTGGCCACGCTGGCCGCCGCCGACGTGCATGCCGACGGCGATGCCGCGCGCGACCGGCTGTTCGCCCAGATGCAGCACGACGGTGCGCTGCGCCACTGCGAGACGCGCTTTCGGCGCAAGGACGGCAGCGAGTTCTGGGGCCTGGTGGACTCGGCCCGCGTGCGCATCGCCGGCGAGGTGCTGCGCGTGACCTGGATCACCGACAACACCGAGGAACATGCGGCCGCCGAGCGGCTGCGCGCGCTCGCGGCCGAACAGGAGCTGCTGCTGCAGAACCTGCAGGTGGGCATCGTCTACACCGGCGACGGCACGCTGCTGCGCGCCAACCCGCGCTTCGCCGAGATGTTCGGCTTCGCCGATACCGACAGCCTGGTGGGCCGCGGCAGCGCCTGCCTGTACCCCGACGAGGCCGAGCTCAAGCGCTTCGGCGCCGAGGTCGGCAAGGCCTTCGCCGCAGGCCAGGTGTTCAGCGGCGAATGGAAGGCCGCGCGCCAGGACGGCAGCACCTTCGACGCCTACGCCCGCGCCCGTGCGATCAGCCACCCGGGCTACCAGTACGCCACGATCTGGATGATCGACGACATCACCGAGCGCAAGCGCTCGGAGGAGGCGCTGCGCGTGGCGCACAAGGCGCAGCTGGCGATCTTCGAGGCGGCCAGCGTGGGCATCGGCATCCTGCGCGAGGGCGTGATCCTGCAGTGCAACCGCCGGCTCGAGGAAATCTTCGGCTACGGCGCCGGCGAACTGGAGGGCCGGGCCACCCGCATCTGGTTCGCCAGCGACGAGGCCTACGCCGAGGGCCAGCGCACCGCCAACGCGCGCATCGGCCACAACAGCCGGCACGACCTGCTGCTGCTGCGCAAGGACGGCACGCCGTTCTGGTGCCGCATGCAGGCGCGCTACATCGACCCCAACTCCACCCACGGCAGCGTCTGGGTCATGGAGGACGTGACCGAGGAGAACCGGGCCGCCGAGGCGCTGCGCGAGGCCAAGCGCATGGCCGACGAGGCGACGCAGGCCAAGTCCATGTTCCTGGCCAACATGAGCCACGAGATCCGCACGCCCATGAATGCCATCATCGGCATGTCGCACCTGGCGCTGAAGACCGGCCTGACGCCGCGCCAGCGCGACTACATCGCCAAGGTGCACGGCGCCGGCACGGCGCTGCTGGGCATCGTCAACGACATCCTGGACTTCTCCAAGATCGAGGCCGGCAAGCTGGAGATCGAGCACGTGCCCTTCGAGCTGGCCCAGGTGCTGGCCAACGTCGGCATGCTGCTCGAAGGCAAGGCCGGCGAGAAGGGCCTGGCGCTGACGGTGGACATGGCCCAGGACGTGCCGCCCGCGCTCGTCGGCGATCCGCTGCGCCTGGGCCAGGTGGTGACCAACCTGGTCAGCAACGCGATCAAGTTCACCGAGCAGGGCCACGTGGCCGTGCAGGTGCGGCTGCTCGAGCGCCTGGCCGACGGTGTGCGGCTGCAGGTGGAGGTGCGCGACAGCGGCATCGGCATGGACGCCGCGCAGACGGCGCGGCTGTTCCAGGCCTTCTCGCAGGCCGACGGCTCGACCACGCGCAAGTACGGCGGCACCGGCCTGGGGCTGACCATCAGCAAGCGGCTGGTGGAGGCCATGGGCGGCACCATCGCGGCGGACTCCGTGCCCGGCCAGGGCAGCCGCTTCTGGTTCAGCGTGCGCATGGGCGTGGCCGAGCGCCCGCACCCGGCGGCCGTGCCGGTGCCCGAAGCGCTGGAGCCGATGCCGCTGTGCGGCGTGCGCCTGCTGCTGGCCGAGGACAACGAGATCAACCAGCAGATCGCCGTGGAGCTGCTGGAGAGTGCGGGCGCCATGGTCACGGTGGCGGAGAACGGCCGCGTGGCGCTCGACCTGCTCGCGGACGGCGGCAGCTTCGACGCGGTGCTGATGGACCTGCAGATGCCCGTGATGGACGGCATGCAGGCGACGGCCCGGATCCGCGCCGATGCGCGCTTCGCGCAGCTGCCCATCATCGCGATGACCGCGCACGCCATGGTCGAGGAGCGCGAGCGCTGCCTGGCCGCGGGCATGGTGGACCACATCACCAAGCCGATCGACCCACCCGCCCTGCTGCAGGCGCTGGCGCGCTGGGTGCAGCCGCGCGGCGACGCGCCCCACACGCCCACGGCCGCGGCGCCCGCGGCGGCCGACCGGCCCCTGCCCGTGCTGGCGGGGCTGGACACCGCGGCCGGCCTGGCCCGCGTGGGCGGCAAGTCCGCGCTGTACCTGCGCTTGCTGCAGCAGTTCCACGAACGGCAGGCCGACGCCGGCGCCCGCATCGCCGCCGCGCTGGCGGCGCAGGACGCGGCCACGGCCGAGCGCATCGCCCACACCGTGCGCGGCGTGGCCGGCAACCTGGGCTTCGGCACCCTGCAGCAGCAGGCCCAGGCGCTGGAGGCGGCCATCGGCGCGGGCGCCCCGCATGCCCAGGCGCTGGCCGCCTTCGAGCAGCAGCTGGCCGCGGCGGCCGCGGGGCTGCGCGCCGCGCTGGCGCCGCCCGCGGCGGCGGCCGGGGAGCCCGCGCCCCCCGCCGCCACGCCGGCCGAACTCGCGCAGCACGCCAGCCGTTTCGCCGCGCTGCTGCAGGCCAGCGACAGCGATGCCGGCGACTACTTCGACACCCACCGCCCCGCCCTGCGCCAGCTGCTGGGCGAAGGCGCGACGGCACGCGTCGCCAGCGCGCTGCAGGACTACGAGTTCGAGGCGGCGCTGGACCAGCTGCGCGGCGCGGTCCAGACCCATGGCATCGCCGTCTGAAGGCGGCGGGGCGGACCGGCCGTCCACGTAACATCCGGCCGCTTCACCGATCCGAGGAGACCCATGCCGTCCAACCCGTCCACCCGGCTGCGCACGTCCGCGCAACCCCTCACCCGCCGCTGGCTGGTGCAACTCGCCCTGGCCGCGTGCGCGGCCCCCGCCTTCGCCCAGCCGCTGGACGGCGGCCCGCTGCGCATCGTCGTCGGCTACCCGCCCGGCGGCGCGACCGACCGCGTGGCCCGCATCGTCGGCGACAAGCTGGCGACCAGGCTCGGCGTGCCGGTGCTCGTGGAGAACAAGCCCGGCGCGGGCGGCCGCCTCGCGGCCCAGCAGGCCAAGGCCACGCCCGCCGGCCAGAACGTGCTGATGCTGGCCAACCCCGCCGTCATGGTGGTGGCGCCGCTCGTGTTCAAGGACAACGGCTACGACGCCGAGCGCGACTTCGTGCCCGTCTCCCACGTCAACGACTACGAGTTCGGCCTCGCGGTGTCCACGGCCGTGCCGGTCAAGGAACTCTCGCACCTGCTGGCCTGGATGCGCGCCAACCCCAACCAGGCCAACGTGGGCGTGCCGGCCACGGGCAGCCTGCCGCACTTCTTTGCGCTGATGCTGGGCGACAAGGCCAAGGTGCGCACCGAGGTCATCGGCTACAAGGGCTCGGCCCCGGCCCTGACCGACCTGATCGGCGGCCAGCTGCCCATGGCCGTGGACACCTTCGACGTGCTGGTGCCGCAGCACGAGTCGGGCAAGCTGCGCGTGCTGGCCGTGTCCGGCGCCAGGCGCTCGGCCTTCGCGCCCGACGTGCCGACCTTCAAGGAGGCCGGCCTGGACCTGGCCGCGCTGGGCTGGAACACCTTCTTCGCACCCGCCACCATGCCGGCGGACAAGGCCGCGCGGCTGGCCGCCGCGATCCACGAGGTCATGCAGGACCCGGACACGCAGCGCAAGTTCACCGACGCGCGCATGCAGCCCGTGGTCGCCACGCAGGCGCAGACGGCCGCCATGCTCCAGGCCTACCGCGCGCAATGGGCGCCCGTGGTGCAGAAGTCGGGCTACCAGCCATGAGCGGTACAGACGGACGCACGGTGGTCCACAGCGTGCGCGTGGAGTTCGGCGACTGCGACCCCGCGCGCATCGTCTGGTTTCCGAACTACTTCCGCTGGATCGATGCGGCCGGCCACCACTTCTTCGTCAGTTGCGGCATGCCGCCCTGGCACGAACTGGAGAAGGCGCGCGGCATCCTGGGCACGCCCATCGTCGACACGCACGCGCGCTTCGTCGCCACGGCCAGCTACGGCGACCGGCTCGACATCGCGGTGCGCGTGGCCGAGTGGCGGCGCAGCAGCTTCGTGATGCGCCACCGCGTCACGCGCGGCGAGACGCTGATCATGGAGTGCGACGAGGTGCGCATCTTCGCGGCGCACCGCGAAGACCATGCGCCCGGCATCCGCGCCGTGCCGATTCCCGAGGACCTGCGCGCGCTCTGCAGCTGACGCCGCCGCGTCGCCAGTGTTCCAACCGGCGCGCGGCCGCCGGTGCATGCTCCGCACTCCAACACAAGGAGGCACGACATGTCATTGTTTTCGCTGGCCGGCCAGGTGGCCATCGTCACGGGGTCCTCGCGCGGCATCGGCCGCGCCATCGCCGAGCGCATGGCCGAGCACGGCGCCAGGGTGGTGATCTCTTCGCGCAAGGCCGAGGCCTGCGAGGAGGTCGCCGCGGCGATCTGCCGTGCCCATGGCGACGGCGCCGCCATCGCCATCCCCGCCAACATCTCGTCCAAGGACGAGCTGCGCCATCTGGTCGAGGAGACCGCGCGACGGCTCGGCCCGGTCGACGCGCTGGTCTGCAACGCGGCCAGCAACCCCTACTACGGGCCCATGGCCGGCATCGAAGATGCGCAGTTCCGCAAGATCCTCGAGAACAACGTGATCGCCAACCACTGGCTGATCGGCTTCGCCGCGCCGGGCATGCTGGAGCGCCGGCGCGGCAGCATCACCATCGTCTCGTCCATCGGCGGGCTGCGCGGCTCGCCCATCATCGGCGCCTACTGCATCTCCAAGGCCGCCGACATGCAGCTGGCGCGCAACCTCGCGGTGGAATACGGCCCGCACAACGTGCGCGTGAACTGCATCGCGCCCGGGCTCATCAAGACCGATTTCGCACGCGCCCTGTGGGAAGACCAGGAACTGCTCGCCAGGCGCACGTCCACCACGCCGCTGCGCCGCATCGGCGAGCCCGACGAGATCGCCGGCGCGGCCGTGTTCCTGGCCTCGCAGGCCGGCGCCTTCATGACGGGCCAGAACCTCGTCATCGACGGCGGCGTGACGATCTGAGACCAAGGCTCGACGACGAGAGCGTGCAACCGGCGGGCGCGCAGCCCAAGATCAATTTCGTGCGCAGCTTCGGTCGATGCGGCATTCGGCATGCCGCGGCCGGCATGCGCTCCCAGCGCACCCACCACTCGCAGAGTCGCCTCTACGCCAGTGCTTCCATCAAGGCAGCATGAAAGACCCGGAAGCTCGTCGACCGACTGCGCTCGGGCTCAACGTGCGCCGCGATACTGCGCCGCCTCGATCTTGGGAAGGCCCCCTTTGAAGTAGCCGTTCTGTTGCATCACCCGCTCAAAAGCCTCCCAGGTTCCACCTGCAATAGCGTCGGGGTCGCGCAAGCCCTGGCGCTGCGGGACATTGGCGGAGACCCGCGGGTACTCCGCCTTCACTGCCTCCCAATCGCCAAAGTACCAGGACTCCAGTTCCTCGATGGCAATGCGATTCACAAGCTGCCAAGGCTTCCCCTTGGCACGATGGCGTGTAACGAGTCCAGTCCTCAAGGCTGCGGCCTCCAGCCGTTGCTTCAGCGCGAGGCAATCTTCGTCGTCGCGATCAACCACGATGAAAAGCCGCCAATCCGCAGGTAGCCACTGCGCATAGCCCCGTAGCCGCGCCTCCAGCTTGCCCAACAAATCAGACTTGCCCTGGAAGGGATGAACTTCGAACGTCCGCCCGGCCGGCAGCAGTCGCGGCAGCAAGCCGCGCAAGAACGCCTCCATCGATGGTTCTTCGACCAGAAGCTCCAGATGATTGGCCGTCATCGTCAGCGACCCGCCACGATGGGCCGGGTGGGCGCGCCCTGATTCACCAGCGGGTCACCGACACCGAGTTGCCCTTCCATCCAGAGATGACCGAGCAATGCCCCCTGGCTGACGAACTCGGTCACGCCGGGTAGGTCGCAGGCGCGCCGCGCCTGCGTGTAGCCCTGGTCGTCGCGCCACAACACGCGCACTTCCGGCGGCCGCAAGCCGTTCAGGAAGAACGGCGAATGGGTCGTGACGAGAAGTTGGGTCGCCGTCAGCGCCGCACGGCATTCCTCGGCCAACTCCGGCAGCAGGCGCGGATGCAGGTAGTTCTCCGGCTCCTCGATGCCGATGAAGGCCGGCGGCGCCGGGTCATGAAGCAACATCAGGTACGCCAGCATCTTCAGCGTGCCATCGGAGGCGAAGCGCGCAAGCACAGGGTGGTTGAACGGTGCATCCTTGATCTGGAGCAGCAGGCGGCCATCCGGCATGGTCTCGGCCAACACCCGCTCGATACGTGGCACGCGCCGGCGCAGCACCTCAAAGATGTGTTCCAACCTGGATGGATGTTGCTCGGCGAGATACTGGATAACGTTGGCCAGGTTGTCGCCGGTGCGGGTCAGACGTTCCTGCGGGCCTGCTTCGGGTTGCCCGCGCGCGCTGTCAGCCGACAGGTAGGACACATACCAGCCGGTAATGAAGTCACGCAGCGCCGCCACGCGGGGATGCTCAGCGAACTGTCCGAGGGCGTTGACCGCCAAGAGCTCTGCGGATTTCAGCGGTGTCTCGATGCGCTTGTCCTGCTCGTCGGGCGACTCTCCGCTGATGGCACGGCCGCTCCCGAGTCGATAGTCGAGGAAACGGAACGGCTTGCCGCTGCTGCCACGCCGCCATTGCAGCCATTCCTCGACGACCACGGGCGAGTTGCCGCGCTCATCCACGGCCAGGTGGTAGGTGATGAGGGGGTAGCCGGGTTCGCGGTACTTGATCTCGATGGTGACCGGACCATTGCCTCCGCGAGTTTTGAGTTCCTTGGCTCGGCCGCGCTTGTCCCAGGCCCGGCGCAAGCCGAGTTCAAAGCATTCGGCCAGAAAGGCGAATACGGTCGAACACGGTGGACTTGCCGCTGCCGTTGGGACCAAGCAGCACGGTCAGCGGCGTAAGTCCTTGAACTCCAGTTCGCGAAGGGCACGGAAATTCTGAACCCGCAGATATTCAATGCGCGCCGGGCGCGAGGGCGATTATTGGCTCGGGTCATGCAATGGCATCTGGGAGTTGGGATTGGCTTGGGCTTCGGGGGGCGGACTTTAATCCTGTTGATCCAGCGCAATCGCTCATCTTGGTGTATTTGAAAGCGACCCTTCCCGGGCGGCATGTCCACAAGCTTACCGTGTAGCACGCTGCTCTCGACCCTTCGGATCAACGCCCGGCCAGCCCCTCCAGCACGCCGCGCACCTGCGCCAGTACCGCGTCGGCTTCGGCCCGGTCGGCCTTGGCCATGCCGCGCGAGATCGCCATCGCGCCGACCAGCGCGGCCACCACGGTGCTGGCCAGCGCCTCGCGCTCTGCCGGCGCCGTGTCGCCGGGCAGGGTCGCCGCGACGCCCGCAAGCGCCGTTCCGCGAACGCATCGGCAAGCTGCGGCTGACGGCCTCGCCCTGGCGCGCGGTCTCGCAGGCCGTGGACACCAGCGGGCAGCCCTTGGCCATGTCGTCGCGCACCTTGCGGCTCAGGTAGCGGTCCAGGTAGGTCGTGAACGTGCGCTGCGGGGCCGCGCCCGCCAGTCCGGGCCGCGCGCCCTGCACGACCTGCGCGTAGCCGGCCTGGAAGGCATGCGCGAAGGCCTGGGCCGCGAGGTCCTGCTTGTCGGCGAAATGCTTGTACAGCGCGCCGTGCGTGAGCCCGGCCTGGCGGCACACGTCGGCCACGCCCACGCCGTCGATGCCGTGCTGCTTGAACAACTGGCCCGCGGCTTCGAGCAAGGCCAGCTTGTTCTGCTGCGCCTGTTCCCTGGTCACTTTCATCGCCTGCCCCTGCGTTGACAATTTTTGATTGCGATCATTATCATTGAACGCCTCGCCATCTCCAACAAACCGCACACACCATGCTGGCCCACCGTCTTGCCGCGCTGCTGCAGCGCCGCGCATCCACTACGCCTGGGTCATCGCGGCGCTCACCTTCCTGGCGCATGCTCACGACGTCGGCCGCGCTGGGGCTGCCCGGCGCGCTGATGCAGCCGCTGTCGCAAGGAATTCGGCTGGAGCACCGACCAGCTGTCGTCCATCTTCGCCACGCGCTTCGCGCTGTACGGCCTGCTGGGCCCGTTCGCGGCCGTGGTGCTGCTCCGCTACGGCGCTGCGCGCGTGATGGCCTTCGCCGCCGCCGCTGATCGCCAGCGCGCTGGTGCTGGTCACCTGTTCATGCACGCCCTGGGCAGGCCTTCGTGCTGTGGGGCCTCGTGCTGGGCGTGGGCACCGGGCTCACGGCCATGGTGCTGGGCGCCATGGTGGCCAACCGCTGGTTCGTCGCAGCGCAAGGGTCTGGTCATGGGCCTGCTGGCCGGCAGCAGCGCCACGGGGCAGTTGCTGTTCCTGCCGCTGGCGGCCTGGCTGATCGAGCAGCATGGCTGGCGCTGGGCCCTGCTGCCGCGTGGTCGGCGGCAGCGGCGCGGTCGGCGTGCTGGTGCTGCTGTTCATGCGCGACAGCCCGGCCGAGCTGGGCCTGTCGGCCTTTGGCGCGCGACCCCGCTACCGGCAGCCGGCCCAGCGCCGCGCCGCGCGCCGACCTGGAAGCTGCCGTTCCAGACGCTGGCCGAGCGCCGCGCGCGTGCCGCACCTTCTGGGTGCTGGCCGGCACCTTCTTCATCTGCGGGCTCTAGCACCAACGGCCTGATGCAGACGCACTTCATCTCGCTGTGCGGCGACTACGGGCTGGGCGCCGGTGCCGGCGGCCTCGGTGCTGGCGATGATGGGCGTCTTCGACCTGATCGGCACCACGCTGTCGGGCTAGCTGTCGGACCGCTACGACAGCCGCAAGCTGCTCTTCTGGTACTACGGCCTGCGCGGGCTCTCGCTGTTCTGGCTGCCGTACTCGGAGTTCACGTTCACGGGCCTGTCGCTGTTCGCGGTGTTCTACGGGCTGGACTGGATCGCGACCGTGCCGCCCACGGTCAAGCTCGCGGCCGCCGAGTTCGGCCCGGAGCGGGCCGGCGCTGATCTTCGGCTGGGTGTTCGCGTCGCACCAGCTCGGCGCAGCGGTGGCGGCCTATGGCGCGGGCCTGTCGCGCTCGGTGCTGGCGTCGTACACCCCGGCCCTGTTTACGGCCGGCGCGGCCTGCCTGGTGGCCGCGGCCGCCGTGCTGCTGGTGCGCTCGCGCGCGGCCGCGCCCGCGCTGGCCGCCACGCGGCCCTGACACCCGGCTGCGCGCCGGGATTGCCGCAGCCGCCCTGCGGCCACCGCGCCGATGTACGGCCAAGCGCGCGGTGCGGGGATGCGCCGCGGCGCGGGCGCGCCGCCAGTTCAGGCGTGGATGTCCAGCAAGGCGCCGGCCATGCGGTCCGCGGTGCGGAACACGGTGGCATTGGCCACGAAGGCGTTCCTGGCCGAGAGCTGGTCGACCACCTCGGATTCCAGCGACACGCCGACCGACGCGGACCGCCGTGTCGCGGCGTCCACGCCCCCGGCCTCGCTGCGCGCCTGCTGCACCACCTCCAGCCGCGTGAAGCCCTCGGTCTGCAGGTTGGCGACGTTGTGCGCGGACGCCTGCAGCCGCTGCTGCGCGGCCTGCAGGCCGCTGGAAGCGATGGAGGAGATCGGGGCCATGGGCGGATTGGGCCACTCATTCGCCCGTCGATCAAGCGAATAATTGACAAGATTCGCTAGCTATTGCGACGTCCAGCCCCAGGCCGGCCCGCCAGGGCGGCCTACTTCAGCGCGAAGCGCACGTTCGCCGGCTTGCGGCCCGCCAGCTGCACCGTCGCCACCACCTTGGTGCCGGCCGCGGTCGGGAAGCTGCCCTTGGCCTCGAGCCGGTCGCCGGCCGGCGCCAGCTGCGCCTCGGTCCTGGCGCTGCCGGCCAGCAGCGTGAGCTTGCCGGTGGCGCCCTTCAAGTCCGCGGCCTTGCCGTGGTCGCGCACGTACAGCGCGATGGTGTCGGGCTTGGCCACGAGTTCGAAGTCCATGTCGCTGGCCTCCACCACCACGCCGCCGTGCAGCGGCTGGTGGTCGTGGCCGGCGCCATGGCCGTGGGCTTGCTGGGCATGGGCGGCGCCGGCCAGGGCCAGCGCGGCGAGCAGGGTCAGGGTCTTCATGTCGGTTCCTTTTGGCAAACGGGTTGAGAAAACAGCATCACAGCGCCTCGGCCGTGTCGTCGCGCGCGAGGCGCTCGGCGTCCTTGCGGCCGAACAGCCAGAACATGGCCGGCGTGAGGAAGGTGTCCAGCAGCGTGGAGCTGACCAGGCCCGAGAAGATCACCACGGCCACCGGGTGCAGGATCTCGGTGCCGGGCCGCTCGGCCTCGAACAGCAGCGGCGCCAGCGCGAAGGCCGTGACCAGCGCCGTCATGAGCACGGGGCTCAACCGCTCGATGGAGCCGCGCAGGATCATCCGGTGGTCGAAGACCTCGCCCTCGAAGCGCATCAGGTTGACGTAGTGGCTGACCTTGAGGATGCCGTTGCGCACCGAGATGCCGGCCAGCGTGATGAAGCCCACCAGCGCCGCCACCGACAGCGGCTGGCCCGACAGCCACAGCCCCAGCACCGCGCCGACCAGCGCCAGCGGGATGTTGGCCATGATCAGCAGCGCCAGCCGCGTGCTGCGGTAGCGGCTGAACAGCACCACGAACATGCCGGCCAGCGAGACGATGGACAAGAGGCCCACCAGGCGCGAGGCCTCCTCCTGCGCCTGGAACTGCCCGCCCAGCGTGACGAACAGGCCCTCGGGCAGCGGGTGCGCGGCCACGGCGGCGCGGATGTCGGCCACCACTTCGGACAGCGGCCGGCCCTGCGCGTTGGCCGAGAGCACGATGCGGCGCTTGCCGTCGTCGCGGCTGATCTGGTTGGGGCCGTCGCTGTCCTCGATGCGCGCCAGCCTGGAGAGCGGCACGCGGCCCGTGGGCGTCTCCACGAGGATCTGCGCGAGGCCCTCCACCGAGCGCGCCTCCTCGGGCAGCCGCACCACGAGCGCGAAGCGCCGGTTGCCCTCGACGATCTGCGTCACGCGCTCGCCTTCGACCAGGCTTTGCAGCGTGGCCAGCACCTGCGGCGCAGGCACGCCGTAGCGCGCCGCGGCCGCGTAGTCGATGGCCACCTTGATCTGCGGCGCCAGCACCTGCTTCTCGACCTCCAGGTCCGCGAGGCCCGGGATGCCGGCCAGCCGCGCGCGCAGCGCCTCGGCTTGGCCGCGCAGCTGGTCCAGGTCTTCGCCGAAGACCTTGATGGCGATCTGCGAGCGCACGCCCGAGAGCATGTGGTCGATGCGGTGCGAGATCGGCTGGCCGATGGCGATGGCGGCCGGCAGGTGCTGCAGGCGTGCGCGGATGTCGGCCTGCACGGCGTCCATGGGGCGCGCGATCTCGCCTGCGGGCAGGAGGCCCACGTCGATCTCGCTCACGTGCACGCCCTCGGCATGCTCGTCGAGCTCGGCGCGGCCGCTGCGCCGGCCCACGTGCGCGACCTCGGGCACCTGGGCCACGAGGCGCTCGGCCTCGGCCGCCAGCGCCGAGCTTTCGGCCAGCGTCACGCCCGGGTTCAGGCGCAGGCCGATCAGCAGCGTGCCCTCGTTGAACGGCGGCAGGAAGGTCGTGGGAAACAGCGGCACGGCCGCCACCGCGGCCACCACGGCCAGCGCGCCGGCCGCGACGGCCTTGCGCGGATGGCGCAGCACGGGCGCCAGACCGTGGCGGTAGCGCGCCTTGAGCCAGGCCAGCAACTTGGTGTCGCCATGGTCCAGCGACTTCATGCGCGGCAGCAGGTACAGGTTGAGCACCGGCGTCACCGTCACCGAGACCAGCAGGCTGGCCAGCGTGGAGACGATGAAGGCCACGCCCAGCGGCACGAACAGCCGGCCCTCCATGCCCGGCAGCGCGAACAGCGGCACCAGCACCAGCACGATGATCACGGTGGCGTACAGGATGGCCGAGCGCACCTCCATCGTCGCCGCGCGCACCACCTGCAGCGCATTGAAGGTGCCCGGGTGCGCGGCGCGCTGCTCCTTGAGGCGGCGCAGCACGTTCTCGATGTCGACCACCGCGTCGTCCACCAGGCCGCCGATGGCGATCGCCAGGCCGCCCAGCGTCATGGTGTTGATGGACATGCCGAACCAGCGGAACACCAGCGCCGTGACCAGAAAGGACACGGGGATCGCCACCAGCGCGATGAAGGTGGTGCGCAGGTTGCCCAGGAACAGCAGCAGGACCAGCGCCACGCAGACCGAGGCGCCGACGAGCTTGCCCTGCAGCGTGGAGATCGAGGCCTCGATGAAGCTGGCCTGGCGGAAGGTGACATGCGGCGCCTGCATGCCGGCGGGCAACGCGCTGCTTCATCTCCACGAGCGCGCGCTCGATGGCTGCCGTGAGCGCGATGGTGTCGGCCGTGGGCTGCTTCTGCACGCCCAGGATCACGGCGGGCTGGCCTTTGAGGCCCGCATCGCCGCGCTTGATCGCGGCCGCGAACTCCACCCGGGCGATCTGCTGCAGCACGATGGGCTGGCCGTTGCTGGCGGTCAGCGCGAGCTGGCGCAGGTCGTCCAGCCGCGAGGTGCGGCCCAGGTGGCGGATCAGGTACTCGCGGCCGTTGAGTTCCAGGAAGCCGCCCGAGGTGTTGGCCGAGAAGCCGCGCAGGGCCTCCTCGAGCTGCGCGTGCGTGATGCCCAGCGCGGCCATGCGCGCCGTGTCGGGCTGCACCTGGAACTGGCGCACCTCGCCGCCGATCGGGATGACCTGGGCCACGCCGGGGATCGCCAGCAGCCGGGGCCGCAGCACCCAGTCCGCGTACTCGCGCACGGCCATGGGCCCGATCTTCCCGTCGATGGGCATCGCGATCTGCATGATCTCGCCCATGACCGAGCTGATCGGCCCCATGCGCGGCACCACGCCGGCGGGCAGGCCCTCCTCCATGGCCGACAGCCGCTCCGACACCATCTGCCGCGCGCGGAAGATCTCGGTCGCCCAGTCGAAGGTCACGTAGAGGAAGGACAGGCCCGCGCTCGATGTGGAGCGCACGGCCTCCACGCCGGGCAGGCCGTTCAGCGTGGTTTCCAGCGGGAAGGTGATGAGCTGCTCCACCTCCTCGGCCGCCATGCCGCCGGCCTCGGTCATGATGGTGACGGTGGGCTTGTTGAGGTCGGGGAACACGTCCACCGGCATGGTGGTCAGCGTGAAGCCGCCGTAGGCGACCAGCACCAGGCCCGCGATGATGACCAGCAGCCGGTTGGCCAGGCTGCTGTCGAGTAGCCACTTGAACATGCTGCGCTACCGGATCTGGTTGACCAGGCTCGCGCCCTGGTGGACGACGCGGTCGCCGGCTTGCAGGCCCGAGGTCGAGACCACGTTGGCGCCGTCCAGCGGCTCGGTCGTCAGCACGCGCGGCGCGAAGCGCTCGGGCGCGACCTTGACCCAGACGATGCTCTGGTTCGACGCATTGCGCGCGAGCGCGGCCGCGGGCACGGGCACGCCGTTCAGCCGGCTTCTGGTCTGCACCACCACCTGCACGGGCTGGCCCACGGCCAGGGCCTGCAGGGCCGGCCCCTCGGCCGCGAACTGCAGCGGCAGCGCCTGCTCGCGCAGCGCCCGCGCCGCGCCCAGGAAGCGCAGCGGCACGCGGTCCTTGCCGACCGCCAGCGCGCCGCCGGCGATGTCGGCCGCCAGGGCCGGGTCGTAGGCCAGGGCCTCGATGCGCAGGCGCGTGGGGTCGACGATCTCGAACACGCGTTCGCGCGCGTCGACCACGCTGCCGGCCACCGCGGTGGCGGAGGCGACGACGCCGGACACCGGCGCCACCAGCGCCTCGCGCAGCGACAGGCCGGCCGACATCACACTGGCCCGCTCGCCCAGGCTGGCCAGTTCGCTCTCGGCCGCCTCGATCTCCTTGCGCGGCACAGTGTCGGCCAGTTCGCGCAGGCGCGCCAGGCGCTTCTCGGCCAGCGTGCGCGCCGCGCGCAGCTCGGCCACCTGGGCGGCCTGGCCGGCACGCTCCAGCGGCGCGGCGGCGGGCGCCACATAGGCCAGCACCTCGCCCTTGCGCACGGCCTGGCCGGGCGTGGGGAAGCCGCGCGGGCCGGGCTCCAGGCGGCCCGGCTGCGTGGGCTGCACGAGGCCGCCCGCGTTGGGGTCCATCACGACCTTGCCGGCCAGGGTGTAGGCGCGCGGCAGCTGCTTCTCCTCGGCCACCAGTGTGCGCACGCCGATCTGGCGCTGCGTGGGCTTGGGCAGGAACACGCTGCCGTCGGGCAGGCGCTGCGGCGCGTTGGCGTTGGCCGCGGCCGGTGCGTCGCCGTGGTCGTGGCCTTCGCCGGCCAGCACGGGGGCGGCCAGCAGGCTGGCCAGCATCAGGCTTGCGAGGGTCTTCATGCCGCGGCTCCCAGGGCCGGGCGGCGGCGTTTCGCGAGCGTGCCCAGGGCGAGCAGCAGCACCAGGCCACCCGCGGCCCAGGGGCCCCAGGCGCGCCAGCCGTGCGCATGCGCCGCCTCCGCGGCAGCCGCCTCGGCGTGGATGTCGAGCTCGCCGGCCAGCAGGTCGGAATCGGCGCCGGCCGTCACGGTGGCCGTCACCGGGTGCGTGCCGGGGCCGGGTGCCGCGGCCAGTTCGGCTTCGAACTCGCCGGCCGCCAGCGGCTTGAGGGCCACGGCCTGGCCGTTCAGTTCCAGCGCCGAGCTGGGCGTTCTCCACGGGCGCGTTGCTGGGTGCGTGGTCCAGCCAGATGCGCAGGCGGTGGCCGTCGAGCACGCCGACCAGTTCGAACAGGTCGGAGCTCGCGGCGAAGCGCGGCCATGCCGGGCCGGCGGCAGCGGGCGCGGCGCCGCCATGGCCGTGGCCGTCGTCGGCGCGCGCGGCGCCGCCCAGCAGCAGCACCAGGGTCAGGAGAAGGAGTCGCATGGAAGTTCTTTCACGAAGGAAGTTCACTGGGGCAGCAGGCCCAGGGCCTGGCGCAGCGCGGAGATGGCCTGGTGCACGGCCACGCGCGCACGGGCGCCCTGGCGTTCGGCCTCGTGGGCCTCCAGCTCCACGCGCAGGCGGTTGGGCAGATCGGTCTCGCCGAGGCGGAACGCGGTTTCGAAGAAGCCGCGCGTCTGCTGCGCCAGCGCGGCGCGGCGCGCGGCGGCCGCGGCCACCGTCTCGGCCGTGGCCAGGCGCGCACGTGCCACGGCGGCATCGGCCGCCAGGCGCTGGGCCTGCAGCACGCGCAGCTGCTCGGCCTCGATGCGTTCGGCACTGGCCGTGGCCACCCTGGCCCGGTGGCCCGAGGCCGAACCCAGCGGCACGCGCAGGCCGAACGTCAGCGCGTGGGTGCTGGATTCGCCGTAGGCGCCGCGCTCGCGTGTGACGAGCAGCGCCAGCTCGGGGTTGGCGCGCTTGCGCACGGCCGCCAGCGCCTGCGCGTGGGCGGCCAGGCGTGCGCGGTCGTCGAGCTCGGCCAGCGCGGGATGGGCCGCATCGGGCACCGATGCCTGCGGCAGCGGCTCGGCCCCGGCCACGCCGGCCGCCGGCTGCACGCCGAGCGCCGCGAGCGCCTGGCGCGCCTGCACCACGGCCAGGGCAGCTTCGGCCGCCTCGGCCTGGGCCTGGGCGAGCGCGCCCTCGGCCTGGTTCTGGTCGGCACGCGCGAGGTCGCCGGAGGCCACGCGGCGCGCCACGTCGCGCGCCAGCCGGGCCGCACCGTCTTCGCGCGCCGCGGCCGCCTGCTGCTCGAGCAGCACCAGCTGCAGCGCCCACCAGGCCTCGCGCAGCTGGCCGGCCAGCAGCCACTGCGCCGCCCGCAGCCGGCTCTCCAGCGCCAGCCCTTCGGCATCCGCCTGGCCCTGTGCCAGCGCACGTTCGCGCGGCAGCCACAGCGGCACGGACACGCCGGCCTCGATCTCGCGCGCGCCGTCGTTGCCCGTCAGCCGGTCCGACTTGAGCGCGGCCTCCAGGGCCGGCGGCTCGGGCGTCCAGCGGTCCGCGGCCAGGCGCTGGGCCTGGCTGGCATCGCGCCGGGCGGCGGTGCCGGCCTGTTCGGGCTGCCGGGCCCAGGCCTGGGCAAAGGCTTCGGCCAGGCTGTTGGCGGGTACGGGCGGCTGCTGGGCCCAGGCCGGAACAAAGGCCAGCGCCAGCGCGGCGGCGCCCAGCCGGCGGGCAGCCCGCCGGCGCGAAAACTTCCAAGACATGCGAATCCTCGTTGCAGCGGACTGGCGTCCGCGAACCGGCCCGCAACGGGGCCGACCAGGGCTAGGCGAGGAAGCGGTGGGGCGGCCGGATCAGCCGCTCGGGCTGCCCGTCCGTGATGCTGCGCCGGTAGGGCGTGGCGTGCGCGCCCTCGGGCATGGCGGCCGGCAGCGCGGCCGACCAGCCCGGCAGCGCGGCGCACAGGCCGCCATGGCAGCCCACGCAATCGAGGTGCGGCAGCTGCGGGCCGCCGTCGGCCTGCGCGGGCGCCGCCGCCTCGTGTGCATCCGCATGGTCATCCAGGTGCACGTGGTGGCCGAAGTGCGCCTGCGCCGCCGCCGGCTCGTGCTGGCACACGGCCGCCGCCGCCGACCAGGAGGCCTGCAGCATGAGCACGAGCATCAGCACGACGGACAGGAAACGGCGCATGGAAAACGACGCAGGATATGGGTTGCTGCATTGCAGCAGCGGCGCGAGTGTAGCGGCCCGGCATGCAACCCGGACGACGGCGTGGATGACAAATTTGTCATCGGGACGGCACCTGGCCGCGCCACACAATGCCCCATGCAATTGCTCGTGATCGAAGACGAAGCCAAGCTCGCGCAGTACCTGCACAAGGGCCTGCGCGAGGAAGGTTTCGCGGTGGACGTGGCGCACGACGGCGTGACCGGCCTGGAGGCCGCGCTGCAGCACGCCTACGACCTCGTGGTGCTCGACGGCATGCTGCCCGGCCTGGACGGCTTCGCCGTGCTGGCCGCGCTGCGCCAGAGCCGGCAGACCCCCGTGCTCATGCTGACCGCGCGCGGCGAGGTCGAGGACCGCGTGCGCGGCCTGCGCAGCGGCGCCGACGACTACCTCGTCAAGCCCTTCGCCTTCTCCGAACTCGTGGCCCGCATCCAGGTGCTGCTGCGCCGCGCCAGCGCCACGCCGGCCGAGGCCACGGTGCTGCGCCTGGCCGACCTCGAGGTCGACCTGATCCGCCGCCGCGTCACGCGCGCCGGCCAGCGCGTGGACCTGACCAACAAGGAGTTCAACCTGCTCACGCTGCTGCTGCGCCGCCAGGGCGCGGTGCTGTCGCGCACCGAACTGGCGGCCCAGGTCTGGGGCATGAACTTCGACAGCGAGACCAACATCGTCGAGGTCGCCGTGCGCCGGCTGCGCGACAAGCTGGACCGCCCGTTCGCGCGGCCGCTGCTGCACACGGTGCGCGGCATGGGCTACGTGCTCGAAGTGCGCGCGTGAGCGCAGCGCGCGGACGCAGCCTCGGCGCGCGGCTGTCGCTGTGGCTCGCGCTGCAATCGCTGGCCGGGCTGGGCCTGGTCTGCGGCGCGCTGTACCTGGCGCTGGACTGGACGCTGGCGCAGCGCCGCCACGAGACGCTGGCACAGAAGGAGACCGCCGTGCGCGAGCTGCTGGCCGAGGGCCGCGCCGACCACCGGCCCGAGGAGCTGCCGCACCTGCTGGACGACATGCTGGCCGGCCATGGCGACCTCGCGCTGATGCTGACCGACGGTGCCGGCCGCACGCGCTTCGCCCGGCCCCTGCCCGGCACGGTGCAGGCCCCAGCGCACCGCTTCGCCATGGCCGTCGAGGGCTGGCCCGCGCCCGTGACGGCCACGCTGCAGCTGGACCCGCGCGCCGACGCGGCGCTGCTGCGGCGCATGGCCTGGCTGCTGCTGCTGGCCGCGCTGGGCGGCTCGGCCGTGGTCTCGGCGGGCGGCTGGCTGCTGGTGCGCCTGGGCCTGGCACCGCTGCGCCAGCTCGCGGCGCAGACCGGCCGGCTCGGCGCCGACACGCTGGCCCGGCGCCTGGACGGCCGCGCCCAGCCGGCCGAACTGCAGCCGCTGATCGCGCAGTTCAATGCGCTGCTGGAGCGCCTGGCCACGGCCTATGCGCAGATGGAAGCCTTCAACGCCGATGTCGCGCACGAACTCAACACGCCGCTGGCCACGCTGATCAGCGGCAGCGAACTCGCGCTGCGCCGCGCCCACGGCGCGGCCGCGCTGCAGGAGGTGCTGGGCTCCAACCTGGAGGAGCTGGACCGGCTCGCCCACATCGTGGCCGACATGCTGTTCCTCTCGCGCGCGCAGCGCGGCGGCAGCGCGCGGCGCACGCAGGTCGCCAGCCTGGCGGCGCTGGCGGCCGGGGTGGCCGAGTTCCACGAGGCGGCGCTGCAGCAGGCCGAGCTCACGGTGCGCATCGCGGGCGACGCGGCCGCCGCGGTCGATGCGGGCCTGCTGCAGCGCGCGCTGTCCAACCTGCTCGGCAACGCCACGCGGCACGCCACGCCGGGCACCGAGGTGCTGCTGCGCATCGCGCGCCGGCACGGCCGCACCGAGATCGTGGTGGAGAACGTCGGCCCGGCCATCGCGCCCGAACACCTGCCGCGCCTGTTCGACCGCTTCTTCCGCGCCGACCCCGCGCGCAGCCAGGCCGGCCAGCACCACGGCCTGGGCCTGGCCATCGTGGCCGCGATCGCGCGCATGCACGGCGGCGGCACGCTGGCCGAGTCCGGCGACGGCCGCACCCGCATCGGCCTGTGGCTCGGCGACATGACGCAAACGTCATCGATCGGCGCGGCTTCCTGAGCTTTGGGTTTCCAGAATCAGGGCACCGCGCAACACCGCGCGGCCACTCGACCAAGGAAACACCATGCCTCGCCCCTCCGCCCTGCTGCTCTGCCTGACTGCCGTCTGCGCCGCCCAGACGGCGTTCGCATCCGACGCCCCGCGCACGCGCGAACAGGTGCGCGCCGACGTGCTGCAGGCCCGTGCCAGCGGCCAGTTGCCGGCCGGCGGCGAAGCCGGCGTCTGGACCGCGCCCACCACCGGCACAGCCGCTGGACCGCGCCCAGGTGCTGCGCGAACTGGCCGCGTCCGGCCCCGCGCCCTCGGGCGAGGTCGGCGACATCGGCGGGCTGTCGGCGGACCACCGCGACACGACGCGTGCCGAGGTGCGCGCCCAGGCCGTGCAGGCGCTACGCGCGGGCGCCCTGCCGGGCGGCGAACTCTAGGCGCCAGGCCAGCGGTCGGTTGCGACCATCTCCTCCAGCGGCCGGCCATGGCGCCAGTCCTGCAGTTCCAGCATGGGCCTGGCGTAGAACGCGGGCACCGGGCCCAGGCACAGCACCGCGATGGGCTGCGCGCCCGCGGGCAGCTGCAGCAACTGCCCGAGCTGCACGGGATCGAACAGCGAGACCCAGCCCATGCCGAGGTTCTCGGCCCGGGCCGCGAGCCACAGGTTCTGGATCGCGCAGGCGGCCGAGCACAGCGCCATGTCGCGCGGCATGGTCCTGCGGCCGAACAGCGTGCCGTCGTCGGGCGCCAGCACCGCGACGAGCAGCTCGGCGCAGTCGCGCACGCCCTCCACCTTGAGCGCGAGGAATTCGGCGGTCCGCTCCTGCATAGGGCGGCCGTGGCCAGCCGCTCCTCGTCGACCAGCGCCGCGATGCGTTCGCGCAGCGCGGCATCCTGGATGCGCAGCAGCCGCCAGGGCTGCATGAGGCCGACCGAGGGCGCGCTGTGCGCGGCGCGCAGCACGCGCGCGAGCACCGCGTCGGGCACCGGCTGCCCGGGCAGGAAATGCCGCATGTCGCGGCGCTCCTGCAGCACGCGGTACAGGCTGGCCCGGTCCTGCGCGTCGAAGCGGGTGTCGCTGGCGCACTCCGGCGCAGGCATGGGGCGTTCTGGCGAGTGCATGGCGCGATTCTCGGCGACGCGCCCACCCACGCTACCGGGTCCGCTACTCCCTTTTACCTTCTTTGAATTGGCATTGCGCTCCCCGCCTGATACAGTCATTTCACCCTCACCGTAAACCGCTTGCCCTTCCAGTTACCGCCCTCCTTCGCTTGCCTTCCCCCGCCTTGCTTGGCCTTCCACTTCCATTGTACAACCGTCCCAATCCCCCCGCCGCAGCGAAACGGTCCGGCCGCCCATCGGTCCGCGAAGCCCGGGCTCGACGGCTTGCCGCTGCGCCTCCCGTGCCGGCTAGACTGCCGCCCGACGCCGCGCCCCACCACCACCCGCCATGATGCCCTCGAAGAACCACCCTGCCCTCGCCCGCGTCCTGTGCCGCTGCGCCACCGCCGTGCTGGCCTTCGCGCTCGCCGGCGCCGCACTGGCCGCCAAGCGCTACGACCCCGGCGCCAGCGACACCGAGGTGCGCATCGGCCACATCGGCCCCTACTCCGGCCCGGCCTCGGCCTACGGCACCATCGGCAAGGCCGCGCAGCGCCTACATCGCCAAGGTCAATGCCGAGGGCGGCATCCACGGCCGCAGGATCGCGCTGCTCAGCGTGGACGACGGCTACAACCCGGCCACGCACGGTCGAGCAGGCGCGCAAGCTGGTCGAGCACGAAGAGGTGCTCGCGCTGTTCGCCCCGCTGGGCACGGCGCAGAACCTGGCGATCCAGCGCTACATGAACGCCAGGAAGGTGCCCCAGCTGTTCGTGGGCACGGGCGCCACGCGCTTCGGCGACCCCAAGGCCTTCCCCTGGACCATGGGCTGGCAGCCGACCTACCAGGACGAGGCGCGCATCTACGCCCAGCACATCCTGGCCACGCGGCCGCAGGCCAGGGTGGCCGTGCTGCTGCAGAACGACGACTTCGGCAAGGACTACCTCAAGGGCTTCGTCGACGCGCTCGGCGACAAGGCCGCGACCATGCTCGTGGCCCAGGCCAGCTACGAGGTGACCGACGCCACCATCGACAGCCAGCTCATCGCGCTCAAGGCCAGTGGCGCCGACGTGTTCTTCAACATCGCCACGCCCAAGTTCGCGGCCCAGGCCATCCGCAGGGCCGCCGAGAGCGGCTGGCGCCCCGTGCAGTACCTGGCCAGCGTGTCGATCTTCGTGCAGGCCGTGCTGCAGCCGGCCGGGCTGGACAACGCCACGGGCGTGATCTCGGCGTCCTTCATCCGCGACCCGGACGACGCCTCGCTCCAGGGCACGCGCGAACTGGCCGAGTACCGCGCCTTCATGCAGCAGTACTACCCCAAGGGCGAGCCCAACGACTTCCTCAACGTGCTGGGCTATTCGCAGGCGCAGACCCTGGTGCAGACCATCCGCCAGGCCGGCGACGAGCTCACGCGCGAGAACCTCATGCGCCAGGCCGCCAGCCTGTCGATGACGCTGCCCATGCTCTACCCCGGCATCGAGGTCAAGACCGGGCCGGACGACTACCGGCCGATCCAGCAGGTGCAGCTGGTGCGCTTCAACGGCACGCGCTACGAACCGCTGGGCCAGCCGGTGGGGCGTTGAGCGCGGGCAGGCCCTAGAACCCCAGCCGCACGCCCAGGCTGAACACCGCCTTGCGCTCCGAGCGGCCCAGCGTGCCGTCGATCTGCAGGTTCGTGGCGATCTCGCGGCGCAGGCCGAACTGCAGCGTCGGCTTGCCGTGCTGCTGGCCGAAGGCTTCGACGTGGGCCGTCACGGCGCCGAACCCGGCCTCCTTGGCCAGGCCCCAGGTGGCCTGGGTGCCGCCGCCGTCGGGCCGGTGCGCGCCCAGGTTCAGGTGCAGCGGGCCGCCGTCCAGGTTGCAGCTGAAGAGGCCGTTGGCATAGCTGGCGTCGCCGCGCGCGCGATGCAGGTGCATGCGGCCGACCACGGCACCGGCGTTGCAGCCGCCCGCCACCGCGGGCGTGAGCCGCATCTTGGCCTGCACCGTGCTGCTGGTCTCGGGCACGGAGAAATTGCGTTCCACGCCCGCGCCCAGTTCCAGCCCCTCCAGCACCCCCACGCCCAGCGTGCTGGTCCACAGGCGGTCGCGCCCAACCGGGCGCGCGTACCAGGTCTCGACCTGGCCGCCGCCGACCTCGGCCACGTTGGCGTCGTCCACGGTCAGCGGGCGGCCGGCCCAGGCCGGCGCCGACACCGCCGATGCGGCGAGCAGCCAGGCGGCCGCACGGCAGGCGCGCCTCACTGGAGGACCTTCGCGGCCCCCTGGCTGCACAGCTTCATCGCGGCTTTCCTTGTCTGGACCATGGGCGCGGCCATTTCATCAGCCGGCCGGCGCGCCGGCCACCGGGCGGCCGACGAAGGGCTGCGCTGGCGGACCGAACGGCGGGCTGCCGGTCAAGGCGGTTGCCAGTGCGTGCGGCTTCGCCGACCTGGCGCACCTCACGCGCGTGATGTGCGCGCGGCTCGGCACCATGCCGGCCGCGCTTCGCAAAGACGCCCCGGAATCGCGGCCGCGCCGCGCGTTCTCTGCCCACGGTTTCCTTCAAACACTGCACCGGCTCCTTCAAGACCGGGCTGTGGGTGCCTGCGTATCGTCCCGCTGCGTGGCCAGGGCAGCCGGGCCTCCCTCTCGCACAGCAAAGCCAGCGGCAACCTCTGGGTGGCTGTCGTAGACGAGATAATCGACCCGGCCCTTTCTCCTCCACTTGCTCGCATGCCGCATGGGTAGGCTCCTGGGGTCGGCGGGAGGACGGGGAAGGTTCGTCCGCCAGAAACAGGGCCATTGCGGGATTGCAGGGGGCCGACGCCGTTTTGGGCTTCGATTCGGCGCAGGTTCAGGTCATTGGGCGGATGCCGACAGGCGTCGACACAGTCCGCCGGAGTTCGATGGAAAAAGGGAACAAGTTGTTGATGGACAAGGAGAAATCGCAGGTTTCAAAGGGAGGCGGAAGCGACTTTTCCAACCACACGCCCATGATGGCCCAGTACCTCGGGCTGAAGGCCGACTTCCCCGACACGCTGGTCTTCTACCGCATGGGGGACTTCTACGAGATGTTCTACGCCGACGCCGAGCGCGCCGCAGCGCTGCTGGACATCACGCTCACGCGGCGCGGCCAGTCGGCCGGCGAGCCCGTGGTGATGTGCGGCATCCCCTTCCATGCGGTGGAGAGCTACCTGGCCAAGCTGATCCGGCTCGGCGAGTCGGTGGCGATCTGCGAGCAGGTCGGCGAGGTCACGGGCAAGGGGCCGGTGGAGCGCAAGGTGGTGCGCGTGGTCACGCCGGGCACGCTGACCGACGCCTCGCTGCTGGCCGACAAGACCGAATCCGTGCTGGCCGCCTTCTACCCCGGCCCGCGCCAGCGCTGCGGCCTGGCCTGGCTCGCGCTCACGCAGTCCGAACTGCAGCTGGCCGAATGCAGCATGGACGAGCTGCCGGGCTGGCTGGCCCGCATCGCCCCCGCCGAACTGCTGCTGCCGGCCGACGTGCCCGACGCGCTGGAAGCGCGCATCCGCGGCCTGCGCCTCATGGCGCCGCAGGGCGGCCCGCTGGCCCTGTCGCTGCGCCCGGCCTGGCAGTTCGACGGCGCGCTGGGTCAGCGCAAGCTCTGCGAGCACCTGCACGTGGCGGGCCTCGCGGCCTGGCATGCCGAGGGCCTGCCGCAGGCCCATGCCGCGGCCTCGGCGCTGCTGGCGTTCGCCGAGCACACGCAGGGCCAGGCGCTGTCGCACCTGCAGGCGCTGCGCGTGGCGCGCAGCGACGCCCAGATCGACCTGCCGCTCAGCACCAGGCGCAACCTGGAACTGGTGCAGACCCTGCGCGGCGAAGACAGCCCCACGCTGTTCTCGCTGCTGGACACCTGCATGACCAGCATGGGCAGCCGCCTGCTCAAGCGCTGGCTGCTGGAGCCGCAGCGCGACCGCGGCGAAGCCCATGCGCGCCTGCTGGCCACGGCCGTGCTGCGCGAGGCGGCGGGCGCCGGCCACTACACCAAGCTGCGCGCGCAGCTCAAGGGCACGAGCGACGTGGAGCGCATCACCGCGCGCACGGCGCTCTGCCAGGTGCGCCCGCGCGAGCTCGTGGCGCTGCAATTGGCGCTGCAGCGCGCCGGCCTGCTGGCCGACAGCATCGACGGCCTGCCGGGCCTCGTCGCGCAGATCCGCCGGGACCTGGAGCCGCCGCCGGACTGCGCGGCGCTGCTGGCCGGCGCCATCCTCGAGGAGCCGGCCGCGCTGGTGCGCGACGGCGGCGTGATCGCCGCGGGCCACGATGCCGAGCTCGACGAGCTGCGCGCGATCCAGGACAACTGCGACGCTTTCCTGCTCGACCTGGAGACGCGCGAGCGCGCGCGCACCGGCATCGGCAACCTGCGCGTGCAGTTCAACAAGGTGCATGGCTTCTACATCGAGGTCACGCAGGGCGCGCTCGACAAGGTGCCGGCCGACTACCGCCGGCGCCAGACGCTCAAGAACGCCGAGCGCTTCATCACGCCCGAGCTCAAGGCCTTCGAGGACAAGGCGCTGTCGGCCCAGGAGCGGGCGCTGGCGCGCGAGAATGGCTGTACGACCGGCTGCTCGGCCAGCTGCAGGCCTACGTGCCCGCGCTGTCGCGCCTGGCACAGGCCATGGCGTCACTGGACGTGCTGTGCAGCTTCGCCGAGCGCGCCGAGACGCTGAACTGGTGCGCGCCGCTGTTCGTCAAGGAGCCCTGCATCGAGATCGAGCGCGGCCGCCACCCGGTGGTGGAGGCGCGGCTGGCCGAGACATCGCAGGCCGCCTTCATCGCCAACGACACGCGGCTGCACGTCAGGCAGCGCATGCAGGTCATCACCGGCCCCAACATGGGCGGCAAGTCGACCTACATGCGCCAGGTGGCGCTGATCGTGCTGATGGCCAGCATCGGCAGCCATGTGCCGGCCAGCAGTTGCCGGCTCGGCCCCATCGACGCGATCCACACGCGCATCGGCGCGGCCGACGACCTGGCCAACGCGCAATCGACCTTCATGGTCGAGATGACCGAGGCCGCCCAGATCCTGCACGGCGCGAGCCGCCACAGCCTGGTGCTCATGGACGAGATCGGCCGCGGCACTTCGACCTTCGACGGCCTGGCCCTGGCCAGCGGCATCGCGGCCCAGCTGCACGACCGCACCCAGGCCTTCACGCTGTTCGCCACGCACTACTTCGAACTGACCGAGTTCCCGGCCAAACACCATGCGGCGCAGAACGTGCATGTCAGCGCGGCCGAATCGGGCGGCGACATCGTGTTCCTGCACGAGATCCAGGCCGGGCCCGCCAGCCGCAGCTACGGCATCCAGGTCGCGCGGCTGGCCGGCATGCCGGCGCCGGTGCTGCACCACGCGCGCCACACGCTCGAAGCCCTGGAGCAGCAGGCCAGCCAGAGCCAGGCCCAGATCGACCTGTTCGCGCCGCCGCCAGCCGCGGCCCAGGCCGAACCCAGCCCCGTAGAATCCGCGCTGGCCGGCATCGACCCCGATGCGCTGACGCCGCGCGAGGCCCTCGATGCGCTGTACCGCTTGAAGAACATCGCGCGCCGCGAACAGGCCACCCTCGCCGCCAACAGCCCCACCCCATGACCTACTGCGTCGCCCTCAAACTCAACGCCGGACTCGTGTTCCTGTCCGATTCGCGCACCAACGCCGGTCTCGACCAGATCAGCACCTTCCGCAAGATGATCGTCTACGAGCGCGCCGACGACCGCTTCATGGTGCTGCTGTCGGCCGGCAACCTGTCGATCTCGCAGTCGGTGCGCGAGATCCTGCAGGTCGAGCAGCTGCGCGAGGACGAGGACAGCGAGCCCATCACGATCTGGAACGCGCGCAGCATGTTCGACGCCGCACGCGTGCTGGGCGCGGCCGTGCGCCGCGTCTACGAGCGCGACGCGGCCTCGCTGCGCCAGTCGGGCGTGGAGTTCAACGTCTCCATGATCTTCGGCGGCCAGGTCAAGGGCGAGGGCATGCGCCTGTTCCAGGTCTACTCGGCCGGCAACTTCATCGAGGCCACGCCCGAGACGCCCTACTTCCAGATCGGTGAATCCAAGTACGGCAAGCCCGTGCTGGACCGCGTGATCACGCCCGACACGCCGCTGGACGAGGCCGCCAAGTGCGCGCTGGTGTCCATGGATTCCACGCTCAAGTCCAACCTCTCGGTGGGCCTGCCGCTGGACCTCGTGGTCTACGGCGTGGACGAGTTCCGCACCGACAAGGTGGTCTGCATCGACGAGCAGAACCCCTACTTCCGCATGCTGCACGGCTCCTGGGGCCAGAAGCTGCGCGAGGTGTTCGACAGCATCGAGGACCCGCAGTGGGCCGGCGGCCCGACCGAGCTGCCGCTCATGGTCGCGGCCAGCCGCGGCAAGCCGCTGCGCAAGATCAGCAACCCGGACGAGCGCCTGATTTGAGCGCCGCCGCCGGCGGGCGCGGGCTGATCGTCTTCTCGCACGCCAACAGCTTTCCGGCCTCGACCTACCGCGTGCTGTTCGCCGCGCTGCGCGCACGCGGCTTCCGGATCGCGGCGGTCGAGAAGTACGGCCACGACCCGAAGTACCCGGTCAGCAACAACTGGCCGCACCTGGTGCAGCAGCTGGTCGACTTCGCCACGCAGCAGGGCGAGAAGGCCTGGCTGGTCGGCCATTCGCTGGGCGGCTTCCTGAGCGTGATGGCGGCCGCGCGGGCGCCGCAGCTGGCGCGCGGGGTGCTGCTGATCGACTCGCCGCTGATCGGCGGCTGGCGCGCCACCACGCTGGGCCTGGCCAAGCGCACGCCGCTGGTGGGCTCGGTCTCGCCCGGCCGCATCAGCCGCGCGCGGCGCAACGCCTGGCCCGACGCGGCGGCGGCGCTGGCGCATTTCCAGCACAAGAAGGCCTTCGCCAGGTGGGCGCCCGAGGTGCTGGCCGACTACATCGCCCACGGCACGCACGACGAACAGCACGAGGGCCAGGCACGCCGCGTGCTGAGCTTCGACCGCGCGGTGGAGACGGCCATCTACAACACCCTGCCCGACCACCTGGACCGCCTGCTGCGCCGGCACCCGCTCAAGTGCCCCGCGGCCTTCCTGGGCGGGCGCCAGTCGGCCGAGATGCGCCAGGTCGGCATGGCCATGACGTCACGCATCGTCGGCGCCGACGGCAAGGGCGACCCGGGCCGCGTGATGCTGCTGGACGGCAGCCACCTGTTCCCGATGGAGCGGCCGCTGGCGACGGCCGCGGCGATCGAGGCCTCGCTGCTGAACATGGGCGGCGCCTGAGCCCGCTCAAGCGGGCCGGCGCGCCAGCGCCAGCCAGGCCGACAAGCCGAGCATGGTGCCGCCCGACAGGCGCGTGAGCAGCCGTGCCCGCGCGGCCCGCGCCGCAGACGAGCGCAGCAGGCGGTGCGCCGCCAGCACGGCGAACACGTCGACCAGCGTGTTCAGCGCCACGCAGATGCAGCCCAGCAGCACGAGCTGCGGCGCCAGCGCGGCGCTTGGCGTCGTGAACTGCGGCAGGAAGGCCAGGAAGAACAGGGCGGTCTTGACGTTCAACGCTTCCACGACGATGCCCTCGCGCAAGGCCCGGCGCGCGCCCTGCGCGGTGTGCGGTGCCGCCGGCGCAGCAGCGTCCCGCCGCAGCAGCAGGCGCAGCCCGAGCCAGGCCAGGTAGGCCGCGCCCAGGTACTTGACGATGGCGAACGCCGTGGCCGATTCGGCAACGAGCAGCGACAGGCCCGCCGCCGCGGCCACCACATGCACGCTGCCGCCGATGGCAGTGCCCAGGCAGGACGCCAGCCCCTCCACCCGCCCGCCGGCGACCGTGCGCGCAACGACGTAGGCGATGCCCGGCCCGGGCGTGACGGCCAGCAGCGTGGCGGCGATGAAGAAGGCGACGAGGCTCATGGGGTGCTCCCGGCAAGTGGATGGAACACGCGCGCCGCCTTCAGAGCGTGCGGCGCATGGCCTGCGCGAGCCCGGCATGGCCCAGCGCATCGAGCCGCCCGGCGGCGCCCTCGCGGTCGCGCGGCTCCTTGTTCTGGCTGAGCTTGGACTTGCCGACCAGCCGCGTCACGGCGATCTCGATGCCGACGATGTGCTGCAGCATGCGCGTCGATGAACTCGGGCGCCGAATCCCCCATCTTCCAGGGCCGGGGCTCGCGCCGCCTCGTGCCGGCGCGTCAGCCGCGCGACCACGCCGCGCACGAAGCGCTCGTCGTCGCGCACGCGTGAGCGTGCCGTGCGCATGCACCGACCTCGTAGTTCCAGGTCGGCACCTGGCGGTGCGCCTCGTGCTTGCTCGGGTACCAGTTGGGCGAGATGTAGGCCTGCGGCGCCGCGGAACACCACCAGCACCGGCGTGCCCGTCGGCGCAGCGCTGCCACACCGGGTTGGCGCGCGCCACGTGGGCCGTCAGCAGGCCCAGCGGGCCGGCGCCGGCGTCGAACTCGAACGGGATGTGCTCGGCGTCCAGCCCGTCGGGCCGTGCGTCCACCAGCATGCCCAGCGGGTGCGCGTGCATCAGGCGCTGCAGTTCTTCGGGCCGTCGTTCGGCGAAATGGGCGGGCAGGTACATCGTGGCGGGTGTGCGAGCGGTGGGGCAGGCCGCACTGTGGCGCACGACCGGCACAATGGGAAGAACCAGTTTTCGATCATTCGCATGGACCAGTTGCAGCACCCCACGGGCACCGGCGCGGGCCGCCGCATCTACGACCTGCTGCGCGCGCAGATCGCCGACGGCAGCCTGCCGGCCGGTGCGCGGGCGCCGTCCACGCGCGCGCTGGCCAGCGAACTGGGCGTCTCGCGCACCACGGTCACGGCGGTCTACGAACAGCTGGCGGCCGAGGGCTTCCTGCTGACCTCGGGCGGGCGCGTCGCGCGCGTGGCGACGCCGCCGACCCCCGTGGCGCCGCCGGTGGCGCGCAGCCGGCGCGGCGGCCAGGCGCCGCGCCGCGCTGTCCGCCTTCGGCCGCCGGGTCGCGGCCATGGACCTGCCTGTGCCGGCGCCGGAAGGGCCGGCCCGCATCGACTTCCTGTACGGCGCGCTGGCCTCGCGCGACTTCCCGGTGCTGGCCTGGCGGCGCGCCTACCAGGCCGAGCTGCTGCGCCAGCAGGCCGCCGCTCTATTACGCAGCGCCCGAGGGCGATGCCGCGCTGCGCCGCGCGCTGCAGGCCTACCTGCGCCGCGCGCGCGGCCTGGCCTGCGAGGCCGGGCAGATCCTCGTGGTGCACGGCGCGCAGCAGGCCATCGACCTCTGCGCGCGGCTGCTGCTCGACGCCGACGCAGCCTTCGCGCTCGAGGACCCCGGCTACCTGATGGCGCGCCGCAGCTTCGAAGCCACCGGCGCGCGGCTGCTGCCCGTGCCGGCCGACGGCCAGGGCCTGGACACCGCGCGCCTGCCGCAGGACGCGCGCGCCCGGCTGGTCTACGTGACGCCCTCGCACCAGTTCCCGCTCGGCGGCGTGCTGCCGATCGGCGCGGCGCATGGAACTGCTGCAATGGGCGCAGCGCGCGGCAGGCCTGGGTCGTCGAGGACGACTACGACGGCGAGTTCCGCTACGGCCAGCGCCCCATCGAGGCGCTGCAGGCCATCGACGGCGACGGCCGCGTGCTCTACATCGGCACCGTGTCCAAGGCCTTGTCGCCGCAGCTGCGCCTGGGCTACATGGTGCTGCCGCCGCCGCTGGTGCCGGTGTTCCGCCAAGCCAAGCGGCTGGCCGACCGCCATGCGCCCGTGCTGGAGCAGCGCGTGCTGGCCGCGCTGCTGGACAGCGGCGCCTACGAACGCCACGTGCGGCGCATGCGCCGCCAGCACGAACGCCGGCGCGCCGCGCTGCTGGAGGCCGTGGCACGGCTGCCCGGCGGCGCCCATGCGGCCGGCACCGCCGCCGGCCTGCACGTGGTGCTGTGGCTGCCCGCGCTGCGCGCGCGCGACGAGGCGGCCCTGGTGGCGGCGGTGCGCGCGCGCGGCGTCGGCGTCTACCCGGTCTCGCCGCTGTTCGCCGGGCCGCCCGCACGCGGCCGGCCCGCGGGGCTGGTGCTGGGCTATGCCGGCCTCACGGCCGAGCAGGTCGCGCAGGGCATGGCGGTGCTGGCCGAGGTGCTGGCCAACTGGCGGCGCTGACAGCGCACCGTCAGAACAGGCTGGCCGCGATGTTGATGCTGAACGCCAGGATGGTGGCGTTGAACGCGAACGCCAGCAGCGTCTGCAGCAGCACCACGCGGCGCATGGCCGGCGTGGTGACGCTCACGTCCGAGGTCTGCGAGGCCACGGCGATCGTGAACGAGAAGTACAGGAAGTCGCCGTAGTTGGGCAGAAAGCCGGTGTCGTCGTCCGGAAAGCGCAGGCCCTGGCCACGGCTGCGGTAGTAGACGCTGGCATAGCTCAGCGCGAACACCATGGGCAGCAGCGTCCACGACCCCACGACGGTGGCCAGCGCCAGCAGCACATGCGGCCAGGCGTGCGGCGCGCCCGGCAGCTTGGCGGCCGAGAGTTCGAACACCACGCCGACCAGGCTGGCCACCGAGGCCAGGCTGACCAGCGCCAGCACCGTGGCCGCGCTCTCGGCCTGGGCCACGGCGGCGCGCTGCACGCGGCCATGGTCGGCGCGCACCATCATGCCGGCCAGCAGCAGCAGGTAGAGCCAGACCGCGGCGTTCCAGCCCAGCAGGGCGCGCGTCATCCGGTCCGGCGCCGGCAGCAGCAGCGCGCAGGCCAGGCCCACGGCACAGGAGCCCAGCAGGTAGGGGCGCACGCGCAGGTGATGCAGCAGGCGTTGCATGGCGTGCATCACAGCTGCTCGGCCTTGGCCAGCGCCGGCACCTCGGCGATGCGCTCGGCCACGGCCGCGCAGGCGGCCAGCAGCGGCGCCACGTAGGCTTGGGCGGGATCGTCCTTCTGGCGGAACACCAGCGTGGTCACGCTGATCGCGGCCACCGGCCGGCCGTCGGCCCCGCGCACGGCGGCGCCGAAGCAGTAGACGCCGTTCTCGTGCTCCTCGCGGTCGGTGGACCAGCCGGCCGCCTGCGTGGCCGCCAGCTCGGCCTCGAACGCGGCGCGCTCGGTCAGCGTGTGCTCGGTGTGGCGCGGCAGCGGCAGGCCCTTGAGCAGCGCGGCGCGCTCGGCGGCCGGCAGCGCCGCCAGGTAGGCCTTGCCCACCGCCGTCACGTGCAGCGGCACGCTGGTGCCGATGCGCGAACTCATGCGCACCGCCGAGGGGCTCTCCAGCTTCTCGATGAACACCATGCTGCGGCCGTTGGGCACCGCGAGGTGCACGGTCTCGCCCGTGATGTCGCGCAGGCGCTTGAGTTCGTCCATGGCCGCGAGCCGCAGGTCGGAGCGGCCCCAGCTGCGCGCGGCCAGCTGGATCAGCCGCGGCCCCAGGGCCAGGCCGTGCGTCACCGGGTCTTCCACCAGCATGCGCTCGGCCACCAGGGCCGCGACGATGCGGTGCACGGTGGGCCGCGGAAAGCCGGTGGCGCGCATCAGCGCCGCGACATTGGGCGGCTGCTCGGCATCGGCCACGAGCTGCAGCACGCGCATGAACTTGCCGAAGGCCTGGGTGCCGGCGACGGCGGGCTGGCCCGCGTCGTCGGCGTCGATGGAGGGGTCGGGCGCCATGGTCATTGCGCCCCGGATTATCAAGTGACCATGTAACCGCCATCGACGGGCAGGATCACGCCCGTCATGAAGGCGGCCGCGGGCGTGCACAGGAACACCGCCGCGCGGGCCACGTCGTCCGGCGTGCCCCAGCGCGCCAGCGGCGTGCGCGCGAGGATGGGGCCGCTGCGCGCGGGGTCGTCCTGCAGCGCCTGCGTGAGCGGCGTGGCGATCCAGCCGGGCGCGACCGCGTTGACGCGGATGCCGTCGGGCGCGTAGGCGATGGCCAGCGACTTGGTCAGCTGCGCCACGCCGCCCTTGCTGGCCGCGTAGCCCGGCACCAGGCCGCCGCCGAAGAAGCTCAGCATGGACGCGGTGTTGACGATGCAGCCGCGCCGCGCCTTGAGCCGCTCGCGCGTGGCCGTGCACACGCGCATGGTGCCGGTGAGGTTGACGTCGAGCACGCGCTGGAACACCTCCAGCTCGTGCTCGGCGCCGCGCAGGATGATGCCGGCGCAGTTGAACACGATGTCGAGTTCGGGCATGTCGGCCAGCGCGGCATCCAGGCTCGCGGCGTCGGTCACGTCGCACTGGCGCGCTTGGACGGCCGCCGCCAGCGTGCCGTCGCCCGCGCCCAGGCCCAGCGCCGTGACCTGCGCGCCCAGCGCCGCGAGGTGGTTGGCGATCACGGCGCCGATGCCCTGCGTGGCACCGGCGACCAGGGCGCGCCGGCCCTGCAGAAGGTCGGCTTGGTAGGTCATCCTGCCTTGATTCCGAGCTTGGTGATGAGCGACTTGAAATATTCGTTGTCCTTCATGATCTTGGCCTTGAAGGCCTGGTCGTCGGCGTAGACGAAGCCCAGGTTCTGCTTGTCCAGCGTCTCGCGGAAGCCGGGTTCGCTGGAGGCCTTGAGCGCGAGGTCCTTGAGGTAGGCCACGACCTGCGGCGGCGTGCCCTTGGGCGCGGCGATGCCGCGCCAGGTGCCGATCACGAGGTCGATGCCGCGCTCCTTCAGCGTGGGCACCTTCTCGAAGCCCTTGACGCGCTGCTCGGCCATCACGGCCAGCGTCTTGAGCTTGCCGGACTGCACGTGCGTGGTGACCTCGGCCGGGCTCACGGCCACGGCGTCGATGTGGCCGCCCAGCAGCGCCAGCACGCCGGGGCCTGCGCCCTGGAACGGCACGTGGTTGAACTTCACGCCGGCCTTGTCTTCCAGCGCGGAGGCGGCCAGGTGCCAGATCGAGCCCGGGCCGGCATTGCCGACGCCGACCTTGCCGGGCTCCTTCTTCGCGGCCGCCAGGAACTCCTCGATGGTGTTCCAGGGCGCCTCGGCGCGCACCGTGATGGCGGCCTGGTCGGCGTTGAGCTGGGCGATGGGCTGCAGGTCGTCGGCATTGATCTTGCCGATGCCGATGTGGGCCAGCGTGGCCAGCTCGACGGTGATGACGGCGAGGCGGTAGCCGTCGGGCTTGGCATGCATCACGTCCTGCCAGCCGATGGAGCCGCTGGCGCCGGGCTTGTTGACGATGATGAAGCTCTGCGTGGTGTGCTTGCGCGTGGCGTCGGCGAAGGAGCGCGCCAGCGCGTCGGTGCCGCCGCCGGGCTGGAACGGCACGACCAGCTCGATCGGCTTGTTCGGGAAATCGGCTTGGGCGTGGGCCGTGCCGGCGACGAAGGGCACGGCGGCCAGGCTGGCGAACTGCCGGCGGGACAGGAAAGCGGTCATCGGAAAAGTCTCCTCGTGGATCGGTGCAATGGGAAATTCAATACGTGGCGCGGCCACCGGACAGGTCGAACACGGCGCCCGTGTTGAAGCTGCAGGAGTCCGAGCAAAGCCAGGCCACCATCTCGGCGACCTCGCCGGGCTCGCCCAGGCGCTGCATGGGGCTCTTGGCCACCATGGTCTGCACATGCGCGGGCGACATCTGCGCGAGGATGGGCGTGCGCACCGCGGCCGGCGCGATCGCGTTGACGAGGATGCCGGTGCCGGCCAGTTCCTTGCCCAGCGACTTGGCCAGCGCCAGCACGCCGGCCTTGGCCGCGCTGTAGGCCGAGGCGTTGGGCGTGCCCTCCTTGCCGGCCAGCGAGGCCAGCAGCACGATGCGGCCGCGGCCGGCCCGGCGCATCAGCGGCACCACGGCGTGGCAGACGTTGAAGGTGCCGCCCAGGTTCACGGCGACGACGCGGTGCCAGACGTCGGGATCGAACGCATCGAGCGCCATGGTCGGGCCGGTATGGCCCGCGCTGTGCACCAGCATGTCGATGCCGCCCCAGCGCTCGACGGTCTGCCGGGCGGCGCGGGCCACGGCTTCACGGTCGGCCACGTCGACCCGCAGGTCGCCCCCGTCCGACAGGTCCCAGCCCACCACGGTGGCGCCGAAGCCGCGCAGGCGGCGCACCGTCTCGGCGCCGATGCCGCTCGCACCGCCCGTCACCACGGCCACGCGGCCGCGGAAGTCGTAGCTGGCAGCAGTCATTCGCTCCCCCCGCCCTGACGCGCTGCGGTGCGAGCACCCTGGGCCGGCCCGGCGGTGCTCATCGCACGAACTGCCTGACGTAGTCCGCGCCCAGGCCCACCTGCTCGAAGTGCTTCTTGCACATGTCGATCTTGGTGAACACGTCCTCGTAGCCCATGCCCTTGCCCCAGGGGTCGGTGTAGTACATGACCCCGTTGACCTGGAAGTAGGTGATCATTTCCTGCACGTCCTCGGGCACGTAGAGCGTGTGCGTCTCGCCCGGCGGCTCGAACACGTAGCCGCCCTCCTCGGCCCACCAGTCGTGCTCCAGGTACTTCCAGCGGCCCTTGAGCACGAAGCCGTGCACGGCCTGCGGATGGCGGTGCCGGCTCAGCACGCCGGACTTGCGCACGCGCAGCAGGTTCATCCAGTAGCCCTGGCTCGCGTTCAGGCACAGCGGGCGGAACCAGACGTTCTCGGCCTGCGGCACCCAGAGCCGCTCGTCGGTCGGGATCGCGTTGGGGATCACGATCTCGGGCAGCGCCTCGGGTGGATTGGGGTACTGGTAGGGGGTCAGCGGCGCGGGATCGGAGCGGTCGGTCGGCATCGCGGGTTGTCCATATTGTGGATATACGTCCATATTGTAGAAATCCGGAAACCAGCCACGACCCCGGGATTACCCGCGGCCGGCGCGCGCGGGCGCATCATGTGCGCTGGCTTTCTCCTGCGGATTCCTTGACGCGATGCACCTCCCTCCAGACGACGCCTGGCACGACGCCACCCGCGTGCTGCATGGCGACGCCGGCCTGTCCGACGACCCGGCCGTCAGCGCGCCCATCCACTACAGCGCCACCTTCAAGGCGCGCGACGCGGCCGACTTCGCCGCCATGGCCGGCACGCCGCGCCACGCCGGCTACTACACGCGCTACGGCAACCCCACGCACGAGCGCGCGGCCGCCATCGTCGCCGCGCTCGAGGGCACGCAGACCGCGCTGCTGACGGCCTCCGGCATGGGCGCCATCAGCACCACGGTGCTGGCCCTGGTGCAGGCCGGCGACCACGTGGTGGCGCAGACGCGGCACTACATGAGCACGGCCAAGCTGTTCGACGAGGTGCTGCCGCGCTTCGGCGTCACGGTCAGCACCGTCGAGCAGAGCGACCTGGCGGCCATCGAAGCCGCGCTGCGCCCGGAGACCAGGCTGGTCCTCGTGGAGACGCCCGCCAACCCCACGCTGGTGCTGACCGACCTGGCCGGCGTGGCGGCGCTGGCCAGGCCGCGCGGCATCCTGACCATCGCCGACAACACCTTCGCCTCGCCCGTCAACTGCAAGCCGCATGCGCTGGGCATCGACATCGTGGTGCACAGCGCGACCAAGGCCCTGGGCGGACACCATGACCTGACGGCCGGCGCCGTCTGCTGCAGCCAGGCCCTGGCCGAGCGCATCTGGCCCATGCACATCACGCTGGGCGCCGTGCTCTCGCCCATGGACGCCTGGCTGCTGCTGCGCGGGCTGCGCACGCTGGCCGTGCGCATGGAGCGCATCAACGCCAACGCGCTCGCGCTGGCCACCTGGCTGGAGCGCCAGCCGCAGGTCGAGCGCGTGCACTACCCGCTGCTCGAAAGCCACCCGCAGCACGCCCTGGCCCAGCGCCAGATGGCGGGCGGCGGCCCCGTCGTCGCGTTCGCGCTCAAGGCCGGCTACGCGGCCACGAGCCGCTTCGTCGCCTCGCTGCAGCTGGCCACGCAGGCCGTGAGCCTGGGCGGCGTGGAGACGCTGATCGTGCACGCGGCCGCCATGTGGGCCGGCACCATGAACGAGGCACAGATGGCCGCGGCCGGCATCGCGCCCAACTTCGTGCGGCTGGCCGTGGGGCTGGAGGACATCGCCGACCTGCAGCGCGACTTCGCGCAGGCGCTGGCCGCCATGGACGCCCGCGCATGAGGCGGTGGCTGCGCTGGCCGCTGCGCCTGCTGGCCCTGGTCGCCCTGCTGCTGCTGGGCCCCATCGGCGTGCTGGGCTCGGGCCAGCTGGACCTGGACACGCCCTGGCACAGCCGCGCGCGTTCGCCCACCGGCCAGGCGCCCGACCCGGCCGTCGAGAAGCGCGCCGTGGTGCAGGTCTACGGCGCGCGCATCGTGCGCTGGCGCGGTGCCTTCGGCATCCACCCCTGGATCGCGGTCAAGCGCGCGGGCGCCGACAGCTACACCACCTGGCAGATCCTGGGCTGGCGTGCGCGCTACGGCGGCAATGCGCTGGTCGAGGGCGAGAGCCCCGTGCCCGACACGCACTGGTACGGCGCCTACCCGCGGCTGCTCGTGGAGCACCGCGGTCCGCAGGCCGAGGCCATGATCGACCGCATCGAGGCCGCCGTCGCGCGCTACCCCTGGGGCCACACCTACGGCCTGTGGCCCGGCCCGAACAGCAATACCTTCGTGGCCTGGGTCGCGCGCGAGGTGCCCGAGCTGCGGCTGGACCTGCCGCCCACTGCCATCGGCAAGGACTACCTGGGCCCCACGCGGTTCTTCGCGCACGCGCCCAGCGGCACGGGCTGGCAGGTCTCGCTGCTGGGCCTGGCCGGCATCACCCTCGCGCGCGACGAGGGCCTGGAAGTCAACCTGCTGGGCCTGGGCTTCGGCGTGGACGTGGACGACATGGCGCTGCGCCTGCCCGGCCTGGGCAAGCTGCCCGGGCCGCTGTAGCCGTTCAGCCCCGGGCCGGCACCAAGCCCGCCGGATGGGCCTGCGAATCGACGGTCCGGCCGCCTGCGCGGCGGGCCGCGCGCGTCGCGTGTTTCGTTGATTTCATGGCGGCACCGCCGACGCAACATGGCTGAAACAAGAACCGCCGATCTGTGCACTACCGCACAGTCTGCCTCCTAAAAAATGATGTTGCCGCCCACATTCGCGAGTCCTACGATGCATCAGCCCGGCGCGATCAGTCTGCAGGCGACGACGAATCCGGGCCCGCCGCCAAGGAGAGGACCATGGAAACCCTGTTGGATGTGTACCTGTCCGAGCCGTCGGCCGCCGACGCGACGACCGCCATGCCGCGCAGCACGCGCCGCATCCTGCTCATCGACGACCACGAGCTCGTGCGCGCCGGCATCCGCACGCTCTACCCCGCCCTCGGCGGGCTGCGCATCGAGTGGCTGGAGGCGCCCACGCTGGACGAGGGCCTGCGCCTGTACCGCGAGCACACGCCGGTCGATGCCGTGCTGCTCGACCTGAACCTGGGCGACTGCAAGGGCCTGCAGGGGCTGCGGCGCTTCATGCAGACCTTCCCGCAGGCGCGCGTGGCCGTGTTCAGCGGCACCCAGGACGAATTCGTCGTGCGCCAGGCGCGCGCGCTGGGCGCCGTGGGCTACGTGCCCAAGAGCGCGCAGATGGACCAGATGCGCCACTCGCTGGAGGCCCTGCTGGACAGCGCGCGCCAGCGCCGCCCGGCCATGGACAGCACGCTGTTCCCGCACTTCCCGTCCTCGGCGATGTTCGACCGCGTCGCCGAACTCGGCCCGCGCCACCTGGAGATCCTGGAGCTGGTGCTGTCGGGCTGCGGCAACCAGGAGATCAGCAACTCGACCGAGCTTTCGCTGGGCACGGTCAAGAACTACGTGTCCTCGCTGCTGCTGGCGCTGGACGTGCGCTCGCGCTCGCACATGATCAGCCTGTTCCGCTAAGGACCATCGCTCCCGGCGTTCAGGCACCCCATGCCGAACGCCGCCTTCACCGCCGTCGACCACACCGCGCCGGACGATCCGCCCCCGCTGGAGCGGCGCGCGCGCCGCTCCACCGTGCGGCGCCTGCGCGATGCGGCGGTCGACGAGGCCCTGGCCGGCTGGCCCGTCGGCCTGACCGCGGCCCTGCTGCTGCCGCCCGTGCAGGCCTGGCCCGGCCTGCCGGGCGTGGGCGCGGCCACGGTGCTCGGCCTGGCGACGGCGGCGGCGCTGGCCTGCGCGCTGCTGGCGCGCCAGCTGGGCCGGCTGGCACCGGGCGTGCGCCGGCGCCAGCGCCTGCGGCGCCGTGCCTGCGGCGCGCTGCTGCTGGCCTGGGCGCTGCTGCTCTGCGCCCTGCCCTGGCTGCTGCCCGCCACGGCGGCCACCGGCCCGGCCATGGCGCTGGTGCTGCTGGCGCCGTTGCTGGCCGCGCTGCTGGCGCCGCTGGGCCCGCCGGTGGCGCTGCTGGCGGCCGTGCCGGCGTCGCAGGCCCTGGCCTGGGCGCTGCAGGGGGCGCCCGCGTCCGCCACCGGCAGCGCCGCCGCGGCCGCCCTGCTCGCCGCCGCACTGGCCCTGCTTGGGCACCGCCGCTGGCGGCGCCAGCGCCGGGCCTTCTCCGAACGCGGCGACGCGCTGCATGCGCTCGAGACCGCGCTGCGCGCCGCGCACCGGGCCGACCGCGACAAGACCCGCTTCCTGGCCACCGCCACGCACGACCTGCGCCAGCCCGTGCACGCGCTGGGCCTGTTCGCCGGCGCGCTGGAACTGCGGCTGCTGGGCACCGGGCAGGAGCCGCTGGTGCGCAACGTGACGCGCTCCATCGAGGGCCTGGAGCGCTCGTTCAACGCCATGCTGGACGTCTCGCGGCTCGATGCCGGCGCGGTGGAGCCGAACCTGCAGCACTTCCCGCTGCGCGACGTGTTCCGCCGGCTGCACATGCAGTACGCCGGCCAGGCCGAGGCGCGCGGTCTGGGCCTGCGCTTCGCGCCGGGCGGCAAGTCGGTCACGAGCGACCCGCAGCTGCTCGAGCGCATCCTCGGCAACCTGCTGCAGAACGCACTGCGCTACACCGAGCGCGGCGGCGTGGTGCTGGTGGCGCGCTCCACGCGCAGCCACATCCACGTGGAGGTCTGGGACACCGGCGTGGGCATCGCGCCGGCCGAGCTGCCGCGCATCTTCGACGAGTTCTACCAGTGCGGCCGCTCCACGCGCGGGCGCAGCCAGGGCCTGGGCATGGGCCTGGCCATCGTGCGGCGCCTGGCCCGGCTGCTGGACCACGGCCTCACGGTGGCCTCGCACCCCGGGCGCGGCACCATGTTCCGGCTGGCCATCGCGCGCGGCGGCCTGCCCGAGATCCGCGACGCCACGGCCGCCGCCGACACCCGGCCCATGCCGGTGCCGCAGGCGCGCGCCGTGCTCGTGATCGACGACGACGAGGCCATCCGCGACGGCCTGCGCATCCTGCTCGAGGAGTGGGGCTACGCGGTGACGGCCGTGGCCAGCGCGCAAGCGGCCCGGCAGGCGGCCGCCGGCATGGAACTGCCGCCCGACCTGATCGTCTCCGACCTGCACCTGGGCGAGGACGCCGACGGCATCGCCGCCATCGCCGCCGTGCGCCGCCAGTGCGGCTACGAGGTGCCGGCCATCGTCGTGACCGGCGACACCACGCACGAAGAACTGCAGCGCGCCGCCGAAGCCGGCCACACCGTGCTGATCAAGCCGCTGCAGCCGCGCAAGCTGCTCGGCACGGTGCGCGGCATGCTGCCCTGACGCGCGGCGGCCATCCCCCTTTCGCGGGATGCCGCGCCGGCCCAAAGTGACTTTCGTCCGCTGTGCAGGAAGTCCGGCCGCCCTAAAGTGGTCCGCAACCCTCCTGCAGGACCACTGCATGCCAACGCCCGACATCGACGCGCTCCTCACCCCCCTCGCCGGCGACGCGCCGTGCGGGCCGGCGCTGGACCACGACGACGCGTTCCAGGCGCTGGAGCGCGCCGCCGCCGGCACGCCCGAGCAGCAGTACGGCACCAAGCTCATCGCGGCCACGCCGCCGGACTGGCCGGCCGTGCACCGGCATGCGCTGGCCCTGGCCGCACGCACGCGCGACCTGCGCGTGGCGGTCTGGCTCACGCGCAGCGCCGCCCACGTCGAGGGCCTGGCCGGCATGGTGCAGGGCCTGCAGCTGCTGCAGGGCCTGCTGGAACGGCATTGGCCGCTCGTGCATCCGCAGCTGGACGAAAGCGAAGGCGACGACCCGACCGCGCGCACCAATGCCATCTTGCCGCTGCACCGGGCCGAGGGCCTGGCCGACCTGCGCCGCGCCGCGCTGGGCCCGGGCCGCCAGGCGGTCACCGTGCGCGACATCGAGCTGGCCTTCGGCCAGGGCGCCCCCCTGCCCGCGGAGCCCGTGCCCACGGCCGAGGGGCTCGCGCCCGCCATCGCCGCCGCCCAGGCCCAGCAGCCCGCACTGGCCCCAGCCATGCAGGCCGGCCTCGCGGCCGCGCGCGGCATGGCCGCGGTGCTGGACGCCCGGCTCGGCGCCGGCCGCTCGCCCGACCTCAAGCCCCTGCTCGCCCTGCTGCAGGCCGTGGCCCTGGCGGGCCAGCGCGTGCAGGGCGAAGCCGCCGCGGCGCCGATCCAGGACGCTGCGCCCGCCGCCACGGCCGGCGCCGCCGCCGCACCGCCGCCCGGCACCATCGCCTCGCGCGAGGACGCGATCCGCATGCTGCAGAAGGTCAGCGAATGGATCGAGCGCAACGAGCCGACCAACCCCGCACCGCTGTTCATCCAGCGCGCCCAGCGCCTGATGACCAAGAACTTCCTCGAGATCGTGCGCGAGCTGATGCCCGACGGCGTCGGCCAGATCGAGAAGCTCGCCGGCTCTGCCAAGTAAGCCATCCCAGCGCCCGCCGCGCCCACCGACCCCAAGGAGCCCACCATGGCCACCAGCAGTCAGAAGTTCATCGCCCGCAACCGCGCCCCGCGCGTGCAGATCGAGTACGACGTCGAGCTCTACGGCGCCGAGAAGAAGGTGCAGCTGCCCTTCGTCATGGGCGTGCTGTCCGATCTGTCGGGCAAGCCGGCCGAGCCGCTGCCGCCGGTCAATGAGCGCAAGTTCCTGGAGATCGACGTCGACAACTTCGACGCGCGCATGGAGTCGATGAAGCCGCGCGTCGCCTTCCCGGTCACCAACACGCTGACCGGCGAGGGCAAGCTGGCGGTGGAACTGACGTTCAAGAACCTGGACGACTTCTCGCCCGCCGCCGTGGCGCAGAAGGTCGACGGCCTCAGGCAGCTGCTGCAGGCGCGCCAGGAACTGGCCAACCTGCTGACCTACATGGACGGCAAGACCGGTGCCGAGGAGCTGCTGGCCAAGGTGATGGCCGACCCCGCGCTGCTGGCCTCGCTGGCCGCGGCGAAGAAGCCCGCAGCGCCCGCCGCCGACCAGCCGGCCGCCGCCTGAGCCCCATCCGCACTCCCGGGAGAGACGCAACCATGGCCGACGACACACTCCAGAGCGCAGCACCGCTGCAGGGCATCGCGTACGAGGGCGGCGAGTTCGCCGCGCTGCTGAACCAGGAGTTCAAACCCAAGTCCGACGACGCCAGGAACGCCGTGCAGAACGCGGTGCTGACCCTGGCGCAGCAGGCGCTGGCCTCGACCAAGCTGATCGACGGCGACGTGATGGCCAGCATCGAGGCCATGATCGCCGAGCTGGACGAGCAGCTGTCCAGGCAGGTCAACCTGATCCTGCACCACCCCGAGTTCCAGGCGCTGGAAAGCGCCTGGCGCGGCCTGCACTACCTGGTCAACAACACCGAGACGGACGAGATGCTGAAGATCAGCGTCATGAACATCTCGAAGAAGGACTTCGGCAAGACGCTCAAGAAGTTCAAGGGCACGGCCTGGGACCAGAGCCCGCTGTTCAAGAAGATCTACGAGGAGGAGTACGGCCAGCTCGGCGGCGAGCCCTTCGGCGCGCTGGTGGGCGACTACTACTTCGACCACAGCCCGCCCGACGTGGAGTTGCTGGGCGAGATGAGCAAGGTGGCCGCCGCCGCGCACACGCCCTTCATCGCCGCGGCCAGCCCCAACCTGATGCAGATGGGTTCGTGGCAGGAGCTGTCCAACCCGCGCGACCTGACCAAGATCTTCACGACGCCCGAGTACGCGGCCTGGCGCTCGCTGCGCAGCTCGGACGACGCGCGCTACATCGGCCTGGCCATGCCACGCTTCCTGGCGCGCCTGCCCTGGGGCGCCAAGACCGCGCCCGTGGAGGAGTTCAACTTCGAGGAATCGACCACCGGCGCCGACCATTCGGCCTACGCCTGGGCCAACTCGGCCTATGCCATGGCCGTCAACATCAACCGCTCGTTCAAGATGTACGGCTGGTGCACGCGCATCCGCGGCGTCGAGTCGGGCGGCGCGGTGGAAGGCCTGCCGACCCACACCTTCCCGACCGACGACGGCGGCGTGGCCATGAAGTGCCCGACCGAGATCGCCATCGGCGACCGGCGCGAGGCCGAGCTGGCCAAGAACGGCTTCATGCCGCTGCTGCACCGCAAGAACTCGGACTTCGCCGTCTTCATCGGCGCGCAGTCGCTGCAAAAGCCCGAGGAGTACGACGACCCCGACGCCACGGCCAACGCCAACCTGTCGGCCCGCCTGCCCTATCTGTTCGCCTGCTCGCGCTTCGCGCACTACCTCAAGTGCATCGCGCGCGACAAGGTGGGCTCGTTCAAGGAGCGCGCCGACATGGCCAAGTGGCTCAACAAATGGATCATGAACTACGTGGACGGCGACCCGGCCAATTCGAGCGAGGCCACCAAGTCCAAGAAGCCGCTGGCCGCGGCCGAGGTCACCGTCGAGGAGGTGCCCGGCAACCCCGGCTACTACACGTCCAAGTTCTTCCTGCGGCCGCACTACCAGCTCGAGGGCCTCACGGTGTCGCTGCGGCTGGTGTCCAAGCTGCCATCGCAAAAGGGCGCCTGAAAACGGCCGACCGCGGAGCCGGGCATGGGCCGTCGTGCGTGCCCGGACTCCCTGCCAACGCCACGACGTTCAACCACCACTGAAGCGAGGAAACCATGGCCCATGTTGACTACTACCTGAAGATCGATGGCGTCGAGGGCGAGTCCACCGACGACAAGCATGCCGGCGAGATCGAACTCGAATCCTGGAGCCTGGGCGGCACCAATGCCGGCTCGTTCAGCAGCGGCGGCGGCGGCGGCAGCGGCAAGGTCTCGCTGCAGGACTTCCACTTCGTGAAGAAGACCGACAAGGCCTCGGCCAAGCTGCTCACCGCCTGCTGCACCGGCGAGCACCTGGCCACCGCCACGCTGGTGTGCCGCAAGGCCGGCGGCGAGCAGGAGGAGTTTCTCACCGTGATCCTGTCGCCGGTGATGGTCAGCAGCTACCAGAGCAGCGGCTCGGCCGGTGCCGACATCATCCCCATGGAACAGGTGGCGCTGAACTACGGAAAGATCGAGTTCAAGTACAAGCCGCAGGACGGCAAGGGCGGCCTGGGCGGCGAGGTCGTCGGCGGCTGGGACGTCACGACCAACAAGAAGGTATAGCCCCACAAGGCCGCCGCCATGCCGCTGCGCATTGCCGAACTGGACACCGCGGCCGGCGGCCGTGACGTGGCCTCCGACCTGTTCCTGAGCGTGCAGACCAAGCGCGCCGGCAAGGTCAAGGGCGAGGTCACGACCGCGGGCCACGAGGAGGAGATCCAGCTGCTGCGCTGGAACTGGGGCGTCAGCGCCAACACGGCGATCGGCTCCACCGAGCGCACGGCGCGGCGCGCCTACCGCCAGCTCGTCGTGACCAAGGGCATCGACGCGGCGTCCACCGCGCTGCTGAGCGCGCTGGCCACCAACGACGAGATCAAGGAGGCCGTGCTGACCATGCGCAAGGCCGGCGGCGAGGCGCTGGACTACTTCACGATGACGCTGGAGAGCGCCCGCGTGGTGGCGGTGGACATCGAGGTCGGCGACGACGGCCGGCCCGTGGAGCGCGTGTCCATCGCGTTCACCAAGATCGGCATCGCCTACCAGCCGCAGCAGAGCGCGGGCCTGGGCTCGGGCACGTTCAGCTTCGACGACGAGGTCCTGCCCGCCTGAGGGCCGGGGTGCGCCATGGCCACCGTGGACGCCCGCAACCGGCTGCAGCCGGCCCTGCTGGACCGGCTGACCGACGAGGCGCCGGGCGAGCGCCAGGAGGCGGACGACCACCGCGTCATGTCCAAGGCCCAGTTGCGCCAGGCCGTGCTGCGCGACCTCAGCGCGCTGTTCAACACCGTGCAGCCGCTGGGCGCCGCCGCCGACGCGTATCCGCTGGTGAGCGCCAGCGTGCTGAACTTCGGCCTGCCCGCGCTGTCGGGCCAGCTCGCCTCCCGGCTCGACGTCAGCGTGCTGGAACGCACCATCCGCCAGGCCATCCTGCGCTTCGAGCCGCGCATCCTGGCCGACAGCCTGCAGGTGCGCGCGGTGGAGCCCAGCAGCGTGCTGGACACGCACAACGTGATCGAGTTCGAGATCAGCGGCCACCTGTGGTCGCAGCCGGTGCCGCTGGAGATCCTGCTGAGGACGCAGATGGATCTGGAGGCGGGGCAGGTGGAGGTGCGGGATGGGAGTTCATCGTCCAGACAGCTCGCCACTCGAACGTAACCATGACACAAAAGCGATCAGCAAACGGAGGAGCTCGCCATGAATCTGAACCAGCAATTCCACATGCTCGGAAAGCGTCAGCTTGCCATTGAAGATGGCTTACAACTTCTCAGGCACACAAAAATCGAGCTGCTACAAGCAAGATCATCAGCCACAACCTGGGGTCAGGTCGCGGTGGTCGCGAATGCTGTGCTGATCCCGCTCAACTGCATCCTGAACGCTTTCGAACTTGGCGCGGCCACAACGGTCTACCAGAAGGTGGTCCAGCTCGCTTATGAGCACGTTGCGGCGAGCGGCACTCGGTCGGAAGGCGCCGTTACAGAAGCACTTGCGCTGCTTAAGAAGTCATTGGTTGCAGCACTCGCCCAGAAAGGCAGCGTCCAGTACATACCTGGCGTCAACATCCTCGCAGGCTTAGCTCAAGACTCATGGGCTCTATGGCAAAGCGCAAGCGACCTTTCTGCCAACTCGAAAGAGTCTGCACAGCTGTTTATGAAGCTGGAAAGGACTATCGATGAGGCCATGAGGCAGCTGCAGCAACTGGGAGTCCAGCGTGCGCAAGTGCTCGACAAGATGGTGACACTCCAAAGAACGGCGTAGGCATCCACCCCATGGACCCCCGCCTCCTGCGCCTCTACAGCGACGAGCTGATCCACCTGCGCGAGGTCGGCGGCGAGTTCGCGCATGCCTTCCCCAAGATCGCGTCGCGCCTGTCCATGGACGGCGTGGAGGTCACCGACCCGTACGTCGAGCGGCTCATGGAGGGCTTCGCCTTCATGGCCGCGCACGTGCAGCTCAAGATCGAGGCCGAGCAGCCGCGGCTCATCGCGCAGCTGCTCGAGGCCAGCTACCCGAACTTCCTCGCGCCCGTGCCGTCGATGATGGTGGCGCGCTTCGATGTCGACGTGCTGGATCCGAACCTCACGCGCGGCCATGTGGTGCCGCGCGGCAGCGCCATCACGGCCGAACTGGCGCGCGGGCAGGACACGCACTGCGAGTTCCGCACCGCGCATGCAGTCACGCTGTGGCCCATCGAGTTGCTGTCGGTGCAGTACTTCACGCACGCGCCCGACCTGCCGCTGGGCCGCCTGCCGCAGACCCAGGGCACGCAGGGCGGCCTGCGCATCCGGCTGCGCAGCGGCGGCGGCCTGGGCTTCCACCAACTGGGCCTGGACCGGCTGGCCTTCTACCTCAGCGCGCCCGACGAGGTGGCCCTGCGCCTGCACGAGCTGCTGCACGGCGCCTGCACCGGCACGCTGGTGAGCACCGGCCAGGCCGGCACACCGCCGGCCTGGCGCGGCCCCGACAGCCTGCGGCCGCTGGGCTTCGCCGCGGACGAGGCGCTGCTGCCCGAGTCGCTGCGCGCCTTCTCCGGCTACCGGCTGCTGCAGGAGGCCGCCGCCATGCCGCAGCGGCTGCTGTTCTTCGAGATCGGCGCGCTGGCCGCACGCCTCGCGCAGGTGGGCGGCGACGAGGTCGAGCTCGTCGTGCTGCTGCGCCGTGGCGACGCGCCGCTGGAGGCGCTGGTCGACCGCAGCAGCCTGGCGCTGCACTGCACGCCGGCCATCAACCTGTTCAGGAAGCGGCTGGACCGCATCCAGCTCGGCCCCGGCGCCTGGGAATACCACGTGGTGCCCGACCGCACCCGGCCCATGGACTTCGAGGTGCACAGCCTGGAGACGGTCACGGGCTACGGCAACGGCGCCGCCGGGCAGCAGCGCTTCGAGCCGCTCTATGCGACGCAGCAGGCCAGCGCCGCCGGCGATGCGGCGCACCCCCACGGCTTCTACACGCTGCGGCGCGAGCCGCGGCTGCGCTCGCAGCGGCAGCTGGCACAGGGCGCGCGCTCCTCGTACATCGGCGAGGAGGTGTATCTGGCGCTGGTCGACCCGCGCCACGCGCCCTACCGCGACGACATCCGCCAGCTGTCGGTGGCGGCCTGGGTCAGCAACCGCGACCTGCCCATGCTGCTGCCGCAGGGCGCCGACCCGGACCACAGGCCGGTCTGGCGGCTCGACGCGGCCGGGCCCGTGCGGCGCGTGGACGCCCTGCGCGGGCCGACGCGGCCAGTCACGCGCAGGCCGGTGGGCGAGCTCGGCTGGCAGCTCGTCAGCCACCTCAGCCTGAACCACCTGTCACTGGTGGGCAGCACACCGGCCGACGCGGCCGCCGCGCTGCGCACCACGCTGGCGCTGTACGCCCCGCCCGAGGACGCGGCCTGGGCGCGCCAGGTCGCCGGCGTGCTGGCGCTGCAGGTGCAGCCAACCGTGCGCCGCCTGCCCTTCAAAGGGCCGATGAGCTTCGGCAGCGGCATCGAGATCGTGCTGGAACTGGACGAGCTGGCCTACCAGGGCACCAGCGCCTTCCTGTTCGCCAGCGTGCTGGAGCGCTTCTTCGCGCGCCATGCCGCCATCAACGCCTTCACGCAACTGGTGCTGCGCACGCCCCAGCGCGGCGAGCTGATGCGCTGGGCGCCGCGCATCGGGCAGCGGGAAACGGTATGAGCGCCGCGCCGGGCCGCCCCAAGCAAGCTCGCTCCCCCCTGGGGGGACAGGCCGCAGGCCGAAGGGGGCTCCAATGAACCCGCAGCGCGAGGCCCTCTTCGCGTCCGTGCGCGACCGACCCTGGGCGCACGACTTCTTCGCGCTGCTGCGCCGCCTGGAGGCCCTGCACCCCGAGGCACCGCGCATCGGCCGCGCGCTGCGCCCCGCGCAGGAGCCCGTGCGCCTGGGGCAGGAACCGGAGCTCGACTTCGCACCCGCACCGCTCGCCAGCTTCGCCCACGAGAAGGACATGCCGGCCCCGCGCCTGGGCGTGCGCTTCTTCGGCCTGCTCGGCCCGCAGGGCCCGATGCCGCTGCACCTGACCGAGTACGTGCGCGAGCGCCAGCGCTGGCGCAACGACCCGACCGCCGCACGCTTCCTGGACATCTTCCACCACCGCATGCTGGCGCTGTTCTACCGTGCCTGGGCCGACACCCAGCCCACGGTGCAGCACGACCGGCCCGCGCAGGACCGCTTCGCGGCCTGGCTGGGCGCGGGCTTCGGGCAGGCCGGCGCAGTACCACTGCAGGCTGCACTGCCGCGCCAGGCGCAGCTGTTCCAGGCCGGCCTGCTGGGCGCGCGCAGCCGCCACCCCGAGGGCCTGGTCAAGCTGCTGGCGCAGCACTTCCGCGTGCCGGTGCGCATAGAAGAACATGTCGCGCACCGGCTGCCGATCGCCCCCGAGGACCGCAGCCGCCTGGGCCATGCGCGCAACCGCCCGCAGCGCTCGGCCCTGCCGGCCGCGCAGCTGGGCCGCAGCGCCAACGCCGGCCGCGCCGTGCACGACCGACAGTTCAAGTTCCGCGTGGTGCTGGGGCCGTTGACGCTGGCCCAGTACCTGGGCTTCCTGCCCGGCGGCCAGGCCTGGCCGCCGTTGCGCGACTGGATCCGCCAGTACGCCGGGCTGGACCTGCAATGGGACGTGCAGCTGGTGCTGGCGCGTGCCGAACTGCCCGCGCCGCGGCTGGGCCGGCCCCAGGCACCCGGCATGCCACTGGGCCTGGCCACCTGGCTGGGCCGGCACCGCCCCGCGCGCGACCGGGGCGACCTGCGCCTGGGCCCCGCCAGCTCCTTCGTGCACCGCCATGGAGACCACCATGCCTGAGATTTCACGCACCGCGCTGTTCGGCAAGCTCAACGCCACGGCCTACAAGGCCATCGAGGGCGCCACCGTGTTCTGCAAGCTGCGCGGCAACCCGGTGGTGGAGCTGCAGCACTGGCTCTACCAGATCCTGAACGGGCAGGACTCGGACCTGCACCGCATCGTGCAGCACGCCGGCATCGACGCCGGCGCGCTGGCCACCGACCTCACGGCCGCGCTGGACCGGCTGCCGCGCGGCGCCTCGTCGGTGACCGACCTGTCGAGCTGGGTCGAGAGCGCGGTCGAGCGCGGCTGGGTCTACGGCTCGCTGATGTTCGGCGACACGCAGGTGCGCACCGGCACGCTGCTGCTGGGCATGCTCAAGACCACGGGCCTGCGCGCTGTGCTGGTATCCATCTCGCGCCAGTTCGAACGCGTGCAGGCCGACGCGCTGGCGCAGGACTTCGGCAAGATCGTCGCCGGCTCGCCGGAAGACGGCCAGGCCGCCACGGCCGGCAGCGCCGCGCCCGGCGAGGCCAGCGGCGCCATCGCGCCGGCCGCGATGGGCAAACAGGAGGCGCTCAAGCGCTTCGCCATCGACCTGACCGAGCGCGCGCGCAAGGGCGAGATCGACCCGGTGGCGGGCCGCGACGAGGAGATCCGCCAGATCGTCGACATCCTGATGCGCCGGCGCCAGAACAACCCCATCCTGACCGGCGAGGCCGGCGTCGGCAAGACGGCCGTGGTCGAGGGCTTCGCGCTGCGGCTGGCGCGCGGCGACGTGCCGCCGCAGCTCAAGGACGTGCGGCTGCACATGCTGGACGTGGGGCTGCTGCAGGCCGGCGCCAGCATGAAGGGCGAGTTCGAAAGCCGGCTGCGCGCCGTCATCGACGAGGTGCAGGCCTCGCCCCAGCCCATCGTGCTGTTCATCGACGAGGCCCACACCCTGGTCGGCGCCGGCGGCCAGGCCGGCACCGGCGACGCCGCCAACCTGCTCAAGCCGGCGCTGGCGCGCGGCAAGCTGCGCACCATCGCCGCCACCACCTGGGCCGAGTACAAGAAGTACATCGAGAAGGACCCCGCGCTGACGCGGCGCTTCCAGGTCGTGCAGGTGCCCGAGCCCGACGAGGACAAGGCCATCGGCATGCTGCGCGGCGTGGCCGCCATCCTGGAAAAGCACCACCGCGTGGCGCTGCTGGACGAGGCCATCGAGGCGGCCGTGCGGCTGGCGCACCGCTACATCCCGGCGCGCCAGCTGCCCGACAAGGCCGTGAGCCTGCTGGACACGGCCTGCGCGCGCGTGGCCGTGAGCCAGCACGCCACGCCGGCGGCGCTGGAGGACTGCCAGCGCCGGCTCGAGGCGCTGCAGGTGGAGCAGCAGATCATCGGACGCGAGGCCGCCATCGGCATCGCCACGGCCGAGCGCGCCCAGCGCACGGCCCAGGCCATCGACGAGGAACAGACGCGGCTGGCCGTGCTGCAGCAGCGCCATGCCGACGAGAAGGCCGTCGTCGACCGCATCCTGGAGATCCGCGCCCGGCTGCGGCCCGCCGCGACCGAGCCGCCCCTGGAAGAAGCGCAACGCGAGGCGCTGCTGGCCGAACTGACGCCGCTGCAGGCCCGGCTGCGCGAACTGCAGGGCGACGCGCCGCTGATCCTGCCCACCGTGGACGCGCAGGCCGTGGCCAGCGTGGTGCAGGACTGGACCGGCGTGCCGGTGGGCCGCATGGTCAAGAACGAGGTCGAGGCCGTGCTGCGCCTGGCCGACACGCTGGACCAGCGCGTGATCGGCCAGAAGCACGCGCTGGAGATGATCGCGCGGCGCGTGCAGACCTCGCGCGCGCGGCTGGACAACCCGGGCAAGCCGATCGGCGTGTTCCTGCTGTGCGGCACCTCGGGCGTGGGCAAGACCGAGACCGCGCTGGCGCTGGCCGAAGCGCTGTACGGCGGCGAGCAGAACCTCGTCACCATCAACATGAGCGAGTTCCAGGAAGCGCACACCGTCTCCACGCTCAAGGGCGCGCCGCCCGGCTACGTGGGCTACGGCGAGGGCGGCGTGCTGACCGAGGCCGTGCGCCGCCGCCCCTACAGCGTGGTGCTGCTCGACGAGGTGGAGAAGGCCCACCCCGACGTGCACGAACTGTTCTTCCAGGTCTTCGACAAGGGCTGGATGGAAGACGGCGAGGGCCGCGGCATCGACTTCAAGAACACCGTCATCCTGCTGACCAGCAACGTCGGCAGCGAACTCATCATGCGTATGTGCCGGGGCGCCGCGCCCGCGCCCGACCCCGAGCAGATCGCCGCCGCGCTGCGCGCGCCGCTGCTGCAGGTGTTCCCGGCCGCGCTGCTGGGCCGGCTGGTGGTGGTGCCCTACTACCCGCTGTCCGACGCGATGATGGGCGACATCGTGCGGCTGCAGCTGGGCCGCATCGCCCGGCGCGTGCAGGAGAACCACGGCATCCCGTTCGAGTACGACGACGACGTGGTGCGGCTGGTGGTCTCGCGCTGCACCGAGGCCGAATCCGGTGGGCGCGTGATCGACGCGATCCTGACCAACACGGTGCTGCCGCGGGTGTCGCTGGAGTATCTGACGCGGCTGGCGGCGGGGGAGAGCCTGCAACGCATCCGGCTGGGGGTGCGGGAGGGGGATTTCAGCTACGGGTTCGATTGACGGTCCATGCGCAGGCTGGCGCAGCACGGCCCGGCGTCATGGCGTGCACGACCAGGCAAGGCCGGCCGCGCGGGCCTGGACCGCGAGCGACGCCATCAGGCGTTCGGCAATGGCACCGTCGAGCGCCAGCAGCCCGAGTGCCTCACCATCGACCGCGGGCCGCGCCACCGCCAGCACGCCGCGCCCGCGCAACGCGGCCGCACGTGCGGCCCAGTCGGTGTCCAGCAGACCCAGGGCGTCTTCCGGAGCCACGTCCGGCGGCGCGGCATCGGGCGACGACAGCAGCAGCGCCTGGGACTGGAGCCACCAGGGAAACGCCGGATCGTCGAACACCGTCGCGACGGCATCGGCACGCCGCGAGCAGACCAGCGTGACAGGCCCAGGCCGCCCACGCAGCCGGTCGGCGATGGTGCCCAGCGCGCCCGCCGGGCGCGTCGCCCGGATGCAATCCCCGTCGTTGCCGACGGCCCATTGCACCGTTCCCGCAGGACCCGGCCCGGCGCGCAGGAAGCTCACTCTTGCCGTGTCGGTCATCGCACGCGCGATGGCGCGCCCTGCCAACGGCGGCATGCCATCGTCGTTCGGCTGTGCGTCCCATCCCACCAGCCATGTGCGATCGGGACCGGCAGTGCTCAAGTCGCCCAGCTGCCAATGCGGCTCGACCGTGCGCCGCGCCCACAGCGTCGCCGCCGTCATGGGGCCGGCTCCTCGACCAGGGGCGTGAAACGCGTGCCTTCGGCCCAGTCATACACGACGCCAGCCGCCACGCTGCCGCCGTAGTAGCCGCCAGCGCCGCCGATCACGCAGCCGAGGATGCCACCGGCCGCCGAGCCCAACGGCGAAGCCAGCATGCCCAGTGCTGCGCCACCGCCGCCGACGACCTTGCAACCGGCCCAGGCTCCCGCCCAACCGGCCACCGCCTGCGAGGCGCGGCGCAAGGGCCGGTCGGACTCCACGATCTCCACCGCTTCGACCACCACACCCGCAACCAGCAACAAACGCCCGGCATGGCGAAAGTACCTCGCGGCCTCGTAGGCTGCGCCACCCGACGGCCCGGCGGGTGTGTGGTTCTGGATGCCGAACTGCTGGCCAGTGCCCTTCTGGTTCCAGTGGTAGTTGATGCTGTTGGTGTTCTTGTTGTAGCCGTAGTCCAGCCGCAGATGGCGTTTGCCACGGGCATCCTGGAAGAACAGCGTGGAACTCGTGCCATTCTTTGGAACCCACCCGCGCGGCTTGAGCTCGATGGCCAGCCCATGCGTACCGGGAATCGGAATGCGGACCACACTGGGCAAGCCCAGGGCGACGGGGACCATCCCCGCCAGGGGCGTGCCGTCGTCATGCTCGGCCGATGGCGCGGGCGACCGCGGCACGCTGCCCGGCCTCGGCATGCCGATGCGTGCATTGGTACCCGCATCGATGGGGCCGTAGCCGCCATCGGTCGCGGTCTGTGGAATGCGGTAGCCGCCCATGCGTTCTCCATGGTGCCCACGCGCTCGCAAACGTCGCGCGCGCGTCGTCCGGCAGCGATGGTAGCCCCGTGCGGACGTGACCCTCCGGTGACTTTGGTCTGGTGCCTGCCCCTACCGTTGCATGGGCTCCACCAGCACCATGCCGGCCTCGACCGCCCTCCCTCCAACTGCCGCCCGAGGACTTGCTGTCCGAGTCGATCAGCTGCGCCGAAAGCCGTCGACGAAGAACAGGCGCGGCTGTTTGACCAGGTCTGGTTTCCGATCCAACATGGCGACAACAGCAGGTATGTCCACATCGGCAACCTGTCGGATGGCTGCGTGACGGTGATGGACTTCGCCAGGTGGCCCGCCATCCACGAAGCGCTGTTGAGCCACCGGTCTCCCGATGGCAGGAGCGTGGCACGACTGACGGTCAAGGGAAAGCCTCGAAGAGGGCGATGAAGTCGATGCGCAAACACGGGACCGCCGTCCGGCGGCGACGCATCGGGTGCGGACAGCAGCAGGACCGCCGCCAGGCGCTGGCCCGTGCCGATGACTTTAGTCTGTTGCCCGCCCCGCCCCCGCCCCCTTACCGTTGCATGGACTCCACCAGCACCATGCCGGCACAGATCACCCTCACCTCCCCGCTGCCGCCCGAGGACTTGCTGTTCGAGTCCATGAGCTGCTCCGAAGGCCTGAGCATGCTCGGCGAGATGCAGCTGGCCCTGGTCAGCGCCAAGCCCGACCTGCAGCCGCAGGACCTGCTCGGCAAGACCGTGGGCGTGACGGTGCAGCTGCGCGATGACGCCAAGCGCCACTTCCACGGCCACGTGACGCGCTTTTCCATCGGCGCGCGCAGCGGCCGCCACTACGGCTACCAGGCCAGCGTGCGGCCCTGGCTGTGGTTCCTCACGCGCACCACGGACTGCCGCATCTTCCAGGACCTGAGCGTGCCCGACATCGTGAAGAAGGTGTTCGAGGACCATGCCGGCGCCAGCTTCAAGTTCAACCTGTTCCGCTCTTACCGCAAGTGGGTCTACTGCGTGCAGTACCGCGAGAGCGACTACAACTTCGTCGCCCGCCTGCTCGAACACGAGGGCATCTACTGGTACGTGGAGCACGGCGAGGGCCAGCACCGGCTGGTGCTGGTCGACTCCAAGACCGCGCACGACGCCGCGCCCGGCTGCAAGGCGCTGCCTTACTACGAGAGCGCGGACGAAGCGCCGCCCGATGTCGAATGCATCTCGGGCTGGCAGTTCGCCAGCGGCGTGGAGACCGACCACACGCTGCTGCGCAGCTACGACTTCGAGAGGCCGTCGGCATCGCTGGAGGTCAAGGCCGAAACCCGGCCGCCCTACCGGATCGGCGCGCTGGAGCAGTACGACTGGCAGGGCGACTACCTGCAGGCCGCCGATGGCACGCAGTGGGCCGAGGCCAGGCTGGACGAGCAGCAGACGCGCTACGAGAGCGCCCACGGCAGCAGCAATGCGCACGGCATCGAGGCCGGCCGGCTGCTGAACCTGGAGCGCCACCCGCGCGAGAACCAGAACGCCGAGTACCTGGTGACCCAGGTGACCGTGCATGCGCGCAACGACGCCTACGAGACCGGCGGCAGCGCCGGCAGCTGGCAATGCGCGTTCTCGGCCATCCCCTCGGGCCAGCAGTTCCGCCCGCCGCGCCGCACGCCCAAGCCCTTCGTGCAGGGGCCGCAGACGGCCGTGGTCACCGGGCCGGCCGGCGAGGAGATCCTGACCGACAGGTACGGCCGCGTGAAGCTGCAGTTCCACTGGGACCGGCAGGGCCGCAACGACGAGAAAAGCTCGTGCTGGGTGCGCGTGTCGCACCCGTGGGCGGGCAAGAACTACGGCGCCATCCACATCCCGCGCATCGGCCAGGAGGTGGTGGTCGACTTCCTGGAAGGCGACCCGGACCAGCCCCTGGTCACCGGCCGCGTCTACAACGCCGAGCAGATGCCGCCCTGGGAGCTGCCGGCCAATGCCACGCAGAGCGGCATCCTCACGCGCTCGAGCAAGGGCGGCGCCGCGGCCAACGCGAACGCGCTGCGCTTCGAGGACAAGAAGGGCAGCGAACAGGTCTGGCTGCATGCCGAGAAGAACCAGGACATCGAGGTCGAGAACGACGAGACCCACTGGGTCGGGCACGACCGCACGAAGACGGTGGACCACGACGAGACCGTGCACGTGAAGCACGACCGCACCGAGACGGTGGACCACAACGAGACCATCGCCATCGGCGTGGACCGCAGCGAGCAGGTCGGCAACAACGAGACGATCGCCATCGGCGTGAACCGGACCGAGACCGTGGGCAGCAACGAGACCATCACGGTCGGCGCCAACCGCACCGAGACCGTGGGCGCCAACGAGACCATCTCCATCGGATCGAACCGCAGCATCACCGTGGGCGCCAGCGAGACCGCCACCGTGGCGCTGCAGCGCACGCACACGGTGGGCGTGAACGAGACCATCGCCATCGGCGCCGCGCAGGAGATCGCGATCGGCGCGATGCAGGTGGTGGCGGTGGGCGCGGCGCAGACCATCACGGTGGGCGCGAACCAGTCGACGAGCGTGGGGGCCAGGCAAAGCACCGACGTGGGCTCGGACCGCAGCGTGCAGGTGGGCGGCGCGCAGAGCACCAAGGTGGGCAAGGGGCGCAGCGTGTCGGTGGCCGACGACGATGCGCTCAAGGCCGGCAAGAACATCGTGATCGACGCCGGCGACTCCATCACGCTGAAGACCGGCAGCGCCAGCATCACGATGAAGAAGGACGGGACGATCGCCATCAAGGGCAAGGACATCACGGTCACCGGCTCGGGCAAGGTCAACGTGAAGGCGAGCAGCGACATCGTGATGAAGGGATCGAAGATCCTGCAGAACTAGCAGGTCGCAACACGAACGGAGCAGGCCATGGGATTCCGGGAGTCCATCGTCGAACCGGCGGCCGACGCGGCCGCGGCGGAGCAGGTGCCCTGCGGCGGCCAGGCGTTGCAGCGCCTGCTGTCGGCGCCGGCCCCTGGCGTGCAGCCGCAGGCCCTGCCGTCGGTCGTCCTGGGCGAACTGGTGTGCGTGGTGGACGACGGGTGCACGGCCTTCGTGACGTGGCCCGGCCAGCCCGGCGGCATGGCCGTGCGCGCGCGCACCGTCGTTGACTTGCATGGGCGACAGGGCGGCCAGCCGGTGACGCTGGTCTTCGAGTCAGGCGATGCGGACCGCCCCATCGTCACGGGGGTGGTGCGCGCGTCCGGCGGCCCGCCGCAGGAGGTCCGGACGGCGCAGGTCGAGGTGGATGCCGATGGCCGGCGCCTGGTATTGACCGCCTCGGAGCAACTGGTGCTGCGATGCGGCAACGCCAGCATCACGCTCACGAGGGCGGGCAAGGTGCTGATCCAGGGCAGCTATGTCTCGAGCCACGCCACCGGTGCCAACCGCATCAAGGGCGGCTCGGTCCAGATCAATTGAGCGGCCCGGCCCCCGTGGAACCGGCCCGGCTCGGCGCGCCGCAGCCCTGCCGGACGGTCACTCGATCGTGACCGTGGCGATGGGCGTCAACCGATGGTGCAAGGTCTGCAGCATGTTGACGAGGCACGAAAAGGCAGCGTCATCGACCACGACGTCGTCGAACACGCCGCCGATGCCGTCGCCGACGACTTTCAGATCGTCCTCGATGTAGATGGAGGTCTCTTCCAGCGGGTAGTCCTCGCTCGCAAAGCCGCCGTGCGCACACACGTCGTACCAGCCGTCCCACGCCTCGCGGAACGGCTCTGCGGCAGAAGACGGCATGCGCGCGGAGAACTCCACGTCGATGCTCACCTTGGTGCTTTCTCTGCCGTCGTGGACCGTGAACGGACAGGGCTCGTAGTCATCCGGCAGTTCTTCGTCGATCGAGGCGCCATCGCGCACCAGCGGGCTGCGGATCGCCAGCGCCACCACGGGCACGACATGGAGGTGGAGATGGTGCACCAGGTTCTGGATCACGAAGGCCGTTCCCCGGTCGACATGGATCGCCTGGAAATCCCAGCGGACGCTGTGGGGCCCGGCCTTCACGCCATTGGCGACCAGGGCCATCGTCGAGTCCCGGGGTGGGAACCCCACGCCGGACATGGCGCCCCAGCGGCCGATTTTCTCGAGTGCCTCGAACGGACGCCGGAGCCGAAGCAGGACGTCCGGCGTGATGTCGTGGCCCGGATCGAGGTTCAGGGTCACCTGGAGGTTGCCGCCGCCTGGATGGGGGGCGCAATGGCAGGTGGTGGCGAACGGTCTGGCGCGCATGGGTCGGTCCGCAATGCAAGCCAGGCTCAAGCCCGCCGGACCAGGTCCGCGTTGTTCCAGGCACGCGCATCGAGCGCGTCCATCCGCGCGATCCACTTCTCGGCGTCGAAGCCGCCCTCCCTGCCCAGATAGGTCGTGGAGACATCGACCCGCGTCGGTCGCAGGACGCGCGCGACATCGGGCAGCGCGCCCAGGTCCGGTGCCTGGCGATTGATGTCGCCGATGGGCGGCAGTTCCGCCCCACGGATCAGCACGCCCTTGGTCAGCTTGCGGACCTCGCATCCGGGCAGCGCCCGCACGATCGCCTCGTCACCGCCGCACACCGCGGCCAGTGCGTCGTTCACGTAGTTGAGCCAGTGCGCCGTCAGGGTGTGGCCGAGCATCTCGTTGCGCAGACTGAAGTCGCAGGGACTGAAGCCGTAGTAGCGCGGCAGCATCTGGAGAATCGCCGCCTTGGCGTCGCTGTGGGAGCCGGGCGTGGTCTTGAAAGTCAGGCCGACCTGCGCGGACTGGACGTGCGACAGCTCGCAGATGTCCGAAACAAAGCCGATCAACTCCTGCGCCTCGTGCTCGGCGAGCCATCCGGCAGGCATGTCGAAGCGCATGAGACCGGCCTTGTCCGGGAAGACATCGCTGCGGACGTTGGCGGAAATGTGCACGCCGAACCCGCCCGGCTCGCCGCCTTCGCCCGCATCGTAGGAAAGGTGGTTGGCCAGATGGTCCTCGGGAAAGTCGCGCAGGTGCGCGAGGTCCTTTGCCAACTGGCGCTTGCCCATGGGCTTCCAGATGCCGCTCTTGGACGAATAACTCTTGAGGGCGCCCAGGCCGACCAGCGCGATGTACCGCTCGAGACCGTCGGCCAGCTCGGCGGCCACCTCATGGACGTAGGCATCGACCGTGAAGAAGCAGCACAGGGCCGGTACGGCCGCGCGATGCCCGCGCAACGTGGAAACCTCGAACGTCTTCCAGTCCAGACTTTGCATTACTGACAATTCTCCGTGGTGATGACTTCCGGCTCCCCGTTGACACCGTTCTTCTTGCCGACCTCTTCGTACTTTTCCTTCTGCGTCGTGCCGTCCTTGTAGACCGTCCAGTCGGGAAAGGGGCCGGGCGCGGGCCCGGTCTTGAAGTAGCGTACCCCGCCCTTCCTCTTCTTTCTGACCGGCGTGTTGGGAGGGCACCGGAACTTGAAGTCGATGAATTTCTTCTCGCCGTCCGAGCCGGTGATCGTGGCATCGGGCCAGCAGGTGCCGCGCAGGGCCTTTCCCCCACCGGCGTGATACATCTGGCTGCGGGTCTGCGTCAACGGAGCCTGGTCGGGGGCGGGGCCGTACCCCTTCTCGCCGTCGATGCCCTCGGCCTTCGGCGGCCCCTGGATCGCCTTCTCGCAGCACGCGTGCTTCTCGCGGCCCAGCTGGCTGCAGGTCTTTTGCTTCTTGCCCGCAGGCGCTTGCTTGACCTTCTTGTCGCAGTCGCAGGCGATCTTCTTGATGTCCTTTCTCGGCGTGTCGTAGGTGTCGAATCCCGCCATGGTCGCGCCGGTGTTCGATGGGTTGCCGCCGGGTCCGCAGTTGTTGAGCATGGGCTCGCCCAACAGATGCACGGCCTTGCCCTCCATCTGCACATCCATGGAGCCCGGAGTGATGAACTTCGTGGGCCCATGGGTGTTGGAGGAGATCAGGCCCCCGCCCGTGCCCTTGCTGGCCATGTCGCCCATGCTCTCGAACGAGGCGCCGCGCACGGCGACCGCATGGCCCTCGAGCTTGACCGTCGTGGTGTATCCCTTGGGCGAGAGGTTGGACCTTCCGATGTTGGGCAGCGGCGTGGGGATGAACGGCGCCGGCGGACCCGGCATCTTGCAGACGTTCGGGATCGTGCATTTCGCCATGCCGCGGGCTTCCGTCGTGCACGGCGTCTTCGGCGGGTTGACGCCGACGGTCCGGCTCATGGCGGATACCCGGCATGGTGGCGCGCGCCCGCGGTCACGAGCACCGCGGCGGCGCGCAGGCCGCTCTCCGAACTGGCCCAGAGCATGGTGCGCGGCCCCTTCTGGCGACCCCACTCGGCAGCCTGGCAGGCCAGCATGGCGAACAGGGGCGCCGATGCGGCACCGACGTCGCCCCAGCTGTTGGCCGGCGCGCGGTAGCCGAGCGGATCGTCGAAACAGTCCGAATGCCGCAGGTAGACGAATCCCCACTCCTCGCCGCGGTAGCGCTCGCCGTTGATGTCGCAGTAGATCTCGTCGATCCGTTCACCCGGCAGGAGGGCACCGTCCACCGCCCGCCGCACCGTCGCCGACAGGCCTTCGCCCAGGCACATCTCCGCGGTCTTGATCAGCTTCGCTTCCTTGCCGATGGCGCAGCCCTGCACGGCCGCCAGCCCTTGCAGGCCGAGCCGCTCGAGCCCCTGCTGCGTCGCAAGGAGGAGGAACCCCGCCGCTTCCCCTGGAATGAATCCCGAGCGCGAGACGGTGCCGGCCAGCTGGCGGTTCCGGTCCAGCCATTCCAGGGTGTCCGGGTGGAAGTAGCTGTCGATGCCGCCGACCAGGCACATGCCCGAGGGCGTGTGCGGCAATTCACGCAGGGCCACCGCAAGTGCGGCAAGGCCGGCGGCATGTCCGGCGGGGAAACAAGGTGACTTGGGACAGCCTGGCCTCGGGGCCTTCGAACTGCGACATCGCCGTCCGAATCGCCACGGCGTCGTGCTCCGTGAAGCCGGGCCGCAGTTCCGGCAGCCCCAGGAAGAGCGGGATCGCAGGCGGCTGGCGCCGCAGGTGCCCGAGCGGCGCGCATGCCTCGCGCAACGCGCTGTCCGCCAGCAACAGGAACCGCCCGGTCCCAGTGATGTCCGGATCGATCTGCGCATCGAGCGCACACGGCATCGGCTGTCCCACGCCGTCCACCATGTAGGGGTGCTCGCGCAGTCCGGCGATACCGGCGCGGACGGCGGCTGCGGCCGGCGCCGCCTGCAATCCCACGGGGGTCCGGGCGCCGACACCGGCAATGTGGATCGGATCAGGCATCGGATTGGCCATCGGATGCCAGGCTGCCGAGGTGGTGCTTCTCCGTGACGACCGTTTCGTCCAGGTAGTCGACTTCGTTGCGCACGGCGAGCACCGATTCCCACACCATGATGACGCGCGGGTGATCGGGCTCGATCACCACCGTCGCCAGCCGGCCGGTGTGTTCCTCGACGCGCCGGTCGATCGCGGTGCGAAAGCTGAAGTAGTGCCTGGGCAGGACGAAGCGCAATGTTCCACCGGGCGTCAGGTTCTCCAGTTCGACCAGCTCGCCGCCGCGCAGGTGTTGCGCGGGCCGCTGGTCGGCCGGGGCGGACAGCAGCGCCCGTGGGTCCCAATCCGCAGGCAGCAGCGGAAAGCGCCCGTTCCTCCAGGCATCGTCGTAGGTGCCCTGGCACTCGCGGCGGGGCGACCAGTAGCTGGCCAAGGGCCCGAAGCCGGCGGGACCGGCGTGCTCCATCCGCCCGCCCGGGTATTCGAAGTTCGGCAGCGGCGCGCCCGCCTGGGTCACCAGGCCGCAGCCGACCGGATTGCGTGTGTCCATGCGCTGCCGGGCCGGATCGGGGTCCGATCGATCGAAGCCTCCATAGGCCCGCTCGTAGACGATGGGAACTTGCGCGACCGGCGCCGGTGCCGACGGGGCAGGACCGAGCAGCCCGTTCTTCCAGGTCCGGTGGCCGAAGACCTTGATCTGCTTGTGGATGCCGGCGACGCGCAGCGACACCATGAACTCGCCGCAAGGCCGGCCCTTCGGCGCATGGGCGGTGCCGTTCAGCAGGATGTCGGTGGTCGGCTTGGGCCCGGCGAGATCCGCGTCGTAGCGCAGGCTGGACTGCCCCTCCTCGCCGTGGGATTCGGCCAGCAGCAGCGGTTCCAGCTGCTGCTCGGCACGCACCACCCTTCCGTCGGGCAGGATGTCGAAGGTCCCCTTGATGGCAACGATCCACTGGTGGACGCCCTCCTTGTCGCGGCCCCAGACCCGGCCGCCGGCGTAGGCCGTGTTGTTCGTCAAGTGCCACATGGCCATTTCCTCGCGTGCGCACGGCGCGGCCGGCCAAGGCGGGCAGGAACCGGCGCCCGACCGGGAGATCGGGCTGCGGCATGGAATGCGGTCGGCATGGTCACGACGTGCAGCAGGTGGAGCGCCACGGCGTCGACCATGGCGGCCGCAGGATCGTGCAGCGCGGGGGCTGCTGCTTCAAGCGCCCAAAGTCATGTGCGCGGCAGCGGTGCGTCCCGCTGCCCCGGGATGGTGGATCTTCGGGCGGCGCGGCGCAGATGCCGCCGGCCGGCGGCCATGCGCCGATGACTTTGGTCAGTGCGCGGCATCGCCATGTTCCGCCACGATGAGGCCGCCCCATGGACATGCTGATCGCCCTTGCCTCCTTGCCCGTTGCGCCCGCTCTGCCCGGCCTGGCCATCCGCAAGCCCATCGGCCCCGAACACGAGCTCGTCGCCGCCTGGATCGCCCGCCACTTCACCCCCGCCTGGGCCAGCGAAGCCCGCGCCGCGCTTGCCAACCGCCCCGTCACGCTCCTCGTCGCCACCCGGGGCGACCCGGCCGAACTGCTGGGCTTTTGCGCCTGCGACGCCACCGCCCGCGGCTTCGTCGGCCCCATCGGCGTGCTCGACACCGCCCGCAGAACCGGCATCGGCGCGGCGCTGCTGCTGGCCTGCCTGCACGACATGCGCGCCATGGGCTACGGCTACGCCGTGGCCGGCGCCGTCGGCGCGCCCGATTTCTTCCGCCGCGTCGCCGGCGCCATCGACATCCCCGGCTCCACGCCCGGCATGTACGCCGGCATGCTGCGCGCCGCGCCATGACTTTCGTTCATTGCCGCGCCGCCGCCGCGCGTTCAGCATGCCCCCATGCCCGAAGCCGCCCGCGACGAGACACTGCTGGTTTCCGCCCCGCCCGATGCCGAGGGACAGGCCGCGCCGCTCGACGCCGACGCCACCCGCATCGCGCCGCACACCGCGGGCCCGCGCACGCCGCCGACCCACACCCGGCTGCACACTCCGACAGGCACCCACACCCGCGGCAGCGGCCTGACCCTGCCCGGCGGCAGCCCCCAGGCGGCCGATCTCGAGGTGCGCCAGGTCGGCCGCTACCAGATCCTCGCCAAGCTCGGCCGTGGCGGCATGGCCACCGTGTTCCGCGCGCACGACCCCGACATCGGCCGCGACGTGGCGATCAAGTTCCTGCACGCCTCGCTGTGCGAGGACGAGGAGTACCGCGCGCGCTTCCTGCGCGAGGCGCGCGCGGCCGGCGGCCTCTCGCACCCGCACATCGTGACCGTGCACGACGTGGGCGAGATCGACGGCCGGCCCTACATGGCCATGGAGCTGCTGGACGGCGACCCGCTGGCCGACCTGCTGCAGGGCGGTCAGCCGCTGCCGGTCCGCGACGTGGTGGTCATGGGCATCCAGCTCGCGCAGGCGCTGGACTATGCGCACCAGCGCGGCATCGTGCACCGCGACATCAAGCCCGGCAACATCGCGCGGCTGCGCGGCGGGCAGACCATCAAGGTCATGGACTTCGGCATCGCGCACATGGCGGCCAGCACGGCCGGCGAGCAGCGCACGCGCGTGGGCGACGTGCTGGGCACGCCGCAATACATGTCGCCCGAGCAGATGCAGGGCGGCCGGATTGACGGCCGCTCGGACCTGTTCACGGCCGGCATCGTGCTCTACCAGATGCTGACCGGGCAGCGCCCGTTCCAGGGCGACAGCGTGGTCACGCTGGCGCTGAAGATCTCCAGGGAAGACCCGACGCCGATCGAGAAGCTGCGCCCCGAGGTGCCGCCCGCGCTGCGCCGCGTGGTCGACCGCTGCCTGGCCAAGGCGCCCGAGCGGCGCCACCAGAGCGGCGCGGCGCTGGCCGAGGCGCTGCAGCGCGTGCTGGCCGAGATGGACGAGCTCGCGCGCGCGGGCGAAGGCACGCATGCGCGCGGCGTGCCGCTGCGGCTCAAGTGGGCCGGCCTGATGGCCTTGATCGTGGCCGGGGTGATGGCCGTCACGGCCTCGCTGATCGTGCAGCGCCAGCAGGCCGCGCTGATGGCGCAGGTCGGCGACTCGGGTGCGGCGCTGACGCGCTTCATCGCGGCGCAGAACGCGGTGCCGGCGCTGTCCGAAGACTGGGTGGTCGTCGACGTGGCGCTGCAGAACCTCATGCAGACGCGCGACTTCGACAGCATCACCGTGATCGACCGCGGCGGCGTCGTGCGCGCCGCGAGCCGGCCCGAACTGGTGGGCCAGCCCTGGCGCGCGCCGGCCGGCGAGGCGCTGGGCGAGGCCGGCGGCGTGCAGCGCACGCGCATGCTCTCCGGCGGCGAGCCGGTGCTGGGCTTCGCCGCGCCCATCACCTTCCAGGGCAAGGCCGTGGGCCAGGTCGTGCTGGGACTGCCCGAGCGCGCGCTGGCCGCGGTGGCGCGCCAGTCGCAATGGCTGATGGCGGTGCTGGCGCTGGTCACGGTGGCGGCCGTGGCGCTGGCCATGTACCTGGTCGGCACCTGGTTCGCGCGGCCGATCCGGCTGGTCGGCGAGGCCATGGACGAGATCGCCGCGGGACGGCTGGACTTCCGCATCCGCGAGCAGCGCAAGGACGAGTTCGGCCAGCTCTACGCGGCCTTCGACCGCATGGCCCAGGCGCTGCAGGAGCGCGCCGCGCCGCCGCCCGCCGAAGCCCCGCCCGCGAGCGATCCACCAGGCTGACGGCATGCTGCTGCCCTGCCCGCTGCGCGCCGCTGCGGCCCTGGTGCCAGCCCCGGTGTATGCCCTGATGCCAGCCCTGGCGTGCGCCCTGTTGCTGGCCGCCTGCGGCACGCCGCTGCCGGCACCGCCGGCGGCCGCGCCGGCAGCGCCCGTGCCAGCGGCGCAAGCGCCGCAGGACGGCGTCGTCGGACGCGGCGAGCGGCTGCTGGTCTACCTGCCGCGCAGCGGCGACACGCTGCGCAGCATCGCCGCGCAATGGCTGGGCAGCGCGGAGCAGGACTGGCAGATCGCCGCGGCCAATGGCGGCATCGCGCAGCCCCGGCCCGGCGTGCCGCTGGTGGTGCCGCTGCAGCCGCCCAACCCGGGCGGCATCGCCGGCGACAGCTACCAGACCGTGCCCGTGCTGTGCTACCACCGCTTCGGCAACAGCGGCGGCCGCATGTCGGTCGCGCCGGCGCGTTTCGCCGAGCAGATGCAATGGCTGGTGGACAACGGCTACCGCGTGGTCCGGCTCGCGCAACTGGGCGACTGGCTCGCGGGCCGGGCCGCGCTGCCGCCGCGCGCCGTGGTCGTCACCGTGGACGACGGCTACGCCTCGTTCCACCAGCACGCCTGGCCGGTGCTGCGCCGACTCGGCCTGCCGGCCACGCTGTTCGTCTACACCGACTTCATCGGCGCCGGGCTCGCCGTGGGCTGGCCGCAGCTGCAGGAGCTGGCGGCCTCGGGCCTGGTCGACGTGCAGGTGCATTCCAAGACGCACCGCAACCTGATCGAGCGCCAGGCCGGCGAAACCGACGAGCGCTACCGCCAGAGCCTGGACCAGGAGATCCGCGTGCCGCGCGAGCTGCTGCAGCAACGACTGCCCACGCCGGTGCAGCACTACGCCTACCCGTTCGGCGACGCCAACGAGCAGGTGCTGGAGCTGCTGGCGCGCCAGCGCTACACCCTGGGCGTCACGGTCACGCCGGGCGGCAACCCCTTCTTCGCCCAGCCGCTCATGCTGCGCCGGACCATGGTCTTCGGCGACTACGACATGGAGGCGTTCCGGGCCCGCCTGCAGACCAGCCGGCGCATCGGCGCGCAGCCATGAGACGGCCGCCGGCGCGGCTGCTGGCCGCCGGCCTGCTGCTGGTGCTGGCCGGCTGCGCCGGTGCGCCGCCCTCCGACCCGGCCGAGGAGCCCGTGGCCGCGCCCTCGCCGGGCCAGCAGGAGCAGGCCGTCGGCCGCTTCGAGGGCCTGCAGCGCGTGCGCGCGCTGCAGCTCGAGGACGAGGGCCAATGGGCCGAGGCGGCCTGGACCTGGGAGGTGCTGGTGGCGCTGCGGCCCGCGCATGCGCCCTACCGCGAGCGCGCCTCCGCGCTGCGCCAGCGCATCGCCGCCGCCGTGGCCGAGCAGCTCGAACGCGCGGAAGCGGCCCAGCGGCGCGGCGCACCGGACCAGGCCGCCACCCACTACCTGCGCGCGCTGGCGCTGCAGCCCGACCATGCGCAGGCCGCCGATGCCCTGCGCGCGCTCGAGCGTGAGCGCAACCGGCGCATCTACCTGGGCAAGCCCTCGCGGCTCACGATCCAGCGGCGCGACGGGCTGGAGGCCGCGCCGCTCCGGCCGCGGCCGGCCGCGAAGCCGGCCACGGGCAGCCAGGCCGACGCGCCCTGAACCGCACACGCATTTCTTTTTTCCACGGCGCTGCGCGCCATCTGCAGGACACGAAACCGGCTCGCAGGCCAAGGCTCCGAAGGCCGCGAAGCAGGCCAGGCCAGCGGACAGGCTGGGGGCGTTTCATTTCAACTTGTCGGCCCGCTCCTGCAGCTGCTGGGCCTTCTGCCGCTCCAGCCGCGCGGTCTCGTTCCCCGGTTCGAGTTCGAGCACGCGGTCCCAGCCGCGGATCGCGCCGGCCAGGTCCTGGCGTGCGAAGGCCGAGCGCGCGGCCAGGCTGTGGCGTTCGACGAGGCGCTTGCGCGCCGCGTCGGCACGGGCCCTGGCGCCCGGCTGGTCGAGCGCCGCGGCGCGCTCGTACTCGGCCAGCGCGCGCTCTTGCTGGCCTGCGCGCTCGGCCGCCTCGGCGCTGCGCAGGGCCTGCTCGCCGGGCGAGGGCTCCGGCGCAGGCGCCGGAGCCGGGGCTGGCGCCGGAGCCGGGGCCGCAGGGGGCGGTGGCACCGGTGCGGGGGCCGCCGCGGCCGGCTCGGCCGGGGTCGGCGCGGGGGCGGCAGCGGTGCGGCTGGGTGCAGGTACGGGGGCAGGTACGGGTGCGGGTGGCCGCGGTGCCGCCTCGGGCGCCACGGCCGTGCCGCCGGCCGGCGGTTTGCCCGGAATGCGCAGCACCTGCCCGCTGCCGATCTGCCTGGGCACCGCGATGCCGTTGTAGCGCGCCAGGATGTAGAAGGCGTAGACGTCGTTGAGGAAGCGCTGCGCGATGCGCGACAGCGTGTCGCTGGGCCGCACCGTGTAGTTGAAGGACTCGCGGCCCAGTTCGGCCGGGTCCATGGTGATCTGGCGCATCAGGTTCACGGCCAGCTTGTTGCCGGAGTCCAGCGCCAGGGCGCGCTCGAGTTCGGTGCGGGCCTCGTCCTCCTTGCCGGCCTCCAGCAGGTCGATCACGGCGCGCGCCATCTTCTGCGCCTGCGCCGCCTCGGCCGGCGTGGCCGGGCGCTGCGGCGCACGCGGCGCCGGGGCCGGTTCCGGTTCGGGCGGCGGCGCGGGCAACGGCAGCGGAACGGGCGCCGGTTCGGGCGCCGGCCTGGACGGCGCGGCGCAGCCCGTCAGCAGCACCAGCACGGCCATGAGGACCAGGGATGGTTTCGGCATGGAAGACGCTTTCGATGCGACGCCTGCAGTATGGGAGCCGCGCACGCGTTGCGCAGGTGACTTTCGGACATTGCCCTCGGGCCCGCCCCACGCGCAGCATGCCCCGGTGCAAGCCCCTTCGCTCCGATGTCCCATGCAGGCTGAACCCGCCACCGCGCCGCGCGCGTCGCCACCGCCGATGCCGCAGCGCCCCGCGATCCCGGCCATCGTGCAGCAGCACGCCGACGATGCGCTGCACCTGCGCCAGCTGCGCTCGGTGCTGGTGCGCGCGCCGCAGGCGCGGCTGCTGCAGCTGGGCCGGCTCGACGAGCGGCTGGCCGCCCATCTGGACGGCCTGGCCGTGGCCGGCGCCGAGGGCCTCGCGCGTGCGCAGGCGGCGCTGGAAGAGGCCGGCTGCGGCGCGGTCTTCACGGCCTTCGCCGCCGCGCTGCAGGCCGGGGACGCCGCCATGCAGCAGCGCGTGCTGGCGCTCGCGCCCACCGTGCCCGAGGTCCGGCGCGGCATCGTCTCGGCGCTGGGCTGGACCAGCGCGCCGCTACTGCGCGAGCCCGTGCGCGCGCTGCTGGCCGCGGCCCTGCCCTGGCAGCGCGCGCTGGGCCTGGACGCCTGCCGGCTGCACCGCGTCGACCCCGGCCCGGCGCTGGCCCAGGCCCTGCGCGAAGCCGACCCCGTGCTGCGCCTGGCCGCGCTGCGCGCCGCGGCCGCGCTGGGGCGCGTCGAGTTGCTGCCGCTGGTGCTGGCCGCGCTGGACAGCGCCCCGCTGGCCGAGGCCGCCGCCCACGCCGCCTGCCTGCTTGGCGACCGTGGCCGCGCCCTGCGCGCCCTTGAGCAAGCCGCCTTTGCGACGCCGGCCGCCTGCGACCTGCTGCGCCCGCTGGCCGTGCAGGCGCTGCCCCCTGCGCAGGCACGCGCACTGCTGCGCCAGCTGATGCCGGCCGCGCCGCGCGAGGCCGTGCGCGCCATCGGCTGGCTCGGCGATGCGCGGCTGCTGCCCTGGCTCATCGAACGCATGGACGAACCCGCGCTCGCGCGCGTGGCCGGCGAGGCCTTCTGCACCATCACCGGCGCCGACCTCGCGGCGCTGGAACTGGAGCGGCCGGCACCCGCGGACTTCGCCGCCGGCCCCAGCGACGACCCGGACGACGAGGACGTGGCGCTCGACGACGACGAGAACCTGCCCTGGCCCGACCCGCCGCGCGTGCAGCGCTGGTGGCAGGCGCAGGCCGGTGCGTTCGCGGCCACGCGCTGCTTCGTCGGCGCGGCGCCCACGCCCGAGCACCTGGGCCGGGTGCTGCGCACGGGTTCGCAGCGCCAGCGCGCGCTCGCCGCCCAGCAGCTGGTGCTGCTGCAGCCGGGGCAGGCCGCGTTCGACGTGGCGGCGCCGGCCTGGCGGCAGCGCCGCCTGCTCGGCCTGCCGGGCCGGGGCGGCTGATGACCACCCACCTGGTGTTCGCGCTGCTGGCCGGCGCCTTCCTCGCGGCGGCCGCGGCGCGCGCGCTGCGGCTGCGGCGCGCCGACGGCGCAGTGCGCACCTGGGCCTGGCTGGCGCTGGTGTTCGGCGCCGTCGCCGCCTGGCTGGCCATGACTTTCGGACATTGAGCGCGGCGCCGCGCGGCCCCACCATGGCCGGGCCGAAGGAGCGCATCACCATGACCCTGACCCTGCGCGCGGTGTCGCTGAACGAACTGCCGCTGACCCAGCCCATCACGGCCCAGTTCGACGGCCGCGGCGGCACCATCGGCCGGGCCGACCACAACACGCTGGCCCTGCCCGACCCCGAGCGCCACATCTCGCGCCAGCAGGCCGAGATCCAGGCCCGGCCGCAGGGCGGCTTCCTGATCCGCAACATCGGCAGCGCCAACCCCATCGTGGTCGCGGGCCAGCCGCTGCACCAGGGCGAATCGGCACCGCTGCAGCCGCGCGACGAGGTGCGCATCGGCGGCTACCGGCTCGAAGTGGTGGCCGCCCTGGAGCCCGACGCGGGCGCCACGCTGCTGCGGCCGGCGCCCCTGGCGGCCATGCCGGCCGGCGCGGGCAACCCCTTCGCCGACCTGCTGGGGCCGGATGCACCGCCGGCCCCGGCGGCGCCGGCGCGCGCAGCACCGGCGCCGGCCCTGCTGCCCGACGATTTCGACCCCTTCGCGGCGCGCACGGACCCGGCCCGCGCGCCCGCGCCCGCGGCGGCCGCCGGCGACCCGTTCGCCGACCTGCTGCCCGCCGGCGAGGGCCGCTCGCTCGACGAGATGTTCGGCCTGGCGCCGGGCATGGCCACGCACGACGCGATGGCCGGCTTCATGGCCGGCGCCACCGACACCACGCCCCGGCTGGCGCCCGCGCCGGCCGCGCAGCCGGACCATGCGCCGCTGCTGCAGACGCCCTTCGTGCCGCGCCCCGCGCCGGTGCCGGGCCCGGCGCCGGTGGCCACGCCGCCGCCGGCCGCCCCGGACGGCGTCGACCCGCTCTGGGCCGCCTTCTGCGCCGGTGCCGGCATCCGGCCCGACCCGGCCCAGGGCGCCGGCGCCGAGCGCATGCGGCTGGTCGGCGAGCTGCTGCGCGCGGCCGTCGACGGCACCTTGCAGATGCTGGCCGTGCGCGCAGCCACGCGCCAGGAACTGCGCGCCAACGTGACCATGATCCGCGCGCGCGACAACAACCCGCTCAAGTTCTCGCCCGACGCGCAGTCGGTGCTGGAGCAGCTGCTGCGCCCGCCGCTGCGCGGCTTCCTGCCGGCCGGCGAGGCCATGCACGACGCCATGCAGGACCTGGTGGGCCACACCATCGGCAGCATGGCCGGCACGCGCGCCGCGCTGGAGGGCGTGCTGGCGCGCTTCGAGCCCACCGTGCTGGAATCCCAGCTCCGCGGCCGCTCGGTGCTCGACAGCGTGCTGCCGCAGAACCGCAAGGCGCGGCTCTGGGAGCTGTACCTGCGCCACTTCGAGGCGCTGCGCGAGGAGGCGCGCGAGGACTTCCACGCGCTGTTCGGCAAGGCTTTCCTGGAGGCCTACGAGGAGCAGCTGCAACGCCTGGCCCGGCACGCCGGCGACAGGCAATGACCGCACCCGCCTTGCGCCTGCAGGTCGCGGCCTGCAGCGAACAAGGGACGCGCGCCGTCAACGAGGATGCGGTGCTCATGCGCGACAACGGCCCGGCCTGGTTCGGCGTGCTGGCCGATGGCGCGGGCGGCCATGCCGACGGCGCCGAGGCCGCGCGCCGCGCCGTCGGCAGCCTGCAGGCCGGCCTGGGCGACGCCACGCTGCCCTGGCGGCCCGAGCTGCTGACCCATGCCGTGCTGGCCGCCCATGCCGAGGTGCGCGACGGCCGGCGCGCGCAGGCGCCCATGCACACCACCGTGGTGGCGCTGTGCATCGACGCGCGGCGCGGCGTGGCGCTGTGGAGCCACGTGGGCGATTCGCGGCTGTACCGGCTGCGCGGGCACGGCATCGACCAGGTCACGCGCGACGACACGCTGGTGCAGGGCCTCATCGACGCCGGCGTGCTGACGCCCGAGCAGGCCCGGCACCACCCGCACAAGCACCACCTCGCGGCCGCGCTGGGCATCGACGGCGAACTGCAGCCGCACACCACGGCCGAGCAGCCGCTGGCCAGCGGCGACCGGTTCCTGCTGTGCAGCGACGGCTGGTGGGCCAGCGTGGGCGATGCCGGCATCGTCGCCAGCCTGGCGGCCGCCGACTCGCCGCAGGCCTGGCTGGCGGCCATGCGCGACGCCATCGCGGCGCAGGGCCGGCAGGACCAGGACAACTACAGCGCGATCGCGGTCTGGATCGTCGAAGCCGGGGCCAGCTGAACGCTGGCGGTCAGCGGTCGGATGACAGAGAAAGTGAACACTGCGCCAGGCAAATGAAAAGCTACCTGCCCCAAGGCCACAAGCGGGCTTCCCGTCAAGGCCAACGGTGCGGCACAGCGCTCGGTTCATCGCACACGGCGTGGCCCGTATGCGCGCTCCAGACCAGCGCATTTCGACAGCCTGGAGAGCGTCACGATGTTCGCTTTCGGCCATCAGCGGTCACTCGTCAATGCCTGCTTCCAGGATATAGGCTGGGAGCGTCGGCCGTGGCCCGGACTGCGCTCGCTACCGAGCCGACAGCGAGAAGCCACTCTCGAAGTTGCGGCGGAAATCTGAACCCTACTCCAGCGTGATTCCGCGAGTAAGTCGTCCGCCCTGAACAATTCGCAAGCCGTTGATCTGGTTCGTGGTTCTTCGGGTTGATGGGCGCGGGATTTGCAAGGTATGGTTTTGCCAGTATCTGTTTTCCTGCAAATTCCTCCGGGGAGTCCAATGGGCCCGAAGCCTTCGCAGCCGCAAACGGCCGAGCTGTTCCGTCCAAGGCTGGACGAGCAGATCAACATGAATCACCCGCTGGTCCGACTGGCGGCGCTGATCGACTGGGCCGAGATCGAGCGCACGTTCGCGGTGTCGTTCACATCCGGACGTGGCCGACCCGCCTTGCAGCCCCGCCTGGTCGCCGGGCTGCTGTACCTGCAGCACACCTTCGACGCCTCCGACGAAGCCGTGGTCAACACCTGGGTGGAGAACCCGTACTGGCAGTTCTTCTGCGGCGAGACCTACCTGCAGACCGAACTGCCCATCGACCCGTCCAGCCTGACGCGCTGGAGAAAGCGTGTCGGGGAAGAAGGCGTGGAGACGCTGCTGGCGGCCAGCATCGAGGCCGCCCGGCGTGGCGGTGTCGTGCAGAAGTCCAGTGCGCAGCAGGTGATCGTGGACACCACCGTCATGCCCAAAGCCATCGCCCACCCCACCGACAGCCGGCTGCTGGACAAGAGCCGCCAGCACCTGGTCAAGGCGGCCGAAGACAACGGGCTGCGGCTGCGCCAGAACTACAACCGCGTGGCACCGCGGCTGGCCGCGCAGATCGGACGCTACGCGCACGCCAAGCAGTTCAAGCGCATGCGCAAGGCCGTGCGCACGCTGCGCACCCGCGTGGGCCGCGTGCACCGCGAGGTGCAGCGCCAACTGCACGGACTGCCCGAAGCAGCCAAGTCCAAGATGCAGGACCTGCTGCAACGCACCGGCCGCATCCTGACCCAGCGGACCAAAGACAAGAACAAGCTCTACGCCCTGCACGCGCCCGAGGTGGAGTGCATCAGCAAAGGCAAAGCAAGGACGCCCTACGAATTCGGCGTGAAGGTCAGCATCGCCACCACGTTGAAGGAAGGCCTGGTGGTGGGCATGCGCTCCATGCCGGGCAACCCCTATGACGGCCACACGCTGGCCGAGACGCTGGAGCAGGTGGGCATCCTCACCGGCACGGACAGGCCACCCGCCACGGTCATCGTAGACAAGGGCTATCGGGGCGTGGAGATCGAAGGCGTGCGCATCCTGCGCTCGGGACAACGACGCGGCATCACCAGGACGCTCAAGGCCATGATCAAGCGGCGCAGCGCCATCGAGCCGGCCATCGGACACATGAAGATGGACGGACGGCTGGGTCGCAATCCGCTCAAGGGCGCGTTGGGCGATGCGCTGCACGCGGTGATGTGCGGCGCAGGGCACAACCTGCGCCTGATCCTGACCGCGCTGCGGCTTTGTTGCGCCCGATTCGGGCTGTCGATGCAGGCGGTCATCGCAGCACTGCTCGCCGCGCCCGGTGACCGCAAACCCGGCTGCGGCTGACACGGGATTGTTCAGGGCGGACTAAGTCGAGTTCCATGCGATCCTGATCCTGCCCCGGGCAGGCTTTGAAGATGGGCTGACTAGGGCGCTCCCCTTCTCCGCGCGCTTCGATGGATCATCAGTTTGCATGACGCCAGCGCCTACATCGCGACCATAATATTGAGCAGTTGCAAGGTTCAAAGCCGAAAACTCCAATCCCATTGACCTACCGACTCCACTAGGCATGTCGAGGTGGTTTGGATTCTTCGACGCGGTTCGGCTAGGGAAGATGCACACGAGGGAGCGGAATCTTCTCTCTCGTGTGCCTGTAGACGCGATTGCTGGCTCCTCCACACTCAAGGAACAACATGCCAAAGATCAGGCGAATATTCTCGACAGTACCAAAGGAAGAACCTTCAGCCGCGCAGCCTATTGTCGATGGTCCTCACGGGCAGAGGGTTAACAATCAATGGTACCGCTTCCTAGACGGGGATTCGGTCATTGTCTTTGTTCACGGAATATTCTCCAATTCAGTGTCGTGTTGGAGCTCAAAAAATGGAGAATACTGGCCGGCGCTAGTTGAGCAAGATACGAGATTCAACTCACTTTCGATTTATCTAGGAGGGTACTACACAGACTTCTCCAGTGGAATATATCGAGTTTCAGATGCTGCTAACGAGTTGCTCTCAAGTCTAAGGACATCGGACACGGAAGGCCGTGCGCCGCTACTTGAAAAGAGAAATATCCTCTTTGTCGCACACAGCACCGGTGGCTTGATTGTTCGATATATGCTGGACAGGTTTGAGGAGCAGTTTGCGAAAAAAGCAATAGGGCTGGTCCTGCTTGCATCCCCTTCTCGTGGATCTGCGTGGTCGAATCGTGTCGCGTGGCTTCGCGATCTGTACGGCAACAAGATGGCCGGGCAACTGGCAAGAGACAATGATTTCATTGTCGACCTTGACGCAAGATTCGCAGACCTCGTTGCTTCGAAACGAATCCCCGGTATGGTCGGCCTAGATGCTTTTGAAAGCAAATTCATCATTCCCGGGATCGTTACGAACTCAACGCATGTAGTTTCTGCACAAGATTCTGCCTCTTACTTTGGAGCCTACCGTATAGTCCCCAACTCCGATCACTTCTCAATCGCCAAGCCGCAATCTCTGAGGGATGCCCCTCACCAACTTCTACTCGAGTTTTATGAAACGGTATTTATACCTTCACTTCGCCGTGCAGCAGACGGAAAATTGGGAAGCCGCCTTATTGCCGCAACATTATTGAAAGCTTGGAAGACGAAGATTAGAGAATTGGTGTTTGCGAACAAAAGAATCGTTCAACTAGCCGTGGAGCGCCGCCGCGTGGGAGAACTTTGTGTACTGCCCGATGTAACTATAGAAGAAGAGTTCTTCGACTTTGTAGTGCTTCGAGTTGAAGGTCCATCATCGAATGCAGGAGATGGCATAACTCTTGTTCGCTTGCTTGATCCTAGCGAATCTCCAAACACAAAAGAGATTAGCTCTGCGCTAGAGTCGATTGAAAATATACTCAGACAGCGGACAACTGGCGAGCTGATATGTGCAGCTCTTGAGGAGCGTGACGATTTTCGAGGATATCCGCCACTTCATCTAATGGATCGCAAGGCAATTATCTTTGTGGGACGACGCGAAGCACTTTCGAAGAAAGAAATTGACTCCATGAGACGTCGCGACTATGACTTCGATAGAGTTCGCACGCTGACGTACGATAGTTTCGCGGAAGAACTCGATGCAACTGAGGAGCAGACCGACTAAACTAGTACCGAAGCTCTCGCCAGCAGAAGCTTTTGAATCACCCCGGGGCGATTAATAACTCGCTCTTGCTGTTCTACTCATAGCCTCTCGGATCGAGCTCACGCCTTTGGGCGACTCGCAAGATGCCGCTTAGTCGAATTTTTACGAACGGCTGCTTTGGCGCCCGTAATGAGAGCGTCCCGAATGACTGCAGAGGGCCCAAAGCCGCCATCCACAGGCGTGAGAATTTTTCACTTTTCAGGTCACCACGGGCATCCGTTATTTGTCAACTCCGGTGGCAATCCAGCATCAATTCCACAGAAGATGAGAACCTCGTTTCAGATCCACGACGGCATCTTCATTTTCTCTTTCTCTCAGGACATCAGCGCGGTTCGGTCAGCATGAGCTGCGCCAACACCGCGGCGCCCGGCAGGCCCTGGGCCAGCTGCAGCTGCACCGGGTGCGCGGCCTGGCGCACGGCCGGCCACCACAGCGAGCAGCCCTGCAGCCGCAGCGCCAGCGCGTCGGCCGCAAGCGGAGCCAGCGCGGCAGGCAGCGCCAGCGCGGGCTGCGGCGTGCCGGCCGGCGCGGGCCAGGGCGGCATGGCCGCCAGCTCGGCCTCGAAGCCCGCCACGGTGGCGCCGTCTTCGAGCGTGCGCACGGCCGCGCGCGCCAGCGCCTCGTACCAGGCCACGAGGCCGGCCAAGCCCGCCGCGTCGCGCGGCGGCTGCGCCGTGCAGTGCCCCACCCAGAGCGGGAAGTAGCGGCCCACCTTGTCGCAGCTGGGCATCAGCACGCCGAACCACCACTGCGCCGACAGCACGCCGGGCCCGCAGGCAAAGCGCAGCAGCGGCGCCTCCAGGTAGGCCCAGGGCCAGCGCTCGCCCAGAACCTGGGGCAGCGCGTGCATGGTGGCGGCCAGCCAGCGGTCGCAGGCCAGCGCCACCTCCTGCGGCAGCCGGCGCTGGGCGAAGTCGCCCAGCATGGAGAGCTTGCCGTACCAGGCCGGCGGCGCGGCGCCGGCCACGGCCGGCATGGTGACGGTGTCGGGCTCGGGCTCCATCACTGCACCCTTCGGCCTGCGGCCTGTCCCGCCGAGCGGGAGCGCGCTTGCTTGGGGCGGCCCGGCGCGGCGCATATGACCCCCACGCTCCCCGCTGCGCGAGGTTCGCTTCCCCCCGAGGGGGAGCGCGCTTGCTTGGGGCGGCCCGGCGCGGCGCATATGACCCCCACGCTCCCCGCTGCGCGAGGTTCGCTTCCCCCCGAGGGGGAGCGCGCTTGCTTGGGGCGGCCCGGCGCGGCGCGCATCACAGCCCCGCCGGACAGCCGAACTCGCGCAGTTCGCGCAGCCGGAACGGGTTGCGCACGCTGCTCGTGGTGACCTCGAACACGGCCTTGCGGCCGCCGATGTCGAAGGTGGCGCGAAATCGCTCGGGCGCGCCCGTGGGGTCGATCTGCACGCGGTCGAACAGCCGGAACAGTGCCCAGGGGCCGCCGTCCACCAGGCCCGAGGCGCCGCTGGCGCTGGGCGGAGTCAGCTGCACGCGCACCTCGGAACTGCCGCGCGGGCCGGGCCACTGCACCGAGCTCGGGATCTGCGGGCCGTGGGCGTAGCGCACGATCTGGCCGTCGACGTCGAGGATGAACTGCTGGATCGAGGCGTCCATCTCGATGGGCTTGAAGTCCAGCCGCAGCGCGGGCGCGCCGGCGCCGGGGAAGAAGGTTTCGCGGATCGCGGCGGCGCGCTGGAACTGCGGCAGCTGGCCGCCGTCGGCGCCCAGGGGCGTGCCTTCCACGGCGCGGAAGCGCCACGGCCGCGTGCTGGTGTCCACATAGGGCGCCAGCTTCTGCTGGAACAGCTGGTCGATCTTGCCGCCGGGGCCGAACAGCGCGGCGAAGTCGGCCTGGGTCACGTCGCGCGGCGAACCCGGCACCAGCGGGTAGCGGCCGGCCACGGCCTGCTGGCAGAACTCGCCGACCTGCGAGCGCACCTCCTGCGCCAGCGTCTGGCGCAGCAGGCCCTGGGCGATGTGGGCGCTGCTCTGCGAGAGCGTCTCCATCATGCTGCGCAGCGGCTGCGGCATGCGCGCGGCCTCGGCCTTGACGCGGTTGGGCAGCGGCGAAGGCGGTGGCGCCGCCCCGCCCTGCAGCGCGGTCTGGGCCGCGTTGAGCAGCAGGTTGACCTCGGCCACGAGGGCCAGCGTGTCGTCCAGCGGCGCGCGGCCGCCGGCCGGCGCCGTGACGAAGTGGCGCAGGTTGGCGAAGCGCGCATCCACCAGCTGCTCCTCCAGCGAGGGCGCGCCGGCGCCCGGCGCGGCGCCGCCTGCGCCCAGCACGCTGGCCAGCTTCTCGCGCCCCTGGCGCACCATGTCCTGGGCGCGCTGCTCGGCCGTCTCCACCGTGGAGCCGCCGCTGGACAGCGTGGTCTCGCGCGAGACCGCCTTGAGCAGCGGCGCCAGCGGGCTGTCGGAGGCCGACAGCAGGCGCGACATCTGCACCGACTGCGCGAGTTGGCCCATGGGCTGCAGCTTGATGTCGGCGATGAAGGCTTCCCAGGTGGCGGCGTAGTCGGTCAGGTACAGGCGGCGCACGTCGTCCACCAGCGGCGCGTTGGCGCGCACGCGCGCAGCGGCGTCGCGCGGCTCGTCGACACCCAGCACCCAGGGCTGCTCGGCCGCCAGCTGGTCGGCCACCTGGCCGACCTCGCGCTGAAAGCCGCGCAGGTAGCCCTCGCGCGTGTACAGGCCGGGCACGCCCTGCGTCAGCGGCGCGCCGCTGGCCCGCGTGAACACCAGCGCGGCGTTGGGGCCGGCCGCGCGCACCACCGTGAAGGGCGCGAACTCCTGGCCCAGGCCCTGGTTGCGCAGCCGGTTGTAGACGCGCTGGGGCAGCGGCAGGCTGGCCAGCTGGGCGCGCGTGGCGGCCACGAGCGCGTTGTCGGCCTGCAGCGGCGAGGCCACGCCGCCCTGGGCCAGCAGCGCGTCCAGGTGGCGCTGCAGCTGTTCGCGCTGGGCCGGCGTGAGCTCGCGGCGCGTGGCCTGCCAGTCGGCCTCGACATGGCGGCGCAAAACGTCGGCCGAGAAGTGCTGCGGCGCATGCAGCATGGCGTAGACCTTGAGCGCCTCGTACTGCGCCTCGGGCGCGCCCACGCCCTGGCGCAGTTGCTCCTCGATGCGCAGGGCCAGGCGCGGCAGCAGCGCGTCGGTCAGCATGCGCGCATAGGCGGCCTGGGCGGCGCTGTCGAGCTTGCGCTGCTGCGACAGGCCGAAGCCGCCCGGCGCGGCCTCGGGCTGGGCCAGTGCATGCGTGGCTTCCAGCGCGGGCAGCAGCGGCAGCAGGTCGGGCGTGGCGCGGTCGGGCGTGGCGGCCAGCAGCTGCTGCACCGGGCCGGCGCGCGCGGCCACGGCGTCGACGTAGCGGCGGTTGTCCAGCCAGCTCAAGGTCCAGGCCGCGAGCAGGCCCGCCGTGACCGCGCCCACGGCGCCGTAGCCGGCGGCCAGCGCCCAGCGGCGCCGGCGCTCGGCGCCGCCGCGCAGGCCCGCCAGGCCGGCCTCGGCGAAGACCACCTCCTCCAGCAGGCGCTGCAGGAAGTAGCTGCGGCCGCTGGCCTGCTGCGGCGGCACCAGCGCCTGCTCGATGCGGTAGCGGCGCGCCACGGCGCCCAGCGCGCGGTCGATCGGCGCGCCCTCCTGCGTGCCGCTCACGAAGTAGATGCCGCGCAGCAGCGGCCTGGCCTCCAGCGCCGAGGGCGCGAACACGCCTTCGGCGAACTCCTGCAGCGCCTCGCGCAGCGCCGCGAACTGCACCGGGAAGCCGTAGATGCGCGCGCGCCGCGCCGGGTCGCGCTCGGCCTGCAGGCGCGCGACCAGGCCGTCGACCAGGCGCTGCTGCAGCGCGTCGAACTCGGCCGGCATGCCGGCCAGCGGTGCCTGGCTGCCCCGCGCGAAGCTGAAGCCCCAGGGCGTGTTGCGCTGCTCCTTGTCCAGCGCCGCGAAGTAGTCCATGAAGCCGGCCAGCAGGTCGGCCTTGGTGACCATCAGGTAGATCGGAAACGCCATGCCGAGCTGGCCATGCAGTTCCTGCAGCCGCGCGCGCACGGTCTGCGCATGCTGGGCGCGTTCGGCCGCCGGGCGCGCGAGCAGGTCGCTGACCGAGACCGTGACCAGCACGCCGTTGACGGGCTGGCGCGTGCGCGTGCGGCGCAGCATCTGCAGGAAGCCGTTCCAGGTGGCCTGGTCGTTGTCGGGGTCGCTGTCCTGGGTGGTGAAGCGGCCGGCCGTGTCGATCAGCACGGCACGGTCGGTGAACCACCAGTCGCAATGCCGCGTGCCGCCGACGCCGCGCAGCGCCTCCTTGCCGAGCAGCTCGGCCAGCGGGAAGTGCAGCCCGCTGTAGCGCAGCGCCGTGGTCTTGCCCGAGCCCGGCGCGCCGATGATGAGGTACCAGGGCAGCTCGTACAGGTGCCGCCCGCCCAGGCGCGCGGCCCAGCCCTTGAGCGTGCCGCGCGGGCCGAAGCGGGCCTGCTCCAGGCCGCGCAATGCGCGCTCGAACTGCTGGCGCACGGCCGCCATGTCGGCGCTCTCGCGCGGCCCCGCGGCGGCCGACGTGGCCGGCTGGATCAGCTGCTGCACCACGGCGGCGTTGCCGCGCCTGGCGCGCCAGCGGCCCCAGGCGATGCGCAGCGCCACCAGCACCAGCAGCACCGCGATGGCGATGGCGCGCGCGCGTTCGGTCTCCAGCGGCCGGACCTCGCCGACGGCCAGCAGCGGCCCGGCGATCCAGAGCACGAGCGACAGCGCGACGAGCAGCAGCGCCAGCAGCAGCCAGCGGTTGAAGATCCAGCCCAGCAGCTTCTTCATCGCGCAGCTCCCGAGGCCGCGGATGCAGTGGCAGGTACGGCGGCCGTGGCCGCGACCGGCGCGCGGCCCAGCACCATCAGCGTGATCTCCACGCGGCGGTTCAGGGCGCGGTTGCCGGCGCTGTCGTTGGGCACCAGCGGCTCGGCATCGGCCCGGCCTTCGGCGCGCACGCGCTCGGCCGGCAGGCCCTCGGCCACGAGGCGTGCCTGCACGGCCTCGGCGCGCTCCTGCGAGAGATGCCAGTTGGACGGAAAGCGCGCCGTGCGGATCGGGCTGCTGTCGCTGTGGCCCGTGACGAGCACGGTGCCCGGCAGCTGCCTGAGCGCCGCGGCGATGCGGCCGAGCAGCGCCTCCTGCCCCGCCGCGGGCGTGGCGCTGGCCGGCGCGAACAGGCCGTCGCCGCGCAGCGTGACGACGCTGCGGTCGACATCGTCGCGCACCGCCACCAGGCCGCCCTTCACGTCGGGCTGCAGCAGCTGGGCCAGGCGCGGCACGGGCGCGGGCGGCGGCGGCGCCGTGACGGGCGGCGTCAGCCGCAGCGCCTGGATCTGGCCGAACACGCGGTCGGAGCGCTCGGCCAGCGACAGCGACAGGCCCGAGTACACCAGCGCCAGCAGCAGCGCGGCGCCCGCGGCCGTGGCGCCCAGCGGCAGCCAGCCCGAGAACCGGCGCTGCGGCAGCGGCTCCACCTGCCAGTGCGCGGCCAGCGCCTGGGCATGGTCGCCGCGTTCCTTGCGCACGATCTGCGCGAGCCGGTCGCGCACCGCCTCGAGCTGCGCGGCGCCGTTGGCGACGACGCGCCAACGGCCCTCGAAGCCCAGCGCCAGCGCGGCGTAGACGAGTTCCAGCAGGTCGCGGTTGGCGGCCGGCTGCTCGGCCAGCCGGGCCATGAGCTGGAACACCTTCTCGCCGCCGCGCGTCTCGTTGTGGAACATGGCCAGCAGGCTGTGCTGCGCCCAGGCGCCGGAGCCGCCCCAGGGCGTGTCGGCCGCGGCCTCGTCGAGCATGGTGCAGAGAACGTAGCGCGCGGCCATCACGCGCTCGGGCGCGATGCCGGCGGCCGCCGCCTCGGCGCAGAAGTCGCGGATGCCCTGGGCCAGTGCCTGGCGCAGCGCGGCCGGGTCGTCCACGCGCTGCGTGGCGCGCAGCGCGGGCACCAGCAGCAGCAGCCGGTTGGCCAGCGTGACCAGCGGGTTCAGGCCCGGCGCGGGCGCGGCGGTCTCGCTTTCGGCCGCCGCCGCGGGCATGGGGCTGGCGTTCGGACGCGGGCCGGGCACGCCGCCCGGGCGCGGCTTGACGAAGGTGTGCTGCTCGTCGAGCGCGGCGAAGGGGTCGTCGATCGGGCGGTCCATGGCGCCAGCCTCAGAACGTGTGAATGGACCGATCGCGCCCACGACGGGGTGCGGCGGGCCGCAGGCGCAGGCGCAGGCCGCAGCTCGGGCCCGTGCCCGGGCCAGGCCTGCAACGCCCGCATGCGGCTCGCCGCGCCGCGGCCCGCAGGGCGAGGCCCTGGGCGCGGCGATCACGGTGCAAGCAGGTGTCCATCGGGGCCTCGCGTGGGGGTGAGCGGTCCGTTCACACGTTCTCAGGTGCGGATGGCCCAGAGCTCCAGCTCCAGGCCCGGGAAGTCGCCCGCCACGTGCAGCGCCAGGCTGCCGCTGCGTTCGAGCTGCTTCCAGAGTTCGCCGCCGCGGTCGAGCTCGAAGTAGTGGTGGCCGGCATGGAACGGCAGCTGCCGCGGCGCCACCGGCAGCGGCCGCAGCGCGACGCCGGGCAGCTGCAGGTTGACGAGGTCGCGGATGCGGTCCACCGGCCCGAGCTTGGACTGCGCCGGGAAGCGCTGGCGCAGCTGCTCGGCCGGCAGCTGCGCGTTGACGGCCAGCACCAGGCTGGCGCTGCGCAGCATCTCGGCATCGGCCAGCACGGCCGTGCGCACGCCGTGCGTGCGGTCGGTCAGCGCAATCTGCTCGGCATGGCGCTGCAGCACGATGGACAGCATGCCGCGCAGCGCGTCGAGCAGCGGCGCGAAGCTGGCCTGCAGGTCCTCGTGCTGGTAGAGCGGGTACTCGCGCGGCTGGCGCGAGGAGGCATTGGTGGTGGCGAAGGTCGCCAGCTCGCCGGCCAGCTGCAGGCAGTCGCGGTGCAGCTGCTCGGGGTGGGCATGGGGCGCGCGGGCATGCTGGCGGAACAGCGGGTCGGCGCGGTTCAGCGTCTGCAGCATCAGGAAGTCGCTGAGCTCGGAGACGCCGTGGGCGAGCTGGCCCATGCGGCCGGCCAGGGCCTCGGCGCGCTGGCGGATCAGGCCGTGCAGCAGCGCGGCCATGGCCGAGAGCTGGCCGCTGGCGTCCAGGCGCGTCTGCGGCGCGGTGTAGGCGCGGTCGAGCACGAGCTGGCGGTCGCTGCGCCGCTCGGCCACGCGGGCCACGCCCAGCGCCGCCTGGCCGTCGCCGAGCTCGCGCGCACGCACCAGGCGCAGGCACAGCGCGGCGGTCTGCACGGGTTCGGGGTCGTCGCCGGCGCTGGTGCGGTCGCGCAGCGCATGGTCGGCGATGCGGTAGCGGTGCTGCGGCCGGCCGGCAATGCCGGTGTCGGCCGCGTCGAAGTCGACCTCGTCGACGCCGTCGCGCGCCAGCGGCGCGGCCAGGTAGACGAGTTCGTTCTGCACGTCGGCCGGCAGCGCCAGCGGCAGCGGCGCCGCATCGGCCTGCGGGATGCAGAACGGCGTGCCGTCGGGCAGCACGCCCTGGGCCCGCACCAGGCCCAGCTGGCCCTGCGGCAGCAGCGCTTCGTCGAGCACGAGTTCGCTGAAGCCCCAGCCGTGTACGCCCAGGAGGCGCACACGGCGGTCGACCAGGGTCTCGAGGTAGCGCGTCTCCTGCTGGAAGTGGTGCGGCAGCAGGAACATGCCCTGGGTCCAGACCACCTTGTCGGCGGCCGGCAGCGGCGCGCCGGGCGCGGGAACGGGGCCGAGGCCGCCCCCTTCGTCGGGCTGTGCGCTCATGGCGCCAACTCGGCCGTCACCGCCAGTTCGCTCGCGCGGATCGTGACGCGCTGGGCCTGGCCGGGCCGCACGGCCAGCACGGCGCGCCAGCGCGCATGCTCGACGTCGCGGTAGGCGGCGAACACGGCGAGGAAGCGGGTCTCGGGCGCCAGCGTGCGCTGGATCGGGCGGCTCTCGCCCGGCGCCAGCATGATCTCCTCGCGGCCGACCAGGTCGGCGCCGAGTTCGGCCTGGTCGCGCTGGTACAGCGAGACGAAGTCGGCGGCGGCGAACACGGTGTCCGTCTTGAGCTCGTAGACGCGCAGCAGCAGCGGCGACGGCCGCCCGCTCACGCTGGGGTTGACGCCGGCCACGGCGGTCACGCTGCCGGCCACGGTGGTGGGCGGCACCTTGGGCGGACCGCCGCAGGCCGACAGCAGGGCCAGCAGCACGGCAACGCGGACCAGCCAGCCGAGCGGGCGGCTGCGGTGTGTCGAACATCCCGATCGATTGCCAGCGGTGCGCATCCGTATGTCCCAAGGGAAACCCTGGCGGCCAGCATAGTCAGCCGGCCCGGTGCGCACGCATGACGAAGGTCATCGCTGCCGCCGCGCAGCCCGCGCCGCGATCCTCTCTAAAATACGATCGTATTCTTCAAAAGCACCATGGACGATCTTCGCAAACGCACCCGTGCCCCGACCGAGGTGCACGCCCGCATCCTTGCCGCGACAGCCGAGCTGCTGGCCGAAGGCGCGCCGCTGTCCATCGGCAGCGTGGCCGACGCGGCCGGCGTGACCAAGGGCGCCGTGCAGCACCACTTCGGCACGCGCGAGGCCTTGCTGCAGGCTTTGTGGGAAACCACGCAGGCCGAATTCCTGAACGACCTGGCCCGTGATGCCACGCGCCACGGCGGCAAGCCATCCGGCGCCGCCAGCTACCTGCGCGCCACCGTGCGGGCGGGCACGCGGCGCCGCGTGACCCGCCGCTGGCGCGCCGTGCTCGCCGCCAGCGTGGTCGAGCGGCCGCTGGCGCGCCAGTGGAGCGACTGGGTCGCCGGCTGCCGGCGCGACAACGGCGAAGGGATACAGGAGCTCATCGTGCGGCTGGCGGCGGACGGGCTGTGGCTGTCCGACCTGTTGGGCATCTACAAGCTGTCGGCCGCCGAACGCCAGGCCTTGCAGGACGCGCTGCTGGCGCGCAGCGGCGAAATGCAGGCGCAGCCATGACGGCCTACCTGTTCCTCGGCGCGGCCATCGTGCTGGAGGTCTTCGCCACCGCCATGCTCAAGGTCTCGGACAGCTTCACGCGGCCAGGACCCGCGCTGGCCACGGCGCTGGGCTATGCCGCCTCGTTCTACTGCCTGTCGCTGGTGCTGCGCAGCATGCCGGTGGGCGTGGCCTACGCGATCTGGTCCGGCGTGGGCATCGTGATCACGGCAGTGGTGGCCTTCGTGCTGTTCGGCCAGCGGCTGGACGCGCCGGCGCTGGCGGGCATGGGCCTGATCGTCGCCGGCGTGCTGGTAATCAACCTGTTCTCTGCGACCACAGGCCATTGAGAAGCCATGAAGACCACGCGCGGCGATCTGGTGGAGCTGTTGCCGCGCCTGGCGGTGGACGCGCGCGAGTCCATCGGTGCGGTGCATGGCCGCAACACGCAGCCGGCCACGCGCATTGCCTGCTTCCTGGACTTCCTGGCAGAACGGCTCGTCGCACCGGCCTGACCAGCCGGTGCGGCGCAGCCCGCCGTCAGGGCACCATGCGCAGCCCGACGGCCAGAAAAATTACATACAAAATGACGATGAGTTCCAACATGCATGCCAAATAGCAATCTGCGGGCCAGCCTGAAGCACTCCAAATAAGTCACGAAAAATCAGGAAGTTATGCGCGGATGCGGCAAGTGTGACGTGCGCCTCTTGCGCGCCGGGGCCGTTGCTGTAAGTGGCCTCGACATCCGGAAGAACCCGCACCCGCGCGGCATCGGCCGCTCTGTTACAGCGCCGTTCGTGTGTGCACCGGCTTCGCTACGTTTGCAACCCAGGGGGCTGCGCAGCGGGATCCTTGCGGAGAATGCCGGCGCTCCGCACGACAGGACCGACGGAGCGCTTGCACGAGGGCAGCCGCATGACCCCCACCCGACGCCGCGAGTTCTTCCCACGCCAGACCGTGGACGCGCCCCCCAACCGCTGGGACTGGGCGCTGCTGCCGCTGGTGCTGGCCGGCCTGGTGCTGCTGGCCTACGGCGCCGGGCAGATGGTCCAGCCCTTCCATCCGGGCGACGTGCTGCCGCTGTCGCTGGACCCATGGCAGCTGCCCTACTACCTGCTGCGCACCACGCTGCGCATGTTCATCGCCATGGGCGCGTCGGTGGTGTTCAGCGCGGTGTTCGCGGTGCTGGCCGCCAAGTACCGGCTGGCCGAGCGCGTGCTGGTGCCGCTCCTGGACATGCTGCAGTCCATCCCGATCCTGGGCTTCCTGTCGATCACGGTGACGGGCTTCATCGCGCTGTTTCCGGGCAGCCTCCTGGGCGTGGAATGCGCGGCCATCTTCGCGATCTTCACCTCGCAGGCCTGGAACATGGCCTTCAGCCTGTACCAGTCGCTGCGCACCGTGCCGGCCGAGCTGCAGGAGGCGGCGCGCGTGTTCCAGCTGTCGGGCTGGCAGCGCTTCTGGCGGCTGGAGCTGCCGTTCGCCATGCCGGGCCTGCTGTGGAACATGATGATGTCCATGTCGGGCGGCTGGTTCTTCGTGGTGGCGTCGGAGGCCATCTCGGTCGCGCACCAGGACATCAAGCTGCCCGGCGTGGGCTCGTACATCGCGCTGGCCATCGAGGCGCGCGACCTGCCGGCCATCGGCTGGGCGATCGCCTGCATGCTGGTGGCCATCCTGCTGTACGACCAGCTGCTGTTCCGCCCGCTGGTGGCCTGGGCCGACAAGTTCCGCTTCGAGGAAAGCGGCGCCGATGCCGCGCCGCGCTCCTGGCTGCTGGACTGGCTGCACCGCGCGCGCAGCGTGCAGGGCGTGGCCGGCTGGTGCCGCCAGCAGCTGGCACGCACGCTGACGCTGTTCCGCCGCAGCCACGACGGCACCTCGATCCGCGCGCGCCCGCGCACGGCCTCGGCCCGTCTCGAGCGCGCGTGGGACGCGCTGCTGGCAGCCGGCGTGCTGTTCGCCATCGCGCGGCTGGTGCAGTTCGTGCACGCCGAGGTCGGCTGGCACGAGGTGGCGCATGTCTTCGTGCTGGGCGGCTACACGCTGGTGCGCGTGCTGGTGCTGATCGCGCTGGCCGCGCTGGTGTGGGTGCCCATCGGCGTGTGGATCGGCATGAACCCGCGCTGGGCCGGGCGGCTGCAGGCGCTGGCGCAGTTCCTCGCGGCCTTCCCGGCCAACCTGTTCTTCCCCGTGGCGGTGGTGCTGGTCGTGCACCACAAGCTCGATCCCGACGTGTGGCTCTCGCCGCTGATGGTGCTGGGCACGCAGTGGTACATCCTGTTCAACGTGATCGCCGGCGCCAGCAGCATTCCGAACGAGCTGCGCCTGGCGGCGCAGAACCTGGGCCTGTCGGGCTGGCTGCGCTGGAAGCGCTTCCTGCTGCCCGCCGTGTTCCCGAGCTTCGTGACCGGCGCCATCACGGCCAGCGGCGGCTCGTGGAACGCGAGCATCGTGGCCGAGTACGTGAGCTGGGGCAACACCACGCTGCAGGCCCAGGGCCTGGGCAGCTACATCGCGCAGATGACGACCAGCGGCGACTTCCCGCGCATCGCGCTGGGCATCGGCGTCATGGTGGTGTTCGTGATGGGCCTGAACCACTTCGTCTGGCGCCGCCTGTACCGCCTGGCCGAAGACCGCATGCATTTTTGAGGAGAGCCTCGCCATGACGCAATCCATCATCGAGCTCCGCGGCGTGGGCAAGTCGTTCCGCGCCTCCGACGGCCGCGAACGCCCCGTGCTGCAGAAGGTCGACTTCACGCTGCGCGAGGGCGAGATCGTCGCGCTGCTGGGCCAGTCCGGCTCGGGCAAGAGCACGCTGCTGCGCATCATGGCCGGCCTGGTGCAGGCCGACCAGGGCGAGGTGCTGTACCGTGGCCAGCCGCTGTACGGGCCGGCGCGCGCTATCAGCATGGTGTTCCAGTCCTTCGCGCTGTTCCCCTGGCTCACGGTGCAGCAGAACGTGGAGCTGGGCCTGGAGGCGCGCGGCGTGCCGCAGGCCGCGCGCGCCGCGCGGACCGCCGCCGCCATCGACCTGATCGGCCTGGCCGGCTTCGAGGGCGCGCTGCCGCGCGAGCTCTCGGGCGGCATGCGCCAGCGCGTGGGCATCGCGCGCGCGCTGGTCACCGAGCCCGACGTGCTGTTGATGGACGAGGCCTTCTCGGCCCTGGACGTGCTGACCGGCGAGCGGCTGCGCGAGGACATCCTGCAGCTGTGGCGCAGCGGCGCCATGCCGACCAAGGCCATGCTGGTGGTCTCGCACAACATCGAGGAGGCCGTGATGATGGCCGACCGCGTGCTGATCTTCGCAAGCGACCCGGGCCGCATCCGCAGCCAGCTCGCGATCCAGCTGGTGCGCCCGCGCGATGCGGACAGCCCGCAGGTGCGCGCGCTGATCGACGAGGTCTACGCGCTGATGACGGCCGGCGCCGAGCGCCGCGCCACCGCCACCGGCGGCGCCCCGGCCGGGCAACCCGTGCCGCCCCAGCTCACGGACCGCCTGCCCGCCGCCGACGTGGCGCGCATGGACGGCCTGCTGGAGCTGCTGGCCGAGCCGCCCTTCGACGGCCGCGCCGATCTGCCGCAACTGGCCGAGGAGGCCAGCCTCACCGACGCCGAGCTGCTGCCCGCGGCCGACGCCGTGGCGCAGCTGGGCCTGGCGCTGCTGGCGGGCGGCGACCTGCAGATCACGCCGCTGGGCCGGCGCTACGTGGACGGCGCGCACAGCCTGCGCCAGGACATCTTCGGCCAGCAGCTGCTGGCCCACGTGCCGCTGATCGCCCACATCCGCCACAGCCTGGAGCAGGAGAGCTCCGGCGAACTGCCGGACGCGCCCTTCCTGCGCCTGCTTAGCGACCAGCACGGCGAGGCCAAGGCCCAGAGCGTGCTGCGCACGGCCATCAGCTGGGCGCGGCACGGCGAGGTGTTCGAGTACGACTTCCGCACGGGCACGCTGCGCCTGCCCACGGGGGACGAGGCGGCCGGTTGAGCCGCGGCCTCTTCCGCCCGCGGCATCAGCCCGCTTCGGTGCCGGCGCATTCCAGCAGCCAGTCGCGGAACAGCGCCAGCGCCGCGGGCGGGTCGCGCCGCTCGGGGCTGACGAGGTAGTAGCCGCGGCTGCCGCGCAGGGCGCGGTCGCAGGCCAGTACGAGGTCGCCGCGCGCCAGGTCCTGGGCGACCAGCATGCGCGGCACCAGCGCCACGCCGAGCCCGTGCGCGGCGGCCGTGGCCGACATCGAGAACAGCTCGTAGCGCGGCCCGCTCTGCCAATGCGGCGGCCTGCACGCCCATGGCCTCGAACCACAGCCGCCAGGCGTCCGGGCGCGTGCTCTGCTGCAGCAGCGGCAGCTCGGCGACCTGCGCGGGCGTGAGGGCGCCGCGGTCCTTCAGCAAGGCCGCGCTGCAGACCGGCAGCACCTCCTCGCTCATCAGCAGCACGGCGCTGGTGCCGGGCCAGTTCTGCACCTGCTCCGGTGTGCCGGCGTACAGCGCGGCGTCGAAACCGTCGTCGCTGAACAGGAAGGGCCGCGTGCGCGTCTCGATGTTGACGGTGATCTGCGGATGCCGCAGCGCCAGCGCGGGCAGGCGCGGGATCAGCCAGCGCGTGGCGAACGTGGCCACGGCCGCCAGCGCCAGCGAATGGCCGCTGTGCTGGCGCGCCATGGCGTTCAGGGTGTCCAGCTCCAGCGCGTCGAGCCGTCTGGCCACCTGGCGGGCGTAGTCGCGGCCGCTGTCGGTCAGGGCCACCCCGTGCCGCGTGCGGCGGAACAGCACGATGCCGACGAACTCCTCCAACGCGGCGATCTGCCGCGACACGGCGCCCTGGGTCAGCGCCAGCTCCTGCGCGGCGCGCGTGTAGCTCTCGTGGCGGGCCGCCGCCTCGAAGCAGACCAGGGCCTGGGTGGATGGGAGCTTGCGGCGCAAAGTATTCGAAATATACACATTTGGGGCGCCATCGATGCAGATAGGAGCCGGTCAAATATTCCCGTCACTCATATCTCGATCAAGAATCATCGTTTGCCGCCCGCCGCACGCGGGGCTAGGATGGGCGCCTTTGCAATCCGCCCCCTTGAGGAGACCCCATGGCCAACGCGCGCTTCGACTGGCAAGACCCCTTCCAGCTCGACCAACAACTGACCGAAGACGAGCGCCTGATCCGCGACGCGGCGCGCGCGTACTGCCAGGACCGCCTGATGCCGCGCGTGCAGTCCATGTTCCGCAACGAATCCGTGGACACCTCCATCTTCCGCGAGATGGGTGAACTGGGCCTGCTGGGCCCCACGATCCCGACCCAGTACGGCGGCGCCGGCCTGAACTACGTGAGCTATGGTCTGGTGGCGCGCGAGATCGAGCGCGTGGACTCGGGCTACCGCTCCATGGCCTCGGTGCAGTCCTCCCTCGTGATGGTGCCGATCAACGCGTTCGGCACCGAAGCGCAGAAGCAGAAGTACCTGCCCAAACTCGCCAGCGGCGAGTTCATCGGCTGCTTCGGCCTGACCGAGCCCGACCACGGCTCCGACCCGGGCTCCATGGCCACCCGCGCCTACAAGGTGGACGGCGGCTACAAGCTCAAGGGCAACAAGATGTGGATCACGAACTCGCCGGTCGCCGACGTGTTCGTCGTCTGGGCCAAGGAAGTGGCCACGGGCGGCCAGGTCGGCCCGATCCGCGGCTTCGTGCTGGAAAAGGGCATGAAGGGGCTGTCCGCGCCCGCCATCCACGGCAAGGTCGGCCTGCGCGCCTCCGTCACGGGCGAGATCGTGATGGACGACGTGTTCGTGCCCGAAGAGAACGCCTTCCCCGAGGTGCAGGGCCTCAAGGGCCCGTTCACCTGCCTGAACAGCGCGCGTTTCGGCATCGCCTGGGGCGCCATGGGCGCGGCCGAGTTCTGCTGGCACACGGCCCTGCAGTACACGCTGGACCGCAAGCAGTTCGGCCGCCCGCTGGCCGCCAACCAGTTGGTCCAGAAGAAGCTGGCCGACATGCAGACCGAGATCACGCTGGGCCTGCAGGGCGCGCTGCGCGTGGGCCGCATGAAGGACGAGCACCAGAACGTGGTGGAGATCACCTCGCTGATCAAGCGCAACAACTGCGGCAAGGCGCTGGACATCGCCCGCCTGGCCCGCGACATGCTGGGCGGCAACGGCATCTCCGACGAATTCGGCGTGGCACGCCACCTCGTCAACCTCGAGGTGGTCAACACCTACGAAGGCACGCACGACATCCATGCGCTGATCCTGGGCCGCGCGCAGACCGGCATCGCCGCCTTCGCCAACTGAACATGGCACAGGCATCTGCTGCGGCCGGCGCGCTGGCCGGCGTCAAGGTGCTGGACCTGTCGCGCGTGCTGGCCGGCCCCTGGTGCACCCAGATCCTGGCCGACCTGGGCGCCGACGTGGTCAAGGTCGAGCTGCCGGGTGCCGGCGACGACACGCGCCACTGGGGCCCGCCCTTCCTGCAGGATGCGCAGGGCCGGGACACCGACCAGGCCAGCTACTTCGCCGCCTGCAACCGCAACAAGCGCTCCGTCACCATCGACATGTCCAAGCCGCAAGGCCAGGCCCTGATCCGGCAGCTGGCCGCGCAGGCCGACGTGCTGGTGGAGAACTTCAAGGTCGGCGGCCTGGCGAAGTACGGGCTGGACCACGCCAGCCTGTCGGCATTGAATCCGCGGCTGGTCTATTGCTCGGTGACGGGCTTCGGCCAGACCGGCCCCTACGCCGAGCGCGCGGGCTACGACCTGCTGATCCAGGCGTCCAGCGGCATGATGAGCATCACCGGCCGCGCCGACGGCGAGCCCGGCGGCGGCGGTGTGCGCGTCGGCGTCGCGTTGACCGACCTGTTCACGGGCGTCTACGCGTCCACCGCCGTGCTGGCGGCCTTGCGCGCGCGCGAGCAGACGGGCCGCGGCCAGCACATCGACATGGCGCTGCTCGACGTGGGCATGGCCATCCTGGCCAACCAGGCGGCCGGTTACCTCAACACCGGCAAGGTGCCGCAGCGCCAGGGCAACTCGCACCCGAGCCTGGCGCCCTACCAGGACTTTCCGACGGCGGACGGCGCCATGCTGCTGGCCATCGGCAACGACGGCCAGTTCGCGCGCTGGTGCGAGGCGGCGGGCCGGCCGGAGTGGTCGCGCGACGCGCGCTTCGCCACCAACACGGCGCGCGTGCACAACCGCACGGCGCTGATCCCGGCCATGGAAGAACTCACGCGCCAGCGCAGCACGGCGCAGTGGGTGGCGCTGCTGGAAGACAAGGCCGTGCCCTGCGGCCCGATCAACGACATCGGCCAGGCCTTTGCCGACCCGCAGGTGCTGGCGCGCGGCCTGCGCCTGGAACTGCCGCGCGACGCGGGCGACGGCATCGCCTCGGTGGCGGGCGTGGCCAGCCCCCTGCGGCTGTCGGAGCATCCGCCGGTGCTGCGCAACGCGCCACCGGCGCTGGGGCAGCACACGGACGAGGTGCTGCGCGAACTGGGCTTGCAGGACGGCGACATCGCCGCCCTGCGCGCCAGCGGCGCGGTCTGAACGCGGCCCCCCAAAAGAGAACGGCGCCCAGTGGGCGCCGTTCTTTTTCTTGTGTGCGCCCGCGGCGGGTCAGGCCTTGCGCTGGATGCGGCGGCGCGTGGCCACCAGGCCCAGCGCGGCCAGGCCCAGCAGCGCCAGCGAGGTCGGCTCCGGGACTTCGGCGGTCGGACGCTGATGCACCGTGCCGGACAAACTGGCCAGCTTGAAGAAGTCGTTGCCGCCGGACAGGCCGCTGTTGCCGCCGAAGCCGGTGTTGAACGCACTGATGATCCACCAGCTGGAGACCTTGTCCTCGACCTTGCTGTCGTCCTGGCCGTTCACGGCGTACTTCGTGGCGTTCTTGCCATTGACGTCGGAGACGAGTTCCCAGCCCTCGGCCATCAGCGTCTCCCAGGTCTTGCCGACGATGGTGTAGGGCTTGTTGTCGGGGGTCGTGGGCAGGTCCAGGCCCTTGAAACGCAGCACGCTGAAATCGGCGTCGCGGCTGTTGCTGGTGCTGGAACCGCTGCTGTTGCTGGTCCAGCCCAGCGACACGTAGTCCAGCTCCACGAGGCCGCTGAAGCTGAACAGGATCATGTCCGTCCGCGCCGTGTTGTCGATGGCGTGGTTCGGGCTGCCGGTCTCGCCGTTCGACGACACGCCCAGGCCCGAGGTGCCATTGAAGGTGAGCTTGGTGTTCGTGGCCGACACCTTGTCGGTCTTCGCCACGAAGGCATTGCCGCTGCTGTTCGTGATGTAGTAAGCGGTGGCCGTGGCGGTGACGCCCTGGTCGGTCGCCACATTGCTGGATTGGTTCTTGGCGTTGAACGACCAGTCGGCCCATGCGCCGCCTGCCGCCAGCGCCAAGGCCGCGCCCGTCAGCAGCGGCAACAGCTTGTTCTTGTTCATCTGAGAGTTCCTCCGGTCGAATTCGAAACAATATTTGCCAATTTGTAAGCCAAATCCGTGCCAGAGAAAAATCCCGTTACAAATCAACGGGATGCTTGTCACACACCGCAACAGAAACATTCGGATGCATAAAAATCCGACAAATCAGCGCAAGGTTTGGAGCATTTGCTGTACCTCTGCGCGGTGCTCGAACGAGTCTCCTGCGTCGAGCGCGCTCCGGGCTTCGGCACGTGCCTCGGCCGTGCGGCCCGCCTGGGCCAGCACCACCGCGAGGTGGTAGCGGATGGTGGGATTGGCCGGCGCACGCAGGCGCGCATCGCGCAGCAGGCCCAGCGCACGCTCGCGCTGCCGGTCGCCGCCGGCCTGGAACAGCGCCCAGCCGAGCGTGTCCAGCACGCTCGCATCGGTCGGCAGCAAGGCCAGGGCGCGCTCGGCGACGGCCACCGCGCCGGGATCCTTCAGGCGCAGCAGCACGTTGGCCAGGTTGTTCAGCAGTTCGGCGTCCTGCGGCGCGGCCTTGATCAGCGCTTCGTAGGCGGTCCGCGCCTGGGCGAACTGTCCGCCGCGGGCATAGGCATCGGCCAGCATCCGCCGCGCCTGCGCGTCCGCCGGCTGCTGGCGCGCCCACTGCTCGGCCAGCTGCACCGCGGGCTTGCCGCCATCGACGCGCCACAGCACATCGGACAGCCGCAGGAATGTGTCGAGCGAGGGCTCGGTCTGGTGCGCGCGCCGGTACAGGTCGATGGCGGCGTCCTGCTGCCCGCGCGCCATGGCGGCATCGCCCTGCAGGCTGTAGCCGACGGCCAGCCTGGGATGCTGCTCGGCGATGCGCCGGGCACGGCGCTCTGCCCCGGCCAGGTCCTTGCGCAGGATGTCCACGTCCACCATCAAGGCCTGGGCCGGCAGGAAGTCGGGCCGTGCCGTCAAGGCCTTGTCCAGGCTGTAGGCCGCTCCTTCGGCGTGCTGCACGGCCAGTTGCAACGAAGCGATGCGCACCTGCAGCGGCGCATTGGCGTCGGCCAGCCGCGAGGCCGCCGTGTAGGCGGCACGCGCCCCCACGCGCTCGCCGGTGGCCGCCTGCGCACGGCCGTAGGCGATCTGGGTCGGCAGGTCGTCGGGCGGTGCCTTGACGTGGACACGCCGCGCCGCCTCCAGCGCGGGGCCGGGTTTCTGCTCGCGCAGGTACAGGTCCACCAGCGCCAGGCCCGGGCGCAGTTCCGACGGGCCCGCATGGTCTTCGGCCTTGCGCAGCCATTCCTCCATCTGCGGCAACTGGCCGCGCTGCTCGGCCAGCAATGCCAGTTCGAGCAGGACGTCCATGTTCTTCTCGTCGCCGGCCAGAAGGGCCTGCAGCCGCCTGGCGGCCGCGTCGTACTGGCGCGTGCCGATCTCCAGGCGCGCCATGTGCAGCTTGGGGGCCATCAAGGTGGCATCCAGCCGCATGGCGCGCTCGAACGCGGCCTGGGCGGCCTTCGTGTCGCCGGTCTGGGCCAGGGCCATGCCCAGCAGGTCCTGGAACACCGCGTTGTCCGGGTCGCGCCTGGCCAGGCCCTGGGCCACCTTGGCCGCCTTGGCGCCCTGCCCTGCCCGCAGGTACAGACCGACCAGCACCGTGCCGGCCTGGGCCTGGCCCGGGTCCTTGCGCAGCGCGGCTTCCAGCTCGTTCACGCCCTGGCCGGTGTGGCCGCTGCCGATCAGGCCCATGCCCAGGGCGGCGCGCATGTCGGGCCGGTCCTCGCCGCGCAACGCCTCCTGCATCAGCGAGATCGCCTGGGCGTTCCTGCCCTGCGCCATGTAGGCGCCCGCCAGCTGCATCAGTGCCTGCTTGTCGCCGGGGGCTGTCCGCACGTAGGCTTCCAGCGTGCCGATGCCGCGCTCCGTCTCGCCGCGCTGCATCTGCAGTTGCGCCAGCAGCTTGGCAGCCGGCGTGGCGCCCTGGACCCGCTGCAGGGATTCGAGGTAGGCCTGGGCCTTTTCGGCCTCGCCCAGGCCCAGGTGGGCCAGCCCGTTGAGCAGCAGCAGCTGCGAGCGGTACTGGATGAACTCCACCGGGACCGGGTCCAGCAGTGCCGTCACCTGGGCCAGATGCTGCCTGGCCTCGGCCGGCTTGCCTTCGCGCTCGGCCAGCAGCGCCCGCAGGTAGGCGGCACGCGGCTCCTTGTCGAACAGCCGTTGCAGGTGCGCCAGGTCGGTGGCGGCGTCGGCGTTGCGCCGCATGTCCAGGTACAGCCCGGCCCGCGCGACGCGTGCCTCCAGGTGGTCGGCGTCCAGGGCCAGCACCTGGTCGTAGGCCGCGATCGCAGCGCGCAGGTCGCCCAGGACGTGGGACACCGAGCCGCGCTGGTAGCGCGCCTCCGCCAGTTGCGGGGCCAGAGCGAGTGCGCGATCCGCCGCCGCGACGGCCTCGGCGAACTGGCGCCCACGGATTCGCACCGGCACCTCGGCCAGCCAGGCATCCGGCGCGCGCGGGTCCAGCGCACGCGCCTGTTCGATGGCATGCAGGGCCCCGCGCGCGTCGCCCAGATCGGACAGGGCGGACGAACGCAGCACCCACAGCTCGATCTGCGTGCGGGCCGGCAGCCCGCCCACGGCGAAGGCTGGCTGCTCGAGCACCTGGCGGTGCTTGCCCTGGGCCAGGTAGGCGCGCGCCATCGGCAGCACGACCTCGGCCCGGTCCACCCCCAGCCGCAGCGCTTCGGCGAAGGCCACCTCGGCCGCCGCCATCTCGCCGTTGGCGAGCAGCGCCTTGCCCAGCAACAGCTGCACGGGCAGCATGTTCTTGTCGATCTGCAGCGCGTTCTTGAGCTGGATGATGGCGCCGGGAACATCCCGCTGCTCATAGCGGTTCAGCGCGTCTTCGTAGTAGCGCCCGGCCTTGCCGTCGACCGCACCAGCGGCAGTGGCAGCCCACAGAAGGGTCAGGCACAGGGCGCGCGAGGAACTGCGCAGGGCTGGCAGGGACGGGTACATGGCGGATGCGCCAGCGTTGCTGCGCCGACGTGAGCGGAAAATGCGCCGAACTGTAACTGGAAGCCCTGCTTTTGCTTACAAATCAGGCAAATTCAGCCATCCTTTGTTGCCGATTTCACAGCAATCGGCCGTGGCGGCGCTTCAGCCGCCGCGCTGGCGCAACGCCTCGTACAGGCAGACCCCGCTGGCCACGGAGACGTTGAGGCTCTCCACGCCGCCCTGCATGGGGATGCGGACCAGCATGTCGCAGGTCTTGCGGGTCAGCTGGCGCATGCCCTCGCCCTCCGCGCCCAGCACCAGCGCGACCGGGCCGGTCAGTTCGGTCTGGTACAGCGTCTTGTCGGCGTCGCCGCTGGTGCCGATGCACCAGATGCCACGCTCCTTGAGTTCGCCCAGGGTGCGCGCCAGGTTGGTGACCATGAAATAGGGCACGGTCTCGGCGGCGCCGCTGGCGACCTTGGCCACCGTGGCGTTGATGCCGGCGGCATGGTCCTTGGGCGCGATGACGGCATGGGCGCCGGCACCGTCGGCCACGCGCAGGCAGGCGCCCAGGTTGTGCGGGTCGGTGACGCCGTCCAGCACCAGCAGCAAGGGCGGTCCTCCGTCCAGCCCATCGAGGAACTCGTCCAGCGAATGCTGCTGCGGCAAGGGCTGCACGCGGGCGGCGACACCCTGGTGGCCGTGGCTGCCAGCCAGTTTGGCGAGCCGCAGGCCGTCGGCCTCGATCAGGCGGGCGCCGGCTTCGCGGGCGCGCTCGAGGAACTGGCGCATGCGGGCATCGCGCCGGGTCGGCTCGTAGTAGATCTCGACGATGGACTGCGGCGCGGTCTTCAGGCGCACGCTGACCGCGTGGAAGCCGAACAGGACTTTGGGGGCTGACATGGGCGCCGATTATCGGCGTGCCCCGATGGCGGATTCAGGCGGCGATGCGGCCGGCTTCGATGGTGATGCGCCGCTCGCAGCGCGCGGCGATGCCGCGGTCGTGCGTGACCAGCACCAGCGTCGTGCCGAGTTCACGGTTGAGCTCGAACATCAGCTCCATGACCTTCTCGCCGGTTGCGAAGTCCAGGCTGCCGGTCGGCTCGTCGGCCAGCAGCACGGCCGGCTGCACGACGAAGGCGCGCGCCAGGGCCACGCGCTGCTGCTCGCCGCCGGACAGGACCTTGGGATAGTGCGACAGCCGCTCCGACAGCCCGACCCGTGCCAGCATCTCGGTCGCGGCCTGGCGCGCGTCGCGCCGTGCCGCGAGCTCCAGCGGCAGCATGACGTTCTCGAGCGCCGTCAGGTTGCCCATCAGCTGGAAGCTCTGGAACACGAAGCCGACCTGCTGGGCGCGCAGCGCGGCGCGGCGGTCCTCGTCGAGCGCGAACAGGTCGTGGCCCGCGATGCGGACCGTGCCGCGCGTCGGCGTGTCCAGGCCCGCGATGATGGACAGCAGGGTGCTCTTGCCGGAACCCGAGGCCCCGACGATGGCCGCGGTTTCCCGCGCGGCCAGGGCGAAATCGATATCGCGCAGAATGTCGAGCGTGCCCGTCGAGTCGGCCACCGACTTGAACACATGCTCGACAGACACCAGCGCGGCACCGGGGGATTGGGACATGAAAGGCTTCTTGGTTTGAGACGACGACACTTTATCGCGGGCCTGTACATCCCCTTGCTGGCCGGGCCATCGTGGGCGCAGAGCGCCAAGGCGGCGACTGCCGGCGTGCCCCGCATCCTCGTGGTCGGCGACAGCCTGTCGGCCGAGTACGGCCTGCAGCGCGGCACGGGCTGGGTCGCGTTGCTGGAACAGCGGCTGGCCGAGCAGAAGATCGCGGCCGAGGTGCGCAACGCCAGCATCAGCGGCGACACCACCTCGGGCGGCCGCGCGCGGCTGGCGCCCCTGCTCAAGAACTACCAGCCCACCCACGTGGTGCTGGAGTTGGGGGGCAACGACGCGCTGCGCGGCCTGCCGCTCAAGAACACGGCCGACAACCTGGCGGCGATGACGCAGACGGCCCAGCAGGCCGGCGCCAAGGTGCTGATCGTGGGCATGCAGATGCCCCCCAACTATGGCGCCGACTACGGCCGCCAGTTCAGCACGCTGTTCGGCGACGTGGCGCGCGAGCACAAGGCCGGCCTCGTGCCGTTCTTGCTCAAGGGCGTGGCCGACGGGCCGAATGCGGCGGCCCTGTTCCAGGCCGACCGCATCCATCCGCGCGAAGAGGCCCAGGCGGCCATGCTGGACAACGTCTGGCCCGAGTTGCGCAAGCTGCTGCGCTGAGCCAGCGCGTTCAGGTCTCGGTGGCAGGCGGCGCCGTCACGCCGTCGATGTCGTGGGCATCGGCGCCGTCCGCCTGGAGTTCTCCGTCGGCCGGGCCGTGCAGCTTGCGCTCGGCCTTGGCCTTGAGCTTTTCTTCCTTCTTGCGCTTCTTGGCCAGTTCCTTTTGCCGCTTCTCGTAGCCGTAGTTGGGAGTTGCCAAAGTCGTGCTCGCTGTTCAGTTGGGTTCGCCCCACTCTACCAGCTTGATTGCCGGGGGCGAAGCACGTGAATACGGATAGCTCCCTGCACCCACCATGTACACGATCAGGTGGCGAACGCCGCGACGGCGGCCTGCTCCAGATCGGCCTGCAGATCGCCCGCATCTTCCAGGCCCGCGGAGAAGCGCACCAGCGTGCCGCGTTGCAGGTGGGCGGGCCATTGCGCGCGCATCTGCGCCAGCTCGTACGGCACGACGAGGCTCATCGGACCGCCCCAGCTGTAGCCGAGCTTGAACAGCCGCAGCGCGTCGCAGAAGGCATCGACCTGCGCGTGCGTGTAGCGCGGGTCGACGATCACGCTGAACAGGCCCGCGGCACGCCCCGCCCTTTCCGGCTCGCCACGCGCGCACAGCGCAGCCCAGTGCGCGTGGCCCGGTGAACCGGCCAGCGCCGGATGCAGCACCTGGACGAACTCGGGCCGGCTCTGGCACCAGCGCGCCAGCGCGCGGGCCGAAGCGTCGTGCGCGCGGTAGCGCAAGGACATGCTCGGCAGGGAGCGCAGCAGGGTCTCGGCATCGTTGGCGCCGACGCCCAGGCCCAGCCGCATGTGGGTCATCTTGAGCCGCTGGTGCAGCGCATCGTCGCGCGTCACGATGCTGCCCATCAGCACGTCGCCGCCGCCACTCGGATACTTGGTCAGCGCATGCACCGAAATATCGACGGCGAGCGGCGCGTTCAGCGTGCCGAGGTCGAAGGGATCGAAGGCCAGGCCGGCACCCCAGGTGTTGTCGAGCACCGTGGTGACGCCACGCGCGCGGCAGATCCGCACCTGCTCCGCGAGGTCCGGAAACTCCAGCGTCACCGAGCCGGCGGCCTCCAGCCAGACCAGCCGCGTGCGCTCGCCGATCTTGGCCGCCAGGTCGGCCGGGTCCATCGGGTCGTAGACGCGGTGGGTGATGCCCCAGGCCTGCAGTTCGCCGCGCGCCAGTGTCTTGTTGGGGCCGTAGGCGTTGTCCGGCAGCAGCATCTCGTCGCCGCTGCGCAGCAGCGACAAGGCCACGTTGGCGATGGCCGCCAGGCCGCTGGGCACGAGCAGGCATTGCAGCCCGCCCTCGATGGCCGCCAGGCGCTCTTCCAGGATGAAGGTCGTCGGCGTGCCGTGCAGGCCGTAGGTGTAGCCGGACTTGTCCCGCCATTCGCGGCTGCGCATGGCAGCCACATTCGGGAAGATGACGGTGGAGGCCTTGAAGACGCCGGGCTGCGGCGCCGCGAACTCGGCCGGCGGGACGTAGGGGTGGTGGATCAGATCGGTGGTGGGGCAAGGCATGCGGCCATGTTAGCCGCCGCCCTCCGCCTCGGGATCAGACCTTCCACTTCTCCAGCAGCTGCGCCGGGCCCATGGTGTCGTAGCCTTCGAAGGGCTGGTGGATCCAGGGGTTGGTGGGCAGGAATTCGACGGAGTAGTCGGGCGTGAACAGCGAGACGCCCTTGGTCCACAGCACGGCGCTGCGCAGCTCGGTGATCGGCGCGTAGCTGGTCTTGAGCAGCTTGATCACGGCGTTCAGCGTGTGGCCGCTGTCGGCCAGGTCGTCGACCAGCAGCACCTTGCCGGCGATCTCGCCCTTGGGCGTCGTGATGTAGCGCGCGATGTCCAGCGAGCCCTGGCGCGTGCCGGCATCGGCACGGTAGGAGCTCGTGGACATGATGGCCAGCGGCTTGTCGAAGATGCGCGACAGGATGTCGCCGGGCCGCATGCCGCCGCGGGCCAGGCACAGGATGTTGTCGAACTCCCACCCCGACTGGTGCACCTTGATCGCGAGCTTCTCGATCAGGTTGTGGTACTCGTCGTAGCTCACGTACAGGTGTTTGCCGTCTTCGGTCAGCATGGGGTTCTCCGTGGGGCGGGCTTGGGGCTCAGGAAGCCTGGTAGGGGTTGTGCATCAGGATGGTGTGGTCACGGTCCGGGCTCGTGGACACCATCGCGATCGGCACGCCGGTGGCCTGCTCGATGCGCTCCAGGTAGCGCCGCGCGGCGGCCGGCAGCGCATCGTAGTCGGTCACGCCCACGGTGGACTCGGTCCAGCCCGGCAGCGTCTCGTAGACCGGCTCGCAGCGCGCGATCTCGTCCGCGCCCATGGGCAGGATGTCGATCAGTTCGCCGTCGAGCTGGTAGCCCGTGCACAGCTTGAGCTCTTGCAGGCCGTCCAGCACGTCCAGTTTGGTGATGCACAGGCCCGACAGGCCGTTGACCTGGGCCGAGCGCTTGAGCAGCGCGGCATCGAACCAGCCGCAGCGGCGCGAGCGGCCCGTGGTCACGCCCTTCTCGGCGCCGACGGTGCTCATGTGGTAGCCCGGCGTGCCCGGCTTTTCCCACTCGAGTTCGGTCGGGAACGGACCACCGCCGACACGCGTGCAGTAGGCCTTGGTGATGCCCAGCACATAGTGCAGCAGGCCGGGGCCGACGCCGGCACCGGCGGCGGCGTTGCCGGCCACGCAGTTGCTGGAGGTCACGTAGGGATAGGTGCCGTGGTCGACGTCGAGCAGCGTGCCCTGGGCGCCTTCGAACAGCAGGTTGGCGCCGGCCTGGTGCGCTGCGTTGAGTTCGCGCGAGACGTCGGCGATCATGGGGCGCAGCTGCTCGGCATGCTGCATGGACTCGGCATAGACCTGGTCGTAGTCGATCGGCGCGGCATGCAGGAACTCGGTCAGCACGAAGTTGTGCAGGGCCAGCAGGTCGCGCAGCTTGGCGGCGAAGCGCTCGGGGTACTTCAAGTCCTGCACGCGCAGCGCGCGGCGGGCGATCTTGTCCTCGTAGGCCGGGCCGATGCCGCGGCCGGTCGTGCCGATCTTCTCGATGCCGACCTTCTCGCGCGCGGCCTCGCGCGCCACGTCCAGCGCGGCGTGGAACGGCAGGATCAGCGGGCAGGCCTCGCTGATGCGCAGGCGCGAACGCACCTCGACGCCGGCGGCCTCCAGGCCCTGGATCTCCTCGAGCAGCTTGGCGGCCGACAGCACCACGCCATTGCCGATGTAGCACTTGACGCCCGGGCGCATGATGCCGCTGGGGATCAGGTGCAGCGCCGTCTTCTTGCCGTTGATGACCAGCGTGTGGCCGGCGTTGTGGCCGCCCTGGAAGCGCACCACGCCCTGGGCGCTCTCGGTCAGCCAGTCGACCAGCTTGCCCTTGCCTTCGTCGCCCCACTGGGTGCCAACGACGACCACGTTGCGACCGGCGGCCGCGCGATTACCTGTGTTCATGTCTCGAGTGCCCAAAGCTAGGCAGGTTCAGATGGCTTGCACGACCCATTCGCCGCCCTTGTGCGTCAGCACGCGGTCGCAATGGAACTCATCGATTTCACTTTCGTGGCCAGGCAAGGCGCAGACCACCGTTTCACCGCCGCGGCGCAAGGCCGCGATGGCGGAGCGCAGGGCTCCGTCTTCACCCCAGGGTGCGCGGATGGCCGCGCGCAGCGGACGCGGCGGCACGGCCGCGACGAGTTGCTTGAGGTCCAGGCTGAAACCCACGGCCGGCCGGTTGCGGCCGAACACCGCGCCGACCTCGTCGTAGCGGCCGCCGCGCACCAGGGCGTCGCCATGGGCGGCGTAGATCGAGAAACGCACGCCGCTGTAGTAGGCATAGCCGCGCAGGTCGGCCAGGTCCACGCGCACATCGGCGCGCTCGCCCAGCAGGGCCGCGCAGCGGCGCAGCTCGGCCAGGGCATGGTGCAGCGCGGGTCGGTCCGGGAGCACGCGCGCGGCCTCGTCGAGCACGCCGGCGTCGCCGTACAGCTGCAGCAGGGCCTGCAGGCCCTCGCGGTCCACGGCCGGCAGCCTGGCGGTCAACGCGGCCAGCTCGCCGGCGTCCTTGGTGGTCAGCGCGGCATGGATGCGGGCCAGCTCGGCCGGCGCCAGCGCGCTGTCGGCCAGCAGGGCCTGCACGATGCGCGCGTCGGACAGGTCCACCGTGAGATCGCGCAGCTGCGCGGCCGACAGGCAGTCCAGCGCCAGCAGCAGCACCTCGAAGTCGGCCTCCAGGCCCTCGTGCCCATAGATCTCGGCGCCGAACTGCAGCGGTTCGCGCGTGGCGTAGGCACGGTCGGGGCGGGTGTGGGCGACGGGGCCGCAGTAGCACAGCCGGGCTACGCCCTGGCGGTTGAGCAGGTGCGCGTCGATGCGGGCCACCTGCGGCGTGGTGTCGGCGCGCAGGCCCAGCATGCGGCCGGACAGCTGGTCGACCAGCTTGAAGGTGAGCAGGTCCAGCGCCTCGCCGGTGCCGGTGAGCAGCGATTCCAGGTGCTCCAGCAGCGGCGGCATCACCAGCTCGTAGCCATAGCCACGGGCGGTGTCCAGCAGTTCGCGGCGGAGTTCTTCGATGTGCCGGGCCTCGGAAGGCAATACATCGGCGATGTGATCCGGCAGGACCCAGGCAGACATGGAAATCAGTGCGCTGTTAAAAACGGGATTCTACCGGCCTCGGATCGAGGCCCGGGTAGACCGTGCGGCAAGACTCAGGACAACAGGGCCAGCAGCGCCAGGCCCAGCAGCACGCTGCACATGCCGAAGAAGCGGATCTGCCCGTCGGACAGCTGCAGCACCTGCATGAACATGCGGCGCCAGCCGCCCGGCGAGAGAAACGGCATCAGGCCTTCGATGACCAGCACCAGGGCCAGTGCCGCCCAGAGCGTGTCCACGGGCGCGGCCGCGGCTCAGCGGCCGGCTGGTGCGGCGGGGTTCGCCCCGCGCATGGCCCGGAAGAAGTCGGACGAGGGGTCGACCACCATCACGTCGTCTCTTCTTGCTGAAGCTCGCGCGGTAGGCTTCCAGGCTGCGGTAGAACTGTGCGAACTGCGGATCGCGGCCGAAGGCATCGCTGTACAGCGATGCGGCCTGGGCATCGCCCTCGCCCTTGGCCTTCTGGGCGTCGCGGTAGGCGTTGGCGATCGTCACCTCGCGCTGACGGTCGGCCTCGGCGCGGATCTTCTCGCCCTCGGCCGCGCCGGTGGAGCGCAGCTCGTTGGCCACGCGCTTGCGCTCGGCCTCCATGCGGCGGTAGACCGACTCGGTGATGGACTCCACGTAGTCGACGCGCGTGATGCGCACGTCCACCACGTCGATGCCCCAGGGACGGCCACCGCGCACGACCTCCAGCACCTCGCGCTTGACGTCGGCCATGAGCTCCTCGCGCCGCGTGGACAGCAGGTCGCGCACGGTGCGGCGGTTGATCTCTTCCTGGAACGCGTTGCGCACCACGCGGTTCAGTTGGTTGGCGCCGGCGCTCTCGTCCAGGCCCACGTTGCGGATGTACTCCGACGGGTCGGTCACGCGCCAGCGGATGTACCAGTCGATCACCACGCGCTGCTTCTCGGCCGTCAGCATGGGCTCGGAATCGCTGCTTTCCAGCGTCAGCAGGCGCTTGTCGAGGTAGCGCACGTTCTGGAACGGCGGCGGCATCTTGAAGTTGAGGCCGGGCTCGGTGATGACCCTCTTGATCTGTCCGAGCGCGTAGACCACGCCGTACTGGCGCTGGTCGACCACGAACAACATGGAGCTCGCCAATGCCAGCAGCACCAGCAGCGACGATGCGATGAATCCGATTCTGTTCACTTGGCGCGTCTCCTAGCGCAAATCACGTTCGCGGGTGCGCCCGTCGCGGGCGCGCAGGTCGCCGCTGGCCAGGGGCGGCACCGCCGGCGCGGTCGAAGTGGCCTGGCCACTGCCTGCCAGCGCCGGATCGCCGATGACGCCGGCCGACTGGCCCGACGCCTGCATGAGCTTGTCCAGCGGCAGGTACAGCAGGTTCGAACCCTGGCGCGAGTCCACCATCACCTTGGTGACGTTGGCATAGACCTGCTGCATGGTCTCCGTGTACAGGCGGTCGCGCGTGACCTGCGGCGCCTTCTGGTACTCGGTCAGCACCGAGCGGAAGCGCTGCGCGTCACCGTCGGCCTGGGCTGTGATGCGCGCCTTGTAGGCCTGCGCTTCTTCGACCAGGCGCGAAGCCGTACCGGTGGCGCGCGGGATCACGTCGTTGGCGTAGGCCTGGGCCTCGTTCTTGGCGCGCTCGCGCTCCTGGCCGGCCTTGAGCACATCGTCGAACGCGGCCTGCACCTGCTCGGGCGGACGCACACCGCTTTGCTGCAGGTTGATGCCGACGATCTCGATGCCGACCTTGTAGCGGTCCAGGATGGTCTGCATCAGCGTGCGCACGCGCGGGCCGATCTGGTCGCGCTCCTCGGCCAGCGCCGAGTCCATGCGCATCTTGCCGACCACTTCGCGCACGGCCGTCTCGGCCGCCTGCACGACGGCGGCGGTCGGATCCTTGCTCTCGAACAGGAAGGCGCGCGCATCGTTCAGGCGGTACTGCACGGCGAAGCGGATCTCGACGATGTTCTCGTCCTCGGTCAGCATGGCCGAGTCGCGCAGGCCGGTGGCCTTGATGATCACGTCGCGGCCGATGTCGATGGAGCGGATCTGCGTCACGAACACCAGTTCGTGGCGCTGGATCGGGTACGGCAGGCGCCAGTTGAAACCGGCGCCCACGGTCGAGTGGTAGCGGCCGAACTGCGTGATGACGGCCTGCTGGCCTTCCTGCACGATGAAGAAGCCGGTGCCCAGCCAGATCAGCACGGCCACCGCACCGATCAGGCCGATGCCGATGCCGGCACCCTTCATGTCGGGCTGGAAGCCTCCGCCATTGCCCGAACCCATGTTGCCGCGGCCGCCGTTGCGCCCGCCGTTGAACAGGCCGCCGAGCTTGCGGTTGAAGTCGCGCCAGAGTTCGTCCAGGTCCGGGGGGCCCTGGTTGCCGCCGCGGTTGGGCGTGGGACGCTGGGGTTCGTAGGGTCGCTCGTTGTCGGGACGGCGCGTGTCGGGCTTCTCGTCCGAGTCGGCCGCCTTGTCGTCTCCACGGCCCCAGCGCGGATCGTTCAGGTTGAACATGCCGCGGATGCGGCCGGGAAGGCCTGCCCAAGCCGACGGCCGAGAAGAAAGGTTCATGCGCTCTGGTCTCTTTTGGTCAACGGACGATTGTGCCGAAACGGGGATCGGCCTCATCATACCCAGGGGAATCAGGGGCCTGCGCCGGTGCAATCTGCTCCGCACGGCGCGCCAGTTCCGCCCGCAACGCCGGCATGCCCTCGCCCGTGCGCGCGCTGACGAACACCCGCCCGATCTGCCGGCCATCGACCTCCACGGTGTCGGCCATCTGCAGCGGGCGCTGCTCGGGCGTCAGCGCATCGAGCTTGTTGAACACCAGCAGCATCGGCACCTCGTCGGCGCCGATCTCGGCCAGCACGCGCCGCACCTCTTCCATCTGCTCGGGATGGTGCGGGTTGGACGCGTCGATCACGTGCAGCAGCAGGTCGGCGTCGGCCGCCTCCTGCAAGGTGGCGCGGAAGGCATCGACCAGGCCGTGCGGCAGGTCGCGGATGAAGCCCACCGTGTCGGACAGCGACACGGAACGCCCGGCCTCGCCCAGGTACAGCTGGCGCGTGGTGGTGTCCAGCGTGGCGAACAGCTGGTCGGCGGCATAGGCGCGCGCCTTGACCATCGCGTTGAACAGGCTGGACTTGCCGGCGTTGGTGTAGCCGACCAGCGAGATCGTGAACGCATCGCGCCGCTCGCGCTGGCGCCGCTGCGTGCCGCGCTGGCGCACGACCTTGGACAGCCGCTCGCGCGTGCGCTTGATGGCTTCGCCGATCATGCGGCGGTCCAGCTCGATCTGGCGCTCGCCCGGGCCGCCGCGCGTGCCGATGCCGCCGCGCTGGCGTTCCAGGTGGGACCAGCGCCGCACCAGGCGCGTCGACAGGTACTGCAAGCGCGCGAGCTCGACCTGCAACTTGCCTTCATGGCTGCGCGCGCGCTGCGAGAAGATGGTCAGGATCAGCATGGTCCGGTCGTTGACCGGCAGCTCCAGCACACGCTCGAGGTTGCGCTGCTGGGCCGGGCTCAGGGCCTGGTCGAACAGCACCTCGCTCGCCTTGTGCATGCGCGCGAGCAGCTTGATCTCCTCGGCCTTGCCGCTGCCGATGAACAGCGCGGCATCGGGCGCCTTGCGTTTGCAGGTGACGCGGGCCACGGGCTGCAGGCCGGCGGTCTGGGCCAGCAGGCCGAGCTCCTCGAGCTCGGCGTCGAAATGCGGCAGGCCGAAATCGACCCCGACCAGGATGGCCGGGGCCGCCGCAGCGTCCGCAACAGGGATTTCAGTCAATCGGAGAGAACCGAAAGTGCGCGCCACCTGGGGTGGCGCGCGGGGCCGACACGAAAGTGCCGGCGGCAGGACTCGTTAGGACGCAGCGTCCGCGTTGTCGTCCTGTGCCGGCTGGAAGTTCACGGCGCGACCCGGAACGATGGTGGAGATGGCGTGCTTGTAGACCATCTGGGTGACCGTATTGCGCAGCAGCACCACGTACTGGTCGAAGGACTCGATCTGGCCTTGCAGCTTGATGCCGTTGACCAGGTAGATCGACACCGGCACATGCTCGCGGCGCAGCGTGTTCAGGAAAGGATCCTGCAAAAGTTGACCTTTGTTGCTCACGATATCCTCCGTGTTCAAACCGTTGTTATTGGGAGAGGGGGACCATACCACAGCGGGTGGGCGGCCTCCGTAGAAACACTGATGCCCTTAATTTGCGTGTTGGGACACGCCGCCGGAACGCACCACGACGGTGCAGCCAGCCCGCCGCATCAGCGGTCGGACTTGTCGGCAAAGGGATTGGCCGAGGTGCGCATCTCGATGCGCAGCGGCGTACCCGTCAGGTCGAACTCCTTGCGGAACCGCCCTTCCAGGAAGCGCTTGTAGGCCTCGGTCACGTGCTCCAGCGAGTTGCCGTGGATCACGATGATGGGCGGGTTCATGCCGCCCTGGTGCGCATAGCGCATCTTGGGCCGGAACATGCCGCTGCGCTTGGGCGACTGGAACTGCACGGCCTCCAGCAGCAGCCGCGTGAGCACCGGCGTGGACATCTTGCACATGGCGGCCTTGTGCGCCTGGGCGATGGCGCCCCACAGCGGGCCGATGCCCTGGCGCTTCTTGGCCGAGATGAAATGCAGCGCGGCGAACTTGAGGAAGGGCAGCCGCGTCTCGATGGAGCGCTGCACCAGTTCGCGCTGGTAGGCATCCACCGCATCCCATTTGTTGACGGCCAGCACCACGGCGCGGCCGCTTTCCAGGATGTAGCCCGCGATGTGGGCGTCCTGGTCGGTCACGCCCTGGGTCGCGTCGAGCAGCAGCAGCACCACGTGCGCGCTCTCGATGGCCTGCAGCGTCTTGACCACCGAGAACTTCTCGATGGCCTCGAACACCTTGCCGCTTGCCGGCGCAGGCCGGCCGTGTCGATGAGTTCGAAGCGCTGGCCATGCCGCTCGAACGGCACGCTGATCGCGTCGCGCGTGGTGCCCGGCATGTCGAAGGCCACCAGGCGCTCCTCGCCCAGCCAGGTGTTGATCAGCGTGGACTTGCCGACGTTGGGCCGGCCGGCCACGGCCAGGCGGATCACGCCGGGCTCGCCGTCGCGCGTCCTCTTCGGGTTCGTCCGGCAGGCTCAAGGGCGCCAGCGCCAGATCGACCAGCGTGCGCACGCCCTGGCCGTGCGCGGCGGACACCGCATGCACCTCGCCCAGGCCGAGCTCGAAGAATTCCACGAGCTGCTGGCCGTCGTGCATGCCCTCGGCCTTGTTGGCCGCCAGCACGCAGGGCTTGCCCAGGCGGCGCAGGTAGTTGCCGATGTCGTGGTCCTGGGCCGACAGGCCGCCGCGCGCATCGACGACGAAGATCACCACGTCCGCCTCGGCCACGGCCTGGCGCGTCTGCCTGGCCATCTCCTTGTAGATGCCGCTTTCGGCCGTGGGCTCGAAGCCGCCGGTGTCGATGACGATGTACTCGTGCTTGCCCTGCTTGCCGTTGCCGTAGTGGCGGTCGCGCGTGAGGCCGGCGAAATCCGCCACGATGGCGTCGCGCGAACGCGTCAGCCGGTTGAACAGCGTGGACTTGCCGACATTCGGGCCGGCCCACCAGGGCGATGACGGGTTTCATACTTGTCCGGGTCACTCGGGCGCGTAGCCGTACACGCTGCCGTTGCGCGTGACGACCACCAGGGTGTCGCCGGCCACGACCGGGGCGGCGGCGATGGGCGAGCCATCGGTGCTCACGCGCGTGAGCGGCGAGCCGTCCTCGCGCGACAGGAAATGCACGATGCCCGTCTCGTCGCCGACGATGACCGAGCGGCCCAGCGCCAGCGGCCCCGTCAGCTGCCGGTAGCGCAGCCGCTCGGAGGTCCAGGCCTGCTCGCCGTTGCTGCGGTTCCAGGCCACGATCCTGCCGTCGCTCTCGGGGCCGTAGACCATGCGGTCGTCCCCATGCACGCCGACGTAGCCCGAGGACGGCTTGGTCCAGGCCAGGTTGCCGCGCGCCGTGTCCACGCAGCCCACGCCGACCTGGAAGGCGCGCACGCAGACCGAGTCGCCGACGCGGCTCACGCGGCCGACCAGGTCGACTAGGCGCTCCACGTCGTTGGTGCCGCGCGGCGTGGCGACGGGCACGTCCCAGCGCACCTGGCCGTTCAGCGGGTTCAGGCCGACCAGCCGGCCCGACAGGCCCACGACCAAGGTGTCGCCCACGGCCAGGATCACACCGCTCTGGCGCAGCACCAGCGGATCGCCCGCGCGCTGCTGCGTCCACAGGCGGCGGCCGCTGGCGCCGTCCAGCGCCGTGACCGAACGGTCGGCCGACAGCACGAACACGCGGCCGCCGGCCACGAAGGGCGCCGTGGCGACCTGGGCCGCCAGCTTCTGGCGCCACAGTTCACGCCCGGCCTCGAAGGCCACGATCTCGTTGTTCTGCGTGGCCACCGCCGTGCGCTGGCCATCGCTGCCGACGCCGGCCGACAGCTTGGCCTTGGCGGCGGCGCGCCACAGCTCGCGGCCCGTGCGCGCGTCCAGCGCCAGCACCGTGCCGTCGCTGCTGGCCAGCGCCACCTGCTGGCCCGTGACCTGCACGTCCAGCGGGTAGCCGATCTCGCCGACCTTGGCGGTCCAGACCTGGCGCACGCCGAGCAGGCCGGGATTGGGGCCGAGTTCGGCCGGCTTGGGCTTGCCGCTGCTGCCGCAGCCGGCCAGCAGAGCGGCCGCGAGGCCCAGCAGCGTCGCGGTGGACGCCAGGCGGCGGGTGAGGCGACGCGCCATCATTGGCGGCTCCCGTGGTGGCTGTGGACGTGGGATCGACGCCCATCGCGTTGAGCTTGACCTCGACCATGCGGCGGTAGCCCGAGCGGGCATCCAGGCCGGCGTAGGCCTTGCGGTATTCCGCGAGTGCCTCGGCCTTCTTGTCCTGCGCGGCCAGGATGTCGCCACGGCGGTCGGCCGCCAGCGCGGCGAACTCGCCGGCGAAGTTGACCGCCGAGCTGCTTCAAGGCATCGTCGTAGGCCTTGGCGTCGAACAGCAGGCCGGCCAGGCGCAGCCTGGCCAGCGCCTGGTAGGCCGGGTCGGACGACTTTCCGCCACCCAGCCTAGCGCCGCCTTCGCGGCATCGGCGTTGCCCTTCTCGTGCAGCACCTTGCCGGCCAGCAGGCCGGCCTGCTGCGCATAGACGGTGCTGGCATAGCCGTCGCGGATGTCGCCGAAGGCGCGCTCGAGACGCGCCGTGTCGCCGGCCTTGGCCGCGCGCTCCACTTCGTCGTACAGCGCGGCGGCCTTCACCGCCTGGTTGCGCTGCCAGTACTGCCAGCCGTTCCAGCCGGCAAAACCGGCGAGGACAAGAATCAGCAGCCAGGTGATGGCATTGCCGTAGCGCTGCCACAGGTGCTTGACCTGGTCGAGCTGTTCCTGTTCTTCGAGATCGAGATGTTTTGCCATGAGGAAGGGGGGAAGGCGCGGTCGGCGCGCGAAATCAAGCGCGCGATTGTAGGGATGCGGCCCACTCGGCCACGTTGGAAAGCGAGCGGCGCTGTCTGGGCGCCCTGCCCGTCGCGCAGCGCCTTGACGGTCAGCTCGCCGGCGGCCGCTTCGTCGGCGCCGAAGACCAGCGCGTACTGCGCGCCGCTGCACGTCGGCCTTCTTGAACTGCGACTTCATGCTGCCGCCGCCGGCATGCAGCACGACCTGGAGGCCGGCCTCGCGCAGCTGCTCCAGCGCGACCATCGCGCGCGGCAGCAGCTCGGGCGCGGTGACGATGGCATAGGCCGCGGCGCCGCACCGGGCACGGCCAGGCCCAGGCCCTGGATCAGCAGCAGCAGGCGCTCGATGCCCAGGCCAAAGCCCACGGCCGGGGCGCTCTTGCCGCCCATCTGCGCGATCAGCCCGTCGTAGCGGCCACCGCCGCAGACCGTGCCCTGCGAGCCCAACTGGTCGGTGACCCACTCGAACACCGTGAGGTTGTAGTAGTCCATGCCGCGCACCAGGCGCGGGTTCACGCGGTATTCCAGGCCGGCGGCATCGAGCACGGCACGCACGGCGTCGAAGTGCGCGCGCGATTCGGCGCCCAGGAAGTCCATGAGCTGCGGCGCGGCCTCGACCATGGCCTGCATGGCCGGGTTCTTGGTGTCGAGGATGCGCAGCGGGTTGCTGTGCAGGCGGCGTTTGGCGTCCTCGTCCAGCAGCTCGGCATGGGCCTCGAAGTGGCGCACCAGCGCGTCGCGGTGGGCCTGGCGCTCGGCCGGCTGGCCCAGGCTGTTGAGCTCCAGGCGCACATGCTGGCCTTCGACGAGGCCCAGCTGCTTCCACAGCGCGCGCACCAGCAGGATCAGTTCGGCGTCCACGTCGGGGCCGGCGAAGCCCAGGGCCTCGACGTCGAGCTGGTGGAACTGGCGGTAGCGGCCCTTCTGCGGCCGCTCGTGGCGGAACATCGGCCCCAGCGTCCACAAGCGCAGCGGGCCGTTGTACAGCGCGTTGTGCTCGACCATGGCGCGCACGATGCCGGCCGTGGCCTCGGGCCGCAGCGTGAGCTTGTCGCCGTTCATGGAATCGGTGAAGGAGTACATCTCCTTCTCGACGATGTCGGTCACCTCGCCCAGGCCGCGCACGAACAGCGCCGTGGGTTCGACCACGGGCGTCACGATGTACTGGTAGCCGTAGCGGGCCAGCACCTCGCGCACGGTGTTCTCGAACCAGTGCCACAGCGCCGAATCGGGCAGTTTGTCGGTGCGCGGCACGCTCGCCGGCAATATGTCGTTCATGCCTTTGACGGCATTGATCTTGTCAGCCATGGGAATCCGGGTTGTTCAGGCGGACGGCCGTGGAGCCCTGGGCCGAAACGCTTTTCGATGTAGTTCTCGACGACCTTCTGGAAGTCCTGCGCGATGCCCTCGCCGCGCAGCGTCATGGCCTTCTCGCCGTCGATGAAGACCGGGCGCGGCCGGAGCTTCGCCGGTGCCGGGCAGGCTGATGCCGATGTCGGCATGCTTGCTCTCGCCAGGGCCGTTGACGATGCAGCCCATCACGGCGACCTTGAGCTTTTCCACGCCCGGGTAGCGGTTGCGCCAGACCGGCATCTGCATGCGCAGGAAGTCGTCGATCTGCTTGGTCAGCTCCTGGAAGGTGGTGCTGGTGGTGCGGCCGCAGCCCGGGCAGGCCGTCACGCTGGGCACGAAGCTGCGCATGCCCAGGGCCTGCAGGATCTCGGAAGCCACCACCACCTCCTGCGCGCGGGCCTCGCCCGGCTGCGGCGTCAGCGAGACGCGGATGGTGTCGCCGATGCCCTGCTGCAGCAGCACCGCCAGCGCGGCGGTGGAAGCCACCGTGCCCTTGGTGCCCATGCCGGCCTCGGTCAGGCCCAGGTGCAGCGGGTAGCGGCAGCGGCGCGCGAGTTCGCCGTAGACGGTGATCAGGTCCTGCACGCCGCTGACCTTGCACGACAGGATGATCTGGTGCGCCGGCATGCCCATGCTTTCGGCGCAGCTGGGCCGAGGAGATGGCCGAGGTGATCAGCGCCTCGTACATGATCTGCTTGGCGTCCAGCGGCTCGGCGCGCGCGTTGTTGGCGTCCATGAGGCTGGCCAGCAGTTCCTGGTCCAGGCTGCCCCAGTTCACGCCGATGCGCACGGGCTTGCTCCAGCACATGGCGGCCTCGATCATCTGGCCGAACTGCTTGTCGTGCTTGTCGCCCTTGCCCACGTTGCCGGGGTTGATGCGGTACTTGGACAGCGCCTCGGCACAGGCCGGGTATTCGGTCAGCAGCCGGTGGCCGTTGTAGTGGAAGTCGCCGATCAGCGGCACATGGATGCCCATGCGGTCCAACTGCTCGCGGATGTGCGGCACGGCCTCGGCCGCCTCGGGCGTGTTGACGGTGATGCGCACCATCTCCGAGCCGGCCAGCGCGAGTTCCTTGACCTGGATCGCCGTGCCGATGGCGTCGGCCGTGTCGGTGTTGGTCATGGACTGCACGCGCACGGGCGCGTTGCCGCCCAGCGTGAGCAGGTGGTCCTTCCAGCGCACCTCGGCCTGCAGACTGCGGCGCGCGGCCGGGGCCACGGGCGCGATGGCGCAGGGGATGCTGGGATCGATGGGCGTCCGGCATGGTCACTTCACCTCGAAGCGTGCGACGTTGTTCTTGGCGATGGCACGCAGGTCGCGCGGCTCGCCGCGCACCTGCACCTCGACCGCGTCGATGCGGCCGATCACCACGCCGAGGGCGGCGTGCCCGTGGCGGTCACGGTCTCGCCGGCCACGAGGCTGCGGCGCAGCGGCGTGGCGCCCGTGGCATCGGTCACCTGGACCCAGGTCTCGGCCTTGGCGACGAACGTGAATGGCGGCCGGGGTGGCCACCATGGCCGACGCCGGTGCGGCGCGGGGCGCTGGCGACCGGCGCCGGTTCGGTCACGGTCGGTGCCGCGGCCGGGATCGGCTCCGCCGGCGTGACGCTTTCGGTCACCGTGCCTCGGCGGCGCCGCATGGGCGTGGCGGCCGAGCTGTGTCGGCATCGGTCAGAGCACCACCGAGGCCCGGCCACAGGTAGATGGCCAACGCGCCCAGCAGCAGCAAGGCCACGGCCCCATCGCCGGGCTCGGGCTGCTGCGCAGCGCCGAGCTGCCCGAGGCCGATGTCGCCGGGTTCGAAGCGCGTGTTGATGGCCGGCGGCGCCACCTCCCTGCGCTCGCCCGCGATGCCGGGCATCAGCGCGCAGCACGCGGCTTCGGGTCGAGCTTGAGGCCGCGGCAGATGCTGGCCGCGAGGCCGCGCGCGAAGGTCGGATCGGGCAGCAGGTCGATGCGGCCGGCCTCCAGGGCCTCCAGCTTCTTGACCGTGACCTTCAGCGCGACGGCCAGGGCCTCCACATGCAGGCCCGCGTCCTCGCGTGCCTGGCGCAGCATGGCGCCGGCGCGCTGCGCACCGCTGGCGGCTTGGTCGAAGGCGGCGGCGCCGCCTCGGGGAAAGGTTCTTGCTCACTCATCGAAAGCTTGGCGCTCGAGCGCCATGTATTCGCGGGACTGCGCGAAACGGTTGCGCAATTGCTTGCCCAGTTGGTCGCGCAGCCTGGCGGTTGCCCAGGCTGCGCTCGACCTTGATGCCCAGCCACAGGGACTCGGCGTTGGCGTATTCGCTGTTGTTGATGCGCCGGATGTAGAACTGCGCGCGCTGCTGGTCGCCGCGCTTGAACAGCGACTGCGCCAGGTTGTAGCCGGTGATCGGGTTGGCCGGATCGAGCTCGTACGAATGCATGAGACTGCTTTCGGCCTCGGCCAGCCTCGCCGGCCCGCTGCTGGCACATGCCCTGCGCCAGCCAGGGTCTTGGCCTTGTCGGTGTAGGTCAGGTACTCCAGCGCCACGGCGAACTGTGCCACGGCCTGGTCGTAGCGGCCCTGCTGGCACAGGAACCAGCCGTAGTTGTGGGCCGTGCCGGGATCGCGCGGGCTCAGCCGCTGGGCCTGGCGGAAGCTCTCCTCGGCCAGAGCCAGGTCGTTGAGCCGCATGTAGACCAGCGCGCGCAGGTTGAAGGCCTCGGCGAAGCCGGGATCGGTCGCCAGCGCCGAGCTTGACCTCCTCCAGCGCCACGTTGGTCTGGCCCTGGTCGAAGTAGCGCGAGGCCAGCTCGAGCCGCACGCGCGCCCGTCGCTGCTGCCTCGGGTCTCCTCCGAAGGGATCACGACGCCCGAGGGGTCGGTGCCACGCGCGCCGCCGGCCGGCGTGGCGCAGCCGGACAGCAGCGACCGCGCCGAACAGGGCCAGGCCGGCCAGGCCGAGGGCCATGGCGTTGCCGGGCAGGCGCGTCGTCATGCGCATCGTGTCAATTCCCGGCCGGCGGCACCGCGACCGCCTGCAGCGGCACCTGGCGCTGCAGCGCGATGCGCTGGGTCACCCGGGTGCGGTCCTTCACGTCGCCGGCGAGCTGGCCGCAGGCGGCGTCGATGTCGTCGCCGCGCGTCTTGCGCACCGTGGTGACGAGGCCGGCGTCGAGCAGCAGCTTGCGCGAAGGCGCTGACCTGCGGGGCCGGCGAGCGCATCGAGGCCCGAGGTCGGGAACGGGTTGAACGGAATGAGATTGAGCTTGCACCAGACACCGTCGGTGCGGTAGCGCCGACGAGCGCGATCAGCTCGCGCGCATGCTCGGGCTGGTCGTTCACGCCGTCGAGCATGCAGTACTCGAAGGTGATGAAGTCGCGCGGCGCATGCGCGAGGTAGCGCTGGCAGGCGCCCATCAGTTCGTCGAGCGGGTACTTGTTGTTCAGCGGCACGAGTTTGTCGCGCAGCGCATCGTTGGGCGCGTGCAGCGAGACGGCCAGCGCCACCGGGCAGTCCTCGCCCAGCCGGTCCATCATGGGCACCACACCCGAGGTCGACACCGTCACACGCCGGCGCGACAGGCCGTAGCCATGGTCGTCCAGCATCACGCGCAGCGCCGGCACCAGCGCCGCATAGTTCTGCAGCGGCTCGCCCATGCCCATCATCACCACGTTGGAGATGACGCGCTCGGCCACGCCCAGGTGCTTGCGCAGGAAATGTTCGGCGAACCACAGCTGGGCGAGGATCTCGCCGGTCGTGAGGTTGCGGGAGAAGCCCTGGTGGCCGGTGGAGCAGAACCGGCAGCCGACGGCACAGCCGGCCTGCGAGGAGATGCACAGCGTGCCGCGGTCGTCCTCGGGAATGAACACGGCCTCGACCGCATCGCCCGCACCCACGTCGAACAGCCACTTGACGGTGCCGTCCTGCGAGATGTTCTGGGTGATGACGGGCAGCGCGACGATCTGCGCGGCGCCCTCGAGCTTGGCGCGCAGCGACTTGGCCAGATCGCTCATCTGGCTGAAATCGCTGGCGCCGCGCTGGTGGATCCAGCGGAACAGCTGGGTCGCGCGGAAGCGCTTTTTCGCCCAGGCGCTCGCAGAAGGCCCGCGAGGCCGTCGAGGTCGAACTCCAGCAGGTTGACGGCGGGGTCATACGCAGGCCCCCGTCGCGCTCAGCCCGCGCCGGCGACGACCCCGGGCGGGGTGGCAAGGCGCGGGATGCAGCATCTCGGCGTGCGTAGACGTTGAGGCCCGGGAAGAAGAAGGCGACTTCGACCTGGGCGGTTTCGGCGGCGTCCGAGCCGTGCACGGCGTTGGCGTCGATGCTGTCGGCGAAGTCGGCGCGGATGGTGCCGGCGGCGGCCTTCTTCGGGTCGGTGGCGCCCATCAGGTCACGGTTCTTCAGGATGGCGTTCTCGCCTTCCAGGACCTGCACCGTCGACGGGGCCGGAGATCATGAACTCGACCAGGTCCTTGAAGAAGGGGCGCTCCTTGTGCACGCCGTAGAACTGCTCGGCTTCGGCGCGCGACAGCTGCACCAGGCGGGCAGCGGCGATCTTCAGGCCGGCGGCTTCGAAGCGGGCGTAGATCTGGCCGATGACGTTTCTTGGCGACGGCGTCGGGCTTGATGATGGAGAGGGTGCGTTCGATGGCCATTTTTGGAGTGTCCTTGGGTGAAGCCGTGAGGCTTTGGATCGTTTGGGAAATCGTTTGAGAAAAAGGCAACGCGCCGGAGCGCGCAAAGCCCGTGATTTTAGCCCGTGCCGCCCCTGTATTCGAAAGCTGCGCACGCGCCAGGGAAATGCCGGCCTTTAGCGTCCGCGCCCGACCGCGCCGGGCGTCCACCGCCACCCGCCGCCGCCGCCACGGCGCTGCTGGCCCTGGCGCTGGCGCGTGAAGCTGTCGGCGCCGATGCAGCCGAACGAGGTCTTCATCGGATCGGGCTGCCCGCCGGCACCGCCACCGCCGCCATCGCGCGGCTTGCGGCGCTGGCCGCCCGGCGTGCTGACGGTCAGCGGGTTCGGGATCACCTCCTCGGACGGTCGCCGCCTTCGCGCCGTGCGCCCGGGTTGCCGCCGCCGGGATTGGGGCCGCCACGGCCGCCGCGCTTGTTGCGGCCACCGTTGTTGTTGCCACGCGGCTGCGCGGGCGCGCCGCCCTCGCCCTGCCCCTGGCCGCCGCGCGCATTGCGGCCGCCGCGGCGGTCCGGCGCCTGGTTGCGGCCGCCGGCGCGGGCCTGCTGCGGCTTGGGCGGCTTGCGCCGGGCGCGCATCAGGGCCTGGATGTCGCGCGTGTCCAGCTCCAGCGAAGCGCCGCGCTTGAGGCCGCGCGGCAGCAGCATGGCGCCGTAGCGGATGCGGATCAGCCGGCTCACGGCATGGCCCACGGCCTCGAACATGCGCCGCACCTCGCGGTTGCGGCCTTCGGAGATCGTCACGCGGTACCAGCAGTTCGAGCCTTCGCCACCGCCGTCCTCGATGCTGCCGAACTGCGCCTGGCCATCGTCCAGGTTCACGCCGTCGAGCAGGCGCTGCTTTTCCTCGTTGCTGAGCGCACCCAGCACACGCACCGCGTACTCGCGCTCCAGGCCGAAGCGCGGATGCATGAGCTTGTTGGCCAGCTCGCCCGAGTTGGTGAACAGCAGCAGGCCTTCGGTGTTGAGGTCCAGCCGGCCGACCGACTGCCACTTGCCCTGGAACAGCTTGGGCAGCTTGCGGAACACCGTGGGCCGGTTCTGCGGATCGTCGTGCGTGACGACCTCGCCGGTCGGCTTGTGGTAGGCGATCACGCGCGGCGGCGGCGCGTCGATGCGCACGCGGATGGGCTTGCCGTTGACCTTGATCTGGTCGCCGTACTGGATGCGCTGGCCGATGTGGGCTGGCTCGTCGTTGACCGAGATGCGGCCCTCGGTGATGAGCTGCTCCATCTCCAGCCGCGAACCCAAACCGGCCTGGGCCAGGATCTTGTGCAGCTTGGGCGTCTCGGGCTGCGGCGCCAGCACGCGCTTGGGCGGCGCCAGGTCGGCCGTCTCCTCGTCTTCGTCGAAGCGGCCGGACACCACGTCGGCGAAACGGCTCTCGGCCGGCGCGCCGCCGGCCGGCCTGGAACCGCTTCGGGTGCGGATGCCGGCCCGACCTGCTCTGCAACCGGTCGGGCCTGTTCGTCGGGCGGCGGCGCCTCGGCGCGCGCGCCGTTGTCTTCGTCTTCGGGCGCGGTGCCGGGAATGTCGTTCATGGGCTGGGGTCCGCTGGTTCGGACGCTGCGCGGGATGCGCCGTCGTCGGGGTTCGTTCGGGAGAAGGTTCGGAGTTCGGGGTGGCCCGTCGGCATCGGCGGCCTGCTCCACCTCGTCGATGGGCAAGGCCACCTGGGCCGGATCGGCCGAGGCCAGGGCCGCCATCAGCTGCGCACGCTGGGCCGGATCGTCGGCCACGGGCAATTGGTCGAGCGACTCCAGCCCCAGGTCGTCCAGGAACTGGCGCGTGGTCGCGAACAGGGCCGGACGGCCCACGGTCTCGCGGTGGCCGATCACCTCGACCCAGCCGCGGTCTTCCAGCTGCTTGAGCACCTGGGCATTGATGCTGACGCCACGGATGTCCTCCATGTCGCCGCGCGTCGCGGGCTGGCGGTAGGCGATGATGGCCAGCGTCTCCAGCGCGGCGCGCGTGTAGCGCGGCGGCTTTTCCGGGTGCAGCCGGTCCAGGTAGGCGCGCATCGCGGGCCGGCTCTGGAACCGCCAGCCCGAGGACACGCTGACCAGCTCCAGCCCACGTTGCGCCCACTCCAGCTGCAGTTCGGACAGCAGGGTCTTGATGGTGTCGGCGCCCAGCACGTCGTCGAACAGCACGCGCAACTCGCGCACAGGCAAGGGCTGCGGCGAACACATCAAGGCCGCCTCGAGGACATGCTTGGCCTCTGCCGAATTCATGGCGCTACGGTTCCGGGAAAAGCACCGGGGCGGTGCGGGCACGGATGCGTCTGGGTGGACGGGTCGCCGCCTCGGCGAGCGCATCGGGCGGATCTGGCATTCGCGCTGCCGGCCTTGGGTCAGGCCAGGCGCGCTGGTCAGGGATTGTAGCGCAGGCCCCAGGCGTCCAGCGCCCGGCGCATGTCGCCAGGCAGGGGCGCGAACAGCTCAAGGGGCTGGCCCGTCATCGGGTGCACGAACGCCAGCCGGAAGGCGTGCAGGGCCTGGCGCGCCAGGCCCGCGGCCGGCGCGCCGCCGTACAAGGCATCGGCCACCAGCGGATGGCCCAGCGAGGCCGCATGCACGCGAATCTGGTGCGTGCGGCCGGTGTGCAAGGTGCAGCGCAGCCAGCAGCCCTGCTCGGCCTGCCCCAGGCATTCGAAATCCGTGCGCGCGGTCTTGCCCGCCTCGCGTGCGAGGTCCACCACGGCCATGCGCAGCCGGTTGCGCGGGTCACGGCCGATCGGTGCGTCCACCGTGCGCTGCGCCGGGCCGTTCCAGGGCCGGTGCGCGAGCGCCAGGTACTGGCGGCTCACGGCGCGCTGCGCGATCAGCGCGACCAGCGCGTCCATGCAGGCGCGCGTGCGCGCCACGACCATGAGGCCGCTGGTGTCCTTGTCGAGCCGGTGCACGATGCCGGCGCGCGGCAGCGTGGCCGCGGCCGGATCCAGCGCCAGCAGGCCGTTGAGCAGGGTGCCGCTCCAGTTGCCCGGCGCCGGATGCACGACCAGGCCGGCAGGCTTGTGGAGCACGCGCAGGTGGGCATCTTCGTAGACGGTGTCCAGCGCCATGTGCTGGGCGACGAAGGCCTGGCTCTGCTGGGTCGGCCGCAGCTCCACCTGCAGGGCATCGCCCACGTGCACGCGCAGGGCACTCTTGCGCGCCGGCCGGCCGTTCAGTTGCACGGCATCGGCCTCGATCAGCTGCTGCAGGTAGCTGCGCGAGAACTCCGACACCAGCGCCGCCAGCGCCCGGTCGAGCCGCTGGCCATGCAGGCCGGCGTCGACCACGACTCGGCGCAGTTCCACCTCGGCGGACAAGCCCTGTTCGTCCTCAAGGCCTTCCGCCATGGGGTCGCCGTGGGGGTCGGCCGATATAATTGCCGCCGCTTCTTTCAAGGGATCTGCCCGTGTTCCATCGCTCCAAATTATCGGCGCTCGCGCCACTGCTGCTGGCGGCAGCCCTGGCGGGCTGCGCAACCAAGTCGGCGGACGAGACCGCGAACTGGAGCCCGAACCGCATCTACAGCGAGGCCAAGGACGAGCTCAACGCGGGCGGCTACGAGCGCGCGATCACGCTGTTCGAGAAGCTCGAAGGCCGCGCCGCCGGCACGCCGCTGGCCCAGCAGGCCCAGCTGGAAAAGGCCTACGCGTACCACAAGTCGAACGAGCAGGCGCAGGCGATCGCCACGCTGGACCGCTTCATCAAGCTGCACCCCGCCAGCCCGGCGCTGGACTACGCGCTGTACCTCAAGGGCATCGTCAACTTCAACGAGAACATGGGCATGTTCGCGTTCATCAGCCGGCAGGACCTGTCCGAGCGCGACCAGAAGGCCGCCAAGGACTCGTTCGAGGCCTTCAAGGAGCTGGTGACGCGCTTCCCCGACTCGCGCTACACGCCCGATGCGCGCCAGCGCATGAACTACATCGTCAATTCGCTGGCGCAGTACGAAGTGCATGTGGCGCGCTACTACTACACGCGCGGCGCCTACGTGGCCGCCATCAACCGCGCCCAGATCGCGCTGGCCGACTACCGCGAAGTGCCGGCCCTGGAAGAGGCGCTGTACATCATCTACAAGAGCTACGAAGCCCTGGGCATGACCCAGCTGCGCGACGACGCCCGCCGCGTGCTGGAGACCAACTACCCGCAAAGCGCCTTCGTGCAGCGCGGCGGCTTCAAGCCCAAGGACGATCCGTGGTGGAAGGTCTGGTAGCGGCCAGCGCGTCCAGCATCTGCAGGAATTCGGCCTCGTCCTGCAGCTGACGCATGGGCGGCAGCGCCGCCCGCAGACGTTTGCCGTAGCCCATCTGCACCAGCCGGGCATCCCCCACGACCAGCACGCCGCGGTCGCTCTCGCGGCGGATCAAGCGCCCGGCCCCCTGCTTGAGCGCCACCGCGGCCTCGGCCAGGAAATATTCCTTGAAGGCGCTGCCGCCGGCCAGCTCGATCTGCTGGGCGCGCGCTTCGACCAGGGGGTCGTTCGGCGGCGGGAACGGCAGCTTGTCGATGACCACCAGCTGCAACGCATCGCCGGGCACGTCCACCCCCTCCCAGAACGAAGCCGACGCCACGAGCACGCAGCCCGCCGCGCCGCCCTGCCCGCCCTCGCGGAAGCGGTCCAGGATGCGCTGGCGCGCCATCTGGCCCTGCACCAGCACCTCGAGCTGCCCCTGCAGCCGCGCCTGCAGCACCTGGCCGATGTTGCGCAACGCGCGCAGCGTGGTGGTCAGCACCAGCGTGCGGCCGCCCAGCCGCAGGGCGGCATCGGCAACGAGCGCGGCCACGGCGGGGCCGTGGCCCGCATCGGCCGGCTTGGGCAGCGTGCGCGGCACATACAGCGCGGCCTGGCGCGCGTAGTCGAACGGACTGTCCACGCGCAGGATCTCGGCCTGCGCCAACCCGCAAGGCTCGGTGAACCAGCGCAGTCCCGGGTCGTCGCCGAGCGTGGCCGAGGTGAACACGTAGGCTCGGCCGGGCTGCTGCAGCAGCTGGGCCTGCACGGCGGCACCGATGGACAGCGGCGCCTCGATCAGCCGCAGCTGCAGGCCCACGTCGACCCAGCGCACCACGCCGTCGGCACCCGCTGCCGCGAACTGCGCGACGCGCTCGGCCAGCGCGGCGGCGCGTGCGTGCAGCCGCGCGAGGTCGGGCGACATGGCCGCCACGCCCTGCAGCCAGCCGCACAGGCGCTGCAGCGCCGCCGCCAGCGCCTGCAGGGCCTCGGCCCACTCGGCCGCGTCCAGCCCCTCGGGGGCCGCACCGAGCCAGCGCAGGCGCGTGCCGGGCGCGGCCGGGCCGGCCAGCATGCGCAGGTCGCGCGCGTTGCGTTCCACGGGCTCCAGCCCGGCCTGCCAATCGACCAGGCCACCGGCCAGCGGCCGCACGGCGGCCAGGGCATCGCGCACGAAGTCCAGCAGCTGGCCCGTGCCCAGCTGCCGGCCCAGGAACTGCACGCCGGTCTCGTTGAGCTGGTGCGCCTCGTCGAAGATCGCCACGCGCACCGTGGGCAGCAGTTCGGCCATGCCCGACTCGCGCACCGCGAGGTCGGCGAAGAACAGGTGGTGGTTGACCACCACCACGTCGGCCGCCATGGCCTCGCGCCGCGCGCGGTAGACATGGCAGGACTGGAAATCGGGACAGTCGCCGCCCAGGCAGTTCTCGCGCGTGGAGCTGACCAGCGGCGTGACGGGCGAGCGCTCGTCCAGGCCGGCCAACTCGGCCAGATCGCCCGTGCGCGTGGCCACCGCCCAGTGCTGGACCGCCGTCAGCGTGCGCCAGGCCGCGGTCTCCTCGCGGTCCAGCGCCTGGCCGGCCTGCCGCATGCGGTGCAGGCACAGGTAGCTGCTGCGCCCCTTGAGCAAGGCCGCGCGCAGGGCCAGCCCCAGCGCGTCGCGCAGGCGCGGCAGGTCGCGGCCGAACAGCTGGTCCTGCAAGGTCTTGGTGGCGGTGGAGACCAGCACGCGCTCGCCGCTCAACAGCGCCGGCACGAGGTAGGAAAAGGTCTTGCCGACGCCGGTGCCCGCCTCCACCACCAGGGCACCGCCGTCGGCGATGGTGCGCGCCACGGCCTCGGCCATGTCGATCTGGCCCTGGCGCGGACGGTAGTGCTCGGCGGCCCGGGCCAGCACGCCGCCTTCGGCGAAGGCCGCGCGTACCTGCTGCACCAGCGCCGGCACCGCGGCGCCGGGCGCTGGGTTCACGCGGGCTCCTTGGGCTCGAGCTGCCACTCCAGCCGCGCGATGCGGTCGCGCAGCGCCAGGCGGCGCTTCTTCAGGCGCTGCACCAGCAACTCGTCGACGGGGTTGGCGTGGGCCATGCGATCCACCAGGGCATCGAGGTCGGCATGCTCGATGCGCAGCTCGATCAGCTGGCGTTCGGGAGAGTGGAGATTGGCGGACAAGATGGGAGCCGGCGCGCAGGGGACATGCGCCGGATCGTTTGATAATACGCGCTCGTTACAAAAGCCCAGCACCCACGATGTCCCTGCCGCCGCCCCAAGGATTCCGGATCAGCGCCGCGACCGGCATCCACAAGGGCGATCGGCAGTACCAGCAGGACCAGGTGGCACTGATGCAGCATCCGCGCACCAAGGGCTGCCTGCTCGGCGTGGTGGCCGACGGCATGGGCGGACGCAGCGGCGGGCGCGAAGCCGCCGACCAGGTGCTGCTCACGGCGCGCCAGCTGTTCGAGCGCTTCGACCCGGTCGGCGACGACAGCGCGGCACTGCTGCGCAGCGTGGTCGCGCAGGCGCACATGGTGATCAAGCTGACGGCCATCTCGGCCGAGCAGGAGCCGCACAGCACGATCGCGGCCTTCCTGGTGCTGCCCCAGGGCGACTGCCAGTGGGCCCATGTCGGCGACTCGCGCATCTACCACTTCCACAAGGGCCGGCTCATCCACCGCACGCGCGACCATTCGTACGTGCAGTCGCTGGTGGACCGCGGCGAGTTGAGCGAGGAGCAGGCGCGCGTCCATCCCGACTCCAACATCCTGGTCGGCTGCCTGGGCAGCGAGGCGGACCCGCCGCTCGACGAGCACCGCATCGCGCAGCTCGCGCCCGGCGACGTGCTGCTGGCCTGCAGCGATGGCGTGTGGCACTACTTCAACGACGCCGAACTCGGCGCCCTGCTGGCGGCGGTGTCGCCGCGCGATGCCGCCGAACTGCTGGTGGACAAATCCCGCTCGCGCGCACGCGGCGGCGGCGACAACCTGTCCCTGGTGGTGGTCGGCATCTCGCCGCTCGAAGACTGATCCCTCCAATGGCCGGCCCGACGCTCGCGTTACAGGACTTTCCACCGCCCCCCATGCCGTCCGACGGGCTGCGCACCGTGCTGGACGCCCTGCCCGCCGGCATGGCCTGGCTGCATGACCTGCGCATCCAGTACTGCAACGCCACGTTCGCCGGCATGCTGGGCCATGCCACGCAGGACCTCGTGGGCCTGTCCTCGCGCGCCTGGCATGCGGACGATGCCCGGTGGGTGGAGGTGGAACGCCGCTGCGCCGCCGCGCTGAAGGCCGGCCAGGTGTTCGACGAGGTCTTGACGCTGCAGCGCCACGACGGCGGCGCGCTGCGCTGCCGTGCGCGCGTGCAGGCCCTGCACGCCGGCCGGCCCGAAGCCGGCACGGTCTGGCTGCTGACGGACGCCGGCCAGGCCGCGAACCCGGACGACGCCTTGCAGCGCCAGGTGCAGCGGCTGCAGGAGCAGGTCGTCCAGTACGCGGAGAGCGCCTCGCGCGCCTGGCGCCAGGCCGACATCGACGAGCTGACCAACCTGCCCAATCGCACGCTGCTGGCGCGCGATGCCACGCAGGCCATCGCGCAGGCGCAGGCCGGCCCCAAGCCGCTGGCCGTGCTGCACCTGGACCTGGACCGCTTCAAGTACGTCAACGATTCGCTGGGCCACCGCATCGGCGACCAGCTGCTGGCCGCGCTGGCCAAGCGCCTGCGCTCGGCCGTGCGCGAGCGCGACCTGGTCGCCCGCCTGGGCGGTGACGAGTTCATGCTCGTGCTGCCCGAGACCGACGTGCACGGCGCAGCCCATGTGGCCGACAAGCTCATGGCCTGCACCGCGCCCGCCTACGACATCGCGCAACGCGAGCTCAGCATCTCCTCCTCCATCGGCATCGCGATGTACCCGCAGGACGGCGAGGACTTCGACACGCTCACGCAGCGCGCCGATGCGGCCGTGCACCAGGCCAAGCGCGGCGGCCGCAGCGCCTACCGCTTCTTCACGCCGGCCATGCAGAGCGAGGCGGCGCGCGCACTGGCGATGGAGAACGCGCTGCGCCGCGCACTGGAGCGCCAGCAGTTCACGCTGGCCTTCCAGCCCATGGTGGACCTGCGCAGCGGCCATGTGACCGGTGCCGAGGCACTGCTGCGCTGGCGCCACCCGGAGCTCGGCAACGTCTCCCCGGCCGAGTTCATTCCGCTGGCCGAAGCCTGCGGCCTGATCGACGCGCTCGGCGAATGGGCCCTGCGCAACGCCGCGTTCCAGCTCAAGGCCTGGCGCGACCGCGGCCTGCCGGGCCTGACCATGGCCGTCAACCTGTCGGCCATGCAGTTGCAGCAGCCCCAGCTGCCCGCGTTGATCGACGGCGTGCTGCACGAGGCCGGCCTTTCGCCGCAGGATCTGGAACTGGAGCTGACCGAAGGCGCCACGATGCAGGACCCGCAGCATGCCATCGCCGTGCTGCAGGCACTGCACGAGCGCGGCCTGCGCGTGTCGATCGACGACTTCGGCACCGGCCACTCCTCGCTGAGCTACCTCAAGCGCTTTCGCGCCTACAAGCTCAAGATCGACCAGTCCTTCGTGCGCGACATCAGCGTCGATGCGGACGACCGCGCCATCGTCGCCGCCATCATCCACATGGCCAGCAGCCTGGGCCTGCAGACCATCGCCGAAGGCGTGGAGACCGAGGCCCAGCTGCACTTTCTGCGCCAGCAGGGCTGCGACGAGGCCCAGGGCTATTTGTTCAGCCGGCCGCTGTCGGCCGCGCAACTGGAGGCCTTCGTGCGCGACCTGCAGCAGCAGGTCTGATCGGCGCGGCGGCGGGTGGGCCGCACAAGAAAAAAGCCCCGTCGATCCGTGATCGACGAGGCTTCTCGTTTGGTGGGCGGTGCAGGCTTCGAACCTGCGACCCCTGCCGTGTGAAGGCAGTGCTCTACCCCTGAGCTAACCGCCCTGAATCTTGTTCAGGAAAGCCTGTGATTATGCCATAGTTTTTTCGGCTACCCGCCAGATTGTTTTCCCACCCGTCGATTTGTCGAGCTGGGCCAACACGGCCTCGTGCGCGGCGAGCTCGTCCTCGCTCGCTGCCAGCACCGGCAGCACGATGCCGGACAGGTCGATGCGCGGCACCTCGCTGGTGGCGACGGCGTCGTCGGTGGTCTCGACCTCGATCAGCAGCGCGTCCTGCCCGCGCGTCATGTTGATGTAGACGTCGGCCAGCAGTTCGGCGTCGAGCAAGGCGCCGTGCAGCGTGCGGCCGGAGTTGTCGACTTCCAGGCGGCCGCACAGCGCATCGAGCGAGTTGCGCTTGCCCGGGAACATCTCCTTGGCCATCACCAGCGAGTCGACCACGCTGCCGACGATGCCCGTGATCGGGCCGCGGCCCAGCAACTCGAGCTCCTTGTTCAGGAAGCCCACGTCGAACGGCGCGTTGTGGATGATGATCTCGGCGCCCTGCAGGTAGTCCAGCAGTTCGTCGGCGACCTCGGCGAACTTCGGCTTGTCGCGCAGGAACTCGTTGCTGATGCCGTGCACCTTGAGCGCGTCCTCGTGGCTGTCGCGCTCGGGGTTCAGGTACAGGTGCTTGTTGTTGCCGGTCAGCTTGCGGTTGATCAGCTCCACGCAGCCGATCTCGATGATGCGGTCGCCGGTGGCGGCCGACAGGCCCGTGGTTTCGGTGTCGAGGACGATCTGGCGCATCAGTGGTTCTCGCGTGCGTGGTTGATCGTGTACTTGGGAATCTCGACCGTGAGGTCGTCCTTGCCCAGCATGACCTGGCAGGACAGGCGCGACTGCGGCTCCAGGCCCCAGGCCTTGTCGAGCAGGTCTTCCTCCTCTTCCTCGGGCTCCTCCAGGGTGTCGAAGCCCTGGCGCACGATCACGTGGCAGGTGGTGCAGGCGCAGCTCATGTCGCAGGCGTGCTCGATGGCGATGCCGTTGTCGAGCAGGGCCTCGCAGACGCTGGTGCCGGGCGCGGCGCGCAGTTCGGCGCCGGCGGGGCAGTATTCGGGATGGGGCAGGACCTTGATGACGGGCATGGGGATCAGACGGACTCGATGTTCTTGCCGGACAGGGCGTTGCGGATGCCGGCATTCATGCGCAGGGCGGCGAAGGCCTCCGTGCCCTTGGCCAGGCCTTCGGTGGCCGCGGTCATGGCCTGCACCTGGTCGGCCGCACGCGCGGCCTGCGCGGCGGCGACCAGCGCGTCGATGGCGGCACGCTCCGGCGGCGGCAGCAGATCGCCATCGGCCTGGAGCGCGCTGTGCGTGGCCAGCAGCATGCGGTCGAGCTCGACGCGGGCCTCGACCAGCGCGCGCGCCTGCATGTCCTGGCCGGCGGTGCTGAAGCTGTCCTGCAGCATGCGCGCGATCTCGTCGTCGCTCAGGCCGTAGGAGGGCTTCACGTCCACGCTGGCTTCCACGCCGCTGCCCTGCTCGCGCGCGCTGACGGTCAGCAGGCCGTCGGCATCGACCGTGAAGGTGACGCGGATGCGCGCGGCGCCGGCCGCCATCGGCGGGATGCCGCGCAACACGAAGCGCGCCAGGCTGCGGCAGTCGGCCACCAGGTCGCGCTCCCCCTGCACCACGTGCAGCGCCAGCGCGGTCTGGCCGTCCTGGTAGGTCGTGAAGTCCTGCGCCATCGCGGTCGGGATGGTCTGGTTGCGCGGCACGATGCGCTCGACCAGGCCGCCCATGGTCTCGATACCCAGCGACAGCGGGATCACGTCGAGCAGCAGCAGGTCGGCCGCGCCGCTGTTGCCGGCGAGCTGGTCGGCCTGGATGGCCGCGCCCAGCGCGACGACCTCGTCGGGGTTCAGGTTGGTCAGCGGCGGCTTGCCGAAGAAGGCCTCGACCGCGCGGCGCACCTGCGGCATGCGCGTGGCGCCGCCGACCAGCACCGTGCCCTGCACGTCGGCCGGGTTCAGCCTGGCATCGCGCAGCGCCTTGCGCACGGCCGCCATGGTGCGGGCCGTCAGCGCCGCCGTGCCGGCCTCGAAGTCGGCACGGGTCACTTCCACGGCCAGTTCGCGTTCGCCAAGCTGCACGCGCAGCGTGGTGCGGTCCTGGTCCGTCAATTGCTCCTTGGCCGCGCGCGCGGCCCGGCGCAGCGCCACCTGCTGCTGCGCACCCTCGGCCCGCATGCCGCCGGCCTGCTGGGCCCAATCGGCCAGCGCGTGGTCGTAGTCGTCGCCGCCCAGCGCGGAATCGCCGCCGGCCGCGATGACCTCGAACACGCCTTGCGACAGGCGCAGGATGGAGATGTCGAAGGTGCCGCCGCCCAGGTCGTACACCGCGTAGATGCCTTCGGCCGCGTTGTCCAGGCCGTAGGCGATGGCGGCCGCCGTGGGCTCGTTGATCAGGCGCAGCACGTGGATGCCGGCCAGCTGGGCCGCGTCCTTGGTGGCCTGGCGCTGGGCATCGTCGAAGTAGGCCGGCACCGTGATCACGGCGCCGTGCAGGTCGTCGTCGAAGCTGTCTTCGGCGCGGAACCGCAGCGTGGCCAGGATCTCGGCGCTGACCTCCACGGGCGTCTTGGGGCCGGCCGCGGTCTCGATGCGCAGCATGCCGGCGCCCTCGCCGGCGGCCAGACGGTACGGCAAGCCGGCGGCGGCCGCATCGGCCGCGCCACGGCCCATGAGCCGCTTGACGGATGCAATGGTGTTCGCGGGATCGGTGGTCTGCGCGGCCAACGCCTCGTGGCCGATCTGCCGGCCGGCGCCGCCGGCGGAAGCTGCGAGGTAGCGCACCACCGAGGGCAGGATCACGCGGCCCTGTTCGTCGGGCAGGCACTCGGCCACGCCGTTGCGCACGGCGGCCACGAGCGAATGCGTGGTGCCCAGGTCGATGCCGACGGCGATGCGGCGCTGGTGGGGATCGGGCGAGAAGCCGGGTTCGGAAATCTGTAGGAGCGCCATGCGTTCATTGTCCCCCGGAAGCAGCGCCCCCTTCGGGCGCACTGGCATCGCGCTTGTCGTCCACGCTGGCCTGCAGGCGCTCGATGAACATCAGCGCACGCACCTCGGCCGCGGCCGCCGCGAAGTCGCCCGCCTCGTCCAGCAGCTGCGCGCAACGCGCCAGAGCCTGGGCATGCGTGGCCGCCAGTTCGCGGTCCAGCGCATCGAAGTCCCGCGCACTGCGCGCTTCGTCGAGCTGCTCGTGCCACTCCATCTGCTGCATCAGGAAGGCCGGCGGCATCTTGGTGTTGCCGTGCACGTCGACGGGCGCGCCGTTCAGCTCGCACAGGTAGGCCGCGCGCCGCAGCGGGTCGCGCAGGCGCTGCCAGGCCTCGTTGATGCGCACCGACCATTGCATGGCCACGCGCTGCGCCGCCGCGCCCTGGGCGCTGAAGCGGTCGGGATGGGCCTCGCGCTGCAAGGCCTTCCAGCGCTGCTGCAAGGCATCGAGGTCCTGCGCGAAGCGGGCCGGCACGTCGAACAGTTCGAAATCGGTGGACTGCAGGTTCATGGTCACGGTACGCGCAGGCGGCGCACCCAAGAAAAAACCGCCATCACGCAGTGCGCCATGGCGGTTGCCGGGATGGAGCGTGGTTCAGACGCGGAAGCTCTCGCCGCAACCGCATTTGTCGCGCTCGTTGGGGTTCTCGAAGCGAAAGCCTTCGTTCAGGCCTTCGCGCACGAAGTCGAGCCTGGTGCCGTCCAGGTAGGCCAGGCTCTTGGGATCGACCAGCACCTTGACGCCATGCTCCTCGAACACCAGGTCCTCGGGCGCGGCTTCGTCCACGTACTCGAGCTTGTAGGCCAGGCCCGAGCAGCCCGTGGTCTTGACGCCCAGGCGCACCCCGACGCCCTTGCCGCGCTTGCTCAGGTAGCGGTTGACATGGCGGGCTGCCGCCTCGGTCAAGGTCACGGCCATGGTTAGTGGGTGCGCTTCTTGCGGTAGTCGTCCACCGCGGCCTTGATGGCGTCCTCGGCCAGGATGGAGCAGTGGATCTTCACCGGCGGCAGCGCGAGCTCCTCGGCGATCTGGCTGTTCTTGAGCGCGGCGGCCTCGTCCAGCGTCTTGCCCTTGACCCACTCGGTCACGAGCGAGGACGAGGCGATGGCCGAGCCGCAGCCATAGGTCTTGAAGCGGGCATCCTCGATCACGCCGGTCTGCGGGTTGACCTTGATCTGCAGCTTCATCACGTCGCCGCAAGCCGGCGCGCCGACCATGCCGGTGCCGATGGAATCGTCGCCCTTGTCGAAGGAGCCGACGTTGCGCGGGTTTTCGTAGTGGTCTACGACCTTGTCCGAATAAGCCATGGTTCTCTCACTCAGTATGTTGTGCGCTCAGTGCGCGGTCCATTGGATGGACGAAATGTCGACGCCGTCCTGGTACATCTCCCAGAGCGGGCTCAGCTCGCGCAGCTTGTCCACGTTCTGGCGGATGGTCTGCACGGCGTAATCGATGTCGGCCTCGGTGGTCCAGCGGCCGATGGTCATGCGCAGGCTGCTGTGCGCCAGTTCGTCGCTGCGGCCCAGCGCCCGCAGCACGTAGCTGGGCTCCAGGCTCGCCGAGGTGCAGGCGGAGCCGCTGGACACGGCCAGGCCCTTGATGCCCATGATCAGCGACTCGCCCTCGACGAAGTTGAAGCTCATGTTCAGGTTGTGCGGCACGCGCCTGGTGGGGTGGCCATTGATGAACACCTGCTCGATGTCCTGCAGGCCCTTGAGCATACGGTCGTGCAGCGCCTGGATGCGCTGGTTCTCGGCCGCCATCTCTTCCTTGGCGATGCGGTAGGCCTCGCCCATGCCGACGATCTGGTGCGTGGGCAGCGTGCCCGAACGCATGCCGCGCTCATGGCCGCCACCGTGCATCTGCGCCTCGATGCGGATGCGGGGCTTGCGCCGCACGTACAGCGCACCGATGCCCTTGGGGCCGTAGGTCTTGTGCGAGGTCAGGCTCATGAGGTCGACCTTGAGCTTGGTCAGGTCGATCTCCACGCGGCCCGTGGCCTGGGCGGCATCGACGTGGAACACCACGCCCTTGGCCCGGCAGATCTCGCCGATGGCGGCGATGTCCTGCACCACGCCGATCTCGTTGTTCACGAACATCACGCTGGCCAGGATGGTGTCGGGGCGGATCGCGGCCTCGAACGCCGCCAGGTCCAGCAGCCCGTCGGGCTGCACGTCCATGTAGGTCACCTCGAAGCCCTGGCGCTCCAGTTCGCGGCAGGTGTCCAGCACGGCCTTGTGCTCGGTCTTGACCGTGATGATGTGCTTGCCCTTGCCCTTGTAGAACTGCGCGGCGCCCTTGATGGCGAGGTTGTCGGACTCGGTCGCGCCGGAGGTCCAGATGATCTCGCGCGGGTCGGCACCGATCAGGGCCGCCACCTGCTCGCGCGCCTTCTCGACCGCGGCCTCGGCCTCCCAGCCCCAGGCATGGCTGCGCGATGCGGGGTTGCCGAAGTGCTCCCGCAGCCACGGAATCATGGCGTCCACCACCCGCTCGTCGCAGGGGTTGGTGGCGCTGTAGTCCATGTAGATCGGGAAATGGGGCGTGCTTGACATTGGCTAGCTTTCAGTCGCGGCTGGCTGGGAGTGGCGGGCGCGAGGATTTCAGGATTTGGCGAAGGCGTTGCCCAGCGCGAACACGGAGTTGGGCGCGTTCACGCGGATCGGCTTGACCACCGGCTGCGGCGAGATGGCGCGCTTGAGCATGGGCTTGCTCTCGACCTGCACGCCCTTGGCGATCTGGTCGTCGACGAGCTTTTGCAGCGTCACCGAGTCCAGGAACTCGACCATGCGCTGGTTCAGCGCGGCCCACAGTTCGTGCGTCATGCAGCGGCCGGCTTCGCCCAGGCAGTTTTCCTTGCCGCCGCAGTGGGTGGCGTCGATGGGTTCGTCGACCGAGACGATGATGTCGGCCACGGTGATGTCGGTGGCCTTGCGGCCCAGGGTGTAGCCGCCGCCCGGGCCGCGCGTGGACTCCACGAGATCGTGGCGGCGCAGCTTGCCGAACAGCTGTTCCAGGTACGACAGGGAAATCTGCTGACGCTGGCTGATGGCCGCCAGCGTGACCGGACCGTTGTTCTGGCGCAGCGCCAGATCGATCATGGCTGTGACCGCAAAACGGCCTTTGGTTGTCAGACGCATCGCAAGCTCCTTCTCAATTGCTTGACCTACCGTTGAAGCCGGAGCGGGGGTCTCGCCCTGCCCGACGCGCTTTGCACCAGCTCTTCACCCGTTGACGATGTGGAAGCGGTTTGGAGCCCTCAGCGATGGACTTCTTCGATGCGCTTTTGTTCCCGATCAATTAACTCAAGTATAGCAGAAATCCCTATTGAATCTGTCGGATTAAGGGGTCACGCGCCCTGGATGTGGTCGTCGCCCGCGGCACCGAAGGCCTGGGCCTTGAGTTGCGCCAGCTGGTCGCGCACGCGGGCGGCCTTCTCGAACTCGAGGTTGCGCGCGTGTTCCAGCATCTGCTTTTCCAGCCGCTTGATTTCACGCGCGATGTCCTTCTCGCTCATGTCCTCGACCTTGGCGCGCTGCAGCGCGGCCTGTTCGATGCGCTCGGCCTCCTTGCCGCTCTTTTCGCTGTAGACGCCGTCGATGAGGTCGCGCACCTTCTTGACGATGGCCCGCGGCGTGATGCCCTGCGCCGCGTTGTGCACCATCTGCTTGGCGCGCCGGCGCTCGGTCTCGTCGATGGCGCGGCGCATGGAGTCGGTGATGCGGTCCGCGTAGAGGATGGCCTTGCCCTGCAGGTTGCGCGCGGCGCGGCCGATGGTCTGGATCAGCGAGCGCTCCGAGCGCAGGAAGCCCTCCTTGTCGGCGTCCAGGATGGCGACCAGCGAGACCTCGGGAATGTCCAGGCCCTCGCGCAGCAGGTTGATGCCGACCAGCACGTCGAATCTGCCGAGGCGCAGGTCGCGCAGGATCTCCACGCGCTCCACGGTGTCGATGTCCGAGTGCAGGTAGCGCACCTTGACGCCGTTGTCGGCCAGGTAGTCGGTCAGCTGCTCGGCCATGCGCTTGGTCAGCGTGGTGATCAGCACGCGCTCGTCGCGCTCCACGCGCAGGCGGATTTCCTGCAGCACGTCGTCGACCTGGGTCGCGGCCGGGCGCACCTCGACCTGCGGGTCGACCAGGCCCGTGGGCCGCACCACCTGCTCCACGACCTGGCCGGCGTGGGTCTTCTCGTAGTCGGCCGGCGTGGCCGAAACGAAGATGACCTGGCGCATGCGCTGCTCGAACTCCTCGAACTTGAGCGGCCGGTTGTCCAGCGCGCTGGGCAGGCGAAAGCCATACTCCACCAGCGTGGTCTTGCGCGAGCGGTCGCCGTTGTACATGGCGCCCAGCTGGCCGATCAGCACATGGCTTTCGTCCAGGAACATCACGGCGTCCTTGGGCAGGTAGTCGGTCAGCGTGGACGGTGGATCGCCCGGCGCCGCGCCCGACAGGTGCCGCGTGTAGTTCTCGATGCCCTTGCAGTGGCCGACCTCGCTGAGCATCTCCAGGTCGAAGCGGGTGCGCTGCTCCAGGCGCTGGGCCTCGACCAGCTTGCCGGCGTCGACCAGTTGCTTGAGCCGCTCGCCGAGCTCGAGCTTGATGGTTTCCACGGCGGCCAGCACCTTGTCGCGCGGCGTCACGTAGTGGCTGCTCGGGTAGACCGTGAAGCGCGGGATCTTCTGCTTGATGCGGCCGGTCAGCGGGTCGAACAGCTGCAGCGTCTCGATCTCGTCGTCGAACAGCTCGATGCGGATAGCGAGCTCGGAATGCTCGGCCGGGAACACGTCGATGGTGTCGCCGCGCACGCGGAACTTGCCGCGCTGGAAGTCCTGCTCGTTGCGCTGGTACTGCATGCGGATCAGCTGGGCGATCACGTCGCGCTGGCCCATCCTGTCGCCCGCGCGCAGCGTCATGATCATGCGGTGGTAGCTCTCGGGCTCGCCGATGCCGTAGATGGCCGACACGGTGGCCACGATCAGCACGTCGCGCCGCTCCAGGATGCTCTTGGTGCACGACAGCCGCATCTGTTCGATGTGCTCGTTGATCGCCGAGTCCTTCTCGATGAACAGGTCGCGCTGCGGCACGTAGGCCTCGGGCTGGTAGTAGTCGTAGTAGCTGACGAAGTACTCCACGGCGTTCTTCGGGAAGAACTCGCGGAACTCGCTGTACAGCTGCGCGGCCAGCGTCTTGTTCGGCGCGAACACGATGGCCGGCCGGCCCAGCCGCGCCACCACGTTGGCCATGGTGTAGGTCTTGCCCGAGCCGGTCACGCCCAGCAGGGTCTGGAACACCTCGCCATCGCGCACGCCCTCCACCAGCTGGTCGATCGCCTCGGGCTGGTCGCCCGCGGGCGGATAGGGCTGGAACAGCTCGAACGGCGAATCGGGGAAGCGGACGAATTCGCCCTTCTCTCTTCGGCAGGTGGGTCCAGAACTTCTGACATGAGGGAATCCGATCGTGGACAGGAATGCTTAAAATTGGTGCACGGCCGTCGCCGGCTTCCTCGCCCGCTGAGCGAGGGGCAACCCGATAGGCTAGCGCAGCACGGCCCTCCCCGCTAGCGACAACCCTCTGCAGGAACTTCAATGTCTTTGTTCTCCGCCGTCGAGATGGCACCGCGCGACCCGATCCTGGGTCTGAACGAGCAGTTTGCCGCCGACACCAACCCCAACAAGGTCAACCTGGGCGTCGGTGTCTACTACGACGACAACGGCAAGCTGCCGCTGCTGGCCTGCGTGCAAAAGGCCGAACAGGCCATGATGCAGGCGCCCAAGGCACGCGGCTACCTGCCCATCGACGGCATCGCCGCCTATGACAGCGCCGTCAAGAACCTGGTATTTGGGGCCGACAGCGAGCCTGTCAAGAGCGGCCGCGTCGCCACCGTGCAGGGCCTGGGCGGCACCGGCGGCCTGAAGATCGGCGCCGACTTCCTCAAGCGCCTGAACCCCGGCGCCAAGGTGCTGATCAGCGACCCGAGCTGGGAAAACCACCGCGCGCTGTTCACGCAGGCCGGTTTCGAGGTGCAGAGCCACCGCTACTACGACGCCGCCAGGCGCGGTGTCGACTTCGACGGCATGCTGGCCGACCTGAAGGCCGCCGCGCCCGGCACCATCGTCGTGCTGCACGCCTGCTGCCACAACCCGACCGGCTACGACCTCACGCCCGCCCAGTGGGACCAGGTCATCGCCACGGTCAAGGCCGGCCAGCTCGTGCCCTTCCTGGACATGGCCTACCAGGGCTTCGGCCAGGGCATCGCCGAAGACGGCGTGGCGGTGGCCAAGGCCCTGGCCGCCGGCCTGTCGTTCTTCGTCTCCACGTCGTTCAGCAAGAGCTTCAGCCTGTACGGCGAGCGCGTCGGCGCGCTGTCGGTGCTGTGCCAGGACAAGGCCGAGGCCGACCGCGTGCTGAGCCAGCTCAAGATCATGATCCGCACCAACTACAGCAACCCGCCCACGCACGGCGGCAGCGTGGTGGCCTCGGTGCTGAACACGCCCGAGCTGCGCGCGCTGTGGGAAGAGGAACTGGCCGGCATGCGCACCCGCATCAAGCAGATGCGCGTGGCCCTGGTCGAGAAGCTCAAGGCCGCCGGCGTCCAGCAGGACATGGGCTTCATTACGACCCAGGTCGGCATGTTCAGCTACTCGGGCCTGTCCAAGGACCAGATGGTGCGCCTGCGCAACGAGTTCGGCGTCTACGGAACCGACACGGGCCGCATGTGCGTGGCCGCGCTGAACAGCAAGAACATCGACTACGTCTGCGCCAGCATCGCCAAGGTCGTCTGACCGGCCGCCGATGCCCTGGAAGACGCCGCGCACCGCGCGGCGTTTTTCCTGGGCCGCGTCAACCGAAGAACCAGTAGCACACGCCGATCGAGGCCAGGATGCCCGCCGCGTCGGCCAGCACGGCACAGGCCACGGCATGGCGGGCGCGCTGGATGCCCACGGCGCCGAAGTACACGGCCAGCACGTAGAAGGTGGTCTCGGTGCTGCCCTGCACCGTGGCGGCCAGCAACGCGGCGAAGCTGTCCACGCCCTGGCTCTGCATGGTCTCCAGCAGCAGCGCCCGCGCGGCACTGCCTGAGAAGGGCTTGACCAGCGCGGTCGGCATGGCGTCGACGAAGCGTGTGTCCCAGCCCGACAGCGCCACCAGGCTGCGCAGGCCGTCCAGCGCCAGGTCGAGCGCGCCCGAGGCGCGCAGCACGCCCACCGCGCACAGCATCGCCACCAGGTAGGGCAGCAGGTTCCTGGCGACGTCGAAGCCTTCCTTGGCGCCGTCGACGAAGGCCTCATAGACCGGTACGCGGCGCAGCGCGCCCGCCACCAGGAACAGCAGCACGATGGCGAACATCGTCAGGTTGCCCAGCAGCGAGGACAGCGCCGCCAGCGCCGTGGCCGACAGGCCCGCCAGCAGCGCCATGAAGCCGCCCATCAGCACAGCGCCGGGCACCAGGTAGGCCAGCACCACCGGGTCCCACAGCTTCAGGCGCTGCACGGCCGCCACGGCCAGCAGCGCCACCAGCGTGCCGGTCGCGTTGGCCAGCAGGATGGGCAGGAACACCAGCGTCGGGTCGGCCGCCCCCTGCTGGGCGCGGTACATGAAGATGCTGACCGGCAACAGCGTCAGCGCCGAGGCGTTCAGCACCAGGAACAGGACCTGGGCATTGCTGGCGACGGTCGGGCTCGGGTTGAGTTCCTGCAGCGAGCGCATGGCCTTGAGGCCTATCGGCGTGGCCGCGTTGTCCAGACCCAGGGCATTGGCGGCGAAGTTCAGCGTGATGAGCCCCAGCGCAGGATGGCCCGGCGGCACCTGCGGCATCAACCGGCACAGCAGCGGCGACAGCAGGCGCGCGAGCCAGTTGACCAGGCCCGCCTGCTCGGCAATGCGCAGGAAACCCAGCCACAGCGTCAGCGTGCCGAACAGCAGCACCATGACCTCCACCGCCAGCTTGGCCATGGCGAACAGCGCCTGCACCATGGCGGCAAAGACCTCGGCCTCTGCGCCGACCAGCCAGCGCCAGGCCGCGCTGGCGGCCGCGGTCAGAAAGAAGCCCAGCCACAAACCGTTCAGCATGGCCGGCAGTGTAGTGGCGCGCAGTTGCCACCCCTGAGCGCACCGATCGCGTGCACAAATGGAATGCAATAGCGTGCGCAACCATGGCGTTGCGCACTGCATTGGTGTTTTCCGTCGTGCAAAGAAGTCTGACAACTGCTATATTGCTGCAGTGCAGCAAGTTTGCGCTGTACATCCCCCTTCCTTCCCTCCTTCCCGCGATGCTGTACCAGATCTACGAAGCCCAGCGCTCCCTCATGGAGCCGTTTGCCGAGTTCGCAAATGCCGCCTCCAAGCTGTTCGGCAACCCGGCGTCACCGCTGGGCCACAACCCCTTCGCCCAGCGCGTGGCCGCGGGCTACGACCTGCTGTACCGGCTGGGCAAGGACTACGAGAAACCGGTGTTCGGCCTGCAGACCGTGAGCGTGGGCGGGGTCGACGTCGCCATCCACGAACGCGTGGAGGTCAACAAACCCTTCTGCGAGCTGCGCCGCTTCAAGCGCTTCACCGATGACAGCGCCACGCTGGACACCCTCAAGGGCCAGCCCGCGGTCCTGATCGTCGCCCCGCTGTCGGGCCACTACGCCACGCTGCTGCGCGACACCGTCAAGTCCATGCTGGGCGGCCACAAGGTCTACATCACCGACTGGAAGAACGCGCGCACCGTGCCGCTGGCCGAAGGCGAGTTCCACCTGGACGACTACGTCAACTACGTGCAGGAGTTCATCCGCCACCTGCAGTCCGTCTACGGCGACTGCCATGTGATGAGCGTGTGCCAACCCACCGTGCCGGTGCTGGCCGCCGTCTCGCTGATGGCCTCGCGCGGCGAGCGCCTGCCGCTGTCCATGACCATGATGGGCGGCCCCATCGACGCGCGCAAGTCGCCGACGGCCGTCAACAACCTGGCCATGAACAAGAGCTTCGAGTGGTTCGAGAACAACGTGATCTACCGCGTGCCGCAGAGCTTCCCGGGCGCGGGCCGGCGCGTGTACCCGGGCTTCCTGCAGCATGCGGGCTTCGTGGCCATGAACCCGGACCACCACGCCAAGAGCCACTACGACTACTTCGAGCACCTGCTGCAGGGCGATGACGTCGGTGCCGAAACCCACCGCAAGTTCTACGACGAGTACAACGCCGTGCTCGACATGGACGCCGACTACTACCTGGAGACCATCGCCACGGTGTTCCAGGATTTCAAGCTCGTCAACGGCACCTGGCAGGTCCGCAACGCCAGGGGCGTTTCCGAGCTGGTCCAGCCGCAGGACATCCACGGCTGCGCGCTGCTGACTGTCGAAGGCGAACTGGACGACATCTCCGGCTCCGGCCAGACCGCCGCCGCACACGAGCTGTGCACCGGCATCGCCGCCGACCAACGCGAACATTTCGAGGTCAAGGGCGCGGGCCACTACGGCATCTTCAGCGGCCGCCGCTGGCGCGAGACGGTCTACCCCAAGGTGCGCGACTTCATCCTCGCGCACAACCAGGCCGCCAAGCCCAGCAGCGCACGCAGCAGCGCCGTGGCGCGCACCGCCGCCGCCCGCGTCGCCGCCAAGAAGACGAGCACGGCCTGAGAGCGCCGTGTCCGCTCTTGCCGAGCGCGTGCTGGCGGCATTGCCGCAGACCCAGTGCACGCGCTGCGGCTACCCCGATTGCGCGGCCTATGCGCAAGCCATCGCCGATGCGCAGGCCCCGATCAACCGCTGCCCCCCCGGTGGCGCCGAGGGCGTGCAACGCCTGGCCCGGCTGACCGCCCAGGCCGCGCTGCCCCTCGATCCGGCCTACGGCAGCGAAGGTCCGCGTCAAGAGGCCTTCATCGACGAGAACTGGTGCATCGGCTGCACGCTGTGCATCAAGGCCTGCCCGGTCGACGCGATCATCGGCAGCAACAAGGCCATGCACACCGTGCTGCAAGCGCATTGCACGGGCTGCGAACTCTGCATTCCGGTCTGTCCGGTCGACTGCATCCGGCTCGAACCGGCGAGCGGCAACCGGACCGGCTGGGCCGCGTGGTCGGAAGACCAGGCGACCGCGGCACGGGCGCGGTATGCGCAGCATGTGTCGCGGCTGCAGGCCAATGCGCCTTCGACTGCCGCGCCGCCTGAAGACACGACGGCCGCCGAGCCGACCACGCCTCAAGCCGATCCCCGGCGCGCCATCGTCGAGGCCGCCCTGGCGCGCGCCCGCGCCCGCCGCGCGCAAGGCTGAGCCTTTCGCTCCTTCACGACGCCCCAAGACGAACGGGTTACGCAATCGCTTGCGTAACCCGTTGTTGTTGTGGCGGAGTGGACGGGACTCGAACCCGCGACCCCCGGCGTGACAGGCCGGTATTCTAACCAACTGAACTACCACTCCTGGTAGGTAGCTTCGGCGCCTTGCGGCGACCCAAGCGCTACGAACTTGGCGACCCTACGGGGATTCGAACCCCGGTACTCACCGTGAAAGGGTGATGTCCTGGGCCTCTAGACGATAGGGTCAATGACCGATGGTTCACGTGGTGGAGGTAAGCGGGATCGAACCGCTGACCTCTTGCATGCCATGCAAGCGCTCTCCCAGCTGAGCTATACCCCCCGGGTGAACCATCCATCTTCAAACTAAAACGGGCTTCAACATCTCTGCTGCAAGCCCGTCGATTTCCCGAAGGAAATTTGGCGGAGTGGACGGGACTCGAACCCGCGACCCCCGGCGTGACAGGCCGGTATTCTAACCAACTGAACTACCACTCCTGGTAGGTAGCTTCGGCGCCTTGCGGCAACCCAAGCGCTACGAACTTGGCGACCCTACGGGGATTCGAACCCCGGTACTCACCGTGAAAGGGTGATGTCCTAGGCCTCTAGACGATAGGGTCAAAACCTGCGGACGAATCCGATCGACAGAACCGACAACTTACTTGGTGGAGGTAAGCGGGATCGAACCGCTGACCTCTTGCATGCCATGCAAGCGCTCTCCCAGCTGAGCTATACCCCCTTGGGTCGTTGTCAATTTTTGACGTCTTCACAAGCTTTTCAGCCCGCTTTCTCGTCATCTATCGAGCCTCAAATTATAGAACGCTTTTCAGGCGCCTCGCAATCTTTCGATCACATTTTTTTTCGTCGACAGCGCGAGCACGGCGTCGAGAGACGGCGTCTGGGCCGTGCCCATGACCAGCACCCGCACGGGCATGGCCAGTTGCGGCATCTTGAGGCCGTGCGCACCCAGCACTTCCTTGAGCGCGGCGGCGATGGCCGGCTTGTCCCAGGCCACGGTCTCCAGCTTGTCGGCCAGCGCGGCGATCGCGGGGCGCACGGCGTCGGTCACGTGCTGGGCCAGTTCCTCGGGCTTGGGCTGCACGCCGCGGTAGAAGGCCGCGGCCCAGTCCGCCAGCGCCACCGTGGTGTCGCAGCGGTCCTTGAACAGGCCGCAGATCGCGGGCAGGCGCTCGTCCGAAGCGATGCCGCGCTTGCCGAGCTGTTCGGCCACCAGCGGCGCGAGCACGTCGTCGGCCGTGGCCTTGAGGTGCTGGGCGTTGACCCAGCGCAGCTTGGCCTCGTCGAACTGGGCGGCGCTGCGGCCCAGGTGGTCCAGGTCGAACCACGCCAGGAATTGTGCGCGGCTGAAGATCTCGTCGTCGCCATGGCTCCAGCCCAGGCGCGCGAGGTAGTTGACCATGGCGTCGGGCAGGTAGCCCTCGTCGCGGTACTGCGTGACGGGCTTGGCGCCGTTGCGCTTGCTCATCTTCTCGCCCTGCTCGTTGAGCACGGTGGGCAGATGCGCGTAGACCGGCGGCTCCTTGCCGAGCGCGCGGAAGATGTTGATCTGGCGCGGCGTGTTGTTGACGTGGTCGTCGCCGCGGATCACGTGGGTGATGTCCATGTCGATGTCGTCGACGACCACGCAGAAGTTGTAGGTCGGCGTGCCGTCGGGCCGCGCGATCACGAGGTCGTCGAGCTCGTCGTTGCGGATCTCGATGCGGCCCTTGACCTTGTCGTCCCAGACCACCGAACCGCCCTGCGGATTCCTGAAGCGCAGCACGGGCTGCACGCCTTCGGGCACCGGCGGCAGCTGCTTGCCGGGTTCGGGCCGCCAGGTGCCGTCGTAGCGCGGTTTTTCCTTGTTGGCCATCTGCCGCTCGCGCAGGGCGTCGAGCTCGGCCACGCTCATGTAGCAGGGATAGACCAGGTCCTGCGCCTGCATCCGGGCCAGCACCTCCTTGTAGCGCGCGATGCGCTGCATCTGGTAGAACGGCCCTTCGTCGTGGTCCAGGCCCAGCCAGCGCATGCCTTCGATGATCACGTCGACGGCGGCCTGCGAGGAGCGCTCCAGGTCGGTGTCCTCGATGCGCAGCACGAAGGTGCCGCCGCTGGCGCGCGCGAACGCCCAGGGGTACAGCGCCGAGCGGATGTTGCCCAGGTGGATGAAGCCGGTCGGAGACGGCGCGAAACGGGTACGGACGGAAGTGGTCGGCATATCGGAGATGGGGGATCAAGCGGCTTCGGCGTTCGGCAGGGCCAGGCGCGAGCTGTCGGCAGCGTCCTCGCTGCCACCCACCCGGCGCTCGTTGAGACGGGCGATGTCGCCTTCGGAGATGTCGCCGGTCACGTAGACGCCGTCGAAGCACGAGGCATCGAAGCCGGCGATGGCCGGGTTCAGCGAACCCACGGCCTTCTTCATGCCGTCGACGTCCTGGTAGATCAGCGCGTCGCAGCCGATGATGGCGCGCACCTCCTCGACCGTGCGGCCGTGCGCGACCAGCTCGTCCTTGGTCGGCATGTCGATGCCGTAGACGTTGGGGTAGCGCACCGGCGGCGCGGCGCTGGCCAGGTAGACCTTGCGGGCGCCGGCATCGCGCGCCATCTGCACGATCTCGCGGCTGGTGGTGCCGCGCACGATGGAGTCGTCGACCAGCAGCACATTGCGGTCCTTGAACTCGCTGGCGATGGCGTTGAGCTTTTGGCGCACCGACTTCTTGCGCACGCCCTGCCCCGGCATGATGAAGGTGCGGCCCACGTAGCGGTTCTTGACGAAGCCTTCGCGGTAGGGAATGCCCAGCAGCTGCGCCAGTTGCATGGCGCTCGGGCGGCTGGATTCGGGGATCGGGATCACCACGTCCACGCTGCTCGGCGGCAGCGTGGAAACCAGGCGCTTGGCCAGCGCCTCGCCCAGGTTCAGGCGGGCCTGGTAGACCGAGATGCCGTCCATGACCGAATCGGGCCGCGCGAGGTAGACGTACTCGAAGATGCAGGGGTTCAGCCGCGGCGATTCGGCGCACTGCTCGGCATGCACCTGGCCTTGCAGGTCGATGAACACCGCCTCGCCGGGCTCCACGTTGCGCTCGAAATCGTGGCCCGTGCCTTCCAGCGTGACCGATTCGCTGGCCACCATGACGGTGTCGCCGCTACGGCCCATGGCGAGCGGGCGGATGCCATAGGGGTCGCGGAAGGCCAGCAGGCCGTAGCCCGCGATCAGCGCGACCACGGCATAGGAGCCGCGCACGCGCCGGTGCACGGCGCGCACGGCCGCGAACACGTCGGCGACCTTGAGCGGCACGCCGCGCGTGGAGCGCTCCAGCTCGTGCGCCAGCACGTTGAGCAGCACCTCGGAGTCGCTCTCGGTGTTGGTGTGGCGGTGGTCGGTGCTGAACAGCTCGGCCTTCAGCGCGTGCGCGTTGGTCAGGTTGCCGTTGTGCACCAGCACGATGCCGAACGGCGCGTTGACGTAGAAGGGCTGGGCCTCTTCCTCGCTGTAGGCATTGCCGGCCGTGGGATAGCGCGCCTGGCCCAGGCCGCAGTTGCCCGGCAGCGCGCGCATGTTGCGCGTGCGGAACACGTCGCGCACCATGCCCTTGGCCTTGTGCATGAAGAACTTGCGCTCCTGCTGCGTCACGATACCGGCCGCATCCTGGCCGCGGTGCTGCAACAGCAGCAGCGCGTCATAGATCAGCTGGTTGACAGGGGCATTGCTGACGACGCCGACGATTCCGCACATGGTTGATCCCGCAGGTAAAAAAGCGGCCAGGCTCAGGCCGCAAGACTCAGGTAGGTACTCGGCAAGCCCGCTCGGCAGCGCCTGCTTGAACGCATGCAGCACCGACACCGTGACGCCGGCCCCGTAGGACTGGCGCCACCAGGGCGTCGGCGCTGCAGCGGCGTGTTGGAGATGATGACGCCGGCCGCCAGAATCAAGATGGCGCCGCGCAACAGGCCGAACACCATGCCCAGCACCCGGTCCACCGGCCGCAGGCCCACCGCCTGCACCAGCCGCTTGAACAGCGCCGCCAGCAACCCGCAGGCAAACGCCCCCAGCACGAACACCAGTGCGAACGCTGCCACGTAGCGCACCGTATCGGCTGCGCCTCGCCCATTGGCAAGTGCGGCGCCACATCGGGCGCCAGCCACTGGCGCCAGCACGAAGGCGGCGATCCAGCCCAGCACCGACAGCACCTCGAACACGAGCCCGCGCCAAGCCCCCAGCAGCAGCGAGCAGGCCAGCACGGCCAACAGGATCCAGTCGAGAACAGGCCATGCGCACGGGTGTTAGAGCGTGAGCACCGAAGCCGGCAGGCTCAATGCCTTGATGCGCTCGGCCGCCTTGTCGGCCTCGGCCCGCACGCCGTAGGGGCCGACGCGCACGCGGATGCGTGCGCCGTCCTTGGTCTGCACTTCCTGGGTGTAGGTCTTGAGGCCGGCGCGCTCCAGGCGCTGGCGCGTCTCGCGCGCCTTGTCGGCATCGGCGAACGCACCCACCTGCACCACGAAGCGGCCGGACTGCTCCGCCGCGCTGGCCGGCGCAGCGGCAGGCGTCACGGTCTTGCCGTCCAGCAGCGCACGCGCACGGGCACCGCTGTCGGCGGCCGGAGCCGGCGCAGGGCCGGGCGCCGGCGTGGGCGCCTTGGCCTCTGCCTTGGGCGCGGCGGGGTTCGCTCTTCGGCTCGCTCCTGGCCTCGGCCTTGGGCTCGGATTTGTGTTCGACCTTGGCTTCGGCCTGTCGGCTCGGCCTTGGCCTCGCTGCGGGCAGGCGCTGGCGCCGCCGGGGGCAGCACCTCTTCCTTGGCGTTCAGGCTCGCATCGGCCGCCACGGTGCCCGAGGCCTGCGCGGGCTCGGGCGCCGCCTGGGCCACCTTGCCACCGGCGCCGGCACCCGGCAGCTGGGCCTTGTCGCGGTCGGGAATGTCGAAGGGGATGTCGACCTGGATCGGCCGGGGCTGCGAGTCGAACAGCAGCGGGAATCCCAGCACGCCGACCAGCACGAGCACGGTGGCGCCGATCAGCCGATGGCGCGCACGGCGGCGCATGTCGTCGATGGTTTCCGCAGGGGTGGCCGGCTGCTCGTCGCCTTGGGGGCCGCGCGCGCGAAACTTGAAAAAGGCCATGGAGTGAGGTTCAGCGACCAAGGTGCTTGGCGTGCAGTTGGGGGAGGCCTTGCTCCAGCACGCCACCTACGGTCAGGAATGACCCAAAGACGAGGATTCTATCAGCGGGGTCCGCCGCGGCCACGGCCGCCGCCAGGGCCTGCGTGGGGCCGGCATGCGTGCTTGCCGATGCATCCTTGCGCGCGTCGAGCGCCTGCCAGCGCTGCAGCAGATCGTCGGCCCGCGCCGCACGCGCGCCCGGCAGATCGCAGAAGTACCAGCGGTCCACGACCGGGGCCATGCGGCGCAGGATGCCGTCCAGGTCCTTGTCGGCCATGGCGCCAAAGACCGCATGGGTGTTGGGGAAAAAACCCATGGCGTCCAGGTTGGCCGCGAGCGCGGCGGCCGCGTGCGGGTTGTGCGCCACGTCCAGCACCAGCGTGGGCTGGCCCGGCACGATCTGGAAGCGTCCCGGCAGCTCGACCAGCGCCAGCCCGGCCCGCACGGCCTGGGCCGGGATCGGCAGGCGCTCGCGCACGGCCGTCAGCGCGGCCAGCACGCCGGCCGCGTTGAGTAGCTGGTTGGCGCCCCGCAGCGCCGGGTAGGCCAGGCCGCTGTAGCGCTTGCCGCGGCCGGCCCAGGCCCATTGCTGCTGGTCGCCCGAGAAGTTGAAGTCCACGCCGGACTGCCACAGGTCGGCGCCGATGGCCTGCGCATGGCGCGCGATGCTGGCCGGCGGCACCGGATCGCTGACCACGGCCGGGCGGCCGGGCCGCAGGATGCCAGCCTTCTCGAAGCCGATGGATTCGCGGTCCGGGCCCAGGAACTCCATGTGGTCCAGGTCGATGCTCGTGATCACGGCGCAGTCGGCATCGATCACGTTGACGGCGTCGAGGCGGCCGCCCAGCCCCACCTCGAGCACGGCGAGGTCCAGCCTGGCATCGGCCAGGCAGCCCAGGATGGCCAGCGTGGTGAACTCGAAGTAGCTCAGCGTGGTGTCGCCGCGCGCCGCCTCCACGCGCGCGAACTGCGGCAGCAGTTCGGCCTCGGCCACGGGCACGCCCGCGATGCGGCAACGCTCCTCGAAGTGCACGAGGTGCGGCGAGGTGTAGACGCCGGTGCGCCAGCCGGCCTGGCCGGCGATGGATTCCAGCATGGCGCAGGTCGAGCCCTTGCCGTTGGTGCCGGCCACGGTGATGACGGTGCCATCGAAGCGCAGCTGCATGCGTTCGGCCACCTGGCGCACGCGCTCCAGCCCCAGGTCGATCGGTCGGGTGTGCAGTCGCTCGCAGTGCGCGAGCCATTCGGCAAGGGTGTGCATAGGGCCCGGATTCTCGCAAACGCGTTCGCCATAATCGCGCGCCATGACCACCCTGTACGGCATTCCCAACTGCGACACCGTCAAGAAGGCGCGCACCTGGCTCGACGACCAGAGCATCACCTACACCTTCCACGATTTCAAGAAGGCCGGCGTGCCGGCGCAGCTGGACGCCTGGATCGCCGCGCTCGGCTGGGAGACCGTGCTCAACCGCAAGGGCACGACCTGGCGCAAGCTCGACGCGGCGCAGCAGGCCGCCGTGCACGACGCGGCCAGCGCCGGCGCGCTGCTGCGCGCGCAGCCCAGCGCGATCAAGCGCCCGGTTGTCGAGTGGGACGACGGCACCGTGACCGCGGGCTTCGCGCCCGAGGCCTGGGCCGCGCGCCGCAACTAGTTTTTTCACTCTGTCTTTTTGAGACCATGACCACCAGCAGCATCGCGGGCGTGACCGTCACGACCCAGGCCAATGTGTACTTCGACGGCAAATGCGTCAGCCACGGCATCACCTTCCCCGACGGCACCAGGAAAAGCGTGGGCGTCGTCCTGCCGGCCGAACTCGACTTTCGGCACGGCCGCGCCCGAGATCATGGAATGCGTGGGCGGCGCCTGCGAATACCGCCTGGCCGGCACCGACGCCTGGGTCAAGTCATCCGCCGGCGAACAATTCAGCGTGCCCGGCAACACCCAGTTCGACATCCGCGTGACGACCGAGACCGGCCCGTACCACTACATCTGCCACTACGGCTGAAGCAGCGGCCGGTCAAACGACCACCGGCTCCGGCTCCAGCCGGATGCCGAAGCGCTCGTAGACGCTGGTCTGGATCGCCCGGGCCAGCGTCATGACCTCGCCGCCCGTCGCGGGGTTCTCCGCGCCACCGCGGTTCACGAGCACCAGCGCCTGCTTTTCGTAGACGCCGGCGTTGCCCACGCTCTTGCCCTTCCAGCCGCAGGCGTCGATGAGCCAGCCCGCGGCCAGCTTGATGCTGCCGTCGGCCATCGGGTAGTGCACCACGCGCGGGTCGCGGCCGATGATGTCGGCGCACTGCTCGGGCGTCACGGTCGGATTCTTGAAGAAGCTGCCGGCGTTGCCGATCACCTGCGGATCGGGCAGCTTGTGGCGGCGGATCTCGCAGATCCAGTCGAAGACCTGCCGGGCCGTGGGCGCGGCGATGCCGGCCTCGGCCTGCTTGCGCTCCAGGTCCAGGTAGCCCAGCACGGGTTTCCAGGCCTTGGGCAGGCGCAGCCGCACGCGCGTGATCAGCGCGCGGCCCGCCAGGCCGAAGTCCGACAACTCGGCCGCCGCGTGCTTGAACACCGAATCGCGGTAGCCGAAGGCGCATTGCGCGGCGTTCAGCGTGAAGGGCTTGCCGGTCGCAAGGTCGATGCCATCGAGCGACTCGAAGCGGTCCTGCAGTTCCACGCCGTAGGCGCCGATGTTCTGCACGGGCGAGGCGCCCACGGTGCCCGGGATCAGCGCGAGGTTTTCCAGGCCCGGCATGCCTTGCGCGAGCGTCCAGGCCACGAAGGCGTGCCAGTTCTCGCCGGCGCCGGCCTCGACGATCCAGGCGCGGTCAAGCTCCTCGACCACGCGCCGGCCCATGATCTCCACCTTGAGCACCAGCGCGCGCACGTCGCCGGTCAGCACGATGTTGCTGCCGCCGCCCAGCACGAACTTCGGGCTTGCCGCGAGCTCCGGGTCGGCCAGCACGGCCGCCAGATCGGCCTCTGACGCCACGCGCACCAGCGTCTGCGCGCGCGCGACGATGCCGAAGGCGTTGTAGGCCCGCAGCGGCACATTCATCTCGACTAACATCCCGGAATTGTCGCATCGCATGCCGGCCCTGACGCCCGCGCTCACGGCCCGGCGCAACCTCCAGGAACCTCACCCATGCCCTCTTTCGACACCGTTTGTGAAGCCGACCTCGTCAAGGTCCGCAATGCCGTGGACAACAGCGCCAAGGAAATCGGCACCCGCTTCGACTTCAAAGGCACCTCGGCCGCCATCGAGCTCAAGGACAAGGAGATCACCGTCATCGGCGATGCCGACTTCCAGCTCGACCAGATCGCCGACGTGCTGCGCAACAAGCTCGCCAAGCAGGAGGTCGACGTGCGCTTCCTGGACATGGGCGACGTGCAGAAGATGGGCGGCGACAAGGTCAAGCGCGTGATCAAGGTGCGCAACGGCATCGAGGCCGAGCTGGCCAAGAAGCTGCAGCGCCTGGTCAAGGACAGCAAGCTCAAGGTGCAGGCCGCCATCCAGGGCGAGACCGTGCGCGTGACCGGCGCCAAGCGCGACGACCTGCAGGCCGCGATGGCGCTGATCCGCAAGGACATCACCGACATCCCGCTGTCGTTCAACAACTTCCGCGACTGATGCGCATGCGCCCGGCTGCCGCGCTGGCGGCCCTGCTGCTGGCCGCCTGGCTGGGCCCGGCGCAGGCGCAGTCCGTGGCGCTGACGGGCGTGCTGGGCCAGCGCGCGCTGCTGGTCGTGGACGGCGCCGGGCCGCGCAGCCTGGCCATCGGCGAGAGCTGGCGCGGCGTCAGGCTGCTGGCCCTGCAGGGCGATCAGGCCGAGCTCGAGGTCGGCGGGCGCCGCACCAGCGTGCGCCTGGGCGCCTCGCCGGTCCACATGGCCGGGGCCGCCGCCAACCGGCGCATCGTGCTGCAGGCCGACGGCCGCGGCCACTTCATGGGCCAGGGCCGCATCAACGGCCAGCTCGTGCAGTTCATGGTAGACACGGGCGCCAGCACCGTGGCGCTGGACACCGCCGAGGCCGAACGCCTGGGGCTGGATTTCCGCAAGGGCCGCCAGGCCCGCGTCAGCACGGCCAACGGCAGCGCGCAGGTGTGGGTCGTCCGCCTGGCCTCGCTGCGCATCGGCGAGACCGAGCTCACGGACATCGAGGCCGCCGTCGTGCCGCAGCCCATGCCCTATGTGCTGCTCGGCAACAACGTGCTGGCACGCTTCCAGATGAGCCGCGGCCCGCAGCAGATGGTGCTGGAGCAGCGCTACTGACATGGCCATGCAGCCCACCGCCGTCCCGCATCCGCAGGAGGCCGAGTACGAAGACCTGCTGGGCCTGTGGTCCGAGCTCGAGGCGGGCCTGTCCACGCTCCTGCTGCGCCCGCGCCAGGTGGCCGAATTCCCGCGCAAGGTGCAGCAGTACGACCGCTGGATGCAGGACCTGCTGCAACACGACATGGACACCGGCCTGTACCTGCTGTACCAGCTCGCGGCCAACCGCACGCTGGGCTACAGCAGCGCCCATGCGCTGGTCTGCGGCGTGCTGTGCCACGTACTGGCGGCGGAACTGGCGCTGCCGCAGGCCGAACGCGACAGCCTGGTGGGCGCGGCGCTGACCATGAACCTGTCCATGACCGCGCTGCAGAACCGCCTGGCCGAGCAGACCGAAGCCCCCAGCGCGGAGCAGAAGGAGCAGATCGACGCGCATGCACAGACCGGCAGCCTGCTGCTGGGCCGCCTGGGCGTGGCCGATGCGGACTGGTTGCAGGTCGTCGCCCTGCACCACGAGAGCCTGCCTTCCGCGGCCCTGGACACGCTGGCCCCGGTGCAGCGCCTGGCCCGCATCCTGCAGGTGGTGGACCGCTACGCCGCGATGATCAGCCCGCGCAAGTCGCGCGCGGCGCGCAGCGTGATCGAGACCGTGCGCGCCATGCTGGGCCGCGGCGACGTCGCGCGCGAGGCCGCCGGCATGGCCCTGGTGCGCGCCGTGGGCCTGTGCCCGCCGGGCAGCTTCGTGCGTCTGAACTCGGGCGAGGTGGCGCTGGTGCTGCGCCGCGGCCGCCAGGCCAACCATCCGCTGGTGGCGACCGTGCTGGGCAGGAGCGGCGACAAGCTCGCCACGCCGCGCCTGCAGCGCATCGGCCACGGCGGCCCGGCCATCCAGTCGGCGCTGACGCCCGAGCTGCTGCGCAACCGCGTGCGCATCAACCACCAGGCCCTGCTGCGCCAGGGCCTGCAGGCCGAGCGCACGCACGCGGCCTGAAGGCCGCTACTTCTTCTTGCTGCCCAGGCGCGATTCGCGCCCCTGCGCGAGCCGGCCGATGTTCTCGCGGTGGCGCCAGAACAGCAGCAGCGCCATCACCCCCAAGGCCAGCGCGATGCGCTTGTCGGCATACCAGGCCAGGCCGTTGCCGAACAGGTAGTAGACCGGCGCGAACACAGCCGCCACCAGCGAGGCCAGCGAGGAATAGCGGAAGAAGAAGGCGATGATGGCCCAGGTCAGCGCCGCGGCCAGGCCCAGCAGCCAGTCCACGCCGAACAGCACGCCCAGCGCCGTGGCCACGCCCTTGCCGCCCTGGAAGCGGAAGAACACCGGGTACAGGTGGCCCAGGAAGGCCGCCAGGCCGACCAGCGCCACCGTGCCCTCGTGCAGGCCGAAGCGCTCGCCGTGCCAGGCCACCAGCGCCACCGGCAGCCAGCCCTTGAGCGCGTCGAGCAGCAGCGTGACGAGCGCGGCGGCCTTGCTGCCCGAGCGCAGCACATTGGTCGCGCCGGGGTTCTTGCTCCCGTAGCTGCGCGGGTCCGACAGGCCCATCGCGCGGCTGACGATCACGGCGAAGGACAAGGAGCCCAGCAGGTAGGCCGCCAGCGTGGCGAGGATGGAATTCATGGGGTGCAAACGTCTCCAGCGAAAGGCGCGCGCATTGTGCCAGCGCCGCCCGTCACAAGGGCAGGCCGCACTGCACCGGCCTGGCGTCCAGCAGCTGCACGCAGACCTGCGGGTCCAGGCCGACCAGGAAGCCGCGCCGCCCGCCGTTGATGGCGATGCGCGGCAGCGCCAGCACCGTCTCCTCGATGTAGACCGGCATGCGCTTCTTCGTGCCGAACGGCGAGGTGCCGCCCACCAGGTAGCCGCTGTGGCGGTTCGCCATCTCGGGCGCGCAGGCCTCGACCGACTTGGCGCCGATCTGGCGCGCCAGGTTCTTGGTCGAGACCTTGCGGTTGCCGTGCATGAGCACCAGCAGCGGCCTGGCGTCCTGGTCCTGCATGACCAGGGTCTTGACGACCGTGAACGGGTCCAGCCCCAGCACCTCGGCGCTGTGCTGGGCGCCGCCGTGCTCCAGGTACGCGTACGGGTGCTCGGTGAACGCGATCCTGTGGGCGCGCAGCAGCTGCGTGGCCGGCGTTTCCGAGACGTGCGGCTTGGCCATGCTCAAAGGGCCGGGTCGCCCAGCGCCAGGTGCAGCGCGTCCAGCGCTGCCAGGATCTCGGGCGAGAGTTCGGTGGCGAAGGCCGCCACGTCTTCCTCCAGCTGCGCCACGCTGGTCACGCCCAGGATGGTGCTGGCCACCTGCCATTTGCTGCGGCAAAAGGCCAGCGCCAGCTGCGTGGGCGTGAGCCCGTGTTCGCGCGCCAGCGCGTTGTAGCGCCGCGCGGCCGCCAGCGCCGCCTCGCGCCCCCAGCGCCCCGCGCGCACCGAGGCATAGCGCGCGATGCGCGCCTCGCCGGGGGCAGCCGGGCCGCTGGTGCCGCCCGCGTCGTACTTGCCGGTCAGCAGGCCGAAGCCCAGCGGCGAATAGGCCAGCAGGCCCACGTCCAGCCGGTGCAGGGTTTCGTCGAGCGCGTGCTCCACGCTGCGGTTGATCAGGCAGTAGGCGTTCTGCACCGAGGCCACGCGCGCCAGGCCATGGCTTTCCGCCAGGCGCACGAACTCGTGCACGCCGTAGGGCGTCTCGTTGGACAGGCCGATCGCGCGCACCTTGCCCGCGCGCACCAGGCTGTCGAGCGCGCGCAGCTGCTCCTCGATCGCGGGCGCGGGCTTGTCCTGGGCCGGGTCGAAGTAGCGCGCGCCGAAGGCCGGCAGGTTGCGCGCCGGCCAGTGCAGCTGGTAGAGGTCGATCACGTCGGTGCGCAGGCGCTTGAGGCTCGCCTCGCAGGACTCGACGATGTCGCTGGCCTTGAACTCGGCCCGGCCATGGCGGATCCACGGCATGCCGCGCGGCGGGCCGGCGGCCTTGGTCGCCAGCAGCACGCGCTGGCGCACGCCCGGGCGGGCCGCGAACCAGTCGCCGATGATGGTCTCGGTCGCGCCATAGGTCTCGGCGCGTGCCGGCACGGCGTACATCTCGGCCGTGTCGATGAAGGTGATGCCCAGCGCGAGCGAGCGGTCCAGGATGGCGTGCGCGGTGGCGCTGTCGACCTGCTCGCCGAAGGTCATGGTGCCCAGGCAGAGCGGCGTCACGTGCAGGCCACTGCGGCCCAGGGGAACAGTGTGCATGGAGATGCTTGTCGGTACGGCGAAGCGCGAGAGTTTCGCAGCTTTCCTGTCGCGCGGCTGACCGTGCCCGGCCCCGCCCCTGCCCTACCATCGCCGCCCATGTACCAGCCCCTTCGCCCCTCGCGCAGCGACATGATCCCCCTGCGCACGCTGCGCGCCCATGTCCGCCTGTGGGGCGAGCCGGCCCCGGACCGCGCGCCGCTGGTGCTCGTGCACGGCTGGATGGACGTCTCGGCCTCCTGGCAGTTCGTGGTGGACGCGCTCGCGCAGGACCACTTCGTCGTCGCGCCCGACTGGCGCGGCTACGGCCTGACCGAAGCCGCGCCGGTGGACAGCTACTGCTTCGCCGACTACCTCGCGGACCTGGACTTCCTGCTCGACCACTACGCCGGCGACCGGCCCGTGAACCTGGTCGGCCACAGCATGGGCGGCAACGTGGCCATGATGTACGCGGGCGTGCGGCCGGCGCGCATCCGCCGGCTCGTGAACCTGGAGGGCTTCGGCTCGCCCGAGCACCGGTCCGAGGAAACGCCGCGCCGCTACGCGCGCTGGATGGACGAGCTCAAGCAGCTCCACCGCGGCGAGATGGGCCTGGCGCCCTACGACAGCGCCGACGGCGTGGCGCGCCGCCTCATGAAGACCAACCGCCGGCTGCCGCAGGACAAGGCCGACTGGCTGGCGCGCCAGTGGGCCCACGAGACGCGCCGCGCCGACGGCAGCGCCGAATGGCGCATCCGCGGCGATGCCGCGCACAAGACCATCTTCGCCCAGGCCATGCGCGTGGACGAGGTGCTGGCGCTGTACCGCGCGATCACGGCGCCCGTGCTGGCCGTGGAGGCCGCCGACGACAGCCTCTCGCAATGGTGGAAGGGCCGCTACACGCTGGACGACTACCACCGCCGGCTGGAGCAGATCGCCGACTGCGAAGTGTTGCGCATCGCCGACGCCGGCCACATGCTGCAGCACGACCAGCCCCTGGCGGTGGCGCAGGCCATCGAGCGCTTCATCGCCTAGCCGGAACCGGCACGAGGCGTTGCGGCCGTCACGCAATTGCCGTCCAATGCCCTCCGGGAATTCCCGGAGACCCGCATGAAACTCAGCCTCAAGCTTCCCCTGGCCTTCGTTGCCGCGCTGGGCGCCCTGCTCTGCGCGGCCCTGTTCGGCATGTTCCAGCTCCACCAGGGCCTCGCCACCTACGAGACCACGGTGCACGCGCACACCGCGCAGGAGCGCGACGTGGCCGTGCTGCTCAACGACTTCAAGGTCCAGGTCCAGGAGTGGAAGAACGTGCTGCTGCGCGGCAAAGACCCGGCCCAGCGCGAACGCTACTGGGCCGCCTTCCAGAAGAAAGAGGCAGACGTGGCCCGCGGCGCGCAGCAGCTCGCCGCCGTGCTGGGCAACGGCGAGGCCGGCCAGCTGATCGCGCGCTTCCGCGATGCGCACACCGCCATGGGCGCGGGCTACCGCAAGGGCTATGCGGCCTTCGAGGCCGCCGCGTTCGAGCCCGGCGCCGGCGACAAGGCCGTGCAGGGCATGGACCGCGAACCGGCCCAGCTGCTGGACCAGGCCGGCGACCGGATCGCGGCCGAGAGCCGCGGCATCGCCGAGGCGGCCGCCGCGCAGTCGCGCCACGCGCTGTCCATCAGCCTGGCCACCATGGCCGTGGTCTGCGTGCTGGCCGTCGGCGGCGCCATCGCCTTCAGCCGCTCGGTCGTGCGGCCGCTGGACCGGGCCGTGGCCGTGTCGCGCGCCGTGGCCGCCGGCGACCTGACCGCCGCCGCCCAGGTGCTGGGCAAGGACGAGGTGGCCGAACTGCTCAACGCGCTGCACGCCATGCAGGGCGCGCTGTCCAGCGTAGTCAGCAACGTACGCGAGAACGCCGAGGGCGTGGCCACCGCCAGCGCCGAGATCGCGCTGGGCAACAACGACCTGTCGGCCCGCACCGAGCAGCAGGCCTCGGCCCTGGAGCAGACGGCGGCCTCGATGGAACAGCTCAGCGCCACCGTGCGCCAGAACGCCGACAACGCGCGCAGCGCCAACGGCCTGTCGCAGGAAGCCTCGCGCATCGCGGCCGAGGGCGGCGCCGCCGTGGGCCGCGTGGTGCAGACCATGCAGGGCATCGCCGACGCCTCGCGCCGCATCGCCGACATCATCGGCACCATCGACGGCATCGCCTTCCAGACCAACATCCTGGCGCTGAACGCCGCCGTGGAGGCCGCCCGCGCCGGCGAACAGGGCCGCGGCTTCGCCGTGGTGGCCAGCGAGGTGCGCCACCTGGCCCAGCGCAGCGCCGAGGCCGCACGCGAGATCAAGGCGCTGATCGGCACCAGCAGCGCACGCGTGGAGGAAGGCTCGGCCCAGGTCGACGCGGCCGGCGCCACCATGCAGCAGGTGGTGGCCGCCATCCAGCGCGTGACCGACCTCATGGGCGAAATCAGCGCCGCCAGCCAGCAGCAGAGCTCGGGCGTGGCCCAGATCGGCGAGGCCGTGACGCAGATGGACCACGCCACCCAGCAGAATGCGGCGCTCGTCGAGCAGAGCGCCGCCGCGGCCAGCAGCCTCAAATCCCAGGCCCACGACCTGGTCCAGGCCGTGGCCGTGTTCCGGCTCGGCAGCAGCCGGCCGCGCCTTGCCCACGCGGCCGCCTGAACGGTCGCCTCCCCCGCCCGCCGCAGGGACACGGCGGGCGGCCGGGTGCGCATGAGAAAATCGCACGTTTTGCCGCAAGGCACCACCGACCAGCGAGATCACCATGGACGCAGAACACATCAACCAGATCGGCACCCAACTGACGGACCTGGCCGCGAGGACCCAGGAACTACGGGGGTATCTTTGACGCCGATGCCAAAGCCGAACGCCTAAGGACCGTCAACGCCGCGCTGGAAGACCCCGCGGTCTGGAACGAACCCAAGAAGGCCCAGGAACTCGCCAAGGAGAAGAAGGCGCTCGAAGACGTCGTCGTGACGCTGGAGCGGCTCGCGCGTGAGCTCGCCGACAACAGCGAGCTCTACGAGATGAGCAAGGAAGAAGGCGACGAGGCCGGCCTTGCCACCATCGAGGCCGAAGGCGCCAAGCTGGCGGCCGAGGTCGAGGCGCTGGAATTCCGCCGCATGTTCAGCAACCCGGCCGACCCGCTGAACTGCTTCGTCGACATCCAGGCCGGCGCCGGCGGCACCGAGGCCTGCGACTGGGCCAGCATGCTGCTGCGCCAGTACCTCAAGTACGCCGAGCGCAAGGGCTTCAAGACCACGGTGGAAGACGAGTCGCCCGGCGACACGGCCGGCATCAAGGGCGCCACGGTCAAGATCGAGGGCGAGTACGCGTTCGGCCTGCTGCGCACCGAGACCGGCGTGCACCGCCTGGTGCGCAAGTCGCCGTTCGACAGCTCGGGCGGGCGCCACACCAGCTTCGCCAGCATCTTCGTCTATCCGGAGATCGACGACTCGATCGAGATCGAGATCAACCCGGCCGACGTGCGCACCGACACCTTCCGCGCCTCCGGCGCCGGCGGCCAGCACATCAACAAGACCGATTCGGCCGTGCGCCTCACGCACATCCCGACCGGCATCGTCGTGCAGTGCCAGGACGGCCGCAGCCAGCACAGCAACCGCGACGTGGCCTGGAAGCGCCTGCGCTCGCGCCTGTACGACCACGAGATGCGCAAGCGCCAGGAAGAGCAGCAAAAGCTCGAGGACAGCAAGACCGACGTGGGCTGGGGCCACCAGATCCGCAGCTACGTGCTGGACAACAGCCGCATCAAGGACCTGCGCACCAACGTCGAGATCTCGGCCACGCAGAAGGTGCTGGACGGCGACCTGGACGCCTTCATCGAAGCCTCGCTCAAGCAGGGCATCTAGAGAATGAAAACCGAAGCCCTGATCTTCGACATGGACGGCACCATGGTCGATTCCATGCCCTGGCATGCCCGCTCCTGGGTGGCCTTCTGCCGCCGGCACGGCATCCAGATGGAAGCGGCCGAGATCCTCGCGCGCACCACCGGCCGCACCGGCGTGGAGTGCATGGCCGAGGTGTTCGGCCGCCCGCTGGCCGAGGCCGATGCCCTGGCCCTGGTGCACGAGAAGGAACAGATCTACCGCGAACTGTTCGCGGCCACGTTCAGCGAAGTGGCGGGCTTCACCGCGTTCGCGCGCCAGGCCGCGGCGCGCGGGCTCAAGCTGGCGGTCGGCACGGCGGGCGACCGGCACAACATCGCATTCGTGATGTCGCGCCTCGCCATGGACCCGCCGCCGCTGGCCATCGTCGGCGGCGACGAGGGCCTGTCCGGCAAGCCCACGCCGGCCATCTTCCTGGAAGCCGCACGCCGCATCGGCGCGGCGCCCGAACGCTGCATCGTGTTCGAGGACGCGCCCTTCGGCATCGAAGCCGCCCGCCGCGGCGGCATGCGCGCCGTGGCCGTGTGCAGCACGCACAGCGCGGAAGAACTCGCCGGCCCGCACGTGATCGCGGCCGTGCGCAACTACGACGAACTCGCCCACTCGAAATTTCTGGAGATGCTCGATGTTGCAATTGCGTGATGCGCAAAGCCAGCCCGTGGCCATCCGCCGCGCGGACTACCAGGCACCGGCGTTCTGGATCGACACGGTCGACCTCTGCTTCGACCTGGACCCGGCCAAGACCCGGGTGCTCAACAAGATGGTGCTGCGCCGCAACCCGGAGGTGCCGGCGCAGGCGCTGCGGCTCGATGGCGAGGAGCTGAACCTGGCGCGCGTGCTGGTCAACGGCCAGGGCGCCTCGTTCCGCATCGAAGGCGGCCAGCTCGTGCTGGAGAACCTGCCGGCGGCCGAGGACGGTCCGTTCGCGCTGGAGATCTTCACCACCTGCGCGCCGGCCAAGAACACCAAGCTGATGGGCCTGTACGTCAGCAACGGCTCCTTCTTCACGCAGTGCGAGGCCGAGGGTTTCCGCCGCATCACCTACTTCCTGGACCGTCCCGACGTGATGGCCAGCTACACGGTGACGCTGCGCGCCGACCGGACGGCCTACCCCGTGCTGCTGTCCAACGGCAACCTGGTCGAGCACGGCCCTTTGCCTGGCGAGGGCAACGAGAACCGCCACTACGCCAAGTGGGTGGACCCGCACAAGAAGCCGAGCTACCTGTTCGCGCTGGTGGCCGGCAAGCTCGTGGCGCGCGAGCAGCGCATCCGCTCGCGCCTGGGCGGCGACCACCTGCTGCAGGTCTACGTGCGCGGAAAAGCTTGTCGATGGCTTATTCGACGGATTCAATGCCACAATTTTGGCGTACGGACAGGCAAGCATCTGTAAAGATCACAATTTATCAAGTAATTTAATTTTAGACGGGCTCTGGTAAGACCTTCACTATGGGTACAGCTATCGACGCTGAGAAGGCTGCAATGGCTTGCGCTCAAGACGATGAGGATAAAGAGAATGAAGCGATGGTAGGAGTACTGAGTTTTCAAATTAAATCTGCATCCAAATTTTGTGGTGTAGCCACAGTTAAAAAGTCATGTCTAATAAGTATCTAAAACAACTCTAAATAGGATAATGACGTAAAGGATACTATTTATTTTATATTTAACTCTATAATTTATATCGTCACACCCTTACGTCCTTATGTAATTTAAAATATTCAGCGAAAATGCATACATATCAAAAGGATAAAATTTTCCAATAACATTTATTGACTTAAAAAAACTTAGGATGGTATGTTCTTCTTTTTGTAGGGCAATACAATCGGCGTCATACCACGTGCAATTGCGCACTTGTTTCGACGAGCAACGGAATTACGTCGGGAGGCAGCTGAGGCTGGTCGATTGGAGCCGTCCTTCGATGTCGCTGTGCAGTTCATCGAGCTCTACAACGAAGACATCATAGATCTGTTGGCAGACGATAGAAATTCGTCCTTCAACGTGAAGATTCAGGAGGATTCAAGGTTGGATTTTGCTTATAAGTCATTAGTAGTTCGAAAAAAGCGCCATGTCGCAGCATCATTGCACATAAAATGATATATGGAACTCTATATTAATAATTTCTTCATAATAATACGTGTATGTATGCAACAATGTCTGATTAGGCTACTTTTCCAAGTGTTCCTTTTCAGAGGAGAGATCTATCTGCATGGCGCCACATCGAGAACTGTCACTGATCTGCATTCTGTAAGTTTACCCTGGCATATTCATTAGACTACAGTAATTCACATGAACTTGAAGATGCCGCAATAAAACTGAATAGCTCAGTACTTCCGTCATGAACAAATTCAGACTCTTGAAACGCTGAAAAATGGAGCACTAAATCGGACAGTGGCATCGACGAAAATGAACGAGCAATCATCGCGATCTCATGCGATTTTCAGTATTTTCATGAAACAACAGAGGGTTGCCGCGTTGGACGGAGCTGATTCGCATGCGGTACGCTAGATAGTTTTCTTTGAGCCATCATCCTTGACCATAGTATTAGAGATTTGCGATATCAAAGAAGAATTCACTATGAGCATATTCATGTAATGAAAGAACATCAAAATCTTTTATATATATAAAAAAACAACAACTAATATATCCTTGCTAGTTTTACCTCTGCTTACCCTTGTTATATGATGCGAGACGAGGGAAAAATTTTGACTAAACAATTTTTAAGATAAAATTTCGATTATTGTCAATTTAGGGCGAAATCGAAATGGAGGTTCTATCTGCGAAGTTTCATTTTGTTGATCTAGCCGGTTCAGGTACGAAAAATCACTCATTTTATTTAAAAGCTTTTACATTTTCAACCTTTCTTTATGAAATTTACCAATTTAAGGATCATGATTTTTTTTACGAAATCTCAAAATCTTCCAATTTTTAGAGCGTCTAAAGAGGACCGGGGCTACAGGCGATCGAGCCAAAGAAGGCATCAGTATAAATTGCGGGCTGGTAAGTACTCTCTGCTTCTGCCAAATGGGTCCTCCGCGTTCTGTTTTATTTTTCTCCCTCATTTTAGGCACTATTTCGTCAAGACAGTATGTTTTGATCTTTGTCAATGAGTGCTAAAAATGCACGTTAATCATTTTGTCAATGTCTATGCCCCTCTCATCTTAACACACTATCCCTTGGCAAAATAGTTCCTGAAAAGAGAGGGAAAGAAGACATAACATAGAAGATACATTTGGCGGAGACAGTGCTGCGTTTTGGTCGCATCGCATTCGAACGTAACGTTTTCAGCTCGCCCTAGGCAATGTCATCAGTGCGCTCGGTGGAGCAAGCGGCAAAGTGTCACACGTACCGTATCGTGACTCGAAGTTGACGCGTCTGTTGCAAGACTCGCTGGGAGGCAACAGGTACATTCCGAAATCCTTCAGGACTAGAAGCGAACACCAGAGTCTACCTGCTAGATCCTCGGCTTCTTTATTCCTCTAACATAGACGCAGAGAATATTGCATGTAGACTCCGAACTATAGAAATTCTTATTGATCTTATTTAGTCGCACTTTGATGATCGCGTGCGTTTCGCCTTCGGACTGCGATTTTGTGGAGACGCTGAACACGTTGAAGTACGCAAATCGAGCGAAAAACATCAAGAACAAAGTGGTCGCCAACCAAGACAAATCTTCGAAGGTCGTCGCCGAGCTCAGAGGCAGAATCGCAGCTCTCGAGGCGGAACTACTCGAATACAAACAAGTACTGTAACTCGGATTTTTTCATAAAAGATGTAGGGATGTTGTGTTTTGGAAAATGTAAATCAAGTTTTTTGTTTCATACCTTTAATAAGATTTTTGAGGATTCTATACGTTTTGATGTTTTTCAAGTATCATATCCCAAATTTTGATAGACGAAGCATAGAAAATCGAAGTTCGGAAAAATTGGCGATAATGCTAATATCCTTTCATTTTCAAGACATTTTTCACTATACTTTTAAAACTACATAATTCTCAATTCTAACAATATCTTTTCAGGGCAAGCGCATGATTGGCGAGGATGGATTAGAGGTCGTGAATGATATGTGCAGCGAGAATGTCTACCTGAATGTAAGCCGAAATAAATCACACCCACGCTGGATATAATTTTAGAACGAAGTCAATCAGTTGCGATTCCGCGTGAAGGTGCTTCAGGAGACAAACGAGATTCTGCGCAATCGAAATGTGGATTTAATGGCCAAAGCCGCTAGTGGCCAACTGGGATATGACAAGCCGATTATCGGTGAGACGGGAGAACTATTCTGGCTTTTCTAGAATACTCTGAAAGATTGAACTGTTAAAAATAACCCCTACAAATTAGCCCATTTTCGAATAAGCTAGGAAATTTCAGTGAAGGGCAATAGCCCCTCGGATATGGAAAACGGCAACGAATTTCCCGAAGGCGAAAAACCCGAGGAAGATGCAGTGCAAACGGCTGTTAGGTATGACAACTCCACGATATTTGTTCAAAACTTACACTTTATTTTTTAAAATTACTATTTCTTTCATTTCGTCGATCATAAAGCAAAACTTGAAATACCGTGTTGAAGGAGCCATGTCCCCAATATCACACCCGTGAACTTGGATCATTCTGAAAGAGGAATTTTATAACCCTTTTTCAGAGGATATCTCCACGAAATGGAACACCTGACATCTTGGCTCTCTATGAGTCCGAAGCCACGAATGATCAGCTGAGAAAGGACTGATGGTTGGAAGCATCAGGCGGGCGATACGCTCGAATCCAAATTATATGGAGATTTTTGAAATCCAGGCTTCGTCTTCAAGGATCTATTCGGGCTCGATTCTGCCGATTCAAGAACAGTAGGTGCTGTTCGGATTCTATCGTGTTTCCCTATTAACCTTAGCAATACGTA
>JASGJO010000040.1:0-36880 GCA_049840715.1 Pseudorhodoferax sp.
GATGTATTGCTTCGGTTACAGGGAAACACGATAGAATCCGAACAGCACCTCTTCCAGTTCGGGCTGGCGCTGGCGGGGGCGGCGGCGCGGCGCGGGCATGGCTCAGCGGATGGCGGCCTGCGCCTGCAGGGCCTCGACCGCCGCGCGCTGCGGCGGGTCGGCGCCTTCGCGCGCGCAGTTCAGCGCCGCGGCCGTGGCGGCGAAGCGCAGCACGGCTGCCCAGGCGGCGTCGGGCAATGCGGCCAGCGCGTCGGCGTCCTGCACGCGCTGGTCGAGCAGGGCCACGGACAGGCCGGCGCCGAAGGTGTCGCCGGCGCCGATGGTGTCGACCACCTGCACGGGCGGCGGCCGCACCGCCAGGCGGGGCTGGTCGCGGCGGTACAGCGTGGCCCCTTCGGCGCCGCGCGTGACGAGCACCGCGCGCGGACCGGCCCGCAGCCAAGCCTCGGCCAGCGCATCGAAGGGCTGGCCGGGCGCGAGCAGCGCGCAATCCTCGTCGCTCAGCTTGAGCAGTTCGCACTCGGCGATGCACTCGGCGCAGCGTGCGCGCCAGGCCGGCAGGTCCTCGACCAAGCTGGGGCGGGCGTTGGGATCGAACACGCGCAGCACGCGGCCGCGCTGGGCGCGCGCGAAGTCCAGCACGCGCTGGCCCGAGGGCTCGCGCGTGAGCAGGTTGGAGCCGTAGTGCAGCCAGCGGCAGCTGCCGGGCAGCGCGGGCAGCGGATCGGGCGCCCACAGCACGTCGGCCGTGCCCTGCATGTAGAAGGCGTAGCGGTTGGTCTGCGGCGTGCGCTCCACGAAGGCCAGCGTGCTGGGCGCGCTGCTGCGCAGCACCAGCTCGGTGGCGATGCCGTTGGCCCGCAGGTGGTCCAGCAGGCGTTCGCCGAACAGGTCGGTGGACAGCTGCGTGAGGTAGCCCACGGGCGCACCCAGCCGCGCGGCCGCGACCGCGCCATTGAGCAGCGCCCCGCCCACATGGCCCTGGAACTGCAGGCCCGCGCCCGGCCGGGCCGTGAAGTCGATCAGGGCTTCGCCGACGAAAGCGATGCGCGGGCTCATGGCGCCGCCCTCTCCTGCACGAAGGCCGCGACGCGCCGGCCGGCCTGGCGCAGCGCGGCCAGCAGCCGCGCATCGCCGGCCAGGCCGCCCCACAGCGTGCGGTCGGCGGCCAGCGCCGCTTCGGGATCGGCGGCGGCGCAGATCGCGTGGGCCGCGGCCGGGTCCATGCCCTGGTCCTGGTAGGCATAGGGCAGCCGGCCTGCGTGCCAGCGCTGCAGGAAGGCCAGGAACAGCGCGGGCAGCATGGCCACGGCCGCGATGGACTGGCCGGCCGCGAGCCGCTCGCGCACCGTGGGCGCGATGAAGCCCGGGATCTTGGCGAAGCCGTCGGCCGCCACGCGCTGGTTGGTGTCGCGGATCGCCGGGTTGGCGAAGCGCTCGAGCACCACGTCGCGGTAGGCCGCGCAGGTCCACCGGGCTCGCGTGGCCGGGCCGGTGCAGGCAGGGCATCACGTCGTCGCTCACGTAGTCGTAGGCCATCTGTCGGATCTCGGGCGTCCAGCGTGCCTTCGTGGATGTATTGCAGTCCGGCCAATGTACCCGCCCAGGCGATGCAGCTGTGGCTGGCGTTGAGGATGCGGATCTTGGCCTCCTCGTAGGGCTGGACCGAGCGCACCAGCTCCACGCCGACCTGCTCCCAGGCCGGCCGGCCGGCCGCGAAGTCGTCCTCGATCACCCACTGGATGAAGCTCTCGCCCGTGACGGGCGCGGCGTCGTCCACGCCGGTGGCCTGGCCAGCACGCGTTCGCGCAGTTCGGGCGGCGGGCGCGGCGTGATGCGGTCCACCATGGCGTTCGGGCAGGTGGTGTTGCGGCGCGTCCAGGCCGCCAGCGGCGTCCTCGCCCGCGGCCTGCAGGAAGTCCAGCAGCGCGGCGCGGAAGCGCTCGCCGTTGTGGCGCAGGTTGTCGCAGTTGAGCAGCGTGAGCGGGCCGGCACCGGCGGCCTGGCGCGCGCGCAGGATGGCGGCCACGGCGCCGTAGATGGTCGCTGCCGGCCTCGCCGCGCGCCGCACGCGCGATGTCGGTCGCCAGTTCCGGCTGGCGTGGGTCGAGCCGGTGGGCGCTGTCCAGGTAGTAGCCGGCCTCGGTGACCGTGAAGGAGACGATGCGCGTGGCGGGATCGGCGCCGCGCGCCACCATGGCCGACAGGCCGGGCGCGTAGGGAATGACCTCGCGGATGGCGGTGATGCGCTCGTAGCGGCGCACGCCGGCCGGCGTGACCGTCTCCAGCGTGTAGACGCCGTGCTGGTCGGCCAGGGCCTGCACCACGTCGGCCATGTCGGGCCGGATGTTGCAGCCGGCCAGCTGCCAGCGCCGGTCGCCCGCGTCCATCAGGCGCTGCAGGTAGACGGCCTGGTGCGCGCGGTGGAAGGAGCCCAGGCCCAGGTGCAGGATGGTGAAGGGGCGTCATGTCTCAGGCGGCTGCCAGCGTGCGGCCGTCGCGGTTGAACAGGTGCAGCACGGCCGGGTCGATCTCCACGCCCACGGTGTCGCCCTCGGCCAGTTGCGTGCGCTCGTTCTGCCGCGCGACCATGTTCACGCCGTTCACGTCCACGTGGATCAGCGTGTCCGAGCCCAGCGCCTCGATCAGGTCCACCCGGCCCTGCAGGCCGCCGCGCCGCGCCCGGCAGCACGCGCACGCCCTCGGGCCGCACGCCCAGGAAGCCGTCGGCGGGCAGCCGGCCCTGCGTGAGCTGCGCGATCGCCGGCAGCGCCTGGGCCGGCAGCATGTTCATGGACGGCATGCCGATGAACTGCGCGACGAAGCGGTTGGCCGGCCGGTCGTACAGCGCGAGCGGCGAGCCGACCTGCTCGATCAACCCGTCCTTGAGCACCACCACCTTGTCGGCCAGCGTCATGGCCTCGACCTGGTCGTGCGTGACGTAGATGGTGGTGGCGCCCAGCGACTCGTGCAGCTTCTTGATCTCCACGCGCGTGTTGCCGCGCAGCGCGGCGTCCAGGTTGGACAGCGGCTCGTCGAACAGGAAGACCTTGGGCGCGCGCACGATGGCGCGGCCGATGGCCACGCGCTGGCGCTGCCCGCCCGAGAGTTCCTTGGGCGTGCGCTGCAGGTAGTTGGACAGGTTCAGCTGCGCGGCCGCGCGCTCCACCTTGGCCTTGATCTCGGCCGGGTCGACCTTGGCCAGCTTGAGCGCGAAGGACATGTTGTCGTACACGCTCATGTGCGGGTACAGCGCGTAGCTCTGGAACACCATGGCCAGGTCGCGCTTGCCCGAGGGCGCCCAGGTGATGTCGCGGCCGTCCAGCATGAGCTGGCCGCCGCGTGATGGGTTCCAGCCCCGCGATCAGCCGCAGCAGCGTGGACTTGCCGCAGCCCGAGGGACCGACGAAGACGATGAACTCGCCCTTCTCGATCCGCAGGTCGACGCCCTTGATGATGTGGGCGTCGCCGAAGCTCTTTTGGACGTTCTTGAGTTCCAGGTAGGACATGGGGACTCCCTTCACTTGACGGCGCCGAAGGTCAGGCCTTGCACCAGTTGCTTTTGCGAGAACCAGCCGAACACGACGATGGGCGCGATCGCCATCAGCGAGGCGGCCGACAGCTTGGCCCAGAACAGGCCCTCGGGGCTGGAGTAGGAGGCGATCAGCGTGGCCAGCGTGCCGGCCTTGGCGGAGGTGAGGTTTAGCGCCCAGAAGGCCTCGTTCCAGCTCAGCACCAGGCACAGCAGGCCGCAGGACGCGAGGCCGCCCACCGACAGCGGCAGCACCACCTCGCGGAACTCGGTCCACAGGTTGGCGCCGTCCATGCGGGCGGCCTCCAGGATCTCGGCCGGGATCTCCTTGTAGTTGGTGTAGAGCATCCAGACCATGATGGGCAGGTTGGACAGCGTGAACACGATGACCAGCGCGGGCAGCGTGTCCAGCATGCCGGCGGTCTGCGCCAGCACGTAGATCGGCACCAGCGCGCCGACGGCCGGCATCATCTTGGTCGACAGCATCCACATCAGGATGTCGCGCGTGGCCCGGGTCTTGAAGAAGGCCATGGAGTACGCGGCCGGCGCGGCGATGGCCAGGCCCAGGACGGTGGAGACCACGCTGGCGATCAGCGAGTTCCTGGCGTACAGCAGGTAGTCGCTGCGGCTCTGCACCTCGGCGAAGTTGTGCAGCGTGGGCTCGAAGACGAACAGCGGCGGCACGGCGATGGCCTGCAGCTCGGTCTTGAAGGCCGTCAGGAACAGCCAGCCCAGCGGGAAGAACAGCAGCAGCGCGAGGGACCAGGCCGCGACGGTGCGCAGCGCGGTCGGCCAGAAGGTGTTGGGGGGAGTGCTGGCCTGCATGCTCAATCCAGGTTCTTGCCGATGATGCGGATCAGGAAGGCCGCGACGATGTTGGCCAGCACGACCGCGAACAGCGCGCCGGCGGAGGCCACGCCCACGTCGAAGTTCAGCAGCGACTGCTTGAAGATCATGTAGGTCAGGTTGGTGCTGGCGTTGCCCGGCCCGCCGCTGGTGGTGATCGCGATCTCGGCGAACACCGAGAGCAGGAAGATCATCTCGATCATGACGACCACGGCCATGGCCCGGCCCAGGTGCGGCAGCGTGAGGTAGAAGAAGCGCTGCACGGCGCTCGCCCCGTCCATGCGCGCGGCCTCCATCTGCTCGCGGTCCAGCGACTGCAGCGAGGTGATGAAGATCAGGCAGGCGAACGGCAGCCACTGCCAGGCCACCATGACGATGACCGACAGCAGCGGCAGGTCGGTCAGCCAGTCCACCGGCTCGGCGCCGAAGGAGCGCCAGACGTTGGCCAGCACGCCGTAGATCGGGTTCATCATCATGTGCTTCCACAACAGCGCGTTGACCGTGGGCATGACGAAGAAGGGCGAGATCAGCAGCACGCGCACGATGCCCTGGCCCGGGAACGGGTCGTTGACCAGCAGCGCGAGCAGCACGCCGCCGACCAGCGTGATGCCGATCACGCTGCCGATCAGCACCAGCGTGTTGCCCACGGCCGGCCAGAAGTCCGGGTCGGTGACGAAGTACGCGAAGTTCTCCAGCCCCGCGAACGGGCGCTCGCCGGGCGCCATGAGGTTGTAGCTGACGAACGAGAAGTACAGCGTCATCAGCAGCGGCACGAGCGACCACAGCAGCAGCGTGAGCACCGCGGGGGCCATCAGGGCCCGGGGCAACAGCCGGTTCATGGGCCGGCCTTACTTGTAGTAGCCCGCCTTCTTCATCTCGCGCTCGGCCAGCGTCTGCGAGGTCTTGAGCGCCTGCTCCACGGTGGAACGGCCGGCCAGGGCCGCGCTCATCTGCTGGCCCACGCCCACGCCAATGGCCTGGAACTCGGGGATGGCGGCGTACTGCACGCCCACGTAGGGCGACTTGGGCTGGGTGCTGTCGTTCGGGTTGGCGGCGTCGATGGCCTTCTTCTCGGCCGCGGCGAACTTCGCGACCTTCTGGAACTCGGGATTGGCGTAGGTGCTCTTGCGCGTGCCGGTGGGCACGGCATGCCAGCCATGGGTCTTGGCGACCAGGTTCACATAGTCCTTGGAGGTGGCCCAGCGGATGAACTTCTGCGCCGCCTCGTCCTTGGTGGAACTGGCCGGCACCGCCAGGTTCCAGGACCAGAGCCAGTTCGCGCCCTTGGGCGTGACGGCCGTGGGCGCCTGCGCGAAGGCCACCTTGTCGGCCACCCTGGACTGCTTGGGATCGCTGATGAAGGAGGCCGCGATGGTCGCGTCCACCCACTGCGCGCACTTGCCTTCGTTGAACAGCGCGAGGTTCTCGTTGAAGCTGTTGGCCGAGGCGCCGGGCGGGCCGTACTGCTTCATGAGGTCCACGTAGAAGCCGATCGCGTCCTTCCAGGGTTTGGTGTCGATCTGCGGCTTCCAGGCCATGTCGAACCACTGGCCGCCCCAGGTGTTGACCATGGTGGTCAGCAAGGCCATGTTGTCGCCCCAGCCCGGCTTGCCGCGCAGGCACATGCCGTAGACGCCGGCCTTGGGGTCGTGCACCTTGGCCGCGAAGGCCTTGACCTGCTCCCAGGTCGGCTGCTCGCCGAACTGCACGCCGGCCTTGTCGGCCAGGTCCTTGCGGTACATCAGCATGGAGCTTTCGGCGTAGAACGGCGCGGCGTAGAGCTTGCCCTCGTAGGACAGGCCGTCGCGGATGGCGGGCAGCAGGTCGTCCACGTCGTAGGCGGCGTCGGTGGCGATGGGCTTGAGCCAGCCCTTCCTGGACCAGATCGGCGCCTCGTACAGGCCGATGGTCATCACGTCGAACTGGCCGCCCTTGGTGGCGATGTCGGTCGTCACGCGCTGGCGCAGCACGCCCTCCTCCAGCGTGACCCACTTGAGCTTGACGCCGGGGTTGGCCTTCTCGAACTCGGGCGTGAGCTTCTGCATCTCGATCATGTGGCCGTTGTTCACGGTGGCGATGACGAGTTCCTGGGCCTGGGCGGCCAGGCCGGCCGTGGCCAGTGCGGCGATGAGGGCGGTGCGGGCGAAGCGCTGCATGGTGTCTCCTGTCATGGAATCGGTGGGGTCCGATTCTGGAGACTCCGCCTTGCGTGTCTTGTCCTATTCAGCCCGGCATTGATACTTTTATGCGCAATGAACCTCGGATATTCCCTTGGTCCGCACCTTGGAGCATCAGCCGGGCGGCCCGGGCAGGCGTTCGGCGATGGCCTGCAGGGCCTGCAGCGCGGGCGCCGGCAGGGCCACGTCCCGCGGGCCGGGGACGTCTGCCTCGCGCGGGTTGATGCGCACCAGGCGCGCGCCCAGGCCGCGCTGCAGCCCCTGCACGAAGTGGCGCACCGAGGGCACGGCCGTGCCGGCGCCGATCTCGAGGACGACCAGCCGCGCGCGCACGCGGCGCAGGCCCGCGAGCCAGTCCTGCAAGCGCTCTGCCTGGGTCTCCTCGCGCTGCGGGTTCCAGCCGCCGTCGCCGAACATCAGGATGTTGGGCCGCGCGAGCGCGCCGCAGTGCGGGCAGCGTGGCGGCGCGTTCAGGAGCCGGCACTGCGCGGCATCGACCTCTGGCACGAAGCCATCGGCCGGCCAGACGGCGCCGCGGCAATCGTCCAGGCATTGCAGGTGGTGGATGGAGCCGTGGCACTCCAGCAGCGCGGCGGGTGCGGTGCCGGCCTGCTGGAAGTGGCCATCGACATTGCTCGTGAACACGGCCCAGCCCGCGCGCATGCGCCGGCCCCAGGCATCGAGCAGGCTGAAGCCCGCATGTGGCCGCGTGGCACGGTACAGCGCGAGCCGGTGGCCGTAGAAGCCCCAGGCCAGGGCCGGGTCGCGCCGGAAGCTCGCGGGGCTGGCCGCGCTGTAGAAGTCGATGCCGGCGCGGCCCAGCGCCGGGTAGGCGCGCCAGAAGCCCTCGGGCCCGCGGAAGTCCGGCAGGCCCGAATCCACGCCCATGCCGGCGCCGGCGGCCACCAGCAGCGCGTCGGCCTCGGCGATCGCGGCGGCGGCGGCATCGGGTGGCGCGGTGGGCATGCGCCCTACTCTACAGAAGGCTTTTGCACGGCGGGGGCGTTACCTGGCTGTCATGTGCCCTGCCTACACTGGCCCCATGCACAAAGGCATCGTGATCGCGGTCGCGGCAACGGCGGGCCGCCTGGTACTGGAACTCGAAGGCGGCCGTTGCGCCATCCTGCAGTTCATCAAGGGCACGCGCGTGCGCGCCGGCGACGTGCTCGCCGGCAAATTCTTCAACGTGGGCGGCGCCCGCCTGCAGCACCTGGACGGCCAGGCCGTGGTCTGCGCGATGCTGGGCTTTCGCTCGCGCGAGACCGCGCTGCGCATGCTGGGCCAGGGCTGATCAGCGCGGCGCGGCGCAGACCGCCGCCACCCCTGCCGCACCCGCCAGGGCCTGCTGTTCGTCTTCGTTGGCCGCGATGCCGCGCGCGTTCTTGGCGTGCGTCACGGCCATGTCCCGCGGCAACTGCACCCCGTTCTTCACGGCCAGGATCTCGGCCATCACGCTGACCGCGATCTCGGCCGGCGTCTTGCTGCCGATGTAGATGCCGATGGGGCCGCGCAGGCGCGCCAGCGAGGCGTCGGTCTGCTCGAAGTGCTCCACCATGCGCTGGTGGCGCGCCTCGTTGTTGCGGCGCGAGCCGATGGCACCCACGTAGAAGGCCTCGGTTTCCAGCGCCTCCAGCAGCGCGAGGTCGTCGAGCTTGGGGTCGTGCGTGAGCGCCACCACGCAGCTGCGCCGGTCCGGCCGGAAGGCCCGCACCACGTCGTCGGGCATGTCGCGCAGCAGCGTGGCACCCGCCACGGACCAGGCGCCGCGGTACTCCTCGCGCGGATCGCAGACGGTCACGGCGAAGCCCGAGAACAGCGCCATGGTGGCCAGGTATTCGGTCAGCTGGCCGGCGCCGATCAGCAGCATGCGGTACTCGGGGCCGAAGGTGTTGACCAGGTGGTCGGCCTCCAGGCTGAGTTCGGCCGGTGCATCGGCCTCGGCGAGCTGCACCGCGCCGTCGGCCAGGCGCACGTGGCGGCGCATCAGGCGTCCGCCTTCCAGCGCGGTCACGAGTTGCGCGAGGCTGGCGGCGTCGGGGTCGTGCTCGAGCAGCAACTCCAGCGTGCCGCCGCAAGGCAGGCCGAAGCGGTGCGCCTCGTCGGCCGTGATGCCGTACTTGACGAAGGCCGGCGGGCCGGACGGCAGCGTCCTGGCCGCGTCCGCGGCAGACCCCACGGCATAGGCCTGGGTGTAGCGGTAGATCAGGTCGTCCTCGATGCAGCCGCCCGAGACCGAGCCGAGCACGGCGCCATCCTCGTTGAGCGCCATGATGGAGCCCACGGGCCGCGGCGACGAGCCCCAGGTGCGCACCACGGTGGCCAGCAGCGCGCGCTTGCCGGCCCGGCGCCAGTCGCGCAGGCCGCGCAGCACCATCACGTCGAGGTTTTCCATCGTGCCGTCCTTCCCTGGGGCCCTGGGGATCAGGCGTCCTTGTCCTTGTCCTTGCCGGTCAGCCTGGCCAGCCAGCCGGCCTTCTGCTCCTCCTCGGCCGGTGCCTCTTCGGCCGCGCCGTGGCGCTTGCGCATCTCGGCGTCGAAGCGCTTGAAGAAATCCTCGGACAGCGACTTGGCCGCGCCGTCGATGAGCCGCTGGCCCAGTTGCGCGACCTTGCCGCCGACCTGCGCCTGCACGCCGTACTGCAGTTCGCAGCCTTCGGCGTTGGGCACCAGGTTGACCTTGGCCGAGCCCTTGCCGAAGCCCGCCACGCCGCCCTGCCCTTCGAAGACGATGGTGTAGCTCTCGGGCGCGACGATGTCGGCCAGTGCGATCTTGCCGCCGAACTTGGCCGAGACCGGGCCGATCTTGAGCGCCATGCCGATCGCGTACTGGTTCTCCCCGCTGGCCTCGACCTTGTCGCAGCCGGGGATGCAGAGCTTGAGCACCTCGGGGTCGTTGAGCGCGTCCCAGGCCTGCTGCTGGGTCACGGCGAGTTGGCGGTTGCCTTGCATTTCCATGGGGGGTCCTTTTGTTGTCGGTCAATGCTTCATCAGTTGCGCGAGGCTGCGCGCCAGGTCCTGCAAGCGCTCCAGATTGTGGACGGCAAGCATGGCGTGTGCCTGGCGGTGCAGCTGTGCAGCCCCACGCGCTATGGGGGCGTAGCCGTCGAAGCGCAGCAGCGGGTTGAGCCAGAGCAGCCGGCGGCAGCGCCGGCGCAGCCAGCCCAGGTGTTCGGCCAGCACGGCGGGCTCGCCCGTGTCCAGGCCGTCGCTGACCAGCAGCACCAGCGTGCGGCGGCCGACCAGGCGGCGGGCGTGCGCGTGGCGCAGGGTCTGCAGGCTGGCGCCCAGCTGCGTGCCGCCGGCGAAGTCGGCGATGCGCTGGCCGGCATCGGCCAGCATGTCGTCGGTGTCGGCATGGCGGAAGGCGGGCGTGAGGTCGGTCAGCCGGGTGCCGAAGGCGAACACGTCGCGGCGCGCAAGCTGCCGCGTGGCCGCGTGCAGGAAGGCCAGCAGCAGCCGCGCGTAGCGCTCCATGGAGCCCGACACGTCGACCAGCACCAGCAGCGGCAGCGGCTGGCTGCGGCGGACCAGCTTCGGCAGGCGGATGAGTTCACCGCCCGTGCGCGCGGCCTCGCGCCGCACGCCGGCCCAGTGCAGCCGGCCCCCGCGCATGCCGGGGCGCAGGCGGCGCGAGGGCACTTCGGGCACGGGCAGCGCGATGTCGCGCGCGAGCCGCTCGACCAGCCGGTACTCGCTGGCCGACAAGGTGCTGAAGTCGGCCTGCTTCAGGCGCTGCAGGTCGCTCGCGGTCATGGCCGCGTCGAAGTCGATCCTGTCCTCGTCCTTCCTGGGCGACACGGCCTGCGCGAAGGCGCGCTGCGGCGCGAGCGCCTCGTTCACGCGCGGGCGGCGCCGGCTCGGCTCGGCCCGGCCTTCGCTCGTGGGCAGCATCTGCGCGAGCAGCTTGTTGGCCACGTCGGGGTTGCGGAAGTAGGCGTCGAACAGTTCGCGGAACACGCCGCGGTCCTGCTCGCGGCTCAACATCACGGCCTCCAGCGCAAAGGCCAGTTCGTCCCGGCTGCCGATGTCGACGAGCTGCGCCGCCTGCTGGGCCAGCGCGATGCGTGCCGGGTCCAGCCGCACGCCGGCGCGGCGCAGCGTGCGGCCGAAGCCGCCGATGTTGTCGGCCAGCTTGCCGCGCCGTGCGTCGCCGAGCAGCATCAGGCGTCCTGCGGCTTGAGCAGGGCGCTGGCCATGTCCCGCGTCAACGCGGCCACGTCCTCGCGCTGCTTGAACAGGATGCCGGCCGTGTCGGCCATGACCTCGGGGTCGACCACCAGCGTGTCCAGCGCGACCAGGGCCTTGGCCCACTCCACGCTCTCGGCGATGCCGGGCGCGCGCTGGAAGGCGTCGGCGAACGGTGCGCCGCGCAGCCGGCCCACGACCCCGGCCACCTGGGCCGACAGCGCCTCGCCGGCCTGGGGGACCTGCGCCCGCACGATGGCCAGTTCACGTTCGCGCTCGGGGTAGTCCAGCCAGTGGTACAGGCAGCGGCGCTTGACGGCGTCGTTGAGCTCGCGCGTGCGGTTGCTCGTGAGCAGGGTCACGGGGCTGGCCAGCGCGCGGATGGTGCCGATCTCGGGCACGCTGACCTGGTACTCGCCCAGGTACTCGAGCAAAAAAGCCTCGAAGGGCTCGTCGGCGCGGTCGACCTCGTCGATGAGCAGCACGGCGCCGGGCGCCGGCGTCTGCAGCGCCTGCAGCAGCGGGCGGCGGATCAGGTAGCGCGGCTGATAGACCTCGCGCTCCAGCGTGGCGGAGTCTATGGGGCCGCCGCCGGGCCGCCCCAGGGCGGCAAGCTCCCCCTCGGGGGGCGGCGAACCTCGCGCGGCGGGGAGCGTGGGGGTGCGAAGTTCTGCCGCGCGCATGTGCAGCAGCTGGGCGGCGTAGTTCCATTCGTAGAGCGCCTCGCGCTGCTCCAGGCCGTCATAGCACTGCAGGCGCAGCAGTTCGCGCTGCAAGGCCTTGGACAGCGCCTTGGCCAATTCGGTCTTGCCCACGCCGGGCTCGCCCTCCAGCAGCAGCGGGCGCTCCAGTTTCAGGGCCAGGAACACGGCGGTGGCGAGCCGGCGGTCGGCGAAGTAGCCGGCCTCGGCCAGCGCGGCCGACAAGGCATCGATCGAAGGAAAAGGGCAACTCAAGGCGCGACCTCGAAGGAAAAAGGCCCCGTCGCAACGGGGCCCGGCGGGGACGTTCTGGCCTCGAATTTAGCCCAGGGCCTTGGCGACCGCCCGCTGCGTCTGCACGCTGACCAGGTTGGCGCGGTAGGCGGCCGAAGCGTGGATGTCGGCGTTGAGGTCGGTCGCGTCGATCTGGACGGCGGCCGCGGCCTCGGGCGTGAAGCTCTTGTTCAGGGCCGCTTCCAGGTCGGCATGGCGGAACACGCAGCTGGCCGCGCCCGTCACGGCCACGCGCACGCCGCTGTCGAACTGGGCCACGAACACGCCCACCAGCGCGAAGCGCGAGGCCGCCTGCTTGAACTTGAGGTAGGCCGCGCGCCGGGGAATGGGGAAGCGGATCGCCGTGATCAGCTCGCCCTCCTCCAGCGCGGTGGAGAACATGCCCGTGAAGAAGTCGTCGGCCGCGATCTCGCGCTGCGTGGTGACGACGGTGGCGCCCAGGGCCAGCACGGCGCTCGGGTAGCAAGCCGCGGGGTCGTTGTTGGCGACCGAGCCGCCCAGCGTGCCCATGGCGCGCACCTGGCGGTCGCCGATGTGGCTGGCCAGGTCGGCCAGCGCCGGGATGGCGGCCTGCACCTCGGCGCTGTTGGCCACGTCGAGGTGGCGCGTCATGGCGCCGATGACGATGGCGTCGCCCTCCTTCCGGATGCCGGCCAGGTCCGGGATGCCGCCCAGGTCCACGAGCTGGCCGGGGTCGGCCAGGCGCAGCTTCATGGAGGCCAGCAGGGTCTGGCCGCCGGCGAGAGGACGGGCGCCCGCGGCGGCGAGCCTGGCGGCGTCCGCGGCGCTGGCGGGGCGTTCGATCGTGAATGCGTACATGGTCTTGTTCTCCCTGCCTCAAGCGTGGACGTTGGCCTTGGCGGATTGGATGGCTTCCCAGACACGGGCCGGCGAGGCCGGCATGTCGAAGTCCTTCACGCCCAGCGGCGCCAGCGCATCCAGCACGGCGTTGACGAGGGCCGGCGGCGAGCCGATGGCCCCCGCCTCGCCGCAGCCCTTGGTGCCCAGCGGGTTGTGCGTGCAGGGCGTGCAGACGGTGTCGAGCTGGAACTGCGGGAAGTCGTTGGCGCGCGGCATCGCGTAGTCCATGAAGGAGCCCGTCAGCAGCTGGCCCGTGGACGCGTCGTAGACGCAGTTCTCCATGAGCGCCTGGCCGAGGCCCTGCACGATGCCGCCGTGCACCTGGCCTTCCACGATCATGGGGTTGATGATGGTGCCGAAGTCGTCGACCGCGCTGAAGCGGTCCACGCGCACCACGCCCGTGGCCGGATCGACCTCGACCTCGCAGATGTAGGTGCCGGCCGGGAAGGTGAAGTTGGTCGGGTCGTAGAAGGCCGTCTCGTTCAGGCCCGGCTCGAGCTTGTCCAGCGGGTAGTTGTGCGGCACGTAGGCCGTCAGCGCCACCTGGCCGAACGGGATCTTCTTGTCCGTGCCCTTGACCGTGAATTCGCCGTTGGCGAACTCGATGTCGGCGTCGCTCGCCTCCATCAGGTGCGCGGCGATCTTCTTGGCCTTGGTCTCGATCTTGTCCAGCGCCTTCATGATGGCCGCGCCGCCGACCGAGATCGAGCGCGAGCCGTAGGTGCCCATGCCGAAGGGCACGCGGCCCGTGTCGCCGTGCACCACGTCCACGTTCTCGACCGGGATGCCCAGGCGTGCGGCCACGACCTGCGCGAAGGTGGTCTCGTGGCCCTGGCCATGGCTGTGCGAGCCCGTGAACACGGTCACGCTGCCGGTCGGGTGCACGCGCACCTCGCCGCATTCGAACAGGCCGGCGCGCGCGCCCAGCGCGCCCGCGATGTTGGACGGCGCGATGCCGCAGGCCTCGATGTAGCTGCTGTAGCCGATGCCGCGCTTCAGGCCCTTGGCCTCGCTGGCCTGGCGCCGGGCGTCGAAGCCGGCCACGTCGGCCAGGCCCTGGGCCTTGGTCAGGCAGGCCAGGTAGTCGCCCGTGTCGTACTGCAGTGCCACGGGCGTCTGGTAGGGCCACTGGCTGATGAAGTTGCGCTTGCGGATCTCGTCCTGGCCGATGCCCAGCTCCCAGCCGCAGCGGCTGACCAGGCGCTCGAGCAGGTAGGTGGCCTCGGGCCGCCCCGCGCCGCGGTAGGCGTCCACCGGCGCGGTGTTGGTGAACCAGGCGTCCACCTCCACGTAGATCTGCGGGCAGGTGTACTGGCCGGCCAGCAGCGTGGCGTAGAGGATGGTGGGCACGGCCGTCGAGAAGGTCGACAGGTAGGCGCCAAGGTTGGCGTTGGTGTGCACGCGCATGGCGAGGAACTTGCCGTCCTGGTCCATGGCCATCTCGGCATGGCTCACGTGGTCGCGGCCATGGGCGTCGGACAGGAAGGCCTCGCCGCGCTCGCAGTTCCACTTGATGTTGCGGTTGAGCTGCCTGGCGGCCCAGGTCAGGCAGACGTCTTCGGCGTACAGGTAGATCTTGGAACCGAAGCCGCCCCCCACGTCGGGCGCGATCACGCGCACCTTGTGCTCGGGCAGGCCCAGCACGAAGGCCGTCATGAGCAGCCGCTCGACGTGCGGGTTCTGGTTGGAGACGTACAGCGTGTACTCGTCGCTGGCGCGGTTGTAGCTGCCGATGGCCGCGCGCGGCTCCATGGCGTTGGGCACCAGGCGGTTGTTGGTCAGGTCCAGCCGGGTGACGTGCGCGGCGTTGGCGAAGGCGGCATCGACCTGCGCCTTGTCGCCGATGGCCCACTTGTAGCAGTGGTTGTCGGGCGCGGCCTCGTGCAGCGCGGTGGCCTGGGCGGCCTCGCCGACCCTGGTGACGGCGGGCAGCACGTCGTAGCCCACTTCCACGGCCTCGGCCGCGTTCTTGGCCTGCTCCAGCGTCTCGGCCACGACCATGGCCACGTGGTCGCCCACGTAGCGCACCCTGCCCTGGGCCAGGATGGGGTGCGGCGGCTCCTTCATGGGCTGGCCGTCCGTGCTGGTGATGAGCCAGCCGCACGGCAGGCCGCCGATCTTCTCGACGTCCTTGCCCGTGAAGATGCGGACCACGCCGGGCATCGCGGCCGCCCTGGCCGTGTCGATGCCGGTGATGGCGGCGTGCGCGTGCGGCGAGCGCACGAACACGGCGTGGGCCTGGTTGGCCAGGTGCACGTCGTCGGTGTAGTTGCCCGCGCCGGTCAGGAAGCGGACGTCCTCCTTGCGCTGGAGGGCTTCGCCGATGTGCGGCAGCTTGGAGAAGTCGGAAGCGCCCATGGTGTCGCTCCTTCGCGTTCAGGCCGCGGCCATGGTCTTTTGCGCCACCTGCACCGCCTTGACGATGTTCTGGTAGCCGGTACAGCGGCAGATGTTGCCTTCGAGCAGTTCGCGGATCTCCTGCTCGTTCGCCTCGGGGTGGTGCGTGCAGAGGTCCACCGCGCTCATGACCATGCCGGTCGTGCAGAAGCCGCACTGCAGGCCATGGCATTCCTTGAACGCCGCCTGCATGGGATGCAGCGTGCCGTCTTCCCGGGCCAGGCCTTCGATGGTGGTGATCTCGGCGCCCGCGACCTGCGCGGCCAGCACGTTGCAGGACTTCACGGCGCGGCCGTTCAGGATCACGGTGCAGGCGCCGCACTGGGCGGTGTCGCAGCCGACGTGGGTGCCGGTCAGGTGAAGGTGTTCGCGGATCGTCTGGACCAGCAGGGTGTTGGACGGCACGTCCACCGATACCTGCTTGCCGTTGACCGTCAGTTGTACCTGCATAGGAGTTTCTCCATCTGTGGGGTGTGGGGTCGGCTTGGATTGTTGGGAGGGCCCACGGTACATCACCTAGGCGAAACCCTAGGCGGATGCAAGCGCCATCAGAAATTCTCAAAATGAAACAGACCCACAATCGGCTGCCCCTCTCAAGACCATGCTGCTGCACCCTGCCCCGCCCGACCGCACCGAGCCCATCCGCCTGGCCCGTGCGCAGGTGCTGGAGCAGCGCCTGCCCGGCACGGGCGGGCTGGTCGCCCCCTGGATCGAGCGCTCCTGGCTGCGCTGCCTGGCGCTCGGCCATGCGCCGCAACAGCGGCTGGACTTCGCGGCGGTTTCGGCAGCGCAGGCCCGTGCGGCGGCCGAGGCCAACCACCGGCTCACGCAGGCCGCGCGGCCCGTGCTCGAGCGCCTGGCCGTGGCGCTCGCGCAGACCGGCTACTTCGCCGTGCTGGCCAATGCCGATGGCGTGGTGGTCGACGCCCGGGGCGCGATCGACCGCAGCGACCGCCGTGCCGTGTCGATCACGCGCGTGGGCACCGACCTCTCGGAAGCGCGCGTGGGCACCACTGCCATCGGCGCCGCGCTGGCCGAGCAGCAGCCGGTCTGGCTGCACCGGGCCGAGCATTTCTTCGCCGACACCGGCGCCTACAGCTGCGCGGGCGCCCCGCTCCACGGCCCCGACGGCGCGCTGGCCGGCATGCTGGACCTGACCGGCGTGGACGTGGCCGAGCGGCCCGAGCTGCAGCACCTGGCGGCCCAGGCCGCGCGCAGCATCGGCAATGCGTTGGCGCTGGCCGTGCCGCATGCGCTGGCCCTGCGCCTGGCCTGGCCCGGCACCGCGCCGGGCGGCGACACCGACGGCCTGCTCGCGCTCGACGGCGACGGCACGGTGGTGGCCGCCAACGCCGCCGCGCGCGCCATGCTGGCCCTGCCGCCGGCCAGCGGCCCGGTGCATGCGGACGAACTGTTCGCGCTGCCGCACGCGAGCCTGTTCGACGCCGCGCGCCATGTGCAGGCCATCGAGGCGCCGCTGTGGTCCGGCCTGCGGCTCTGCGTGCTGGCCCAGGCCACCGGCCAGCCGCCCGCAGGCGGCGGCGCGGCCTCGCTGCGCGCCGTGGAGGATGCGCTGATCCGCCGGGCCGTGGACGAAGCCCGCGGCAATGTGGCCCAGGCCGCGCGCCGGCTCGGCATCAGCCGCGCGACGCTGTACCGCAAGCTCGGCCGGCGCTGACCGCCAGGGCGCGCCCCCCGGACATACCCTCGCTGGATCGGCCTGGCGCGCGCGCTCGGCCCCGCGGCGGCGGCCGAGTTGGCGCACTTGCGGTGCCGACTTGTTCGCCCGCGTGCGCGATGGAGCGCTGCCACGGGCGGCCGGATAATGCGCCGGCATCCCCCTGCCCGTCCGCGCCTTTCGCATGAGCACCACCGGTCCGATCCAGAAACGCAAGCTCTACCAGGAGGTCCGGGACCGCCTGATGGCCCGCATCGAGAGCGGCGAGATCCGTCCCGGCGAACAGCTGCCGCCCGAACGCGAACTCATGGACTTCTACGGCGTGGGCCGGCCCGCCGTGCGCGAGGCGCTGCAGGCCATGGAGCGCTCGGGCATCGTGGAGATCTCGCACGGCGAGCGCGCGCGCGTGGTCGTGCCCACGGCCGACGACCTGATCCGCCAGATCGGCAGCGGCGCGCGGCACCTGTTGAGCATGCAGCCCGGCACGCTGGAGCACCTCAAGGACGCGCGCGTGTTCCTGGAGGCCGGCACGGCGCGCATGGCGGCCGAGCGCGCCACGCGCGAGGACGTGCAGGCCCTGCACGCGCGCATCGCCGAACACGAAGCCTCGCTGGCCGAGCTGGACCGCTTCCTCGACCGCGACATGGCCTTTCACCGCGAGATCGCGCGCATCAGCGGCAACCCGATCTTCCCGGCCATCGTCGAGGCCATCTTCCGCTGGGGCAGCGACTACTACCAGCCACTGGTGCGCGCGCCGGGCGCCGAGCAGCTCACGCTGGCCGAGCACCGGCGCATCGTCGCCGCGATCGCGGCGCACGACGGCGATGCGGCCGAGCAGGCCATGCGCGCCCACCTGCTGCGCTCCAACGCGCTGTACCAGCGCATCGCGCAGCAACAGAGCGCAACCTAGTTCTCCACGGCGCTGGAGCGCCATCCGCAGGATGGAGGGGATGGGACTTCTACACGCCCTTCGAAGTCCAACGGGGTGGCTTCACTTCAGGCGCCGGCAGATCGCCTCGGTCATCGCGGTGCAGCTGGCCTGGCCGCCCAGGTCGCGCGGCACCACGCGGCCCTCGGCCAGCACGGCCTCGACGGCGCGCTCCACGCGCTCGGCTCCCGCGTGCAGGGCCTCGTCGCCATGCTGCTCGCCGAGCCAGCGCAGCATCAACGCGCCCGACTGCACGGTGGCGACCGGGCTGGCCAGGTCCTGGCCCGCAATGTCGGGCGCCGAACCGTGCGCGCCCTGGAACAGGCCATGGTGCTCGCCGAGCTCGGCCGAGGCCGCGATGCCCAGGCCGCCGACGGTGCCGGCGCCCAGGTCGGAAATGATGTCGCCGAACATGTTCTCGGCCACGATGACGTCGTAGAAGTCGGGCTTCTTGAGCATGTGCACGGTGATCGCGTCGGCGTAGGCGTAATCGATGTCCACGTCGGGGTAGCCGGCCGCCACCTCGTCGCAGACGGCGCGGAAGAAGGCGTAGCTGCGCAGGATGTTGGCCTTGTCGCAGACCGTCACGCGGCGCCGGCCGTCGCGCGGCGCGCCCTTGCGCCGGCGCGCGAGCTCGAACGCGAACTTCGCCACGCGCTCCGTGCCCTTGCGCGTGACGACGAGCTGGTCGGTCACGAGTTCGCCGCGCAGGTTCACGCCCGCGCCGCGGCTGGCGTACAGGCCTTCGGTGTTCTCGCGCACGACCACGTAGTCGATCCGGCCCGGCTGCCAGCCCGACAGCGGCGACTGCACGCCCGCGTAGAGCCGGACCGGCCGCACGTTGGCGAACAGGTCGAGCTTGAAGCGCAGCTGCAGGTGCAGGTCGTTGCCGACCTCGGTGCCGTCCGGGTAGGTCACGCCCGGCAGGCCGGCCGCGCCGTGCAGCATGGCGTGCATGGAGCGGCAGGCCGCGAAGGTTTCCTCGGGCAGCACGGCGCCGCTGCGCTGGTAGTGCAAGGCGCCGCCGTCGAGGTTGGCGAAGCGCAGCAGGCCGCTGCCGCAGGCTTCGCCCAGCACGGTGACGGCAGCCCGGCACACCTCCGGGCCGATGCCGTCGCCTTCGATGGTCGCGATGTCGTAGCTGCGCATGGGTGTCTCGTCTCCTGGGTCGGTCGCCGACGAATATGCCAGCAATCTCGCGCCGCAGACCCTCTTCCCTCTCCTCCAACAAGCCAAGGACAACGCCATGAAACAGAAGATCGGCATGATCGGCATCGGCCTCATGGGCCACGGCATCGCGCGCAACATCGCCAGGCACGGCTACCCGCTGACGGTGCTCGAACACGCCGGCAACCAGCCGCTGGACGAGCTGCACGCCGCTGGCGTCACCACGCACGACCAGCGCCAGGGCGCTGGCCGCCGCCAGCGAGGTCGTGATCCTGTGCGTGACCGGCACGCCCGCAGGTCGAGGCCGTGCTGCTGGGCGCGGGCGGCGTGCTCGAGGGCCTGCAGCCCGGCGCCGTGGTGATCGACTGCTCGACGGCCGTGCCCACCTCCACCGAGCGCGTGGCCGCAGGCGGTGCAGGCCGCGCGGCGGCCGCTTCCTGGACACGCCGATGACGCGCACGCCCAAGGAGGCGCACGAGGGCCGGCTCAACCTGCTGGTCGGCGGCGATGCCGCGCTGTTCGCCGAATGCCGGCCGCTGCTGGCCTGCTTCGCCGAGAACATCACGCATGCCGGCCCCGTCGGCGCCGGCCACCGCATGAAGCTGCTGCACAACTACGTCTCGCTGGGCTTCGTCGACGCTGCTGGCCGAGGCCGCGGCCTGCGCCCACGCGTGCCGGCGTGGCGCCCGAGGTGTTCGTCGACGTGCTGGCCAAGGGCGGCGGCGGCGGCGCGGCGCTGGAGCGGCTCAAGCCCTTCCTGCTGGCGCAGGACACGTCGGGCCTGCGCTTTTCCATGTCCAACGCGCTCAAGGACCTGGGCTACTACACGCACGATGGCCGAGGACAGCGGCGCCGCGCGCGCGGTGGCGCAGGGCGTGCGCCAGACGCTGGAGCAGGCCGTGCAGGCCGGCAACGGCGATCGCCTGCTGCCCGAGCTCGTGGCCCTGCTGGCCGCGCGCTGACCGTGCACCGCCACCGGGCGTGGCGATAATGGCCGGCACGCCCGCATCTTCCATGACAGGAAACACGCCTTGAACAAGATCCTCGCCGCTGCACTGCTGGTCGCGGCCAGCACCCTGGCCCACGCCGAAACCTCGCCCGCCAAGAAGGAGCTCATCGCCAAGGTGCTGCAGCTGCAGCGCCCCATCGTGGAGAGCCAGGTGCGTGGGCTGGCCGAGCGGCCGGCCGCGGCGATCATGCAGTCGGTCAACGCCGTGATCCAGCAGCGCGTCCCGCTGGAAAAACGCGAGGCGCTGATCCGCGAGGTGCAGTCCGACGTGCGCAAGTTCGTGGACGAAAGCACGCCCATCCTGCGCGAAGGCGCGGTGCGCCTGCTGCCCTCGACCATGGGCAGCGTGCTGGAGGCCAAGTTCTCCGAAGCCGAACTCAAGCAGCTGGTCGGCGCGCTGGAGGCACCGGCCTTCCGCAAGTACCAGCAGAGCAACGAGGAGATGTTCCGCCCGCTGGCCGAGAAGCTCGGCCCCGAGGTGCGCGGCGACATGGAGCCCAAGCTCAAGGCACTGGAAGCCACCATCCGCAAGAAGCTGGACGCCGCCATCGGCACGCCGGAGCCGGCGCCGGCCGCCAAGCCCTGAAGTTCAGAGCGCGCAGCTGCGAAAGCCGACGAAGCGCCAGTCGTTGTCGGGCATCGCGAAGCCGCGCAGGCCACGGTCGTGCAGCCGCGCACGCGTGGCGAAGGATGCGCCGCGCAGCACGCGCGCGCGGCCCATCCAGGGCTGGCTCAGCTCGGCCCAGGGCCCGGGCGTGAAACCGGGCCAGGGCTGCAGCGTGCCGGCCATCCATTCGTGCACCATGCCCCAGTCGAAGCCGCGCCGCGCCGCGGTGTGGGCGGCGCAATCCCATTCGGCCTCCGCCGGCAGGCGCCGCCCGGCCCAGCGGCACCAGGCATCGGCCTCCCACCAGCTCACGTGCGTGGCGCTGTGCTCGGCCGCCATGCGCACCGCCCGGCCGAAGCGCTGCTGCAGCACGGCGCCGCTGGCCACGCCGATCTGCTCCACGTAGCGCGGCCCGCGCCGGCCGTCGTCCAGGGCCTGCTCGCGTTCCAGCCAGGCCCAGCCCTCGGGGCGCCAGAGCTCGGCGCGGTCGTAGCCGCCGTCGTCGACGAACTCCACGAACTGGGCCCAGCCGACCGGCTGCGCATCGATCTCGAATTCGGGAATCTGCACCGCATGGGCCCATTGCTCGTTGTCGAGCACGAGGCCGGCCGGCATGGCGCCGAGCTGCCAGCGCGTGGCCGGCACCAGCAGCGGCGCGGACGGGCGGCGCGGCTCGCGCGCCAGCAGCGGCACCGGCACGCCCAGGCGCTGGGCCTGCACCAGGATGTCCTCGCCGCGCTGGTCCTCGTGCAGCACCGCGAGGCGGAAGAAGTACAGGCCGGCATCGTTGTCGGGCGCCTTCTCGAGCAGATCCAGCGTGCTCTCCAGTTGCTCCAGCAGGTAGGTCCGCGTGGTGGCCGCATCGGGGCCCTGCTCCGCGCCTTCGGCCCACCACAGGTCGGCCCGCGCTTCGAACGAGGCCAGGCGCAGCGGCCGCGGCGGACAGGCCGCGCCCTGGTGGCGCTGCGGGTTGCGGCCGATCCAGTGTTCGGCGAACCAGCCCGCATGGCCGGCCAGCCACAACGGGTCGCCCGCCCGGCCTGCCATGCCCGCGCCGTGGCGCTCGCACAGCTCGAGCAGGTGCAGCGTGTGGTTGCGTGCATCCATCAGTGCCAGCGACAAGGCCTCGCGGCCGGCACGGCGGAAGGCGGGCGTGTCCACGGACGCGGACAGCGTGGCGGCGGAAGACGTTGGCATGGGCCATTATGGGCATGCTTGCCGGCACGGCGCACCGCGCGGCGGGGCGCTCGGGCGCAGCCTATAAAATCCGCGCGCCTCACGCACCCGACCCGCTGGCGCACAACGCCGGCGTGTCGGGTGCTTTCGCATCGGGGCATCCACACAAACGAGGAAGACATGCAAGGCTTGTTAAAGCTCTCGCGGGCCATCGATTGGCTCAACGCCCAGGTCGGCAAATGGGTGATCTGGCTGATCCTGGCGTCCACCGCCATCAGCGCCATCAACGCCGTGGTGCGCAAGGTGTTCAACACCAGTTCGAATGCCTACCTGGAAGTGCAGTGGTACCTGTTCGCCTGGTCGTTCCTGGTGGCGGCCGGCTTCACGCTGCTCAACCGTGAGCATGTGCGCATCGACGTGCTCAACAGCCGCCTGCCCAAGAAGGCGCAGATCTGGATCGACATCGTCGGCTTCGCGCTGTTCCTCACGCCGCTGTGCCTGCTGGTGCTGTACTACACCGTGCCGATGACCCAGCAGATGTACGCATCCGGCGAGATGTCGGGCAACCCCGGCGGCCTGATCCGCTGGCCCGTATGGCTGGCGCTGCCGATCGGCTTCTCGCTGCTGATGCTGCAGGGCTGGTCCGAGCTCATCAAGCGCATCGCCTTCCTGGGCGGCCACGGCCCGGACCCGACCCTCAAGGCCGGCGAGAAGAGCGCTGAAGAAGAACTGGCCGAGATCCTGCGCGAACGCGAGCAGGGCAAGGCCCCCGAGGCCCCCGCAGCGGCCCGCTGAGCGCGCCCGGAGACGACGACGATGGAATTCATCACCACCAACTTCGCCCCGATCATGTTCGCGGGGCTGATCTGCTTTCTGCTGCTGGGCTTTCCGGTCGCATTCAGCCTGGGCGCCTGTGGCCTGACCTTCGGCATCATCGGCATCGAGCTCGGGGTGTTTCCCTCCTCGGTGCTGGCCTGGCTGCCGCAGCGGCTCATCGGCATCATGGCCAACGACACGCTGCTGGCCGTGCCCTTCTTCACGCTGATGGGGCTGATCCTGGAGCGCAGCGGCATGGCCGAGGACCTGCTCGACACGGTCGGCCAGGTGTTCGGCCCGATGCGCGGCGGCCTGGCGCTGGCCGTGGTCTTCGTGGGCGCGCTGCTGGCGGCCACCACGGGCGTGGTCGCGGCTTCCGTGATCTCCATGGGCCTGATCTCGCTGCCCATCATGCTGCGCTACGGCTACGACCGGAAGTTCACGAGCGGCGTGATCGCGGCCTCGGGCACGCTGGCGCAGATCATCCCGCCCTCGCTGGTGCTGATCATCATGGCCGACCAGCTCGGCCGCAGCGTCGGCGACATGTACAAGGGCGCCTTCGTGCCGGCCTTCATGCTGGTGGGCTGCTACGTGATCTACATCGCCGCGCTGGCCATCTTCAAGCCGGCCAGCGTGCCGGCGCTGCCGCCCGAGGCGCGCGTGTACCGCGAGCCCAACGGCAGCGGCGGCTATCCCTCGCTGCTGGTGCTGATGGTCATCTCCTTCCTGGTCTCGGTGGTCCTCGCGCGCCACATGGCCGAGGTGCACACCTGGTGGCTGGACAAGGAAGTCACCTCGGTCGCCACCGACGAGAAGGTCGTGGTCGCCATGTGCGGCGGCGCCATGGTGGCGCTGCTGATCGCGCTCGTGAACAAGTTCGCCGGCCTGAAGCTGCTCTCGCGCCTGGCCGAACGCGTGACCTTCGTGCTGATCCCGCCGCTGCTGCTGATCTTCCTGGTGCTGGGCACGATCTTCCTGGGCGTGGCCACGCCGACCGAAGGCGGCGCCATGGGGGCCATCGGGGCCATCGTCATGGCCTGGATGCGCGGGCGGCTCGGCCTGGCATTGCTCAAGCAGGCCCTGGCCAGCACGACCAAGCTGGGCAGCTTCGTGATGTTCATCCTGATCGGCGCGACGGTGTTCGGCCTGGTGTTCCAGGCGGCCGACGGCCCGATCTGGGTCGAGCACCTGCTGGCCAGCCTGCCCGGCGGCCAGATCGGCTTCCTGGTCTTCGTGAACGTGCTGGTGTTCTTCCTGGCGTTCTTCCTGGACTACTTCGAACTGTCCTTCATCGTGGTGCCGCTGCTGGCCCCGGTGGCCGACAAGCTGGGCATCGACCTGATCTGGTTCGGCGTGCTGCTGGCCATGAACATGCAGACCTCGTTCATGCACCCGCCCTTCGGCTTCGCGCTGTTCTTCCTGCGCTCCGTGGCGCCGGACAAGCCCTATGTGGACCGCGTGACCAAGAAGGTCATGGACCCGGTCACGACCATGCAGATCTACAAGGGCGCGATCCCGTTCCTGTTCATCCAGCTGTTCATGGTCGGCGTCATGATCGCCTTCCCCAACCTCGTGACGGGCAGCCTGGACAAGGCGCAGAACTACGACCTCAAGGCCATCGGCGAGCAGATGCGCGAAGGCCTGGCCGCACCCGAGAACGGCAGCGAGGGCTATGGCTCCGACGGCGGCTACGGCGCCGACGAGAAGCCGGAGGAACCGGACGGCGCCGCGTCCGAGCCGGCCGCGCCTGAACCGCAGGCGCCAGCCGCGGCCGACGACGATCCGATGAAGGCCATGCAGGATGCGCTGAAGCAGCAGCAAAAGCCTTGAGCCCGCCGCTCCGGCCCCTGCGGCCGGAGCGCCCATGAAAAAAGCCCCGCGGCAGCCATGCCGCGGGGCTTTGTTTCTGGCGCGGCCCGCAGGCCGGCTGTCAGATCTTCACGCCGTTCATGTATTGGTTGAACGGGAACTCGGAGAAGCGGTTCCACAGGATCTGGTCACGCTGGAACGCGCGCATGTCCTGGTGGATCTTCTTGAAATCGGGCGACTTGGCTTCGTGTTCGGCGAACACTTCCATGCAGGACTTGAAGCCGGCATCGATCACGGCCTTGGGGAACGCCATGAGCTTGGTGCCTTCGGCCACGAGCTTCTTGAGCGCCACGGGGTTGACGGCGTCGTACTTGGCCGTCATGTCGGTGGCCGCCACCTTGCAGGCCGCATCCAGGATGGCCTTGTTCTCGTCGGACAGCGTGTTGTACTTCTTCACGTTGATGAAGAACTCCAGGTCGGCGCCGCCTTCCCACCAGCCGGGGTAGTAGTAGAACGGGGCGACCTTGTTGAAGCCGAGCTTGGCATCGTCGTAGGGGCCGACGAACTCCGCGGCGTCCAGCGTGCCCTTCTCCAGGGCCTGGTACACGTCGCCGGCCGGCATGTTCTGCGAGACCACGCCCAGCTTGGCCATGCCTTCGCCGAACACGCCGCCGCCCATGCGCATCTTCAGGCCCTTGAGGTCGGCCACGGTCTTGATTTCCTTGCGATACCAACCGCCCATCTGCGTGCCGGTGTTGCCGGCGCTGGCGGTCTTGAAGTTGTACTGCGCGAAGAACGCGTCGAGCAGCTTGCGGCCGTTGCCGTAGTCCTTCCACGAGGTGGTCTGGCGTGCGGTCAGGCCGAACGGCACGGCGCAGCTGAACGCGAAGATCGGGTCCTTGCCGGTGAAGTAGTAGGCGGCCGTCTGCGCCATCTCGATGTTGTCGCCCTGCAGCGCATCGACCACGCCGAAAGCGGGCATCAGTTCGCCGGCGGGGTGCACGGAGATCTCGAACTTGCCGCCCGACAGCGCCTTGACCGTCCTGGACAGCACTTCGGCGCTGCCGAAGATGGTGTCCAGCGAGCGCGGGAAGCTCGAAGCCAGGCGCCAGCGCACGGCGGCCTGGGCGTGCACGGCGGGCGCGATGCCCGCGGCCAGCACGCCGGCGATGCCTGCATTCTTGATGACGGAACGACGGTCCATTGAAAAGCTCTCCGAAGAATCAACAAAAGAAAAACCCGTCCCTCTTTTGGAGGAACGGGGACACAAAGTCAGGCGCGGATTGTAGGAAGCGGTTACAGAGCGACCCTTGCGGGTTTACCCCTGTATGTACAACTCAAGCCACAAGCTTGAGCGCGGCCTGGGCTTGTTCCACCAGGCTCGGGAAGCGGGTGGAGATCGCGCGGGCGATGCCGGTGGCATCCAGGCCCTGCAGGGCCAGCAGCTTGGCCGGGTCGCCATGCTCGATGAAGCGGTCCGGCAGGCCCAGCTGCAGCAGCGGCTTGACCACGCCGGCCGCCGCCAGCGCCTCGGCCACGGCACTGCCGGCACCGCCCATGACGGCGCCCTCTTCCACCGTGACCAGCGCATCGTGCTCGGCCGCGACCTGCAGCAGCAGCGCGGTGTCCAGCGGCTTGACCCAGCGCATGTTGACCACCGTGGCATTGAGCCGCTCGGCCGCTTCCAGCGCGGGGTACAGCAGCGTGCCGAAGGCCAGGATGGCGATGCGCCGGCCGGCCGCCGGCTGCTGCGCCTGGCGCCGCACCTCGCCCTTGCCATAGGGCAGCGCCTGCAGGTCGGCGGCCACGGCGGCGCCGACGCCGGCACCGCGCGGATAGCGCACGGCCACCGGGTGCTCCTGCGCGAACGCGCTGCTGAGCAGGCCGCGGCATTCGTTCTCGTCCGCCGGGCAGGCGATCGCCATGTTCGGGATGCAGCGCAGGAACGGGATGTCGTAGGCGCCCGCATGCGTGGCGCCGTCGGCGCCGACCAGGCCGGCCCGGTCCAGCGCGAACACCACGGGCAGGTTCTGCAAGGCCACGTCGTGGATCAGCTGGTCGTAGGCGCGCTGCAGGAAGGTCGAGTAGATCGCCACCACGGGCTTCAGGCCCTGCGTGGCCAGGCCCGCGGCGAAGGTCACGGCATGCTGCTCGGCGATGCCCACGTCGTAGTAGCGCTTGGGAAAGCGCTGCTCGAACTCCACCATGCCCGAGCCCTCGCGCATGGCCGGCGTGATGCCGACCAGGCGCGGGTCGTGCGCGGCCATGTCGCACAGCCACTGGCCGAACACCTGCGTGAAGGTGGGCTTGGAGGGCGCGCTGGGCTTGACCAGGCCCACGCGCGGGTCGAACTTGCCGGGCCCGTGGTAGGCCACGGGATCGGCCTCGGCCAGCTTGTAGCCCTGGCCCTTCCTGGTGACCACGTGCAGGAACTGCGGGCCCTTGAGCTGGCGGATGTTCTCCAGCGTGGGGATCAGCGATTCGAGGTCGTGCCCGTCGATCGGGCCGATGTAGTTGAAGCCGAACTGCTCGAACATCGTGCCCGGCACGACCATGCCCTTGGCATGCTGCTCCAGCCGCCTGGCCAGTTCGAACAGCGGCGGCGCCGCCTTGAGCACCTGCTTGCCGACGTTCTTGGCGCGCGCATAGAAGTTGCCCGACAGCAGCTGCGCGAGGTAGCGGTTCAGCGCGCCCACGGGCGGGCTGATGCTCATGTCGTTGTCGTTCAGGATCACGAGCAGGTTGCAGTCGCACACGCCCGCGTTGTTGAGCGCCTCGAAGGCCATGCCGGCCGTCAGCGCGCCGTCGCCGATGATGGCCACGGCGTGGCGGTCCTCGCCCTTCTGCTTGCGCGGCCATGGCCATGCCCAGCGCGGCCGAGATCGAGGTCGAGGAATGCGCCGTGCCGAAGGTGTCGTACGGGCTTTCCGAACGCATCGGGAAGCCCGACAGGCCGCCGAGCTGGCGCAGCGTGGGCATGCGGTCGCGCCGGCCCGTCAGGATCTTGTGCGGATAGGTCTGGTGGCCCACGTCCCAGACCAGTTGGTCGTCGGGCGTGTTGAAGACGTAATGCAAGGCCACCGTCAGCTCGACGGTGCCGAGGTTGGAGCTCAGATGGCCGCCGGTCCTGGAGACGCTGTCCAGCACGTAGGCGCGCAGTTGGTCGGCCAGGGGCTTGAGTTCGTGGCGCGGCAGCCGGCGCAGGTCGGCCGGGTCGTTGATGCGCATGAGCAGCGGGTAGGCTGCTGCGTCCGGATGTGCCATGGGGGTTGTTCTCTCCGTAACGCTCAAGTCGAGCGGTTCACGACCATGTCGGCCAGCGCGCGCAGTGCGCGCGTGTCGGCCATGCCGGCGCCGTCCAGCGCGGCCAGGGCCTGGCCCAGCAATTCCTGGGCATAGGCCTGCGAACGCGCCAGGCCCAGCACCGAGACATAGGTCGGCTTGTCCTGCGCGGCGTCCTTGCCGGCGGTCTTGCCCAGCGTGGCGGAATCGGCCGTCACGTCCAGGATGTCGTCCACCACCTGGAAGGCCAGGCCCAGCGCCGCGCCGTAGGCCGACAGGCCGTGCAGCGCCTGGGCGCTGCAGCTGCTCTGCGGGTCGCAGCAGGCCGCGCCCATCATCACGCTGCCCTGCAGCAGCGCGCCGGTCTTCAGGCGGTGCATGTCGCGCAGTTGGTCTTCCGACAGGCTGCGGCCGATGCTGGCCAGGTCGATGGCCTGGCCGCCGGCCATGCCTTCGCAGCCCGCGGCGCGCGCCAGCAGGCGGCACAGGCTGGCCTGCACGCTGGCCGGGGCGCTGGCCTGCTCGGCCGTCAGCAGTTCGAAGGCCAGGGCCTGCAGGGCGTCGCCGGCCAGCAGGGCCTGGGCTTCGCCGAAACGCACGTGCACGGTGGGCTTGCCCCGGCGCAGCACGTCGTTGTCCATGCACGGCATGTCGTCGTGCACGAGCGAGTAGGCGTGGATCAGTTCGACCGCGCAGGCCGCGCGCAGCGCGGCGTCGTCGAGCGCGCGGGCCATGGCCTCGGGTTCGGCACCGGCGCCGGACACGGCCGCGCGGGCCGCCAGCACCAGCAGCGGCCGCAGCCGCTTGCCGCCGTCCAGCACGGCATAGCGCATGGCCTCGCGCAGCGCGGCGGGCGCTTCGTGGCCGTCGTCCTGCGCGGCATCGGGTGCCACCCAGGCGGACAGCGCGCTCTCCACGCGGTCCAGCGTGGCGGTGCTCCAGGCCGCCAGGTCGAAGGAGACGGCGCCACTCATTCGGGACTCCAGGCTTTGACCTGGCCCTGCTGGTCGAGCACGCGGATCTGGTCTTCCACCGCATCGAGCCGGCCGCGGCAGAACTGCAGCAGTTCCGCGCCGCGGCGGTAGCCGGTCAAGAGCCCGTCCAGCGGCATCTGGCCCGATTCCATCTGGCCCACCAGTGCCTCCAGCTCCTGCAATGCGGCCTCGTAGCTGACCGGGTCGGATGGGGGCGAGGCAGAGGCCTTGGGCATAGACAGCGATGGGAAATTGCAGACGTAAGACGCGATTTTAGGCGCTGCGCCGCGGGGCATTCCCCACGGGGCGCACTGACATCGCTCGCGGCTACAATCGCGCCTCCCTTTTTCCCAGCAAGCGGCAACGCTTCGAAAGGAGCCTCGGCGGCTCAGCCGATCCACCCTTCCCGCGCAGATCTCCACTGGTGCCTTGGTGCCGACGGAACAGGCGCCTACCCTGCCCCTTCATAGGGGGAGTCTCTAGGTCAGGACATGCATGTCTGATTTAAGTCTTCAACTTCAGCAGGCCCAAAGCCAACTTCCCGTTTCCAGCTACTTCGACGAGGCGCTGTTCCAGCGCGAGTTGGAGACCATCTTCCAGCGCGGGCCCCGCTACGTGGGGCATGAACTCCTGGTGCCGCAGGTCGGCGACTACCACGTGCTCCCGCACGAGCGCGAAGGCCGCGCCCTGGTGCGCACCCCCCAGGGCGTGGACCTGGTGTCCAACGTCTGCCGCCACCGCCAGGCCGTGATCCTGAAGGGCCGCGGCAACCTGGCCGACACCCGCAGCGGCAGCGCGGGCGGCAACATCGTCTGCCCGCTGCACCGCTGGACCTACAGCGGCGGCCGTGGCGACAAGGCCGGCACGCTGCTCGGTGCCCCGCATTTCGCCGAGGACCCCTGCCTGAACCTGGCGAACTACCCGCTGCAGAACTGGAACGGCCTGCTGTTCGAAGGCGCCGAGCCCGGCCGCGTGGAGCGCGAACTGGCCCGCCTGGGCCCGCGCGCGGACCTGAGCTTCGACGGCTACGTGTTCGACCGCGTGGAACTGCACGCGTGCGACTACAACTGGAAGACCTTCATCGAGGTCTACCTGGAGGACTACCACGTCGGCCCGTTCCATCCGGGCCTGGGCAACTTCGTCACCTGCGACGACCTGCGCTGGGAGTTCGGCGACCACCACTCGGTGCAGACCGTGGGCGTGGCCGGCCGCCTGGGCAAGGCCGGCAGCCCGGCCTACCAACGCTGGCAGAAGGCGCTGATGGACTACCGCGAGGGCCAGGCGCCGCGCTATGGCGCGATCTGGCTGACCTACTACCCCACCGTGATGGTGGAGTGGTACCCGCACGTGCTGACGGTGTCCACGCTGTACCCGGTGTCGCCGCAGAAGACGCTCAACACGGTGGAGTTCTACTACCCCGAGGAGATCGCGGCCTTCGAGCGCGAGTTCGTCGAGGCCCAGCAGGCCGCCTACATGGAGACCTGCGTGGAGGACGACGAGATCGCGCTGCGCATGGACGCCGGCCGCAAGGCCCTGATGGAGCGCGGCGACGACGAGGCCGGCCCCTACCAGAGCCCGATGGAAGACGGCATGCAGCACTTCCACGAGTGGTACCGGCGCCAGCTGCGCGACGTGCCGCTGGCGCGGCCGTTCCAGACGCGGGAGCGCTGAAGACTCCCGCCACACCTGCCGTCCGGCAAAGGGGGCCTCGCGCCCCCTTCTCTTTTCACCCCTCGCAACAACAGGCACAAGCGGTCATGCAAGGTCTCTGGATGGTGGCGTCGGCGTTCCTGTTCGCCGCCATGGGCGTGTGCGTCAAGTTCGCCTCGGCCTCGTTCAACAGCGCCGAACTGGTGTTCTGGCGCGGCATCGTCGGCGTGGTCTTCATTGGCGTGCTGGCGCGCCGCCAGGGCGTCTCGCTGGCCACGCGCTACCCGGGCATGCATGTCTGGCGCAGCGTGATCGGCACCTTCTCGCTGGGCTGCTGGTTCTACGCCATCGCCCACATCCCGCTGTCGGCGGCGATGACGCTCAACTACATGAGCAGCATCTGGATCGCCACCTTCCTGGTCGGCGGCGCGCTGCTGGCCTGGGTGCCGATCCCGGGCCGCGACGGCCGCGTGCCGCTGCCGCCGCTGCAGGGCGTGCTGGCGCTCACGGTGCTGGTCGGCTTCGCGGGCGTGGTGATGATCCTCAAGCCCGACGTGAACCCCGGCCAGGGCTTCGCCAGCATGGTGGGCCTGATCTCGGGCCTCACGGCGGCCTTCGCCTACCTGCAGGTCATCGCGCTGTCGCGCATCGGCGAGCCGGAAACGCGCACGGTGTTCTATTTCGCGCTGGGCGCGGCCGTGATGGGCGGGCTGTGGATGCTGTTCGCCGGTGTCTCGCCCTGGAACTGGCTGCATGCGCTGTGGCTGCTGCCGATCGGCGTGCTGGCCGCCCTGGGCCAGCTCTGCATGACGCGCGCCTACGCCCAGGCCAGGACCCAGGCCGGCACGCTGGTGGTGGCCAACCTGCAGTACTCGGGCATCGTCTTCGCGTCCATCTTCAGCGTGCTGCTGTTCGACGACGCGATCGACACCACCGGCGCCGTGGGCATGGGCCTGGTCATCGCCAGCGGCGTGGTGGCCACGGTGCTGCGCCAGCGCGCCGTGCCCAAGGCGCCGGCCGAGGAGCATTGAGGGCGCGGGCGCGCCACAATGGCGCGTCCAACATCCTGCCCAACGCCCATGTACACCACCCTGATCTCGCCGGAGCAGTTGCGCAGCCTGCGCGCCAGCGGCCAGCCGCAGATGCTGTTCGACTGCAGCTTCGAGCTCCTGCAGCCGCAGGCCGGCGATGCGCAGTACCGCGAGGCCCACATCCCCGGCGCCGTGCGCGCCGACCTGGACCGCCACCTGAGCGCCATGCACGGCGCCCCGGGCCGGCACGGCGTGGTGACCGCACAGGCGGCCGACGCACCGGCCTCGGGCGGCCGCCATCCGCTGCCCAACCGCGAGAAGTTCGCGATCTGGCTGTCCAGCATCGGCTTTGCCAATGGCATGCAGGCGGTGGTCTACGACCGCCAGGGCGCCAACTACTGCGGCCGGCTCTGGTGGATGCTCAAGTGGGCCGGCCACGAGGCCGTGGCCGTGCTCGACGGCGGCCTGCAGGCCTGGCAGGCCGCCGGCGGCGAGGTGGCGGCCGGCGAGGAGGCCGGCCATTTCCGCAGCAATTTCGAACTGCGTGCGCCGCTGGCGCGCCTCGTCGATGCCGACGCGGTGCTGGCGCGGCTGGACAGCCCGGCGCAGACCGTGCTGGACGCGCGCGCCGGCCCGCGCTTTCGCGGCGAGACCGAGCCGCTCGACCCCGTGGCCGGCCACATCCCGGGCGCGCTGAACCGCCCGTTCGCGCAGAACATCGGCGCGGACGGCCGCTTCAAACCGCCGGCGCAGCTGCGCGCCGAATTCGACGCCCTGCTGGCCGGCCGCGACCCCGCCAGCGTGGTGCACCAGTGCGGCAGCGGCGTCAGCGCCGTGCCCAACCTGCTGGCCATGCAGGTGGCGGGCTACCCCGCCACCGCGCTGTACGCCGGCAGCTGGAGCGACTGGTGCAGCGACCGCAGCCGTCCGGTCGCCACCGGCGGCTGAGCGCCGCGGTCCACTGCCGACTTCAGTCCTTGCGCGCGCGTTCGATGTCGCGCAGGCGCTTGATCTCGTCGTGGTTGCGCTGGGCGCCGGCCATCTGCTGCTGCACCAGCGTGCGCACGTCGGCCGGCAGCGCCTGCTGCAGCGCCTTGCGGTAGCGGGCCAGCGCCGCATCCTCGCCGCGTTCGCATTCCTCCAGCATGTCCAGGTCGCTGAGCGCACCGACGCTGCCGCGTGCACTGACCCAGCCGCGGTGCAGCGCACCCGTGGCGCTGCCGCGGTCGTTGGCCTCGCCACCCAGGCGGCCGATCGCCGCGACGAGTTCCTCGGCCCCGCGGGCGCAGGTCTGGGCGCGGTCGCGCAGCAGCGTGGCCAGGCTGGCCGTGCGGGTGTACTCGGCCGCTTCCTTGAAGCCCTTCTCGCCATCGCGGCAGGTCTTGAGCAGGTCGTCCAGCGTCTCCAGCACATCGTCACGGTCGTACTCGCCCGTGGCCGGGGCCGGCGACTGCACGCGGTCCCAGGCCGCGCGCGTGGCCGGACGGGCCTGCTGCCAGTCCAGCGAGGAGCCGCCGCGCCGGCTCTCCCAGTCGCGCGCCAGCGCCGGCTCGACCTCCTCGAAGGCGCCCGGGTAGGTCGCGGTCGCGCCCCAGCCGTAGGCATAGGCCGGGCCGTAGTCGTCGTAGCTGCGGCCGGCTTCGTAGTAGGGCTCGCGCGTGTAGCTTTCGCGCCAGTAGGCCTCTTCGGCCGTGGGGTTGATGCGCTCGGCCGTGGCCTTGCCGGCCAGGCCGCCCACCAGCGCGCCGGCCACCAGGCCGACGGCGGCACCGACCGGACCGCCGACGGCGCCGATGGCCGCACCGGCCACGCCGCCGCCGGCGGCACCGACGCCGGTGCCGACGGGGTGCGCGCCGGGCGCTTCGGTGATGGGATCGAGGTTGCGCGGGTCGCGCTCGTCGGCTGCTGCCATGGTGGTGCTCCTTCAGGTTGAACAGGTCCCGTGGCGGGACATGCCGACATGGTCCGGGCGCCACCGCGCGGGCAGCGTCGTCCGGACGCGAAGGCGCCCGTAGGCGCAGACCGCAGCGCGGCCCCGGATCAGGCCACGCCCTTGGCCTTGAACCAGGCCAGGGCGGCTCTCGTCCTCTTCACCGTGTCCAACGGGATGCCGGTGTCGCGCCATGCAGGCCCGGCACCCGCCTGTGCAGTCGGCCTGCCAAGGGCACGCTGGCGTCAGGCCGCGTTCAATGCGCCTGGTCCCAGTTCGCGCCGAAGCCCACCTCGGCCAGCAGCGGCACCTTCAGGCTGGCCACGCCGGCCATGAGCCGCGGCACCTCGGTGCGCACCCAGTCGGCCTCCTGCTCGGGCAGCTCGAACACCAGTTCGTCGTGCACCTGCATCACGATGCGCGTGGATCGGCCCGCGCGGTCGATCTCGGCCTGCACCGCGATCATCGGCCAGCTTGATCAGGTCGGCCGCCGTGCCCTGCATGGGTGCGTTGATGGCCTGGCGCTCGGCCGCCGCGCGGCGCGGCCCGCTGCCGCCCTGGATCTCGGGCAGCACGATGCGCCGGCCGAACAGCGTCTCGACGTAGCCCTGCGCGGCGGCCCGGGCCCGCGTCTCGTCCATGTAGCGCTTGACGCCCGCGAAGCGGTCGAAGTAGCGGTCGATGTAGTTCTGGGCCGCCTTCTGGTCGATGTTGAGGTTGCTGGCCAGGCCGAAGGCGCCCATGCCGTAGATCAGGCCGAAGTTGATGACCTTGGCGTAGCGGCGCTGTTCGCTGCTGACCTCGTCCACGGCCACGCCGAAGACCTCGGCCGCGGTGGCGCGGTGCACGTCGCGGCCCTCGGCGAAGGCGGCCAGCAGGCCCGGGTCCTCGCTGATGTGGGCCATGATGCGCAACTCGATCTGCGAGTAGTCGGCGCTGGCGATGCGGTGGCCGGGCGGCGCGATGAAGGCCTCGCGCACGCGCCGGCCTTCGGGTGTGCGGATCGGGATGTTCTGCAGGTTGGGCTCGTTGCTGGAGAGCCGGCCCGTCACGGCCACGGCCTGCGCGTAGTTGGTGTGCACGCGGCCGGTGATCGGGTTGACCATGAGCGGCAGCTTGTCGGTGTAGGTGCCCTTGAGCTTGGACAGGCCGCGGTGCTCGAGCAGCTGCGCCGGCAGCGGGTAGTCGGCCGCCAGTTTCTCCAGCACCTCCTCGTCGGTGGACGGCGCGCCGCGTGGCGGTCTTCTTCTGCACCGGGATGCCGAGCTTGTTGAACAGGATCTCGCCGATCTGCTTGGGGCTGCCCATGTTGAAGGGCTGGCCGGCGATGTCGTAGGCCTCCTGCTCCAGCGCGATCATGCGTTCGGCCAGGGCCTGGCTCTGCTTGTGCAGCACGGCCGCATCGACCAGCACGCCGTGGCGCTCGACGCGCTGCAGCACGGCGCTGGTCGGCATCTCGATCTGCTCGTAGACGTAGCGCCGGCTCGGCGCGGCGGCCGGCTCGGCGGCGAGCTCGGGCCACAGCACGCGGTGCACGTCCAGCACCATCTCGCTGTCCTCGCCCGAGTAGGTGGTGGCGGTCTGCACGTCGACCTGGGCGAACGGGATCTGCTTGGCGCCCTTGCCGCAGATGTCCTCGTAGGACAGGCCCTTGCGGCCCAGGTGGCGGTCCGCCAGGCTTTCCAGGCTGTGCGGCTTGTGGGCCTCGATCACATAGCTCTGCAGCAGCGTGTCGTGGCGCCAGCCGCGCACCGTGATGCCGTGGTTGGCGAACACATGGCTGTCGTACTTGATGTTTTGGCCCATCTTGCCGGCGGCCTCGTCCTCCAGCCAGGGCCGGAGTCTTTCCAGCACCGCCTCCAGCGGCAGCTGGTCGGGCACGTCGGCGTAGTTGTGGGCCAGCGGGATGTAGGCGGCCTCGCGCGGCTGCAGCGCGAACGAGATGCCGACGATGCGCGCGCGCATCGGGTCGAGCGAATCGGTCTCGGTGTCCAGCGCGGCCAGCGGCGCGCTGCGCAGGCGCGCGATCCAGGCGTCCAGCTGTTCCCAGGTGGCGATGGTCTGGTAGTCGCCGCTGGGCGCGGCGGGTTCGCAGGCGGTGGCGGCCGGTTCGGCGGCGTCGCCCTGGCCTTCGGTGAACATGTCGTCGGCCGACGTCGGCGCCGGCGTGGTCGGCGGCCATCGAGCCTCGAGCTCGCGCCGGAAGGTCTTGAAGCCGTAGCGCGTGTAGAAGTCCAGCAGCTGCGCCGTGATCGGGCTCGGCGAACTTGAGCGCGTCGAACGCGGCCTCGGCCGGCCAGCCCGCCACATGCGCCGGCCAGGTCGCAGTCGGTGCCAGATGGTCACGAGCCTGCGGCCCATGCGGCAGCCAGTCCAGCGCCTTGCGCAGGTTGTCGCCGGCCACGCCCTTGATGGCGCCCGCGGCGGCCATCACGCCGTCGAGCGAGCCGTGCTCGGTCAGCCATTTCACGGCGGTCTTGGGGCCGACCTTGTCCACGCCGGGCACGTTGTCGACCGTGTCGCCGATCAGGGTCAGGTAGTCGACGATGCGCTCGGGCGGCACGCCGAACTTGGCGAGCACGCCGGCCGGGTCCAGCGTCTCGTTGCTCATGGTGTTGATCAGCGTGACATGCGCGTTCGACCAACTGCGCCATATCCTTGTCACCGGTCGACACGACGACCGTGCCCCGCGCGCCGCCATGGCGCGCGCCAGCGTGCCGATCACGTCGTCGGCCTCGATGCCCGGGATCGACAGCACCGGCCAGCCCAGCAGGCGCACGACCTCGTGGATGGGCGCGATCTGCTGCGGCAGCGGCTCGGGCATGGCCGCGCGGTTGGCCTTGTATTCGGGATACCAGTCGTCGCGGAAGGTCTTGCCCGGCGCATCGAACACGCAGACGGCAGTGCTCGGACGGACAACTGCTCGCGCAACCTGCTTCATCATCGCGACCATGCCGTGGATGCGCGCCGGTCGGGAACGTGGTCGGGACCGCGCAGGTCCGGCAGGGCGTGGTAGGCGCGATAGAGATAGCTGGTACCGTCGACCAGCAGCAGGGTATTCGTGTCGCTCATCGGGGCATTGTGCCTTCGGTGCCCAGGGTGTTGCGGCCACCTACAATGCCATCCATGCGCGCACTCGCCCTCCTCTGTTTCAGCCTGGCGGCCACGGCTTCGGCCTTGGGCCAGGCACCGCCGACGGCCCCGCCGCTGGTGGCCGACAACCCCGGCCAGTCCGGCACCGAAAAGCGGATCGAGCACATCCGCATCGAGGACAAGGCGTCCGCATCGACGAACTGCGCTACGGCGGCGAGCCGCAGACATCACCGTGCAGCCGCTCAACAGCGCCATGCCGGCCTACGAGATCGTGCCGCACAACGGCGCGCGCGTGCGGCCCGGCAACGAACGCGACAACGCCCAGGGCAATGCCGGGCAGCGCGTCTGGAAAGTGCTCGGTTTCTTGAGGATCTCCGAGATGAATGGACCCACGTGTGGCCCCACAGCGCGGCCAATCAAGGCGCGCGCCGCCGTGCGGGCTGCCTGCCCGCACAAGGCTCGCAACGCAGAGTGGACGTGCTGTGGGGGCCGCGCACCTTGCGGGCCGGGGTGTCCTGCGGCCGCGGGCGGCGTTGCGCCACTTGCCCGGGCAGAGAGCACGGGCTGCGTGACGCGCCTTGCCTGGCCGCAGGCCACCCCGGCGTGGGTCCATTCATCTCGGAAACACCCTCTAAACCGTGGCAGTCTTCACCGAGGTCACAGAGAACGATGCCCAGGCCCTAGGTGCTGTTCGGATTCTATCGTGTCTCCCCTATTAACCTTAGCAATATGGTGAT
>JASGJO010000041.1:0-184581 GCA_049840715.1 Pseudorhodoferax sp.
TTCTCGGCGACGCCTTGACGCGTACGTATTGCTAAGGTTAATAGGGAAACACGATAGAATCCGAACAGCACCTCCCCGCGTGGCGGGGCCCTTGAAGGGGTTCCTGAATTCCGATGAATTCGAAGAAACCCGAGGAGACAACTCGCAGGAGCCGGCCCGGGCCGGTCTCCGGAAAGTGGTTCAACGCTTCTTGGCGGCGGTGGTGGCCGTCTTGGAGGCGTTCACGGCCGAGGTGGCGACCGCGTTGAAGTTGGCTTCGGCCACGTCGCTGGCTTGCTTGACGGCCTTTTGCACGGATTCCAGGGCGTTGGTGCCGGCGGCCACAGCGCTCTTGAACACGGCCACGGCGGTTTCGGAACCGGCGGGGGCGTTCTTGGCGGCGGTGTCCACGGCCAGCAGGAACTTCTTCTGGGCTTCGCTGGCCTGGGCTTCGAAAGCCTTGCCGAACTCGGCGCCCGTGCCTTGGGCGATTTCGTAGACGTGGCGGCTGTAGGCGGCGGTCTTCTCGGCCAGGGGCTGCAGCAGGCTGGCTTGCAGGGCCAGCAGCTTCTGCGCGTCCTTCACCGACAGGGCGGCCTGGGCGGTGCTAGCGGCTTCGGCCAGGGCGGCCTTGGAAGCGGTGACGTTCAGTTCGACCAGCTTTTCCCACGCCTTCGAAGGCCTTGGAAGTCAGGCCGAACAGCAGTTCGAAGTTGGCTTTGTGGGTGGCAACGATTTGGTCAGCGGTCAGCATATGGAATCTCCAGTTTGAAAATGCTTGGGATCTCTGCTGCTCTCCCCCGCTCCATCCGTTGATGTTGCAGTGCAGCATGGAACGAATTATAGGGACGCACCGCCGCGGTGCAAGTCTTTTTTGTTGCATTGCAGCAATCTAGAGAGCGGCTTCTAAACCGGCCCTTTCCTGATGGGGCCCACTGGCGGCAGATGCCCCCGATGCCCGATACCGCCTCCAACGCCCCGGCCCGCGCGCAGCCGCGCGGGCGCGAAGACTTCCGGCTGTTCCGCCCGATCACCACCCGCTGGGCCGACAACGATGCCTACGGCCACGTCAACAACGTCGTCTACTACAGCTGGTTCGACACCGCCGTCAACGCCTACCTGATCGAGCAGGGCGCGCTGGACATCGAGCGCAGCCCCACCATCGGCCTCGTGGTCGAGACGCAGTGCCAGTATTTCGCGCCGCTGGCGTTTCCCCAGACCATCGAGGCCGGTCTGCGCGTGGCGCGCCTGGGCGGCAGCAGCGTGCGCTACGAGGTCGGGCTGTTCGCCCAGGGCGCGCCGCGAGCCCGCCGCCCATTGGGCATTTCGTCCATGTGTACGTGGACCGGGCGACGCACGGCCCGTGCCGGTGCCCGAGGCGCTGCGCGCGGCGCTCACGCCGTTGCTCTGACAACTGCGATTCGGGCCGGGCGGGAGCGTCCCGGCCGGCCCGAACGGCGGCCTCGCCGCGTGCCACTGGCACGCCAGGCAGGCCACAGGCGGTAACGCTTGATCAGCTGGCGCTTGGCGTCGGCCATCGCGGCCACGTGGGCGGCCTTGGCGTCCTTCATGGCAGACATCCTTGTTGTTGCCGGCCAGCGCGTCGCACGTTCTGCTTGGCGGTGTCGTAGGCGGCATCGGCCTTGGCCTCGGCGACCTTGCGCCGTGGCCTTGGCGCTGGGCTTGTACTGCGCATCGAGTTCCGCCTTGGCCACCTTCTCCTTGCCCTTGGCCTCGCTCTGGCACACGTCCTTGGCATTGCCGGCCAGGCCATCGCAGCGCTGCTTGTCGGCCTTGTACTCGGCCTCGACGCGGTCTTCCGCGGCCTTGTACTCGTCGCGCGTCATGGCGCTCGCATGCGATGCGAAGGTGAAGGTCATGGCGACACCCAGGGCGGTCAGGGCGTGCTTGATGGTGGTGGCTTGCATGGCGGTACTCCTCGGTATGTGGCTCGGTATGTGGGTTCGGAAGGGATTCAGACGGACTTTTCGAAGAAGAAGTCGGGGTTGCGGCTTTCCCAGTCGCGCACCTGGCGTTCGCGCTTCGTCGCGGGCAATGCCGTGGCGTTCCTGGATGCGGCCCAGCAGCTGTTCGCGCTGGCCTTCGATCACGTCGAGGTCGTCGTTCGTGAGCTTGCCCCACTGTTCCTTGACCTTGCCCTTGAATTGCTTCCAGTTGCCTTCCAGCTTGTCGTTGTTCATGATGCTTCTCTCCTTGTTGGCTGCGTTCCCCTGCGGGGTGCCTGGAACGTGATGTCACTCTAGGCAGCACGGGGGGGCGCGGCGGTAGGACGCTCCGGGCGGCGCACGTAGGCCGAATCCCTTGCGGCGTACCGCCAAAAAGCGCACGCCGCGCCTGCGACAATGGCCTGTCATCACCCTGAAGCATCGAGCCGGAGACAAGCCCGCGCGGCCCGCCAACCATGATCCTCAGCAGCCTTCTCGACACCGACCTGTACAAGTTCACGATGATGCAGGTGGTGCTGCACCAGTTCCCGGGCGCGCAGGTGGAATACCGCTTCAAGTGCCGCAACAGGCGTCCCGCTGGCACCCTACGTGAACGAGATCCGCGAGGAGATCCGCCACCTGTGCACGCTGCGCTTCCAGGACGCCGAGCTCAACTACCTGCGCTCGCTGCGCTTCATCAAGAGCGATTTCGTCGACTTCCTGGGCCTGTTCAAGCTCAACGAGAAGTACATCGAGGTCCAGCCGCTCGCCTCGGGCGACATCGAGATCTCGATCCGCGGCCCCTGGCTGCACACCATCCTGTTCGAGATCCCGGTGCTGGCCATCGTCAACGAGGTCTACTTCCGCAACACGGCCGCCGGCACCGGCTGGAGCAGGGCCGCGCGCGGCTGGACCGCAAGATCGCCCAGCTGCAGGCCGACGGCCTGGCGGACCTCAAGATCGCCGACTACGGCACGCGCCGGCGCTTTTCCAAGACCTGGCACGAGGAGGTGCTGCGGCGCCTGGCCGAGCGCCTGGGCACCGGCCCGCAGGGCCAGCTGGCCGGCACCAGCAACGTGCTGTTCGCCATGAAGCTGGGCATGACGCCGCTGGGCACGATGGCGCACGAGTACCTGCAGGCCTGCCAGGCGCTGGGCCCGCGGCTGCGCGACAGCCAGGTCTTCGCCTTCGACTCCTGGGCCACGGAGTACCGCGGCGACCTGGGCATCGCGCTGTCGGACGTGTACGGCATGAACGCCTTCCTGCGCGACTTCGACATGTACTTCTGCAAGCTGTTCGACGGCGCCCGCCACGACAGCGGCGACCCGTTCACCTGGGGCGAGCGGCTGATCGAGCACTACCGCCGACAACCGCGTCGACCCGCACACCAAGACGCTGATCTTCTGCGACGGCCTCACGGTGCCGCGCACCATCGAGCTCTACCAGCGCTTCCGCGGCCGCTGCCAGCTGGCCTTCGGCATCGGCACCAACCTCACCAACGACCTGGGCTACCCCGAGCATTGCCGCTGCAGATCGTCATCAAGATGGTGCGCTGCAACGGCCAGCCCGTGGCCAAGCTGTCGGACACGCCGTCCAAGAACATGTGCGACGACGAGAAGTACCTGGCCTACCTGCGCCAGGTGTTCGAGATCGAGCAGCCCGCATGAGGGGCCGCCACGCCGTTGCGCTGCTGGCGGGCGTCGGGACGCCGGCCCTTGCCGCGGCCGCCGATCTGGACGGCCGTGCGCTGTCGGCCTGGTGGGGCCTGCCCTTCGCCGGCCTGCTGCTGTCGATCGCGCTGTTCCCGCTGTTCGCCGTGCGATCTGGCACCACCACTACGGCAAGATCACGGCGGCCTGGGCACTGGCCTTCCTCGTGCCCTTCGCCGCCGCTGTTCGGCCCGGGCCTGGCCGGCGGCCAGCCTGGTCCACGCGCTGCTGGCCGAGTACATCCCCTTCATCGTGCTGCTGACCGCGCTGTTCACGGTCGCCGGCGGCATCTACATCCGCGGCAACCTGCACGGCAGCCCGGCGCTCAACACGGCCATCCTGGCCATCGGCGCAGTGCTGGCCAGCTTCATGGGCACGACGGGCGCATCCATGCTGCTGATCCGCCCGCTGGTCCGCGCCAACGACAACCGCCGGCACAAGGCCCATGTGGTGGTGTTCTTCATCTTCATCGTCTCCAACATCGGCGGCTCGCTGACGCCGCTGGGCGATCCGCCGCTGTTCCTGGGCTTCCTCAAGGGCGTGGAGTTCTTCTGGACGCTGCGCAACATCCTGCCCGAGACGGCGTTCATGCTGGCCTGCCTGCTGGTGCTGTTCTACGCGCTGGACAGCTGGTACTACCGGCGCGAAGGCGTGCTGCCCGTCGATCCCACGCCCGACACGCCGCGCCTGGGTTTCGACGGCGGCATCAACTTCGTGCTGCTGCTCGCGGTCATCGGCCTCGTGCTCATGAGCGGCCTGTGGCAGTCGGGCGTGGTGTTCGACGTGGCCGGCACGCCCGTGCCGCTGCCCTCGCTGGTGCGCGACATCGGCCTCGTCGGCGTGACGCTGGTGTCGCTCCGGCGCACCGCCGCCAAGGTGCATGCCGACAACCAGTTCTCCTGGGGCCCGATGGTCGAGGTGGCCAAGCTGTTCGCGGGCATCTTCCTGACCATCATTCCCGTCATCGCCATGCTGCGCGCCGGCACCGAGGGGGCCTTCGCGGCCGTGGTGCGCGCCGTGACCGGGCCGGACGGCCAGCCGCTGCCCGCCATGTACTTCTGGGCCACGGGCCTGTTGAGCTCCTTCCTCGACAACGCGCCGACCTACCTGGTGTTCTTCAACACCGCCGGCGGCGACCCGCAGCAGCTCATGACCACGCTGGCACCCACCTTGGCCGCCGTCTCGGCCGGCGCCGTGTTCATGGGCGCCAACTCCTACATCGGCAACGCGCCCAACCTCATGGTCAAGGCCATCGCCGAGGAGCGCGGCGTGGCCATGCCCAGCTTCTTCGGCTACATGGCCTGGTCCTGTGCCGTGCTGGTGCCGCTATTCGTCGTGCTCACCTTCCTGTTCTTCGTCTGAAAGACCCCCTTCCATGTCCAAGCCCGCCGTCCTCGTCGCCCGTGCCGTGTTCCCCGAGGTGCTGGAGCGCCTGTCCGCACACTTCGAGGTCAGCGCCAACCAGGAAGACGCCAGCTGGAGCGCCGACGAACTGGCGGCCCGCCTGGCCGGCAAGCGGGGCGTGTTCACCACCGCCAGCGAGCGCATCGACGCGGCCCTGCTGGCGCGCTGCCCCGACCTGAAGATCGCCGCCAACATGGCGGTCGGCTACAACAACTTCGACCTCGACGCGATGAGCGCGCGCGGCGTGCTGGCCACCAACGCGCCCGACGTGCTGACCGAGACCACGGCCGACTTCGGCTTCGCGCTGCTGATGGCCACGGCCCGGCGCATCGCCGAGAGCGAGCATTACCTGCGCGCCGGCCGGTGGACCCAGTGGAGCTACGACCTGTTCGCCGGCAGCGACGTGCACGGTGCCACGCTCGGCATCCTGGGCATGGGCCGCATCGGCCAGGGCATCGCCAGGCGCGGCGCCCATGGCTTCGGCATGAACGTGATCTACCACAACCGCTCGCGCCTGGCGCCCGAGCTCGAGGCCGAGTGCAAGGCACGCTATGTCAGCAAGGAAGACCTGCTGCGCCAGGCCGACCACCTGGTGCTGGTGCTGCCGTACTCGCCGGCCTCGCACCACGCCATCGGCGCGGCCGAGCTCGCGCAGATGAAGCCCACGGCCACGCTGGTCAACATCGCGCGCGGCGGCATCGTCGACGACGCGGCGCTGGCCCGGGCGCTCAAGGACAGGCGCATCGCCGCCGCCGGCCTGGACGTGTTCGAGGGCGAGCCCTCGGTGCACCCCGAGCTCCTGGCCGTGCCCAACGTGGTGCTGACCCCGCACATCGCCAGCGCCAGCGTGCCCACGCGCCTGGCCATGGCCAATCTCGCGGCCGACAACCTGATCGGCTACCTCGTGCACGGCAAACCCCTGACGCCCTTGAACGCCGCCGCCTTGAATGCCTGAACTCCCGCTCGCCACCTGGCTGCTGCTGGGCCTGGCAGCGCTCAACGTGGTGCTGCTCGTGCTGCTGCTGAGCCGGCCGACTTCCCGCGCGGCCGAATTCGACGCCCTCGTGCGCGCCCACGCCGAGCGCCTGGAGCGCAACCTGCGGCAGGAGCTGGCCGACGGCGCGCGCGGCAGCCGCCAGGAAAGCGCCCAGGCCCTGGCCAGCTTCCAGCGCACGCTGCTGGCCCAGGGGGCCGAGGCCACGCGCACGCAGAACGCCCAGATCGACGCGCTGGCCCAGCAGCTGGCGCTGCTGCAGAAGTCGCTGGCCGACACGCTGGCCCAGCAGCTGCTGGGCCTGTCCGAATCCAACGCGCGGCGCCTGGCCGAGGTGCGCGCCACCATGGAGACGCAGCTGGCCCAGCTGCAGGCCGGCAACGCGGCCAAGCTCGACGAGATGCGCCGCACCGTGGACGAGAAGCTGCAGAGCACGCTGGAGACGCGGCTGGGCGAGAGCTTCCGCCAGGTCGCCGAGCGGCTGGAGCAGGTCTACAAGGGCCTGGGCGAGATGCAGACCCTGGCCCAGGGCGTGGGCGACTTGAAGCACCTGCTGGCCAACGTGAAGACGCGCGGCATGTTCGGCGAGGCGCAGCTGGCCGCGCTGCTGGAACAGGTGTTCGCGCCCGAGCAGTACGCGGCCCAGGTGGCCACGCGGCCCGGTGCGCGCAACGCGGTGGACTTCGCCGTGCGCCTGCCCGGCCGCGGCGAGGACGGCGCGCCGGTCTGGCTGCCGATCGACGCCAAGTTCCCCAACGAAGACTACGAGCGCCTGCTCGAGGCCCAGCAGCGCGCCGACGCGCCGGCCGTGGAGCAGGCCGCGCGCGCGCTGGAAGGGCGCATCCGGCTGGAGGCGCGCGCCATCGCCGACAAGTACGTGGAGCCGCCGCACACCACCGACTTCGCCATCCTGTTCCTGCCCACCGAGGGCCTGTACGCCGAGGTGCTGCGCCGGCCCGGCCTGGTCGAGGCGCTGCAGCGCGAGCACCGCATCACGATCGCCGGGCCCACCACCTTGCTGGCCATGCTCAACGCGCTGCAGATGGGCTTTCGCACGCTGGCGCTGGAAAAGCGCAGCAGCGAGGTCTGGCAGGTGCTGGGCGCCGTCAAGAGCGAGTTCCAGAAGTTCGGCGGCGTGCTGGCCGACGTGCGGCGCCAGACCCAGACCGTGCTCAACACGCTGGACAAGGCCCAGACCCGCAGCAACGTGCTGACGCGGCGCCTGCGCGACGTGGAGGCGCTGCCCGGCACGCCCGCGCTGCTGCCCGAGGACGAGGAGGCCGGCCCATGACGGGCCGCGAACTGCTGCGCCTGATCGGGGCGCAGGTCTGCCTGCACGCCACCATGGCCGGCATGCGCCTGGCCACGCCGCTGCTGGCGCTGCAGCAGGGCCACAGCCCCGCGGCCGTGGGCGTGCTGATCGCACTGTTCGCGCTGACCCAGGTCTTCCTCGCGCTGCCGGCCGGGCGCTTCGCTGACCGCCATGGCCTCAAGCGCCCGATGGCGCTGTCGGCCGCCGCCGCCTCGACCGGCGTGCTGCTGGCGCTGCTGTGGCCCAGCTTCGCGGCCATGTGCGTGGCCGCGCTCATGACGGGCGGTGCCACCGGCGCCACCGTGATCGCGCTGCAGCGCCACGTGGGCCGCTCGGCGCACGACAACGCCGAACTCAAGCGCATGTTCAGCTGGCTGGCCATCGCGCCGGCCGCGGCCAACTTCCTGGGGCCCTTCGCGGCCGGCCTGCTGATCGACCACGCCGGCCGCACGCCGGCGGACCTGCTGGCCTTCCGCGTGAGCTTCTTCGCGCTGGCGCTGCTGCCACTGGCCAGCTGGCTGCTGGTGCGCCGCGCGCCCGAGCAGCCGCTGAGCCCGCCGCCCGCAGGCGCCGCGCCCACGCGCGCCTGGGACCTGCTGCGCGAGCCCCTGTTCCGCCGCCTGCTGTTCGTGAACTGGCTGCAGTCCTCCAGCTGGGACGTGCATTCCTTCGTGCTGCCGGTGCTGGGCCACGAGCGCGGCCTGAGCGCGGCCGTGATCGGCACGCTGCTGGGCGCCTTCGCCATCGCCGCCGCGCTGGTGCGCGTGGCGCTGCCCGTGGTCGCGGCGCGCATCGCCGAGCGCCACGTGATCTTCACCTCCACCGTGGTCACGGCGGCGGTGTTCGCGGTCTACCCGCTGCTGTACTCGCCCTGGTCCATGGGCGCCTGCTCGGTGGTGCTGGGCCTGGCCCTGGGTGCCGTGCAGCCCATGGTCATGAGCCTGTTGCACCAGATCACGCCGCCGCACCGCCAGGGCGAGGCGCTGGGGCTGCGGCTCATGACCATCAACGCCTCCAGCGTCGCCATGCCCATGCTGTTCGGCACGGTCGGCGCGCTGATCGGCATCGGCGGCGTGTTCTGGATCGTCGGCGGCGTGCTCGCGCTGGGCGGGCGCGCCGTGCTGGGGCTACGGATCGGTCACAAGGCGTAGAAGGCCTGGATCGCGGCCCAGGCGTCCTCGGGCTGGTCGACGTAGCTGAACAGATTCAGGTCGTCCGGCGAGATCGCGCCTTCCTCGATCAGCACCTCGAAGTTCAGCAGCCGCTTCCAGTAGTCCGAGCCGAACAGCACGATGGGCACGGCCCTGGCCTTGCCGGTCTGCACCAGCGTGAGCACCTCGAACAGTTCGTCCAGCGTGCCGAAGCCGCCCGGGAAGGCCACCAGCGCCTTGGCACGCATCATGAAGTGCATCTTGCGCAGCGCGAAGTAGTGGAACTTGAAGGACAGGCTGGGCGTGATGAAGCGGTTGCCGCTCTGCTCGTGCGGCAGCGCGATGTTCAGGCCCACGTTGGCCGCGCCGGCGTCGTGTGCGCCGCGGTTGGCCGCTTCCATGATGCCGGGGCCGCCGCCGGTGCAGATCACCAGGCGTTCGGCGGCCGGGCGGCTGGCGCTGTCGCGCGCGACGAGTTCGGCGAAGCGGCGGGCCTGGTCGTAGTAGCGCGCATTGCGCATGCGGCGCTCGGCCAGCTTCAGGGCCTGGGCGTCGCCGCTGTTGCGCGCGGCCGCCAGCTCCAGCTCGGCCTGCTCGGGCGCCGGGAAGCGCGCGCTGCCGAACACGACGATGGTGTTCTCGATGCCCTGGGCCTGCTGCTCCAGGTCGGGTTTGAGCATCTCCAGCTGAAAGCGGATGCCGCGCGTCTCGCGGCGCAGCAGGAATTCGGGGTCGGCGAAGGCGAGCCGGTAGGCATCGGCCTGCAGCGGCTGGCCCTGGTCCGCGGAGGCCTGCAACTGGGCCCAGGCGGCGGCCACGTCCACATTGCGCTTGTCGAGGGTGTCGGTGTTTTCCATTTGGAAGCCATTTTGCAGGCAAAGCGCGACCCCCTCGGCGGTTGCCCGGCTGGCCTGCAACGGGGCCTGCGTCCTACGCCCGCATCGGCTCGTGCCGACAGGCCCATGCCGCCCGGCCGGCCATGATGGACCCAGGCCACGGCGGCGGCATGCCGCGGGGCCATCCACCAACCTGTCAGGAAAGGACATTCACCATGAACAAGAACCAAGTTTCCGGCCGTGTCGAACAGGCCAAGGGCGCCGTCAAGGAAGTGGCGGGCAAGGCCGTGGGCAATGCCAGCCTGCAAGCCGAAGGCAACGTGCAGAAGAACATGGGCAAGGCCGAGAAGAACTTCGGCGACGCCCGCGAGAGCGCCAAGGACAAGGCCAAGGACGCCATCGACAAGCTTTGAGGAGCACAGCATGAAGACCAAGCAACTCACCCTGCGCGCAGCCGGCCTGCTGGCTGCCAGCGCGCTGACGCTGGGCCTCGTGGCCTGCGGCGAGCGCGTGGACCATGCCGGCGCACAGCCGACCGAGCCGACCGTGGGCCAGCGCGTGGACGCGGCCGCGGAACGCACCGCCAACGCCGCCGGCAACATGGCGCAGAACGTCGAACGCAAGATCGACGATGCAGCCATCACCGCCTCGGTGAACGCCAGCCTGGCCAAGGACCCGGACCTCTCGGCCATGAAGATCAACGTGGACACGCGGTCCGGCGTCGTCACGCTGAACGGCCCGGCACCCACTGCCGCCGCCAAGGACCGCGCGACCAGCCTGGCCCAGGCCGTGGACGGCGTGGCCGGCGTCAACAACAACCTGGAAGTGCGCGCGGGCTGATCTCCAGGCCGCCGCAGCGAGGAGCCGCCTTCGAGCGGCTCCTTTTTTTGTCTGCGTCACATGGGCGCTTACAGTCGGGCGCGATGCGCATCCTGCTGACCTCCGACCTGCACTACAAGCTGCGCCAGTACGACTGGTTGTTCCAGCGGGCGGCGGACTTCGATGCGTTGGTGGTGGCCGGCGACCACCTGGACGTGGTGTCCGCCGTACCGGCCGAGGTGCAGGTGGCCGCGCTGTCGACCACGCTGGCGCGGCTGTCTGCCCTGGTGCCGGTGCTGGCCTGCTCGGGCAACCACGACCTCAACACCCGCAATGCCGCGGGCGAGAAGACGGCCGACTGGCTCGACGGCCTGCGCAGCCCGCGCCTGGCGGTCGACGGCGACAGCGTGTGCATCGCCGGCACGCTGTTCACGGTCTGCCCCTGGTGGGACGGCCCGCATGCGCAGGCCGCGGTGCGCGCGCAGCTGCAGGCCGCCGCGCTGCGCCGCGGCGAGGCCGCCGCGGGGCGCTGGGTCTGGGTCTACCACGCGCCGCCCGAGGGCGGCCTCAGCTGGACCGGCCGGCGCCACTACGGCGATCCCCTGCTGCCCGAGCTGGTCGCCGGCCTGCGCCCCAGCGCCGTGCTCTGCGGCCACATCCACGAGGCCCCGTTCAAGGCCGGCGGCGCCTGGGCCGAGCGCATCGGCAGCACCTGGCTGTTCAATGCGGGGCGGCAGATCGGCGACGTGCCCGCGCGCATCGAGATCGACTTCGCGGCCGGCACCGCCACCTGGGTCTCGCTGGCTGGCGTCGAGACCCAGGCGCTGGACCTTCCTCAGTAGTCCGGCACGTCGGCGCGCTCGGAGCCCGGCGCTTGCGGCGGCCGGGGCTGCTGCTCCATGAGGCGCGCCAGCACCTGGTCCATCAGCGCCAGGTGCGTGCCGGTGCCCGCGTACTGCTGCTGCAGGTCGACCAGGTAGGCCGTGACGGTCTGCAGCCGGCGCGCCAGCAACTGGGCGATGGCCAGCGTGAGGGCCGGGTCGCTGCGCACGGCCGCGGCGGCGGGGTGGATGACCTGCACCAGGCTGTCACGGGCGGCGATCACGCTGGCGGTGGCCGGGGTGTCCAGCAGCGGCGCGATCTCGCCCAGGAAGGCGCCGGGCTCGCGCACCTGCACGATGCGCACGCCCGCGCGCACGATGTCGAAGGCGCCCTGGCGCAAGACGTAGAGGTGGTCGCTGCGCTCGGCTTCCTGGATCAGCACGGTGCCGGCCGGCACCGCGCGTTCGGGCCAGGCGTCGGCCGGGGAGGAGGGATGGGACATGGCCCGATTCTGGGGCCGGCGCGCGCAGGGGTCTATGCCGGCGCGGCCTCGGCCTGGACATCGACCTGGACCGGCGCGCCGGCCTGGGCGATCACGTCGTGGACGAAGCGCAGCTTGCGCAGCGCCTGCTCGCTCAGCGCGAACGGGTAGGCATCGTCCTGGCCCAGGCTGCGGTTCAGGCTGTTGAGCAGCAGCGTGACCGGCACCCATTGCGCGATCCACTCGTCGAAGCTGCTGCGCCCCTCCTGGAACGGATCGGCCGGCCGGCTGGGCTGCGCGCCCTCGGCGCTGGGCAGCACGATGCGCGTGCGGTAGGAGGCGGCGGTCTCCAGCAGGTCGACCATGTGCAGGTAGTGCGCCCAGGTCTCGGCCCAGTCCTCCCAGGGATGGGCGGCCGCATAGGCGCTCACGAAGCCCGGCCGCCAGTCGGGTTTGCTGTCGCCGGCCGCATAGTGGGCCTGCAGGGCCTGCATGTAGTCCTGGCTCTCGTCGCCGAACAGCGCGCGGAAGTCGGCCAGGCGATCGGGGTTGTCGCGCACCAGCTGGTCCCAGTAGTAGTGGCCGGATTCGTGGCGCAGGTGGCCCAGCAGGGTGCGGTAGGGCTCGAACAGCTGCACGCGCCGGCGCACGCGCTCGTCGTCGTCGGCCTCGGCCACGTTCAGCGTGATCACGCCGGCGGCGTGGCCGGTCATGACCGGCGCCTGGCCGGGCAGGTCGGCCATGAACTGGTAGATGGGGCCCTCCTTGGCGCGCGGATCGGCCAGGTTCAGGCGCAGCAGGGTGTAGAGCAGGCGCCGCTTGGCCGTCTCGATGCGGACCCAGCGCGGCACGTTCTCGGGCACCGACAGGTCGGGCAGGATGCGCGTCTGCCGGCAGGACATGCACAGCGGGTTGGGGTCGTCGGCCGCCACCGTGAAGTTGCAGGCCTGGTAGAGCGTCTGGTTCTGGCACAGGCGGTACTGCGGCGCGGCGCCCTCGCCGTGGTTGCACGGCTGCCACAGCGGCTCCGCCGGTGGCGCCTGCGGGTCGGGCGGCGCGGCGTCCGGCACCGGCTCGATGGCCGTGACGGCCATGCGTTCGGGCACGAAGGCCAGCGCGCTGCCGCACTGCAGGCATTGCACGTTCTCGAAGAACACGGGGTGACCGCAGTGGTCGCAACTGAAGATCTGCATGGAATGCCTTGTTGGCCGTCGCGCGAAAAACGGGCACACGCCCGTGGCGTGCGCCCGTTCAGCCCTTGGTCTGGATGGTGCCGGTCAGGGCCGCACGGCCAGCGTGTTGCGCACGTCGCGCACGCCCTTGACCTCGCGCGCCAGGCGCTCGGCCTGGGCACGCTCGGTGCCGGACTTGGCGAAGCCGGACAGGTTGACGGTGCCGTTCAGCGTCTGCACGTTGATGGCGCCGGCGTCCACGGTCTTGTCTTCGACGAACTTGGCCTTCACCGCGGTGGTGATGGCCGCGTCGTCGACATAGGCGCCCATGGTCTGCTGGTCGCGCACGACGGCGCAGCCGGTGATGGTGGCCACGCTCAGCGCGGCGACGAGGACGAGGGTGATGGGACGGAAGGTGCGCATGGCTGGCTCCTGTGGCTTGTTGTGGTGCGGAACGGTGGCGGCGACAGGCTGCACGAGGCCTGGCGCCGGTTTCACGCAGCGCCCGCGCGGTGGCCGGGCGCCACTGCTGCGGTCGTGCGTGGGATTTCCTCCTCGCGAGGATCTGCGGCCGCGCCCGGCGGCGCGGCGACGAACGAGCGCGCCGTGGCCTTCAGGTCGGACGATTTCATGAGGGCGAAGGCCACGCCGGTCAGCGGCAGCAGGTGCCACACGCGCAGCAGTGCCAGCGCCGCGCCCGCGCCGGCGGCCATGCCGACCAGCCGGTAGGGCTTGTCCTCGGCGTAGTCCTGCAGCGCGGGCCGGGCGAGGTCGACGGCGTTGTGGACCGGGTGCGAATGCCACCAGACCCGGGCCGCGCGCCGCATGCGCGGCAGCATGCCCTGCTGCGCCAGTTCCGGGTCCTCGGGCGGCAGGCCGGGGCGGCGGCGGCGCGCCAGCTGGCGCGCAGCGCGCCACGGGTGTGCTCGAGCCGCTCGCGCGGCGTGGGCGCGCTCGGCCTGTTCAATGCTGTCCATGGCCACCTTCTCCTGCGGTTCGCAGCAGGCCGATGTCGGCCGCCATCTGCCGGCGCAGCTCCGCGAAGCGCTCGCCGGGCGAGGGGCGCCGGCTGGCCAGCAAGGCCGCCAGCGTGATCGACAGCGCGGTGCCCGGCACCGCCACCAGCCCCAGTGGAACTGCCCGTGCAGCAGGCCCAGCATGGCGGCCACGCCGGCCAGCAGCACGAACATCAGTCCGAACACGCCCGCCACGGCCAGGGCCAGCGCGCGCACTTTGAGGTCGCGGCCGGTGGCCGCCGCCTCCTCGCTGGCCAGGGCCAGGTAGGCCGACATGTGGTCGACCACGAGGTCGGGCCGGGAGACCACGGTGGAGAAGATCGGGTGCAGCATCATCGCGGTGGGGTGCAGCGTGGAAAGCCTGGAAAGGGCGGGGCGCGGCTCAATGGCTGCGGTGCGGGTGCTCGCCGGCGCTGCACGCGCTGCTCGCGGCGGCCATGGCCAGCGCGGCGATCACGGCGCCCGCGGCGGCGGCGATCAGGATCGCGCGCACCGGCTGGTCGGCGACGTCGCGCTCGGTCACCGCCGCATACTCGGCGCAGCGTTCTGCTGGGCGCGGGCACCGATCTGCGATGCGAGGTCCAGGCTGCGATCCACGAGCTTCTGCGCGCTGCTGGCAATGTCCTCGAGCGCCGGGTCGATGCGGTCGCGCGCCTCGCGCGCGGCGGTATCGGCACCGTCCAGCGCGTGCTGGGCCAGGTCGCGGGTAGATTCAACTGCTTCGTGCGCCGACTGCGGGGACACTCGTTTCGGAGAGATGCATCATCATGCTTGGCGTCGCGGGCCAGGCCGTTGTGCGTGCGGAGATTCATTCCAGATTTCCTTTGTATTCATATGGCGGGAACCGGGGAACCGGCGCGCCCGGGTGATCGGGCTGCGGCGGCGCCGCCGATGGCGTGCGGCGGCTGAGCTTGCGCCGCACCATGCTCACGACGAAGCCCACGATGGCCATGGCGATGGCGAAGCTCGAGAACAGATCTCGGCGATCTCGAGACGCACCGGCGGCGATGCCGCCGAAGCCGAAGAGCGGCGATCAAGTGGGATCACCGGAAGACGACCGAGTAGTACAACATGACGACGACTATGTCGTTTGGTATCGAGACCGATCGTTGTTGGCCTGATCGCAGCAAGCCTGAGGCTTGTCGATGCGGCCGATCAGCGGCCGGCGGCTCGCACCGTCGTTGCGGTGCGCTGGCCGCGTAGAAGATCTACGACCCGCGTGGCGCGCAGACATTCAGGCCTCGGCGCGCGGTGCCTGCGTGCGCAGCGGCAGCGTGGCGCGAGCGCGTCTGCCCTCGCCAGACGGTGAAGTCGATCGAGCAGCCGCCCGCCGCTGCTGCCTCGACCCGGTGCCGCAGCCGGCCGGGCGGTGGCTGGCCGCCGGGACGGATGCGGCTGGTGTCGAAGCCCTGGCTGATCGTCCTCGACCTCCACCGTCACATGGCTGCCGTAGTTCTGCACGCTCACGTGCACCTGCTGGGCGCGCGCGTCTGCGATGTTGGTCAGCGACTCCTGCACCAGCCGGTAGACGGTGAGCTGCGCGGCTTCGTCGAGGTCGACCGGCTCCAGGTTGGTGGTGACCGACAGCACGGAGCGCTCGCCGAACTCGCGCGCCAGGATCTCCAGGGACATGACCAGCCCGAGGTTGGTGGGCGAAAACGGCGCAGGTCTTCGATGATGCGGCGCTTCAGCGCAATGCCGCTGTTCGGCCTGGGTCGGTGCTCGATGCGCTGCTGCGCATGGGGCGAGTCCGCGCCAGGCGCGACTTGAGGCGCGCCACGTACGACTGGCGGCCGTGGCAGGAGCGCCGGTACGTCAGTGCAGCTCGCGCGCGAGGTGGCCGCGCTCGCGTTGGCGAACCTCCCAGTGGGTGGCCAACTCGGCCAGGCTGGCGGTGCGCTCCTTGACCTGCTGGCCCAGCAGGTCGCGCTACACGCTGCAGGTCTTCCTGCACGCGCTGGTCCAGCGGCCTGCAGCCGGCGCGTCTGGCGCAGGTACATGTAGAAGGCGAGCAGGCCGACCGTGGCCGCCGGCGATGCCGATCAGCGAGAGATGCAGCGCCTGCCTGGTGTCCGACTTCGCCCGCCGCCTGGCGCAGCAGCGCGGCCTCAGCGGCTCCAACTGCTCACGGAGTACGCGTTGATGTGCTCCTGGCCGACGTCGGATACTGACCGAACTTCCAGGCGTCCTCGTGGCCCTGCTGCGCAGGCGCACGCTTCGTCCATCTCGGCCAGCTTGCGCTGCACGTTAGCACCAGTTCGGCGAAGAGTTCCAGCTCGCGCGGGTGCTGCAGGTACAGGCCGCGCAGCACATGCCCAGGTTCTGCGCGATGACCGAGGTGGCGCTCTCGTAGGGTTCGAGGTAGCGCGGGTCACCGGTGAGCAGGTAGCCGCGCTCACCGTCTCGGCGTCCAGTACTACAGCAGCTGGGTGACGCCGCTGCGCGTCTCTCACCTGCGCCATGCTGGACAGCGCCGGGCCATGAACCAGCTATGGCCGGTACCGTTGATCGCGATCAGCACCGCCGCGGCGAGGATCGCCACGGCAGGCTCATGGCCATCGTCGGAATGGACAGCCACGCGAGACATGCGAAGCGCGGCACGCATCAGCCCGCGCTCAGGCGCGCGACGAATGTCGACGCAAAAATCGATCAGCACATCGATCTCATTTGGTTTTGTCGAACACCGCATCCACGCCCAGCTGGGCGCGGCGCTTGCGGATGTCGGGCGTGGCGTAGTTGGAGAGCACCACGAGTTTCTCGGCCAGATACCATCCTGCAGGCGTGCAGGATGCCCAGGCCACTGCCCTGCTTCGAACAGGTCGATGATGGCGAGATCCATTTGCAACCAGACTCTCGGTCAGCCAGGTCTTGCCTTGGTTCTCGGTTTCGGCGCTGCCGACCGCCTGGATGTTCGCCAGTTCCTCCAGGGTCGCCACGAGGTTCTCGCGGATGGTGGGGTTGTCTTCGACGATGTAGGTTCTGAGCGGCACGGCGGTTGGAGTTCTGGCGGCGGGCAGGAGGAGCACCCGCGCTCGAAAGATTGTGCCAGCCTGCCTTCGACCGACGCGTAGGAACTTGCCTACACATCGGCATCTCCGGCGACCGGGTATACACCCAGTCTCTCTCACACCCGCCCGATGATGGACGCGGTGGCCATCAGCTCTTCGAGCAGCGCCAGCGAGACCTTGCCCGAGACCGCATAGGGGTCGAGCTCGGCCTTCTCGGAGTACTTGAGCAGGATCGAGTGGTTGAGCCGGTCAGGTTGACCTGGCCCATGGTCCAGCCGCCGAAGCGCCGCTCGCTGATTTCCTCGAAGTGCAGCAGCGCCACGTCCTTGTGGCGCGGGTCCTTCTGGATGTGGCCGAACAGTTCGCTGACGGCCATGCGGCCGCCCTCGATGGCCTGCAGGAAGATGCCGCCGCCATAGCACAGGATGCCCGTGATGCCGCAGCTCGGGTTGTGTCCGCGCGGCCTGGGTCAGGATGGCTTCGATGGCGCCCGGGCTGGTGTCCACGGCGCGGCTGGCGTAGAGCAGACGGACGAGCATGCGCCTTCAGGCTTTCGTTGGGGAATCAGCGGCGAGGAATTCGCGGCGCAGGTTCGGGTCCTTGAGGAACACGCCGCGCATGACCGAGTTGATCATCTTGCTGTCCATGTCCTTCACGCCGCGCCAGGCCATGCAGTAGTGGCTGGCCTCCATCACGATGGCCAGGCCGTCGGGCTGCGTCTTGTCCATGATCAGGTCGGCCAGCTGCACCACGGCCTCTTCCTGGATCTGCGGGCGGCCCATGATCCACTCGGCCAGCCGCGCGTACTTGGACAGTCCGATCACGTTGGTGTGCTCGTTGGGCATGACGCCGATCCAGACGCGGCCGATGACCGGGCAGAAGTGGTGCGAGCAGGCGCTGCGCACCGTGATCGGGCCGACGATCATGAGCTCGTTCAGGTGCTCGGCGTTGGGGAACTCGGTGATGCTGGGCGGCTCGACGTAGCGGCCGCGGAACACCTCGTTGACGTACATCTTGGCCACGCGGCGCGCGGTGTTGTCGGTGTTGTGGTCGCGCTCGGTGTCGATGACCATGCTGGAGAGCACGCCCTCCATCTTCTTGGTGACCTCGTCCAGCAGCTCCTCGAGCTCGCCGGGCTCGATGAACTCGGCGATGTTGTCGTTGGCGTTGAAGCGCTTGCGCGCGGCGTTCAGGCGTTCGCGGATCTTCACCGACACGGGCGTGCCGTTCGTCGTCGGCGCGAGGTGGGGGACAGCGCTGCTGCGCCTGGCGGGTGCATGAGCATCGCGGGATATTAACCCAGGGCGTTTCCGGCGTGGCTGCCGGCGCGGGGGCCGGTGGCATGCAGCAGATCCTCGCAGTTCGGCCAGCGTGCCGGCCTCGTGCAGGGGCTTGTCGTCGCGGATGCGCAGCATGCGCGGAAAGCGCACCGCGATGCCGCTCTTGTGGCGCGGGCTGCGCGCGATGCCCTCGAAGCCGAGCTCGAACACCAGCGAGGGCCGCACGCTGCGCACCGGGCCGAACTTCTCCAGCGTGTTCTTGCGGATGATGGCGTCCACGCGGCGGAATTCGGCGTCGGTCAGGCCCGAGTAGGCCTTGGCGAAGGCGACCAGCTGCAGCGCGCCGGGCTCGGGCCGGTTCCTTGCGCGCGATGGCGTCGAGCACGGCCTGGGCCTCGGCCGCGTCCTGCGGCGTGCGGTTCCAGACCGCGAAGGTGTAGTCGGTGTAGACCGAGGCGCGCCGGCCGTGGCCGGCCTGGGCGTAGACCAGCACGGCGTCCACCGCCATGGGGTCGATCTTCCATTTCCACCACAGGCCGTCCTGCTTGGTGCGGCCCGTGCCGTAGGCGGCGTCGCGGCGCTTGAGCATGAGGCCCTCGACGCCGCGTTCGCGCGATGTGGCGCGTGCGCGCGGCCAGCGCCGGCCAGTCCGCGCCGGCCACCAGCGGGCGACTGGCGCAGCCCGGGGTGGCCGGCCAGCAGCCGCTCCAGCCCGCGCGCGGCGCGCGGCCTGCGGCTGGGCGCGCAGGTCCTGGCCCGCCAGTTCGAGCAGGTCGTAGGCGACGAAGGCCACGGGCGCGTCGGCCAGCAGCTTGCGCGGCAGGGTCTTGCGCGCGATGCGCTGCTGCAGCAGCGCGAAGGGCGCCGGGCTGCTCGGCTCCGGCCGGCCAGACCAGGATCTCGCCGTCCAGCACCGTGCCGTCGGGCAGCGCGCCGGCGGCGGCCAGGATCTCGGGGAAGCGTTCGGTCACGAGCTCCTCGCCGCGCGACCAGAGCCAGACCTGGCCTGCGCGCTTGACGATCTGGCCGCGGATGCCGTCGTACTTCCATTCCACCTGCCAGTCGTCCACGGGGCCCAGGCGCGCGGGCAGTCCGGCCGGCGGCGTGTCGAGCTGGTGCGCGAGGAAGAAGGGGTAGGGCTGGCCGGGGTCGGCCGGCGCATGCGGGCCGTCCTTGTCCAGCGCCGCGTGCGTGAGCGCCGCGAAGCGCTCGGGCGTGGGCATGCTGCGCGTCGTCGGTGTAGCCCATCATGCGCTGGGCCACGCGCTTGGCGTCCACGCCCGCGTGCGCGGCCAGCGCGCGCTGCACCAGCAGCTTGCTGACGCCCACGCGAAAGCCGCCGCCCACGAGCTTGATGAGCAGGAAGCGGCCCTGCGGGTCCAGTTCCTGCCAGTAGCCGCGCACGCGCGCCGCCACCTCGGGCTCGGGCAGGCCGCGCAGGGGCAGCAGCCGTTCCTCGATCCAGGCCGCCAGGCCCAGGCTGCTGCCGCCGCCGTCCAGCGGCAGGATGTAGGCGATGGTCTCGGCCAGGTCGCCCACGGCCTGGTAGCTTTCCTCGAACAGCCAGTCGGGGATGCCCGCCATCTCGCAGGCGATGGTGCGCAGGCTGGCCGTGCGCACCACCTGGCGCGGCTTGCCGCCGGCGAGGAAGTACACGGCCCAGGCCGCATCGGCCGGCTGGCGCCTGCGCGAAGTAGCGCTGCATGGCCTGCACCTTGGCGCTGGTCGAGGTGGTGGCGTCCAGCTCGGTGAACAGGCGCGCGAACAGCTTCATGCGGCCTCGGTCTCCAGCAGTTCGTCGCCGTATTCGGTCTGGAAGGCGCCGGCCTCCAGGCCCTGTTCGGCGAGGTAGCGCACCATGACCGGGATGCTGCCGTGGGTGACGATGACGCGCTGCGCGCCGGTCGCGGCGATGGCGCCGTGCAGGCCGGGCCAGTCGGCATGGTCGCTGAGCACGAAGCCGCGGTCGTAGCCGCCGCGCCGGCGCGCGCCGCGCAGCTGCATCCAGCCGCTCGCGAAGGCCGTGCCGAACTCGCCGAAGCGGCGCGCCCAGGTGCTGGCCGCGGCGCTGGGCGGGCACAGCACGAGCGCGCGCCTGAACAGCGCGCGGTCCGCCACCTCGGTCGCCAACTGCGTGGCGGGCAGGGCGACGCCGGCTGCGCGGTAGGCCTGGTTCAGCGGCTCCACGGCGCCGTGCACGGCGATGGGCCCGATGGCCGGCGTTGACGCCGGCCAGGATGCGCTGGGCCTTGCCGAAGCTGTAGCAGGCCAGCAGGCTGGCGCGGCCGAGCTCGGCGTTGGCCTGCCACCAGGCGTCGATCTCGGCGAACAGCTCGGCATCGCTGCGCCAGCGGTAGATGGGCAGGCCGAAGGTCGATTCGGTGATGAACACGTCGCAGCGCTGCGGCGCGAAGGGCGCGCAGGTCGGGTCGGGCGCGACCTTGTAGTCGCCGCTGGCCACCCAGACCTGGCCGCCGTGGGCCAGCCGCACCTGGGCCGAGCCCAGCACATGGCCGGCCGGGTGCAGCGAGATCTCCACGCCCTGGTGCACGATGCGCTCGCCGTAGGCCAGGGTCTGCAGCGTGATCGTCGCCCAGGCGCTGGCGCAGCACGCCCTCGCCGGGCGCGGCCGCCAGGTAGTGGCCGTGGCCGGTGCGCGCGTGGTCGGCGTGGGCGTGGGTGATGACGGCGCGGTCCACCGGCCGCCAGGGGTCGATGTAGAAGTCGCCGGGCGGGCAGTAGAGCCCTTCGGGGCGCTGCACCACGAGCTCGGTCATCGGCTTTGTGCCCATTGCCAGAACGGCCCCTGCTCGTTGGGCCATCCTCCCGTCGCCCCTGCCGCCCCCGCCGTCATCCGCGGCGCTGGCCTGGCGCGCGGCGCAGCGGCTGCCCGTTCAGTAGCGCTTGCCCGTGACGAGCAGGGCCAGCCGCATCACGAACATGGCCAGGTTCTCCTTGCAGCGCTGCAGCCAGGGCCGGCGGCCGTGGTGCGTGGGCTCCATGCGCTTGCCGTCGTCCTGCATGGCGCGCAGCAGGCGTTCGCGCAACTGCCGGGCGAACGCCTTGTCCTCGATGACCACATTGGCCTCGCGCGCGAGCAGCAGGCTCAGCGGATCGAGGTTGGACGAGCCCACCGTGGCCCAGTGGCCGTCGATGACGGCGACCTTGGCGTGCAGGAAGCTGGGCGCGTACTCGTGGATCTCCACGCCGGCCTCCATGAGCAGGCCGTACACCGGCCGCGAGGCGTGGTATTGCATGAAGTACTCGTAGCGGCCCTGCAGCAGCAGCTGCACGCGCACGCCGCGGCGCGGCCGCGCGCACCAGCGCGTTGCGCAGCCGGCGGCCGGGAATGAAGTAGGCGTTGGCGATCACGACTTCATGGTGGGCTGCGCCGATGGCCTTGAGGTAGGCGCGCTCGATGCGCTTGCGGTGGCGCAGGTTGTCGCGCAGCAGCAGGGCCGCGCGCGCACCGGCGCTGGCGTGCGGCAGGGCCGCGCCGCGGCCGCCGTCGTCCTGCAGGAGATCCTGCACGGCCTGCAGCGGCTCGCGGCGCCGCAGGTCGTGCACGGCCTGCAGCCGGCGCCAGAGCTGGGCCACCGTGGCCTGCACGTCGGCCACGAGCGGGCCCGTCACGCGCACGGCGAAGTCCAGGCGCGGCGCTTCCAGGTGGCCCCAGCTGGGGTCGTGGAAGTCGTCCAGCACGTTGATGCCGCCGCAGAAGGCGACCCGGCCGTCGACCACGCAGAGCTTGCGGTGCAGCCGGCGCCAGCGCGTGGGCAGCAGCAGCGCCAGCGCGTTGACGGGCGAGTACACGCGCCAATGCACGCCGGCCTCGGCGAAACGCTGGACCCATTGCCTGGGCGCGGCGCCCGTGCCCAGCCCGTCCACGGCCACGCAGGTGTGCACGCCACGGCGCGCGGCGCGCAGCAAGGCCTCGGCGACTTCGGCGCCGCTGCCGGTGAAGTCGAAGATGTAGGTCTCGAAATGGACCAGCGTCTTCGCCGCGTCCATGGCCGCGATCAATGCCGGGAAGAACTCGCGCGTGCCCTCCAGCAGCGCGAGCTGGTGGCCGCCCTGCAGGCGGGCCGCCGCACGCGTCATCCGCGGGCCGCGAAGCGCGGCAGCATCAGGATGGCCTCGGCGTTGGACGGTGAGAAGCAGGCGTCGGCCGCGGCCTGCCAGGGCAGCCACTGGAATGCCGTGTGCTCGCGCGCGTGCAGCTGCACCGGCGTGCCGGCCGGCACGGCCAGGCTGAACAGGTGCTCGGTGTTGTGCCGAACGCCGGGCGCGTAGCGGTGCAGCCACTGCGGCCAGATTTCGTAGACGTTTTCCAGGTGCCAGTCCACCAGGCCCTCGCCGCAGGCGATGCCGGTTTCCTCGAGCACCTCGCGCCGGGCGGTCTCGTGCAGATGCTCGGCCTCGGTGTCCTTGCTGCCCGTGACCGACTGCCAATGCTCCTGCGCGTCGGCGCGGCGGATCAGCAGCACTTCGAGCGCGGGCGTGTGGATCACGACCAGGACCGACTGCGGGATCTTGTAGGGGCGGACCATCGGGCGGATTCTAGGAGCCTGCGTAGGGATACCAGCGCGGCTAGAATCAGTCACCGGGCCCAAGTTATTGGCACCCGGTTTTTTGTTGTCCGCACGGACCGCAAGCCGGCCCAGTCCAAGCGCTCATCCTTTTGTTCAAGCATTGATGAAAGCTGGATTGCGATGGAAATCTTCGACTACGACAACATCCTGCTGCTGCCGCGCAAGTGCCGCGTGGAAAGCCGCTCGGAATGCGACGCCAGCACCACGCTGGGCACGCGCAGCTTCCGCCTGCCGGTGGTGCCGGCCAACATGAAGACGGTGGTGGACGAGGCCACCTGTCTGTGGCTGGCGCAGCACGGCTACTTCTACGTGATGCACCGTTTCGACCTGGACAACGTGGCCTTCGTGCGCCGCATGAAGGACCAGGGCACCTTCGCCTCGATCTCGCTGGGCGTGAAGAAGCCGGACTACGACACCGTGGACCAGCTGGTCGCCCAGGGCCTGGCGCCCGAGTACGTGACCATCGACATCGCCCACGGCCATGCCGACAGCGTCAAGAACATGATCGCCTACCTGAAGGACAAGCTGCCCGAATCCTTCGTGATCGCGGGCAACGTGGGCACGCCCGAGGCCGTGATCGATCTGGAGAACTGGGGCGCGGACGCGACCAAGGTCGGCATCGGGCCGGGCAAGGTCTGCATCACCAAGCTCAAGACCGGCTTCGGCACGGGCGGCTGGCAGCTGTCGGCGCTCAAGTGGTGCGCGCGCGTGGCGACCAAGCCCATCATTGCCGACGGCGGCATCCGCGACCATGGCGACATCGCCAAGAGCATCCGCTTCGGCGCCTCCATGGTCATGATCGGCTCGCTGTTCGCCGGCCACGAGGAGTCGCCGGGCCAGACCGTGGAGGTCGACGGCAAGCTGTTCAAGGAGTACTACGGCTCGGCCAGCGACTTCAACAAGGGCGAGTACCGCCATGTCGAGGGCAAGCGCATCCTGGAGCCGATCAAGGGCAAGCTGTCGGACACGCTGGTCGAGATGGAGCAGGACGTGCAGAGCTCGATCAGCTATGCCGGCGGCAAGAAGCTGGCGGACATCCGCAAGGTGAACTACGTGATCCTGGGCGGCGACAACGCCGGCGAACACCTGCTCATGTGAGGGCAGGGGCCTGCGCGGCGAGCAGTTGCTCGACCTCCGCGCAGTCCGGCCCGTGGGCCACGCCGCCGGGGCGCTGGCACTTGAGCGCGGCGGCGGCGCAGGCGAAGCGCATGGCGTCTTCGTCGGGCAGGCTGCGCGCCACGGCCATGGCCAGCGCGGCGTGGAACACGTCGCCCGCGCCGTTGGTGTCCACGGCCTGCACGGGGAAGGCCGGCAGGCTGCGCACCGGGCCGCCCGGGCGCTGCCAGCGCACGCCATGCGCGCCCAGCGTCACCGCGGCCAGATGGGCCCCCGAAGCGAGCGCGGCACCCAGGCCATCGGCCAGCGTGGCCTGCGGCGCGAAGGCGGCCAGGCCCGATTCGGAGAACACCGCCCAGTCGGCCAGCGCGGCCAGGGCCTGCAGATCCTGCGTGGGCGACAGGTCGCCGTCCAGCAGCGAGGGCACGCCGGCCTGGCGCGCCCAGCGCAAGGCGGCCAGGGCGCCGGGCATCCAGCGCGGATCGGCCATCAGCACGTCGCAGCCGGCCAGCACGCTGGTGTCGAGTCCGGTGGCGCGCGTGAGGGCGTCGCCGCGGTGGTTGAAGATCTGGCGTTCGCCGCGCGCATCGATGACCACGGCCGACACCGAGGAGGCCGCGCCGGCCACGCGCTGCAGCTGTCGGCAGTCCACGCCGGATTCGCTCAGGCGTCGCACCAGGAAGTCGCCGGCATCGTCATCGCCGATCGCACCATGCAGGCGCACCGTCGCGCCCAGGCGCACGGCCGCGATCGAGGCGTTGGCGGCCATGCCGCCGGAGATCGCCTGGTAGTGCCGCGCCGGTGTCTTGGTCGGCGCGGGCGGGAAGTCCGCGATGGCGAAGCAGTGGTCCAGTGCGGCATGCCCGACCGTGCAAAGTGTCCATGGGACGTGTTTGCGCATGGTGTGGTCCTTCTTCTTGTGGCTGGCTGTGCCGCCATCTTAGTGGGCCTCTTCCGCTAAAAATTTCGGAAAATCTTGCGTAATCCACAAAAAGTAGGTTATAGTCTAGGGCTTCCGGGGATCACAAGGTTTCTTGCAAACACCCGGCGATGATTGCGAAGGCGGTCGGTTTTGAAAGCCGGTCGACAGCACAAGACATCGGGCTCTTAGCTCAGTTGGTAGAGCAGCGGACTCTTAATCCGTAGGTCGAGTGTTCGAGTCACTCAGGGCCCACCAAAATTAAGTAATGAAAACAAGCGCTTAGCGAGAAATCGCTAAGCGCTTTTTTCTTTGGACCTACGGACGAAAGCCGAATGGCGTCCGGATAATCGGGACAGCGGCGGCCTGCATCGCGCCGTGCACGAGTTGCGGTTGGAGATCCCAGACACCGAGCGATTGTTCGGATGCTGCCCGCGCCTGGCCGGCAGTCCAGCAGGACGCTCTGACTGAGAACCTTGCCCGCACCTTTGCGCCCCGCACGCGCGAGCAAGTCATTGGCCTGAACTGCTGCGAACGGCACGACCAGGCGGATGGTCCTGTTTGGTTGGCCGGCCCTGCACGGACCATGAGAGTGCGAGCGCCGTGCCAGTGAAGTTCCTCCTCGCCGTCTCGCACTCGCTCTTCGCCCGGGATCACTACCTAAGGTTTGTTAGGATTCCCGCACTCCATGTACTTTCGCGCAGACACAAATGGGAAGACGGCCAAAGGCGAGCTACGCCCATGAGAACGAAACTCGGGACAACCTCCTGCTGTTTGCCGCCCGCATGTTCGGTGTGCAGGGGTACTCCGCGACCACGATGCGCCACATTGCAGAGCAAGCGGGGATCGAGGCTGCGAGCATCTATTACCACTTCCCCTCGAAAGAGCAACTGGTGGACGAGGTCATGGAGCAGGGCGCGAACCGCATCGTCCAGGCCCTGACCGAGCGGCTGGATGCGCTGGCGCCGGATGCAACGGCGGAGCAGCGCTTCAGGGCCGCGGTGCTGGGCCAGATGTCCGGCATGATCAACCATGGCGACTTCGCGCTCGCACATGGCCGGCTGCTGGGGCAACTGCCAGACGCGGTGCGCGAGAAGCAGGTGAAGCGGCGCGAGCGCCACCAGAAGCTCTGGAACGGTCTGCTGGAGGATCTGCGGACCCAGGGCAGGATGCGCAGCGACGTCGACATCCATCTGGCGCGCATCCTCATCCTCGGAAGCATCAACTCGATCCAGTCGTGGTTCAACCCACGCAAGGGCGCGCTGGAGAAGGTGGCGGATCAACTCTGCGACATGTTCTTCGGCGGGGTCGGTCCATCGGCGGCCTGATTCGGCTCAGCGGCGCCGCGCTCTTCCCTCCGGTCCTCTGGACTAAGTGTTAACCCTAGTGGCGCCATGCCATCTTGCCAGATAATCTAACAACTACTTGTTAGATTAATTGCTCGGGCGACAGGGGCCTGAAGCAGAACCAGACGAGGTGACCATGACGACGCAGATGAAACCGATCCGCTCCTTCCTCTTTGTTCCAGGCAACAAGGAGTCGATGCTCGACAAGGCGGCGAACGCCAAGGCGGATGCCTTGATCCTCGACCTCGAAGACAGCGTGCCGCATGCAGAGAAGCTTGCCGCGCGTGCTTTGGTCGTGCGCAAGATTCCCGAGCTCATCGCGCAGGGCCAGCGCGTCTGGGTGCGTGTGAACCGCACGGCGCACATCTACGACCTGGATGACATCCTGGCCGTCGTGCAACCTGGCGTGGAGGGCATCTACATCTCCAAGCCTTGGGGACCCGAGGACGTGCACATGGCTTCCTGCATGATTGCCGAGGCCGAAACGCGCGCCAACCTGCCCCTGGGCTCCATCGGCCTGATCCCGCTGCTGGAGACGGCCCGCTCCATGCAGCTGTGCTTCGAGATCGCGCAGATCCCGCGCGTGACCGGCATCGTGGGCGCCACGGCCAAGAACGCCGATGTGGGCCGTGCACTGAAGTACGTCTGGACGGCCGAGGGCCGCGAATCGGAATACATGAAGTCGCGCGTCGTGATGGCCGCCCGCGCTGCCGGCAAGCAGCCCATCGGCGGCATCTGGCAGCAGATCAAGGACCTGGAGGGCTTGGCCAAGGCTTCCGCATTCGACCGACAACTCGGCATGTCGGGCGAGCTGGCCCTGCATCCCATGCAGGTGGAGACCATCAACCGCACCTACACGCCGACGGCCGACGAGGTGGCGTTCTACCAGGGAATGATCGATGCGCTGGACGCCGCCCAGAAACAGGGCCGGGCTTCGGTCATGTACGACGGCGAGCACATCGACATCGCCCACGTGAAGACCGCGCGCGACGTCATCGCGCTGGCCGACTCGCTCAACCACTGATTCCGCGCAACCGCCCAAGGAGAACCCGACATGGCAGGCCTTTACTTCGAAGAACTGAAACCCGGCATGGTCATCGAGCACGCCATCCGCCGCACCGTCACCGAGACCGACAACATCCTGTTCTCGGCCATGACCTACAACTGCGCGCCGCTGCACATCGATGCCGAGTACAGCAAGAACACCATGTACGGCCAGCGTCTGGTCAACAGCATGTTCCTGCTGGCGCTGGTGGCGGGCATCACGGTCTACGAGACCACGCTCGGCACCACGCTCGGCAACCTGGGCTTCGGCGAGATCGCCTTTCCCAAGCCCACGTTCCACGGCGACACCGTCCGCGTGGAGACGGAAATCCTGGAAAGCCGCGTCTCCAAAAGCCGTCCGGACACGGGCATCGTCACCTTCAAGCACGTCGCCAAGAACCAGCGCGACGAGATCGTCTGTACGGCCGTGCGCACCGGCCTGATGATGCTCAAGCCGGCCGACAAGGCCTGAGGAGAGGGCGATGGACTACCAACTCAGCGAAGAGGAGCAAGCCATCGTCGACGCCGCAGAGAAGATCTGCGCCGACTTTCCGCTCGAGTACTGGCGTAACAAGGACAAGACGCACGAGTTCCCGCACGAGTTCTTCCGGGCTGTCGCCAGCGGCGGCTGGCTGGGGATCTGCACGCCAGACGACGTGGGCGGCGCCAACCTGGGTGTGACGGAGGCGGCGCTGTTCATGCGCACCGTGGCCGAGTGCGGCGGGCAGGCGGCAGCGTCCACCATCCACATGAACATCTTCGGCCTGCAGCCGGTCGTGCATTTCGGCACCCCGGAGCAGAAGAGGCGCTGGTTGCCTCCCTTCGCACGCGGCGAGAACAAGGCCTGCTTCGCGGTCACCGAGCCCGACACTGGACTGGACACCACCAAGCTCAAGGTCGTTGCGAAGAAGCAGCCCAACGGCGACTACCTGCTCTCGGGCAAGAAGGTCTTCATCTCGACGGCGCAGGTGGCGGACCACATGCTCATCCTCGCGCGGACGACACCGATCGAGCAGGTGACCAAGCACAGCGAGGGGCTGAGCCTGTTCTACACCAAGCTCGACCGCCGCTACATCGACATCCGCGAGATCGACAAGCTGGGCCGCGCGGCGGTGGACACCAACGAGATGTTCATCGACAACCTGCCGGTGCCCGCCGACGCGCTGATCGGCGAGGAGGGCAAGGGCCTGTCCTACATCTTCCACGGCATGAACGCCGAGCGCGTGCTGGTGGCGGTGGAGCAGGTGGGCATCGGGCGCGCCGTGCTCAAGCTGGCCACGCAGTACGCGAAGGATCGCGTCGTCTTCGGCCGCCCGATCGGCAAGAACCAGGGTGTTCAGCACCCGCTGGCGCGCAGCTGGGCGGAGCTGGAGGCTGCCAACCACATGATCTTTGCGGCAGCCAGCCTGTACGACAAAGGCCTTCCGTGCGGTTCGGAAGCCAACGCGGCCAAGCTGCTGGCTTCCGAGGCGTGCATGAACGCCTGCCAGAACGCGATGCTCACGCACGGTGGCTTCGGTTACGCGAAGGAGTACCACGTGGAGCGCTTCATGCGCGAGGCATGGATCGGCTACATCGCGCCTGTCACGCCGCAGCTCATCCTGTCGAACATCGCCGAGCGCAAGCTGGGCTTGCCCAAGTCGTACTGATGGGTGGTGGCCTTGTTCGATCGAAGTACCGGCCACCATGGATCTGACCAACAACAGGAGACAAGAATGTCCGCGACCAAGCCGCTGCAAGGCATCCGCGTCCTCGACCTGACCGTCGCACTGGCGGGGCCTTACGGGGCGCTGCTTCTGGGTGGCCTGGGCGCAGAGGTGATCCATGTCGAAGCGCCCGGCGGCGGCGATATCGCGCGCAACAACCCACCCTACGTGGGTCAAGAGGGGCTGCACTTCGGCGTCCGACACGACGACGAGGTGTCGCTGACCGTCCTCAACCGCGCGCGCAACAAGAAGAGCATCACGCTCGACCTGAAGTCCGAGCAGGGCCGCAACATCTTCCTGGAACTGGCCAAGGAGTGCGACGTCGTCATCGAGAACGCCAGCGAGGGCGCGACGAAGCGGCTGGGCGTGGACTACGACAGCGTGCGTCAGGTCAACCCCAGGATCGTCTACGCCTCGATCAAGGCCTTCGGCGAGCCCAGCCCCTATCCCAATCTCAAGGGCATGGACATCATCGTGCAGGCGCTCTCGGGCATCATGGACGTGACCGGCTTCGCCGACGGCCCGCCCACGCGCAGCGGCCTTCCGATGGCGGACCTGGTGGCTCCGCTCTACGCCGTCAACGGAATCCTCGCGGCGCTGATCCACCGCGGCAGGACGGGCGAGGGGCAGCTGGTGCAGGTCTCCATGCTCGATTGCCTGGCCTCGCTCGTGGCCGAGGAGCACTTCGACATCTTCCAGGCGAACGGCTACCCCAAGCGCTCGGGCAACTTCCAGGACCGCCTGGTGCCGTTCGGCGTCTACGGCACGCAGGACGGCTACGTGGCGATGGTGGCCTTCCAGCCCGATTGGTTCCAGAGCCTCATGGCGGCCCTGGGGCGGCCCGAACTGGCCCAGGACCCGCGCTATGCAACGCGCGGTCCGCGCATGAAGCACGCGGCCGAAATCAACGCCATGATCGAGGAGTGGACGCGCCGGCACACCACCGCCCAGGTGATCGCCGAGTTGGTGGACAAGCGCGGCGTCCCTGCCGCGCCCGTGCGCACGCCGCAGGAAGTGCTGCGGGATCCGGTGCTGCAGGAGCGCGGTGCCGTGGTCCGGCTGGAGCACCCGAACCTCGCCAACATCAGCGCGATGGGCATGGGCCTGCCCATCCAGTTCTCCAGGACACCGGCACAGTTCGACCAGCCCGCGCAGGCGCTCGGCGCCTCCAACGACGACATCTACCGTGGGCTGCTCAAGCTGCCGCCGGAGCGGCTGCAGCAGCTGCGCAACGAGGGGGTGATCTGAGCATGCCCACGCGCAGCGGCCCGCTCGCGGGCATCAAGGTGGTCGAGATCGCAGGCATCGGTCCCGGCCCGCTGGCCGCCATGTTCCTGGCCGACCTGGGCGCCACGGTGATCCGCGTGGACCGCAAGGAGCCCTCGGGCCTGGGGGCTCCGCGCCCCGTGCAGTTCGACCTGGGGCTGCGCAACCGCAAGTCCATTCGCGTCGACCTGAAAGACCCGGCCGCCGTCGAGATGGTGATGGAACTGATCGGCCAGGCCGATGCGCTGATCGAGGGCTTTCGTCCCGGCGTGATGGAGCGCCTGGGCCTGGGCCCGGACGTCTGCCTGGCGCGCAACCCGCGCCTGGTCTACGGCCGCGTCACCGGCTGGGGGCAGGACGGCCCGCTGGCCCAGGTGGCCGGGCACGACCTGAACTACATCTCCATCACCGGCGCCCTGAGCGCCATGGGCCGCGCGGGCCAGGCGCCGACGCCGCCGCTCAACGTGCTGGGCGACTATGCCGGCGGCTCGCTGTACCTGGCCTTCGGCCTGCTCGCAGGCATCCTGGAGGCGCGCACGTCGGGTCAGGGCCAGGTGGTGGACTCCGCGATGGTGGATGGCGTGGCCTCCATCATGTCCGTGACCATGGGCCTGCATGCGGCGGGCATGCTGCACAAGGAGCGCGGCACCAACCTGCTCGACACCGGCGCGCACTTCTACGAGGTCTATGCATGCGCTGACAGCAAGTACGTCAGCGTGGCGCCGATCGAAGGCAAGTTCTACCGACTGCTGCTGGACAAGCTGGGCCTGCAAGACCACCCGCTGCTGCAACAGCAGATGGACCGTGCCCTCTGGCCGCAGGCGAAAGCGGTGCTGGCCGCCAGGCTGAAGGAGCGCACGCGCGACGCTTGGGTTGCGGAGCTGGGCCACCTGGACGCCTGCTTCGCCCCCGTGCTCGACTTCGACGAGGCGCTGGAACACCCGCACGTCAAGGCGCGCGGCACGCTCATCGAGGTGGACGGCGTCAAGCAGCCCGCGCCGGGGCCGCGCTTCTCGCGCACGCCCGCGGCCAGGCCCGAGCAGCCGGCGCCGCTGACCACCGACAACGCCGTGGCCGCGCTGCGCGGCTGGTTGTCCGATGCGCGCATCGCGGCCTGCCAATCGCAACAGACCTTCATCTGATACCAGGAGACACGCCATGATGTTCAGACGCACCTTCGCCGCGGCCTTGGCCGCAGGTGTTTTGCTGCCCGCCTTCGCCGCCGATTTCCCCGATGGCAAGACCATCCGCATCGTCGTCTCCACGGGCGTCGGCTCGGGCTCCGACCTCACCGCGCGCCAGGTCGCCGTTGGCCTCGGAAAGGACTTGGGCGCGCCGGTCATCATCGAGAACAAGACCGGCGCGGGCGGCGTGATCGGCACCGATTTCGTCGCCAAGGCCGCGCCCGACGGCTACACGCTGCTGGGCACCTACGCGCAGCACTACACCAACCAGCTGGTGCAGAAGACGCCCTACGATGCGGTGAAGGACTTCGAGCCGATCGCCCGCATCGCCAACTCGGCGCTGGCGATCTCGGTGGCTCCCAACTCTCCGTACAAGACGCTCCAGGACGTGATCGATGCCGCCAAGAAGAAGCCCGGCATCATCACCTACGGCTCCTCGGGCAACGGCACCACCTCGCACATGGCGGCCGCGCTGTTCGAGCACATGGCAGGCGTCAAGCTCAACCACGTGCCCTACAAGGCACCGGGCCAGGTGGCGCTCGATGCCGCCGCCGGGCAGATCGACCTGAGCTTCAACGGCATGTCCTCGGTGCTGCCGCTCATCAAGGGCGGCCGCCTGCGCCCGCTGGCCGTGACCACCGCCCAGCGTTCGCAAAGCCTGCCCGACGTGCCCACGGTGGCCGAGCTGGGTTACCCCGGCTACGAGGCTGCTTCGCCCATCTGGATCTTCGCGCCGCGCGGCACGCCGCAGGCCATCGTCAACAAGCTGTCGGAGCTCGTGGTGCGCCAGGCGCAGTCGCAGGGCTTCAAGGACCTGTGCCTGAACCAGGGCCTGGAAGTAGACATCCAGACCGCCGCCGTCGCCAAGGCCGCCGGCCCCGGGGAACTGGAAAAGTGGCGCAAGCTCATGAGCGTGGCGGGCGTCAAGGCCGAGTGAAGGGCAGGGCATGGTGACCGATGTTGCGGCGGCACAGGCCGCGCTCGACCAGGTGGTGGCCGACTGGAACCAGGCGGGCAGCAGCTGGAACGCCAGGGCTCTGGGCGCCGTCTATACCGCGGATGGCCTGCTGTTCGGTGGTCGCCCCGGGCATTCCGTGGGGCGCGCGTCCATCGAAGGCTACTTCGCCTCGTACGACGGCGTGATCCTCGCGGGCACCATGCACCTGTCCGCCACGGAGTTGCGCATGCTCGCCGAGGGTTGCGTGCTGGCCCAGGGCAGCGTGGAGTTCGCCTTCACGCTCGCCGGCGGTGAGCAGACGCGCTCCAACCTGCGCGCCACGCTGGTGCTGCGGCGCGAGCCGGACCGTTGGCGCATCGCCGACCACCATTTTTCCCCCACCCCCGCCGTGCCCCCATTGGGCCAGGACTGAACCATGACTGCACAGAACACCGATGCCGAGGCGCTGCGCCGCCTGCTCTGCGGACGCGCCACCTGCCGCGCCTACCAGAGCCGGCAGGTGCCCGAAGACGTGATCCGCAGCATCGTCGACGTGGCGCGCGGCACGGCCTCGTGGTGCAACACCCAGCCCTGGGAGCTGACCGTCACCTCGGGCGAGAGCACCGAGCGATTCCGCACCGCGCTGATGGCGCAGGTGCGCCAGCACCCCGGATTGGAGTCCGACTTTCCCTTCCCCGACGAATACAAGGGCGTCTACCTGGACCGCCGTCGCAAGTCCGGCTTCCAGCTCTACGAGGCGCTGGGCATCGGCTGCGGCGACAAGGATCGGCGCGACGCCCAGTCGTTCGAGAACTTCCGCCTGTTCGGCGCGCCGCACGTGGTCATCGTCACCGTGCCGCAGGAGCTGGGAACCTATGGCGCGGTGGACGCGGGTGGCTTCGTCTGCTCCTTCCTGCTCTCGGCCCAGGCCCATGGCGTGGCCACGACGCCGCAGGCCGCGCTGGCCATGCAGTCCCGGTTCATCCGGGGCTACTTCGGCATGCCCGAAGGGCGCAAGGTGGTCTGCGGCATCTCCTTCGGCTATGCCGACACGGCCCATCCGGTCAACGGCTACCGTACCGAGCGCGCGCAGGTGGACGACATCCTGCACATCGTCTGAACGCCGAGACGCCCCAGGAGATGCCATGACCTTGCGCACCGACCAGCCCGCGCCCCACGTGCGCCGCCTCACGCTCGACCGCCCCGAGCGCATGAACGCGCTCGACGGCCCCACGCTGCAGGCCCTGAACACGGCGGTGCGCGATGCCGCGGCGGCGGGCAGCGCGGTCAAGGTGCTCGTCATCCGCGGCGCGGGCCGCGCCTTCTGCGCGGGCAACGACCTCAAGTGGCTGGCCAGCGGCGTGCTGAACGACCGCGCCGCCCACATGCGCCACCAGGACCTGATGCAGGACACCTATGGGCGCATCGAGGCCGCGCCGCAGATCGTCATCGCCAGCGTCAACGGCTTCGCCGTGGCGGGTGGTTTCGAACTGGCGCTGGCCTGCGACCTGGTCGTGGCCGACGAGGCCGCGCTCCTGGGCGACGAGCACATCCGCCGCAACCTGCTGCCCAGCGGCGGCAGTTCCCAGCGGCTGCCGCGCAAGCTGGGCCTGCAGCGCGCGATGTACTACCTGGTCACCGGCCGCCGCATGACGGGCCGTGAAGCGGCGGTGCTGGGCCTGGCCTCGCTGGCCGTGCCCGCCGACCAGTTGGAAGCGGCCACGCTGCAACTGGCGCAGGAGATCGCCCAGGCCGACGCACTGGCCCTGGCCGCGATGAAGGAGATGGCGCGCAGATCGCTGGAGCTGCCGCTGGCCGATGGCCTGCGCTACGAGCGCTGGATGCAGCACCGCTACCGCACGCAATCGCCCGCGCTGGAGGCGGGCGTGCAGGGATTCGCCGCCAAGGCCTGAGCCGCTGAAGCGCGCTGCAGGCAGGCGCTGCATGCGGCGCTCTGTGCGTGCCGTCGCGTGCCATCGCACGCGCCGATCCGTCGGTGATCCTCCATTTTCGGTGTACGGAACGTTGGCCGGGGTCGCGTTGACCCGCCGCTTGCCGGGCTTGTCCAATGCGTGCGGCACACGGGCGGCTCGCAGCCGAACCCGCACATCCATCCAACCACCGAAGGGGACACCATGCGAACCACGTTCCGTCTGACGGCATTGCTGAAAGCCAGCGGCGCCATCGCCTTGCTTGCCACCGCCCACCTGTGCGCGGCCCAGACCATCAAGCTCGGCCTGTCCGTGCCGCTGTCGGGCGCGGGCGCCAACTGGGGCAAGGGCTCCGAGTGGATGTGCGCCGAGGCGGCCAAGGAAGTGAATGCAGCGGGCGGCGTCAAGGTCAAGGGCAAGGCCTACCAGTTCGAATGCGTGGGCTACGACAACAAGTACAACGCCGCCGAAGGCGCCAAGGTGGCGCAGGCGCTGGTGACGCGCGACGGGGTGAAGTTCGTCGCCGGCAGCATCGGCGTGGCGCCTGCGCGCGCGCTGCAGTCGCTTACCGAGCGCCGGGGCGTGCTGATGTTCACGGCGGCCTGGGGCAACAGCATGAAAGGCCCCAAGTTCCCGCTGACCTTCTCGCAGATGAACTCGCCCAACGAGATCGCCGAGCCGCTCATCACCGAGATCAAGAAGCTGCACCCCAACGTGAAGACGGTGGCCATGCTCAACCCGAACGACGCGACCGGCCAGGAAACCGAGAAGGTTGCCAAGGCCGCGTGGGAGAAGAACGGCGCCAAGGTGCTGGTGAGCGACTGGTACGAACGCGGCACCAGCGAGTTCCAGCCCATTGCCGCCAAGCTCCATGCGGCCAGGCCCGACCTGATCGACCTCGCCTCCACACCGCCCGCCGACGCCGGCCTGATCTTCAGGGAACTCAAGGCCCTGGGCTGGAGCGGCGTGAAGGTGGTCGAGGTGGGCACGGGGGCGGATGGCCTGCTGGCCACTGGCAAGGAGGCGGTGGAAGGCACCTACCTGGGTGCGGCCGTGGCCGTGGACAGCATGAGCGCGCACCAGAAGGCGCTGAACGAAGGCGTGAAGAAGGCCACGGGCGAGAGCACCAACGCCATCCAGATCGGCTTCTACGACGCGGTCTGGGCCATCAAGGCCGCGATGGAGAAGGCGCAGAGCATCGAACCCGCCGATGTCGCCAAGGCCATGCCCAGCGTGACATTCAAGTCGTTCTATGGCGAGACCGGCTTCGGCGGCAAGGACATCTATGGCAGCGACCAGCAGATGCGCCTGCCGGTGATCGTCACCAAGCTGGCTGGCACCCAGCTGCAGGAAGTGGGCCGCGTGCAGAAGTAGGGGCGACCCCGTGCAGGACGTCTTCCAACTGTTGTTCACGGCGCTGCAGATCAGCTCCGTGTACATCCTCTTCGCGCTGGGGCTGACCATCATCTTCGGCGTGCTGAAGGTGGTGAACTTCGCCCACGGGCAGTTCTTCACCTTCGGCGCGCTGGTGCTGTCGCTGGCGCTGAATGCACTGGCGCCCCGCCTGGGCCATGGCTGGGCAGCCTACCTGCTTTCCGGCGCGGCGGCCCTGCTGGCCTGTCTCGCGGCGGGGCTGCTGGTCTACCAGTTCGGCTTCAAGCGGCTGGAGCGCGACATGATCGGCTCCTTCATCCTCTCCGCCGGGCTGGTGCTGCTGTTCGAGGGGGGCATGCTCGAAGTGTTCGGTGGCGCAGTGCGGCCCGTGCCCGCGCTGCTGGAAGGCAATGCGGAACTGCTGGGGTTGAACGTCTCCAGCCAGCGCCTGGTGCTGCTGGTCTTCGCCGTGGCGCTGACGGCGGCCATCGTCGTGCTGCTCAACCGCACGCGCTTCGGCAAGGCGCTGCGCGCGGTCTCCATCGACCACGAGGCGGCCATGCTGCAAGGCATCGCCTACCGGCAGATCGCGCTGTACGGCTTCCTGATGGCCACCGGCGTGGCGGCCATCGCGGGCATGCTGATCGCGCCGGTGGCGGCCGTCACGCCCACGCTGGGCGACTCCTACCTCGTCAAGGGCTTCATCGCCGTGGTGGTGGGCGGCATGGGCAGCATCGGCGGCGCCATCGTGGGCAGCCTGCTGATCGCGCTGCTGGAGTCGTTCGTCGGCTTCTACGTCGACCCCTCGATGGCGAACCTGGCGATCTTCGTGATCGTGATGATCGTGCTGCTGGTCAAGCCGAAGGGGTTCTTTGGAAATGATTGAGAAAAACTTCGACCTGCCGGGCATCGTGCTCATCACGGCGGTTCTTTTGGGCTGCATCTTCTTGGGCAGCGGCTACACCGGCAGCCTGGTGGTATGGATGGCGATCGCTGCGGTGATGGCGGCCAGCCTGCGCTTCGTGCTGCTGATCGGGGAGCTGAACTTCGCCTCTGCCGCGTTCTTCGGCATCGGCGCGTACTGCACCGGCTACATCGCCAACACGGCAGAGCTGCCCTTCTGCGCCACGCTGGCCTTGAGCGCCGTGCTGGCGCTGCTGGTCAGCGTCGTGTTCGGCTGCATCACGCTGAAGGTGAAGGGGCCGTACTTCCTGCTGATCGGCTTCGCGTTCACGGAGGCGATGCGCATCCTCTACACCCGCACCGACGCTTTGGGCGGCAATTCGGGCCTGGTGAACATCTTTCCGCCTGCGTGGCTGGACGCCTACTACCAGTACTTCGTCACCGTGCTGTGCTTCGCGCTGGTCCTGGGCCTGCTGGCCATCGAGCGCTCGCACCTGGGCAAGATCTTCATCGCCATCCGCGACAACGAGAACGTGGTGCGCAGCGTGGGCAACCGCGTGTTCCTGACCAAGGTAGTGTGCTTCGCCATCGCCTCGGGCGTGGCGGGCCTGGCGGGCTCGCTGCACGCCTTCGCCAACAATGTCATCAGCCCGCTGGACTTCGGTTTCATGCTCTCGACCTTCGCGCTGGCCTACCTCAAGGTGGGCGGCGAGGACAGCGCGCTCGGTCCCGTGGTCGGTGCGGTGCTGCTGGTGGGCATCGCCAGCTGGGCGCAGAGCCTGGGCGGCAGCGAGCACATCCTGTATGGCGCGGCCATCGTGCTGTCGGTGCTGTTCATGCCCAAGGGTTTGATGGGACTGCTGCAGCGCCGCGGGGGAGGGCAGTGAGCATGGCAGACGGCAACACCCTCCTGTCGGGCCGCAACCTGTCCAAGCAGTTCAAGGGGCTGCTGGCGGTGTCGGGTGTGGACATCGACATCCGCCCAGGCGAGATCGTCGGCCTGATCGGCCCCAACGGCGCGGGCAAGAGCACCACCTTCAACCTGCTCAGCGGCTTCCTGCCGCCGACCACGGGCACGCTTTCCATCGGCGGCGCCGACATGACCGGCGCCACGCCCGAGCGCATCAGCGCACAGGGCCTGGTGCGCACCTTCCAGCATGGCAGCTACCTGCCCACCATGACGGTGCAGGACAACGTGCTCATCGGCGCCCTGGGCGGCACCCGCAGCGGCCGCGTGCCGCGCGGCCGGCAGGCCGAGGTGATCGGGCAGGCCATCGACCTGTTCGGCCTGGCCGAGCAGCGGTGCAGCATCGCCAAGAACCTGCCGCACGGCCTGCAGCGCCTCCTGAGCATGGCCATTGCGTTCGCGGCGCGGCCCACATTGATCTGCTACGACGAGCCGCTCACCGGCCTGAACCAGACCGAGGTGGCCGAGACGCTGAAGGTCTACCGCCGGCTCAAGACCGAGTTCGGCATATCCATCCTGCTGGTGGAGCACAACATGCGCGCGGTGATGAACATCTGCGACCGCATCTACGTGCTGCACCACGGCGAGATCATCTTCACCGGCACGCCCGACGAGGTGAAGTCCAGCGAGGTGGTGCTCAAGGCCTACCTGGGGGAGGCGCATGACATCTGACAAGAACCTGGTCGTGCGCGACCTCACGGTGCACTACGGCGCCGTGCCGGCCATCACCGGCGTGAGCCTCGATGTGCAAGGCGGCAGCATCGCCGCGCTGATCGGCGCCAACGGCGCGGGCAAGTCCACCTTGATCAAGGCCATCACCGGCCTGGTGCGCACCAAGGCGGGCGAGGTGCGCTACGGCAGCCAGCCCCTCACCAACCGGGCACCGAACGCCATCCTCCAGCAGGGCATTGCCCTGGTGCCCGAGGGTCGGCGCCTGTTCGGCAGCATGACGGTGCAGGAAAACCTGGAGATGGGCGCCTACCGCATCCAGGATGCGCACCAGCGTGCCGAACTGTTCGACACCTGCCTGCGCTACTTCCCGGACCTCAAGGCCAAGCTGCCCAGCCCCGCCAACGCGCTGTCCGGCGGCCAGCAGCAGATGGTGGCCGTGGCGCGCGCGCTGATGAGCGCGCCCAGCGTGCTGCTGCTGGACGAGCCCACCATCGGCCTGGCGCCGGCCTTCGTCAACGTCATCAGCGGCGTGGTGCGCGACATCAACCGGCAGGGCGTGACCGTGCTGCTGGTGGAGCAGAACGCCGAGGTCGCGCTGCGCGTGAGCGACTACACCTACGTGCTGGAATCGGGTGCGGTGGTCAAGCACGGGCCCTCGCAGGCGTTCCTGCACGACCCGGACATCAAGAAGGCGTACCTGGGGCTGTGAGGTGCAGGGCCTTGCGGGCCCAGCTCAGAACGTGTGAATGAACCGATCGCGCCCACGACGGGGTGCGGCGGGCCGCAGGCGTAGGCGCGGGCTGCCGCCCGGGCTCGTGCCCGGGCAAGGACCGCAACGCCCGCCTGCGGCCTGGCGCGCCCCGGCCCGAAGGGCGAGGCCCTGGACGCAGCGATCACCATGGACACAGATGCTCATCGAGGGCCTCGCGTAGGTGTGAGCGGTTCGTTCACACGTTCTCAGGCTACCGAGCGCCTGGATGTGATGCCGCCGTCCACCGTGACGATGGTGCCGCTGGTGTAGGCCGAGCGCGGCGAGGCCAGGTAGACGAAGAGATCGGCCACTTCCGCGACCGTGGCGGCGCGGCCGAGCGGGTAGCCTGCCATCAGCTCGCCCGAGCGCTGTTCGTCGCCCAGCAGCCGGGCGGCGTGGTTGCGCAGCACCTTGGCGATGCGCTCGGTGGCCACCGGGCCGGGATTGACGCCCACCACGCGGATGCCGTCCTCCAGGCTGCGCCCGCCCAGGGCGCAGGTGAACGCCATCAGCGCGGCGTTGCCGGTGGAACCTGCGATGTAGTTGAAGTCGGGGTTCTGGCCGCCGTTGCCGATGTTGTTGAGGACCACGCCGCCGCCGCGCTCCTTCATGCCCAGGTACACGGCGCGCGTGAGGTCGATGTAGCCGAAGACCTTCAACTCCCAGCCCTGGCGCCATTGCTCGGCGCCCACGTCCCACAGGTTGCCGCCGGGGATGGCGCCTGCGTTGTTCACCAGCACGTCGATGTCGCCCGCGAAGGCGACGACCTGTCCGATCGCGCCGGGCAGCGTCATGTCCAGTGCCAGCACGTCCACCCGCACACCGTGGGCGGCGCGCAGGCCGGCGGCCAGGGCGTCGAGTTTGTCGGCCGAGCGCGCCACCAGCGCCAGGTGGCAGCCTTCGGCGGCGAAGGCGTGGGCCAGGCCCTCGCCGATGCCTTGGGATGCGCCGGTGATCAGCACGCGGCGGTTCCTTAGTTGCAGATCCATTTCCGTCTCCTGGTTTCTGGTTCGTTTTCGGCACTTCAGCGCAGCTTCTTCTGCGCCGCGACGACCACCGCCGCCAGCAGCGAGACCACGCAGATCCACAGGTACAGCTGCTGGCCTGCGAGGAGGGTGGCCTGGGCTTGCATCGCGGCCCCGCCCGTCTCGCCCAACGCGACCGCCAACGCGCTGAACTCGGTGGTGCGCACGTTCTGCAGCGCGACCGCGACTGCGGGAACAGGTAGTTGCTGAAGTTGACGATGAAGTAGTACAGCGCATACAGCCCCAGGCCGGCCAGGTAGCCGGGGTGGGCGAGGTCGCGCAGGTGCAGCAGCGGTTCGTCGTTGCGGCGAACACGAACATCCCGTTCTCGAGGAACTCGATGCCCACCAGGCCGCCGATCAGCGCCATCGTCAGGTGTTGCCTGTGCCGGTGCAGCAGGCGCTGGTGTGGGGTGGATTGCATGGAGATTCTGGCGACGGGCCATCCAGGGCAGGGTCGGTCAGTGGGGTCATTGGGCATGGAGGCCGCGACCCGTGCAACACCCGGGCGTTGCTTGTTCCGTGCGATGGAAATCTCCGGGTCGCCCCGGTGGGCGTCATTTTTGCCAACGTACGGAACGCGTGGCGCGGCGGCATTGCCCTGCACCGGGCGGGACCGGTTCAATGCGTGCCGGGCGGACTGGCTCGGCGACAAGCCGGCATGAACCGACCCCTTTTTTGAAGGAGACGCACCCGATGATCCAACGCCGTCGATTCACCCTGGCCGCCGTTTGCGCGGGCCTGCCGTTCGCGTCGGCCCGTGCCGCCACCTATCCCGGCCAGCCCGTGCGCGCCATCGTCAGCAACGCGCCGGGCACCGGCACCGACATCACGGCACGCTTCGTCACCAACCAGATGGCCAGGAAGTGGGGCGTGTCGGTGTTCGTGGAGAACAAGGCCGGCGTGGGCGGCGCGCTGGGCACCGATTTCGTCGCCAAGACGGCGCCGGACGGCTACAACGTCCTCTTCACCACCGGGGCGCACTTCAGCTTCCCGGCGCTGTACGACAAGCTCGGATTCGACGCGCGGGCCGACTTCACGCCCGTGGCCGCGTTCGCGCAGGCACCCATCGTGATGTTCGTGCCTGCCGACTCGCCGTTCAGAACCGCGCAGGACGTGATCGACGCCTCCAGGAAGGCACCCGACAGCGTGAGCTACTCCTCGCCCGGCGCGGGCACCTCGTCGCACCTGGCGGCGGTGATGATGACCAACCAGGCCGGCATCCGCATGCTGCACGTGCCGTACAAGTCGGCCGCGCAGGCGGCGCTGGAGGTGGCCTCGGGCCAGGCGCAGGTCGGCTTCAACGGCACGGGCGTGACTCTGCCGCTGCTGCACGCGAGCAAGATCCGCGTGCTGGCCGTGAGCAGTCTCCAGCGTTCGGCCACGCTGCCGCAGGTGCCCACTTTCGATGAAGTGGGCCTGAAGGGCTACGACTTCGTCACGCCCATCCTCGCGCTGGTGCGCGCGGGCACACCCCAGCCCATCGTCGATGCCATCGGCGCCGCGCTGACCGAGGCGGCATCGCAGCCCGCGTTCCATGAGCTGTGCAAGGCCCAGGGGCTGGACGTGGCCATCCAGGGTCCGGCCGAACTGAAAGTCTCCGCACCCAAGGAGTTCGACAAGGCCAGGCGCCTGGTCGAGCTTGCGGGCGTGAAGGCGCCGCGGTGACGGTGCCGGACCTGGCCCGGCGCCTGCACGCGCTGCTGCGCGCCGGCGACACGTTGTGGTGGGGCCAGGCCACGGCCGAGCCGCTCACGCTCACGCGCGCGCTGATGCAGCACCGCCACGCGCTGGCGCAGGGCGGGCGGCTCTCGGTGTTCGTGGGCATCGGCGCGTCCGACACCCTGCAGCCCGAGCAGGCCGACGTGATCGATTTCTTCGGCTACGCCGCCAGTGGCCCGCACCGCGCGCTGGCCAAGGCCGGTGTGCTCGACATCCTGCCCAGCCACTACTCGCACATCCCCGGCCTGATCCAGGGCGGCGTGCTGGCCGCCGACGTGGTGCTGCTGCAGGTCTCGCCACCCGATGAACGGGGCCGCCACAGCCTGGGCCTGGTGCACGAGTACCTCACCGCAGCGCTGGACAAGGCCCGCGTGGTGATCGGCGAAGTGAACCCTGCCGTGCCCTGGACGCACGGCAGCGTGTACCTGCAGGCCAGCGACTTCGCGCTGCTGGTCGAGGCCGAGCATCCGCCCATAGCCGCCGAGAGCGCCGCGCCCGGTCCCGTCGAGCAGGCCATCGCAGGCCACGTCGCCCCCCATGTGCAGGACGGTGCCACGCTGCAGGTGGGCATCGGCAAGCTGCCGGAGGCGGTGCTGGGCGCGCTGCGCGGCCGGCGCGACCTGGGTTTGCACAGCGGCGCCATCGGCGACGGCATGGCGCTGCTCGCCGAATGCGGCGCGCTGACCAATGCCCGCAAGGGCCGCGACGCGGGCCTGGGCATTGCGGGCATCCTGATGGGCGGCGAGCGCCTGCGCCGCTGGGCGCACCGCAACCCGGCGCTGGCGCTGCGCGGCACCGACTACACGCACCACCCGGAGGTGCTGGCCAGCCTGAACCAGCTCACGGCCATCAACTCCGCCATCGAGGTGGACCTGACGGGCCAGGTCAACGCCGAGGTCGCCGGCGGCGTCTACGTGGGCGCCGTGGGCGGCGCCGTCGACTTCCTGCGCGGCGCAGCGCGCAGCCGGGGCGGCTTGCCCATCGTGGCGCTGCCCGCCACGGCCAAGGGCGCGACGCGCATCGTGGCGCAGCTCTCGGGCCCGGTGAGCACGCCGCGCTGCGACGCCGGCCTGGTCGTCACCGAGCACGGGGTGGCGGACCTGCGCGGCCAGACGCTGGGGCGCCGCGTGCAGTGCATGCTGGACATCGCCGCGCCCGAACACCGCGCCGGCCTGGAACACCAGGCCCATGGCCTGCTGCGCCGCTGCGGCGCGGCCTTCGGTTAGCCTGAAGGGCCGTCGTCGGCTCCGCATCGCGTGGGCGCCGGCGTCTTCTTCAGCATCGAAGCCAGGAAAGCTTCCATGTCCCATGCGATGCGGGTCAGCGCCAACGGCAAGCTCATGCGGCGGCAACTGCTGGAGCGCCTATGGGCGCGTGCTGGGCCGCAGTGGCCCAGCGCGGGTTCAGGCCACCGCGGGCATGGACGAAGATGCATGCCCGGCGGCCGTGCGCAGGAAGTCGGGCACCTGGGTTGCCCGGCGGCTGTTCATGTCCACGGACAGCAGGCACATCTCGACCATGGCGATCGGGTCGCCCTGCAGGGTGTCCAGGTAGTGCGCGCTGCTGAACGACTTGTCCTGCGCTTGCAGCAGCCATGAATGCGAACGGATGGCCATGCCCGCCGGGGCCTGGCCCAGCAGCGTGGTCCGCACTTCCACCGCCATCCGGCCCAGGCCGGTCTGGGCGGTGAACCGGGGCGAATATCCCAGCGCGGTGTGGTGGTCGTGCGCGGCGTAGCCGATGTAGCGGAACAGTTCGTCGAACATCAGCGCGCCGGTGTGGTCGTAGGCGTCGGGCCGCAGGATGCCCAGGTTGGCGCTTCGGCCATCCGGTCGGGCCTGGCGGGCCTGGCGGGCGTGATGGGCATCCGGCACGTCGTGCACCAGTCCGCGCGGCAGCGCGGAGGCCACAGCCTCCTCGGGCCACTGGGGCACATGCCGGCCCGCGGGGCCGGGCAGGTCCAATGCCGTGGCCGACAGGCTGCCGTCGCTCTCCAGCAGGTGCACGATGGCGCCGTCCCAGCGCCCGCCTTGGATGGCGGCCGAGCGCACGCGAACCGGATCGCCGCGGAGCAGTTCTCGGTGGAAGCGCACATGCCGCGCGTGGATGGTGGCTGCGCCGGGGTTGCCGTTGCCATCGAGCAGGGCCACGGTTTCGGCGGCGTTCTGGAACGCGCGCATGTAGAACCGGGTGTTCCAGTGCCCGTTGTGATCGCACTCCCAGGCGTCCACGCGCGTGGTGTGGCTGACGTAGCCGGTGCCGTCGGGGGCCATTGCGTGCATGGTCATGAACGCTCCTCGGTCCCCTGGGCTTTCAGCAGCGTGCGCAGGCGCTCGTCGTCCTGGCCGATGCCGGGGGCGGAGTCGAGCGGTGGCGGGCGCTCGCGGTCGAAGGACAGGGGCACGCCCACCAGGTCGATCTCGTCGTCGCTGGTCTTGCCCAGGATGCCCAGCGCGCGGGTCTGCGCGTGCGCGTACAACTCGGCCGTGGTCTGCACCGAGGCGCAGGGCAGGCCGAAGCCGTCCAGGTGCGTCTGCCAGTGCGCGCGCGTGTGCTGCCTGATGCATGCGCCGATCAGGCCGTCGATTTCCTTGCGGTTGGCCAGGCGCCCGTTGTTGCTGGCGAATCTGGCGTCGGCGGCCCATTCGGGGTGGCCCAGCGCCTCGGCGAGCCGCGCGAACAGGCGGTCGTTGGCGGCGCTGAGGATGGCGTAGCCGTCGGCGGCTTCGTAGGCGCGGTGCGGCACGATGAAGGCCACGCCCGAGCCGTGGCGCCCGCCCGGTTCGCCGTCGGCCGCGTAGTTGGCGATGCCCACGCTCATCCAGGCAATCGCTGTTTCCAGCAGCGAGCCGTTGACGGTGGCGCCCGTCCTGCGGCCCGGGCTGCGCTCGCGCCGCAGCAGCGCGGAGAGGGCGCCGATCACGGCCCACATGCCAGTGCCGAAATCGACGATGGACACGCCCGCGCGCACCGGCGGCTGACCGTCCTCGCCCGTCAGCATCATGATGCCGGAGAAGGCCTGCATCAGCGGGTCGTAGCCGGGCAGCGTGTGGAGCGGTCCGGTGTGGCCGTAGGCGCCGACCTCGCAGACCACCAACGCGGGCTTGCGTGCGCGCAGGCTGTCGGGATCGAGCCGGTACTGGCCCGCGCTGCCGGGGCGCAGGTTGTGCAGGAAGACGTCGGCATGGCCTTCGATGAGATCGTGCAGCGTGGCGAGCTGTACCGGATCCTTGATGTCCAGGCAGATGGAGCGCTTGCCGCGGTTGAGCGCGTGGAAGGCTGCGCCCGAACCCTTCCACTGGCTGGGGCCCCAGCCGCGCGAGGAGTCGCCCGTGGGGCGCTCCACCTTCCACACCTCGGCACCCAGGCCCGCGAGGATCTGGCCGGCGAAGGGGGCCGAGGCGCTGTCGCCGAGCTCCACCACGGTGACGCCCGCCAGGGGAAGGTGTTCGGGGCGTGGCCTGTCTTGCATGTAGTGTCTCCTGGATGTCGAACGGAACGGGGCCGTGCGCTGGTCTCTTTTCTATGCTGCCGGCTGCTCCGGCGCCTGTACGGCGCCGCCCGCCGCGACCACCTGCCGCGCCTCGTCCGGCGCCAGGCCGTACTCGGTCAGCAGTTGCACCGTGTGTTCTCCCAGGCGCGGCGCAGGGTAGCGCTGCACGGGCTGGCTTTCGCTCCAGGTCTGGGGAATGCCCATCATGCGCAGCAGGCCCTCGCTGGGGTGCTGCTGCAACTGGAAGAAGCCCACGGCCTGCATGTGCGGGTCGCGCAGCAGCGATTCGGGCGTGTTCATCTCGATGACCGGGATGTCGGCGTCCGTCAGGATGCGCAGCCACTCGGCGCTGGTCTTGGTCTCGAAGGTGTCGGCCAGGAACTTGTAGAGGTCGTCGATGTTCTCGGTGCGGCCGAAGATCGTGCCGTAGCGTGGGTCTTCGGCCATGTCCGGGCGGCCCACGGCAAGGAAGAACCGATGCCAGTGGCGGTCGGTGTAGATGTTCACGCCCAGGTAGCCGTCACGGGTCTGGTAGGGGCGGCGCTCGGCGTTCATCATGCGCGCGTAGCCCCAGTCGCCGATGGGCGGCTCGAAGGTGTGGCCATAGAGGTGGTCGCCCAGAACGAAGTGCGCGAAGGTCTCGAACATGGGCACTTCGACCGATTGGCCGTGGCCGGTCTTCTCGCGGTAGTACAGGGCCATGGCCACGGCGTTGCAGGCGGCCATGCCGACCAGTCTGTCCGCGATGGCCGTCGCCACGTACTGGGGCGGGCCGGACTTGCGCGACTGCAGCACCGGCATGCCCGACGGCCGCCTGGATCAGGTCGTCGTAGGCCGGCCGCTCAGCGTACGGGCCGTTCTGGCCGAAGCCGAAGGCGCCGCAGTAGATGATGCGCGGATTGATGTTGCGGACGTCGTCATAGGCCAGCCCGAGCTGGCCATGGCCTTGGGGCGCAGGCTGTAGCAGCAGCACGTCGGCGGATGCAAGCATGCTCTTGAGCGCGGCGGCGGCCGTCGGGCGTTCTTGAGGTCCAGCACCATGCTGCGCTTGTTGCGGTTCAGGTGCAGGAAGATGGCGCTCATGCCCTTGTTGCGGCAGGGACCCACGCCGCGCGTGGGGTCTCCGTCGGGCGCCTCGATCTTGCACACGTCGGCGCCCATGTCCGCGAGCAGCAGCGAGGCATAGGGGCCCATGAAGTTGGAGGTCAGGTCCAGTACCCGCACCCCCGAAAGAGGTCCAGCCATGTGCTTACTCCGGCTTGATGTTCAGGGTCTTGAACAGGTCTTGCCAGAGCGCCGTCTCCTCGCGGATGTCCTTGGCGAAGGCTTCGGGAGAGGAGACCGGCACGGTGGCGGTGAGCTTGGTCTCGACCTCCTTGCGGAAGGCCTCGTCCTCGAAGATGGCCTGCACGTCGTCGTTCACGCGGCGCAGCACGGCATCGGGCGTGCCCTTGGGCAGGAAGAAGCCCGTCCACAGCTGGGGCAGGTAGCCGCTGTAGCCCACGGCTTCCTGCAGCGTAGGCACCTCGGGCAGGCCAGGGTAGCGCTGCGTGGCGATGGCCGCCAGCGGCACGATGCCGTTGCCCTGGAAATAGGGCCGGATCGACGCCGGGTTGTTGACGATGAACTGCGCGTCATTGCGCATCAACGACAGGTTGGCGTCGTTGACGTTGTTGAAGTTCACGGCCGCATAGTGCAGGCCCAGCTGCTGGTTCACGATGGCGTAGGTCAGGTTGAACACCGACGTGGGACCCAGGCCCGCGAGGAAGAGGCTCTTGCCATCCTTCTTGCTCAGCGCGATGAGTTCCTTGAGCGTCCTGGCCTGCTTGAAGGTCTCGCCGTTGGTGGCGATGACGATCTGGTAGTTCAGCACCTTGCGCACCGGTATCAGGTCGGTCAGCGGGTCGAAGCGCAGGCCTTTTTGCGTGTACTTGGGCAGGATGGAGCTTTGCGTGGCCAGCAGCAGCGTGTGGCCGTCGGTGGCGCGCACCACGAACTCGGTGCCCACCACGCCGCCGGCGCCGGGCTTGTTCTCCACGATGACAGGCTGCTTCCAGCGTGCTTCCAGCTTCGGCGCCACCAGGCGCGCCAAGGTGTCGCCGGACGAACCGGCGCCGATGGCCAGCACGATGCGCACGGGTTTGTGGGGCCAGTCCTGCTGCGCGAGGGAAGTGCCAGCAAGGCCCAGGGCGATGCAGGCCAGGCCGGCCTGGAGCCAGCGGCGTTTGGTGACGGGGGGCATGTTGTGTCTCCGGTGTTTTGTGGTCGGTACGTCAGCCGATGGGGTCGAACACCGGCAGGGTCTGGCTGCCGCGCCGCAGGTAGCGCACCTGCACGCTTTGGCCGATGCGCAGACTCCCAGGCTGGCCGTTGAGCTGGCTGAACAGGTGGTAGCCCTCGTCCATCTGGACGAAGCCCACGGTGTAGGGCGCGATCGAGGCCCAGGCCTTGGTCGGGCCGCGCATCACGGTGCTGAAGGAATAGACGGTGCCGCGCCCGGCGGAATCGCGCCATTCCAGCTGCTCCTTGTCCGCGCCGCAGTGCGGGCAGAACGAGTGCGCGGGCCAGACGGCCTGCTGGCAGCCACTGCAGTGCTGGTAGGTCAGGCGCTCTTCGTGCAGGGCCGCCCAGTAAGGTTCGGCGTCGAGCTGCGGATAGGGTTGGGGCCAGCCGTCGACGTAGGTGATTTCGCTCATCGTGGGCTCCTTCAGGTGGGGTTGGCGAGGATGGTCACAGCGCCCGCGGCGAGCATGCCGCCCGCCCCCTGCACCAATGCCGTCCTGGGCTTCTTGCGCGGCACGGCGCCCAGGGCCTGGCCGCGCAGCTGGCGAATGGCTTCCACGTAGCTGTCCATGTTGCAGGAGATGCCTGGCTGGCCGAACGAGAGCCAGCCGCCATTGGTGTCGGTGGGCAGGTCACCGTCGACGCCGGTGCGGCCCGAGCGGTACACGTCGATGCCCCGGCCCTTGGGCGCGAAGCCCAGGTCTTCCATCACCATCGGCCCCATGTGCGCGAAGTTCACGGAGATCTGCGCCATGTCGATGTCCGCGGGCGTGAGGCCCGAGGCCGCGTAGGCCTGGCGCGCCGCCTCGGCCGTGGCCGTGGTGGTGAGGTTGGGGAACGGGCCCAGGCTGGCATAGCGGCACGTGCGCATGTTCATGCGGTCGGTCAGGTACTCGTGCGTGGAAGCCGAGCCGTAACCCATGACATGGACGGCGCCCGACACCCCGCGCGCCTTCTCCACCGAGGTCACGACCAGTGCGCCGCCGGTGCCGCCGCCCCAGGTGGAGCACATCCAGCGCCGCAGCGGCGTGGCGACATAGGGCGATGCCAGCACCGTCTCGCGGTCCACCTCGCCGAAGCGCGCCTTGGCCGCGTGCGGATGGAGCATGCCCCAGCGCTGGTTGGCGATGGCCACGTCGGCCAGGTCCGCCTCGGTGATGCCGAATTCGTGGAAGTAGCGCTGCGCCGCGATGCCGTAGAGCGCCGGGATGATGGGGCCGTAGGGGATCTCGAACTGCGGGTCGGCATCGGCCTCGGCGCCCATGGCCACGGCATCGACGAACAGTTCCGTCGCATCGCTCTGCAGGCACAGCACGTAGTCGGCGCGGCCCGCGGCGATCATCTGCGTGGCCATGGCGACCGAGGAGGTCAGGCCCGATCCATGCATGGTCAGCTCGGTGTTGATGCTGACCGGCATGTGCATGTGCGAGATGAAGATGTTGCTCCACTGCGAGCGCTTGTCGGCCCAGGGCGAGCGGCCGGTGAACACGGCGTCGATCTGCTCCTTGCGGATGCCTGCGTCGCGCAGCGCCTTGTTGGTGGCCTCCACGGCCAGTTGCATCGGGTCCTTGCGGTGGGCACGCGACGCATAGGCGTCGCCCATGCCCACGATGGCGGCGACCGGTTGGGGTGACATGGCGGGTTCCTCGTTGCTTCGAAAAGAAGGCCACCAGCGCCGGATGGCCGGGCACTGGAGACCTGCGGGGGGCGGGAAGCTTCAGGCCGCCTGGGGCGTGGGCAGGGTCGAGGCGATCAGCGCGTCGAGGTCCTCGCGCCGGCGCAGCATCAGCAGGCTCCACTCGCCCTGCTGCACCACGGCGCCGTCCTGGTTCAGCACCTGGATCAGGAACTTGATCACGCCGTACTTCTCGTCCTTCACTTTCTTGCCGATCACCGTGGCGCGGGCGAACACGGTGTCGTCGATCAGCACGGGCTTCAGGAAGCGCATGTTGTCGATGCCGTAGTTGGCCTGGATGCCCAGACCGAACTGGATCAGCCCGGTGGCGATGGAGTAGGTGAGGGCGCCCTGCACCAGGCGCTTACCGAAGCGCGTCTTGGAGGCGTAGAGGGTGTTGGAGTGGATGGCGATCCAGTTGCCCGTGAGCGCGCAGTAGTTCACCACGTCGGTTTCGGTGATGGTGCGGCCGCCCGAGTTGAAGACCTGGCCGTTTTCGAGTTCGTCGAAGGTCTGGCTGATCTGGTTGTTGATGAGGCTCATGGGTATCTCCTGCTGTATTCGTGGAATCGGTGTCGGGGTGCTCCCGCAGGCGCATGCGGGAGGGAAGCGGCGGTGCGCTCGTTTACAGGCGCAGCGACTTGGCGATGATGGTGCGCTGGATCTGCGAGGTGCCGCCACCGATCGTGCACTGGATGGATTCGCGCAGGTAGCGCTCCATGTCGGCCTCGGGCAGATTGGCGAAGCCGCCGAGGATCTGCATGCCGTCGAGCGCGCACTGCTTGAGGGTCTCGGAGGCGAACAGCTTGGCCATGGATGTCTCGGTCGGCGCGGGCTTGCCATCGGCCTTCATGACGCCGGCGCGGTAGACCAGCAGGCGGGCCGCGTCGACGCGGGTCTGGTCTTCCGCCAGCATGTGCTTGAGCACCTGGAAGTTGAAGATCGGCTGGCCGAACTGCGTGCGCTGGTGCGCGTAGCGGTTGGCGTTGCTCACGGCTTCCTGCGCGTTGCCGGTGTAGGCGGCGGCGACGGCGCAGCGCTCGAGCTCCAGGTGGTTGAGGATGATCTCGTGGCCCTGGCCTTCCTCGCCGAGGATCATGTCGCCGGGAACGACCACGTTGTCGAGGAAGATCTCGGTGGTGCCGGTCGCGTGGCGCGACAGCGTGGGCAGCTTGTTGATGACCAGGCCCGGGGTGGTGTTCGGAATCAGCAGCATGGACAGGCCGCCGTGCTTGTTGTTCATGTCGGTGCGCACCAGCATCGCGATCACGGTGTTGTCGGCCTGCGCGCCAGAACAGAACATCTTCGCGCCGTTGACGACCCAGTCGCCGTTCTCGTTCTTCTTGGCGTGGGTCTTGGTCGCGAACACGTCGGAGCCCGCGTCGGGTTCCGTCATCGACACCGAGAAGCGGATCTTGCCGTCGATGAAGGCCTTGACGTACATGTCCTTCTGCTTCTCGGAGCCGTACTTGGCGATGTTCATCGCCGTGAAGGTCGGCACCAGGATGGCGGCGGCGAAGTCGAAGCCGTACTTGCCCAGACCTTCGGCCATCAGCACGTAGTCGAAGATGTTGCCGCCCACACCGCCTTCTTCCTCGGAGAACAGCAGGCCCAGCCAGCCTTGTTGGGCGATCTTTTCATAGGCAGCGTAGGGATAGTCGCGGTTCTGGTCGCAGTTGCGGATGTATTCGCAGGTGACTTCGTTGTCCATGAACTTGTTGACGGTGTCGAGCCACAGCTGCTGCGATTCGTCGAGGAAATTGGCCATCTCGGTTGCTCCTTGGGGTTTGCGTTTGGTGCGCCCGAAGGTTAGACAAGAGGCTCCTGCAATCCAACTTGCGAATTCCGAAGCTGCGCTTCGATGGCATCGAAATGAAGGGCTTGCATGCGCCGAGCGGGATCGGCACTCGGTCTGAAGCCCTCCCTGCACCGCGTTGCGTGGCTACAGCTGTTCCTTGTAGAAGGGAATCAGCTTGGCCAGTGCCTGGCGCACCGGCTCGGGCTTGTCGTACAGGTCGTAGTGCGACCAGCCTTCGACCACCACCAGTTCCTTCTTCTTCGAGGCGGCCCGACCGATGATTTCGCAGCCGTCGCGGTAGGCCCCAAAGGCGCCCACCTGGTCGCCCACCACCACCATCAGTGGCTGCGTCAGCAGGGTCTCGCACAGGTGGAAGGCGTCCCAGCCGATGGCTGCGGCCTGGTGCGAGTACAACGCACGGTTCAGCCCATTCGGTGCGCGGCCGCGATCGGTGCGGTAGTACTCGGTGGCGCCGAGCACGTCGATTTCCTTGATGCCCGCTTCCTTGGCCGCTTCGGGCGACGGGGGCAACAGGTCATCGACGCGCAACGCCGCGCCGCGCGCCTCGGCGGTGCGCTGCTTGGCCATGGCTTGCAGCGCGCCGATCGGGTCGAAACCGCTGAAGCCTTCGCGCATCAGACGGCCGTAGTTGGCGCCGGTGACGGTGCCAACCGCCTTGATGCGGCGCTCGGTCATGGCCGCGTTGATGGCATAGCCGCCGCCGCCGCAGATGCCCAGCACGCCGATGCGTTCTTCGTCCACGTAGGGCAGTGTCACCAGATGGTCGCAGACCACACGGAAGTCCTCGACGCGCAGCGTGGGGTCTTCGATGAAACGTGGCTCGCCGCCGCTGGCACCCTGGAAGCTGGCGTCGAAGGCGATGACGACAAAGCCCTCCTTGGCCAGGGCTTCGCCATAGACCTTGCCCGAAGTCTGTTCCTTGCAACTGCCGATGGGGTGGGCGCTGATGATGGCCGGGTACTTCTTTTTTTCGTCGAAGCCGGGCGGGAAGTGCAGGTTCGCTGCGATGTCCCAGTAAGTGCGCTTGATCTTGATGCCCTTCATGCTGTGCTCCGTTCACTGTCAAGGTTGGAATCGCCGGCCGTGGCACCTTCGGCGGTGGCTGGCCAAGCACCGGTGGATGAACTGTAGGTTCGGGATTGGATTTGGAATAGCCATCAAATAGCAATACAGTTGTATTTTGAAATTGACAATTGGCATCGCATGGACCCCTCGCTGCTGCCCTCCATGGCCTGGTTCGCCCACGTCGCGCACCACCGCAGCTTCACGAAGGCGGCGGCGGAGATGGGCGTGTCGCGTGCCAACCTGTCGCAGAACGTGAAGGCGCTGGAGCGCCGCCTGAGCGTGAAGCTGCTGTACCGCACCACACGCGACATGTCGCTGACCGAAGCCGGGCAGCGGCTCTACGATGCCTGGTATCCAGCGCTTGTGTCCGTGGAGCGGGCCGTGCGCGATCTGCACGTCGGGCGCGACGAGCCCGCCGGGCTGGTGCGCGTGAACACATCCCGCGTCGCTGCCAGGACCTTGATCGAGCCCCACCTGGCGGAGTTCCGTGCGCGCTATCCGCAACTGCACCTGGAAGTGGTCGCGGACGATGCGCTGGCCAACATCGTGGCCGACGGCTGCGATGCCGGCATTCGCGTGGGCGAGAGCCTGGCCGAGCACATGGTGGCGGTACCCATCACGCCCCCGCTGTCGATGGCCGTGGTGGGCACACCGGCGTATTTCAAGCGCCGCGGCCGGCCGGCCACGCCCGCTGACTTGGCGCAGCATGACTGCCTGCGGTTTCGCAGGCCCGGCGGAGCCATCCTGCCTTGGGAGTTCGCGTTGCCGCAGGAGGGCGGGCATGCGTTCACGGTGGAGCCGCAGGGCGGCTTCACCACCAACGACGATGACAGCATGCTGCGCGCTGCCCTGCAGAACGTGGGGCTGGTGCAGCACATCGACATCGCCGTGCGCGAACACCTCGCTTCGGGTGCGCTGGTTCGGGTGCTGGAGCCCTGGTGCAAGCCCTTCGCGGGCTTCTACATCTATGCCCCGACCCGCGCGCAGATGCCGGCCAAGCTGCGGGCGCTCATCGACTTTCTCGTGGAGAAGCGTGAAGCGATGCTTGCCCTGCGCTTGAAGGCCACCCGGAAGAAACGGCCGTTGTCGGCCTGACCGATGGAATGGCCGGGATGGCGCGTTCAGGCGCTCACCTGATCCAGTACCACGGTCTTGGACTCCAGGAACGCCTCCAGCCCGCCCGTACTGCCTTCGCGGCCGATGCCCGATTGCTTGAAGCCGCCGAAGCCGATCGCGAAGTCATAGCGCGGGGCGTTGTGTCCCACCGTGCCCGATCGCAGCTGGCGCGCCACCTGCATGGCGCGCCCGGCATCGTGGGTGAACACCGAGGCGTTCAGGCCGTAGATGGTGTCGTTGGCCATGGCGATGGCCTGCTCCTCGCTGTCGGCCGGGATCACCGACAGCACCGGCCCGAAGACTTCGTTCTGGGCGATGAAGGAACGGTTGTCCACGTTGGCCAGCACCGTGGGCTCGAAGAAGAAGCCACGCTCCACCTGCCGGGGGCGTGCGCCACCCGTCACCAGCGTGGCGCCATCGGCGATGCCCTGGGCGAGCTTCTCCTCGACGGCAAGGCGCTGGCGGGCCGAGGCCAGCGGACCCATGGTGGTGGCGGGATCCAGCGGATCGCCCAGCACCATGCCGCGCGCGGCGGCGGCCAGCGCATCGACCAGCGCGTCGTGCTTGGCGCGCGGCACGATGATGCGGGTGAGGCTGGCGCAGACCTGGCCCGTCAGGTAGCTGAAGTACGGCGCGCCCAGCACCTTGGCGGCGGCTTCGACGTCGTAGTCGTCCAGGATCACGGCGGGCGACTTGCCGCCCAGCTCGAAGGTGCAGCGTGCCATGCGCTGCGCGGCCACGGCGCCGATGGCGCGGCCGGCGGCGGTGGAGCCGGTGAAGGTGATCTTGTCCACGCCAGGATTGGCCACCAGCGTGGCGGACACGTCGCGCTCGGCCGTGAGCATGTTGACCACGCCGGGCGGCAGGCCCACTTCCTCGCAGATCTGCGCGAACAGATAGCCGGAGCAGGGGGCCTCGGGCGAGCATTTGATGATGACCGTGCAGCCGGCCAGCAGCGCGGGCGCGACCTTGTAGGCCATGAGCGCGGCCGGGCCGTTCCAGGGCACGATGGCGGCCACCACGCCCGCGGGTTCCTGTACCACGTAGCCCTGGTGGCCGGTGGAGGAGATGGCGGGCTTGATGAACGGGTAGGTGCTCGCCATCGCGGTGTAGATGCGGAAGGCGCCGCTCAGGTACAGGCCGATGCGCGGCTGGGCGATCCTGTACAGGATGCCGGACTCGATGCTCCAGACGCGCGCGAACGCGTCGTTCAGTTCCTCGAAGCGTCTGGCCATCTTCTCCAGGACGACGGCGCGCTGCTGCGGCGTCATGCGCGGCCAGGGGCCGTGGTCGAACGCATGGCGCGCGGCCCGCACGGCGGCGGCCACGTCGGCCTCTGTGGCCTGGGCCACGCGCGCCACGACTTCCTCGGTGGCGCTGTTGAGGACGGCGAAGGTCTCGGTGGTGGTGGGCAGCACCCACTCGCCGCCGATGTACAGGCGATCGGCGTGCGGGATGTTCAGGCTGTGGTCCGTGGTGCGCATGGAATGGATCTCTTCGAGGTGGTCAAGTGGTGATGGCGCGGGCTGCGAGCCCATCTTCGCGGACCATGTCGGCGCCCTTTTCGCCGATCATGATGCAAGGCGCATTGGTGTTGCCGGACACGACGGTGGGCATGATGGAGGCGTCGACCACGCGCAGGCGGCGCACGCCGTGCACGCGCAACCGGGCGTCCACGACGGCCTCGCCGTCGGCGCCCATCTTGCAGGTGCCGACCTGGTGCCAGGCCGTGCTGCCGAAGCGCCGCAGGTAGTCGAACAGCTGTTCGTCGCTCTCGACCGCGGGGCCGGGTTTGAGCTCTTCGACGATGCGCGCGGCCATGGGCTGCGTCTGCGCGATCCGCCGCAGTTGGCGCAGGCCGGCAACCGAGCGGCGGATGTCGCTTTCCTGGCTGAAGTAGTTGGGATGGAAGATGGGCGTCTGCAGCGGATCGCTGCTGGCCAGTTCCATGTGGCCGCGCGATTCGGGTGTGAGCAGCACCATGGAGCCCGATGCACCGCAGAACCCGTCCGCTGCCACCTCGCCCGAGGCGTTCGCGGAAAAGCTCATGGCGTTGAAGGAGAGCTGCAGATCGATGCCCGCGCCGGGCTCGCTCGCGGCATAGGCGGTCACGGGCGCGGCGCCCAGCGCCAGGTAGCCGCCGTGGGTCAGCAGATAGCGTGCGCCTTCGAGGTACTTGCGCAGGCCGCTCAAGCGGTGGTTGACCGAGCTGCCTTCGGTGGTGCGCCAGACAATGGGTGCGTACCAATGGTCCTGCAGATTGCGGCCCACGCCCGGCAGCGCGTGCTGCACGGCGATGCCGTGGAGCTGCAGCTGCTGGGCGTCGCCAATGCCCGAGAGCATGAGGATCTGCGGCGAGGCCAGTGCGCCGCCGCTCAGGACCACTTCGCGTGCCGCGGCGATCTGGCGGCGCTGGCCCTGGTGCAGCACCTCCACGCCCGTGGCTTCGCCGCCCGAGAGCAGTACGCGCAGCACCTGTGCCTCGGTCATCACGGTGAGGTTGGCACGTCGGCGCACGGGCGCGATGAAGGCCTGGTAGACCGAGTGGCGCCGCCCCGCCTTGATGGTGTATTGGCGCACACCGGCCGACGGGTAGGGCGGCGCGTTCAGGTCGTCCGAGCGCGGAATGCCGATGCGGCCCGCGGCGGCGACGAAGTCCGATGCCGCAGGGTGAAGCTCGTTCGGGTCGCTGACGTTCAGGGGGCCGCTGCCGCCGTGGTGGGCATCGGCGCCACGCTGGTTCGATTCGGAGCGCTTGAAGTAGGGCAACACCTCGTTCCAGTTCCAGCCTGGGTTGCCGGCGCTGGCCCAGCGGTCGTAGTCCTGGGGCTGGCCGCGCATGTAGATCATGCCGTTGATGGAACTGCAGCCGCCCAGGCCCTTGCCGCGGTCCCATTGCACCTGCCGTCCGCCCAGCGTGGGCACGGGCGCGGTCTTGAAGCGCCAGTTGAGCCGCGGGTCACCGAAGAGCCTGGCCATGCCGGCGGGGGTGTTGACCCAGAACGTGTCCATGCTGCCGCCCGCCTCGACCAGCAGCACGCGCACCTGCGGATCTTCGGACAGGCGGCTGGCCACGACGCAGCCAGACGAACCTGCGCCGACGACGATGTAGTCGAAGCTTGGCATGCGGAGCGCGCTTTCAGGCGCGGGCCGATGCCAGGGCCGCCGCTGCCCAAGGGATTGCGGGAAATTGCTGCAAGCGTGTCTCCTGTCTGTCGAGCGGGTGCATGGCGCAACCGCGAGTGTGTGTGGTGGGGGGAGATTGACGGGGCCGATGCCACAACTCAAGTTGCAAATTTCGAAGCGGTGCTTCGACGGCCTCGAACTGTCCGGCTTTCCATTTCCGCAAGCCGCGCTTCGGAAATCCGCACTTGAATCGGCGTGGCGTGCTCCCTACGCTCTACGCCACTTCAGGAGCAGCACAGCATGGCAATCACCTCGGCAATCAACCCCTTGAACTCCCTGGATGGCAAGGTGGCCATCGTCACCGGCGGCACGGGAGGCATCGGCAAGGGCGTGGCGCTGCAACTGGCCGCCCGCGGCGCGCGCGTGGTCGTCAATGGCAGGAACGCGGACAAGGCCCAGGCCGTGCTCGACGCGGTACGCGCCGGTGGTGGCCAGGCATGCTTCGCCCCGGGCGATGTGCGCTCCCAGGCCGACATGCGGGCCGTGGCGGCCGAGGCCGTGCGCCGATTCGGCGGCGTGGACATCGTGGTGCCCAACGCGGGCGGCAACGACGACGAGGCGCGCTCACCCGAGGTGCGCGGCCCGTTCGCCGGCATCGATCTGGAGCGCGTGACGCAGTTCGTCGGCCAGGCCCTGGCGGCGAAGCTGCTGGTGGTGCAGGCCGCCGTGCCCGCCATGCGCGCGCGTGGCGGCGGCAGCGTGGTGTTCGTCACCTCCGAGGGCGGCCGCAGCCCCACGCCTGGGCAGACGGCCATCGCCTGCTTCTCAGGCGGGCTGATCGCCGCAAGCAAGGTGCTGGCCAAGGATCTCGCGCGGGACCGCATCCGCGTGAACTGCGTCTGCGTGACGGTGGTGCGCGACACCCCCTCGTGGGAGGCGGTGTTCGGTCCCGGCAGCACGGTCTCGGAAGTGCACCGCAAGCAGTACGAGAAGATCGCGGCGCGCAGCCCGTTGGGCGTGGCCGATCCGCAGGACATCGGCAGGACCGTGGCCTTCTTCGCCTCGGATGACGCGGCCTACCTGACCGGCGCCGCCGTCAGCCCGACCGGCGGCCTCACGATCCATTGACCAGGAGACACCGCATGAACGGACCCCTCGCAGGCCTGCGCATCCTCGACCTGACTTCCAACTTCATGGGGCCGTATGCATCGCTGCTGCTGGCCGACATGGGCGCGGACGTGTGCAAGATCGAAGCGCCCGATGGCGACACCACCCGCAACGTCGGCCCCGCCCGCCATCCGGGCATGAGCGCCATCTTCCTGCACCTGAACCGCAACAAGCGCGGCATGGTGCTCGACCTCAAGCATCCGGCGGGGCAGGCGGCGCTGCAGCGCATGCTGCCGCGCGCCGATGTGCTGCTGTTCAGCCTGCGGCCGCAGGCCATGGCCAGGTTGGGGCTGTCGTACGAGGCGGTGCGCCAGATCAATCCGCGCATCGTCTACTGCGGCGCCTTCGGCTTCGGCCAGAACGGTCCGTACGCGGCGCGGCCCGCCTACGACAACCTGATCCAGGCCGCCGTGGGCCTGCCCCTGACGCAGGCGCGCAAGACGGGCGGGCCGCCCAGCTACGTGGGATCGGCCATCGTGGACCGCATGGTGGGCATGGCCACCAGCAATGCCATCCTGGCCGCGCTGCATTGCCGCGGCCAGACAGGGCACGGGCAGGCCGTGGAGGTGCCGATGTTCGAAACCTTCGCGCACTTCGCCATGGGCGACCACCTGTACGGCCACACCTTCGTGCCGTCCCTGGGCGATTGGGGCTACGAGCGCATGACCAGCCCCGAGCGCCAACCCTACCGCACGGCCGACGGCCACATCAGCGTGGAGGTCTACACCGACCGGCACTGGCAGCGCCTGTTCCAGGTCGTGGGCCACGCCGAGATGGCCCAGGACCCGCGCTATGCCGACGTCCATGCCCGCGCGCGGCACATGGGGGCGCTGTACGACTTCCTGCATCGCACCTTCGTCACGCGGCCGTCCGCCGAGTGGGTGGCGCTGCTGACGCAGGCGGACATCCCCGCCATCGCGATGAACACGCCCGAGACACTGCTGGACGACGCGCACATGCGGGCCGTGGGCTTCTTCGGCGTGCAGGAGCATCCGAGCGAAGGCACGGTCCGCACCATCGGCATCCCGCAGCAATGGAGCGAGACGCCGGCCACGCTGCGCCACCCCGCGCCGCGCCTGGGCGAGCACACCGAGGCGCTGCTGGGGGAGTACGGTTTCGGCCAGGACGAGATCAGGGCGTTGCTGCACGCGCGCGGCGCGCGGGCCGCGGTGCCCGCCGCAACGAGCGCCTGATCAGGCGTCCGGCTGTGCGTCGGCGGGCCGGCTCAGCAACTGCTCCAGCAGCGCCCGCGCAGCAGGCCCCAGGCCGCGTTCGCGCGGCGTGGCGATCTGCACGATGCGCCGCGCCCGGGTGTCCTCCAGCGGGATGGCCAGCACGCCCTCCAGCCGCGTCTGCAGCACCGAGCATTCGGGCTGCACCGTTACCCCCAGGCGTGCCTGCGCCAGGCTCATCGCCACGCCGGTGCTGCGCACGGTGTACTTGGGCTTGTAGGGCACGCCGAGCTTGCGCGCCGCGTTGGAGAAGGCCTGGTTCATGACCGAGACGACGATGAGGTCGTGCGCCAGCAGGTCCTCGAACGACAGGCTGGCGTGCCCGGCCAGCGGGTGCGCCTCTGGCACGACGGCCACCATGCGGTCGGTGCGGTAGGGCGTGATCTGCACGCCTTCCAGGTGCAGCCCCGGGGCGAGGGCGAACACACCGATGTCGGCGTCGCCCTGCTGCACGGCCTGCACGATCTCGGTGTTCTCGAGCTCGCGCAGCACCAGTTCCACCTGCGGGAAATCGCGCGCGAAGTCACCCAGCTCGCGCGATAGGAAGGGCACGAAGATGGAGCGCGCCGAGGCCACGAACACCTCGCCGCGCAGCCCCTCGCCGAAGGCCGTGATCTCGGCCCGCATGGCGTCCAGGTCGTCGAACATCTTGCGGATGTAGCGCCCCACCACTGCGCCCGCGGCGGTGGGGGCCACGCCCTTGGGCGTGCGCTCGAGCAGCGGCACGCCCGCGATCTCTTCGAAATCCTGGATACGCTTGGTGGCGGTGGAGGCGGCGATGTTCTCGCGGATCGCGGCGCGGCCGATCTGCTGCTCTTCCACGGCCGAAAGGAACAGCCGCAGTGTGAACAGATCGGTCTGGCGGATGAAGTGCAGGCGGTTGAAGGTCACGGCATGGCGAGCATACTGCCGCTGCGTCGGGCCGCCGGGCGGGCCTTCGGAATCTGCGAACCGCGGCTTCGGAAATCCGCACTTGGATGGGTGCCCCGGTTCCCTGAAGATGCTCCGCGCGACCAAGAGGAGACACACACCGTGCAACGATTTGCCCGCCGCACCGGGGGGCCGCTGTTTGCGGCCTGCCGCCCCTTGCCAGCGCCGCCAGCGACGAGCTGCGCCGTACAGGACAAGCAAGGAAATCCATGACCGACAAGAAGCAAGGCCCGCTGGCGGGCATCCGCATCGTGGAGTTGGGTGGCATCGGCCCCGGCCCCTTCTGCTGCATGCTGCTGGCCGATCTGGGCGCGGACGTGGTCCGCATCGACCGGCCGCCGGGGCACGACGGCGGCGCACCCATCGCGCCGCGCTTCGACCTGCTCAACCGCAGCCGCCGCAGCGCGATGATGGACCTGAAGAAGCCCGAGGCGGCCGCCGCCGTGCTGCGCCTGGTGGCGCAGGCCGATGCCTTCATCGAGGGCTTCCGTCCCGGCGTGGCCGAGCGCCTGGGCCTGGGCCCGGACGCCTGCCTGGCCGCCAACCCGCGCCTGGTCTACGGCCGCATGACCGGCTGGGGCCAGACCGGACCGCTGGCCCGGGCGCCGGGGCACGACATCAACTACATCTCGCTGACCGGCGTGCTCCATGCCGTGGGCCGCGCGGGCGAGGCGCCGGCCATTCCGCTGAACCTGGTGGGCGACTTCGGCGGCGGCTCCATGTACCTGGCGCTGGGAGTGGTCAGCGCCATCCTGGAGGCGCGCGGCAGCGGGCGCGGCCAGGTGGTGGATGCGGCCATGGTCGATGGCTCGGCGTCGCTGATGACGCTGCTGTACGGCCTTCGCGCCGCCGGCTACTGGAGCGACGAGCGCGGCAGCAACCGCCTCGACTCGGGCGCGCCTTGGTACAACGTGTACGAAACCCGCGATGGCAGGTACGTCAGCATGGCCGCCAACGAAGGGCGCTTCTACCGCGCGGCACTCGTGGTGATGGGGTTGCAGGACGAAACCCTTACCGGGCAGCACGAGCGCAGCGGCTGGCCCGCCATGCAGGCACGCTTCGCCGACGTCTTCCGCAGCCGCACGCAGGCCGAATGGGTGGCGCTGGCGGCGGGCACCGATTCCTGCCTCACGCCGGTGCTGTCCATGGCCGATGCGCCCACGCACCCGCACCTGCGCGAGCGCGGCACCTTCGTGGAACGCGACGGCGTGACGCAGCCCGCGCCCGCGCCGCGCTTCAGCCGCACGCCCGGTGCGATCCAGAGCCCGCCCGCGCGGCCCGGCCAGCACACGCGCGAGGTGTTGCGCGACTGGGGCCTGTCCGACGCCGAGGTGGATGCGCTGCATGCGGCAGGCGCGGCCCTGTCGCCCGTCGCATCGGGGCAGGCGCAGTGAGCACCCTGCTGCGGCAGCTGGAGACCGGACGGCCTTCGCGGGCCATTCACAGATGGCCCTGGACATCGCGCAGCAGTGCTTCGAGCCGCGCAGCGGTTTCCTTGAGGGCGGGCGCGATGCGCTCACGCTCGGCTTGCAGATTCAGTTCCACGTCCGCCTTGCCGCAGCTCAGGCCCATCAGCGTGCGCTCCAGCCCCAGGCGCACCGGCAGCGCCACCCCGTAGGTGTTGCGTTGGTAGCCGCCCAGCACGGCACAGGTGCCCTGGGTTTCCAGTTCGCCGAAGGAGGCGTTCAGCGACCGCTCCAGAACTGCTGCCTGCGGCCCCGCGCGGCGCAGGTGCTCCTCGATCAGCGGGCGCTGTTCTTGCGGCGGCAGCCCCCACAGGTAGGCTCTGCCGATGGAGGTGGTCTGCATCGGCAGCACCGAACCCACGCCCAGGCGCAACGTGGCGACCTTGCGGCTCACGCGGTAGGCCACGTAGAGCAGGTCGATGCCATCGCGAATGCCCAGCGCCACCGACACATCGAGCCGGTCCGCCAGTTCCTGCATCAGGGGCTGCGCGGCCTGCAGCAGGTCGTTGGCGGCCAGGTAGGCATGGCCGATGCCCAGAGCGCCCGCCGACAGCTCGAACTCGCGCCTGCCCGGCACCAGGCGCAGAAAGCCCACCTGCAGCAGCGTGGAAGTCAGCCGCGACACCGTGGCTTTTGGCAGGCCCGTGCGCCGCACCAGTTCCGCATTGGTCAGTGGACTGCGGTCCGAGCGGAACGCCCGCAACACCTCCAGCCCGCGCTGAACGGTCATGAGCGTGGCGCTGTCGGGGGCGGACGCCTTGCCCGTCATGGCAGAGCCCCTGCGCGTTGGATTTCCTGCGCCATGCGCACCAGCGCCGGGCCCAGCTCGCGCACGCTGCGCGTGCGGCCCATGCGCATGGCGGGGGCCATGCAACTCACCGCAAGGGGGGCAGCGCCGGGCCGGTGGATGGGGGCGGCCACCATGGTCATGGGATGGCCCGATGCGCCCAATGCCACGCAGAAGCCCTCAGACCGCACCTGCCCGATGGCCTCGCCGGAGCGGCGACGCAACTGCCTGCGTTCCTCCTGTAGCGCGTGCTCGGCGCTGTGCAGCAGATAGTTGCGCTCGGCATCGGGCAGGCTGGCCAGCAAGGCCCAGCCCGCAGCGGTCGATGCCAGCTCCAGGCGGGTGCCGACCCCGGGCTGCAACGCGGCGGGCAGGGTGCTGGTGCTGCAGCTGTCGATGACCACCAGGCCCAGGCGGTCGCGGGCGCTGAGGTGGACATGCACCTGGTGCTGTTCGGCAAACACGTGCATGCGCTGATGGGCGGCGCGGTGGATGTCGGTGTCGGCCGCCGCCCGGTAGCCCAGCGCCAGGGCGGAAGGCCCCAGGCGGAACCGCCGTGCGTCCGGCGCGCACCGCAGGTACCCCAGGGTCACCAGACTGCGTGTCATGCGCGTGACCGTCGAGGCGGGCAATCCCGTGCGGCTTGCCAGATCGCCGTTGCAGAGCCACCGATCCTGCGCGGTGAACGCGCACAGGACGGACAGCGCACGGGCGAACGGCGTCACGATCGGGCGGTTGGCGACAGGGGAGGCAGGAGGAGGCATGGCACAAGCAATTAAACTAACATCCATTAGAATTTTGCCGCAAATCCAAGTCGATACGGGTTTGCCCTTGGATTCACCTGCAAGCCGGCGGTCGGGCAGGGGCGGGCGTCGTCACCCCAGCCAGCGCTGGATCACAGCTCCTTGAGCATGTTCTTGGCGATCAGCGTCTGCTGGATCTGCGTGGTGCCCTCGTAGATGCGGAACAGGCGCACGTCGCGGTAGAAGCGCTCGATGGCGTATTCGCTCATGTAGCCGGCGCCGCCGAAGATTTGCACCGCGCGGTCGGCCACGCGGCCGCACATCTCGGTCGCGAACATCTTGGCGCAGGATGCCTCTGTGGCGTTGGGCAGCTTGTCGTCGCGGCGGCGGGCGGCGTCGAGCACCATGCAGCGGGCGGCGTAGACCTCGGCCTTGCTGTCGGCCAGCATGGCTTGCACCAACTGGAAACTGCCGATGGCCTGGCCGAACTGCCTGCGCTCGGCCGCGTAGCGCAGTGCCATGTCCAGCATGCGCTCGGCCACGGCAACGGCCACGGCGGCGATGTGGATGCGGCCCTTCTCCAGCACCTTCATGGCGGTCTTGAAACCCTGGCCCTCCTTCAGGCCGATCAGGTTGGCCGCGGGCACGCGCGCGTTCTCGAAGATCACGTCGCAGGTGTGCGCACCCTTCTGGCCCATCTTCTTGTCGCGCTTGCCGAAGCTGATGCCCGGCGTGCCCGCCTCGACGATGAAGGCGGATACGCCGCCTGCGCCTTTCACGCCAGGATCGGTGCGGGCCATCAGCGTGAACATGCCGGCCTGTGGGGCGTTGGTGATGAAGCGCTTGGTGCCGTTCACGACGTAGTGGTCGCCGTCCTTGACGGCGGTGGTGCGCAGCGAGCCGGCGTCCGATCCGGCTTCGGGCTCGGTCAGCGCGAACGAGGCCATCATCTCGCCCGTGGCCAGGCGGGGCAGGTACTTCTCCTGCTGCTCGGGCGTGCCGTCGAACAGGATGCCCTGCGAGCCGATGCCCACCGTGGTGCCGATCAGCGAGCGGAACACGGGCGCGGCGCGGCACAGCGCAAACACGGCCAGCACCTCTTCTTCCATGGTCAGCTCCAGGCCGCCGAAGCGCTCGGGGATGGTCAGGCCGAACAGACCGAGGTCGCGCATGTCCTGCACGATGCCGGCGGGGATCTCGTCGGTTTCGGCCACCAGCTCTTCGTTGGGGATCAGGCGCTCGGTCACGAAGCGGTTGATGGCGTCGAGCAGGACGTTGAGCGTTTCTTGGTCGCGGATCATTTCGGTGTCGGCAAAGAAGGTGGAGAGGACCCTGCATGCTGCGTGGGCAGCGCCCGTGATTCAAGCCGTGGAACCGGTCTGTTCCGGAAGATGGAAATGCGTCCCCAGGGTTGCGACGGGTGTACCGCGCACCTGCCGGCACCAAGGTACGGAACAGTGGCCGTTTGCCGGTTGACCGGAGCGCAGCCGCGGCGGCATCGTCGGGGCTGGCTTCCACTGGAGACAAGGCCCCCATGCCCATCGATCCGCGCCATCTGTTGGCCCGCCCCTTTCCTGTCATCGAGCATGCCTACACGCAGCGCGACACCCAGCTCTACGCGCTGGGCCTGGGGCTGGGCAGCGATCCGCTGGACGCGGGGCAGTTGCGCTATGTCTACGAAGGGCAGGGCGGCGATCGCTTGCGCGCCATGCCCACCATGGCCAACATCCTGGCCTACCCCGGCTTCTGGGCGCGCGAGAGCGATACCGGCATCACCTGGCAGAAGCTGCTGCACGCCGAGCAGGACATCGAGGTCCACGCCCCGCTGCCCGCGAGCGGCCGGGTGAAGGGCCAGACGCGCATCACCGGCCTGTGGGACAAGGGCGAGGGCAAGGGCGCCTTGCTGCAGCAGACGCGCGACATCACCGATGCCGCCACGGGCCGGCCGCTGGCCACCGTCAGGCAACTGAGCCTGCTGCGCGGCGATGGCGGCTTCGGCGAAGGCGGGTCGGAAGGTGCGGCGCCCGCGCCCCATGCCCTGCCCGATGGGCCGCCGGACCACGTGTGCGAGCTTGCCACGCCCGCGCAGCTGGCGTTGATCTACCGCCTGAGTGGCGACCTGAACCCGCTGCACGCCGACCCGGCCGTGGCGGAGGCGGCCGGGTTCGCGCGCCCCATCCTGCACGGCATGGCGCTGATGGGCGTGGCGGCGCACGCCGTGCTGCGCACGGTGCTGGGCTACGACGACACCCGTTTTGCCGGCATGCGCGTGCGCTTCACCGCGCCCGCCTGGCCCGGCGACACGCTGCGCACCGAGATGTGGGTGCGCGGCAATACGGTGTCCCTGCGCACCACGGCCGTGGAACGCCATGCCGTGGTCTTGAACAACGCGCGGGTCACCCTGCGCTGAACTTTTTTCCAAGGAGAAGCAGTCATGGATCTGGGTTTGCATGGCAAGGTCGCCATCGTCACCGGCTCGGCGCGGGGCCTGGGCGCTGCCACCGCACGGCGGCTGGCGCAAGAGGGCGCGAAAGTCGTCATCACCGACATCAATGCCGAGCTGGCCCAGGCCACGGCCAAGGCCCTGCGCGACGAGGGCTTCGCCGCGCACTGCGTGGTGGGCGACATCACCAAGGGCGCGGACGTGCAGCGCCTGGTCGACGAGACCGTGGCCCACTTCGGCGGCGTGCATGTCCTCGTGAACAACGCCGGCGCGCCGCGCGACAAGTACCTCGTGAAGATGAGCGAGGACGACTGGGACTTCGTCATGGCCGTCATGCTCAAGGGTGCCTTCCTGGCGGCGAAGGCCGTCATGCCGCACTTCATCGAGCAAGGCTGGGGTCGCGTCATCAACATCAGTTCGCGCGCCCACCTGGGCAACCCCACGCAGGCCAACTACTCGGCCGCCAAGGCCGGGCTGATCGGCATGGCCAAGGCGCTGTCCAAGGAAGAAGGCCGCTACGGCGTGACCTGCAACTGCGTGGCCCCCGGCTTCATGGAGACCGAGATGGTGCAGGCCCTGCCCACCTACGAGACCATCAAGGAGGCCGCCGTGGCCGCCCAGCCCATCAAGCGCGTGGGCAAGCCCGACGACATCGCCGACGCCGTGGCCTTCCTGGCCAGCGAGCGCGCCGGCTTCATCAGCGGCGAGGTGCTGCACGTGACCGGCGGCCGCTACGGTTGAAGCATCCAGGGCAGTCGTTGCCAGCGCTCGACGGACGGGCGCTGGGAGCCGTTTTCATCTCACACCATTCACAGAGGCATCGAACATGAAACGAGCAGCCATCGTCTCCCCCCTGCGCACGCCGGTGGGCGCTTTCGGCGGGGCATTGAAAGGCATCCCGGTCGAGGAACTGGGCGCCATCGTGGCGCGCGCCATCGTGCAGCGCACGGGGCTGGACCCCGCGCGCATCGACGACGTGGTCTTCGCGCAGAGCTACGCCAGTGGCGAGACGCCTTGCACGGGCCGCTGGGTTGCGCTGCAGGCGGGCTTCCCGATCGAAGTGGCGGGCATGCAGCTCGACCGCCGCTGCGGCGGCGGCGTGCAGGCCCTGGCCACCGCCGCCATGATGGTGCAGACCGGTGCGGCGGACGTGGTCATGGCCGGCGGCGTGGAGAGCATGAGCAACGTCGAGTACTACACCACCGACATGCGCTGGGGCAAGCGCGCGGGCACGGTGAAGTTCCACGACCGCCTGGACCGCGGCCGCGAGCGCTCGCAACCCGAAGGCCGCTTCGGCAAGATCAGCGGCATGATCGAAACGGCCGAGACGCTGGCGCGCGAATACGAGATCAGCCGCGAAGCCTCCGACCGCTTCGCCGCGCGCAGCCACCAGCGCGCCGCCGCCGCCCAGAAGGCCAAGCTGTTCGATGCCGAGATCGTCCCGGTCTCCGTGCCCCAGCGCAAGGGCGATCCCTTGCTGGTGCGCCAGGACGAGGGCGTGCGCGGCGACACCACCGCCGAGAGCCTGGCCTCGATGCGCGCCCTCATGAAAGACGGCGTGGTCACCGCCGGCAACGCCTGCCAGCAGAACGATGCCGCCGCCGCCTGCCTGATCGTGGCCGAGGACAGGCTTGAAGAGCTGGGGCTCACGCCCATCGGCTGGCTGACCGGCTGGGCGGCGGCGGGCTGCGACCCGGCGCGCATGGGCATCGGCCCCGTGCCCGCCGTGCAGAAGGTACTGGCACGCACCGGCCTGCGACTCGACCAGATGGACCTGATCGAGCTGAACGAAGCCTTCGCCTGCCAGGCGCTGGCCTGCGTGAAGGGCTGGGGCAGCTCGATGCAGGCGCTGGAGGACAGGCTCAACGTCAACGGCTCGGGCATTTCGCTGGGCCACCCGGTGGGCGCCACGGGCGTGCGCATCATGACCACGCTGCTGCACGAGATGCAGCGCCGCCAGGCCCGCTACGGGCTGGAGACCATGTGCATCGGCGGCGGGCAGGGCATCGCCATGGTCGTCGAGCGCGCCTGAAGGAGTACCGCACCATGACCACCACCGACATCTGGCGGCCGGGCCAGCGCGAACTGCAGAAATCTGGCGTCGTGCAACTGATGCGCGCGCTGGGCGTGTCCTCGTACGAGGAGCTGATGCGCGTGTCCACCGCCGAGCCCGAGCGCTACTGGAACACCGTGATGCGCGAATGCGCCATTGCGTGGGACGTGCAGCCCGCGGGTTACGTCGATCTCGCGCGCGGCCCGCAGTTCCCGAGCTGGTTCCCCGGCGGCAAGCTCAACTGGGTCAACACCATCTACGCCTGGGCGAAGAATCCTGTCACCGCGCAGCAGAAGGCCGTGGTCGCCGAGCGCGAGGACGGCAGCGTGAGCGCGCTCACCTATGCGGAGCTGGCGCAGCGCGTGCACGACTTCGCTGCCGGCCTGGCGCAGCAGGGCGTGCAGCAGGGCGACCGCGTCGGCCTGCTGATGGAAAACGGCATCGAGGCCACCGTCTCGCTGATGGCCCTGGTGCACCTGGGCGCGCTGGTCGTGCCGCTGTTCAGCGGCTTCGGCGTCGATGCCATCGTGGCACGCCTGTCGGCCGCCGAGGCGCGGCTGGTCATCGCCTCCACGGGCTTCTCGCGCCGCACCAAGCGCGTGGACGTGCAGAGCGCGCTGCGCGATGCGTGGCGGCAGTTGCCGTTGCTCGACAACGTGGTCTGGAAGCGCGCCCCGGACCAGGTTCACGAAGCGGCCCAGGATGCGCGCGACCTGGACTGGCAGGACGTCGCCGCCGCCGGGCAAGGCCGCAGCCAGCCGCCTGTGTCCGTGACGCCCGACACGCCTTTCATGGTCATCTACACCTCGGGCACCACGGGCAAGCCCAAGGGCGTGGTGCACACGCACGGCAGCTTTCCGATCAAGATCGCGCACGACGCGCTGGTCCATTTCGACGTGCACCCTGGCGACGTTTACTGTTGGCCGGCCGACATGGGCTGGATCGCCGGCACCCTGGTGCTGGGCTGTGCGCTGCTGCGCGGCGCCACGCTGGTGTGCTATGACGGCGCGCCCGACTACCCCGACTGGTCGCGCATGTCGCGCATCGTGGAGCGGCACAAGGTCACGCAGTTCGGCTCCGCGCCCACGCTGATCCGCGGCATGATCAGCAACGAGGCGCTGGCGCTGCAGGGCGACCGCTCCAGCGTGCGCCTGCTCATCACGGCGGGCGAGGGCATCGCGCCCGAGCATTTCAGCTGGTTCCAGGACCGCTTCGGCGATGGCACGGCGCCCGTCATCAACTACACGGGCGGCACGGAAGTGTCCGGTGCGCTGCTGGCCAGCGTGCCCGTCCGGCCCATTCCGCCCAGCGGCTTCAACACGATCTCGCCCGGCGTGGCCGCCGATGTGGTCAACCCCGAGGGCCGCAGCGTGACCGGCGAGGTGGGCGAGCTGTCCATCCGCGCGCCCTTCGTGGGCATGACGCAATCCTTCTGGCGCGACGACGAGCGCTACCTCGAAACCTACTGGCAGACCATCCCCGGCATCTGGGTGCATGGCGACCTGGCCCTGCGCACGCCCGAGGGCAACTTTTTCATGATGGGGCGCTCGGACGACACCTTGAAGGTGGCCGGCAAGCGCCTGGGGCCGGCCGAGGTGGAGGAGGTCGTGCTGGAACTGCCCGGCGTGGCCGAGGCCGCCGCCATCGGCGTGGCCGACGCCGACAAGGGCCAGAAGCTCGTCGTCTTCGTGGTGCCCAAGCCGGGCGTGGCGGATGATCTGCCCCGATTGGTCACCGGCCATGTGGAAAAGCGCCTGGGCAAACCCTTCAAGCCCGGCAAGGTGCACGTGGTGGGGCAACTGCCCAAGACGCGCAGCTCCAAGATCATGCGGCGCGTGATCCGCAGCGTGTACTGCGGCCAGCCGCCGGGCGACCTGTCGTCGCTGGACAACCCTGCGGCGCTGGACGAAGTGCGCGCCGCGGCCGCTGCCTGAGCCGGTGAACGCCCGCGCCGCCGCCAGCCCGCAGGCCGTCATGCAGCCTGCGCTGGCCAGCCTGTCCGCCTGGCTGCAGCCGGAACCGGGCGTCACCGTGGTCACGCCGCTGGTGCGTGCGCTGGTGCTCATCTCGGCCTTCGCGCCGCACGAGCGCTGGCTGGGCAACGGCCAGCTCGCGCACCGCACCGGCCTGCCGCCATCCACCGTCACGCGCATCGCCCATTCGCTGGTGCAGCTGGGCTATCTGATGCACGACCTCGACGGGCGCAAGTACCGCCTCGCGCCCGCCGTGCTCGGCCTGGGCTATGCGGCCATCGCCCACTCGGCCATCCAGGGCCTGGCAGGCGAGCGCATGGCCGCCTACGCGCGCACGCACCGGGCGCATGTCTGCCTGGCCGTGCGCGACCGGCTCGACCTGGTGGTGCTCGAATGCCGGCGCAGCCTCGCGTCCCCCGTCACGCTGCCGTTGCACGTGGGCATGCGCGTGGGCATGGCGCTGTCGCCGATGGGCTGGGCGCTGCTGGCGGCCCTGCCGGAGATGGAGCGCAGCTACTTGCTCGGCAACGTGGAGCGCCGCGCGACCAAGGATTGGCCCCGGCTGCGCCGTCGGGTCGGCGAAGGCATCGCCCAGGCCGGCGACAAGGGCTATTGCACGGCCATCGGCGAGTGGGAGCCGGAGCTGGGCATCGTCGCCGCGCCCGTTCTGCTCGAAGGCACCTCTCCTTTCGTGCTGGCCTGCATCGGTGCGAGCCAAGGCATGACCCGTGCGCGCGTGGAACGCGAACTGGGGCCGCGCCTGCTGGCGATGGGGCGTGTCCTGCAAGCCGAATTCAACACCATCCGCCACTGACATTCTGAGTGGAAGCCGCCATGAAAAAAGTTCTCGAAGGCATCAAGGTCCTGGATTTCGGCCGCTTCATCGCAGGGCCGTACTGCGCAGCACTGCTGGCGGACTATGGCGCCGACGTCGTCCGCATCGACCGCGTGGAGGGCGGGGAAGACCGCTACATCGTGCCGGTCACCGAGGGCGGGGAGGGCGCGATGTTCCTGCAGCTCAACCGCAACAAGCGCTCGCTCACGCTCGACCTGGCCAGCGCCGAGGGCCGCGCGATCGTGCGCAAGCTGGTCGCGGGTGCCGACGTGGTCGTCGCCAACATGCCGCCACGCACGCTGCAAAGCCTGGGGCTGGACTACGACAGCCTGCGCCAGGTCAGGCCCGACATCATCCTCGTGGCGTCCAACGCCTTCGGCAACGCGCCCGCCGTGCGCGACCGCGTGGGCTTCGACGGGGTGGGCCAGGCCCTGAGCGGCGCCGTGCACATGGCAGGCACGCCCGGGCAGCCGCAGAAGGCCATGGTTCCCGTGGTGGACTTCGCCACCGCCTTCGCCTGCGCCTTCGGCGCCATGCTGGCGCTGTACGAGCGCCAGCGCACCGGCGTGGGCCAGGAGGTGGGCGGCTCGCTGCTGTGCACGGGCCTGAACATGGCCAGCGGCGCGCTGATCGAGGAGGCGCTGCTGGGCCTGGACCGCCCCGCCACGCTCAACCGCGCGGGCAGCTATGCGCCGTCCGACATCTTCCAGGCCAGGGACGGCTGGTTCATCATCCAGGTGATCGGCCGCCCCATGTTCAGGAACTGGGCGCAGCTGGTCGGACATCCCGAATTCCTCGACGATCCGCGCTTTGCCGACGACCGGCTGCGCGGCGAGCACGGCGCCTTCCTCAGCGGCGTGATGAGCGACTGGTGCCGCGACAAGAGCCTGGAGCAAGCCCTGGCGGCGCTCGAGAAGGCGCGCATTCCCGCGGGGCCCGTCAACTCCCCGCGCCAGGCGCTGCAGGACGAGACCATCCGGGCCGCCGAACTGATCCAGTGGATGGACTACCCCGGCGCGCCCAAGCCGGTGCCGATCTTCGCCACGCCCGTGTCGCTGTCGCGCACGCCGCCGGAACTGCGCCTGCGCGCGCCGCTCAACGGCGAGCACACCGATGCAGTGCTGGCCGAGATCGGACTGGATGCGGCGGCCATCGCCGACCTGCGACAGAAGAAGGTCGTCTAGCGCAACCAGCGCGCATCCGGCCAATGCCCCTGCTCGAACGTTTCCTTGACGCAATCCAACAGCGTGGCGACCACACAGCGCGCGGGCGCCGTGGCCTGGCGGCTGCTAGGCGCCGCGAGCACGATGGTGCGCTGCAGTCCCGGTGGTGCGAGCGGCGCAGCGCACAGCAGGCCGCGCTCCAGTTCCTGCGTCACGCACACGGCAGGCAGGATGCTCCAGCCGTGGCCTTGCGCGACCAGTTCCTTCTGCACGCTCAAGGCATTGGTCTCGGCGAAGACCTGCAGCGTCACCCCTGCCTCGGTGGCCGCATGTTCGATCACCGCACGCAGGCCCTGCGGCGCGGCGGGCAGCACGAAGGGCTCGCGCGCCACCTGCGCCAACGACAGGGGGCGCTTGCGCGACAGCTTGGCCGACGGCGCGGCCACCACCCACAGGCTTTCTTCCAGCAGCGCCTTCACATGCAACGCCGGCCTTTCCTTCTGGCCGTAGAGCAGGGCGGCATCGAGGTCGCCGGCTTCCAGCCAGTCCTGCAGGTGCCCCGCGTAGCCAATGGTGAGCCGCAGGCGGATGTGCGGATAGCGCTGCGCCACCTCGGCGGCGAGCAGCGTGGCCAGCAGGTCCGATGTGCTGGCCAGCAGGCCGATGCTGACGATGCCCGCCACCGGCCCTTCGGTGGGCTGGATCTCGGCCTTGGCGCGCGCCACCTCGCCCAGGATGCGGCGCGCGTACTCCAGCATGGTCTTGCCTTGCGTGGTGAGCTGCATGCCGTGTCGGCTCCGGTCGAACAGCTCCACGCCCATGTCCTCTTCCAGCAGCCGCAGCTGGCGAGAGACGGCGGGCTGCACAAGATTGAGCAGCGCCGAGGCGCGCGTGACGTTGCCCGTTTCCGCCACGGTGACGAAGGCGCGCAGTTGCTTGAGATCCATGCGGTAACCCGATGCCGAAAGTTGATGGAGTAATCAAGAAATTCTATTTTTTCTTGAATCCATCAAATATTACTATCGATTCAAATCCACCCAACTTCGGAGATATCCCCATGAGCGCACTTTCCGCTCCCGACCAGTACCAGGAGATCCGCGACGCCGTGCGCGGCCTGTGCCAGCAATTTCCGGCCGAGTACCACCGCAAGATCGACGAGGCGCGGGGCTATCCCGAGGAGTTCGTCACCGCGCTCACCAAGGCCGGCTGGCTGGCCGCGCTGATCCCGCAGGACTTCGGCGGCCCCGGCCTGTCGATGGCCGAGGCCTCGGTCATCATGGAGGAGATCAACCGCAGCGGCGGCAACTCCGGCGCATGCCATGGCCAGATGTACGTGATGAACACCATCGTGTTCAGCGGCACCGAGGCGCAGAAGCAGAAGTACCTGCCCCGGATCGCCTCGGGCGCGCTGCGCGTGCAGTCCATGGGCGTGACCGAGCCCACCACCGGCAGCGATACCACCAAGCTCAAGACCACGGCCGTGAAGAAGGACGGCCGCTGGGTCGTCAACGGCCAGAAGGTGTGGATCAGCCGCGTGCAGCACAGCGACCTGCTGATCCTGCTGGCGCGCACCACGCCCATCGAGCAGGTGCAGAAGAAAAGCGACGGCTTGTCGTGTTTCATCGTCGAGCTGGACCAGGCCATCGGCAAAGGCCTCACGGTGCGGCCCATCCCGAACATGGTCAACCACGAGACCAACGAGCTGTTCTTCGACAACCTGGAGTTGCCCGAGGATGCGCTGCTCGGCACCGAGGGCAAGGGCCTGAAGGTGATCTTCGACGGCCTGAACGCCGAGCGCACCCTGATCGCCTCCGAGTGCATCGGCGACGGCTACTGGTTCCTGGAAAAGGCCACCGAGTACGCCCGCGAGCGCAAGGTGTTCGGCCGCCCCATCGGGCAGAACCAGGGCATCCAGTTCCCGCTGGCCGAAGCCTTCATCGAGCTGGAGGCCGCCAACCTGATGCGCTGGAAGGCCTGCCAGAAGATCGACGCGCGCCAGAACGCGGGCGTGGAGGCCAACATGGCCAAGTATCTGGCGGCCAAGGCGAGCTGGGAGGCGGCCAATGCCTGCCTGCAGACGCACGGCGGCTTCGGCTTCGCCTGCGAATACGACGTGGAGCGCAAGTTCCGCGAGACGCGGCTGTACCAGGTCGCGCCCATTTCCACCAACATGATCCTGGGCCATGTTTCCGAGCATGTGCTGGGTCTGCCCCGTTCGTACTGAACGCATCGAAGGAGTGTCCGAACATGAAGGTCCTGGTTCCCGTCAAGCGCGTGGTCGACTACAACGTGAAGGTCCGCGTGAAGTCCGACGGCAGCGGCGTTGACATCGCCAACGTCAAGATGAGCATGAACCCGTTTGACGAGATCGCCGTCGAAGAGGCCGTGCGCCTGAAGGAAAAGGGCGTGGTCACCGAGGTGATCGCCGTCTCCTGCGGCGTGCAGCAGTGCCAGGAAACCCTGCGCACGGCCATGGCCATCGGCGCGGACCGCGCCATCCTGGTGCAGACGGATGCCGAACTGCAGCCCCTGGCCGTGGCCAAGCTCCTGAAGGCCCTGGTCGACAAGGAACAGCCCGGCCTGGTGATCCTCGGAAAGCAGGCCATCGACGACGACGCCAACCAGACCGGCCAGATGCTGGCGGCCCTGGCCGAGCTGCCGCAGGCCACCTTCGCCAGCAAGGTCGAAGTCGCCGGCGACAAGGTGAAAGTGACCCGTGAAGTGGACGGCGGCCTGGAGACCCTGGAGCTGTCCACCCCGGCCGTGATCACCACCGACCTGCGCCTGAACGAGCCGCGCTACGTCACGCTGCCCAACATCATGAAGGCCAAGAAGAAGCAGCTGGACACCGTGAGCCCGGCCGACCTGGGCGTGGACGTGGCCAGCAAGCTCAAGACGCTGAAGGTCAGCGAGCCGCCCAAGCGCTCGGCCGGCATCAAGGTGCCCGACGTGGCCACGCTGGTCGCCAAGCTCAAGACCGAAGCCAAGGTCATCTGATCCAGGGAGGAACAAGAACATGACCGCACTCGTCATCGCAGAACACGACAACGCCTCCATCAAGAGCGCCACCCTGAACACCGTCACCGCCGCGCTGGCCTGCGGCGGCGACGTCCATGTGCTGGTCGCCGGCGAGAACGCCGCCGAGGCCGCCAAGGCCGCCGCCCAGGTGGCCGGCGTGGCCAAGGTGCTGCACGCCGACGGCGCCGGCCTGGGCCACGGCCTGGCCGAGAACGTGGCCGCCCAGGTGCTGGCCATTGCCTCGAACTACAGCCACATCCTGTTCCCGGCCACCGCCAGCGGCAAGAACGTCGCCCCGCGCGTGGCCGCCAAGCTGGACGTGAGCCAGATCAGCGACATCACCAAGGTCGACGGCCCCGACACCTTCGAGCGCCCGATCTACGCCGGCAACGCCATCGCCACCGTGCAGAGCGCGGACAGCGTGAAGGTCATCACCGTGCGCGGCACCGGCTTCGACGCCGCCGCCGCCACCGGTGGCTCGGCCGCCGTCGAGAGCCTGGCCGCCGTCGCCGACAGCGGCAAGAGCAGCTTCGTCGGTGCCGAGATCGCCAAGAGCGAGCGCCCGGAGCTGACCGCTGCCAAGATCATCGTCTCCGGCGGCCGTGCCCTCGGAAGCGCCGAGAAGTTCACCGAAGTCATGACCCCGCTGGCCGACAAGCTGGGCGCGGCCATCGGCGCCAGCCGCGCGGCCGTGGACGCGGGCTACGCCCCCAACGACCTGCAGGTCGGCCAGACCGGCAAGATCGTGGCGCCGCAGCTGTACATCGCCGCCGGCATCTCGGGTGCGATCCAGCATCTGGCCGGCATGAAGGACAGCAAGGTCATCGTGGCCATCAACAAGGACCCCGAGGCACCGATCTTCTCGGTGGCCGACTACGGCCTGGAGGCCGACCTGTTCACGGCCGTGCCGGAACTGGTCAAGGCGCTGTGAGGCGCACCGGACCGAGGAACGGCCATGGAGCGCGACCGCATGAGCACTGAGCAAGCCGAAACCTTCGACGCCTGGGTGGGCCGCACCGAGGAGGGCGAAGACCAGATCGCCCCGACGCCCCTGCGCCTCATGCAGGCGGCGCTGGACGCCGCCAGCCCGTCCGCGCTGCCGCCCAGCCTGCCGCCGCTGTGGCACTGGCTGTACTTCCTGCCGGGCGAGCGCCAGTCCAACATCGGCCCGGACGGGCACCCCAAGCGCGGCGGCTTCCTGCCGCCCATCACGCTGCCGCGGCGCATGTGGGCGGGCGGGCGTCTGCGCTTCCTGCGTCCGCTGGCCGTCGGTGCGCAGGTGCGGCGCGTCTCGCGCATCCAGAGCGTCAGCACCAAGTCCGGGCGCAGCGGCCAGTTGGTGTTCGTGACCGTGCAGCACGAGGTCTCCGACGCGCAGGGCGTGGCCGTGCACGAGGAGCAGGACATCGTCTACCGCGACGCTCCGGCCCCCGGCGCGGCGGCGCCCCAGCCGGCCGCGGCGCCGGCCGACGAACAGTTCGGCCGCACCGTGACACCCGATCCGGTGCTGTTGATGCGCTATTCGGCGCTGACCTTCAACGGCCACCGCATCCACTACGACCGTCCCTACGCCATGCAGGAGGAGGGCTACCCCGGCCTCGTGGTGCATGGGCCGCTGATCGCCACGCTGCTCATGGAGGAGCTGCGCCGCGCGCACCCGCAACGGGCCATCCGCACGTTCGAGTTCAAGGCCGCCAGCCCCTTGTTCGACACCGCGCCGTTCAGCCTCAACGGCAAGCTCGAAGGCAGCACCGCCCGGCTGTGGGCACGCGGCCCGCAGGGCCAGCTGGCCATGCAGGCCAGCGCCGAGATCGCGTAACGGAGACACGCCATGCAAGCCAAGACAGGCCGCAAGGGCCCCCTGAGCGGGATGACCGTCGTCACGCTGGAACACGCCATCGCCGCGCCGTTCTGCACGCGCCAGCTTGCCGACCTGGGCGCGCGCGTCATCAAGGTCGAGCGCCCCGGCGTGGGCGATTTCGCGCGCGCGTACGACCACCGCACGCGTGGCCTGGCCTCGCATTTCGTCTGGACCAACCGCTCCAAGGAAAGCCTGGCGCTCGATCTGAAGCAGTCCGCCGCGCAGCAGGTGCTGGGCGAACTGATCGCCCAGGCCGACGTGCTGGTGCAGAACCTCGCGCCCGGCGCTGCCGCGCGCATGGGCCTGTCCTTCGAGGTGCTGCACGCCAAACACCCCAGGCTGATCGTCTGCGACATCAGCGGTTACGGCGCCGACGGTCCCTACCGCGACAAGAAGGCCTACGATCTGCTGATCCAGAGCGAGGCGGCCTTTCTCTCGATCACCGGCACCAGGGACGAACCCAGCAAGGCCGGCAATTCCATCGCCGACATTGCAGCGGGCATGTACGCCTACACCGGCATCCTGAGCGCGCTGCTGCAGCGCAACCTCACGGGCGAAGGCTCGCATGTCGAGGTGTCGATGCTCGAAGCCATGGGAGAGTGGATGGGCTTTCCGATGTACTACGCCTACGACGGCCAGAGCGCGCCCGGCCGCAACGGCGCGGCGCACGCCACCATCTACCCCTACGGCCCGTTCGCGGCGGGCGATGGCCGCGTCGTGATGCTGGGCCTGCAGAACGAGCGCGAATGGAAGCTGTTCTGCGACATCGTGCTGCGCTGCCCCGAACTGGCGGCCGACCCGCGCTTCGACGCCAATGTGCGCCGCGTGGAGAACCGCGCCGAGCTGAAGCGCGTGATCGAGCAGAGCTTCGCCAGCCTCACCGCACAGGACGTGATCGCGCGCCTGGACGAAGCGCAGATCGCCAACGCCGCCGTCAACCAGGTGGGTGACCTGTGGACGCACCCGCAACTGCATGCGCGGGAGCGCTTCCGCCCGATCGGCTCGCCGGCCGGCGAACTGCAGGCGCTGCTGCCGCCCGCCAACGTCAGCAGCTTCGACGCCCGCATGGACCCCGTGCCTGCGCTGGGCGAGCACAGCGAGGCCATCCTGCGCAGCCTGGGCCGCTCGGACGCCGACATCGCCGCGCTGCGCGGCCAGGGAGTGGTCTGAGATGAGCGCTTCTCCCGTGCGCCACGCGCGCAGCCTGCTGTTCGTGCCCGCCACCAAGCCCGAGCGCTTCGCCAAGGCGCTGGTCTCGGGCGCCGACTGCATCATCATCGACCTGGAAGATGCCGTGTCCCCGGCCAGCAAGGACAGCGCGTGTGAGCAGCTCGCGCAGCACCTGCCGCAACTGTCCGCGGACCAACTGGCCCGCACCCTCGTGCGCGTCAACGCCGTGGCCACGCCCTGGCATGCCGCCGACATCGCGCTGCTGCGCGCGTGGGCAGGGCGGGGCCTCACCACCATGCTGCCCAAGTCCGAAGACCCCGCCGCCTTGCGCGCCGTGGCGCAGGCGCTGGGCGAAGGCGCGCCGATCGTGGCCCTGGTCGAATCGCTGGCCGGGCTGGACGCCGCCACCGAACTGGCGCGCGACCCGCAGGTCGTGCGCCTGGCCTTCGGCCACCTGGACTTTCAGCTCGACCTCGGCATGCGCGCCACGCCCGAGGAGCCCGAACTCGCCTTCGCGCGCAACGCCCTCGTGGCCGCATCGCGCCGCGCGGGGCTGCCCAAGCCCATCGACGGCGTGACCACCGACACCGGCAGCGCCGAGCGGCTGGCGCTTGATGCCGGCCGCGCGCGCGCCTTCGGTTTCGGCGGCAAGCTGTGCATCCATCCCGGCCAGGTGGCGGGTGTGAACGAGACACTGGGCTACTCCGCAGCCGAGCAGGAGTGGGCGCGCCGCGTGCTCGAAGAAGCCGCCCGGCGCGGTGGCGAGGTCTTCAGCCTGGATGGCCGCATGGTCGACCTGCCCGTGATCCGCGCGGCCGAGGCGATCGTGGCCACCGTTGTTCCAAGATAGCAGCTGCCCGTGCCTGTCGGACAGGCGCTGCAGGCCGATGCGTCCCAAAGAGACACCCCCGATGACGAACGAAGAAATCCTCGCCCAGTACGGTCCGCGCGAGGCCATGGAATACGACGTGGTCGTCGTCGGCGGCGGCCCCGGCGGCCTGGCCGCGGCGATCCGCCTGAAGCAGCTGGCCGCGGAAAAGGGCAACGACATCTCCGTCGTGGTGCTCGAGAAGGGCCGAACTACGCGGGCATGTGACGGCCTGCAGGGCTGACGTGGCAAGCGCTCTCAGGCGGTCTCGACAGCCGTTTCCCACCGGGGGAACCAGCCCGGTGTGGCCTGGATGACGGCCCACAGCTTGTCCGGCACCTGGAGTTCGCCCGGTTCGCGCGACAGGTCCAGCGTGGTGTCGATCGCGTCGTCGCGCCCCTGCCGTGCCCGTTCCACCCATTGCGGGTTCATCGCCAGCCCCCGGCCCAGGGCCACCAGTGGCAGGCCCAGGGCAATGGCGCGGCGCGCCTCTTCGGGCGTGCGCAGTTGACCCGCTGCCATCAGTGGCACGCGGCCGGCCACCCGAGCGATGAACTGCCGGGCCGTGGTCTGGCCGCTCGTGTCGTCCAGTGGCGTGCCGGCCAGCAGGTTGTAGAGCGAGGCGTGCAGGTAGTCGATCCGGCCGTCGTCGATGAGCCTGTCCACCAGTGCCAGCGCATCGCCGATGCGCAGCGCGCCTTCGCCAGGCTTCTTCGGGTGAGATGCGGTAGCCCAGCAGAAACGGACGCCGAGCGCAGGCGGCGATCACGCGGCGCACCTCGCGCACCACGGCGAGCGGGAAATGCATGCGGCGCTCCAGTGTGCCGCCCCAGGCGTCCGTCCGCTGATTGGACCGTGGCGACAGGAAGTTCTGGAGCAGGAAGCCATGCGCGCCATGGAGCTCCACACCGTCGAAGCCGGCTTCGATGGCGCGGCGCGTGGCCTCGCCGAAGTCGCGGACGACGGCCAGGATTTCCTCGTGGACCAGGGCGCGGCTGGCCGACTTGCCGTCGTTGAACGGCCCCTTGGGCGCGGCCACGGCGCTGGCGCTGACCAGCTCGCCGTTCGGGACCAGGCTGGGGACGGCCTTGTTGCCGGCATGGAAGATCTGCAACACGGCGAGGGCGCCGCCGCTCTTGGCGGCCGTGGCCAGTTCGCGCAGGCTGGGGATGAAGCGGTCGTCGTGGGCCGCGAACTCGTCGGCGAAGCCGATGCCGCTGGGCTGCACATGCGTGCAGCCGGTCAGCACCAGGCCGGCGCCACCCGCGCGGGTGCGGTACCAGGCCAGTTCCTGCCCGGAGACGGTCTCGTCTGCGTTGGCCGACCAGGTGGTCATGGGCGCCATCACCACGCGGTTGCGCAGCGTGAGGCCATTGGAGAAAACGAAAGGCTGAAACAGGGAGTCGTTGGATGCGGTCATGGGGAATCAAGCGACATGGCGGATCGCGCCGGTGGCGCGAAAGCCGGAGACGAGGACTTCAGTTTCCGGCCCGAGGGCCGAACCAGGCGTCGTCGATGGCCTGGAGCATTTGCGTGGGCGTGAGCTGTATTGTCATGCGTCCGCGCAGCACGTGGCGGTGTTCGAAGGAGGCTGCTCCGCGCGCCATCGCCCTGGCCTCGAACGCAGCGATCTGGTCGTCGCCGAAATGGCTGTTGAAGGTGTTGAACAGCACCACGTGCTGGCCATCGAAGCGGTTGTGCTCGACGAAGGCCCAGATCGGCGGCGCAGGGCTGTAGAACCACACGGGCGCGCCGAGCCAGACGGTGTGAAACCCCGTGAGGTCGACGGTGCGCGGGCGGATGTCGGGCAGCCTTTCCGGGTCGTTGCGGCGCGCGTTGGCGCCCAGCGCGGAATGGGCCAGGCCCGGCAACCCCAATGCATATTCCGGCACTTCGAGCGGGTACAGCTGGGCGTCCAGCCGCTTGGCGACGTGGCGCGCGGCCAGGGCGGTGTTGCCCGAGCGCGAGAAGTAGACGACGGCGGTGCGGGTGTGCGCAGGCTGTGCGGGCGCGGTGTACGGCACCATGGCGCGCACCTGCCGGGCCTGGCGGCTCTCGATGCCGGTCACGCCCACGAAGAAGCCCAGCGCCGCCAGGGCTGCGATGGCGACGACCAGGAGAATCCAGTGCCAGAAGGTCATGTTGCGCGGCGCACCCAGTTCACATGAAGTACGGCTTGTCGCCGGCGGTGCCTGGCTTGTCGACGCCCAGGCTGGCATTCACATGCAGGTCCGGTTGGGTGACAAGCTTGGCGATCAGGTCGGCGACGCTCTTGCGCGAGACCACGGTGCCCTTGAAAGGCTGACCCTTGACGGTGGTTTCGTAGTCCACCTCGTCCTCGTCCATCAGCCAGGCTGGGCGAACGATGGTGTAGTCCAGCCCCGAAGCCTCGATGGCGTCCGCCGCACGGCGAAAGGGCTTGAGGTCCTCGCCGATGATGGCGTTGTTCCACTCACCGAACTTGCCGGGCACCTCATCGTAGATGCCCAGCGAGAGCACGAAGACCAGGCGCTTGACGCCGGCGGCCTGCATGGCGGCAATGACGGCCTGGGCCTGCTTGTCCAGGTCTTCGCCGGTCAGGTTGGCGTAGACGATGTCCTGGCCGACCACGGCGCTTTTGAGCAGCTTCTTGTCCAGCACGTTGCCGATCACGACCTTGGCATTGGCGGGCTCGTCGCCCGTCAGCTTCTTGGGATCGCGCAGCAGCAGGGTCTGGCGGATGCCCGGGCTCCCTGCGAGCGCCCTGACGACCCACTGCGCGATCTGGCCGCTGGCACCGAGGACGAGGACCTTGTTCACAGCGCTTCCTTGAAGAACGGCACCACCTGCGCCATGGCGATGGCCACCGGCTCGGGTTTGTCGTACAGGTCGTAGTGCGACCAGCCTTCGGCCACAACGATCTGCTTTTTCTCGGACGCGGCACGGCTGTAGATGTCCCAGCCGTCGCGGTAGGCGCCGAAGCCACCGGGCTTGTCGCCGACCACCACCAGCAGCGGCTGGGTCAGCAGCACCTCGGCATGCAGGAAGGCGTCCCAGCCCATGGCGGCGCCGCTGAAGGCCATGAGTTGGCTGGTGGCGCCGTTCGGCTGCTGGCCGCGCGCGGTCTTGTAGTACTCGGTGGCTTCGAGCACGTCGATGTCGGTGATGCCGGCCTTTCTGGCCGCATCGACGGATGCGGGCAGCAGGTTGGCCACGTCGCGCGCGGCACCCTGGGCCTGGGCAGTACGCATCTGGGCGATGCCCTGCGCAAGCTCCCGTGGCTTGAACTGGGCGAAGCCTTCGCGGATCAGGCGGCCGTAGTTCACGCCGGTGATGGAGACCAGCGCCTTGATGCGGTGGTCGGTGATGGCCGCGTGCACGGTGTAGGCCCCGCCGCCGCACACCCCGATGGCGCCGATGCGTGCGGCGTCCACGTAGGGCAGCGATTGCAGATGGTCCACGGCGAAGCGAATGTCGGAAACGCGGATCGACGGGTCTTCGATGAAGCGCGGCGTGCCGCCGCTGGCTCCCTGGAAGCTCGCGTCGTGCACGAGCACGACGAAGCCTTCCTGCGCCAGGCCCTTCGCGTAGATGTTGCCGGCCGTCTGCTCCTTGCAGCTGCCGATCGGGTGGGTGCTGACGATGGCGGGGTACTTCTTGCTCGCGTCGAAACCCGGCGGCAGGTAGATGTCGGCGGCTGTTTCCCAGCCGAGGTTCTGGTAGGTGACGTGCTGGACCGTGTCCATGGGATGGCTCCTGGTCGGTGAGGGGACTAACGGGTTCTGCGACCAACGGCTTACTTCAGCGTGCGATGGAAGAACGGCGCCAGCTTGGCCGCCGCCTCTTCGACATACCGCGGCACGTCGTACAGCGACATGTGGTTGGCCCCTTCCACCACGTGCAGCGTCTTGTCCTGGCTGGCGGCGCGCGCCAGCAGGTCGTCGCTCATCCACTTGCTGCCGGCCACGCTGCCGGCGACGGCCAGGATGGGCTGCGTCAGAAAGGCTTCGGCCTTGTGGTAGGCGTCGTAGGTGATGATCTGCGTGAGGCAGCGTGCCAGGGTGAAGCCGGGCGCGTTGGGGTGCTCGCAGCGCGGCGTGTGGTAGTACTCCCAGGCTTCGGCCAGCTCGGCGTTGGGGGCATCTTCCTTCTTCATGGGTGCCAGCGGAATGGTGGCCAGGTCGTTCTTGCCCGCGTCCGCCGTGCGCGCGTTCGAGCCGAAATCCAGGAAGCCCACGGCATCGGCATCCTTGACGGTGTTCTCCCAGCCGTTGCGGAACATCTGGCCGATGTTCACCGCGCTCACCATGCCCAGCGCCTTGATGCGGCGGTCGTTGATGGCCGCGTTGGCGCTGTAGCCGGCGCCGGCGCAGATGCCCATGGCGCCGATGCGGTTGGCGTCCACGTAGGGCAGCGTGGTCAGGTAGTCGACGACGGCGCTCACGTCCTCGGTGCTGACATGCGGGTTCTCCAGTTGCCGCGGCAGGCCCGTGCTTTCGCCCTGGTACGAGCGATCGAAGGCGATGGCGACGAGGCCGCTCGCGGCCAGCTTGCTGGCGTACAGGCCGGCGGTCTGCTCCTTCACGCCGCCGCCGGGATGCGAGACGACCACGGCCGGGTACTTCTTGCCTTCATCGAAGGCGGGAGGCAGATGAATGACGGCAGCCATGGTGATGCCTTGGCCGTTGAGGTTCTTGAACGTGACGCTGTGCATGGTGGCGCTCCTGTCGGGTTGAAAAGGGGTCGATGGGATGTCGGTGAAAGGAATGGTAGGAACGGGGATTGGATAGATAAATAGGCTTCAGGTGACATGAGTGGTTAGTTAAACTAAACAAATGCCGATCGAGCCGTCGTTGCTGTCAGACCTCGCGTGGTTCGCCCACATCGCCCGGCACCGCAGCTTCACCAAGGCGGCGGCGGAGATGGAGGTGACGCGCGCGGCGCTTTCGCAGCACCTCAAGGTCCTCGAGCAACGCCTGAACGTGCGCCTGCTGAACCGCACGACGCGGGACATGTCGCTGACCGAAGAGGGTCAGCGTCTGCTGGATGTGCTTCAGCCCGCGTTGGCGGGGATCGAGCGGGCGGTCACGGAGTTGGGCGAAGCCCATGCGGAACCGTCTGGGTCCATCCGCATGAACTCTTCGCGCATCGCGGCGCGGCTGCTGATCGAGCCGCACATGGTCGAATTCCTCGCGCGCTACCCGAGGCTGCGGTTGGAGCTGGTGATGAACGACGGCTTCTCCAACATCGTGGCCGCAGGCATGGACGCCGGCATCCGCCTGGGCGAAAGCCTGGACGAACACATGGTGGCCGTGCCCGTGACGCCGCCCGTGGAGATGGCCATCGTCGGATCGCCGGCGTACTTCGCGCGGCACGGCGTGCCCGAGACGCCGGCCGACCTCATGCGGCACAACTGCCTGGCCTACCGCTTCACCTCCAGCGGCACGATCGACCGCTGGTCGTTCACGGCCCCGGACGCCGATGGCCGCACCATCGTCTACGAGCCCAAGGGCAACATCGTCTTCAACGACGACGACCACATGCTGAACGCGGCCCTGCAGGGCGCGGGACTGGTCAAGTACCTGGATCTGTGTGCCCGTCAGCACCTGGCCAGTGGGCGCCTGGTGCGGGTCCTCGCGCCCTGGTGCAGGCCGTTCCCCGGCTTTTATCTGTACGTGCCCTCGCGGGCCCAGATGCCGGCCAAGATCCGGGCGCTGATGGACTTCCTGGTCGACAAGCGGGGCCTGTTCGAGAGGCGAGAGCGCACTAGGAGCGCTTGACCAGGTCCGCCACGCGCCGCCAGCGCTGGTCTTCCTCCGGCAGGCTGGCCTGGAACGCGCGGTGCTCCATCAGTTCCACGTACATCGACTGCTTGTCGCAGAAGGCCTTGAACTCGGGCGAGCGCGCGATCCTGGCCAGCCCGTCGGACACCTGGGCTACCACCGCATCGGGTGCCTGGGCCGGCGCGAACGAAGCCATCCACGAGGCGACCTCGAAACCCGGCACGCCGGACTCGATGCCCGTGGGCACGTCGGGCAGGGCCTCCCAGCGCGCGCGGCTGGTCACGGCCAGCGCGCGCAGGCGGCCGGCCTTGATGAGCGGCACCACGCCGCCCGAGCCCTGGCAGGTGAAGGCCACCACGCCGCCCACGGTGTCGGTCACGGCCTGGGTGTTGCCCTTGTAGGGGATGTGCTTGGCGCGCGTGCCGGTCAGGTCATTCATGATGACCGTGCACAGGTGCGAGGTGCTGCCCACGCCGCCCGAGCCGTAGTCGATCTCCCCGGGCCTGGCCTTCATCGCGGCCAGCAGGTCGCCCAGCGTCTTGTAAGGTGAGTTGGTGGGCACCACCACGGCCAGCGCGGCGCTGCAGATGCGGGCCACGGCCTTGAAGTCCTTGACCGGGTCGTAGGTCGCCGCGGCCTCGCCCGAGTGGCGCGCCGAAAAGTGCGTCACGCCCGTCATCAGCAGCGTGTGGCCGTCGGGCGGTGCCTTGGCCACGGCCGCGCTGCCCAACGCGCCGCCCGCGCCGGGGCGGTTGTCCACGACCACGGGAACGCCCAGGATCCTGGACAACGGCTCGGCGACGAAGCGGGCGGCCGAATCCACCGTCGTGCCGGCGGATGCGGCCACGAGGATGGTGATGGGCTTGCCCGCGACCAGGCTGCCCGGCTGGGCAAAGGCGAGGGATGGCCCCAGCGCCGTGGGCAGCAGGGGCAGGGCCTGCAAGAGATGGCGGCGTGTCAGCATGGTGTGTCTCCTTGGCGATGGAATGGATGTGCGCTCAACGCGCCGGCGCGCACAGCGCGGTGATGTCGGCCGCCGTCGTCGTCGGGTCCATGGCGCGCAGCGTGGCCAGCAACTGCCGGGCGCGTTCGGCGCCGAGCACGTCGACGGTCAGCTCCATGAACTTGGCGTCCTGCTCGGCCTCGGGCATGGGATTCGTGTCGGTGCCGATGGGGTCGCCGACGAAAACCTGCTGCTCGCTGCCGTCGCGGAAGCGGACGGTCACGTCGGCCACGAACTTGCCGGGGTGGCTCTTCTCCAGCGCGGGCTCCTCGGCGATATGGATGCTGCGCGCCATCGCGATCACGGGCGCCATGTCCACCTTGCCGGCCAGGTAGTCGCGGTGGATGCGGTAGCCGTTGCCCAATCCCAGCAGCGTGAATGCGGCCTGGATCGGCAGGCTGAACTGCACATGTTCGATGTTCTGCGGCGTGTAGGCATGGGCATTGGCCGTGCCCACGACGACGTTGAAGTGCGGCGTGATCTTCAGGCGCACCTCGGCGATCTGGTCGCGGCGTGCCGCGAACGGGCGCAGCGCGTCGATGTAGGCGTGCGTGCAGTAGCAGGCGCAGTAGGCCTTGAGCCAGACAGTGGCCATCTGGAACGGTTGGCCGGGTGCGAAGCGCTGCGCCGCGTCTCCGCCCGGGCCGCGCTGCAGGAAGGTCTTGAAGAAGCCCTTGTTGCCTGATAGGAAGGCACGCGGCCCGGTGATGCCGGCCTGGGCCATGTCGGCCGCGGCCATGCCGCCCTGCGTGCCGATGCCGGCGTGGATGCGCTTGATGGAGCCACCGGTCGAGCTGTACTCCGTGGTGCCCGAGACATGGCTCAGCGCGATGGCCAACGCGTGCAGCGTGGTCTCGGCGTCGAAGCCGCGCAGCTTGGCCGCCACGGCGGCGGCGCCGAAGTTGGACAGCGTGCCGTGCGGGTGGTAGCCGCGCTGCAGCAGGTCGGGCGAGGCCAGGAGGCCGATGCGCGTGTAGACCTCGTAACCCGCGACCATGGCGGTCACCACCTCTTCGAGCGTGGATCCGAGCTCCTCGCCGATGGCCAGCGCCGCCGGGATCACGCAGCTGCCCGGATGGCTGTAGCTGGGGCCGTGCGCATCGTCGTACTCGAAGCCATGGCCGTAGGAGCCGTTGACGAAGGCGGCGCCCGCCGCGCTCAGGGTATGGCCGCTGGCGGTCACGCGGCTGCTGCCGGGGCGCTGGTGGGCGAGGGCGTAGCGCAGCAGTTGCTGCGACCAGGGCATCTGCGAGATGCCGACCTGCAGGGCGAGCTGGTCGCGCATGAGCCGGTTCATGCCTGCGTGGGCGGCGTCGTCGATGTCTTCGTAGCGCAGCTCCTGGACGAAGCGCACCAGGGCTTGCTCGAGGGGCGGGCAGTCGGTGGGGGTGGAGGATGCGGTCATGGATGTCTCTCGTGGTTGCTTCAGTGCGCCACTTGCCCGAAGTAGTGCTCTTCCACCTCGGGGTCGCAGGCCAACGCGTCGGCATCGCCCTGCTTGACGATGCGGCCTTGCTCGAGCACGGCGGCGCGGTGCGCCGTCTCCAGGGCCAGTCGGGCGTTCTGCTCGACCAGGAAGATGGTCATGCCGTCCGCATTGAGCTGCCGGATGGCACGGAACACGTCGGCGATGACGACCGGCGCCAGGCCCAGGCTGGGCTCGTCCAGCAGCAGCACGCGCGGGTGGGCCATGAGCGCCCGGCCGATGGCCAGCATCTGCTGCTGGCCGCCCGACAGCGTGCCCGACAGCTGCGCGCGCCGCTCGGCCAGGATGGGGAACAGCGCGAATACGCGGTCCAGGTCGGCCTGCACCTGGCCCTTGCGCGGGCCCAGGGCCTCGCGGCCGAGCAGCAGGTTCTCCAGCACCGACAGCGGCGCGATCACGCGCCGGCCCTCGGGCACCTGCACCACGCCCAGCCGCGCGCGCTGGTACGCGGGCAGCGTGTTGAACTCGCGTTCGCCGAACTCGATGGTGCCGGTGGACGGCACGATGCCCGTCACCGCATTGACCAGGCTGGACTTGCCCGCGCCGTTGGGGCCGATCAGCGTGAAGATCTCGCCCTGCTTGATCTGCAGCGACACGCCGCGCAGCGCGGCGATGCCCTGGTAGTGCACTTCCAGCTTGTCGATGGCCAGCGCGTGCGCGCCCGACAGGTTGATGGGGTGGTTCATGGTTCAGCTTCCCAGGTAGGCCTCGATGACGACCGGATCGGCCAGTACCGCTTCGGGCTTGCCCTGCGCGATCAGGCGGCCCGAGGCCGTGACGTACAGCTGTTCGCAGATCTGCGTGACGAAGCGCATGTTGTGCTCCACCAGCAGGATGGCAACACCCGAGGCGGCCACCCGGCTGAAGATCTGGCCCAGTTCGGCCGCCTCGGCGTCGTTCATGCCGGCCACGGGTTCGTCCAGCAGCAGCAACCGGGGCTGCATGGCCAGCGCGCGCATCATCTCGATGCGACGCTGGTGGCCGTAGGAGAGGGTGCCCGCACGGTGTTCGGCCAACTGCGCCATGCCGAAGCGCTGCAGCAGCGCCAGGGCCTCGGTTCGGTGCGCCGCCTGCTCGGCGCGCGCGGTCGGCAGGCCCAGCAGGTTGGCCCAGAAGCCGGTCTTCTGGTGGATGTGGAAGCCCGACAGCACGTTGTCCAGCACCGTGCCCGCGGCCACCAGGCGGATGTTCTGGAAGGTGCGCGCCATGCCGGCGCGGGCCAACTCGGCCGCCTCCAGCGTGGAGACATCGCGGCCGTCGAACAGGACGCGGCCCGCGCTGAGCTTGAGCAAGCCCATGACAAGGTTGATCACCGTGGTCTTGCCCGCGCCGTTGGGGCCGATCAGGCCGGTGATGCGGCCGGCCGGTGCCGACAGGCTCAGGCCGTCGACCGCGGGCAGGCCGCCGAAGCGCTTGCCCACGCTGTCGAGTTGGAGGGTCGGCTGCGCGTTCATGCCGTGACCTTTTCCAGTCGATGCGCCTGGCGCTGCAGCTTGCGGTCGTGCCGCCAGGTGGCCAGCGTGTCGGCGATGCCATGCGGCAGGTAGATGATGATCAGCATCAGCAGCGCGCCCTGCACCACGCCACGGTAGTCGGCGAAGAAGCGCACGAACTCGGGCAAGGTCGTCAGCACGGCCGAGCCCACCAGCGGTCCCCAGATGGAGGTGGCGCCGCCCAGCACGGCCGAGGCCAGCGCGTGCACCAGCATGTGGAAACCGAACTCCTCGGGGTTGATCGCGTAGGAGTTGCACGCGTGCAGCGCGCCGGCCAACCCGGCGAACAGGCCCGACAGCGTCATCGCCAGCCGCTGGTGCCAGGCCACGCGGATGCCCAGCGACACGGCCACCGTCTCGTCGGCGCGGATCACGTCCATCGCACGGCCCAGGCCGTATTGGCCCAGGCTCCAGGTGAGCGCGATGCACGCTGCCACGACCAGCAATAGCCAACCCGTGGTGGCCACCTTGGGAATGCCGGAGATGCCCAGTACGCCGTTGGTCACGCTGTCCCAGTTCTGGGCCACGGTCACCATCACCTGTACCAGGGCCAGCGTGGCCAGCGCCTGGAACACGCCGCGCAGGCGCGACAGCGGGAAGGCCATCAGCGCGCTGACGGCGCCGGCCAGCAGCGTGCCGCAGGCGATGGCCAGCGGTGCGGCCCATTCCAGGCGGGTGATGAGGATGGCCGCGGTGTAGGCGCCGATGCAGGCATAGGCCGCCGAGCCGATGGAGAAGGTGCCGGCGCGTAGCACCACGGCCTGGCTCATCGCCAGCAGCGTGTAGACCAGCACGTGGTCCAGCACCGAGCTGTAGGAGAGGAGGTAGTCGATCATTGCCGTTGCACCCGCATGACGGCGCCCGGCTTGCCGAAGAGGCCGGTGGGGCGCATCAAGATGATCACGAAGAGGATGACGAAGGCGATGGCGTCCGCCGCGGCGGACGACACATAGGCGTAGGCCAGCGTCTGCACCACGCCGATGACCACGCCGCCCACCAGCGAGCCCGCGATGCTGCCCAGCCCGCCCAGGATGATGATGACGAAGGCCCGCATCAGAAAAGGCTCGCCCATCATGAAGTGCACCGAGTTGAACGCCAGCCCGATCAGCACGCCCGCGAAGCCCGCGAGCGCACCGGAGATGAAGAACACCTGCACGTTGACCCACTCGGCGTGGATGCCCAGCAGCCGCGCCGTGCCCTCCGAATGCGCCACGCAGCGGATGCGCCGGCCCATGCCCGTGTGGTACAGCGTGTAGATGAGCGCGCCCACCAGCACCCCTGCCGAGACCACGATGATGAGCTGCAGCAGTTGCAGCTGCAGGCCCACGAACTCGTAGACCACCACCGGGAAGGTGTCGGCCGGGAACTGCCACACCGCCGTGTTCGACACCTTCTGCGCCAGCGCCACGAGCGCGATGCTGGCGCCGATGGAGGTCAGGATGTAGGAGAACTCGGGCGCGCCGCGCCGGCGCAGCGGGCGGAACGCCAGGAAGTCCAGCAGCACCGACAGCAGGCCACCGGCCAGCATGCCGACCAGCAGCGAGACGACGAAGGGTGCCTGGAATGCGGTGGCCACGTACAGGCCTGCGAAGGCGCCCCACATGAACACCGAGCCGTAGGCCATGTTCAGGATGTGGTTGACGCCGAACAGCAGGGTGAAGCCCAGCGCGAAGACGGCGAAGGTGCCGCCCACGACCAGGCCGTTGAGGAGTTGCTGCGCCAGCATGGGCTTGCTCCTGGTCGCCGGCTCAGGGCGCGGCGACGAACTTGCCACCCTGGACCACCTGCACCACGGCGCCGTACTGCGGCTTGCGCTCGGCCTGGTTCCACTGGCCCGAGCCGATGACCACCGGCACGTCCTTGAGCTTGAAGTAGGCGTCGCGCACCTGCTCGCGCGTGGCGTTGGGGCCGGCCTCGCGGATCGCGGCGAAGCCCACCTGTGCCAGCGAGTAGGCCACGGCGGCCCAGCTGTCAGGCTCCTCGTTATAGCGGGCCTTGTAGGCGGCCTCGAAGGCCTTGTTCATCGGCCGGTCCATGCCGGTGACGAAGTCGGCCACTGCGATCGTGCCCTCGGCGGCCTTGCCCGCCACCGCGATGAACTTGGGCGAGACCAGGGCGATGGTGCCGATGGCGCGCAGCTTGTCAGGCACACCGGCCTGGCGCAGCTGCAGCAGGATGTTGGCCGAGGGCTCGGCGTAGGTGGCGAGGTACACCGCGTCCAGGTCCATGCTCTTGAGCTTGGTGGCCAGTGGCACGAAGTTGGTGTCGCTGCTGACCGTGGCTTCTTCGGCCACCACGGTGCCGCCGCCGGCCTTGAAGGCGTCGCGGAAGAAGTTCTTGGACTCGATCAGCGCCTCGTTGGTACGGTCGAAGACGATGGCGATCTTGCGGATCTGCGTCTTCTCCAGCACGTACTTCGCGACCAACGGGCTGGGCACCGCGGGCGACTGCTGGAACTTCAGGCTCCAGGGGCCGGACTTGAGCACCGCGTCCGAGGTGGCGAAGCTCAACACCGGCGCCTTCTTGTCGTTGAAGATCGGCACGACGGCCACGGCATCGCTGGTGGCCGAGGGGCCCAGCGTCAGCAGCGCACGGTCGCGGTCGATGGCCTGGTTGGCCAGGTTGATGGCCTGGCCCTTGTCGCTGGCGCTGTCGCGCTCGAGCAGGTTGACCTTCCTGCCGTGGATGCCGCCCTTGGCGTTGAGCTCGTCGGTGGCCAGCCGGATGGCCTTGGCGTAGGGCGCGCCCGCGAAGGCGATGCCGCCGGTGGCGGCCTGGATCGAGGCCACGGGGATGTCTTGCGCGTGGGCGACCAGGATGGCAGAAGCGGCGGCGAGGGCGGCCAGGGTGCGCTGGATCAGGTGTGGCGTGTGCATGGCTTGTCTCCGTTGTGCGTTGGGTGGATGCGGTGCTCAGAAGACGAACACGCCCTTGCCGCCGGCCTGGGCGTCGAAGAGGCGGTAGGCCTGCTCGGCCTGTTCGAGCTGCCAGCGGTCGGTGAACAGCCGGTCCACCTCGACGCCGTGGCGGGCCACGAACTCGATGCAGTCCTTCATGCTCACCTCCGAGAAGGTGTAGGAGCCGAGGATGGTGCGCTGCTTGCCGATCACGTCCTTCATGCCGTCGACGTTGAGGTTGCCGCCCACGGCCACCAGCGCGATGCGGCCCCAGGGCTGCGTGCAGCGCACGGCCTGCTGCCTGGGCACCTCGCCGCCGGCGCAGTCCATGGCGCAGGTCGCGCCCTTGCCGCCGGTGAGCTTGACGATCTCTTCGACCGGGTCGGACTGGCTGCCGTCGATGACGTGTGCCGCGCCGAAGTCCTTGGCGCGCGCCACACGGTCGGCCGCGATGTCCACGCCGATGACCTCCACGCCCATGGCCGCCGCCAGTTGAACCGCCGACAGGCCTACCGGTCCCAGGCCGAAGACCGCCAGCGTGTCGCGCGCGCTGATGTTGAGCCGCAGCAGCGCCCCCCAGGCCGTGCCGGTGCCGCAGGAGATGGCGGCGCCGGTGGTGTAGGAGATCTCATCGGGCATGTGCACCAGCGAGGTCACCGGCACCTTCATGTAGTGCGCATGGCCCCCATGCTTGATGACGCCGTGGATGTCCGCGCCGTGGCTGCACATCTGCGTCCAGCCGGTGCGGCAGTGGTCGCAGTGGTTGCAGCCTTCGTAGTGGAAGACCGAGACGCGGTCGCCCACCTTGAAGGCACGCGGATCGACGGCCGATCCCACGGCCACGATGCGGCCGCAGGGCTCGTGGCCGCCGATGATGGGGGTGTCTTCCGACATGCCGCGCGAAGCCAGGTCCTTGAAGCCCAGCGACTTGATCACGTCGGCCGGCTTGTTGCGGTAGAAGTGCAGGTCGCTGCCGCACATGCCCGAGGCCTTGATCTCCAGGATGGCATCGCCCGCGCCTGGCGTGGGATCGTCGAAGTCCAGGATCTCGAGTTGCCGGTTGCCTCTGAATACGACGCCGCGCATGGTTGTCTCCTTGTGAATGTTGGATGGTGTGTGGCGCTTCAGCCCAGATTGAAGTAGGTGGCTTTGGGGTACAGGAAGCTCTCCACGTGCTCCCTGCCGCCCTTCCAGCCATAACCGCTCATGCGCGTGCCGCCGAAGCCCACGGCCGGGTCGATCACGCCGTAGCAGTTGACCCAGACCGTGCCCGAACGGATGCCCTGCGAGACCTTGTGCGCGTTGGCAACGTTCTGTGTCCATACGCCGCCAGCGAGGCCGTAGGGGGTGTCGTTGGCGATGCGCAGCGCGTCCTCGACCGTGTCGAACGGGATCACCGAGGCGACGGGGCCGAAGATCTCCTCGCGCGCGATGGCCATGTCGTTGCGCACATCGGCGAACACCGTGGGCTCGACGAAGAAACCCTTGGCCAGGTCGCCACCCAGGCGCCGGCCACCGGTGGCCAGCGTCGCCTCGCTGCTGCCGACGTCCATGTAGTGCATCACGCGCTGTAGTTGCCGCTCGGAGATCAGCGGGCCGATCTGCGTGCCTTCGGCGCGGCCGTCGCCGATCCTGATGGTCTTGGCGAACGCGGCCAGGCGCTGCACGAATTCGTCGTGGATGGCGCGCTGCACCAGGATGCGCGTGCCAGCCACGCAGACCTGGCCGGTGTTGGTGAACACGCCCATGGCGGCGCCGGGCACGGCCTTGTCCAGGTCTGCATCGGCCAGCACGATGTCGGGCGACTTGCCGCCCAGCTCCATCTGCAGGCGCTTGACGTTGCCGGCCGAGGCACGCGTGATGGCCTGCGCCGTGCCGACCGAGCCGGTGAAGGCGATGCGGTCCACGTCCATGTGCTCGGACAGGGCCTGGCCCACGTCCTTGCCGTAGCCCGTCACCACGTTGATGACGCCGTCGGGCACGCCGGCCTGCATCAGCAGCTCGGACACGCGCAGCGAGGAGAGCGATGCATCCTCCGCGGGCTTGAGTACCGCCGTGCAGCCGGTGGCCAGCGCCGGCCCGTAGATCCACCACAGGCCCATGAGCGGTCCGTTCCAGGGAATGATGCCGCCCACCACGCCTTGCGGCACCAGATGCTTGAGTGCCATGAAGCCCGGCGCGACGGACATTGGCACGGTGGTGGCCGAGCCGGCCAGGCCAGTGTGCGAAGCGTAGAACTGCAGCAGCTGTGACAGCCATTCCCTGTAGCCGCGCGTGCGCGACAGCGGTGCGCCCATGTCCAGCGTCTCGATCAGAGCCAGTTCCTCGAAGTTGTCGAGGATGACGTCGTGCACCTTCAGCAGCAGCTTGCGGCGCTCGTGCGCCGTGAAGCGGCTCCAGGGGCCCTCGAAGGCCTTGCGTGCGGCCGCCACGGCGCGGTCCACGTCCTGCGCGTTGCCCTGGGCGAAGCGGCACAGCAATTCGCCGTTGGCCGGGTTGATGGCGGCAATGGTCTGGCCGGAGGTGGAATCCACCCATTGGCCGCCGATCAGCAGCTGTTTGGTGCCCTGGACGAAGGCGGGCGTGGCGCTCTGGTGCATGCTTGTCTCCTCTGGTGTCAACTTCTTCTCTGGGCCCGCGCCATGCCAGGACCGGCGCGGGACTCTTCGCGCTGATGGCGGCTACAGCCGCACCATCACCGACTTGGTCTGCGTGTACGCCTCGATGGATTCCTGGCCGAACTCGCGGCCCCAGCCCGATTGCTTGTAGCCACCGAAGGCCATGGCCGGGTCGGATTCGCCGAAGGTGTTGATCCACAGCCGCCCGGCCTTGAGCGCCTTGACCACCTTGTGCGCGCGCGAAACGTCGCGCGTCCACACGGCCGCCGACAGGCCGTAGCTGGTGTCATTGCCTTGCAGCACGGCGTCGTCCTCGTCCTTGAACGGAATGATCGAGAGCACGGGGCCGAAGATCTCTTCCTGCGCGATCCGCATGCCGTTCTTCACATGGTCGAACACCGTCGGCTCGACGAAGTAGCCGGGGCCGCTCTGGGCCTTGCCGCCCACCCGAAGCTTGGCGCCGCCTTCCTGGCCCGCGCCGATGTAGGACCACACACGGTCGCGCTGTTGGGCCGAGATCAGCGGGCCGAGCTTGGTGTCGGCCGCGAACGGGTCGCCGACCTTCCATGTCGCGGCCAGCTGGGCCACGCGCTCGGCCACCTGCTCGTGCACGGCCTGCTGCACGAACAGGCGTGTGCCGGCCGAGCAAACCTGGCCCGAGTTGCCGCAGAAGGTCTTCACGGCGGCCTGGACGGCCTTCTCGATGTCGGCGTCGGCGAACACGACGTTCGGCGCTTTGCCGCCGAGTTCCAGCGTCACCTTCTTGAGGTTGCCGGTGGCATCGCGCACGATCTGCTTGCCCACGGCCGTGGAGCCGGTGAAGGCGATCTTGTCCACGCCCAGGTGCTGGGCCAGCGCCGCGCCCGCCGTGGGACCGTAGCCCGGCAGCACGTTGACCACGCCGGGGGGCAGGTCCGTGTCCTGCAGCAGCTCGGCCAGGCGGATGGAGGTCAGGCAAGCCAGGTCGGCGGGCTTGAGCACCAGGGTGTTGCCGCAGCACAGTGCGTTGGCGAACTTGATCGCGGCCATCAGCACGGGGACGTTCCACGGAATGATCTGGCCGCACACGCCCAGAGGCTCGCGCAGCGTGTAGATCAGCGTGCTGCCGTCCGATGGCACCGTGGTGCCCAGCACCTTGGAGCACCAGCCCGCGTAGTAGCGGAAGATGTCGACGGTGGCCGTGGCAGCGCCTTGGGCAAACCACAGCGGCATGCCGTTGTCCAGCGACTCGATGGCGGCCAGTTCGTCGATGTGCTGTTCGATCTTGTCGGCGATTTTCAGCAGTGCGCGGGTGCGGGCGTGGGGCGAAAGGCTCGACCAGGACGCCGCCTCGAACGCCTTGCGTGCCGCCGCGACGGCGGCATCCACATCGGCGCTGTCGGCTTCTGCCACGTGGCACAGCAACTGCTCCGTCGCCGGGTTGCGTACCTCGAAGGTCTTGCCCGAAGCGGCGTTCACCCAGCTCCCGCCGATGAGCAGGCGCTTGGGACCTTGACCGATCCACGCAAGGGCCTGAGCGCGGGCGGCTTCGTTGCGGTTGGTGGCTGTGGCGATGGCGGTCATGCCAGTCTCCTTGTTGGGATCAAACAAAATAACGACTGTTCGTTAGATTAATTGGCGTGATGCCGCGGGCGTTCAAGACAGCCGTTTGGTGTCAGGCTGCTGGCGTTCGTGCCGAGGGAAAGACCGGGGCGCGCTTCTCGCGCAGTGCCGCCAGCCCTTCCTTCACGTCCGGGCCGAGGAAGCACAGCATTTCCATGGCCAGGGAGTTGTCGAAGGCCGGGCCGGCCATGCGCATCCAGTTGTTCAGCGACTTCTTGGTCGCGCGGATCGCGGTCTGGCTACCGGCCGCGAGCTTGGCGGCGACGGCCAGCGCCCTGGGCAGCACCTCGGCGCGCGGTGCGCAGAAGGTGACCAAGCCAATGCGCTCGGCCTCCTTGCCATCGATGAAATCGGCCGTCATGAGGTAGTACTTGGCTTTTGCCATCCCGCACAGGATCGGCCAGATGATGGCGGCATGGTCGCCCGCCGAAACGCCCAGGCGCGTGTGGCCGTCGGTCAGCTTGGCGTCTTCGGCCATGACGCTCACGTCGGCCAGCAACGCCACGGCCAGGCCGGCTCCGACCGCAGTGCCATTGATGGCCGAGATGATGGGTTTGTCGCAGGCCAGCATGTTGTAGACGATGTCCGAGGCTTCCTTCATCACGCGCAGCGTGGCTTCCTGGCTGTTGGCCATCTTTCGACCACGGACAGGTCGCCACCGGCGGAGAAGGCGCGGTCGCCAGCGCCGGTCACTACCACGGCCTTGACGGCGGGGTCGTCGTTCACCAGCCCCCACAGCCGGGTCAGTTCCCAATGCATGCGGTTGTTGGTGGCGTTCATGGCCTCCGGCCGGTTCAGCGTTGCAAGGAGCACGCCGTCAGGCTGGCGGTCGAACCGAATGAACTGGAAGTCTTCGTAGCGCATGGGTCACCAGGGTCTGGATGCTTGATGATGCATTGAGCCAGCCACTCGGTGTTGAATCAACACCTCACGCCGGCATGTTCCGTACTTTGGAGGCCGCGGACACCACGCTCCGCGGTGCGCAAATACTCGTTGGGCTTAAGTCACGCTGACGTGACGATAGCTGCCTTGGACTGGCCCTCTGCCTCAAGTAGCTGAAACAGCAACTCCAGCGACGCTCGCATCTCCGGCAGATAGTCATGGCCATCGTAGTGGCGCATTTGGACGCGTGCCAGACGGTGCGATTGCAAATGCCCGTGCAAGTCGCGGCTGACACGGTTCGCTGCCAACAACGTCTCTACCCTAGACCCCGCACCCTGGACTTGGCGCGGTTGGGCGAAGCGCGACGCGAAGCGCTGAGTCCGTCACGGATCGTGCGCAACCGTGATGCGATGAGGGATTTCCATGTGTCAGTGATAATCATTCGCAACAATTGGAGTCCAAGAGGGAGGACGGGCGATGCAGCTTTCACTGGATGGGGTCGAGCGAGCCGAGCGGGCCGGACGCGCGGACGCCGCCAGCGATTCGATCGAGTCGCTGTACCGCTCGCACTATGGAGGCTTGCTTGCTTGGTTGCAGCGCAAGCTCGGCCATTCCACGCAGGCTGCGGATCTGGCGCAAGACACTTTCCTGCGCATGCTGACGCGCTCGGTGCGCCCGTCGTTGGCGGAGCTTCGCGAGCCCGTGGCCTACCTGCGCGCGATCGCTAACGGGCTTGTGGTCGACCACTGGCGACGCCAGGCACTCGAGCATGCGTTCCTGGAGGCGGTCGCCGCCCAGGGTCAGGCCTTCGTCCCCTCTGAAGAGGACCGTGCCATCATCTTCGACGCACTCGAACGGATTGCCAGGCTGCTGGACGGCATGAAGCCCAATGTGCGTACGGCTTTCCTGATGTCCCACATCGATGGCTTGTCCTATGTGGAGATCGCCAAGCGAATGGGCGTGTCGGTGCGGACCACCGAGCGGCATGTCGCCGAGGCTTTGTACCGCTGCCACCTGGCGATTCGCGACGACAAGCTCGTTCGAAAGGGGAGGTCGTGAACGCGCCTCCCATCGAGGAGAAGCGCGCGCGTGTGGAGGCGGCCGAGCGGCAGGCGGTCGCCTGGCTGGTTCGCCTGGAAGCGAGTCCCGACAGTGCTCAGGCCAGGCAGGCCGCCCAGGCATGGCGCAGCGCAAGCGTCCTGCATGAGCAGGCCTGGCAGTCCGTGCACAAGAGCATGGGGCTGCTGCGCCAGGACATCCTGCGCCTGCCCGCGGCCCAGTCGGGAGCGACCCTGCATGCCTTGCAGGCCGCGGCGCAGTGCGACGGTCGCCGCGGCGCGCTGGGGCGTCTCGCCGCGCTGGCGCTGCTTGTCGCACCGGCGGGCTATGTAGCCCAGCGCACACTTCCCTGGCAGCGGCTGACCGCCGACCATGTGACAGCCGTGGGCGAGCGCCGCCAATGGACGCTGGAGGACGGGACGCGCCTGTGGCTCAACACCGACAGCGCCGTGCGCATCGCGTTCGACGACGCGCAGCGCCTCATCCGGCTCGATCGCGGCGAGATCCTGCTCGCCACAGGCGCGGATCGCAGCAGTGGCCTGTCCAGGCCCTTGCGCGTGCAGACGCTGCAGGGACTGTTCGAGCCGGTTGGAACCGAGTTTTCTGTCCGTCTGCTTCCGACGCGCACGCCAGCAGCGTGCCGGCTTTCGGTGATGGACGGAGCCGTGCGGATGCGCCCCGCGTCAGGCCAGCATTCGGACATCGTCGCCACGGCCGGCCAGACCTACCTGATGACGTCCGCGCAGGCCGTCACGGCGAGCGACACGGGCATCGAAGCGCGCAGCTGGACGGAGGGCCTGCTGGTCGCCAACAACGCCCGACTCGCCGATTTGTTGCAGGAAATCGACCGCTACCGACCCGGCCATCTGGGCTGGGATGACGCGGTGGCTGACCTGCGCATCTCCGGCACCTACCGGCTCGACGACACCACGCGTGCCCTCGCAGTCCTCGCCGAGGCACTGCCGATTCGCTTGACCATGCGCACCCGCTACTGGGCCCATCTGGGCCTGGCGCAAGAAAGTTGATCCTGACCCAAAAATAGTTGTCGGGTTTGCGCGGCTGGTTCGGCATGGGAGGTGAAACACCCTCCCGCAATGCCTGACCACTTCCTCTCACCTGTCCGTTGCAGCGCTCCAGGCGCCACGCGGCAACCTCGCCGGCACCCAGGCATGCGCATCACGCTTGCTGTCAGCCTGCTGCTCATGCCGCATCTCGACGGTGCCCGTGCACGCCGAGACGGTTGCAGCCGCGTCGCAGCGGTTCGACATTGCGCCAGGGCCGTTGGACAGCAGGCTGAACCAGTTCGCGCGCGCGGCGCGGGTGACGCTCTCGTTCACGCCGGCTCAGGTGCAGGGGCGGATCTCGGCCGGCCTGCGGGGCAGCTTCGCGACCGGGCAGGGTCTCGAGCGGCTGTTGGCCGGCACGGGGCTGGCCGGGCGGGCAACCGCGTCGGGCTATGTTCTGGAAGAGGCTCGGCCGGTGTCGTCGGCCGCGGAGCCAGCGCAGGCGGGGGAGCCTGCCGCGGTCCGCATGGATCCTGTGGAGGTCCGCGCCGAGTTCACCGGGCGCAGGGATCAGGATCAGGCCTATCGCCAGGCCGGGTCTTCGAGTTACCTCTCCCGCGAGGACATCGAGCGCAACCGCGGCAGCTCCGTCGGCGATATCTTCCGAGGCACCACCGGCGTCCTGATCGGCGAGAACCGCAACAGCGGCGGCCTGGACGTCAACATCCGCGGCATGCAGGGGCAGGGGCGCGTGCCCATCCTTGTCGACGGTGCGCGCCAGGAGACCACGGTGTACCGCGGCTACTCGGGCGTGGCCTCGCGCAGCTACGTGGACCCCGACCTGATCGGTGGCATCCAGATCGACAAGGGGCCGACCATGTCCGCTCAGGGGACGGGTGCGACGGGCGGCCTTGTGCAGATGCGTACGCTCATCGCCGAGGATGTCGTGCAGCCCGGCGAGACCTTTGGTTTGCGGCTGAGAGGTCAGGCGATCGGCAACAACAGCGGATCGCCTGTCGCGCCGGGAACGCCGGCTGGTCTCTTCACGGGCGATTTTTCCGGGGCCGATCCGGTCTACCGCACCGACTGCGTGGCGGCCAGCATCTGCACGCCCGCGTTGCCCAGCGAGTGGGGCTATGCGCAAGGCATGGACAGGCCGAACACGCTCGATGCCAAGAGCTGGGCGGGCAGCCTGGCGGTCGCCAGGCGTTGGGAGCGCGCCGACCTCGTGGCCGCCTATGCGCATCGCAACCAGGGCAACTACCACGCCGGCACGCACGGTCCGACGCCTTACGTGGATCTGTCCGATGTTCGGCAGCTGCCTTTCTACAGCGAGGTGCGTCCGGTCATCCGCGGCGCCTCGCGCTTGCAGGGCGGCGAGCGCATCCCGGGTACCAACTACGAGAGCAGTTCAGGGCTGCTCAAGGGGACGCTCTACCTTCCCCAGGAGCAGGAACTGGAGTTGAGCCTGCTGCGCTATCGCAGCACCTACAGCGAGATCATGCCCTCGCAGATCGTGCGCTTCGGCAACATCGCACCGGTCACCCAGCCGCGCAACAGCGAGGTCCAAGCAGACACGGCCAGCTCCCGCTACCGCTGGAATCCCGGCGAGAACGCGCTGCTCGATCTGCGTGCGAACCTCTGGTACACGCGCACGCAAGCCACCAACAACAGCCCGAGCGCCACCGAGGTCAACCTCTACAACAACGAGCTGGAACGGTACAAGCGCTGGGGCGTGGATGTGGGCAACACCTCGCGCCTGGACCATGGCGGCTGGGGCGCAGCGAGCTGCTGTACGGCATCGCCTTGCAGCGCGAGACGGTGGGAACCACGCCGCTCACCGAGGATGCGCGCGGGCTCGTGGGGCGCTCGGGCAAGCGCGAGGAAATGAGCCTGTTCGCCCAGTGGCAGTACAAGCCCGTGTCCAGCCTGAGCGCAGAGATCGGCTTGCGCCACACGCGCTTCCGGTCGGACGACAACAAGTCCATCGTCGTCTACGACCCGACCAGCCCGCTGTGCGTGGACGGCGATGGCGACGGCGCCTGCGACCCGCTACCCAACCGCAATCGCCAGAGCGGCACCGCACCGGTGTTCAGCCTGCTGTGGGAGCCGCTGGGCGGCCTGCAGTTCTATGCCCGGCATGCGCAGGCGCTGCGCATGCCCAGCCTGTTCGAAAGCACGTCGGGTTTCTCGTTCAATGCCGCGCCGGACGTCGTGCTCAAGCCCGAGCATGCGACGAACCGGGAGGTCGGCCTGAACTTCCTGCGTGAGGGCCTGCTGACGGGGCGCGACAAGCTGCGCCTGAAGTTGGCGTACTTCCGCAACCGCACGACGGACTACCTCACCCGCACCTCGCCCAACCTGTGGGAGGAGGGCGGGCAGGACAGCTCGAACTTCCGCATGCGCAACGTCGACAGTGCGACCTTCCACGGCATGGAGCTGTCCGGCGGCTACGACCTGGGCTACCTGTTCACCGAGTTCGGCGCCACCCGCTACAGCCGCATCGAGGTGTGCTACGAGGGCAGCTACCGCGTCAATCCCTGCAACGACTACGGCATCGCCAACAGCTACCTCAACAACATGATCCCGCCCAAGTGGCACGCGAACGCCACGCTGGGCACGCGCCTGCTGGACCGCAGGCTGGTGGTGGGTGTGCGCGGGATCTTCATGGGCAAGCGCACCAACGCGCCGGCCTACAACGACGACACCGCCAACGGCTTCCTGCCCATCGTGCCGTGGCATGCCTACCGGGTGTTCGACCTGTTCGTCAGCTACCGCATGAACCAGCGCGTCAGCATCGACTTCAACCTGGACAACTTCACAGACCGGTACTACCTGGACGCGCTGAGCCTGGGCCTGGTGCCTGCGCCCGGCCGCACGGCGCGGCTCGGCGTGACGTTGTCGTTCTGAGCCGCCCATGCAAGACGTCGCAGCGTTGATGCGCACATCGTCCCGCTTTCACCCGCGCGCTGCGCAGCCCGGGATCTCCAGCCACTTTCCAAATTCATCATCCATGAGAACCACCATGCGCAAGCTGTTGATAGGGCTGTCCAGCGCAGCCGTCATGCTGATCGCTGCCTGCGGCGGCGGAGGCGACGACGATGGGCCGGCGGCCGGGCCGGTGCCGACCGCTGTCGCGGCAGCGGACCAGACCCGGGTCCCGGTCGGCACCCTCGTCACCCTGGACGGGTCTGCCAGCAGCGTTGCCGGAGGCGGTTCGATCACTTACCAGTGGGCGCTGGCGGGCAAGCCAACCGACAGCACTGCCGCACTGTCCGATGCGGCCGCAGCGAAGCCCAGCTTCACGCCGGACCGTCCCGGCGAATACGTGGCCGACCTGGTGGTCCAAAGCGGCAGCGCCAGCAGCATGCATGTCCGTCTGACCATCGTCGCGACCAATCCCGACCCGGTGGCGGTGATCGCCGCGCAGGCGCAGGGCGTGTTGCTCGGCAGCACCGTGGAACTCGATGGCAGTGCCAGCTTGCCGCCTACCGACGGCGCGGCCAGCGAACTGCGCTACGAGTGGAGGCTGGTGTCGCAGCCGGAAGGCAGTGGGGCGGTGTTGCGCAACGCCACAACCGCGAGAGCGCACTTCGTCGCGGAGGCTGTCGGCATCTACCGAGCCACGCTCGTGGTGCACCACGGCTCCCGTTCGACGGCACCGCTGGAGGCCGTGATCACGGTCAACACGTCCAACGCCAGCCCGGTCGCCAAGGCGGTCGCGCCGACAACGGTCGTTCGCGGCACCACGGTGACGCTGGACGGCAGCGGCAGCACCGATGCCGATGGTGACACTCTCACGTACCGTTGGCGCTTCCCGTTCTACAGCAGTGGGGGTGGCGCTGCGGCGAACGCGCCGCCGCGTGCGAACACCGCCACGATCCGCAACGCCGACAGCGCGATCGCTGAGTTCGTGCCCGACGCGGTGGGCAACTACGACGTGATCCTCACGGTCTACGATGGCAGCGTCGCCAGCACCCAGAAGGTCACGATTGCCGTGACGCGCCCGCAGGGGGCCGCCAACATCCTGCCGGTCGCCGTGATCGGGACGGGGGCTGCGACTTCCGAGTGCGAGATCGGCGGCTACTGCGCGCTCGCATCCGGTTTCTCGCATGACGCCGACGGAGATGCGCTGACGCGACGCTGGACATATTGGAACGTCCAGACGCCGAACAACCGCCAGACCGCGACCGGCGACGGCCTCTACGCGCTTTCGTACAGCGCAGCGGCGGGAACCTACGAGGTGCAGTTGATCGTGAATGACGGCACCGTCGACAGTGCGCCGGCCATGCAGACCGTGGAGATCAAGACCGGAGCCAACGTGGGGCCGGTGCCCTTGGTGTCGGTAGACCGCGGCACCGTCATGGTGGGAGAGACCTTCACGTTCGATGCGAGCGGCAGCACGGACCGCAATGGCGACCAGATGAGCTTCGAATGGACGCTGGTGGACAGGCCCAACGGCAGCAACGCCGTGCTGCAGAACGCCAACACGTCCAGGGCGCGTGTCGTGGCGGACCGCGCCGGCGTCTACACCGCGATGGTCGTCGTCACCGACTCGCGCGGCGCGACCGTTCCGCTCGGCCCGCGCAACTTCGGCACGGTCTTCGCGAAGGCCCTCAACAACCCGCCGCTCGTGGCTCGTGTGTGGGCCCATGGGGACGGCCAGTCCGAGGTCTTGCCGGGCCAAGCGTTCGTGGCGGCGCAAGAAGGCAGTTCGCTGTGGCTTTCGCTGAAGGCTCAGATCATCGACCCGGATCTTGACTACCCGCTGTACTACATCATCACGCCGACGCAACAGCCTGCCGGAGCCGCCATTGCCGCGGTGTCCAGCACGACTGGCAGTGGAGCCGAACTGAACACGTACTTTGAGCTGACCGTCCCGGGAACCTACGAGTTCGAGGTGCTGGTGAGCGACGGCACGGCGACATCCCAGCCGGTGCGGCAGAGCGTGACTTTCGTCGACCGGGCGAACTATCCATCGCTTCTGATGGAGCGGGGAGACGTCGTTCCCGATGTGCTGAATGTCAAGCCATCGGAGTATCCGTGGCAGCAGTTCTTCCCCTATGCGCTGAGCACGGCCGAAGACGTTCCTGGTCGAACGGACGAGGTCTGGTACCGGCTGACGGCAGTCGACCGCGACTACACCATTGCAGACCTGCAGGTTGGTTCGGCGAACGCCGCCTACCGGCCCAGTTTCCGGGGACTGCAGAACGGCCAGATCATTGCGCGCGGGCAGTCCGTGGAGTTCACGCTGGACTTCCCGGTCATACCCGACGCGGCTCTGTTGCGCGATCAACTGAGAGCCATCGCTGATGACCAAGGCACGAACAGCGAAGCCTACAGGCTGGAACTTGCGCGCCAGCAGCAATTGCTCGCCACGTACCGGTTCAGCGGCAGCTTCCGCGTTGCCGAGCGCGACGGCTACACCTTCTACGTCGGACAGCCGCGCTGAAGCGAGCGGTGACGCCTGGCCCGCGCTCGCGGGTTTGGGCATCGGATAACAGCCACGATGGATTCACCCGACTGTGATCGGCACAAGCCGACGCAGCGGGCATTCACCAACCGTGTGCGATGCACACATCCTCAGGAGTTTCTCGTATGAAGAAGACTTTGATCGCAGCTGCCTTGCTGGCTGCCTTCGCGAACGCACAAGCGTTCCAGTCCGAGGGCGCGACGACCGGTGGCGGCACCGCCAGCGGCGGCGTGTTGGATGTTGGCCCCACCACCTTTCCGGACGGCCATTTCCATGGGCCGAACGGCGCTCCCGGCGTCGGCTTCCTGAACCCGTCGCCGGGCTACATCATCAGCCTGCAGAGCATCGACTCGTTCAGCTACAAGGGGACGGTGACTCCCGCGGGCGGGGCGGCCTTCCGCCGTTATCAGTTGCTGAACTACACGCACACGGGCCCCGGCGGGGGCGGAACGATCAGCACCGACTTCAACTGGTTCAAGATCCCCACGATCAGCCAGCAGGTCTACTTCGGCATTGCCACCAACCCCGGAACCACCACGCACACCCACGATGCGTTCTACGTGGGTGACCGGACCGGCCATGTGGTGCCGACCGCAACGACCAACTATGCGACGGTCGCGGTCCTGGCCGTTCCCGGCACCAGCAGCACGGCGCTGTACAACAATCTCACCGGCAACCTGCGCTACGACGTGACCGCCGGCACGCTGAAGACGGCAACGACGACAGGTGTGGTCTCCACCCTGTCCGGTTCGGGTCAGACGCTGGCGATCAACGCGAACGTCAACGCCGCCGCTGGCACCTTCTCCGGGACTTCGCAGCACAACGGAGGCACTTCCGTTGGCAGCAGCGTCAACGGCAAGTTCTTCGGCAGTGGCACCACGAGCGCGGTGGCTGGCATTGCCAAGGGCGGCAGCGGCTCCGGTGCCTACGTCGCTTCGTTCGGCGGCATCAAGCAGTGATCCTGCTTGACCTTGCAGCCATTCATTCGGGCGGATTCGCCTGATCTGCGATGGCTCCATGAGGCCCGCGCCTGCGGCGTGGGCCTCCTTTGCGCAGTCTGCCAAGATGATTTCGTCCTTTCTCCTCGTTCGACGTGGCATGGCCGCGTGGCTTTGCGCCGGATGCTTGTCGCCGGCCGTCGCTCAGCAATCCACGAGCGACAGGCTGTGGCAAGGCGCCGAGCAGCAGATGCAGCAGTCGCGCCGAAATGCCGCCCCTGCGCCGCTTGAGCCGGCGCAAGACAGCCTCTACGACACGCAGCGTGCGATGCTGACGCAGTCGCCCGAGGAGCGCGTGCAGCGGCTCACGATCGCCATCCTGGATGCGGTGAATCGACGCGACTGGTTCGGCGCGGATCGCCTGCTGCGCCAGTTCGCACTCGTGCCCCAGCACGACCCGGCGCTGATGACCTTCGTCGATGCGAGTCGCGCAGGTGCGTCGGGAGAGTTCGACGCCGCGATCGCCGGCTACCGCGAAGTCCTCGCATCCAACCCGGGTTTCACGCGCGCGACGCTGGATCTTGCCCGTACGCTTTACGCCGACAACCGCCTGCGCGACGCGCAGGAGGTGTTCGACCGCCTGCGCTCGCAAGGACTGCCTCCCGAGGTCGCGAACCACATCGACGAGTACTTGCGGGCGGTCGACCAGCGCCAAAGGCCAATCTTCTCGTTGTCGCTGTCCGCAGTCCGGGAGGACAACGTCAACAGTGCGTCGACCGTCGTCGATGCCTGCGCGCTGGTCTTCGAAGGGCAGTGCCTGCAGAACACCCCCGGTGAAAAGCTGGCGGCTTCGGGCCTGTATTTCGAGGCCACGCTCAACAAGCTGTGGGCGTTGGACGGACACCATGGCATCTTGCTGCGCAGCATCAACTACGGAAATCGGTACCGCGACCGCGCGGACTTCGGCAATCTGGTGTCCACGACCTACCTGGGCTACCAGCATGCCTCAGGCCGCAGCCAGTTCCAGTTGCTGCCGCTGTTCGAGTTGGACGACGAGGGGGGACGCAAGGTCTACCACGCGTTCGGCGTGCGGGCCGGGGTGCAACACCAGGTCGAACGAACAACTTCAGGTAGAGATGGGCTACGAGTTCAAGGCGCGCCGCTTCTCCACGGCCTTGCAAAATCTGCAAGGCGACATGCACAGTGTGTCCATGTTCGCGAACTACGCGCTTCGCGCCGACGTTGCGCTGTATGGGCAGCTGATCTGGCGGGATTCGGATGCGCGCATGGCCGTGTTCGCCTACCGCGAGCGGATCGCCCGCCTGGGCGTCATGGTTGCCCTGGGGACGGACGCCACGATGAACCTTTCCTATGGGTACCGAGGCAGATCCGCGGACGCGGCCAACGCGGTCTTCGGCAAGCAGCAGCGAGACCACGAGAACAGCATCTACGTCCAACTGGGCTTGCCAGGTTATGCGTGGGCGGGGCTCACGCCAAGCGTCAGTTACGAGTACCGCAACAACAGCAGCACGATCGCGCACGCCTACAACTACGAGAAGAGCAGGCTGACGCTTGGCATGACCAAGGTCTTCTGACGCGCATCGGCCCGGCCGACCGTGTCAGCGGCATCGACGGCAATTTCCCGTTCCTCACAACGCCACCCTCCATCATGACCCACCCCACACCCACCCATGGCCGCCGCGCTCGCCTCAAGGCCGTCACCCGGACCGTTCATGCGCAGCTCGATCGCCGCATCATGGCGTTCAATCCCTTCGCAGACCGTGCCCGCTATGCCGGCTTCTTGCAGTCGCAGTACCGGCTGCACCGTGACGTGGAGTTCCTGTATCGGCATGCGACCCTCGGCGCGATGCTTCCTGGACTCGTGCAGCGAAGCAGACTGGAACTTCTTGAGAAGGACCTTGCAGACCTCGGGGTGGTTCTGGATGAAGGCGCTTTGCCCCAACCGGCATTCACCGGCGGCACGCCGCTTCATGTTCCACAAGCGCTTGCTTGGCTCTACACCGTGGAGGGCTCCAACCTGGGCGCGGCCTTTTTGCTGAAGGCTGTGGCTCCCCTTGGGCTGCACGGCGGATTCGGAGCCCGGCACCTTGCACCGCATCCGGATGGACGGGCTGCGCATTGGCGCGATTTCATCGCCGAGCTGGACGCGTTGGAGTTGCCTGCGGAGCAGGAGGCCGCAGTGGATGCTGGCGCACTGTATGCGTTTGCCGCCGCGTTGACCTACGTCGATCTGTACTGCCGATTGCCTGCGCCTGTGAGCCCGTGATGCAGCTTCGTCGGTGGTTGAGGTTGCGAACGCGGCATTGGAAGGCAGGAATCGTGGGCGCCGTTGTCGGGGCGCTTGCTGGATCGAGCCTGGCACAGGCTCATGAGCGCAGCACCGCCATGCAAGCCTGGCAATCTTCATATGACCGCGGCCAAGAGGCATACGCGCGCGGCGACTTGATGGCGGCGGAGGTGGCGGCGCAGGACGCCCTGGCCCGAGCTAGGGCAGGGCAGGGCAGTCAGGCTTCTTACGTCGCAAGCAGCCTCAACCTGTTGGGTCTCATTCACCAGCGTGCGGGGCGCTTCTCCGAAGCGATCGACGCCACGCGGCAAGCATTCGAGATGAGCGAGCAGGCGCTGGGCGATCATGTCAACACTGCGGCGCTGGCACTGAATCTGGGGCATGCTTACGGTGCGATGCGTCGGTCCGGGGACGCAATCAAGGCCTATGAGCATGCCCTTGCCATCGTCGATCGTGTCGCGGTGGGCGCGGAGCTCGAGACGGTGCGGCGAGGTGCATTGGAGGCTCTGGCGCGCGCGCATGCCGATCTTGGAAACCTTGAGCAGGCGCAATCCCATGACGTGCGGCTTCTCGCCGAGCAAGAGCGGCTGCCTGCCCCCATGCGTTCAGCCGCTTTGGCGCGCATGGCGCGCGCGCAGCAGGACAGGGGAGATTGGGCTGCAGCCCGCAACTCGTTGGTGCAAGCGCTTGCATTGCTGGAAGATCCGCCGTCTGCCGATCCATTGCTCCGTCTGACTGCCATCGAGGCGCTGGCAGATCTGTTGACGCGCATGCAGCGTGGGGAAGAGGCGAGAGAGCTGCATGAACGGGCTGTGAAGCTCCTGGAGCTTGCAGAGCCGCAGGGGCTGCGGATGTCCTACCACCTGAACGAGTTGGGCCTCTGGTCGATGCAGCGCGGGGACTTTGATGTTGCACAGGAGCGCTTTCGAAAGGCGGTGCAGATCCGAGAGGCGTTGGCGCCGGAGTCGATCGAGACGGCACGGGTTCTTGCCAACTTGGCGCAAGTCCATGAGGCAAACAAGGACGACGTTGCTGCGCAACGTGTGTATCGGCAGGCGATGTCGCTCTATGCTCGGCACGGCCTCTCGACAGAGGCGCAACTTGGGCGGGCTCAGGCGCTGAACTTCCTTGCAGGATTTGACTACCGACGGCGACGCTACGCGGAGGCTGAGCGGCAGTATCTCCAAGCACTGGTCATCACCGAGGCGGCGGAGGGGGAGAAATCCGCAAGGCTGCTACCGCTCTTGGACAACCTCGTTGTTCTCTACCGTGCGCAGAGGCGCGACTCTCAAGCGTTGCCGTATGCGGAGCGCGCTGCCCGCTTGCGTCGGGAACAAGCGGATGCGGACTCCTGAGACAAGGTCCGCGAAGCCCAGCGTGAGCCGGCCCTGGGCGCCGCTGGCGCATGCGGTGGCGGCCCGACGCAGTTCCTCGGCGTCCTGTAGCGTGCGCCGTGGTAGCCGAGCGCCTGGCGGGCTGGTGTGGGCTGCCACGCAGGGTAGAGCTCTGCATGCGCCTGGTGTTGCCGGCCGCGGCGGGGCGATGGGGCTCCGGAGTCGCGCTGCGGGCAGTTCGCCGTTTTCTGCGCTTTGTCCTGCGCATCGTTGGCCGGTCGGCCCACACCTTCAAGTTCGAATTCGTTCGCAAATGGAGGAAGCTACCACTCACCGAAAGTCTTCCATGCTCGAAACCAAGCCAGAAAACGGCGCAGTGCCGACGTCATCAAGCCGCAACCGGTATGCGAACAAGCGCATGTTGATCATCTGCGGCGCCATTGCGGCAGTGATCGCCCTTGTCGTTGTCCTGCGAGTGCTGAGCACCGTACAGGCTTGACCCACCGCCCGTCCTTTTGGGGACCACGCGCGTCATCTCCACGGTTTCCAGGCTCGACAGCGCACCTGTTCGCACAGCGGTGACAGGCTTATTTTTCGTCGAGCCACAGCGTTGAGCGGCTGCCGGTCCGCGCGGCAGACTCCTGTACGGCGCTGTGCAGTTGCTCCCCTGGCACGGGCCGCGAAAACAGGTAGCCCTGGCCGTAGCGGCAGCCGATCGACTGCAGCACACCGACCTGTTCGTACTGCTCCACCCCTTCCGCGACGCTTGCCATGCCGAGGTTGTCGACCAGAGAGATCGTGGCGTGCATCACAGCCAGGGTGCCGATGTCGTCCGACAGGCCGTCGACGAAGGACTTGTCGATCTTGATGACGTCGAACGGGTAGTCGCGCAGGCAGCCCAGCGAGGAGGTCCCCGTCCCGAAGTCGTCCATGGCCAGGCGCACGCCGAGTGCGCGCAGGCGCTGCATCAGGTCGCGCGCCGCCTGCGGATCGCGCATCACCTCGCGTTCGGTGACCTCCAGCTGCAGCTGGCCTGGGTGCATGCCGGTCTCGTGCAGCAGCGCGGCAACCTGCTCGACCAGCCGGTCGCCCTGCAGCATCTGGATCCGGGAGAGATTGACGCTCACCGTCTCGGGCGCGCGCACGGGATCCTCTTCGAACCAGTTGCGCCACTGCAGGCAGGCCCTGCGCAGCACCCACTCGCCGATGCCGACGATCAGTCCCGATTCCTCCGCGATCGGAATGAACTCCGTGGGCGACACGGTGCCCAGCTCCGGGTGGTTCCAGCGCACCAGCGCCTCGGCCGAACGCAACTGGCCGGTCTCCAGGTCGATCACGGGCTGGTAGACCAGCGACAGCTCGCCGGCCTTGATCGCATTGCGCAGCGCCTCCTCGATGCGCACCGCCCGGGTCACGCGCGTGAGCATGGCCGGATCGAAGAACGCCATGGTCGCGCGCCCCGCCTGCTTGGCCTCGTACATCGCCATGTCTGCGTTGCGCAGGACCTCGTCGGCGCTGCCGCAGTCCTGGTCGGCCACCATGATGCCGATGCTGGCGGTGGAATGGATCTCCTTGCCCTTGATGCCGTAGGGCGCCGCGAACGCCTTCAACAGCCGGTTGGCCACACGCGCCGCCTGCTCCGCGGTTTGCACCTCGTGCAGCAGGACCACGAATTCGTCGCCGCCGAGGCGCGCGACGATGCTGCCCGATGCGCGAGGCGCCTGCGTCTCGTCCGAGCGCAGGCTCTCGCGCAGCCTGTCTGCGATCTGCTTGAGCAGTTGGTCCCCCGCCTCGTGGCCCAAGCTGTCGTTCACGAGCTTGAAGCGGTCGAAGTCCAGGAACAGCAGGGCGAAGCGCGCGCCGGGATCTGCCTTGGCCCGCGCCACGGCCTGCTGCAGCCGCTCCAACAGCATGGCCCGGTTCGGCAGCCCGGTGAGCCGGTCGGTGCGAGCCTCGTTGCGCAGCTGCGTCTCCAGCAGCTTGCGCGGCCCGATGTCCTGGATGATCGACCAGATGCATTGCGTGCCGTCGGCCAGCGTCACGCGCACGCCGGTCAACTGCACGTGGATGCGGTGGCCCTTCTTGTGCAGCATCTCGGACTCGTAGGGGCCGTAGCGTCCCTCGGCCATCAGCAGTGCCCGCTGGCGAGTGACCTCGGCCCTGCATTCTTCCGGACAGATGTCGCGGTGCCGCAGCGCCTGCAGCTCGGCCTCCGCATAACCCGTCATCGCCATCAGGGCCTGGTTGAACTGCAGGAACCGGGCATCTTCCAACAGGTTCAGCGCGATGCCCACGGGCGAGAACTTGAACAGCGCCTCCAGCTTGGTGTTGACGCTCTGCAGTTCCAGCTGCGACTGCTTCCAGTCGTCGACATCCACGCGCGTGCCGTAGATCCATTCCGGGCGGCCGTCCGCGCTCCGCACGGCGATGCGGCCGCGCACCGCATTCCATGCCCAGTGTCCGTCCTTGTGCTTGATGCGGCAGATGGCATCGATGTAGTCGAGCTGGCCCTTGGTGAGGCGTTCGAGCTGCGCGCGCAATGCTCCCGCATCGTCGGGATGGATCATCCGGATCCATGCGTCGGTCCGCATGGCCTGCTCCTCGGCGTGCGCGTAGCGGCCAAGGCGCGCGGTCCGGGCGTTCAGCCGGATCTCGCCGGTCTGGACGTTGAGCTCCCACACGCCGGCCTGGGTGCCGTCGAGCGCTGCGTCCAGGCGCCTGCGTTCGGCCGCCAACTCCTGCAGTGCGTGCTTCTGCGCGCTGATGTCGGTGAAGCTGGTGATCACCGACGTCGTGCCGTCGATCGGATCCTTCACCAACCGGCAGTTGAACTGCAGCCAGCGCGTAACGCCTCCGGCACCAGTGACGCCGAGGACCTCTCCCAGAATGTCCTTGCGCTGCGCCAGTGCGCGCATGGACGGCAGGCCGTCGGGCGCGATCGGCGTACCGTCCTCCGTCTGCGTGAAGAGGTTCAGATCCGGCCCGGATGTCCCGACCAGCCCGGATTTCGTGCGTCCGAGCAGCCGTTCGGCTTCCGGATTGCACGCAGTGATCACGCCCTCGGCATTGCGCACCAGGATGCCGGCCGCAGCGTTGTCGATGATGCTGCGCAGGAAGTCGTGGCTGATCGCACGCTCCGTCACGTCGATCTGCACCGCGATGAAACCCTGTAGCGTCCCGTCTGTGGCACGGATCGGATCGAGGTCGACGGCAATCCAGTAACTGCGCCCGCTTTTGGCGTGTGCCAGCAACCGTCCCTTGAAAGCCATGCCGGCGTGGATGGCGTGCGCGATCGCGCGCAGCGGAGCCAAATCCCGCCCAGGCCCATGCAGCAGTGCCGCCAGGCTGCGTCCGCGCGCTTCGTCCAACGTGTATTCGCTCAGCCGCGTGAACCCGGCGTTGCACCAACTGATGTTCCCGGACGCATCCGTCAGCACCACGGCGCTTGCCGTGGCCTGCAAGGCCTTGCCCACATCCTGCACCACATGTCCCTTTCCCATGGTGGAGGCCACGGTCGCGCCAGCCGTTCTCAGCCCACCATGGCGCCGCTGAGCCATTCCACCTCGTCCGCGAGCGCCTCGGTGATCTCTTTGACGACGCCCGGTTCCAAGCCGCTGCCTGCAGCCAGCGCCTCCTGCTGCGCCGGGTCGCGCTGCCGACCGTAGCGCAGGGGGAAGCCGGACGTACAGGCCAGGAGATCCGCCAGCGCCAGCATCGTGCCTGGCAGACCGCCAGCAGCGAGCTTCTCGATGTCCTGATCGGCGAGCCCGACGGCATGGCACATCGGCTCGGGCAGACGCCAATGCCGCAGCAACACGCTGGTGCAATGCGCACGGGTGGCGCCCAGCATGCGAATTTCGGCTTGGTCGTCGGCGATCGCCGGCATCCCCGCAGCCAGTCCTTGCCGATCGGCAAAAGCCACCTGCCGCGGGCGCAGTCGCCACTGGACCAGCATGCCCAGGTCATGCAGAAGCCCCAGCAGGAACATCTGGCTGGCCAACTGCGGAGCCGCGCGGCGCGCGATGGACTGTGCCGCACAGGCGCACGCCAAGCTGTGGCGCCGGAATCCGATCCAGTCGAAGGTGCCGGCCCCGGAGACGGTGCTGCTCATCTTGTCGAAGCAAGCGGCGGCCGCGATCGCGCGCAGGGTGGACGTGCCCAGCAACTGCGCCGACTGGTCGATGCTCGTCACCTGGCCGGAGCGGCCATAGTAGGCCGAGTTGGCCACCCGCACCACGGTTGCCGCGATACCGGGATGCGCGCTGATGCACGCCACCAGCGCGTTGCGGTCGAGCGACTGGTTGGACAGGACCTGGAGCAGTTCTGCCGCGGACCCCGGCCCATGGCCGGCCAATCCCAGCGAACGCACGGCGGCGGTGATCTCCGCATCGGCGACCGGCGCGCACCGCTCCCGCGCAAACGAAGGCGGCATCTGTTCCGCTGCGGATGATCCGGGGCGTTCGCCTTGTTTCGTGTCGATGGCCATGTAGGATCCTCGAGGCTGCGCTGACCAAGCCGGCACAATGGTCCACGGCCACCGGACATTCGGTGCCCAAGGCCCCAGTTGTCGCGTGGGATTGCTGTCCCACACACGTCACAACCAGTGCGCCCAAGCCGAGCCGCAGTGCATGTCAGTTTTCCACGGCGCTGGCGCGCCACCCGCAGAGCACGAAACCGGGTCGCAAGCCGCTGGTCGAGAGGCCGCGGAGCAGGCCATGCCAGCGCAGCCGCGGAACTGGCTCTGCCAGGCCGCCGGGTGCGCCCCTTGAGGGGGATGGGACTTCTACACGCAGTGAGAAGTCCAAACGGGGTGGTTTCATCTCAGTGTGCCAAACGGAAGAGGGCAACGGCATCGACGAGCCCGGCAGCCTGCTGCTTCAGGCTGGCGGCAGCCGCCGCGCTTTCTTCGACGAGCGCGGCATTCTGCTGGGTGACCTGGTCCATCTTGGCGACTGCCTCGCCGATCTGTCCTACGCCGGTGCTCTGCTCGGAACTCGCGGAGCTGATCTCCCCAACGATGGTGCTGACCTGACGAATGGCATCCACGATCTCTTGCATCGTCGCTCCGGCCTGTTCCACCAACGACGAACCGTCCTGCACCTGCTGCACGCTGCCCTGGATCAATGACTTGATTTCCTTGGCGGCGGTAGCGCTGCGCTGCGCCAGCGAGCGGACCTCGCTGGCCACCACTGCAAAACCCCGACCCTGTTCGCCTGCGCGTGCCGCCTCGACAGCGGCATTGAGAGCCAGAATGTTGGTCTGGAACGCGATGCCATCGATCACGCCGATGATCTCGGAGATCCTGTCCGAGCTGGTCCGGATCCCTCGCATGGTCTTCACCACATTGCCCACGACTGCACCTCCCCTCGTCGCCACCGTCGATGCGTCGACGGCGAGCTTGCTGGCCCGGCGGGCGTTCTCGGCGTTGTTGCGCACAGTGCTCGCCAGTTCATCCATCGTCGCAGCGGTCTGCTGCAAGGCGCTGGCCTGCGCTTCAGTGCGCTCGCTCAGGTCGGCGTTTCCCTGTGCGATCTGCCCCGATCCAGTGGCGATGGAGTCCGAGGCGGTACGCACATCGCTGACAATGCGCGCCAGGCTGACCTGCATCGCAGTGAGCGAACACAGGACACTGCCTTGGGGCGCGGCACCCTCTCTCTGCACCGACCGCAGATCGCCTCCCGCAACCTGTTCGGCCGCCTGACTGAGGTCGGCAGGCTCAGCGCCCAGCGCCCGCGTCAAACTGCGGGTAATCAACATTCCGGCCAACAACGCGGCGGTGAAGGCCGCGACGCTCGCCAGGATCAGGAGCCAGCGCTGAGTAGCGTACTGGGCCGCAGCTTCTTCGGTCAGTTCCCGCGCATGGTTCTCCGTGTAGTCCGCATACGCGGCAGCGGCTGTCGCCAGCGCCTGCAACAGCGGCCGACATTCCTTGTTCATCCGCTCGATGGCTTCGTCACGCCGGTCGTTGAGCGCGAGGTCGATGATCGCCAACGCCACCGGGCCGTACTGCGCCTCGATCCGTTCGATGTCTGCGATCAGGCCTTTCGCTTGCTGAGAGGTGTCAGGATCATCTCCGACCATGCCTTTGAGCCTGGTCAACTCCGCCTGCACGGCCTGGTGCGCTCTCGTGGCCTTGGCTTTTTCTGCATCCAGGTCAGCAGTGCCGCTCACCAGGACCAGGTTGCGTGCGGCGACTGCGCGTTCATCCACGGCAGTGCGCACATGGTTGGCCACTGTGGCCCGGGCATTGATGCCCGTGACATACCGCGCAAATCGGTCATTGGATGACGACAGTGCGTGGAGGGCCAGCGCCGAGGTCGCCAGCACGAGAAGCGCCAAACCGCCGTACGAATAGGCCAGTTTGGCGCGCACAGTGAGGGACTTCTTCATGATCTTCTTCCCTGGAATATCGACAGCCAATGAGATTCAAGGCCACGCCACTGGCTTGGTTCGGCACAAATCTATCAGATTGAGGATGGTTTCATTCTTCCATTTTGAATTTGACGACCGTCAACGAAAACCGAGAGTCGCCAAGCGAGTTGCCCCAACCCACGCCGCGGGGCGCGCTGGGGCAGGCTGACCACGGATGTCGAGCATGCGGTGAGTTTCGACAGCTCGAGATTGAAGGATTTACTTCGCTGCTGCTGCTACATCTTTTGATGTAGGGAGACTCCGACGCCCGGGCTCAGAATGCGCGGGCATGGATCCGGGTTTTTTCTTACGACTTATGTGGCAGCCATTGCCGGTGCTCGGTTGCTCGTTCTACGGCTGCGGTAAATGTCCCCCGCTGTAGGCCCCACCTTTCCGCCAGTCCCGCACCACCAGTTTCAACGAAACGCCGCATCCGGCCTGCAGGAGTTGGTGGTCACGCCAGAACTGGTGCGCTGGGCGGCAGATTGCATTGCGCTGCTTGGCAACCGGGCGCCGATCGCCCTGCAGTTGCTCGGCGAGGGGCGCCCTGTCTATCGTGATCCATGGGAGTGGCTGCTCCGCTATGGCTTGGCGTTCGCGTGAGTACCTGCTTGGGGCAGGTGGCAGGGATGTTCTTGAACCGCCCTGGTTTCGCGGAGGCCCAACACTCCGCGAGGATTGCGCCATGCGCAAGTCGAACAAGTTCTCGCCCGAGATGCGCGAGCACGTCCCGATAGGGTCTGCTTCGCCCGCGTTGCAAACCCTACGCTCGACTGAGCTTCATGTTGAACTGAAACTTGTCGGCAGGGTAGAGATTCACGGATACCTCCGCCACCTGGCCACGCGTGTTGCGGTAGGTGCGGCGAACCTCAACGGCGCTGGAGCCGGCCTCGACCTGGAGTTTGGCAGCCAGCTCGGGCGACAGAGCCTGCACGCGCAGCATCTGGTCGACCTCGACCAGGCGCTCACCATAGATGTCCTCGATCAGCCGCCAGATGGGGCCGCGCTGGCTGTTCAACAGGCGTTCGACGCCCATGAAGTCCTCGGCGACGAACACGGTTGTCCAGCAGATCGGAACCTCGCCGCCATCGCCAGGCAGGCGAATGCCATCCAGCCGCAACCAGCGGCCCGCTTCGGGCAGACCCAGGCTGCCAGCCGTTGCATCGGCGGACACCACATCCGTGCGCTCGATGACGTAGCGGCTCTCTGAGGCGTAGGCGATCAGCTCGTCGATGGAGGCCACGCGGTGGACGTTGAACGGCGTGCTCGGCTGGGCCGGCATGACCGTCGTACCCGAGCCCCGGCGCGAGGACACCAGGCCATCCGTGCGCAGCTGGCGCAGCGCCTCCCGCACGGTGTGGCGGCTGACAGCGAACCGTTCCGACAGCTCGCCCTCGGTTGGCAACTGCGCGCCTACTCGGAAGACGCCCTTGAGGATGTCTGTCCGCAGCGACTGCACGACCTGCCGCCAAAGAGGCTCGCCGGATTCTGCGAGCCCGGGCGAGGGTTGGGCGGATCTGCGGCCCGCTTTCGGCGGTGCGGCCCGCACTGCGGGCTTCTTCGCTGTTCTTGGCATCGGCAGATTCTGCATCAGGGCGAGCTGCCCCCGGCCGGGCCGCACGAACGACGAGCATTGTCATCCCAGGAGGCTTAATGTACGTACAACAAATTCCGTTTGACCAAGCGTATTGCCAAGGTGTAGGATAAATATGTACGTACAACTTATGAAACTTGCATCGCCGCCGAAGGCTGCTGAAAGGATGGATGGGATGGAGACAGAAACCGACGTGGTGTTCGACAACTACCTCGGAGGGCAGGCGGCGATGGCGCGCTCGGGCCGCCGCTTTGCCAGCACCAATCCGACTACGGGGGAGGTGGCTGGCCGTTTCGCGGATTCCGATGCCGAGGATGTCGATGCCGCCGTCGGCGCAGCGCGTGCTGCGCTGAATGGGCCCTGGGGTGGGCTGTCGCCCACGCGCCGTGGTCGCTTGCTGATGGCTTGGGGCGAGAAGATCGCCGCCAATGCCGAGGCGATTGCCCGTCTGGAGTCGACCCAGAACGGCAAGCTGCTGGCGGAGATGAAGGCGCAGGCCAACGTGGTGCGCGAATGGCTTTACTACTTCGGCGGCCTGGCCGACAAGATCGAAGGCCGTGTGATCCCGCTGGAGCGTCGGAGCGTCCTCAACTACACCTTGCGCGAGCCCATCGGCGTGGTCGGCGTGATCGTGCCCTGGAACTCGCCGACCTTCCTCACCATCATGGGCTGCGCGCCCGCATTGGCAGCTGGCAACACGGTGGTGCTCAAGCCCTCCGAGGTCACGTCGGCTTCGGCGTTCACGCTGGTGCGCCTGGCCGAGGAGGCCGGCATCCCGCCCGGCGTGCTCAACGTGGTGACCGGCGCCCGCGTCACGGGCGAAGCGCTGGTCGATCATCCGGACGTTGCCAAGATCTGCTTCACGGGCAGCGATGCCGCGGGCCGTGCCATCGCCGCACGTGCCGGCGCGCGCCTGGCCAGCTGCACGCTGGAGCTGGGCGGCAAAAGTCCCAACATCGTGTTCGGCGATGCACCGGTCGACAACGCGGTGGCCGGCCTGCTGTCGGGCATCTTCGCGGCGGCCGGCCAAACTTGCATTGCCGGCTCGCGCGCCTACGTGCACGAAAGCATCTACGACCAGATCGTCGACCGGCTGGTTCAGCGCGCCCGTTCCATCCGTCTTGGCGACCCGCTGCTACCGGACACCCAGATGGGACCGGTGGCAACGGCTGCCCAACTGCAGAAGAACGAGACCATGGTGGCGCGGGCGCTCGAGGCCGGTGCCGAACTGCTGCAGGGCGGCCAACGTGTGCAGGTGCCGGGTCTGGACAAGGGCCTGTTCTTCGGGCCGACCATCCTGCACAAGTTGCGCAGCGACAACCCGCTGATGCAGGAGGAGGTCTTCGGCCCGGTGCTGGCCGTCACGCCGTTCCGCGACGAAGAAGAGGTCGTGGCCCTGGCCAACGACAGCCGCTTCGGCCTGGCCGCGGGCGTCTGGACGCGGGACCTGCGCTGCGCGCACCGCATGGCGCGCCGACTGCAGGCCGGCACGGTCTGGATCAACACCTACCGCGCCATGGCCTTCAACTCGCCGTTCGGCGGCTACAAGCAAAGCGGATTGGGCCGCGTGAACGGCATGGAGTCGGTCGATCAGTTCCTGCAAACCAAGAGCGTCTGGTGCGAAACCAGCGACGAGATCCAGGACCCCTTCGTGTTGAAAGTCTGAACCCACCATGCAATCCGCTGTCGAAATCCGCCCCCAACGCTACCGCGCCTCCTACGGCCGCTACCTCGAAGACTTCCAGGTCGGCGACATCTACGAGCACCGACCGGGCCGCACCATCACCGAGAACGACAACATCCAGTTCTCGCTGATCACGATGAACGCCCACCCCATGCACTGCGACGTGCACTTCGCGGCGCAGAGCGAGTTCGGCCAGCTGCTGGTCAACAGCGGCCTGTCGCTGGCCGTGGTGCTGGGCATGACGGTCAACGACGTCAGCGCCAAGGCCATCGCCAACCTGGGCTGGAAGGAGATCAAGCTGACCGCGCCCGTGTTCTGCGGCGACACGCTCTACGCCGAGTCCGAGGTGCTGGAGGTGCGCGAGTCCAAGAGCCGGCCGACCCAGGGCATCGTGACCACGCGCACGCGCGGCCTGAATCACAAGGGCGTGCAGGTGATGGAGTTCGTCCGCATGTCGCTGATCCCCAAGCGCGGCCACGGTGTCGGAGACTGAGCCATGGCACCTGCCCATACGGTTGCCGACCTGATCGCCCTGGCATGCGCTCTTCACGGCGTGCGCCGTGCGTTCGGCGTCCCAGGCGGTGGCAGCTCGCTCGATCTCATCGAGGCGTTCGGCCGCGTCGGCATCGATTTCGTGCTGTGCCGTACCGAGACGGGTGCGGCCTTGGCAGCGGCGGCGGATGCCGAGCTGCGCAACGGGTTCGGTGTGGCCATCGCCACCCAGGGACCCGGCGCCGCCAGTGCCATGAATGGTTTGGCCCATGCCAGCCTGGACCGTGCACCGGTCCTCTTCATCAGCGATGGCTGGAACGCGCGGCAGCGGGCGATCGATACGCACCAGGTGTTCGACCAATGCGCGATGTCGGCTCCGGTGGTCAAGGCCCACGCGCGCCTGGAGGCCGATGACCCGTCCGCTGAACTGGATGGACTTCTGTCTTCCATGCTCACGGCGCCGTGGGGGCCGGCGCACCTGGAGCTGACAGGAGAGGCCGCGCGTCGGGCCATCACCGTGCCCCCAAGGCAGCCGAACCGTGCACAGGCGGCGCCGCAGGTCCATGGCGACGCAGCGCAGCTCCTGCGCAGCACCCGCAGGCCGGTGGTGCTCGTGGGCCTGGAGTGCCGCGGCGACGATGCCGCCGATGCCGTGAACGAACTGGTGCGAAGGCTGCGGTGCCCCGTGCTGACGACCTACAAGGCCAAGGGCGTGACCGACGGTGCCGGTGACTTCACGGTCGGCTGCTTCACAGGCGGCGCGGCGGAAGCGGAATGCATCGGCGCGGCCGATCTCATCGTCCTGTGCGGGCTCGATCCGGTTGAACTCATCGGCCGTCCCTGGCCGTACACCGCCCCGGTGCTCGACATTTCCCTGGTGCGCCACCCGGTGCACTACGTCGAGCCCGCCGCAGCGATCCGCGGCCCCCTGGCGGCATCGCTGAGCGGCTTGCTGCCGCACGGTGCCGCGTCTGCGTGGGCGGCCGAGGAGATCGCCCAGCTGCGAGCGCGCATGCGCAGCCGGCTGGCGTCGCCTGCGTCCACTGCCGGCCTGTCGCCCCAGGTCGTCGTGGAGACCGCACAGCGCGTGGCCGGACCGCGGGCAGCGCGCATCACCGTCGATGCCGGCGCCCACATGTTCTCCGCCATGGCTTTCTGGCGGGCCGGCCGGCCGGGCGGAGCGCTGATCTCCAACGGCCTGGCGACCATGGCCTATGCCCTGCCCGCCGGCATCGCCAGCGCGTTGCACGAGCCCGAGCAGCCCACGCTGGTGTTCACGGGCGATGGCGGGCTGATGATGTGCGCGGGCGAACTCGCCACGGCGGCGCAGCACAACGCCAACCTTTGCGTGATCGTCTTCAACGATGCCGCGCTGTCGCTGATCGCGCTGAAGCAACGCAACCGGGGCATGGTCGATGCGGGCGTGCGGTGGGCGCACGCCGACTTCGTCAGCGTGGCGCGTGGCTTCGGCCTGCGTGCGTTCTCGGCCCACGACGAAGCCGGGTACGAGAAGGCACTCGAGGAGGCGCTGTCTGCTCCAGGCCCCACGCTGATCGATGTGCGTGTCGATCCGAGCGGGTACCGGACGCAGGCGCAGGCGCTTCGAGGCTAGCGCCCGCCCTCCAGCCGCATTCCATCGGCCGCAGACGAACTGTGGTCATGTTCCTTCACGTCCATCGATTCCAACAGGAGACACGCCATGAGCACGAGACGCAATTGGATGGTGGCCACGCTGGCAGGCCTGTGCCTGCTGCCGGCCACGGCACAACAACCCTGGCCCACGCGTCCTGTGCGCTGGGTCGTTCCGTTCGCGGCAGGAGGAACGGCCGACGCGACGGCGCGCCACATCGCGCAGAAGCTGAGTGAGCGCTGGGGCCAGGCCGTCATGGTCGACAACAAGCCTGGCGCGCACACAGCGATCGCCGCAGCCGATGTCGCTCGCGCGGCGCCAGACGGCTACACGCTGTTCCAGCCCATCAACTCGACGCTGACGGTCAACCCCCATGCCTTCGGGAAGCTGCCGTACAACCCACGGCGCGACTTCACGCCGATCGCGGTCATCGCATCCGTGCCGCTGATCTTCGTGGCCAACGACACCTTGCCCGCGAAGTCCATGCCCGAACTCATCGCCCTGGCCAGGAAGAACCCGGATTCGGTGACCATGGGAGGCGGCGTGGTCGGCGTGCAGCTGGCGGCGGAACGCTTTCTGCGCGACGCCGGCATCCAGGCACGCTATGTGCCCTACAAGAGTGGGGCCGACGTGACCAAGGGTCTGCTGTCCGGCGAGATCCAGTCGGGCCTTGACGGCGTCCCGGCCTATCCGCCGCTGTTCAAGTCCGGCAAGCTGAGGCCGCTCGCGACGAACAGCCCGCACCGCATCGCATCGCTGCCGGATGTCCCCACGCTGGCCGAGCTGGGCCTGAAGAACTCGAACTCGCCCATGTGGCACGGCCTGATGGGGCCGGCGGGACTGCCGCCGGAGATCCAGCGCAAGATTTCGGCCGACCTCAAGGAAGTGCTGGCCATGCCGGACCTGCGCGAGCGCATGGAAGGCCTTGGCCTCGAGCCAGCCTGGTCCAGCGCAGAGGACTTCGTGAAGCTGGTGGGCACGGAATCAGCCACGCTCGCTCCGTTGATCAAGGATCTCAACATCAAGCTGGACTGACCCATGTACGCTGCCCCTCCCCGCAAGACCATGGAGGTGTTCGCCTCCGTCCCCGGCCGCCTGCACGTGCGCGGCCGGCGTTCGACCTGGGTCGATGTGCAACTGCACGGCGCCGACGCGCCGGCCTTCCTCGAAGGGCCGTCCTTCGATGCCCATGGCAACCTTTGGGTCGTGGACATCCCCTGGGGGCGGCTGCTCAAGATCGACCCGCGCGGTCACTTCGAATGTGCGCTGGAGTACGACGGCGAACCCAACGGCTTGGTGTTCCATCGCGATGGCCGGGCCTTCATCGCGGACAACAAGAACGGCATCATGGTGTTCGACCCGGCGACCGGGGGCATCGCACCGTACCTGGACCGTGCGTTGGTCCAGCGCTTCAAGGGACCGAACGATCTGACCTTCGCTGCCAACGGGGACCTGTACTTCACGGACCAGGGCCAAACGGGCCTGCATGACCCCAGCGGCCGCGTGTACCGGCTGACTGCGGATGGCCGGCTCGATTGCCTGCTGTCCAATGTGCCCAGCCCCAACGGGTTGGTGCTCAACCGCGCCGGGGACACGCTGTACGTGGCGGTCACCCGGGCCAATGCCATCTGGCGTGTGCCCTTGGTCAAGCAGCACGGCCTCGTGACCAAGGTCGGCAGCTACATCCAGCTGTCCGGCGGCGGTGGCCCCGATGGGCTGGCATTGGACGAGCGGGGTGGCCTTGCGGTGTGCCATGTCGGACTGGGCGCGGTGTGGCTCTTCGACGAGGTTGGCCAGCCGACGTGGCGTCTCGACGCACCGGCAGGCCGGATGACCACCAACTGCGCCTACGGCGGGCCAGAGCGGCACCAGTTGTTCGTGACCGCGGGCAGCCAGGTGCTGGTGGCGGAGGTCGAGGTGCCGGGAGCCCCGACGCAGGCCCAGCGGGCGCAGGAGCGGGCATGACGTCGGCCGTGGACAAGTGCCTCAGCATTGCTGACTTGCAGCACCTCGCTCGCCGCTACCTCCCTCGCGTCATCTACGACTACCTGGAAGGCGGCGCGGACGATGAGGAAGCGTTGGAGGAGAACGCGGAGGCGATCCGCCGACACCGGCTCAAGCCCCGCTACCTGGTGGACATCGGCACGCGCTCGCAGCAGGTGACGGTCTTCGGCAAGACCTACGCCTCGCCCTTCGGCATCGGGCCCATGGGCATGCTCGGCATGGTCCGGCACGGCGGCGACGTCGCGCTGGCGGAAGTGGCTGCTCAAGCCAAGGTGCCCTTCGTGCTGTCCGGTGCGAGCAACGCATCGATCGAGGCGGCGGCGCAAGCCGCGCCCGGTGCGTGGCTCAACTACTACCCTTGCAAGGACGCGCGGATGGAGCAGGGCTTGCTGGATCGTGCCCGGCACGTGGGTGTCGAGACCTTGGTCGTGACCGTCGATGTGCCGCTGCATGCCAAGCGCGAACGCAACATCCGCAGCGGTTGGGTGCGCCCGTACAAGCCGACGGCGGGCGTGATCCTGGAGTCGCTGCGCCATCCGGCTTGGGTGGCCGGCTACCTGCGCCATGGCCTGCCGGTGATGGAGAACATCCAGCCGCACGCGCCGGCCGGCCTCGACGCGCGGGCCTTGACCTCCTTCTACGCTGAGCAGGTGCCGACACGCCACCAGTGGGCGCTGGTGGAGCGGCTGCGCAAGCTGTGGCCGGGCAACCTGGTGCTCAAGGGCATCCTTTCGCCCGAAGACGCCCTGGCGGCTGCAGCTGCGGGTGCCGACGGCGTCATCGTGTCCAACCATGGGGGACGGCAACTCGACCGGGGCGTGGCGGCCATCGACGCATTGCCAGAGGTGGTGCACGCGGCCGGCCATCAGCTCGTGGTCATGTTCGACAGCGGAATCCGGCGCGGTGCCGATGTGGCGGTCGCGCTCGCGCTGGGCGCGCGCATGTGCTTCGTGGGGCGTGCTGCCGCGTACGGTCTTGCCGCCGGCGGAGCTGCCGGTGGAAAGCGGGCTTTGGACATCTTGCGCGGCGAGCTGGATCTGGCGCTCGGCCAGATCGGGTGCCCCAACGCCCACGATCTGCACGGTGGATTTCTCTGGCAGGCGCCACCGCGAACGAGCACCAGCAGCACGGCCAGTCGAGAGCCGGGCAGAAGAGCGCGGCAAGAACAGCTCGCGGTTTGAACGGCGGGCGGGGGCGGCCATCGTATCGATGGCTTTGCGACGGTGAGCTGGCGCGGTGTGGCAGGGGATCGGTCTGAAGCGCGCGGGCGCCCATTCATCCTTCGGCGGCGTGTGCGGCCAGGTACTTGCCAAGCTGCCTGCGCATGCGCTGTGCGATGCCGTCCAGATGCGGACCGATACGGAAGGTCGGGCCTGCCACGAGCACCGCGAAACGGCGATCGCCGATGGCAAAGGGCAGGGCCACGCCTCCCAAGTCGGGCGTGAACTCTCCGTTGCCCCTGAACCAGCCGCGCGCAACCGAAGTCTCGATCTCCTGTTCGACTTCGTCCGGGCTCATGAGCGTGGACGGGCTGAAGCGCTCGAACGCGGCCTTCCTGAGGATCGCGGAGCGCTCGTCCTGGCTCATCTGCGACAGCAAGGCGCGTCCCGTCGCGGTCACGTGCAAAGGCACCCTCTTGCCGACGGGCGCCGCGTAGCGCACCGAATTCGGTGACTCCACCGTCTCGATGAAAAGGGCGTAGGCGCCACTGGCCGCGGCAAGCACCGCGGTCTCTCCCGTGTCTCTGACGAGAAGTTCCAAGAACTGCTGCATGTCCCGCGGCATCGGTTGTGCCTGCTCGATCCGATCGACGAGCGCCGCCCAAGCCGGTGCCGGGTAGTAGCCCTGCTTCGCACGCGGTTCGTAGAGGAAGCCGCGGCTCGTCAGCGTGCCGAGCAGGTTGAACGTGCTGGAGCGCGGCCAGCCGAGCTGCTTGGAGATCTCGGCGAGGCTGGCCGGCCGCTGATGCGTGGCGAAGAACTCGAGCAGGTCAAGGACGTTGGCGGCTTGTTTGACGTTCACGGTTGTGTGGCTTGAAAGGCTGATGTGAGCTCGTGAGCAACGCGGCCCCGATTAGACCGTGGATGGGCCGTGGCTCCCTTCGCAGGGTAATCCACGAGAACGGGCTTTTTGCAGTTTTGTTCTTGTATAGGTATGATTTGTTCATGCACAGGAATGATAAAGATGATCTGAAGCGGAGCGAGCCCGCGCAATCGTCCCCTCCTCATGGGCCGCTGGCAGGCATCAAGGTCGTGGACATGACGTCGGTGCTGATGGGCCCCTTCGCATCGCAATCCCTGGGAGACATGGGGGCCGACGTGATCAAGGTAGAGGCGCTGCAAGGCGATCTCGTCCGGCAGATCGGCCCGGCGCGGCACGATGGCATGGGGCCCGTCTTCCTCAATGCGAACCGGAACAAGCGCAGCCTCGCGCTGGATCTGAAGACGCCGGCTGGCCTGCAAGTGATCCGGCGCCTGCTTCGGGATGCCGACGTGCTCATGTACAACGTGCGGCCGCAGGCCATGGCCCGGCTCGGGCTGAGCTACGAAGAGGTCGCAGCGATCAATCCGCGCATCGTCTATGCCGGCTTGTTTGGTTTTGGCGCAGGACGGCCCCTACGCCGCACGCCCGGCATACGACGACCTCATCCAGGGAGCGGCAGCGCTGCCGCATCTGATCGCACAGGCCTCCGGCGGCATCCCGCGGTACGTCCCCACGGCCATGGCGGATCGCATCGTCGGGCTCACGGGCGTGAGCGCGATCCTGGCCAGCCTGATGGCGCGCGAACGGACGGGCAAGGGCGACCGCGTCGACGTTCCCATGTTCGAGACGATGGCCGCCTTCGTTCTGGGTGACCACCTGGGCGGACTCACATACGAGCCGGCACTCGATGGCGGCGGCTACGCGCGCCAGCTGTCACCCGAGCGGCGTCCGTACCAGACGCTGGACGGCTACATCTGCGCACTGGTCTATACGGACAAGCAGTGGGCCGGGTTTCTGCGCGAGATCGGGCGCAGTTCTCTGGTGGAGGAGGATCCCAGGTTTGCTTCCTACGCGGCCAGGTCGCGCCACATCGACCACGTGTACGGGGTGCTGGCGGACATCTTCGAGGAGCGCCCGACAGCCGAATGGATGACGCTGCTTGAACGCGCCGACGTCCCATTCATGCCGATGCACAGCTTGCAGAGCATCTTGCACGACCCTCACCTCGATGCCACGGGGTTCTTCCGAACTGTCGAACATCCAACCGAAGGCCGGATCCGCACCATGCGGATGCCCGCGAGTTTTCAGGCCTACCCACACCCATCGGCCAAGCCGGCCCCCGTGCTGGGCCAGCACACGCGCGAGGTACTGGCCGAACTGGGCTTCGCACACCAGGACGTCGATGCGATGTTGGCCAGCGGTGCCGCACGGTTGGTCTGCGCCTGGCCATGACGCCGACAGGACCGGCATCCAGAACTGAGCGAACCAGGAGCGCAGATTGAAACTGACCGACGAAGTGGACTTCGACGTGGTGGACGGCAGCATTGCCGTCATCACCATCGATCGCCCCGAACAGCGCAACGCGATCAACGCAGGTGTCATCGAGGGCCTGCGTCAAGCCTGGAGTCGCCTGGAACGCGACGAGGCGTTGAAAGTCGGAATTCTCACCGGCAGCGGCGACAAGGCATTCTGTGCAGGCATGGATCTGAAGATGGCTGCTGCGATGCAGCTCAAGGTGCCGCCCCGCGACATGCTGCCGGTGCTGGGCGACACGGTTCGGATGAGCAAGCCGACGATCGCGGCCGTGAACGGCGTGGCCCTGGCGGGCGGCTGGCTCTTCGCGCAGATGTGCGACCTGTGCATCGCCGCGGAACATGCCAGCTTCGGCATCACGGAGGCCAAGGTGGGGCGGGGCATGCCATGGGCCGCTCCGCTCATCCACATGCTTCCGCAGCGCATCGTCATGGAGGTGCTGCTGACCGCGCAGCCGCTGTCCGCGGATCGCGCGCTGGTGCTCGGCTTCGTGAACGACGTGGTGCCGCAGGACCAACTGATGCTGCGGGCACTGGAGATGGCGAGAACCATCGCCGCCAATGCGCCGCTCACCGTGCGCGCCGCGCGCGAACTGGTCTACCTCTCCACCGAGATGGGCCGCTCGGCAGGCCTGCGCGCGGCGCAGCACCTGTTCGAGCCGCTCTATCTCAGCGAAGACGCACAGGAGGGCCCGCGCGCGTTCTCGGAGAAGCGGACACCCCGCTGGACGGGACGCTGAGAACGCCGCGGACGCCTGATCCATCCAGACTTCAAGGACCAATGAACTTCGAACTGAGCCCCGAGCACGAATCGATCCGCGAGGCCGTGAAGACGCTGTGCGCCCGCTTTCCTGAGAGCTACTGGCTGGAGCGCGACGCCGACGGCGTCTTCCCCACGCCTTCTATTCCGCGCGATGGGCGAAGCCGGCTGGCTCGGCCTGGCGATTCCCGAGGCGTACGGTGGCTCCGGCCTTGGCGTGCAGGAGGCGGCGTTGATGATGCAGACCGTCGCCGAGTCCGGCGCCTGCCTGAGCGGTTGCTCGGTCCATCCACATCAACGTGTTCGGCCTGATGCCGGTGGCCGTCTTCGGCAACGAGGAGCAGAAGACCCGCATGCTGCCGCCGATCGCGAAGGGGCAGGTCAAGGCCTGCTTCGGTGTCACGGAGCCCAACGCGGGTCTCAACACGACCAAGCTCAAGACCCGCGCCGTGCGCAAGGGCGACCGCTACGTGGTACACGGCCAGAAGGTCTGGATTTCCACTGCACAGGTGGCCGACAAGATCATGCTGTTGGCGAGGACCACGCCGCTGGAGGATGTTCCGGCAGGCCGGCAGTCGTTCGGCCTCACGCTCTTCTACACCGACCTGGACCGCAGCAAGATCGACGTGCGCCTCATCGAAAAGATGGGCCGCAAGTGCGTGGACTCCAACGAACTGTTCATCGACGGCCTCGAGATCCCGGTGGAAGACCGCATCGGCGAGGAGGGCCAGGGGTTCAAGTACATCCTGCACGGCATGAACCCCGAGCGCGTGCTGCTTGCTGCCGAGGCGGTGGGGGTCGGGCGAATCGCGCTGCAAAAGGCCGCCGCCTACGCCCGCGAGCGCGTCGTGTTCGACCGTCCCATCGGGCAGAACCAGGCCATCCAGCACCCGCTGGCCGAGAACTGGATCGAACTGGAGGCGGCCCAGCTCCTGACCAGAAAGGCGGCCTGGCTCTACGACAACGGCCGCGAGTGCGGGGCCGAGGCGAACGCGGCGAAGTATTTCGCCGCCGAAGCCGGATTTCGCGCGTGCGAGCGCGCCATCCTCACCCACGGCGGCATGGGCTACTCCAGGGAGTTCCATGTCGAGCGCTATCTGCGCGAAATCATGATTCCGCGCATCGCGCCGGTCAGCCGCGAGCTGATCCTGAGTCACATCGCCGAGCGCGTGCTGGGGCTGCCGAAGTCCTACTAGCGCCCTGGCTTCAGATCGCTACACCACCAAGGAGACACCCATGACCCAACGCTCATCCATTTCCAGGCGCGCAATGCTGTCGCTTCCGGTCCTCGCTGCAGCGCTTGGCGCGGCGGGCGCCTATGCCCAGTCCTGGCCGACCAAGCCCGTGCGCATCGTCGTTCCGGCCGCGCCGGGCGGCAGCGCCGATCCGTTGGCGCGCCTGGTTGCGGACGAGCTGGGGCGCGCCTTCAACCAGTCCTTCATCGTGGAGAACCGGCCTGGCGCGAACGGCAACGTCGGTTCGGCATCGGTTGTGAAGTCGCCCGCCGACGGCTACACGCTTCTGTTCAGCTGGACGGGCACCCTGGTGCCGGCGATCACGCTCTACGACGCGAAGCCCTACCACCCCCAGCGCGACCTGGACCCCATCGTGCTGATCGGGTCCGTGCCCAACGTGATCGTGGTCCAGCCTTCGCTCGGCGTGAAGTCGCTTTCGGAACTCACTGCGTACGCAAAGAGCCACCCCGGCAAGCTGAACTTCGGCTCGACAGGCAGCGGCAGTTCCTACCACCTCTCCGGCGAGCTCTACAAGAAGACCCTCGGCGTCTTCATGGTCCACGTTCCGTACAGCTCCCCTGGCGCGGTGCTCACGGACCTCGTCGGCGATCGGCTGCAACTGGCGTTCCCGGGGATCACGGCGGCGGCGCCGTTCGTGAAGGACGGGCGGCTGCGTGCCGTTGCCGTCATGGCGGACAAGCGATCGGACGTGATGCCGGACGTCCCCACCACGGCAGAACTCGGGCAACCGAGCCTGGTGTCCGAAACCTGGTTCGGTCTGCTGGCGCCGAAGGACACGCCGCAGGACATCCGGCACAGGATCAACGAAGCACTGAACGCCGCGCTTCACACGCCCGCCTTCACGACGCGGCTCGTCAGCTTGGGTTTCACGCCGCTTGGCGGCACCGCAGACCAGTTTGCGTCGGCATTGAGTGCGGACATCAGGAAGTGGGGCGAGGTGGTGAAGTTCTCCGGCGCGAAGGTCGATTGAGCGCACGAGCCTCACAACGCAAGCAGTGGCATCGCCCTCATCGAAAGCGGAACGGATGAACCTTTTCAGTTTGCTCGACAGTGCCGCGCGGCGCTTTGCCGATCGCGGCGCGGTGTACCGCGGAGAAGTCCAGGTGCAGACGTACCGGGAGCTGCACCGTCGCTCGTTGCAGCTGGCGGCTTCGCTGGCGCCGTTCGGAACAGGTGCGCGGGTGGGCATTGCGACCGAGAACTGCCCCCAGTATTTGGAGATCCTGTTCGGAGTCTGGGCTGCTGGATGCGTGGTGGTGCCGATCAACTACAAGCTGCATCCCCGTGAGATGCTGCAGGTTGTCGAGGATGCTGGCATGTCCTTGGTGCTGGCATCCGAGCCGTTGGCCGTCGACATGGCTGCGCAGATGGGGGAGGGCAAGTGTCGAACGCAGGTGACCTCCATCGGCTCGCTGGCGTACGACGCGATGTTCTCCGAGCCGATCGCCGTGGCCGCACCCACCGTGCCTGACACGTTGGCCTGGCTGTTCTACACCAGCGGAACCACAGGCCGCTCCAAAGGCGCCATGCTCACGCATCGCAACCTGATGGCCATGACGGTGGGGCACCTGGCCGATGTGGAGCGCATCGACGAGCACGCCAGCCAAATCCATGCAGCGCCGATGTCGCATGGCTCTGGCCTGTACATACCCGCTTACATCGCGCGCGGTGCGCGACAGGTGGTCCCGGCGTCCGGCGGCTTCGATCCTGCCGAATTCCTGGACTTGTGCGATGTGCATCCCGGGTGCGGTGCCTTCCTTGCGCCCACCATGGTGCAGCGCCTGCGGCTGCAGGCCGAGCAGTCTGGCCGCCGGCCGCGCAACCTGCGCAGCGTCGTCTACGGTGGCGGCCCGATGTATGTCGAGGAGATGAAGAAGTCGCTGCAGGTGTTCGGTCGGATCTTCACCCAGATCTACGGCCAGGGCGAGACGCCGATGACCATCACCTCGCTGCGACGCGAGGACCACGCCCTTGGCGACCACGTCCTTGGATCCGTGGGGCAGGTGCGCACCGGGGTGCAACTCGCCGTCGTCGATGGGGACGGAAAAGCGCTTCCTCCCGGCAAGATGGGCGAGATCGTCTGCCGCAGCGACGTGGTGATGGCCGGGTACTGGCAGAACCCCTCTGCGACGGCGGAAGCATTGCGCGACGGCTGGCTCTACACCGGGGATGTGGGATCGCTCGACGAATCCGGATACCTGACCCTGAGGGACCGCTCCAAGGACGTGATCATCAGCGGCGGGTCGAACATCTATCCGCGCGAGGTCGAGGAGGCCTTGCTGTCGCACCCTGAAGTCAGCGAGGTCTGCGTGGTCGGCCAGACGGACGAGGAATGGGGTGAGGTGGTCGTCGCGTTCATCGTGCCCACGCCAGGTGCGAAGCTGACGGTCGTCGCCCTGGATGGGCACTGCCTGCAGCGCATTGCCCGATTCAAGCGGCCCAAGCATTACCGGTTCACCGAGAGCTTGCCCAAGAACAGCTACGGCAAGGTGCTCAAGCGGGAGCTGCGAACGCAGCTGCAGTAGGCAGTAGGCAAGGCCGGCCGGCTGTCGGCTGCTATGACTTTTCTCTGAAGGCAGCTTGCAACTCGCGCATTCCCGTCTCGATCAGCCAGTCCATTGCGTAGTAGACGAACGTGCACCCGCGCTCGCGGAACCGGGGCAGTTCGGCCAGGGGGCCTGGCATGCCGTACCGCTTGCCAAGCCGGCCCAGCCGTTGGCAGATGTCATCGACGATCCCGGTCATCTGCGTGTTCCTCGCGCCGCGCTCACCGCACACGTCCCACGCCAGGTCGTTCGGACCGATGAGGTAGGCGTCGATGCCCGCAACGGCCGCGATCGCTTCGAGGTTGGCCACGGCGTGCTTCGTTTCGATCTGCACGATCAGCGCCTTCTCGCCGGCTGTCTTGCCACACGCGTAGCGCATCACCTCCACGGCCGCAGCTGCATCGTGCGCCGAGTTGCAGTGCGGCACGATCAAGCCGTCCGCGTCTCTGTCGAGAAAGCGCACCATTTCGGCTTGGTCAGCCGAATGCGTGCGCACCAGGGCCGGCAGTCCGGCAGCGCGGGCCGCGAACAGAAGTTCGGCAGCGCCATCCAACGCGATGCCCGAGCGTTCGCAGTCGATGAACGCCGCGTGGGCGCCATGCTTTGCCAACGAACGGAGGGTGTCGGCGTTGCGCCCACCGACGTTGACGGCGAAAACGGCTTCGCCCGCTGCCAGACGGCGCCTGAAATCTGCGATCGGCATGTTCAGCTCAACTTGATGTCGGCGCGTGCGGCCACTTCCGTGAACACCGCGATCTCGCATGCCATGCGGTCACGAAAGCCTTGCTCGGACAGGTCTGTGGTGACGACCAGGTTCTTGTGCATCCATGCCTTGGCTTTGGGCTCCTGCATGACCGTGCGTGTCTGGCGGTTCAGCGACTGCACCACGGCCGCTGGAACTGAGGCTGGTGCGAAGATTCCCAGCGTGATCGGTACGTCGAAGTCGCCCAGGCCCAGTTCCGACAGCGTGCGGATGTCCCGCAGTTCGGCGATGCGCTCTCGGCTGGCGATGGCCAGCGGACGCAATTGCTCGCTCTGGAAGTGCGGGAGGCCCAGCGCGGTGGCGAGGAACATGGCGTCCAGCTGGCCACCGAGGAGGTCCGTGAGCGCCGGGGCGCCGCCCTTGTAGGGCACGGTGGTGATCTTGACGTTCTCGGCCATGGCCCAACGCTCGGCCGCCAGGTGAAAGGCGCTGCCCGTGCCCTGTACGCCGAAGTTGAGCTGACCGGGGTTGGCGCGCGCGTGCTGAACCAGTTCCTGGTAAGTCTTGAACCAACTTTTCGCTTGCACCCCGAGCACGCAGCCGCTGACGACAGGAAGGGCCACGGGCTGCAGATCGGCCTGTACGTCGAATCCAAGCGGTGCGTTCAGTGCCTTGGCGACGGACAAGGCTTCCGGCAACATGCACAGCAGCACCGTTCCGTCCGCCGGCCCCTTGGCTACCGTGGCGGCGCCGATCATGCCGGTGGCGCCGCTCTTGTTGTCCACCAGCACCGGAACCTTCCAGCGCTCGGCCAAGCCCTTGGCCACGGTCCGGGCCGTGGCATCGCCCAGGCCGCCGGGCGGGTAAGGGCAGATCATGGTCACCGGCTTGGTCGGCCGATGGTCTTGCCCGAAGGCGATGCGGGGCATCTGGCTCACGAGCGCGGCAGCCAGGCCGGTGCGGATGAGCCGGCGCCGGGGCAGGTGGGATGGGGGCGGCATGTCGTCTCCTTGGAATCGAGCGCACTCTGGCGAGCGTCCTGGGTGTGGTGAAAGCGGCGGCCATGGGGACGCCGACCGAAGGCGTCAGTCGCGCAGGCCTGCGATGAGCGAGCGGTGCTGGTCCAGCGCGGGTACTGCAAAGTCGTACGTCGCAGGCTCCTGCAGGAACCGGATCGGGCTGGCGATGTGGGGGTGTCCATCGCCGTCGCGCAGTACCATGCCGCGAGCAAGCACCTGCGGATCCTGGAACGCTTCAGGCAGGGTGTTGACGGGTCCGTAGCAGACGTCCAGGCCGGCCAGCCGCTCCTGCCACTGCGCGCGCGTGGCCTGGCGGAAGGTCGCTTCCAGGAACTCCATGACGGGGTGCTGATGCGCACCAGGTCCACGCAGGCAGGGCTCGGCAAGGTCGGGCCGCCCGAGCGTGCCGAGCAGGGCGTGGATGAATTTGGGCTCCTGTCCAGCCAGCGCGATGTGGCCGCCGTCCTGCGTTGCGTACAGCCGGTAGAAGGCGCTGCCACCCGTGGTGCGCTCGAGCCTGGGGTCCGGTTGCCGGCCCTCGGCGAACGTGGGGCCGGTCACGTTGCGCAGGGCTGCGACCATGCAGTCCAGCATGCCGATGTCCACATGGTCGCCCTGGCCGGTGTCGCGACGGCGCAGCAGGGCCATGAGGACGCCGGACAGGCCTTGCAGCCCCGCCAGCAGGTCCGCCACGGGCAGTCCCGGGATCGCAGGAGCGCCATCGGTGCCGACGTTCAGACTCAGCGCCCCGGCGTAGGCTTCCAGAGCCAGGTCGTGGGCCGGGCGGGTGCGGTAGGGACCACTTTGCCCGAACGCGCTGATGGAGCAGTAGACGAGGCCGAGGTTGCGCGCGGACAGCGTGACGTAGTCGATGCCCAGCCGGGCGGCGACGCCGGGACGCGAGGACTCGATGAACACGTCGGCCGTGTCGACCAGGGCCAGAAGCGCCTCGCGGTCGGCCGCGTTCTTGAGGTCGAGCACCACGCTCTTCTTGCCGCGGTTGAGGTTGCGGAAGAACACGGTGTGCGGCCCGTCGGACAGGCCGATGTGCCGGCCAGCGTCACCCTCGCCGGGCTGCTCGATCTTGATGACCTCGGCACCATGGTCGGCCATCTGCAGCGACAGGTAGGGGCCCGGAAGGAAGCTGGACAGGTCCAGTACGCGGATGCCGTGGAGCTTCATGCCTGCCCCGCCGATGCCAGTGCGGTGTCCAGCACGGCCTGCGTGTCCGCGCCCAGCGGCGCGCACGGCCGCAGCGCAGGCCGCTGGCCGTCGAACCTGAGCGGGCTGGCCAGCATCCGCATGCCGGGCCGGGCCGGGTGATCCATCGTGGTCAGCATGCCGCACTCGCGCAGGAAGTCGCTGTCCAGTGCGCCCGGCAGGTCGTTGACGGGGGCCACCGGAAGCGCACCCTGGAGCAGCGCGAGCCAGTGTGCCGTCGGATGCGTGCGGAACTGCGCGTCCAGCAACTCGGAGAGCTGGACGCGGTGTGCATCGCGCGACGCCGGGGTGCGGAATTCCGCCATGGCGGCCAGGTCGGTCCGCTCCAGCTTGGCCACCAGCTCCTCCCAGAACTTCTGCGTCATGCACATGACGAAGATCCAGCCGTCGGCCGTCGGGAAGGTTTGTACCGGGGCGAGCGAGTAGTGGCCGCTGCGCGTCTGGCGCTGCGCCTGGTGGCCTTCGTTCAGGTACCAGATGGCGGTGTAGCCCAGCTGATGAAGCGTCACGTCGTACAGGCAGGTGTCGACGTCGCAGCCTTCGCCGGTCTCGCGCGCGCGCAGCAGGGCCGCCAGCAGGCCGATCATGCAGGTCATCCCCGTCATGTGGTCGACGCTGGAGGGCGCGCCGGCCCGCGCAGGCGGCGTCATCGGCTCACCGGTCAGGTGCATGAGACCAGTCTCGGCCTGCATCAGGTAGTCGTACCCTGGCCAGGCGGCCCGGCTGTTGTCGCGGCCGTAGGCCGAGATGTGCACGCAGACCAGGGCTGGGTTGAGCGCGGCCAGGCTGGCGTGGTCCAGGCCCAGCTTGGCCGGCTGGTCGCCGCGCAGGTTGTTGAGCACCACGTCGGCCTCGCGCACGAGCGCCTCGAACGCGGCGCGCCCGGACGGCGACTTGATGTCCAGCGCCACGCTTCGTTTGTTGGTGTTCCAGCCCTGGAAGTACTGGCTGTCGCCCGCCCCGAGCAGGAATGGCCCGGTCTGGCGCGACGGGTCGCCCTGCGTGGCCGGGTTCTCGATCTTGAGTACCTCGGCGCCCATCTGCGCGAGCAGCATGGAGCCGTACGGCCCGGCGCCGAACTGCTCGACCGACAGGACGCGCACGCCCTGCAGCGGTTGGTGGGACGGGCGGGGACGTGCCCCCTCCGCGTGGATGGACCGGTCGGTCATGCTGCGGGGTTCCGCTTGATCCACTGCTTGGCGATGATGATGCGCTGCATCTCGTTCGTGCCTTCGCCGATGCAGGTCAGCGGGGCGTCCCGGTACAGGCGCTCGATCTCGTACTCCTTGGAGTAGCCGTAGGCGCCATGGATGCGCATCGACTCGATGCTGTTCTCCAGGGCCGCTTCGGACGCGAAGTACTTGGCCATGCCAGCCTCCATGTCGCAACGCTCGCCGCGGTCGAAACTTCCCGCGGCATCCAGCGTGAGCAGCCGGGCCGCGCGCGCCCGCGTGGCCATCTCGCCCAGCTTCAGCGCGATCGCCTGGTGCTCGGCGATCGGTTTGCCGAAGGTCTTGCGAACCTGCGCGTACTGGGTGGCGAGCCGCAGCGCTCCTTCGGCGATCCCCACGCCTCGGGACGCGACGTTGATGCGGCCCAGCTCCAGGCCGCCGGTGGCCTGGTAGAAGCCCTGGCCCTCGACGCCGCCGATCAGATGGTCGGCGGACAGGCGGTAGCCATCGGCCACCAGCTCGCCGCTGTCGATGGCCTTGTAGCCCAGCTTGGGCAGCTTGCGGCTGCTGTCGAAGCCCGGGCCCTTGGGCGCGATGAAAAGGCTCATGCCGGTGTGGCGCGGATCGGCCTGCGGGTTCGTCTTGACCAGCAGCGCGAAGCAGGAGCCTTCGACCGCGTTCGTGATCCAGGTCTTGGTGCCATTGATGATGTAGTGCCCGCCTTCGCGCCGCGCCGTCATGCGAATGCCTTGCAGGTCGGTGCCGGCGTCCGGCTCGGTCAGCGCCAGGCCGCCGCGGATTTCACCGGAAGCCAGCTTGGGCAGCCACTGCTGCCTTTGCTCCGGCGTGCCGAACTTCTCGATGGCCAAAGCCAGCATCAGGTGCGAGTTGAAGATGCCCGTGATGGCCATCCAGACCGAAGAGACACGCATCACGATCTTGGCGTAGGTCGAGGCCGGCAGGCCCAGGCCGCCGTATTCGGTGCCGACGGTGGCACCGAACAAGCCCAGTTCCCTCATCTGGTCGACCACGTGCGTGGGGTAGCGGTCCGCGTGGTCGTACTCCAGCACCAGTTCGGGTTTGAGCGAGCGCTCGATCCAGCGGTCGATGGCCGCAAGCAGTTCGGCTTCGTCGGCGGGCGTGATGGTGCGCAGTTGCAGGGCAGAGGTCATGAATGTCCGTGATTTGAAATGTGTACGGACAACTATAGCGATCTTGGACTTTGGCTGTCAACGATGGAAATGCAAAGCCGTGACTGGAAAGGCCAAGAGATGTTGTGCCAGATGTGCAGGGTAAACCCGCGATTTTCAATCGGCTCTCGGTGCTAGGATGAATGTTGTACGGACAACAAACTCACCTTCTTCAAGGACTACGCCGTGACCCAACTGGCTGAACGGACCTCGACCGCGGAGCGCCTGCGCTTCACGATGCGCAACCTTCCGCTGCTCGATGGCGGAGCGACCATGGAGCTGCTGGGCCTGTCGCCGATGCTGTGGGCGCACTCCAAGGTCTACTCGACGGGCGGCGAGAACGCCCTGCACAGCCACGAAACCGAGGACCATGTGTTCCTCATCCTGCAAGGACGTGCCGAGTTCCACTTCGGCGACGGCAGCACCACGCATGCAGGCGCGTTCGACGGCGTGATGGTTCCGCGCGGCACGCAATACCGCTTCCACGCACTCGAGGCCGAGGGCAACCTCGTGATGTTCCGCGTCGGTGCCGCGGTGGTGAAGGATTCGTCGGACCTGCACCCCAAGTTCAACATCCCGCGCGAGGCGCTGCAAAGCCGCAGCGACCCGCAAGGCAAGCCTGCTGCAGGCGACGCCAGGAAGAACGGCACCGCGGCCCAGCCCACGGTGTTCAGACCCGGCGCCTTCTTCGCGCCGGACTGATCGCCCGGCACCACGCTTCACTTTTCATCCGTAGGAGACTTTCATGCACCGTCGCACCCTGGTGCGCGCGGCAGGCCTTGCCTTGGCCGCTCGCGTCGCAGCGCCTGCCTTCGCGCAGAACTTCCCGTCTCGCCCGATCACGCTGCTCGTGCCCTATGCGGCAGGCGGCAACGCCGATGTGATTGCGCGCATGTTTGCCGAAGCGCTCGGCAGGACCATCGGGCAGTCCGTCATCGTGGACAACAAGGGCGGAGGCGGGGGCTCGATCGGTGCCATGCACGTGGTCAACTCCCGCCCCGACGGCCACACGCTGCTGTTCTCGGCGCCGAGCGTCCTGTCGGTCACGCCGCATCTGGTCAAGGTGGCATATACGCCCGAAGGGCTCAAGCCGGTCTGCCTGGTCAGCAAGACGCCGCTGGTGCTGGTCGTCAGGAAGGGGAGCAGGTACAAGACCCTGCCGGAACTGGTGCAGGCCGCAAAGGCCGCCTCCGGCGCGGTCGCCATGGGCTACAGCGGCCTGGGCACGCCCAACCATCTGGCCATGCTCAACCTGGAGACCTTGGCCCAGGTGCGCTTCAACGGCGTTCCCTACAAGGGGTCCGCACCCATGCTGCAGGACATGCTGGCAGGACAGATCGAGGTCGCCTCGGACCAGTACTCGACCTCGCGGCCATACATCGAAACCGGCGACCTGGTGCCGCTGGCGGTCTTCGGTGCGCCGCTCCCAGCTTTGCCCAACGTGCCTTCCGTCTCGACGCTCGGCGCGGAGCCCTTCGACGTCACGACCTACCTGGGCATCGCCGCGCCGAACGGCACGCCCGATGCCGTCGTGGCCACCCTGCAGAAGGCTGCCGGCACCGCGGTCGAAGACGCGCGTTTCACGGCGGGGGTCGCCAAGATGGGGGCTTCGGTGCACTGGGCCGCCGGGGAGGAGTACGGCCGCCTGCTGCGCAACGAGGACCAGTTCATGCGTCAGATGGTGGCCTCGGGCCGCGTGAAGGCCGAGTAGGGCATGGCCGCGCGGCACGCATGCGACCGCTTCGAGGTCGATCCCGCACCGGATGGCGACCCGCGTCCGCCGTGCGGCTACGACCTCCCGGCGCGTGCGGTGGACACGCACGCGCACGTGATCGGGACCGACTACATCGCCGAGCGCAGCTACACCCCGCATCCGGCCCCGCCGGACGCTTACCTGCGCATGCTCGATGCGACCGGCATGCAGCATGGTGTGCTGGTGCAAGTTAGTGTGCATGGCACCGACAACAGTTTGCTGCTGCAGGCCCTGCGCGCGCAGCCGGGGCGCCTCCGCGGCGTGGCGGTGGCGCCGCCCGATCTGCCCGACGCGCAGTGGCGCGCGCTGCAGGAGGCGGGGGTGGTCGGTCTGCGCCTGAACACGACCACCGGTGGCGGCGTCGGCGTGGCCGCGCTGGAGCGCTACGCAGCGGTCTGCGAAGAACTCGGCTGGCACCTGCAGTTCCTCGTGGAGCCGGACCGGATCGCCGCGCTGGCACCGCGCATCGCGCGGCTGCGGGTACCGGCGGTGTTCGACCACATGGGCTACGTGCGTCCGTCGCTGGCAGGCGGAGACGCCGGCCAGACCTTGCTGGCGCTCGTGCGCGACGGCGCCTGGGTCAAGCTGTCTGGAGGCTTTCGCATTTCGGAGGCCGGGGCGCCCTACCTCGACACCATGCCCTTTGCCGCGGCACTGGCAGACGCCGCGCCCACGCGGTGCGTATGGGGTTCCGACTGGCCGCACGTGAGCTTTCGTGGGGGCATGCCGAACACCGGTGATCTGTTGGACTTGCTGGGTCAGTGGGTGCCCGACCGTCACCAGCGCGACGCGATCCTTTCCGCGAACGCACACCGCCTCTACGGATTTCAGCCGTCGGCGACCTGAACAAGGAGACTCCATGACAACCACCCGACGTCGCGCCATCCTGGCGGCGGCAGCCCTTGCCTTGGCCGGTCGCGCCCAAGCGCAGCCCTTCCCGTCCAGGCCCGTGCGCATCATCGTCGCTTTTGGTCCCGGCAGCGGCGGAGACATCCTGGCCCGGCTGCTCGCGCAGTACCTGCAGCCCGAGCTGAACACGCCGTTCGTGGTGGAGAACAAGGTGGGCGCGCTGGGCCAGATCGCGACGAGCGCGCTGGCCCGCGCGCCGGCCGACGGCTACACATTGGGGATGGGCAGCTCATCGACGCACTCGACCGCGACCTTCCTCAACAAGAGCGTTCCCTACGACCCGATCAAGGACTTCACCGCGGTCAGCGGCTTGAACAACTACACCTTCCTGCTGCTGGTGCCGGCCGCGTCGCCAGCGAAGACGCCGCCGGAACTGGTCGCGCAGTTGCGGCGCAAGGGCCGGAGCTTCTACGGCTACGGCAACGCATCGGGGCGCGTCGGGGCCGCGCACTTCAAGCGCTTGGCCCAACTGGACGCAACCGAGGTGGCTTACAAGAGTTCGCCCGATGCGTTGACGGATCTGGCTGCGGGCAGGGTGGACTTCCTGTTCACCGACTGGAGTTCCGCCCGGCCCTTCATGGAATCGGGCAGGCTGCGCGCCATCGGCGTGATGGCCGACCGGCGCACGCCGTTGCTGCCCGACCTGCCGGCTGTAGGGGAGGCCTTTCCCGGCTTCGACTTCGACAACTGGGGCGGCCTGCTGGCTCCGGCCGGCACGCCGCCCGACGTGGTGGACAAGCTCAATGCCGCCGTGATGAAGGTGCTGGCGATGCCCGAAGTGCGCCAGAAAATGGCGGGCATGGGGATGGAGGCGCGGCCGGCTCCGCCGGCCGCGCTGGCCACGCTGGTGCAGGAGCAGCAGCGTGCCTGGGGCGCTGCGATCCAGGCCGCTGGGATCCAGACGGAATGAGCACGGGAGCCCCGACGGCATGACCATCGTTCACGACACCGCCCAGGAGCTGGATCTTTCGCGCTACATCCGGCCCGGCGATGGCATCGTTTGCAGCCAAGGGACCGCGGAGCCGCTGAGCCTGACGGAGGCGCTCGTGTCCCAGCGCGCCGGCTTCACGGGTGCCCGCGTGTTCTGCGGGCCGGCCAACTTTTCCAGAACGTTCCAGCCGGCGCATGCCGATCACCTGCGCTTCTCTGCGCTGGGTGGGATCGGCACGTTGCGGCGGCTCGCTGCTTCGGGCGCGTTGGAGATACTGCCGTGCCACTCCTCGGCGGTGGAAGGCTTGATCGACGATGGCACCATCGCCAGCGACGTGGTGTTGGTGCAGGTCAGCCTGCCCAACGAAAGAGGCGAGCACAGCTTCGGTCTGGTCAACGATTGCCTGCGCAGCGCGATTCGGCGCGCGCGCGTGGTGGTCGCGGAGATCAACAGCAGCATCCCCTGGACCTTCTGCGACGCGCCATTGCATGCGCACGAGATCACGGTGGCCGTGCGTGCCGATCGCGCGCCGCTGGAGGTGCCGGCGGCGGGCTTCGGCGAGGTGGAGCGCCGCATCGCCGCCCACCTGGCCGACCTGATCCCGGACCGCGCCACGCTGCAGGTGGGCATCGGCGCGATTCCAGAAGCCGTCGCGTCGATGTTGGCGGACCGTCGGGATCTCGGCGTGCACTCCGGAGTCATCACCGATGTCGTGGCCGATCTGATCGAGGCAGGTGTGGTCACCAACGCGTACAAGGGCATGGACGAGGGGGTCGCCGTCGCCGGAGCGCTGTACGGAACCCGGCGTCTGTACAACTTCGCGCACCGCAATGCCGCGGTGCGTCTGTGCCCGCTGCGACACACGCACGGCGCTGCGGCGCTGGCGCGCCTGCGACGCCTGGTTTCCATCAACTCGGCCCTCGAAGTGGATCTGAGCGGCCAAGTCAACGCAGAGGCCGTCGGTGCCGATCACATGGGGGCTGTTGGCGGGCAGGTGGACTACGTGCGGGCAGCCGCCCAGGCCGAAGACGGGCTGTCCATCATCGCGATGTCTTCCGTGGACAAGCAGGGGCGTTCCAAGATCGTGCCAAGCCTGTCCGGTCCGGTGACCACGGCGCGCAGCGACGTGGAGATCGTGGCCACCGAGCACGGGATCGCGCGCCTTCGCGGCATGTCGCTGGACGAACGCGCCCGCGCATTGGTTGGCATCGCCGCCCCGGAACACAGGGATGCGTTGCGCAGGAAAATGACGGGTCATTGACGGGTGCGCTTGGACGGCACGCAAGAGCCTGGCGTCCCTCTTCGGGCTGGATGTCGTGGGCCTTGACCAGCGCGCCCCGGCGCTCGGCCTCGGCCTCGGCCTGGATGAAGGGGGGCGGACTCCTGCGGCGTTCATGACCGCGTGGATCCACTCGAACATCACGTCGACATTGCCCGCGATCAGGTCGTTCGTGGCGGGCGCGCCGCCCTTGTAGGCCTGCGCGATCTGCCGCGCCCGGATGTCGGAACTGCCACCTGCCGCACAGGGCACGACGAAGGTGATGGGCTTGCTGGGGTGGTCGGCCGGCTGGGCCTGCGCGCGGCCGCCGGCGAACGCAGCGATGGCTGCGGCCGAGAAAAGTACCAGAGCGCGACAAAATACAAGTGGAGACGTCATGCAAGGTCTCCAATATAGAATTGATCACCCTATGGGTACTCTTGAATTGTATTTATAATTTTTCAGATACAATAAATCCCAGCCATAGCACCTCTCGGGTGTCGGCTCGATGGATTCACGCATTGCCTTGGTACATGCCACGCCGCTGGCGATGGCGCCGTCCTTTCCCGATTTCCACCCCTCACCCCAAGGAGACTTCCATGAAGTTCATCGTTCTGCCCTGCGACGGCATCGGCCCCGAGATCGTGGCCGCTGCGGTCGACGTGCTCCAGGCCGCCGACGCCCGGTTCCAGCTCGGCATCCGGCTCGACCACGAGGATGTCGGCTTCACCAGCCTGGAGAAGCACGGGACCACGCTGCGCCAGGAGATCCTGGAGAAGGCGAAGCAGTACGACGGGGTGATCCTGGGCACGCAGTCGCATGCCGACTACCCGGCGCCGGAGAAGGGCGGGCGCAACGTCTCGGCCGGTTTCCGCATCGGGCTGGACCTGTACGCCAATGTGCGTCCGGCCCGCACGCGCCCCTGTCTGCCGTCCAACATGCGCGAAGGCCGCAGCATGGACCTGGTCATCATGCGCGAGGCCACCGAGGGCTTCTACCCCGACCGCAACATGTCGCGCGGCTGGGGCGAGATGATGCCCAACCCGGACATGGCGCTGTCCGTGCGCAAGATCACGCGCCATTGCAGCGAGCGCATCGCGCGGCGCGCCTTCGAGCTGGCCATGACCCGCCGCAGGAAGGTCACGGCCATCCACAAGGCCAACAGCTTCCACATGACCGATGGCCTGTTCCTCGAAGCCGTGCGCCACGTGGCCAAGGACTTTCCCGAGGTGCAGCTGGACGACCTGCTGGTCGACGCCTCCACCGCCCACCTGGTCAAGGAGCCCGAGCGCTTCGACGTGCTGGTGGCCACCAACTTCTACGGCGACATCATTTCCGACCTGGCCAGCGAGTTGTCGGGCAGCCTGGGCCTGGCGGGCTCGGTGATGGCCAGCGACGACCTGTGCTGCGCGCAGGCCCAGCATGGCTCGGCACCGTCCATCGCGGGCCAGGACCTGGCCAACCCGACCTCGATGATCCTGTCGGTCGCGATGATGGTGCGCTGGGTCGGCGACAAGCAGAAGAACAAGGCCATGCAGGACGCCGGCGATGCCATGGTGCGCGCGGTGGACAAGGTGCTGGAGAACCCGCAGACCCGCACGCGCGACATCGGCGGCACGGTCGGCTGCAAGGCCTTCACCCAGGCCGTCGTCGAAGCCGTCGCGCAGGCCTGATCCGGCATGCGCAAGGCTGTCCTGGGCTGCATCGCCGACGATTTCACGGGGGCCACGGACCTGGCCAGCAACCTGGTGCGCGCCGGCATGCGGGTGGTGCAGACCATCGGCGTGCCGACCGGCCCGCTGGCCGAACCGGCGGATGCCATCGTGTCGGGCAGCTGCTCGACCGCCAGCGCATTCGGCCACCTGGATGGAGGCGTACAGTGCAGCGCATTGCCAGCATCTGCCAGCGTCTGCCCATGCCGACTTCCTCCAGCAACATCAGTCCGCTGACGCCGACCCTCGCGCGCAAGATCATCGAGATGATCCGGCGCGAGGGCTATTCCGTGGGCCACCGCCTGACCGAGCAGGCCCTGTGCGATGAGCTGGCCGTCTCGCGCTCCCCGGTGCGCAAGGCCTTGCAGTACCTGCAGGAAGTCGGCGCGGTCACGTCCGAGCCGAACAAGGGCTTCCAGGTCGCCAAGATGCCGGCCGAGCTGGGCGAGCTGGAGGTCGTGGCCAACCCGGCGTCCGAGGAGGTGCTGTACATGCGGATCGCGAACGACCGCATCCACGGCGACCTGCCCGAGGAGGTCGCCGAGAACGACCTCATGGAACGCTACGGCCTGGCGCGGCTGCAGGTGCAGCGCATCCTGAACCGCATGGCGCGCGAGAGCATGATCGACCGCAAGCCGGGCCGCGGCTGGGTGTTCCGGCCGCTGCTCAGCAGCGTCGAGGCGCACCGCGAGAGCTACCGCTTCCGCATGATCATCGAGCCGGCCGCCATCCTGGAGCCGGGCTACCGGGTCGACCTGGCCGAGCTCGAGAAGTGCCGGCGCGAGCAGACCGAGCTGCTCGACGGCGGCATCGCGCGCTGCACGCCGACCGAGCTGTTCCGCACCGGCGTCCATCTCCACGAGACCATGATCGCGGGCGCGGGCAATGCCTTCCTGCTGGACTCGCTGCGCAACCTGAACCAGATGCGCCGCGTCGTCGAGTACGGCACGCGCCTGGACCGCGACCGGCTGCACCGCCAGTGCGAGGAACACCTCGTGCTGATCGACCTGCTGGTGCGCGGCGAGCGCATGGAGGCCTCCCAGTTCCTGCGCCAGCACCTGAACACGGCGCGCATCACCAAGATCGGCACGGCAGATGAACGAGAACGCGGCACGTGAGGAAATCTGCCGGGTGGGCGCCAGCCTGTTCGCGCGCGGCCATGTCCACGCCACGGCCGGCAACATCAGCGTCCGGCTGGACGAGGAGCAGGGCGGCGGCTTCCGGATCCCGCCGACCGATGCCTGCCTGGGCCGGCTGGCGCGGCTGGACGCCCGGGGTGTCCAACTGGCGGGCGACCGCGCGAGCAAGGCCATCGCGCTGCGCCGGCGCATCTACGCGGCGAGCCAGGCCGCGGCCGCGCCGGCCCGCTGCATCGTCCACACGCACGGCACGCACGGCGTGGCGCTGACCTTCGCGCCGCCCACGCCCATGCTGGAGGCGCTGGAGGAAACCGCGAAGTCGTGGCTGCTGACCCGGCGTGCGGCGCCGCCGCTGGCGAACGCGCAGATCGCCGATCTGCGCCAGACCTTCGGCGCGCACTGGTAGCCGCATGCGCTACGGACTCATCGCCAACCGCCTGCACCGCCGGGCCGACGGCGGCGCACTGGCCGACTGGCTGCGCGCCTGCGACGCCGGCATCCGTGCGCTGCGGTGGGAGCTGCACACCGTGGGCGGCACCTTCGACGCCATGCAGCGCCAGGGCCTGCTGGCGGGCTACGCGCCGGTCGCCAGGCTGGCCTACGGCGCCGAGGGCGGCGTCATGCGGATCGCCTCGCGCATCGTCGGCGGCCTGGCGCCGGAGCAGGCGCTGGACGGCGCCATCTACCTCGTCGATCCCGTCGATCCCTCGTCGATGTATCCCGAGGCGCTGGCGCTCAAGCGCCAGTGCGTGATCCATGCCAAGCCCTTCGTCGCCACGCTGGCCGGCGCCATCGAATGGGTGGCCGTCGAGTCGGTCCACGCCGGGCTGGATGCGGCCTTGCCGGCGCCCGAGCAGCAGACGCTGGCGCTGATCGCGCACGATGCGCTCAAGGAGCGCATGGTCGATTTCGCGGCCGCCCATTTCGAGCTGCTGTCGCGCTTCGCCGAACGCGTGGCCACGGGCACGACCGGCAGCCGGCTCAATGCGCTGGCGGCAGCGCGCGGCTGGCCCGCGGAGCGTCCCTGGGTGCGCTGCGAGCGCAGCGGCCCGCTGGGCGGCGATGCGCAGATCGCCGAGCGCGTGCTGGACCGCCGCTGCCAGAAGGTCATCTTCTTCGAAGACCCGCATGTGGCGCGCCAGCACGAGGCCGACATCCAGCTGCTGGAACGCGCCGTGTGCAGCGCGACGCGCGAGACCAGTTGCTTCAACTCCCCGGCGATGGCGGAGCGCTGGGCCCAGGCCCACCGCAAGGCGCGGCAGGCCGCCGCGCCGGGGCATCCGCACCAAGGCTTGTCTTGACTTACGTTTATGTCGGCTCGCGCACCACACGCGAGCGCAAGCTGCGCGTGCGTTTCGAGCGAAGCGTTCATACCCATGGGGCTCTGCTGTCCGTGGCATGCAGCGTCATCTGCTTACGGTCCTTGATGCAGTTGTGTTCGCCGCTCTTGGTGCGGATGAAGAATATGTGAACGTCGACCCGGCCCGTTCACGACAGGTGGGCGTTCTTGTTCCAGCCCACTGCGGGCATCACCGCGCCAGCATCCGCATTCGGCCATGACCTGTCGGCCGGTCTTGAGCAACAGCCTTCAGCTCAACTCTCTGTGGCTGCCGAAGACGAGGCTGCTTTGTTTGACGCCGAAGCGACTACCAATGCATCGACCGCCACGACACCATTGCCAGCGGGCATGACCATCAGCGGGTTGACCTCCGCTTCGCGGATACCGAGTTCGGGCCGCAGCGCCAGCTGGGACAGCGAGCAGATGGCCTGGGCCAGGGCGTCCAGGTCGCCGCGCGTCTTGCCGCGCAGTCCGCTGAGGGTCTGCAGCGTCCGGACCTCAGCCACCATCGCGTGCGCGGTGCCCAGGTCCACCGGCGCCATGCGAATCGCGCGGTCGCGCATGACCTCCGCCCAGATGCCGCCGGCGGCCAGCATGACCAGCGGGCCGGCGTCCGGATCGACGCGGTAGCCGATCAGCACCTCGGCCAGCCCGGTGCGCATGGGTTGCACGAGGAAGCGCGTGCAGGTCCGGTCCGGTGCGCGCTCGGCCAGGTTGGCGCGCAACCTTGCGAACGCGTCGGCCAGTGACGCTGCGTCCCGCACGCCGAGCACCACGCCGCCGACCTCCGTCTTGTGGGGGATCTCGCGCGAGCAGGCCTTGACGACGACGGGGTAGTCGAGCGCCTGCGCGCCCGCGCTGCGCGCGTCGGCCGCGAACAGGGTCGCCGGCGCGCGCGGCACGCCGAGCCGGTCCAGCACCTCGTAGGCCTCGGCTTCGTCCAGCGTCACGGTGGCACCCGAAGGGCCGGGCTGCACCGCTTCCAGCGCGGGCCGGTGGCGGCGCGCGAACACCGCGGCGATGGCGTCGGCACAGCCTTCGGGCGAGCGGAAGCAGGGCACGCCGGCAGCCGTCAGCGCGGCCAGGGCCTCGGGGGCGTCCGGCACCAGCATCGCGGCCAGCGGCGTGCCGGGGCCGCCTGCTTCGACGAGCGGGCGCACCGCCAGCTGTGGCTGGAAGCGGGCTGAGGACCCCACGACGGCCAGCACGAGGTCGAACTCCGGTGCTTCGCGCAGCACCTGCAGCGCCGCGCGCATGACCTCGTACCTGGTGCCGGCCAGCGTCAGGTCCACCACCCGCCCGGCGCCGACCTGTACGCCGGCCTGCGCCAGGCGTGCCAGGGTGGCCGGGGAGGGCGCCTCGACCTGCACGTCGCGGATGCCGAGTTGGTCCACGGCCATCGCGGCGCCGCCGCCGGTGGTCGTGACCACGCCCACGCGCGGCTGGCGCGGCAGCCTGTGCAGCGGATAGCGGCGCGCCAGTGGCACGGCCTCCAGCAGCGCATCCAGCACGCCGACACGTGCGATGCCGTGGTCGCGCATGAACGCGTCGGCGATGTCGTCCTCGCCGGCCAGCGCGCCGGTGTGCGTGGCGGCCATCTCGGCCGCCGCCGCGGAGCGGCCGAGCTTGTAGGCGACCACGGGCTTGCCGCGCCGCGCCGCCTCCTGCGCGAAGGCGCGCAGCTGCGCGCCGTGCTGCAGGCTTTCCAGGAACAGAAGGTAGGCCTCGATGCCGGGGTCGTCCAGCGTGGCCATGCAGATCTCGCCGATGTTGAGGTCGACCTCGCTGCCGACCGAGACCAGACCCGCATAGCCGACGCCGCGCGCCTTGCCGCGCGAGACCAACGCGCCGATCATGCTGCCGCTGTGCGAGGCGACGAAGACCTTGCCCTGGGGCAGGTCCGGCTCGGCGAAGGCCGCGTTGGCCGTCAGCCGCAGGCCGTTGCGCGGGTTGACGACGCCGATGCTGCTGGGCCCGAGCAAGCGTACGCCGCTGTCGCGGCAGACCGCGCGCAGCGCCGCTTCGCGCGCCACGCCTTCAGGGCCGGCTTCCGAGAAGCCGGCCGCGAGCACCGTGACCACGCGCACGCCGCGCGCCGCGCATTCCTGAACTGCCGCCAGCACGCCATCGGTCGGCGTGAGCACGAAGGCATGCTCAGGCGTTTCCGGCAGTGCCGCCAAGCTGGGCCAGGCGCGCTGGCCCAGCACCGTGTCGCGGCGCGGGTTGATCGGGTAGATGCGCCCGGCGTAGCCCACATCGAGCAGGAAGCGCAGCGGCCGGCCGGCGGTCTTGCCGGCATCGTCGGAGGCGCCGATCAGGGCCAGGCTCTGCGGGCTCAGCAGCGCGCGGGCCAGGTCGGCGTCGATGCCGGTCGCAGTGCGGGGCGCCGCGGCCAGCGCGCTCATGCCGTCTTCTCCGCCGCGCGCGGGGCGCGCTGCGGGAAGCTGCGTCCCAGCACGCCTTCGGCGATGCGGTTGCGCAGCATCTCCAGCGAGCCGCCTGCGATCATCCAGCCGCGGATGCGGCGCACGCAGTACTCGACCAGAGCCTCCTGGCTGAAGCCCATGCCGCCCATGATCTGCAAGGCCTCGTTGGCCGCGAACCAGCCGGCCTCGTTGCAGGCCAGCTTGGCCATGGCCGTGCTCTGCGCCGAGGGCAGGCCGTGCTCGCCCTCGAGCGCGGCCCGGTACAGCATGAGCTGGGCCTGCTCCAGCTTCATCCACATGTCGGCGAACTTCCATTGCAGGCCCTGGAACTCGCACAGTGGCCGACCGAACTGCTTGCGCACGAGCGCATGCTCGCGCGCCGCGTTGAAGGCATAGCGGCCCAGCGCCAGCGAGCGCGAGGAGTTGCCCAGGCGCTCGACGTTGAAGCCGGCGATCTGCTTGCGAAAGCCGCCTTCGCCCAGCAGCACGTTGGCATCGGGGATCCAGCAGTCCTCGAAGTACAGCTGCGACCAGTGCTCGCCGTTCATGAAGCCGGCCGGCTTGCCCACGTCGAAGCCGGGCGTGCCCTTCTCGACCAGCACCGAGCCGATGCCGTCCAGCCCCGGGCCGAAGCGCACATAGACCAGGAACACCTCGGCCTCGGCGCTGTGCGTGGAGAAGATCTTGCTGCCGTTGATGCGCCAACCCTCGCCATCGCGGCGTGCGCTGGTCTTGAGCTCGGTGACGGCCGAGCCGGCGTCGGGCTCGGTCATGCCCAGCGAGATCAGCTTGCGGCCGGCCACCAGGTCGGGCAGGAAGCGCTGCTTCTGCTCGGCGCTGGCGTACTCGACGAAGGTGCGGATCGGGCCGAAGTTGCCGGCCTGCACGATGTCGGCGCTGCGCGGGCAGACCAGTGCCACCTCCTGGATCGCCAGCACGGCCTGCATGAGCGTGCCGCCATGGCCACCGTCGGCCTCGCCGAAGGTGATGCCCAGCAGCCCCTGGTCGGCCAGCAGCCGGGCCGTCTCCCAGGGAAAGTCGGGCGTGTGGGCACGGGCGAGGGCACCGTCGGCCAGCTTGGCGCGGGCGAACCGGCCCACGGCATCGGCGAACGCGCGGTCGTCTTCGCTGAGATCGAAATTCATCTGTCTGTCCTGTTCTGCGCTGTGCGGGTTGGGAGCCCGAATGGTGCCCAGCGCAGCCCGCGCCACACCCTTCGCATTCGGACGGCTGCCATGACATGAGCGCATACCGGCCAGAGCCATGCCTTGCGTGCATCGCTGGCGACGCAAGCCGAAGGCCTGGCGGCGGACGATGGCTCCGATGATCGGCCGCATGCCATCCCAAGACACTTCCCCCTCCGTGGCCGCGTCGCCGCTGGAGACCTACCGCGCCCACCTGCGCGCCGGCAAACTCGCCTACCAGTACAGCGCGGATGCCGGCCGCGCCGTGTTCTTTCCGCGCCTGGTCTGCCCCTACGGCGGCCGCGCGCCGCTGGTCTGGCGCGTCAGCGCGGGCCTGGGCGTCGTGCATGCGACCACGGTCGTGTTCCCGCGCGAGGGCGCGCCCTACAACGTGGCGTTGATCGACCTGGACGAGGGTTTCCGCATGATGTCGCGCGTGGAGGGGGTGGCGCCCGAGCAGGCCGCCATCGGCCTGCGCGTGCGCGTCGACTTCGTCGCCGACGACAAGCAGCCGGCGCCCCTGCCGGTGTTTCGCCCGCTCGCGGAGGTGGCGGCATGACGGCCCGGCGCGGCAGCTGCGCCATCGTGGGCGTGGCCGAGTCCGACCTGGGTCAGGTGGCGGCCGGCATGAGCCCGCTGGACCTCATGGCCCAGGGCATCACGCGGGCCCTGGACGACGCCGGCCTCGCGCTGTCCGATGTGGACGGCCTGTTCGGCGCGGCCACGCAGAGCCGCATGCTCACGCTGGCGCTGCGCGAGTACCTGGGGATCGATCCGCGCTACGGCGACTCCACCTACCTGGGCGGCTCCTCGTTCATGAGCCATGTGGCCCATGCCCAGGCCGCCATCGAGGCCGGGCTCTGCGAGGTGGCCGTCATCACCTACGGCAGCACGCAGCGCTCGGACGGTCGCGGCAACACGCGCGCGCCCGACGTCAACCCCTACGAGACACCGTTCCGTCCTTTCCTGCCCAGCACGGCCTACGCGTTGGCTGCTTCGCGCCACATGCACGAGTTCGGCACGCGGCGCGAGCACCTGGCCGAGATCGCCGTGGCGGCGCGCGAGTGGGCGCTGCTGAACCCCGCGGCCTGGGAGAAGACGCCGCTCAGCATCGAGCAGGTGCTGTCCGCGCGCATGGTCAGCTATCCGTTGACGGTGCGCGACTGCTGCCTGGTCACAGACGGCGGCGGCGCCATCGTGATGACCTCGGCGGCCCGCGCGCGCGACCTCAGGAAGCCGCCGGCCTACGTGCTGGGCTGTGGCGAGTCGGCCAGCCACACGGCCATCTCCAACATGGAAGACCTCACGCGCACCGCGGCGCAGAAGTCCGGGCGGCTGGCCTATGCCATGGCCGGGCTGGGGCCGCAGGACGTGGACGTGCGCGAGGTCTACGACGCCTTCACGCTGACCACACTGCTGTTCCTCGAAGACCTGGGTTTCTGCGCCAAGGGCGAGGGCGGTCCTTTCGTCGCCGATGGCAAGCTGCGCCCGGGAGGCAGCCTGCCGACCAACACCAACGGCGGCGGCCTGTCCTATTGCCATCCCGGCATGTACGGCTTGTTCCTGCTGATCGAATCGGTGCGCCAGCTGCGCGGTGAGTGCGGCGCGCGTCAGGTGGCCGACTGCCATGTGGCGCTGGCCCATGGCAACGGCGGCGTGCTGTCCAGCCAGGCCACCGTGATTCTGGGCAGCGCCGCCACCGTGTGACCAGAATGCCCGCCTCGCAGAACCGAATCCGCAACCATCCGATGCCCATGACTGTCTCCCACCGGCTCGACCCCGTGTTCCGCCCGCGCTCCATCGCCGTCGTCGGCGCCTCGTCGGACCCGCGCAAGATCGGCGGCCGGCCGATCTCCTACATGCTGCGCAGCGGCTATGCCGACCCGCTGTACCCCATCAACCCCGGCGCCGATGAGGTGCAGGGCCTGAAGGCCTATGCCTCGCTGGCGGCCATCGGCGGTCCGGTGGACCAGGTGGTGGTGGCCGTGGCGGCGCCGCGCGTGGCGGCGGCCGTGGACGAGGCGATCGCCCAGCGCGCCCGTTCCGTGATCGTGTTCAGCTCCGGCTTCGGCGAGCTGGGGGCCGAGGGACGGGCCGAGCAGGAGGCCCTCGCCGCGCGCTGCCGCGACGCCGGCGTGCTGCTCATGGGGCCCAACTGCATCGGGGTGTTCAACGCGCGCCAGGCCAGCTACTCGACCTTCATGACCGCGCTGGAGCACCAGATCTTCCCGGCCGGCGCGGTCGGCATCGTGAGCCAGAGCGGTGCCGTGGGCTCCTACCTTTACGGCATGGCCGGCGACCGCGGCCTGCGCTTCAGCCATTTCGTCGCCACCGGCAACGAGGCCGGGCTGGACGTGGCCGACTGCATCGAATGGATGGCGCACGACGCCGACACGCGCGTGGTCATGGCCTACATCGAAGGCAGCCAGGACGGCGCGCGCCTGTACCGCGCGCTGGAGACCGCATGCCGCCAACGCAAGCCGGTGGTGCTGCTCAAGGTCGGCCGCTCCGAGCAGGGCGCGGCCGCGGCTGCCTCGCACACCGGCTCGCTGGCCGGCAGCGACAGCATGTTCGACACTGTGTTCCGCGAGACCGGCGCCTGGCGCGCGCGCACCATGGACGAGCTCGTGGACCTGGCCTACGCGTGCGCCATCTCGCCGCTGCCGCGCGGCAACCGGCTGGGCGTGATCACGCCGTCGGGCGGCGTGGGCGTGATCGCCGCCGACGAGGCGGCCGACGGCGGTCTCACGCTGCCGGAACTGCCCGCGGCCTTGCAGGCCGAGATCAAGGCCATCGTGCCCTTCGGCAGCGGCACCAACCCGGTGGATGTGACGGGCCAGACCGTCGGCGACCGCAGCCTGTACACCCGCGTGCTCGACCTGGTCTGCGACCACCCGGGCTTCGACAGCATCCTGAGCTTCAACGCCAGCATCGGCCGCAATCCGGCGGAGTTCGCCAAGGTCAGCGCGGCGCTGTTCGCGGCGCGGGCGCGCCATCCGGAACGGCCGATGGCACTGTGCATGCGCGCCAGGCCCGAGGTCATCGCGCAGCTGGAGGCGCAGCAGATCCTGCACTTCAGCGACCCGGCGCGGGCCACGGCCACGCTGGCCGCGATGGCGGCCATCGCGCGCGGGTTCGACCGTCCCGCTGCCGAGCGGCCTGCGCCCGCGCGGGCGGCCGCCTTGCCCCCGGGTGCGCTCGACGAGGCTGCGGCGCGCGCGCTGCTCGAAGCCCATGGCGTGCCGTTCGCGCCGCAGCGCGTGGCGCGCGATGCCGACGAGGCCGTGCGCGCCGCCGCCGCGCTGGGCTGGCCCGTGGTCATGAAGGTGGTGTCGGCCGACATCGCGCACAAGAGCGACGTGGGCGGCGTGGCGCTGAACCTGGCCGACGAGGCCGCGGTGCGTGCGGCCTGGACCGCCATGATGGCCCGGGTGCGCGAAGCCTGCCCGCAGGCGCACATCGAGGGCGCGCTGCTCTCGCCCATGGTGCGCGGTGGCGTGGAGACCGTGATCGGCACGGTGCGCGACCCGGTGTTCGGGCCCATGGTCATGTTCGGGCTGGGCGGCGTGTTCGTGGAGATCTTCAAGGACGTGACCTTCCGGCGCGCACCGGTGGACCGCCGCGTGGCACTGGAGATGGTGCACGAGATCCGCGCCTTGCCCTTGCTGACGGGCGCGCGCGGCCGGCCGCCGGTCGATCTGGAGCGCCTCGCCGACGCCATCGCGGCGGTGTCGCGCTTCGCCGCGGCGCATGCCGACGCGGTCGCCAGCGTGGAGGTCAATCCCTTCATCGCGCTGCCCGACGGAGGTTGCGCGGTGGACGCGCTGGTCCTGCGCTGAACGGGCGGCTGTGCAATGAGCTGCGCGCATTGCACGCCACCGAATTGGAAGGCTCGCGCAGGCCGGGGCGCACCTAAGATTTTTCTAGGCCCGACAGCTTCCATGGCGGGCATCGAACACCAGGAGACCCTCATGCACCTGCACTCTTGCCTTCCGCGCCGCGCGCCGCTGCGCGCCATGCTGTTGGGCGCCGCGCTGGCATTCGCCACGCTGGCGGCCGCGGCCCAGTACCCGGCCCGGGCCATCAGGATGGTGGTGCCGTTCCCGCCCGGCGGCGCCACGGACCTGGTGTCGCGCCTGATCGCCAAGTCCATGTCGGACGAACTGGGCCAGCCCATCGTGATCGACAACCGCGCGGGCGCCGGCGGCGTGATCGGCGCCGAGGCCGTGGCCAAGGCCGAGCCCGACGGCTACACCGTGCTGTCCAGCACGGCCGGCGTGCACATCGTGAACCCGGCCATCTACCCCAAGCTGCCCTACGACCCCCAGAAGAGCTTCACGCCCGTGGGCCAGCTGGTGGCGGCGCCGCTGGCGATCACGGTGCGCGCCGAGTCGCCGTTCAAGACCATCCAGGAGCTGATCGCCTTTGCCCGGGCCAACCCCGGCAAGCTCAGCTACGGCTCGGCCGGCAACGGCTCCTCGCTGCACCAGAACGGCGAGATGTTCAAGCATGCCTCCGGCCTGAACATCCTGCACGTGCCCTACAAGGGCGCGGGCCCTGCCATGAACGACCTGATGGGCGGGCAGGTGGACATGACCTTCTCCTATGTCGGTTCTGTGCTGCCTGGCGTGCAGTCCGGCAAGCTGCGCATGCTGGCCGTCGGAAGCCCCAGGCGGCTGGCCGTGATCGCCAACGTGCCCACCGTGGCCGAGGTGCTGAACCAGCCCGGCTACGACGCCGACACCTGGACCGGTCTGGCCTTGCCGCCCCATGCCCCGCCCGCGGTGGTCGAGCGGCTCAACCGCGCTGCGCAGCACGCGCTGGCACAGCACCGGGCCTACCTGGAGGCCTCGGGCTATGTCGTGCTGGGCGGCACGCCGCAGCAGATGGAGCAGCGCATCGCCAGCGAGCTCAAGACGCTGACGCCCACGCTGGCCAAGATCATGAACACGCTGTGAGCTCCGCACCCCTTCGTCCCCACCTGCCTCCATCCATGACTCCTACCGAAAAACTGTGCGCCGGGCTGCGCCTGCCCGTCATCAGCTCGCCGATGTTCCTGATCTCCAACCCGGAGATGGTGATCGCCCAGTGCGTGAACGGCATCGTCGGCAGCTTCCCGGCGCTCAACGCGCGTCCGCAGGAGGAGCTGGGTGTCTGGCTGCTGCGCATCCAGGCCGCGCTGGACGCCGACCGCGCCGCCGGCGGCACACCGGCGCCCTATGCCGTGAACCTCGTGATCCGCGCCGGCACCGAGCGCTTCCATGCCGACCTGGCCACCTGCGTCGAGCACCGCGTGCCCATCGTCATCACCAGCCTGGGCGACCCGGCCGATGTGGTCACCCAGGTCCACGCCTACGGCGGCCTGGTGGTGCACGACGTGACCTCGGCACGCCATGCGCGGCGCGCGCTGCGCGCCGGCGTCGACGGCCTGATCCTGGTGTGCGCCGGCGCCGGCGGCCATGCCGGCGCGCTGAGCCCGTTCGCCCTGCTGGGCGAAGTGCGCCAGTTCCACGACGGCCTGCTGGTGCTGGCCGGCGCGATCTCCGACGGCCGTGCCATCGTCGCGGCGCAGGCCCTCGGGGCCGACCTGGTCTACATGGGCACGCGCTTCATCGCCACGCAGGAGTCGGGCGCGGTCGATGCCTACAAGCAGATGCTGGTGGATGCCACCGCCAGCGACATCGTCTACACGCCGCACTTCTCGGGCATCTCGGCCAACTACCTGCGCGCGAGCATCGTGGCCGCCGGCCTGGACCCGGACAACCTGCCCGTGGTGGATGCCGCCGCCGTGCGCGCGGGCGGCGACCGGCAAAAGCGCTGGAAGCACATCTGGGGCGCAGGGCAGGGCGTGGGCAGCATCCAGGACGTTCCGCGCATGCCAGAGCTGCTGGACCGGTTGGAGCACGAATACCGCGAAGCGCAGGACCTGTGCCGCCGGCGCCTGCAATCCGCGGCCCAGCTGGCCGGCAGCGCGGCATGACGGAGGGCGGGCTGGCGCCCCTGTTCGCGCCCCGCAGCGTCGCCGTGGTCGGCGCCTCGCAGGACACCACCAAGATCCGCGGACGCCTGCTGCAGGCGCTCGTGGATGGCGGCTTCACGGGCCCCATCTACCCTGTCAACCCGAGCAGCCGCCGCATCCAGGACCTGCCGGCCTACGAGAGCGTGCTGGCCCTGCCGGAGCCGGTGGACCTGGTGCTGATCGCGGTGGCCGCCGAACAGGTCATGGGCGTGCTCGCGCAGTGCGCCACGCGCGGCTGCAAGGCGGCGGCGATCTTCTCGGCCGGCGCCAACGGCCTGCCGCACGGCGAGCGCCTGCAGGACCAGGTGGCGGCGTTCGCGCAGCACAGTGGCATGCGCATCCTGGGCCCCAACTGCGAGGGCCTGCTGGACGCCGAGAGCGGCCTGGTCGCCACCTTCAGCCCGACCCTGCAGCATGTGCCGCCGCGCATCCCGGCGTTGCTGGACGGCCGCGGCCGCGTCAGCATCGTCTCGCAGTCCGGCGCCATGGCGTTCGCGCTGTTCAGCCGTGCGCGCCAGCAGCACATCGCGGTGCGCCACCTCGTGTCCACCGGCAACGAGGCCGACGTCGACCTGCTGGAGGTGGCGCAGCACCTGATCGCTGGGGGCGGCTCGCGCGCGCTGCTGCTGTTCGTCGAAGGCTTCCGCGATGCCCACCGTTTCGCGCAAGTGGCGCGCCAGGCGGCCGACGCGGGCGTGGTGCTGGTCGTGGCCAAGATCGGCCAGTCGGGCGCCGGGCAGCGGGCCGCGGTTTCGCACACCGCCCACCTGACCGGCGCGGACACGGCCTACGAGGCGGCGTTCCGGCGCTACGGCGTGCTGCGCGTGCAGACGCCGGACGAGATGCTGGCCGTGGCCAGTGCCATCGGCGCGGGCGCCCTGCCGCGTGGCCGGCGCGTGGCCATCGTCACGACCTCCGGCGGCGCTGGCGGCTGGGCGGCGGACATCTGCGAGCAGGCCGGCCTGGAGGTACCGCCGCTGGATGCGGCCTTCAAGGCGCGGCTCAAGGCCATCGTGCCCGACCACGGCTCGGCCGAGAACCCGGTCGACGTGACGGCCAGCGTGGTCGAGGACGGCGGCAGGACGCTGGTCGCGATCCTGCAGGCCATGGCCGAGGCACCCGGCGTGGACCTGGGGCTGGTCATCATTTCGCTGGTCTTCTTCCGCGCGCATCCTGCGCATCGAGCGCGAGCTGGCCGGGATCTATGCCAGCAACCGCAATGCGCTGGTGTTCCACTCCCCGGGCACGCCGGGCCAGGAAGGCCTGGATGCCCTGACGCGCGTGGGCGGCGTGCAGATGGAACTGCCCGCGTTCGCGCGCGCCATGGTGCTGCTGGACGGCTACCGGCAGTTCCAGCAGCGCTGGAAGGCCGAGCGCTGCGCCCCGGCTGCGCGCGCCGTGGGTGTGGCGGGCTGCGACCGCCACACGCCCTTGCCCGCGCTGCTGCAGGCCTTCGGCATCCGCCAGCCCGGCGAGGTGCTGGTGCAGGACGCCGACGGCGCCGCGCGTGCGGCCGCAGCGCTCGGCTTCCCGGTGGCCATGAAGATCGATTCACCCGACATCGCCCACAAGACCGAGGCCGGTGGCGTGGTGTTGTCGGTCGACTCGCAGGACGCGGCGCGCAGCGCGTTCGCACGCATCATGGAGACGGTGCGCGTGCGCGCGCCGCAGGCCCGTCTGGCGGGTGTGCAGATCCAGCAGATGGCGCCGCCGGGCCGCGAGATGATCGTGGGCCTGGTGCGCGACCCGGACTTCGGACCCATGGTGATGCTGGGCTTCGGCGGCATCTACGCCGAGGTGCTGCGCGACACCGTGTTCGAGCTCTCACCGCTCACGTTGTCGCAGGCCGGCGCGATGATCGAGCGCTTGCGTGGCGTGGCCTTGCTGGACGGCGTACGTGGCGAACCCGCGGCCGACAAGGCCGCGCTGGCCCGGCTGCTGGTCGCGGTGGGCGACATGGCGAGCCAGGCGGACCTGGGCATCCGGGAACTGGACCTGAACCCGGTCATCGTCTACCCCGAGGGCCAGGGCCTCTACGCCGTCGATGCACTGCTGGTGCGCGACGGGCAGGATTGAACGAAGAAGGCAAAACATGGCGGAAATCGAATACGACAAGCAGGATGGCATCGCGCGCGTGGTGCTGAACCGGCCGGAGCGCCGCAATGCGCTGGCCAACGACATGCGCCAGCAACTGGCCGAGGCCTTCCGCGAGGCCGACGCCGACGACGGCGTGCGCACCGTGGTGCTGGCCGGAACGGGCGAGCACTTCTGCGTGGGCGCTGACGTGGGCAAGATGGCGCCGCAGGACGTCAAGGCCTCGCGCAACCGCCTGCAGCGCACCTCGCACGTGTTGATCAAGGCGCTGTACCACCTGGAAAAGCCCGTCATCGCCTCGGTGCGCGGGCAGACGCTGGGCATCGGCCTGTCCATGATGCTGGCCAGCGACATGGTGGTGGCTTCGGAGACGGCGCGCTTCTCGTGCATCTTCGCGCGGCGCGGGCTGGCGCCGGACTCGGGCGCGGTGTTCTTCCTGAGCCGCCTGGTGGGCCAGGCGCGCGCGCGCGAGCTGGTCTTCAGCACGCGCTTCTTCGATGCGCGCGAGGCCGCGGCGATGGACATCGTCACCAAGACCGTGCCCGACGCGGAGCTGGAGCAGGCCACGCTGGTCCTGGCCGAGAGCATGGCCGCGCAGCCCACCTATGCGCTGGCCATGGCCAAGAAGATGTTCCAGTTCTCGCTCTCGCCGACGCTGGACCATTTCCTCGAGTACGAGGCGCTGATGCAGCCGCAGATCCACCAGACGCAGGACTTCCGCGAGGGCATCGCCTCGTTCAAGGAAAAACGCGAGGCGAAGTTCATCGGGCGCTGAGGCGCGCCCGCGACGGCGGGCTCAGGCCGCCGTCGGCTCGGTCTGCGCCGCAGCCAGCAGCCAGCCGCGAAAGCTCTCCATCGTGTGCGACTCGCGCTGCAGCCGCGGACGCAGGAAGTAGTAGGCCTCGCGCCGCGCCAGAGGGCGGTCGAACGGCCGCACCAGACGGCCTTCCTCCAGCTCGTGGCGCAGCAGGGCAGTCTGGCCCACGGCGATGCCGACGCCATCGAGTGCGGCCTGCCAGCACAGCAGGTTGCTGCTCAGCGTCATGCGGCTGCCCTCGGTCGCCACGTCTTCCAGTTCCGCGAAGCGCAGCCATTCCTCCCAGTCGGTGCGCCGGTAGCGCGACACCAGCAGGCTCTGGCGCAGCAGCGACTGCGGGTATCTGGGGTTGGGCGCATGGCGCGCCAGGAAGGCCGGCGAGCAGACCGGCTCGATCTCGTCGTGGAACAGCAGGTCGGACTGCACCTCGGGCCAACTGCCGTCGCCGAACTGGATGGCGGCGTCCAAGGGGTCGCGGTCGAAGTCGACCTCGGGGATGCTGTTGAGGATGCTGACCTCGATGTCGGGATGCCTGCGCTGGAAGTCGGGCAGGCGCGGGATCAGCCATTTGGCCGCCAGCGTGTTGTAGGTGCCGACGCGGAGCTGGCGTTTGCGCGCAGGCTCGGTCAGGCCCTGGGTGGCTTCGGCGATGGCCTCGAAGGCCGGCAGGATCTTCGCGGCATAGGCCTGTCCGGCCTGGGTCAGCGCCACGCCATGGCGCTCGCGCTTGAGCAACTGAACGCCCAGGTACTCCTCCAGCACCACGATCTGCCGGCTCACCGCGGACTGTGTGACGTGCAACTGCTTGGCCGCGTTGGTCAGGTTCTCGGTGCGCGCGACGACTTCGAATACGCGCAGTGGATTGAGAGGCGGGATGCGACGGCTCATGGCGTGCTGGATAGGCCCTTTTCTTGTCTCCGGCTCCAGTCCGGGTCGGCTGGAGGAATGACTTTTTATTCTATCTAGCGGCTCGATTGCACGGCCAGCAAAAGGCCCGTGGCTTCGAGAATTTCCGCTACTTCAACACAGCAGGAGCATGCATGGAATCGCGCAGCACGTCGCAACTTCTATCGGACAAGGTCGTCATCGTCACGGGTGCGGGAGGCGGTGTGGGGCGGGCCGTGGCCATCGAGATGGCACGCCAGGGCGCGGCTGTCGTCGTCAACGACCTCGGTGTCTCGCTGACCGGCGAGCAGGACGGCCAATCGCCGGCGCAGACCGTCGTCGCCGAGATCGAGGCCGCAGGGGGCCGGGCCATGACCAATGCCGACAGTGTGGCCGACTGGGACGCCGCGCAGCGCATGGTGGCCGCGGCCGTCGACCGCTACGGCCGTATCGATGCCGTGGTCAACAGCGCCGGTATCCTGCGCGATGCGATCTTCCACAAGATGGAGCCGGCCGACTTCGCGTCGGTGCTCCAGGTGCACCTGTTCGGCGCCTTCAACATGAGCCGTGCCGCCGCGGGCTTCTTCCGGGAGCAGGGCAGTGGTGCGCTGGTCCACATGACCTCCACCGCCGGCCTGATCGGCTCGGTCGGCCAGGCCAACTATGCGGCCGCCAAGATGGGCATCGTAGGCCTGTCGCGCGCGATCTCCATGGACATGGCGCGCTTCGGCGTGCGCTCCAACTGCATCGCACCGCATGCCTTCAGCCGCATGATCGAGAGCGTGCCGGGCCTGTCGCCCGAGGAGCAGGAGAAGTACCTGGAAAAGCGCCGCCAGACCACGCGCCCCGAGCAGATCGCGCCGTTGGCGGCCTTCCTGTGCAGCGAGGCCGCCAAGGATGTGACGGGCCAGGTCTTCGGTGCGCGCGGCAACGAGGTCTACCTTTACAACCAGCCGCGGCCCGTGCGCACGCTGCACCGCGCCGAGGGCTGGACGCCACAAACGCTTGCCGAGATGCTGGTGCCGGCCTTCCGCAGCAGCTTCACGCCGGCCGAACGCACCAAGAACGTGTTTGCCTGGGAAGCGATCTGAATGAAACCACCCCGTTTGGACTTCTCACTGCGTGTAGAAGTCCCATCCCCCTCCAGGGGCGCACCCGGCGGCCTGGCAGAGCCAGTTCCGCGGCTGCGCTGGCATGGCCTGCTCCGCGGCCTCTCGACCAGCGGCTTGCGACCCGGTTTCGTGCTCTGCGGATGGCGCGCCAGCGTCATGGAGAACTGAGATGCCGCTCAACGCCGAGGCCCTGCGCGCCTGGACTTTCGAGGAGCGCCTGCAGACCTACACCGACGGCGACACCATGCTCTATGCCCTGAGCCTGGGGTTCGGCAGCGACCCGCTCGACGCGGCGGAGCTGCCCTTCGTCTACGAGAAGAACCTCGTCGCGCTGCCGACCATGGCGGCCGTGCTGTGCCACCTGGGCCCGTGGATCGGCGATGCGCGCACGGGCGCGACACGCAGCAAGGTCGTGCATGGCGAGCAGCGCCTGTTCATCCACAGGCCGCTGGCGCCGCAGGGCCGGCTGCGTGGTGTCTCGCGCGTGCTGGGCGTGCACGACAAGGGGGCGGACAAGGGTGCGCTCGTGCACGTCGAGCGCGCCATCTCGGACGCCGACAGCGGCGAGCCGCTGGCCACCATCGTGCACACCTCGTTCTGCCGTGCCGATGGCGGCTTCGAAGGCTCCTTCGGCGCGCAGTACGACAACCACGCGCTGCCGCAACGCGCACCGGACCATGTGCTGGAACTTCCGGTGCGCGAGGACGCGGCGCTGCTCTACCGGCTCAACGTCGACCGCAACCCGCTGCATGCGGACCCCGAAGCCGCCCAGCGGGCCGGCTATCCGCGTCCCATCCTGCATGGCCTGTGCACCTGGGGCATGGCTGCGCGCGCGGTGCTGCGCTGTGTGCTGGGCTACGAGGCAGGCCGGCTGCGCAGCCTGGAGAGCCGCTTCTCGTCGGCGGTCTATCCCGGTGAAACCCTGCGCTTCGAGCTGTGGCGCGATGCCGATGTGGTGAGCTTTCGCGCATCGGTGCCGGCGCGCGGCAAGACCGTGCTGGACAACGGCCGCGCGCTGATCGGTTGATGGCGCAGCGCGGACCCCGAGGTCCGCGTTGCGCAAGGACCTCAATCGACCTTGAGGCCCAGCTTCTTGACCAGCGGCCGCCAGGTCGCGGCTTCCGTGTCGTACATCTTCTGGAAATCGGCCACCGAGCCCGGCAGGGCCGTGAAGCCCACACTGCGCAGGCGCTGCTGCACCTCGTCCTGCGCCAGCGCCAGGTTCACCGCCTTGTTGAGCTGTGCCACGACTGCGTCCGGCACCGCCGCAGCGGCGGCCAGACCGAACCAGGCAGCAGCCGCGGTGCCTGGGTAGCCGCTCTCGACCAGCGTCGGTACCTCCGGCAGAGCCGGGTCGCGCTGGTCGGCCAGGATCGCGAGTGGACGGATGCGGCCAGCATGGGCCAGCGACTGCGCCGCGACCAGTGAATTGAAACTCAGGTCCAGGCTGCCGCCGGCCAGCGCGGCCAGTGCCGGCGTGTCGCCGCTGAAGGGGGCGTGCGTCAGTTCGATGCCCGCGATGCTCGCGAAGTTGGCGCTGGCCAGGTGCGTGATGTTGCCCGTGCCGGCCGAGCCCACGGACAACGGCTTGGTCTTGGCCAGGCGCACAAGATCCGCCACCGAGCGGGCCGGCAGGTCGGCCTTGGCCCAGATGAAGATCGGGGCCTGCGCCATGGCAGCGACGAGCTTGAAATCCTTGTCGGGGTTGTAGCGCAGATCGTTGCGCAGCGCGGGGTTGATGATCATCGCGCCGTTGGAGGCCACGAACAGCGTGCGACCGTCAGGCTTGGCTGTCAGCGCCGCATTGGCGCCGATCACGCCGCCGCCGCCAGGCCGGTTGTCGACGATGACCGGGATGCCCAGGCTCTCGCTCATCTTGACGCCGATCGCGCGCGAGACCGTGTCGGACGAGCCGCCGGCTGCGAACGGCACCACCAGTTTGATGGGTTCGCCCTCCTTGCTCAGGGCCGCGCGTGCGGCGGGCAGGCCCAGCGCACTGGCGCTGAGGGCCAGGGTCGATCGGGCGATGAAGCTTCTTCTGTGCATGCGTGTCTCCGTTGTGGGTAGGGGGGGAGGGCTCAGGCCATCAGAGAGAGCCCGCCGCTGACCTCCAGCACCTCGCCGGTGATGTAGTCGGCCAGCGGCGAGGCCAGGAACAGCACGGGGCCGGCGATGTCGGCAGGCGCGCCCACGCGGCGCAGCGGGATGCCCTTCAAGCGCTCGGCGTACTTGTCGGCCACGTTGACGTCGCCGTAGAAAGGGGTGTCGATCAGGCCCGGCGCCACGGCGTTGACCAGGATGCCGTTGCGGCTGCAGAAGTCCTTGGCCATGGCCTTGGTCAGCGAGGACACGGCCCCCTTGGCCGCGGCATAGGCTGCGCCGCCGGGCGCGCCGCCGTTGCGTGCGGCGGTCGAGCTGATGTTGATGACGCGGCCGCGTCTGGACCGCTCCAGCAGCGGCAGGCAGGCCTGCGTGACCAGGAAGACCGAACGCAGGTTGATGTTGACGACCTTGTCCCACAGTTCCGCGGGGAACTGGTCGAAAGCGGTCTTGTTGGGCGATGCGCCTGCGTTGTTGACCAGCACGTCGATGCGGCCATACGCGGCATCGATCTGGCCTGCGATGCGCTGCACGACGACGGGGTCGCTCAGGTCGCCCTCGACCAGCAGGTGGTCGGCCTTGCGCTGGTCCAGCTCGCGCAACAGCTTCTGCGTGGCGTCGGCCAGGCCGAAGTCGTGCACGACCAGCGTGGCGCCGGCTTGCGCGAAGTCGCGCGCCATCTGGCTGCCCAGGCCGCCGCTGGCGCCGGTGATGAAGACGATCTTGTCGGAGAAATCCAGCATGTCCTGTTCCTTGTGGAGGGAGGCGTGTGGGCTGCCCGGTTCAGTTTTGAACCAGGTAGGCCTTCTTGCGCATGAAGCGCGTGATGGAGTCGTAGCCCAGGCGCGAACCGGCCATGCCCGAACGCTTGAACGCGTTCTTCTCGTGGAAGTCGCCCTCGCCGATGGCGGCTGTGCCCAGGCCGGTGCTGTTGATGCTGACGGCACCCACCTGCATGCGGCGGGCGATGCCGAGCGCCTCGTCGACGGAGCCGGAGAACACGGCGCCGCTCAATCCGTAGATGCTGTCGTTGGCCAGCGCCACGGCCTCGTCCAGCGTGTCGTAGGCCATGACAGGCATGATGGGGCCGAAGGTCTCCTCGGTCATGAGCGCCATGCTGTGGTCCACGCCAGTGACCACGGTGGGCTCGGCCCACCAGCCACCGTCGTGCTGAGCGACCCGGCCGCCGCTGAGAATCCGCGCGCCCTTGGCCACGGCGTCGTCCAGGTGCGCATTGATGCTGTGGGCCTGGCGCTCCTGGATGATGGGGCCGAGCGTGCCGTCCGAGAGCGTGGGATAGGCCGGCTTGACCTTGCGCGACTTCTCGACCAGGCGGGCCACGAAGTCGTCGGCGATGCGGCGGTCCACATAGATGCGCTCGATCGACACGCAGACCTGGCCGGCGTTGGCCACCGAGCCGGCCAGCACGGCGGCGGCGGCCTTGTCCACGTCCGCGCTGGCCGTGACGATGGCGGGGTCCTTGCCGCCCAGTTCCAGGAAGGCCGGGATGAAGGCACGGCCGGCGGCTTCCGCCACCTTCTGGCCTGTGGCCACGCTGCCTGTGAAGCTGATCGCATCGACTTGGTCGATCAGCGCCTCGCCAATCTCGCGGTCGCCGACGACGTAGCGCAGCACGGCGTGCATCTCGGGCACGCGGCGGATGGTCTCGACCAACGGCTCCATGAAGCGCGGCGTGATCTCGCTGGGTTTGACGATGGCCGTGCAGCCGGCCACCAGCGCCGGGATGGTGTCCAGCAGCGAGCTCGACAGCGGGAAGTTCCAGGGGCTGATGACGCCCACCAGCGTGAACGGGCTCAGGCTGCCGTGCACCTCCACCTTCTGCATGGAGCGCAGAGGAAGCGAGCGCTCCTTGAACACCTCGCGTGCCATGATGCTCAAGCGGTCGATGCTGCTGGACAGGCGCTGCATCTCGCGCTCGGACTCCAGCAGGCGACCGGTATCGGCCACCAGTGCCTCGAGGATGCGTGCGCGGTCTTTCTCGAACTCGGCGCGCCAAGCGTTCAACACGCGCAGCCGGCCCTCCAGGCCCAGCTGCTCCCAGTGGGGCTGGTTCTTGCGCAGCTCCGCGGCGATGCCCGGAAGCGCCGAGACCTCCGTGCTGGTCAAGGTGTAGTCGTATTGGCCGGTACGGGGGTTCCGGACGGGCGTGGTCTTGCTCATGGTGCTCCTTTGGGACGCCGCAAAGCGTCGGGTGATCGGGTCTCCGGTGGGGATGCTAGGGGCGGGCTGTCCGGGTGACCTCTTCCCAAACTGTCGCGTGCGATGCACTGTGGTCATGGCTTCCGGGTGTCAATGACCATCCATGGGGCCGACGGATCGCTCCCATGCGGGCCGATCGTTGCCCGAAGCGGGGGAACCCGTTGCTGCGGTGGGCTTCGGCGGTGCGCCGGCGCCACCCTTGCCCGGTGAATCGGCAGTGCTGAACATGCCGGTACGACAGCAGCTGCGCATCGTGCGCGGTGTCGGTGCGGTGCGCGCGCCGGACGGCGCCCGTGTCGGTTTCTCGCGTTCAGGCGCCGGAGGCCGCCGGCGCGACACTGGCGCCCTGGATGCCGTGGCGGGCCAGCGCTTCCGCCACGAAGCCGCTGGCCTTGCGCTCTTCCAGGAAGGCCCGCAGGTACTGCGCCGCTGCCTCGCCGCAGCCCGCAGGCGTGCCCATGGCCTGCTGGATGACCATGAAGCGCTCGGGCAGCAGCCGCAGGCCGCCCAGCCGCTGTGCTCGGCCTCCAGCTGCTGCTTGACGCCGGTGGCCACGTCCGCGCCGGACGCCAGGAAGGTGTCGACCACCGCGGGGGAGGTCGGCGCGCGTTCGATGCTGGCGGCCTTCAGTTCGCGGCTCAGGAACAGGTCGTAGGCGCTGCCCTTGCCGACCGTGACGCGCAGCACGCCTTGGGGGCGAGCGCCTGGCGGATGGCGGGAGTGGCTTGGGTGTGTGCGTTCATGGTTTCAGGATGGCGGTCATCTTCTCGTGGTTGCGCAGCGTGCTGGTCAGGTGCACGCGCATGGCTTCGGCGGCCTCCTCGTTGCGCTCGCGTTCGAGCAGGTCCAGCAGGTGCAGGTGTTGCTTGCAGTGCTGCTTCAGGCGCGAGCGGTCCTGCATGGTGCGGTAGGACAGCAGCCGGCGCACGCGGTTCAGGCGCCGGATGGTGTCGATGAAGAAGGGGTTGCCCGAGCCCTCCACCAGCGATTCGTGGAAGAACACGCCGCGGTCGTGCAGCGCGGCCGCGCTGTCGGTCTCCATGCCGCCGGCCAGCAGGTGCTGCTCGGCCGCGCGGCAGCGTTCGATGACACCGGGGGCCAGGCGGTAGCCCGGCTCCAGCAGCGCCGCAGGCTCCAGCGCCAGGCGCGTGCGGTACATCTGCAGCAGGCTGTCGGCCGTGGTCAGCATGGCCGAGAACGACCAGCCGTAGCCCGGCTTCTTCTCGGCCCAGCCTTCGCTTGCGATGCGGCTCAACACGCCGTTGAGCTGCGCCGGCGTGAGGCTGTAGCGCTGCTTGAGCAGGGTCTCGGTGAAGTCGTCCGGCAACTGCCCGCGCAGCCGGTCTTCGGCGATGCGGAAGTAGACCTCGGCGACCACGTCGGTCTCGTCGATGCCCAGCTCCTCGGCCAGCGCCTGGGCCGGCGCGTCGACGGTCTGGGCGAGGAAGTAGCCGCGGTTGGGTTCGCGCTTGAGGATGCCCTTGTCCGCAAGGAAGGACAGGGCGCCGTTGACCGGCGAGCGGGACACGCGCAGCCGGTCGGCGAGCAGCTGTGCCGGAAGGTGCTCGCCCACGGCCATGCCCTCGGCCTGGATGAAGTCGAGGATCTGGGTCGCAATCGGTTGTTCGGTCCGCATGGGACCGACTCTACCGTTCAGGCCGGACATGCCTAGCCGTTGCCCTGCCGGTGCTGGGCCACCATGCGTTGCAGCGTCGAGGGGATCACGCCTCCCTTTCGCAACAGGTCGACCTCCAGCTGGGTTTCCACCGCGGCCGTGGCGAGCAGGGTCTGCACGTCACCGTTGGCGCGCACGATGCGCACGGCCACCTGGCAACGCGGCGATAGGGCCTGCGGCTGCGCGTCCACCGCGATGCGGTCGCCCGGCACCAGGTTCAGCGTGCCGGGCGAGACGCCGGGCGCGAAGCGCAGCGGCAGGATGCCCATGCCGATCAGGTTGGAGCGGTGGATGCGCTCGAAGCTGTTGGCGAGCACCGCGCGGATGCCGAGCAGGCGCTGGCCCTTGGCGGCCCAGTCGCGCGAGGAGCCGGTGCCGTAGCGCTCGCCGGCGACCAGCACGACGGCGTCGCCGTCGGCGGCGTAGCGGCGGGCCGCGTCGTACAGGGGCATGACCTCGCCGCTCGGCGCGTGCACGGTGTGGGCGACGGGCACGTGCGGCGCCAGCAGGTTCTTCAGGGTCTTGCCGTGGAAGGCCGCGCGCACCATGACCTCCCAGTTGCCGCGCCGCGAGGCGAACACGTTCAGGTCGTCGCGGTCGTCGCCGCGCGCGACCAGGAAGTCCGCGACCAGGCTGTCCCTGGGGATGGCGCTGGCCGGCGAGATGTGGTCGGTGGTGATGTCGTCGCCGACCACGAGCAGCGGGTAGGCCGTGAAGCTGCCCAGCAGGCTGCCTTCGCCAAGGTCGGCGAAGGGCGGCCGCCGCAGCGCCGTGGACCGGGCGTCCCAGGGGTAGAGCGCGGTGTCCGCGGCCGGCAGGCGGTGCCAGAGCGGGTTCTGCGTGGCGACCTGGAACGCGCGGCGGTAGTCGCCGGGCGACTGCGAGCGGGCCAGACAGGCGTCGATCTCCTCGGGCGTGGGCCACAGCTCGGACAGCATGACCGGGCGCCCGTCGGCCGTGTGCTGCACGGGATCGACCCGCAGGTCCTTCTCGGCGTCCCCCGCCAGGCCGAAGGCGATGACCAGGGGCGGCGACATCAGGAAGCCCAGGTCGAGGTCGGGGTGCACGCGGCCCGGGAAGTTGCGGTTGCCCGACAGCACCGCCACCGGGTGGATCGCCCCAGCGCCCAGGGCCTGCTGGATCTGCGGCAGCAACTGGCCCGGGTTGCCGATGCAGGTGGTGCAGCCGTAGCCCACGATGCCAAAGCCGACCGCCGACAGGTCGTCCGTGAGCCCGGCGCGCTGCAGGTACTCGGCCGCGGCCGGCGAGCCGGGGCCCATGGAGGTCTTGACCCAGGCCGGCGCCTTGAGCCCGAAGGCCCGGGCCTTGCGTGCCAACAGGCCGGCCGCGATCAGCAGGCGCGGGTCGGAGGTGTTGGTGCAGCTGGTGATGGCCGCGATCGCGATGGGGTGGCGCGGCATGGCCGCTTCGGCCCTGGGCTGGAAGTCCAGTGCGCCCAGCAGGCGGGCCGTCTCGCCGTAGCCGTACAGGTCCTGCGGGCGGCGCGGGCCCGCCACGTGCATGCCGATGGCGTCCAGGTCGATCTCGATCTGCCGCGTGTAGCGCGGCATGGCCTGCGGGTCGAACCACAGCCCGATCGCCTGCGTCAGCACGCGGACCCGTTCGATGGCGGCGCTGTCCCGGCCCGTCGCGGCCAGGTAGTCCAGCGTCTGCCGGTCGACCGGGAAGAACCCCGTGGTCGCGCCGTACTCGGGCGCCATGTTGGCGACCACCGCGCGGTCGCCGGCCGTCAGCGTCGACACGCCGGGGCCGAAGAACTCGACGAACTCGCCCGAGACGCCGATGGCGCGCAGCCGCTGCGTGGCGGTCAGGGCCAGGTCGGTCGCCAGCACGCCCGCGCGCAGCCGCCCGGTCAGGCGCACGCCGACCACGTCGGGGATGCGCAGCATGGTGGGCATGCCGAACATCACGGTCTGGGCCTCCAGCCCGCCCACGCCCCAGCCCAGCACGCCGATGCCGTTGACCATGGGCGTGTGGCTGTCGGTGCCGATCATCATGTCGGGCACCAGCCAGGCCTGGCCGCCGTGCTGCGCGGTGGCGACCACGGTGGCCAGCTGCTCCAGGTTGATGGTGTGCATGATGCCGGTGCCAGGCGGGTGGATGCGCACCCCCTCGAGCACCTTGGACGCCCAGCGCAGAAAGCCGTAGCGCTCCGCGTTGCGGCGGATCTCGAACTCCATGTTGATGGCCGGCGCGTCCGCGCGGGCGAACGCCTCGACGGCCAGCGAGTGGTCGATGGACACGTCGACCGGCAGGCTCGAATGGAGCACCGAAGGATCGACCCCGGCCTCCGCGAGCGTGCTGCGCATGGCCGCCAGGTCCACCAGCGCCGGCGTGCTGGTCGTGTCGTGCATCAGCACGCGGCCCGGCTGGAACGCGACCTCGGCCTCGCTCGTGCCGGTGGCTGTCCACTCCAGCAGGGCGGCGATGGCGGCCTGCCGTTCGGCACCTTCCATGTTGCGTGCCGCGTTCTCCAGCAGCAGCCGCAGCACCACCGGCAGGCGGGCCAGCCGCTCCCCCGCAATGCGCGGCAGATCGACGGCCCGGTAGGCCACGCCGCATGTCTCCAGCGTGAGCGTGGGGCAGGGATCGGTGTTTTCCATGGCTCGCATTTTGCATTTGTAATTCATAAAATGCAAACAGAGTGCAAGCCCTCATCCGGCCGGGCGCCGGGCGGGTGCAGAACATTCGAAGGACTTCCATGTACGCCTGCGTCGGCAGCCGGACAAGGGCCTGGACCGCGTGTTCAGCTTCCGGTTCGAGCACGGCCGACTCCGGCCGGCAGCCGAGCCCTTCGATGCCGCCACCGGCAGGCTCGATCCGTTCCAGATCCTGTCCACGCTGAAGCGGCCAGGATCACCGCGGACAACTGACTGTGCGCCAGCGCTGACAGGGGGAGCCGCCGGCAGCCGACGGAATGGCCCGTGGCGCGGAAGAACACTGGGGCAGCCCGTCGCGATGGGCGACCCCGAGCACCTGCCCTGCAGGTGCGTGTTCTCCACAAGCACAGGAAACCGACATGGAACCCCAAGCCATCCAGCAAGCCATCGACGCCATCGAACAGGCCACCGACAAGGCCGTCGAACAACTCAAGAACGGCCAGGCCGACGCCGCGCTGAAGAGCGCCGTGCAGGACCTGCACCAGCAGTCCCGCACCAAACGCGCGCTGACCGACCCCAAGGCCCTGGAGCAGGCCGCGCTGGACATCGAGAAGGCGGCCGACAAGGCCATGGAAGCCTGCCGCGCGGCCGGACAGGTCGAGCCCGCGCTGCAGCAGGCCGTCAAGGACGCGCACCAGAAGGCTTCGCAACTCAAGCACCAGGTCCAGGGCACCGCGGCCTGAAGGCGCCGGCGGCGCGATGCGGCGAGACCCGCCCATGCCGGCCGCGCCCGCGCTGTCCGATGCCGCGGCAGCACCGGCCCAGGCCTTGCGTGCCCTGATCGCCGCGGACCGCGACCGCCTGCCGCTGCCCGGCGGCGGCCGCAGCCTGCAGCGCTGGCAGGCGCTGGCCCAGGTGGCGGCGCTGGACCTCTCGCTCGCCAAACTCTTCGAAGGGCACACCGACGCGCTGGCGATCCTCGCCGAACTCGGTGCGCCCGCCGCGCCCGGCGCCTGGGCGACCTGGTGCGCGGAGCCGCCCGATGCGCGGCTGCAGTTCTCCGATCCCGACCCGTCCGGCCGCGTGCGGCTGACGGGCCGCAAGGCCTGGTGTTCCGGCGCGGCCGGCGTGGACCACGCGCTGGTCAGCGGCTGGAATGCCGCCGGCCAGGCCTGCCTGGCCGCCGTGGCGCTCGACCAGCCCGGCGTGCGCATCGGCACCGATGGCTGGCATGCCACCGGCATGGCCGCCACCCGCAGCGTCGACGTGCAGTTCGAGGCCGTTCCCGCGCTGGCGGTCGGCGCGCCGGGCGCCTATGTGCAGCGGCCCGGCTTCTGGCACGGCGGCGCCGGCATCGCGGCCTGCTGGTGGGGCGGCGCGGCCGGCATCGGCCGCCGTGCGCATGCCGTGCTGGCCGCCCGCGGCGAGCGGGTCGACGCGCACCAGCGCGCCCATCTGGGCCAGATCGACCTGGCGCTCGCGGGCAGCGCGGCCCTGCTGCGCGAAGCCGCGGCCTGGATCGACGCGCACCCGCGCCAGGACGCGCAGCGCTGGGCGCTGCGCGTGCGCCTGGCCGTGGAGCGCGATGCCACGGCCGTGCTGCACCACGCTGGCCGGGCGCTCGGCGCCGGCCCGCTGTGCCAGGACGCGGCCCTCGGCCGCGCGCTGGCCGACCTGCCCATCTTCCTGCGCCAGAGCCACGCCGAGCGGGATCTCGCGGCCCTGGGCCAGAGCCTCTCGACGGACACCCAGCCATGGACACTGTGAGCGAACGGCAGATCGCCGGCGAAGGCACGGCCGAGGCCGGCTGGCGCAGCTGGCTGTGCGCGCAGCCGCTGGCCCGCGTGCAGGCCGGCCAGCTGGTGCGCCCTTTGCAGCGCGCCGTGGTCGTCGCGCCGCACCCGGACGACGAGGTGCTGATGGTCGGCGGCCTGCTGGCGCAACTGGCGCAGCTGGCACGCCGCGCCGTGGTGGTGGCCGTGACCGATGGCGAGGCCAGCCACCCCGGCTCGCGCCGCTGGACGCCCGCGGCGCTGGCCCGCCAGCGCGCCGGCGAGACCGGTGCGGCCTTGCATGCGCTGGGCCTGCAGGCCAGCGTGCTGCGGCTGGGCCTGCCCGACGGCGGCGTGGCGGCCCAGGCCGGCCGCCTGGCGCGGCGGCTGCAGGCGCTGCTGACGCCGGACGACGTGGTGTTCACGACCTGGGTGTTCGATGGCCATCCCGACCACGAAGCCTGCGCACGCGCCACCCGCGCCGCTGCCGCCGTGCGCGGTGCGCGGCTGTACGAGGTGCCGGTCTGGGGCTGGCACTGGGCGCCCGTCGGCACCGCGCAGATGCCATGGGACCGCGGCCGCCTGCTGGCCCTGCCGGCCGATGCGCTGGCGCGCAAGCAGGCGGCGGTGCGGGCCTTTGCCTCGCAGTGGCAGCGCGACCCTGACTGCCCGGACACGCCGGTGCTGCGCCCGTCCACGCTGGCACGCGCGGAGCGCCCCTTCGAGGTGCTGTTCGCATGACTGCCGCGGCGCCGCAGGCCATGCTGGAGCATTTCGAGCGGCTGTACGCGGGCAGCGCCGATCCCTACGGCCTGCGCACGCGCTGGTACGAGCAGCGCAAGCGCGCGCTGCTGCTGGCCAGCTTGCCGCGCCAGCGGTTCGGCCGCTGCTACGAGCCGGGCTGCGGCAACGGCGAGTTGACCGCGCAGCTGGCCGCGCGCTGCGACGCCGTGCTCGCGGCCGACTTCTCGGCGCAGAGCCTGCGCACGGCGCGCGCACGCACGGCCGCGCTGCCCCAGGTGCGGCTGGTGCAGCAGGTGCTGCCCGACGGGTGGCCGGCGGGCGAGCAGTTCGATCTCGTCGTGTTCAGCGAGGTGCTGTACTTCCTGCCCATCGCGGCGGTGCACGCGGTGGCGCGCCACTGCGCGCGCAGCCTGGCGCCCGACGGCGTGCTGGTGGCGTGCGACTGGCGCATGGACTTCGACGGCCGCGCCAGCGCCACCGGCGCCGTGCACGCCGCGTTGCAGCGCATCGGCCTGCACCAGGCCGTCGCGCACGACGAGGACGATTTCAGCCTGCGCGTCTGGACGCGCGACGCGCGCTCGGTGGCGCAGCGCGAGGGCATCCGATGATCGGCGTGGTGATCCCCGCGCACGACGAGGCCGCCTGCATCGCCGCCGCCGTGGCCGCGGCCCGGCGTGCGGCGGCGCACCCGCGGCTGTGCGGCGAGCCGGTGGCGATCCTCGTGGTGGCCGACGCCTGCCAGGACGACACCGCCGCGCAGGCGGCCGCCTGCGGAGCCGCCACGCTGGAGCTGGCGGCGCGCAACGTCGGCGTGGCCCGCCATGCGGGTGCGGAGCAGCTGCTGGCCGCCGGCGCGCGCTGGCTGGCCTTCACCGACGCCGACTCGACCGTGGCCGACGACTGGCTGGCGGCCCAGCTGGCGCTGCAGTGCGAGGCCGTGTGCGGCTGCGTCTGGGTCGCGGACTGGCAGGCGCATGGCGAACGCGCGGCCCTGCTGGCGCAGGCCTTCGCCGCGCAGTACCGCCCGGTCGAGGGACACCGCCACATCCACGGCGCCAACTTCGGCCTGTCCGCGGCCGCCTACCGCCGCGCCGGCGGCTTCCCGGCGCTGGCCACCAGCGAGGACGTGGCCCTGGTCCGCGCACTGGAGGCGGCCGGCATCGCGGTGGCCTACAGCGCGTTGCCGCGGGTGTGGACCAGCGCGCGGATCGACCACCGCGCGCCGCTGGGCTTCGGCGACGCCCTGCGGCGCCTGTCCAGCGCGCTGCAGCTGCCGCCGGCCGGGGAGGGCGCCGCGGCACTGGGCGGGGCCGCCGCCTGACGCGGCGGCGGCCTTCAGCGCCTGGCCTGGCGCACCCGGCGCCGTTCGCGCTTGGCGCGCGACTCCACCAGGATGCGCAGCAGCACCAGGCCGCCCAGCAGTGCCAGCCTGGGCAGCAGTTCGCGCGAGGCATGGACGGTCCACCTGGACACCGCGGCGGCGGGCGCCGGAGCCGCGGCCGATGCCGGCGGTACCGGCGCGGCGGCCGTGGCCTTGCCCGCATCGGCCGCCGTCAGCTGCACGGGCGTGGCCGGCTCCCGGTCCCGGGCCGAGCCGTGCGTGTACGCATAGACCTTGGTGAACTCCGCGCCGAGCAGGAAGATCTGCGCGGCGTAGTAGACCCAGGCCAGCAGCACCACCAGCGCGCCGGCGCCCGCGAACGAGCTGGACAACGCGCTCTTGCCCAGGTACAGGCCGATCAGCAGCTTGCCGACCTCGAACAGCAGGGCCGTGACCACGGCGCCGACCCAGACATCGCGCCAGGCCACCCTGGCGGTGGGCATGAGCTTGAAGATCATCGCGAACAGCACGGTCGTGACGGAGACCGCCACCACGGTGTTGAGCGCCTGCAGCAGCAGCTCCTGGCCCGGCAGCAGCGTGCCGATGTAGCTGCCGAAGGCGGCCAGCCCGGCGCTCACGGCCAGCGAGACCATCAGCAGGAAGGCCAGGCCGAGGATCAGCCCCAGCGAGAACAGCCGCGCGCGCAGCAGGCCCCAGACGCCGCTGGGCTTGCGCGACTCGGGCACGTGCCAGATGCGGTCCAGCGCGGCCTGCAGTTCGCTGAACACGCTGGTGGCGCCGACCAGCAGCACCGCCACGCTGGCGATGCTGGCCCAGATGCCGGCATCGCTGACCGTGGCGCTCTCGACCATGCCTTCGATGGCCTCGGCGGTCTCGGGCCCCATCAGCGCCGACAGCTGGGCCGAGATCTGCCCGCGCACGGCCTCGGCGCCGAAGGCCAGGCCGGCCACCGCGATCACGAGCACCAGCAGCGGCGCGAGCGAGAACAGCGTGTAGTAGGAGATCGCCGCGCCCATGCTCGGCGCGTAGTCGTCGGACCAGGCCACCACGGCCTCTTTGACCAGTTTCGTCCATTTGCCAAGCTGCATGCGGGGCTCTCTCGCGGAAGGGGGTTGAACGGCGTGGAGCGAGTCTCGTGCGGCGCCGCGGCCGCCGCTGTCAGCCGGGCAGCAGCGGCCGTGTCGGCGCGCTGGCGGTTCGCCCGCGGCAGCGCGGCGGACGACGCGCGCAGCAGCCGCGCGCCGACACGGCGTCCGCCGGCACGCTGCGTACAACCCTGCACAGGCTGCGCACTCCGACAAGGAAACCAACAAGGAAACGACATGGCAAACCGCAACGGCCCGAACATCCGCGACACCCGGCGCGCCACGCCCCGGGGCGACGAAGCCGCCGCCTGAAGGACGTGGGAGGCGGCCGATGAAGGTTCCCGCGCTGCTCGTGCTGCCGGGCTGGGACGACGACGGCAAGCGGCAGTTCGATGCGCTCGCCGCCCAGCTGGCGCCCGATGGCTGGGTCTGCCGCAGGGCCCGCATCCCCGATGCCAGCTGGAGCGCGCAGCAGCGGGCCCGGGTCAGCCGCAGCGACTCGCTGCATGCGGTGCTGGAGGACTACATGGACCTGGCGGCAGTGCGCGGCATCGCGCGCAGCCGGCTGGGCCTGCTGGGCTTCAGCTACGGCGGCTACATGGCGACCTTTCTCTCCGCGGCCAAGCCGGCGCGCTTCCTGGCGCTGCGTTCGCCGGCGCTGTATCCCGACGAGCAGTGGGACCAGCCCAAGGAACAGCTGGACAAGCCCACGCTGCGCGCCTACCGCTCGCAGCTGCTGGGGCCGGACCAGAACCGCTCGCTGTGGTGCTGCACCCGGTTCCGCGGCGATGTGCTGCTGGTCGATTCGCAAGAGGACGAGGTGATCCCGCCCCAGGTGATCGCGAGCTACGAACGCGCATTCCGCAGCGCGCGTTCGGTCACGCGCCACACGCTGGCCGGGGCCGACCACGCCCTGTCGGCGCCCGCGGCGCAGCGCGAATACCACGACGTGCTCGTGCAATGGCTGGCGGGCCTGCGGCGCTGAACGGAGCGCCAAGGCCGGTCCCGAAGCGCACCGCCGGGCGGCGCCGCATCCTACGAAGCGCGGCGCGGTCATCCCCCATGCTCGCAGCCATGCCCAAGCCCCCCGCCAGCCTTCCATCGACGCAGCGCCGGCTGCTGCAGCAGGTGTTCGGTTTCAAGACGCTGCGCCCAGGCCAGCAGCGCGTGATCGACCGCGTGCTGGCCGGCCAATCCACGCTGGCCGTGATGCCCACGGGCGCCGGCAAGTCGCTGTGCTACCAGCTGCCGGCGCTGCTGCTGCCCGGTCTCACGCTGGTGGTCTCGCCGCTGATCGCGCTCATGAAGGACCAGTGCGACAAGTTGCAGGCCCAGGGCGTGCTCGCGGTCGAGCTGCACAGCGGCCTGGCCGCGGCCGAGCGCGATGCGGCCATCGCGGCGGTGGCCAGCGGCAGCGCGCGCATCGTGCTGGTCACGCCCGAGCGGCTGGCCGACCCGGACTTCCAGGCGCTGCTGCAGGGCCGGGCGGTGGCGCTCGCGGTCGTCGACGAGGCGCATTGCATCGCCGAATGGGGCCACGACTTCCGGCCGGCCTTCCTGGACATCGGCCCCGCGCTGCGGCGGCTCGGCGCGCCGCCCGTGCTCGCGCTGACGGCCACCGCGCCGCCCGATGTGGCGGCCGAGATCCGGCGCCGCCTGCGCATCCCCGCCGCCGGCGTGGTCGACCTGGGCGTGTGGCGGCCCAACCTGCGCTACAGCGTGGAGGTGGTGGCCGACGTGGCCGAGAAGCTGGCCAGGCTGCGCGCGCGCGTGCAGGCCCTGGCCGGGCCCGGCATCGTCTACACGGCCACCGTGCGCGCGGCCGAGGAAGTGCATGCGGCGCTGTGCGCCGACGGCGTGGCCGCGGGGCTCTACCACGGCAAGCGCCGGGCGGCCGAGCGCCATGCGGCGCAGGAGGCCTTCATGGACGGCAGCAGCCGCGTGATGGTGGCCACCAATGCCTTCGGCATGGGCATCGACAAGGCCGACGTGCGCTTCGTGCTGCACTACCAGCTGCCCGGCAGCCTGGACGCCTACTACCAGGAGTCGGGCCGTGCCGGCCGCGATGGCGCGCCGGCCGAATGCCTGTTGCTGTTCGCGCGGCGCGACCAGGCCGTGCAGAACTTCTTCCTGGGCGGCCAGCTGATCGATGCCGGCGATGCCGAGCGCGTGCTCGCGGCGCTGCCGGCCGGGGAGGCCCTTGGCGCCGGCGCGCTGCGCCGGCGGCTGCACCTGCCGGCCGGCAGGCTGGCCGCCGTGCTGGCGCTGTTGCGGCGCGCGCGGCTGGCCGAGGCCCTGCGCGTGGACGGCGCCGCGGCCTGGCGCCGTGCTGCGCAGGCACCCGGGCGCGATGCCCTGGCCCGGCTGCTGCAGGCCGAGCAGGCGCGCCATGTGCAGGACCAGCGCAAGCTGCAGGCGATGGTCGACTACGCCGAGAGCGGCGCCTGCCGCTGGGGCGCGCTGGCGCAGGCCCTGCGCGGCGAGGCCGCGCCGCGCTGCGGCCGCTGCGACAACTGCGCACGCATCCACGCGCTGGAGTCGGCCGAGGCCATCGTGGTGGCCGCGGCGCAGCCCGCCGCGGCACCACCGGCCGTGGTGGTGGCGCCGCGCCACGCCTTTGCGGCCGACGATGCCGTCAAGGTCAAGCGCTTCGGCGCCGGGCGCGTCGTCAGCGCCGCGGCCGATGCCATCGTGGTCCGCTTCGCCGACGGCAGCGAGCGCAGCTTCCAGCCCGACTTCGTGCGGCCGCAGCCCGCGCGCCTGCGCGAGAAGGCGCTCGGCATCCTTCCGGCGGCCTGCTAGTCCCTGGGCTGCGATGGCAGCGGGGCGCCGGCCGGCCCCTGGATGATCGCGGAGAGCGATGCCATGTCCAGGATGGTGTAGGTGCCGTTCCTGAATGCCAGGATGCCCCGGCGCATGAGATCGCCCAATTCGGCATTGGCACGTTGCCGCGAACTGCCGACCAGCGAGCCGACGTCGGCCTGCGACAGCGACAGCGCGATCCGGATGTCGCCGTTCGCTTCGCGCACGCCGTGCGATCTTGCGAGGCGGTAGAGCTGCTTGGCGATCTTCACCGACAGCGGGAGCGTCGCGTGGTCTTCCAGCAGGCCGAAGATCGACTCCAGCCGCATGGATTGCCATCGGTACAGGTGGGAGTGGAACTGGGGATGGCTTTCGACCAGGGCCTGCATCGAGGCCGCGTCGACCTCGCCGAGCCGCGACGCGCCGAGCGATGCGGCGTCGTGCGTGTGGTTCGCCGGATGGTGCAGCGGCAGGTCGCCGAACCACTGGCCGGGCCGCAGAACCAGCAAGGCCAGGGAACGGCCGCCCGCGTAGGAGGCTCCCATGCGAACGGCGCCGTCGAGGCACACCCACCACGAGCGCAAGGGCGCGCCGGTCGCAAAGACCTGCTCCCCCGGTGCGAAGGCCCGCACGCGGATGGCGCGGACGAGGTCGTGCCGCACCATCGCGGGCAGGGAAGAGAACCAGGAGTTGTTCGCCAGCGAGGCCCGGTCCGCCGAGTTCAGGCGCCAAGGGTCGGCGGCCGCGCTTTCCGTGTCGTTCTGGGGTCCGGCGTCGTCGTGCATGCGGCATCTTCGCAGAACCGCCGGGCTGCGGCGTGCCGCGCCGATGCCGGGCGCGGCCCCGCGCGCACCTTGCCGCGGATCACGCCCACGTCCACGCCAGCACCCGCACCCGCGGTGCAGGCCCGGGTCAGGCCCGCTCCCTGGCCTGGCGCAGGTTGGCCTTGAGGTGCTCGGGCACCCGCTCGTCGAAGCCCAGCGCCACGCGCCGCACCTCCGGGGTGTCCGTGGGCGCATGGCCCACGCCGAGCGCCGCGGCGCGCGGCGCGTCGATGGCGACCACCGTGCCGCCGATGCGCCCGAGGCCGGTGATCTCGCACTCCACCGTCTGGCCCGCGTCGATGCTGCGCGAATGGCAGGGCGTTCCCATCAGGATCACGTCGCCCGCCACCAGCGTGATGTGGCGCGCGATGTCCGCGATGACGTAGTGCGGGCCCCAGATGGTCTCCTCGCCGATGTGCGCCTCCTGCACCACCAGGCCGTTCACATAGGTGCGCAGCGTCTGTTCGAACAGGTTCACGCCGCGCACGATGCCCGGGCCGATCGGCAGCAGCGTGTCGGCGCCCTTCACGCGCAGCATGCTGCCCTGGTCGGTGTCGCGGAAGTCCTGCAGCCCCATGTCCAGGGCCGGGCAGAAGCCCTCGATGCAGTCCCAGGCCTCGTCGGGCGTGACGTTGCGGCAGGTCCTGCCGATGACCACCGCGTACTCGCCCTCGTAGTTGAGGTACTTGCAATCGGCCGGCTTGAGGATCTGGCCGCCATGGCCGTTCAGCGCGCTCGGCGGCTTGGTGAAGTAGGTGGGCGTCTCGGTCGGCCTGGGCTTGTTGCGCGTCTCCAGGCTGCGCGAGCGGTAGCTGATGTGCACGGCGATGATCTTGCTCGGCGTGACGGGCGGCAGGTAGGTCTGCGCCTCGGCGTCCAGCAGGCGGCCGTCGTCCAGGCGCAGGCGGCCGGCATCGGCGCCGTCCTCGACCAGGGTGCCCCAGAACGCGCTGCCGCCGAGCAACACGCGGCGGCGCTCCACGCGCGGGCCGCGCATCACCGCGGGAAGTTCGGTGAAAGGAAATTCGAACTGCATCACGCCTCCGTCGGGAACCACATGTGGATGTTGCCGGTGCCCCGCGCGTTCTCGTAGGCCGACAGCGGCTCGCCCTTCGCGCGGCAGTCTGCGCCGCCCAGGGCGCCCAGCATCTGGAGATAGTGGGCGCCGAAGGCCTCCCAGGGCTTGCGCCGGTAGTCGGTGTCCCAGCGCGCGAGGATCTCGTCGTGCCGGCCTTCCTGCATCAACGCGATGGCCTGCTTGTCGCTGGCGATGTTCTCGGGCGAGGACACGTTGCTCTCGTGGAATATGCGTGGGTGCGTGGGCTTCCAGTCGATGCCGTTGAACCTGTGGGAGAGCGCGCCCGAGGCCAGCAGCACGACGCGCAGGTCGCTGCGGCGGATGGCCTCGCCGATGTGCTCGCCGGATTGCAGGAAGTGCTGCCAGCTGCAGTTCTGGCAGGAACTGGCGGTCACCACCGGCGTGTTCGACAGTTCCAGCCGCAGGTGCTTGACCAGGTTGACCGTGGCGTAGTGGCGGCCCAGGTCGGGGTGGGCGATGGCGCGGTTGTAGCCGCCGCGCTCGCGCGAGACGGCCTCGATCGCCAGCGCCAGCGGGGGGTGGCCGCGGTAGTCGTACGGCACGCCGTGCAGGTACCAGGGCATCTCGTCGGAGATGTAGGTGCCGCTGTAGCCCTTGCCACCGTCCACCAGGTGGTAGCCGGTGGTGAACCAGTGGCTGTCGAAGACGACGACCACATCGGGCCGGGCCGCCTCGATCCTGGCGCGCAGGCGCGCATAGCCTGCGATCAGGTCGGAGTCCTCGCCCGCGCCCTGCAGGCGGCGGAACTCCTCGCATTGCATCAGGCCCGGGTGGTGCGACACGATGGCCGCTCCGACGATCTGTCCCATGGCGATCCTCCTGCTCATCGGTGGCTGAAGCTGGCGCGGAAGGGCTTCTTGGGCACCACGACATCCTTGATGTCGCAGAAGAACTCGAAGCTCCAGTCGCCGCCCTCGCGGCCGATACCGCTGCGCTTGATGCCGCCGAAGGGCGCGGCCAGGTCGCGGATGCCGAAGCTGTTGACCCAGATGAAGCCGGTGCGCACGCGCTCGGCCACGGCGGTGGCATGTTCGGTCGCGCCATAGCAGACGCCGCCCAGGCCGTAGTCCGTGCCGTTGGCCAGCCCGACGGCCTCGTCGTCGCTGCCGAAGGTCTGCAGCGTGAGCACCGGGCCGAACACCTCGTTCTGCACGATCTCGTCGGACTGCCGCACGTCGGTCAGCATGGTGGGCTGGAAGTACTGGGCGCCGAACGGATGCGGCTGGCCGCCCCAGAGCAGGCGGGCGCCGCCCGCGACGGCGCGCTGCACGAAGCCCTGCACGCGCTCGACCTGGCGCGGGTGGATGATGGGGCCGACCTCGGTCGCCGCCTCGCGCGGATCGCCCACGGTGAGCTTCTCGACGTAGCCGCGCAGCGCGGCGACGAACGGGTCCACCACCTTCTCGTGCACGAGGAAGCGCGTGCCCGCCAGGCACACCTGGCCGGCATTGCGGTACATCAGCGCGCCGGTGGCGGCCGCGCCGTCGATGTCGGCGTCCTCCAGCACGATGAAGGGGCTCTTGCCGCCCAGCTCCAGGCTGCACGGCACCAGGTTCGCGCCGGCCGCCTGGGCGATCCGCCTGGCCGTGGGCACGCTGCCCGTGAAGGACACGCGCGCGATGCGTGGATCGCCCACCAGCCTGGCGCCGGTGCCGGCGCCCGAGCCCTGCACCACGTTGAACACGCCGGGCGGCAGCCCGGCCGCGTCGGCCGCATCGGCCAGCAGCGAGCAGGTCAGCGGCGCCCACTCCGGCGGCTTCAGGATGCAGGTGTTGCCGGCCGCCAGGGCCGGGCCGAGCTTCCAGGTCGACAGCATCAGCGGCGCGTTCCAGGGCGTGACGACCACGACCACGCCGGCCGGGTCGTGCTTGACGATGTGGTGCGCCTGCTCGGTGTCGATGGGGCGGTTCTGCAGGTCCAGCGCGTGCTGGGCGAACCAGGAGATGTTGAGCATGGCGCGCGGCACCACGCCGTGCCGCATGCGCGAGAGCAGCACGCCGGCGTCGTTGCTCTCCAGGCGGCAGAAGGCGTCGGCGCGCTTGCCGATCTCTTCGGCGAAGCGGTCCAGGAAGGGCTTGCGCTCGGCGGCGTTCAGCGCGCTCCAGGCCGGGAACGCGCGCTGCGCGGCGCCGATCGCCGCCTCGACGTGTTCGTCCAGCCCCTCGCCGACCTGGCCCAGCGCACGCTGGTCGATCGGGCTGGACACGGCGAAGCGGCTGGCCGAGGCGACGCGGCGGCCGTCGATGTAGTGGTCGGGCGAGACGGACAGGCCGTCGACGACGATGGGTTCGGAGGTGCTCAAGGGGGCTCCTGGGGATGGAAGGGAAAGGTTCCGGGGTGCGCGGGCTCCGGCGGGCGCCACGCAGGCAGCGTCCGTCAGACGAACCGCAGCGCGATGGAGCCGAGCGCGCCGTAGTCGGCATGGAACACGTCGCCGGCGGCACAGGCCACCGGGCGCGTGAACGAGCCGCCCAGCACGGTCTCGCCGGCCTGCAGGCCCTCGCCGTGGGCCGCCAGCTTGTTGGCCAGCCAGGCCACGCCGTTGGCCGGGTGGTTCAGCACCGCCGCGCCGAGGCCGGATTCCTCGACCACGCCGTTCTTGAACAGCAGCGCGCCGGCCCAGCGCCAGTCGATCTGGTCCGGCCGCATCGGGCGTCCGCCCAGCACGATGCCGGCGTTGGCCGCGTTGTCGGCGATGGTGTCGAGCACCTTGCGCGGCGCGCGGGTCTCGCGGTCGAACTGCTCGATGCGCGCGTCGATGAGTTCCAGGGCCGGGATCACGTAGTCGGTCGCGTTGAGCACGTCGACGAGGCCCAGGTTCGGGCCCTTCAGCGGCCGGGCCAGGATGAAGGCGAACTCCACCTCGAGCCGCGGCACGATGAAGCGCGCCGCCTCGACCTCGCCGCCGTCGCGCAGCAGCATGCTGTCGAGCAGCGTGCCGAAGTCCGGCTCGGTGATCTGCGACGCGATCTGCATCGCGCGCGAGGTCAGGCCGATCTTGTGCCCGATGGCGCGGCGGCCCTGCTGCAGTTGCAGCTGCACCCATTCGCGCTGGATCGCGTAGCTGTCGGCGATGTCCATGCCGGGATGGCGGCGCGAGAACTGGGGCAGCTGGATGCGGCTGCTTTCGGCCTGCGCGAGTTCGCGCGCCAGTGCCTGGTGGATGTTCGTGGCCAGCATGCTTGTCTCCGTGGCTGGCGGCCGCCATGGGGACGGCCGCGAAGGGAGCCCGCAGTGTCCGCGGCGTGCACGCCGGCCACAATCAATGGATTCGGATGGGTTTTCAAGCGCAGCTTGATAATCGAGGGCATGCCGCTGACACGCTTCACGCTACGCCAGATCGAGGCGCTCACCGCCGTCGCGCAGACCCGCAGCTTCGGCGAGGCGGCCGGCCAGCTGGGCCTGACGACGCAGGCGGTCAGCCAGCTGGTCGCCGAGCTGGAGTCCATCCTGGGCTTCAAGGTGTTCGACCGCACCACGCGCCGCGTGGACCTGTCCAGCGCGGGGCGCGACTTCCTCGGCTCCGCCGAGACCATGCTGCGGCATGTCCACGCCGCCGAGCGGGCGGCCGCCGACGTGCGCAACCGCGCCGCCGGCGTGGTGCGCATCGGCGCGCCGCTGGTGCTGGCCGGCTCCGCGGTGCCCGCGGCCATCCAGGCCTACCAGGCGACGCGCCCCAAGGTGGTCGTGCGTGTGCACGACCTGGCGGTGGACGCGCTCGTGGACGCGGTGGCCGCGGGCGACGTGGACCTCGCGGTCGGCCCCGACCGCGCGGTGCCGGCCGAGGTGGCGCGCCGCGTGCTGTTCGACAGCCTGTGGGTCCTGTGGTGCGCGAAGGGCCATCCGCTGGCGCGGCGGGCCGTGCTGCGCTGGGCCGACCTGCACGGCGTGGCGCTGGTCGCCGCAGGGCGGGACCACGAACGCAGCGTCGCGCGCATGCACGCGAACGCGCCGCAGGGCGAGCGGGTCGTGCCCGTGGACGTGGTCGACAACGTCTCGACGGCCTTGGGCATGGCGGTGCACGGCCTGGCCGCCACCCTGGCACCGGCCTACGTCGGGGTCGTCGCCAAGCCCTTCGGCCTGGTGATGCGGCGCGTGGTCGACCCCGAGACGGTCAGGAAGGTGTGCCTGTACCAGCCCGTCGCGCGTGCCGTTTCGCCCGCGGCCGAAGGTTTCGCGGAGCACCTCGCGGCCTGGCTGCCGGCCTGGTCGCGCAAGGTGCTGCGCGGCGGCGGCGTGCCGGCCCGCGCTTCACGGCGGCGGGCCTGAACCGCTGGCCGGCGTCAGGGCCTGCCGCCCTCGCGCAGCCGTATGCCCGGCGGGCTTCAGCCGGCCCGGCGGCGGCCCCAGCCCAGGGCGCCCAGGCCCAGCAGCAGCAGCGCGGCCATGCCCGGCTCTGGCACTTCGCCCGCGGGGGCCTGCAGCACGAAGGCCAGGTTGTCGGCGTAGCCGTCGTTGTCGCCGCCGCCGGTGCGTTCCATCGACAGCCAGAACGCCAGCGAAGTCGTGCCCACCGGCAGCAGGCCGTCGGTCTCGCGGTAGAACAGGCCGGTCTGGTCGTTGCGGTCGGCGGCCGTCACGGCGCCGATCGCCGCGCCGCCGATCTCGGCGCCGAAGGCGTCGAGGAACTGCACGTAGAACAGCGCGTTGTCCGTCTGGCTACTCCAGCCGCCGAGCCAGCCGCTCAAGGTGTAGCCGATGGACTGCGTGGTCGCCACGCCGAAGTCCAGCGCCTGGTAGCCGACGGCGTAGGCGCCGGTGCCCGTGAACATCCTGGCGCCGCGGTCGTCCGGCCCCGGCTGCGTGGGCAGCACCCAGTTGCTGCCGTAGCTGACGGACTGGATGTTGCCGTAGACGTCGTAGCCGCTCCAGCCGGCGGTGCCGGCCTCGGCGTCGCCGTTGACGACCAGGTTGCTGCCATGGACCACGGCGGCCTGGCCGCTGCAGGCCGCGGCGAGCAGGGCCGTGGCGAGAAGGTGTCGAAAGTGCATTGCAGGAACTCCTCGGGTTTCAGTTGACGCGGTACTGGTCCAGCTGCGCGGCGCCCTGCATCGCGGGGTCGCTGATCGAGGGCAGGCCGTTCTCCAGGTGGCCGGCGAAGCGGCGCAGCCAGGCCGGCGCGCCGTTCACGCGCAGGCTGTAGTCGTACCAGTGCGAACTCGTGGCCAGCGGCAGCCGCAGGCTGCTGCGCGAGCGCGCCACCACGCGCACCTCGGGCAGGGTGTTCGTGTAGTACTTGTTGGCCGTCAGCTGGAAGGTGCAGGGCTGGCCGCCGTTGTTGACGAGTTCGAGCACGAGCTCGCCCGTCGCGCGTTCGGCGCGCACGACCACCTCGGGCAGCGCGGCGCCGCTGGCGCGGCGCACGTCGCCCGCGATGTGGCGGTGAAAGCCGTTCGGGCCCAGCACCCAGAGGTCGTAGGCCGCGGTGGCGGTCCAGCGGCCCTGCAGCTGCTTGCCGGCCTCCACCGTGTAGCGGCGCGGCACCTGGTCGAGCGCCAGGCGGTCGTAGACGTGGAACACGGCGCCGGCCTCGCCGGCGTTCTCGAAGGTCAGCAGCACGGCGCCGGCCTCGGCCTGGGCCTGCACCTGCAGCTCGTAGGGCAGGGCGCGCGCGGGCCGCACGCCGGCGGCCTGTACCGGGGCCACGAGCGTGGCGGGCGTGGCGGGCGTCTTGGTGTTGGGCAGGGCCAGCGACAGTGCGCGGCGCGCGGCCGTGGCCGGCAGCAGCTGCAGGAAGCCGTTGTCCTCGGGGTGCACGAAGTCGAAGCAGGACAGCAGGTTGCCCGAGACGGCGCGGCGCCAGGGGCTGATCAGCGGCTCCTGCACGCCGAAGCGCGCCTCGATGAAGCGCAGCACCGAGCTGTGGTCGGCCACCTGCGAGTTGACCCAGCCGCCCTTGGTCCAGGGCGAGACCACGTACATGGGCACGCGCGGGCCCAGGCCGTAGGGGCGGTCGAGGGTGCGGGGGTCGGCGCCGTTGAGCACGTGGTGGTACTCGCCCGTGGTGTCCACGGTCGAGGCGCCGGCCAGCCGGGCCTGCGCGGGGTTGCTGCCGTTGGCCAGGTAGGAGGGCACGGCCGGCGGCGGCATGTGGTCGAAGAAGCCGTCGTTCTCGTCGAAGTTGATGAGCAGCACGGTCTTGCTCCAGACCTCGGGGTTGGCCGTCAGCGCGTCCAGCACGCGGGCCGTGTAGTCGGCGCCCGAGGCCGGGCTCGATGGCCCTGGATGCTCGGAGCCCTCGGCCGTGGCGACGATCCAGCTGACCTGCGGCAGCCGGTCGGCCAGCACGTCGGCCTTGAGCAGGTCCAGGTCGCGCGTGCTGACGCCGCGCTCGCGCAGGGCCTGCGAATGGCCCGGGCGCTGATACCAGGCGTTGCGGAAGCTGCGGAAACCGGCCAGCGGGTTGTCGGTGAAGTTGTCCGCCATGTTCTGGTAGACCTGCCAACCGATGCCGGCGGCCTGCAGCCGCTCCGCGTAGGTGGTCCAGCGGTAGTCGGTGCTCTGGTCGGGGTCGAAGCTGTCGTGGCTGTTGTCGGTCGACGGGCCGCCGGCCTGGGCCAGCGGGTCGTTGTGGCCGGTCCACAGGAACAGGCGGTTGGTGTTGGTGCCGGTCTGCGTGGCGCAGTGGTAGTGGTCGCACAGCGTGAAGGCGCGGGCCAGCGCGAACTGGAACGGCAGGTCGCCCTCGGCGTAGTAGCCCATGGAATGGTTCTGCTTGGCCGTGCACCAGTCGTTCATGCGGCCGTGGTCCCAGGCCAGCTGCGCGTCGAGCCAGGAATGCGGCGTGCCGGCCACGCGCATGACCGGGAAGTCCTGCTCGGTGTCGAGGCGGAACGGTGCGATGGGCTTGCTGGTCGGCCAGTTGGGGCGGCCCGGCACGGGCGCGCCCCCACGGTCTGCTGCACGAAGACGGACTTGCCGCTGAACAGGTTCTGCCGGTCCTTCACGGGGATCGGGAACGGGTCGCCGAAGCCGCGCACGCCTTCGAGCGTGCCGAAGTAGTGGTCGAAGCTGCGGTTTTCCTGCGTCAGCACGACGATGTGCTCGACGTCCTGCAGGGTGCGGGTGCGCTGGTTGGCGGGCAGGGCCAGGGCGCGCTGGATGGCCGGCGGGAAGCTGGCCAGCACGGCGCTGGCGCCGCCGGCCTGGGCCAGCTTGCGCAGAAAGTCGCGGCGGCTCATGGCTGCGCCTTCGTGCGCGGGAACGCAAGGTGGGAGGAGTGCATTTTTGGGGAGGTTCCAGTCGAGGGGGATGCCGACGGGCGCGGTCGCCCGTCAGGGCCACGGCAATGTAGGCAGCGACTGTGAAGACCCGATGACGTGCGCCTCACGCGGGCGCACCGGACGGCACACGGAGGCGATGCGCCGGCATGGCGCCGCGGCCGACGCCCTGGACATCCGCTCTCCGACACCGCGCGCGCGCGGTCGCTGTGTACAACGTACACGGTGGACCGCCATGCACCCGTCTGCGTGCCGGCCATGCGCGCCGTGAAACCGGCAACACCACAACTTGAGGGGCACACGACATGGCGAACTCCAATGGCCTGGCATCGCGGAAGCAGCCCGGCGGAACGCAAGTAGACGAAGCCGAGCGCAAGGTCGGCGCCGTGCTGGAGGAACTCGAGGACCACGGCGACCTGGAGGTCAAGGACATCGACCTGGAGGAGGTATGGACACCGACGCGCAGGACCGGCCGGTCATCAAGATGGCCGTGACATCCAGGTGAACAGCGGCCCACGAAGAAGGGCTGGCCGCGCTGAAGGCGTGCAGGCCCTGCTCGATGGCCATGTCCACCTACCGCGATGCCGGCTCGGTCGAGGAACTGACGGCGCGCAACGTGCGCGCCATGCGCCACCTGGACGACGCGGCCGCGCAGCAGGAGATCGCGGCCGACCGGGCCGCCGCGCGCATCGCCGCCTGGTGCGGGCTGATCCGCTTCGTCTGGAGGTGCTGTTCGGATTCTATCGTGTTTCCCTATTAACCTTAGCAATACGT
>JASGJO010000042.1:0-150829 GCA_049840715.1 Pseudorhodoferax sp.
GCGCAGCGCCACGCCCACCTGCAGGGCGAGACCGGGGTCGAGCCGCTGGTCGGGCGTGTGCGCGCCGGCCGGCCGGTGCCGCCACCCCCGCTGCCCGGCCCGGCGCCGCTGGGGGTGGTGCTGGGCACCGACAAGATCCTGGACTTCGAGCCGCTGGTGCGGGCGATGATCCACGGCTACGTCAGCAAGTACTGAGCGCTTGATGCGCTGTGGCGGAGCGGCAGGTCTCGCTCTGCGGGCCGGGGCCGCCAAAGACGCCGCGCGATGAGATAATAAGAATCTTTCTCAATGCGCGCCGTGAACCCGCAGCAACCCCTGATCCAGTTCTACCAGCAGCACCATGGGTGGCTGCGCGGCTGGTTGCAGCGCCGGCTGGGCCATGCGGGCGACGCGGCCGACTTCGCGCACGACACCTACCTGCGCGTGATCGAGTCGCGCCAGGTGCTGGAGGACATCCGCGAGCCGCGCGCCTTCCTGACCACCGTGGCGCGGCGCGTCATGGTCAGCCACCTGCGCCGGCGCGAGGTCGAGCGCGCCTACCTCGACGCGCTGGCCCACCTGCCCGAGAACCTGGCACCCTCGCCCGAGGAGCGCGCCATCGTGCTGGAGACGCTGCTGGAGATCGACCGCATCCTGGACGGCCTGCCGGCCAAGGTGCGCCAGGCCTTCCTGTGGGCCCAGCTCGACGGCCTGTCCTACGCCGAGATCGCCGAGCGGCTGGGCGTCTCGTTGAGTTCGGTCAAGCAGTACATGGCGCGCGCGATCCGCCAGTGCTACTTCCCGGAGGGGGCGCAGTGACCGCCGCGCCGCTGCCGGCGGCCGTGGTCGATGCCGCCGTGCAATGGCTCGTGCACCTGTGGTCCGGCGAGGCCACCGAGGCCAGCCGCGCGCAGTGGCAGCGCTGGCGTGCGGCCGACCCGCTGCACGAGCAGGCCTGGCGCCGCGTCGAAGCCACCGATGCGCGCTGGCGCACGGGCGCGCCCGGCCTGGCCGCCGCCCTGGCCGTCGCGCCAAGGGCCGCGGGCCGGCGCCGCGCGCTGGGCGGCATGGCCGCGCTGGCCGTGGCCGGGCTGGCGGTCTACGCCGGCCGCGAGCAGATGGCCACGCGCGGCTGGCTGGCCGAACTGCGCACCGCCAAGGGCGAGCAGCGCCGGCTGCAGCTGCCCGACGGCACGCTGCTGCTGCTCAACACCGCCACCGCGCTCGACGTCGACTTCAGCCCCACGCTGCGCCGGCTGCGCCTGCACGCCGGCGAACTGCTGATCGCCACCGCGCCCGATCCCCAGGCGCCCGGGCGCCCCTTCGTGGTCGACACGCCGGCCGGCCGCGCGCAGGCGCTCGGCACGCGCTTCACGGTGCGCCACGACGCCGACGGCCCGGCCGCCCGGGCCACGCGCGTCGAGGTGTTCGAGGGCGCCGTGGAACTGCGCGGCGCGGCCTCCGTGCTGCGCATCGAGGCCGGCCAGGCGGCCCGGCTGCCGGCCGGCGGCACCGCCGCGGCCCTGCCTCCACCGCCCGCGCCGGCCTGGGCCGACGGTGTGCTGGTGGCCTCCGACATGCGGCTCGACGCCTTCGTCGACGAACTGCGCCGGTACCGCCCCGGCCTGGTCCAGCTGGCGCCCGAGGTGGCCGGCCTGCGCCTGTCGGGCGTGTTCCCGCTGGCCGATACCGACCGCATCCTGCAGGCCCTGGTGCAGGTGCTGCCGGTGCAGGTGCATGTGCCGGTGCGCTACTGGGTGCGCATCGGGCCGGCCTAGGGCGCTGGGGCCTGTACCTTTTCGCGTCTCGCGCGACAAGGAGGGGAGAACCACTCTTTCCCCATCCTTCCCAGCACCATGCAAGCATTTCCCGCCACCCTGCTTTCCACCGCGCTCGCGGCCGCATTCGCCATCGCCGGCCCGCTGGCCGCCCCGGCCGCACGGGCCCAGGGGGCCACGGCCCAGCCCGTGGCCTACAGCATCCCCGCCGGCCCGCTCGATGCCGCGCTGACGGCCTTCGCCCGCAGCTCCGGCGTGCTGCTGGCCTACCAGCCCGAACTCGTGCGCGGCCTGGCCAGCCCCGGCGTGCAGGGCAGCCTGGCGCCCACGCAGGCGCTGGCCACGCTGCTGGCCGGCACCGGCCTGCAGGCCGTGGTGGCCGAGAACGGCACCTGGACGCTGCGCCGCGCGGCCGAGCCCGCGGCCACCGCCCGCCCGGCGGCGGCCACGGGCGCCGCCGCCACCGCGCTGCCCGAAGTCCGCGTGACCGCGCAGGCCGAGCGCGACGGCCGCACCGAAGGCACCGAGAGCTATACCGCCGCCGGCCCCAGCGCCGCCGCCACCGGCCTGCCGCTCACGCTGCGCGAGACGCCACAGTCGGTCAGCGTCATGACGCGCCAGCGTATGGACGACTTCCACCTGGAGACCCTGGCCGACGTGCTGGTGCAGACGCCCGGCGTGACGGTGAGCCGCCAGAGCGACATGACCACCTTCAACGTGCGCGGTTCCGACGTGAACCTCAAGGTCGACGGCAACCGCCTGCTGGCCAGCGGCTGGGGCTGGAACACCCACATCCTGTATTCGCTGGACGACCTGGCCGAGATCGACCGCGTCGAAGTGCTCAAGGGCTCCTCGGGCCTGGTCAACGGCGACGGCGACTACGGCGGCACCGTCAACCTGGTGCGCAAGCGGCCCACGCGCGAGTTCCAGGCCAGCGCCAAGGTCGGCGTGGGCAGCTGGAGCAGCTACCGCGCCGACGCCGACATCAGCGGCCCGCTCAACGCGGCCGGCACGCTGCGCGGCCGCCTGGTCGCCGCGCACAAGGACGCCGACTCCTTCCGCGACCGCCAGCACAACCGCAACAGCACGCTGTACGGCACGCTGGAGGCCGATCTCACGCCGGACACCCAGCTGGGCGTGGGCATCACCTACAAGGAGCGCACGCTGCACGGCGCCACCGGCACCACGCCGATCCAGGCCTTCTCGGGCGATGGCGTGGCCGTGGCCCGCATGCCGCGCTCGTTCAACGTCGGCGCCTCCTGGGCCGGCTATGAGCAGGAATCGCTGGGCCTGTTCGCGCGGCTGGAGCACCGCTTCGCGGGCGGCTGGACGGCCAGGCTGCAGGTGGCGCGCGACACGGTGGACACGCCCGAATTCCGCATCGGCTACCTGCGCTACGCCTTGCCGGGCCAGGTGCAATACAACCGCTACACCGACATCGACGACCGCAACGACAGCATCAGCCTGAACGTGCAGGGCCCGTTCCAGCTGTTCGGCCGCCAGCACGACCTGCTGCTGGGCGCGGGCAACACGCGCGCGCGCACCACGCTGTTGCGCGGCAGCGGCCTCGTTTCCACGCTCGGCGCGGCCGGCGTCACCTACGCCGGCGGCGGCGCCGGCATCGCCGAGCCCGACTGGAGCGGCCTGTCGTACTCCGACGACCTGTTCAGCCGCAAGAACCGCTACGTCTACGCGACCGGCCGCTTCAACCTGGCCGACCCCGTCAAGCTGATCGTTGGCGCGCGCGTGACCGACTACGACCAGAACGACGTGACCGACATCAGCTGGTACAACTACCAAATGCGTGAGCGCGGCGTGGTCACGCCCTACGCCGGCCTGGTCGTGGACGTGGCGCCCAACATCTCGGTCTACGGCAGCTACGCCAGCATCTTCCAGCCGCAGAGCGCGAAGGACGCGGCCGAGCGCACGCTGCCGCCCGAGGAGGGCAAGACCTACGAGATCGGCGCCAAGGGCGAGTTCTTCGACAAGCGCCTGAACGCCAGCATCTCCCACTTCTGGATGCGCACCGACAACACGGCCGAAGAGGTGGGCCTGAACGACAACGGCGACAGCATCTACCAGGCCGTCGACGGCGCGGTGCGGCACGGTTACGAGCTGGAGCTGTCCGGCGAACTGGCACGCGGCTGGCAGGCCCAGGGCAGCTACGTGCAGAACAGCAGCAACCTCGGCAGCGCCTCCACCACGCCCAAACACCAGTTCAAGCTGGGCAGCAGCTACCGCTTCGCGGGCGGCGCCCTGCAGGGCCTGACGCTGGGCGGCGGCATGCGCTGGCAGAGCGCCATCTCCACCAGCCGCGGCACGGCCACGCTGCGCCAGGACGCCTACTGGCTGTTCGACCTCATGGCCCGCTACCAGGTCGACCGCCACCTGAGCTTCACGCTCAACGTGGACAACGCCTTCGACAGGAAGTACTTCGCGGGCGTCACCAACTTCACGAGCCAGGGCCTGTTCTACACCTGGGGCATGCCGCGCAGCGTGAACCTGGGCGCGCGCTACGACTTCTGAAGATCGGGCCCATGAACCCGCGGTGCAACGAAAGGATGAGAATCGTTCTCGTTAGAATGCGCCGCATCCATGAAGCGCGAACCGGTCACCATGCCGCCGGCGGAGGGCATGGCGGCCGGCTGGTCGTCGATGCCGGCCGGCCTGGCCAGCCTCTACCGGCGCTGGCGGTTGCCGCTGGTGCGCCTGCTGCAGGGCCGCCTGGGCAACCGGGCCGATGCCGAGGACCTGGCGCAGCAGGTGTTCACGCGCATGGCCGCCACCGGCCGCATGCCGCAGGCCGGCCAGGAGCAGGCCTACCTGGCGCGTTCGGCCACGCATGCCGGCATTGACGCGTGGCGCCGGCGCGGCGGCGCGCAGGCCCTTGAACTGGTCCCGGCGCAGGACTGCGGCGACGCGCTGCACGCCCTGCCGGCCGACGCGGCCAGCGACCCGCTGGACACCGCCCACCACCGCCAGCGGCTGGCGCGGCTGGACACGGCCCTGGCCGAACTGCCCGAACGCCAGCGCGAAGCCTTCGTGCTGCACGCGGTGGAAGGGCTGACGCAGGAGGAGGTGGCCCGGCGCATGGGCATCTCGCTGCGCATGGTGTCGCGCCACATTGCCCGCGCGCTGGCCTACTGCGAACTGCGCCTGCAGTACGGCGCACTGGCGCCGGCGCAGCGGCTGCGCGCGGACCATGCGCCCCACCAGGACCCGACCGCATGACCCACGGCGCAGTGAGCCACCCGGCGCTGCCGCCCGGCATCCCGGCCGAGCAGCTGGTCGCCCTGCACGAGACCGCGGCCGACTGGCTGGTGCGGCGCCAGTCCGGCGACTGGAGCGCGGACGATGCACGCGCGCTGGCGGCCTGGATGGACGCGCAGCCGCTGCACCGCGACATCTTCGCCAACCTGGAACGCACCCGGCAGCTGGCGGCGCAGCTGCCGCGCCGCGCCGCCCCGCGGCCGGTGGAACGGCCACGGCCGCGCATGGCCTGGCGGACCCTGGTACCGGCCCTGGCCGTGCTGGCCTGCCTGCTGCTGGGCGGCGGCTGGTTCGCCTGGGACCGCGCGCCGCGCTACCAGTCGAGCCTGGCCACCGGCCCGGGCGAGACACGCCAGGTCGACCTGCCCGATGGTTCGCAGGTGGTGCTGAACGTCGGCAGCCGGCTGGAGGTGCGCTACGAAGCGCACCGGCGCGTGCTGGCGCTGGCGCAGGGCGAGGCCTTCTTCCGCGTGGCGCCGGACGCGCGGCGGCCCTTCAGCGTCGATGCCGGGCACAGCCGCGTCACCGTGGTCGGCACCGCCTTCAATTTGCGCACGGCGCCCTCCACGCTGGTGCTCCAGGTGCAGCAGGGCCAGGTCGAACTGCGGCCGGACCTGCGCGCGGCCCCGGGCGCCGTGCTGCGGCTGGGGCCGGGCGCGGGCATCGCCGTCGACGCCGTGACCGGTCGGCACCAGGCCGTGCCGGCGCCGGTCGAGGCCGTGGGCGACTGGCGCAGCGGCCACCTGCGCCTGCAGCGCATGCCGCTGGGCGAGGTGGCCGAGGAACTGGCCCGCTACCTGGGCCGGCCCGTGGTGCTGGCCGGCCCGGAACTGGCGCAGCTGCCCGTCTCGGGCTACCTGGCCACCGCGGCGCCCGAGGGCTTCCTGGAACTGCTGCCCGACCTGGTGCCGGTGCGCGTGCGCCGCGAAGCCGGCGGCTGGACCATCGCGCCGCGCTGAAGATTTTTTCGGCGCGCAGGTTCGTGTTGCGCGCCGATCGCGCGTCTTCCACAGCAGCGGCCGGAATTCCCCGGCCGTCCGGCTGCCAGCCATCCGCCCCGGAGCACCGGGGCCCAGCCAACGGCCGCACACCCGCGGCGCGCCCTGCGCGCCGCCAGGACAACCACAAGGATGTGCAGATGCGGACACGCAGGATGGGGGGCGCGCGCGTGCGCGCGATGGAGCAGGCGGGCCAGGCCCGGGGACCGTCGGCAGCGTTGCTGCTGACCGGCGCGCTGGCCGTGCTGGCGGCGCCGCAGGCGCAGGCGCAGCAGCCGGCGCAGTTCGAGATCGCGGCCCAGCCGCTGGCCGCGGCGCTGGGCGCCTTCGGCCGGCAGGCCGGGGCGCAGCTGCTGTTCGACGAGGCCGAGGTGGCCGGTCGCCGCGCCCAGGCGGTGCAGGGCCTGCTGCTGCCGCGCGAGGCGCTGGCGCGGCTGCTGGCCGGCAGCGGCGTGGCCATCGCCAGCGAGCGCGCCGGCGGCTTCGTGCTCAAGGCGGTGGCGCCGGCGCCGGCCGAAGGCGCGTCCGGCGCGGCGCTGGCACCGGTCACGGTCAAGGCGCAGGCCCTGGCCGACGGCACCACCGAGGGCAGCGGCAGCTACACCGCGCGCTCCACGGCCACCGCCACCGGCCTGCCGCTGTCGATCCGCGAGACGCCGCAGTCCGTCAGCGTCATCACGCGCCAGCGCATGGACGACCAGGGCCTGACCCAGCTGACCGACGTGGCGGCCCAGACCGCCGGCCTGGTCGTGGCCCAGGGCGGCAACGTCGGCTCGGACAGCTCGCCGATCTATGCGCGCGGCTTCTCGGTCGACAACTACATGATCGACGGCGTCAAGATGCTGGAGAGCTACTCCAGCATCTTCCAGAGCCAGGACATGGCCTTGTACGACCGCGTCGAGATCGTGCGCGGCGCCACCGGCCTCATGAACGGCTCGGGCACGGCCAGCGCGGCGATCAACATGGTGCGCAAGAAACCGACGCGCGCGTTCCAGGCCGCGGCCCGCGTGGAAGCCGGGTCCTGGGACTACTACCGTGCCGACCTGGACGTCGGCGGCCCGCTGAACGCCGCCGGCAGCCTGCGCGGCCGCCTGGTCGCGGCCAGGCAGGACGCCAAGTCCTACATCGACCGGCTGCAGGAAGACCGCACCGTGCTGTACGGCGTGCTGGAGGCCGACCTGGCGCCGCACACGCTGCTGCGCGCCGGCCTCAGCGAGCAGCGCCACGACGCGACCGGCCATGCCCGCGGCGGCCTGCCGGCCTACTACAGCGACGGCACGCGCACGCACTGGGCCCGCTCCGACTCGGCGGCGCCGAGCTGGTCGTACTCCAAGCGCCACAGCACCTCGGGCTTCGTCGAGCTGGACCGCGCGTTCGACAACGGCTGGGAGCTCAAGGCCACGGCCATGCGCACCGTCACCTTCTCCGACGAACTGGTCGGCTACGCCAGCGCCGGCAACCCGGTGCGCGAGACCGGCGCCGGCGTCGGCATCTGGGCCACGCACTGGGAGTACGAGCCGCGCCAGAACGTGCTGGCCCTGCAGGCCAAGGGCAGCTTCGGCCTGTTCGGCCGCGAGCACGACCTGGTGGTGGGCGCCACGCACGCGCGCACCCAGCGGAGCAGCCCGTCCTACACCAACTGGACCCATGCCGGCTGGAGCAACGCCATCGACAACATCTACACCTGGGACGGCAGCGATCCCGCGGCGCCGCCCAACCCGGCCGTCGGCACCCACACCATGGACGAGCGCAACAACAGCGCCTTCGCCTCGGTGCGGCTGCGCGCCACCGACGCGCTGTCGCTGATCGTGGGCGCGCGCGTGACCGACTGGCGGCGTGGCACCGACACCAGCCTGCTGCGCGAGACCGGCGAGGTGACGCCCTATGCCGGCCTGGTGGTCGACCTCGGCGAGCACTGGTCGGCCTACGCCAGCTACACCACCATCTTCCAGGCGCAGAGCCAGAAGGCCGTGGACGGCAGCTACCTGGACCCGCTGATGGGCAACAGCCGCGAGCTGGGCATCAAGGGCGCCTTCTTCGACGACCGCCTGAACTTCTCGGCCGCCGTGTACGAGACCCAGGAGGACAACAAGGCCGTCGCCATCACCGACACCTTCGCGCCCGACGGCTCGCAGGCGTACGCCGCCCTGTCCGGCACCCGCAGCCGCGGCTTCGAACTCGAACTGGCCGGCCAGCTCGCGCGCGGCTGGGAGGTCTCCACCAGCTTCGCGCGCAACCAGACGCGCGACCGCCTGGGCGCGCCGCTCAACACCAACGTGCCGCAGAGCGTGGCCAAGCTGTACACCTCCTACCGCCTGCCGGACGTGGGCCACGGCCTGGTGGTCGGCGGCGGGTTGCGCTGGCAGAACCGGATCTACACCGACAACCTGGGGCCGGCCCGGGCGCGCTTCGTCCAGGGTTCGTATGCCGTGGTCGACCTGATGGCGCGCTACGCGGTCACGCCCAGGCTGCAGGTCTCGGTCAACCTGCAGAACCTGTTCGACAAGTGGTACTACACGAATACCGGCAACAGCTACTACGGCGCGCCGCGCTCGGTGCGCGTGGCGCTGGACCTGCGCTACTGAACGCCGGCCGGCGACAGCGCCGCGCGCGCTGCCCATAATCCCGGGCATGCAAGCACCACCTCCTGCCGGCGCCCGGCCGCGCGTCCTCATCGTCGGCTGCGGCTTCGGCGGCCTGGAAGCCGCGCGTGCGCTGGCCGGCGCGCCCGTCGACGTGACCGTGGTCGAGAAGACCAACCACCACCTGTTCCAGCCGCTGCTCTACCAGGTCGCCACGGCCGGCCTGGCCGCGCCCTCGATCGCGGCGCCGGCGCGGCTGCTGTTCCGGCGCCAGGCCAACGTGACCACCTTGCTCGGCGAGGTCGTCGGCATCGATGCCGCGGCACGCAGCGTGCAGCTGGCGGACGGCGAGCGGCTGGCCTACGACCACCTGATCGTGGCGGCCGGCGCCACGCACAGCTACTTCGGCCACGACGACTGGGCGGTGCACGCGCCCGGGCTCAAGACCCTGGCCGACGCCTTCGAGATCCGCCGCCGCGTGCTGCTGGCCTTCGAGGCGGCCGAGCGCGAACACGATCCGGCCCGGCGCCGCGCGCTGCTGACCTTCGTCGTGATCGGCGCCGGCCCGACGGGCGTGGAGATGGCCGGCACGCTGGCCGAGATCGCGCGCCACACGCTGACCGGCGAGTTCCGCCGCATCACGCCGGCCGACGCCGAGGTGCTGCTCGTGGAGGGCGGCGCGCGCGTGCTGCAGGCCATGCCGCCCGCGCTCAGCGAACGCGCGCGCGAGCAGCTGCAGGCCCTGGGCGTGCGCGTGCGGCTGTCGGCGCTGGTCACGCGCATCGACGCCGAGGGGCTGGACATCACGCTCGATGCCAACACGCCGCAGGCCCGCACCGAGCGCATCGCAAGCCGCTGCATCACCTGGGCCGCCGGTGTCGCGGCCTCGCCGCTGGGCCGGCTGGTCGCCGAGGCCACGGGCGCGCCGCTGGACCGCGCCGGCCGCGTGCAGGTGCAGCCCGACCTGAGCCTGCCCGGCCATGCCGAGATCAGCGTGGTCGGCGACCTCGCGGCCGCGATGAGCCACGTGCCGGGCCAGCCGCCCAGGCCCGTGCCGGGCGTCTCACCGGGCGCCAAGCAGATGGGGCGCTGCGCCGCGGCCAACGTGCTGGCGCGCATCGCGGGCCGGCCCACGCAGCCGTTCCGCTACCGCGACTGGGGCAACCTGGCCACCATCGGCCGCCATTCGGCCGTGGCCGACGTGCCCACGCCGTTCGGCCCGCTGCGCTTCTCGGGCTACTTCGCCTGGCTGTTCTGGCTGTTCGTGCACATCTTCTTCCTGATCGGCTTTCGCAACCGGCTCATCGTGCTGATGGACTGGGCCAGCGCCTACTGGACCTCTCACCGCCACGCACGCGTGGTGCACGACGTGCAGGCGCCGAAGTAGCTCAGCCGACGCCGGCCAGCAGCCGCGCCACGGCCGCCAGCACCGGCTGCGGCTGCTCGCGGTGCGGCACATGGCCGCAGCCCGGCAGCAGCAGTGTTTCGGCCGGGCCGGCCACGCTGGCCGCGATGCGGCGCGGGTGCACGAGCGAGCCGTACTCGTCGTCCTCGCCATGGATGGCCAGCACCGGGCAGCGCACGGCCGGCAGCACGGCGTGGATGGACCAGTCGGCGAAGGCGGGCGAGAGCCAGGTCTCGGTCCAGGCCTCGAGCACCCAGCGCGCCTTGTCGCCGTGGTAGCGGGCCAGGCGCTCGAGCTGCCCCGGTTGGGCGAACTGCAGCCGTGCCGCGCGGATGCCGGCCAGCGTGCGGTCCTCGGGGAAAGTCTGGGCCGATTCGGTGACCAGGGCGAGGCAGCGGTCCGCGAGGGCCGCGGCCGCCTCCACGGCCATGGCGCCGCCCACGCTGTGGCCGAACGCCACGCAGCGCGCGATGCCCAGCTGCTCGCACAGCGCCGGCACGTGGGCCTGCGCCTCGTGGCGCACGAAGTCCGGGGGCAGGGGGCCGTTGCTGGCGTCGGACTGGCCGAAGCCGAGCCGGTCGTAGGCCACGACGCGGCGGCCCGTCGCTTCGGCCAGCGCGGCCGGGAAGTCGCGCCACAGCGCCACGCTGCCCAGCGAGTCGTGGAACAGCAGCACGGGTGCGGCGTCGGCGGCGCCCTCGGGTGTCCAGCTGCGCGCGAACAGGCGACCGGCTGGCGTGGCGACCAGATGGTCCGCAGCCTTCATGCGGGATCCCGCACGTCGGCCACGGGGTTGGCGCCGAAGTCGGGCCGCGCCAGGTAGGCCAGCACGCGCGCCGCCGCTTCTTCGGGCGAGCTCAGCTGCCCGCCCGCGTGCATCGCCGCGAAGTTGCCCTGGTCGGGGAAGCGCGCCACGTCGGCGCCGCGCAGCTGGGCCTGCATGTCGGTGTCGATCACGCCGGGTGCCAGCGAGCAGACCCTGGCGCCGTTCGGCCGCGCCGCCTCGTCCAGCGCCAGGCTGCGCGTGAAGTGGTCCATGCCGGCCTTGGCCGCGCAGTAGGCCGATTGCGAGGCCTGGGCGCGCCGGCCCAGGCCGGAGGAGATGTTGAGCACGCGGCGCTGGCCGCTCCAGCCGCCCGTGGCGCCCAGGAAGGCCGCGCAGAGCTGCATCGGCGCCTCCAGGCCCACGCGCAGCGCGCGCGCCAGGTCGGCGGGGTCGGCGTCGGCGAGCGGCACCAGGGCGGGGATCACGCCCGCGTTGTTGATCAGCGTGGCGCTGGCCCAGCGCGCGCCGTGGTGGCCGCCGAGCCAGTGGTCCAGCCGCGCGGCCACGGCCGCACCGTCGGCCAGGTCGGCCTGCCATTGCGTGCAGTGGGCGCCGCCCAGCTGCTCCAGCTCGGCGTTGGCATGGCGCGCGATGCACAGCAGGTGGTGGCCGTCGTGCAGCAGCTGCCGGGCCATGGCCAGGCCCATGCCGCGCGAGGCGCCGGTCAGGATGGTGAGGTGGGAGGAGGGGGTCATGGCAGCGTCGGGAGCGGGGGAGACGGACATGTTAGGCCAGCACGGTGGCGACAGCACCGCGCGCAGCCCGGGACGACAATGCGCCGCGCTGCGCGCCCGCAGCACCGAGACGCAAGGAGACACACCATGAACGCACGCCGCCGCCAGCTGCTCGCCGCAGCCGGCCTGGCCCTCGGCGCGGCCGCCGCGCCGGCCGCCTTCGCGCAGGCCTGGCCCGACCGGCCGGTCCAGCTGGTCATCCCGTACCCGCCCGGCGGCAGCGCCGACCTCGTCGCCCGGCCGCTGTCGATCAAGCTGCAGGAACGCCTGGGCCAGCCCGTGGTGCTGGAGTACAAGCCCGGCGCGGGCGGCACGCTGGCCTCGCAGTACGCCGCGCGCGCCAGGCCCGACGGCAACACCTTCATCATGGTGCTGGCCGCGCACGCCATCAACGCGAGCCTGTACCCCAAGCTGCCCTACGACACGCGCAAGGACTTCGCACCGGTCTCGCTGGTGGCCAACCTGCCGCTGCTGGTCACGGGCAGCAGCTCGCTGAAGGCGCGCACGGTGCCCGAGCTCATCGCCGAGGCCAAGGCCAACCCGGGCAAGGTCACCTTCGCCTCGGCCGGCAACGGCAACACCAGCCACCTGGCGGCCGAGTACTTCAGCACGGCGGCCGGCGTGAAGATGACGCACGTGCCCTACAAGGGCAGCGCGCCCATGGTCAACGCGCTGCTGGGCGGCGAGGTGAACCTGGCCTTCGACAGCGCCTCGACCTCGCTGCCGCACGTGAAGGCCGGCAAGCTGCACCCGCTGGCCGTGACCGGCGAGCGCCGCATGCCCATGCTGCCCGACGTGCCGACCATGCAGGAGCTCGGCGTGCCCAACTTCGTGGTCAACGGCTGGTACGCGATCCTGGCGCCGGCCGGCACGCCGGCCGAGATCACCGAGCGGCTCAGCCGCGAGATCGCCGCCGTGGTGGCGCAGCCCGAGATCCGGGCCCAGCTGGAGTCCAGCGGCTACCAGCTGGTCGGCTCCACGCCGGCCGCGCTGGGCGCCCACATCGACGCCGAACTCACGCGCTGGGCCAAGGTGGTCAAGGACTCGGGCGCGCGCGTGGATTGAGGCCCGCGGCGGGCCGGCGCGGGTTCAGCCGGGCCGGCCCTGCGCCGCGCTCCGGCGCGCCTGCTTGACCTCGTACATCAGCGCGTCGGCGGCCTGCAGCGCCGCTTCGGCATCCTGCGTGCCGGGCAGCACGCCCAGCACGCCCACGCTGGCGCCGGGGTAGTGCAGCTGCAGCTTGTCGAGCCGGTACTCGCCCACCGTGGCCTGCAGCACGCGCTGCTGCAGGGCCGCGCGCGCGGCGGGCAGGTCTTCGGGCCGCTCCGGGCCCAGGCCGACGACCACGAACTCGTCGCCGCCCCAGCGCGCGGCCAGGTCTTCCTTGCGCTGCACCGTGCGCAGGCGATCCGCCAGCGCGACGAGGAACTGGTCGCCGGCGTCATGGCCGTGCTGGTCGTTGATGGCCTTGAAGCCGTCCAGGTCGATGAAGGCCACCAGCACCGGCATGCCCTGGCGCACGCCCTGCGCCAGCAGGCGCTTGAGCTCCTGCTTGAGCGCACGCCGGTTGGCCAGCTGGGTCAGCGGGTCGGTGGTGGCCAGCGCGGTCAGGCGGGCGTTGGCGTGCAGCAGCTTTTGCAGCAGTTCCTCGCGCTCCACCTGCTGCGCGATCAGCGTGGAGAACAGCGCCAGCGTGCGCTGCGCCTTGGGCGGCAACGCGCGCCGCGTCGCGCTGGCGGCGCACAGGGTGCCGTACAGCGCGCCATCGGACTTGCGCACGGGCGTGCTCACGTAGGTGCGGATGCCGAGTTCGCGCGCCGCGGCGGAGTCGCCCCAGCGCTGGGCCACGTCGTTGGAGAAGGCCAGGTTCGCGTCCAGCGCGCGCTTGCACAGCGTGTCGTCCCAGGGCACGGACAGCCCCTCGGGCAGCTGCATCGTGCCGGTGTTGCGCGCGTACAGGATCTCCTGCACGTTGTGCTGCAGGTCCACCGTCGTGAGGTAGGTGGACTCCATGCCCGTGACCGACTCCAGCATCTCCAGCAGCGGCCGCGCGAGTTCCTCCAGCGTGCGGGCCGAGGTGACCGTGACGGAAAGCTGGTCGATCAGATCATCCATGGGTGCGGCTCTTGGCTTGTTGTTGCACACGGCCGCACAGTCTAAGCAAGACCGCGGCCGGGGGCGCCGTTCCCGCGGCCGGCCCGGGTCTCAATCCTGCAGCACGGGCACCTGCAGCCCGAGCTTGAGGCAGCCCAGCGCCACCGAGGTGCGGAAGCGGCGCACGTTCTCGTCGCCGCGCAGCAGCCGCTCGGCCAGCGCGTCGTAGTCGGCCATCGAGGCCGCGGTGACGACCAGCAGGTAGTCGGCCTCGCCCGTGATCGCGTAGCACTGCTGCACGGCGGGCTCGGCCGCGATGCGCGCATGCAGGCCGGCCGTGCGCCGCGGGTGCTCGTCGTGCACGTGCACCTCCACCAGCAGCGTGAGCGGGCGGCCGAGCCTGGCGGCGTCGAGCTGGGCCGCCTCGGCGCGGATCACGCCGGTCTCGCGCAGGCGCTGGATGCGCCGCTGCACGGCCGGGGCCGACAGGTGCACCGCCTGGGCGATCAGGCGCTGCGGCACGGTGTTGTCGCGCTGCAGGATGTCCAGGATCGCGAGGTCGAAGCTGTCCAGAGCGGCGGCTGCTTTTGCGGGCATGGGTGCGAGCGAATGTTGCGTTCGAGTGGCCGAATTCGAGCCGAAACGAGCGGCCCTGCGCAATACATTCTCGCCAATGTCCTCGCAGCGCCCTCTCGCCGGTTCCTCTCTGTGGTTTCCCTTCCTGGCCATCCTCGGGGCCGTCGGCTTCCTCGGCATCGGCACCTCCTGGGCCAAGGCCAGCCTGTTTCCGCTGGTGGGCGCGCAGGGCACGACGGCCGTGCGCGTGGGCCTGTCGGCCGTGCTGATGCTGCTGCTGTGGCGGCCCTGGCGGCGCCTGCCCGGCCGCGCCGAGCTGCGCGTGATCGCCTGCTACGGCGTGGCGCTCGGCGTCATGAACCTGGCCTTCTACATGGCGCTGCGCACGCTGCCCTTCGGCGTGGCCGTGGCCATCGAGTTCTCGGGCCCGCTGGCGGTGGCGCTGTACGGCTCGCGCCGGCCGGTGGATTTCGTCTGGGTGGCGCTGGCCGTGGCCGGGCTGGCGCTGCTGCTGCCGCTGGGGCCCGCGGCCGGCACGCTCGATCCGGCGGGCGTGGGCTTCGCGCTGCTGGCGGCCCTGTGCTGGGCCACCTACATCGTGTTCGGCAAGCGCGTGGGCCATGTGCCGGCGGGCCTGTCGGTGTCCATGGGCCTGGCCGTGGCCGCGCTCGTGGTGCTGCCGGTGGGCGTGGCGCATGCGGGCACGGCGCTGCTCTCGCTGTCGGTGCTGGGTGTCGGCCTGGGCGTGGCCATCCTGTCCAGCGCGGTGCCGATCTCGCTGGAGATGCTGGCGCTGCAGCGGCTGCCCAGGCAGGCCTTCGGCATCATGATCAGCATGGAGCCGGCCGTGGCCGCCGTGCTGGCGCTGGTCCTGCTCGGCGAGCGGCTCGGCGCGGCGCAGTGGCTGGCCATCGCGCTGATCATGGCCGCCTCGATGGGCAGCGCCGCCACGGCCAGGCCGGGCGGCGCCGGGCGGCCGGCCCTGGCGGCGGCTAACGCCCCGTGAACACTGGCGGGCGCCGTGCCGCCATCGCGGCCACGCCTTCCTGGAAGTCCGCGGTGCCGAACTGGCGGTTCTGCTCGGCGCTTTCGGTCGCCACGGCCTGGCGGATCGCCTCGACCAGCCCGGCGCGCAGGGTCTTGCGCGTGGAGACCACTGCGAGCGGTGCCGAGGCGGCGATCTCCCCGGCCAGCCGCAGGGCCTCGGCGCGCACTTCCTGCTGCGGCACCAGCAGGTCGACCAGGCCCATGGCCAGCGCCGCGTCGCCGCCGATGCGCCGGCCCGTGTAGAACAGCAGCGCGGCGCGCTGCGGGCCGATCAGGCGCGGCAGCGTGACCGACAGGCCGAAGCCCGGGTGGAAGCCGAGCCGGTTGAAGTTAGCCGAGAAGCGCGCCTCGGCGCAGGACACGCGGAAGTCGGCCACCAGCGCCACGCCCAGCCCGCCGCCGATGGCCGCGCCGTGCACGGCCGCCACCACGGGCTTGGCGCAGGCGAACAGGCGCAGCGCTTCGTGGTAGAGCGGGTTCACGGCGCGCGGGCTGCGGTGCACGGCCGCATCGTCGTCGCGCGCGAAGTTGGCGCCAGCGCAGAAGGCCGTGCCCTCGGCGGCCAGCACGATGGCGCGGCAGGCGGGCTCGGCGTCCAGCGCCTCGAAGATGTCGGCCAGGCCGCCGATCAGGGCCACGTCGAAGAAGTTGTGCGGCGGGCGGCGCATCTCGACGACGGCCACGTGGCCGTGCAGTTGCACGCCGATGTCGGTGGCGGTGGGCAGGGTGCTCATGGGTCTTGTCTCCTGGGGGAAAGGATGGGTCGGTTGTCGCGCGCGGGGCCGGCGAGCAGGGCGCGCAGCTGCGGCACCAGCTCGTCGACGGCGCGTTCGAGTTGGGTGAACAGCCCGCCCACGCCAACGGCGTAGCTGGCGCCGCCCGAGCCGGCGGGCGTCGCCACGGCGACGATGCCGATGCCCTCGGTCACCACGCCCTTGGAGAAGGCGTAGCCCTGGCGGCGCACCTCCTCGACGCGGGCCGCCACGAAGTCGCCATCCACGCCCTGGCCGCCGGCCTGCAGCCGCAGGTTGCTGCGGTGCACCGCGCGGGCCAGGTGCTCGTCGCTGCCGGCGGCCAGCAGGGCCCAGCCCATGCCCGACATGCACAGCAGCCGGCGCGTGCCGGGCTGCACGTTGAACTGCACGGCGCGCCCGCCCAGGAACACGTGGACGTACTGGGCGTAGATGTCGTTCTCCACGCCCAGGATGGCGGTGAAGCCGGTCTTGTGCGCGATCTCGGCCAAGGCGTCCAGCACCTGGCCGCCCTGGAACAGGCTGTCCATGACCCAGTCGCCGAGGGAAGCCAGCCGCGGCGTGGCCAGGTAGGCGCGCAGACCGGAGTCGTAGCGCAGGTAGCCCAGCGTGGCGATGCTCTTGAGCAGCACCTGGGCGCTGGACAGAGGGTAGGCCAGCTTCTCGGAGATCTCGCGCACCGTGACGGGCCGGCGCACCTCGCGCAGGTACTCCAGCACCTCGAACACACGCCCTGCCGTCTTGATGACCGATTGCTCCATGCCTGCCCCGTTGTTGTCCACTGTCGGCATCTCGACACGGTCGTCCAGCCAAACGGCGGCCATGCTAGCGCAGCGCCGTGCGGCCCAGCGCGGCGATGGCCGCGGGCGCGAGGCCGGCCTCCTGCAGTACCTCGGCCGTGTGCTGGCCCACGGTGGGCGCCTGACGGTACACGCGCGTGGGCGTGGCGGAAAAGCGCGTGGTTGGCCGCAGCTGGCGGATCGGACCCTCGGTGGGGTGCAGCGCGTCCTCGAGCAGGCCCACGGCCTGGAGCTGCGGATGCCCGGGCAGTTCGTCCAGCGTGTAGAGCGGCGTGGCCGGGATGTCCAGCCGCTCGCACAGCGCCATCCACTCGGCCGTGCTGCGCTGCGGCGTCAGCGCGCGCAGCTGGGCGTAGAGCGCGCGCACCTGGGCGTTGCGCGCATGGCGGTCGCGGATGGCGTACTTCTCGGCCAGCTCGGGCCGGTCGATCTCGCGGAAGAAGGCGGCCCAGTGGCGCTCGGTGTAGGGCAGCATGCTGATCCAGCCGTCGCGCGTGCGCGCGGGCTGGCGCCCGCCTTCCAGCAGGCGCGGGTAGCCGGCCTTCACGTCCGAGTCGCGAAAGGTCAGGCCGCCCATGTGCTCGGCCAGCACGAAGGCGGCCATGGTTTCCAGCATCGGTACCTCCACGTACTGGCCGGTGCCTCCGCGGCTCCTGTGCAGCAGCGCGGCCATCACGGCATTGGCCAGCACGAGGCCGGTGGTCTTGTCGGCGATCAGGCTGGCGGTGTAGGCCGGCGTGTCGCCGCCGCCCGCGCCCAGGCTGGCCAGGCCGCAGCCGGCCTGGACGATGTCGTCGAAGGCCGGCTTGTCGCGGTGCGGCCCGTCCTGGCCGAAGCCCACGGCCGCGCAGTAGACGATGCCGGGGTTCAGCGCGGCCACGGCCGCGTAGCCCAGGCCCAGCCGCTCGATGGCGGCCACGTGCATGTTGTGCACCAGCACGTCCGCGCTCGGGATCAGCGCCTGCAACGCGGCCAGGCCCGCGGGCGTCTTGAGGTCCAGCGCGACGAAGCGCTGTTGCGGTTCACGGCCAGGAAGATCGAGCTCATGCCCGGGTGCTGCGAGATGCCGTTGGCGCGCATCATGTCGCCCTCGGGCGGCTCGACCTTGATCACGTCGGCGCCGTAGTCGGCCAGGGTCTGCGTGGCCAGCGGGCCCAGCACGACGGCCGTGAGGTCGAGCACGCGGATGCCCTGCAGCGGGCCGGTGGGGGTGGTGGAGTCTGTCTTCATGGGGTCGTGCCGCCTTGTTTGCGACGCCGGAGCGGTGGGGAGTGCAGGCGTCCTCTGCAGGGGTGGGCTGAGCGTGCAGACGGGGAGCGTCAATTCGGCAGGCCGACCAGGTGGCGGCCCATCACGACGCGCTGGGATCTGGCCCGTGCCCTCGACGATGTCCAGCGCCTTGACGTCGCGGAACAGCTTCTCGATCAGGTGCTCTCCGGCGCCGCCGGCCAGGCCCAGCACCTCCATCGCGAAAGCCGTGGCGTCGAAGGCGGCCGGCGGCGCCACGGCCTTGGCGGCCGAGGCTTCGAGCATGTTGGGCTGGCGCCGGTCGGCCAGCCAGGCGGCCTTGAGCGCGAGCAGCAGCGCGCCCTTGAGCTTGCGCCGGTGGCGCTCGAGCCGGTCGCGCAGGCGCTGGTCGCCCCACAGGCCCTGCGTGCGCATGACGTCGGCGGCTTCGTCCAGCGCCGCGCGGCCGATGCCCACCGCCATGCCGGCGATCGCGGGCCGGCCCGCGTTGAAGGTGTTCATCGCACCCTTGAAGCCGCCCGCGCGCTGGCCGTAGAAGGCCTCGCCGCCGAGCAGGTTGGCCTGCGGAACGCGGCAGCCGGTGAGGAAGAACGAGGTTGACCGTAGGCCTTCAGGCCCATCTTCTTCTCCATGCGGAAGTCCGCCAGCCCTGGCGTGCCGCGCTCCACCACGAAGGCGCGGTGGCCGGCCCGGCCTAGGGCCGGGTCGACGGTGGCGAACACCACGATCCATTCGGCCCGGCCCGAGTTACCCGAGAAGGACTTGGCGCCGTCGAGGACCCAGTGGTCGCCGTCGCGGCGCGCGCGCGTCTTGACGTTGGCCACGTCCGAGCCGCCCGAGGGCTCGGTCATCGCGAAGGCGCCCCAGATCGGCCGCCCGGGGTCGACGAAGGGTGCGAGGAAGCGCTGCTGCTGCTCGGGCGTGCCCATCGAGAGGATGGGCGGCTCGCCCAGGCCGGGGCCGGGCAGGGCCACGCCGATGCCGCGGTCCCAGTAGGCGCCTTCCTCGGCCAGCAGCACCTGGGTGACAGCGGATTCGGCCTTGTTCGGCGCTGCGGCCGCGGCCTGCGCGCCGGGCGGGCGCCAGCGCGTGCGGCCGAAGCCCTCGGCCAGCATGCGCGCGAAGAAGGGGTCGTCGGCCGGCAGCGGCGTGCCGGCGCGGTCGGCGCGCCAGCCGGCGGGCCGCATGTATTCACGGCCGAGCGTGCGCAGCCGCGCGATCTTCGCGGCCTGGTCGGTGGAGATGGAGAAGTCCATGGCGGTCAGGCGGTCAGCAGGAAGGGGGGCAGGGTGTCGGCTTCGGCCAGGGCGTCGTCGCGCGCGGCGTCGGCGCCGCCCAGCAGCAGGCCCAGCGCGCGCAGTTCGCGCAGGTGCTTCTCGACCGGCACATCGCGCATGAAGCCCGCGCCGCCCAGGATCTGCACCGCGTTGGCGCCGATGAACAAGGCCGACTCGGCGGCCTCGGCGAAGGCGGCCGCGGCGGCGGCCGTGTCCTGCGGATCGGCATCGAGCCGGCAGGCGGCCTCGTAGGCCAGTTGCCGCGCGGCGTCGACGGCGCTGTGCATGTCGGCGATCAGGAAGGCCAGCGCCTGGTGGTGGGCGATTGGCTTGCCGAAGGCCTGGCGCTCGAGCGCGTAGTGGCGTGCGTACTCGGCGGCCGCATGCATCTGGCCGACCAGCAGCGCCGCCACATGCAGCCGGGCCTGGGCCAGCGCCCGCGCCGCGGCGGCAGGGTCGCGCCACTGCCCGTGCAGGGGCGCCGCCTGCAGCCGCAGCGCACTGGCGCCGGCGCCGCACAGACCGCTGCCCGGCACGGGCGCGAGGGCGATGCCCGCCTCGACCAGCAGCAGGCCCTCGCGCGTCAGCACGGCCAGCAGGTCGACGCGGCTGGCGGGCAGCCAGGCCAGCGTGCCGCTCAAGGTGTCGCCGTTGCGCCGCAGCGCGCCGCGCGTGTCGAACACCAGGCAGGCGCGGGCGCCGGGCGTGCGCGCCAGGCGCTGCGCCTGCGCCTGCAGCAGCACCGGCCCGCCGAAAGCCAGCAGCGCGTGGGCCACGCTACCCAGCGGCTGCAGCGCCAGCGCCGCGGCAGGGCAGCCGCCGGCCAGGGCTTCCAGCATGCGCACCCGCGCCAGCGTGCCCATGGCGGCGCCGCCGCAGGCCTCCGGCCAGTCGACGGTGTCGAAGCCGATGGCTGCGGCCTCGGCCAGCAACTCCGGCGGCAGGCCGCCGGCCGCCTCGAAGGCCCGTTGCTGCGGCGCCAGCCGTTCCTGCGCGAAGCGCCGGGCCGTTTCCAGTAGCAGCGCCTGCGCTTCGTCGGTCGCGAAATCAAGCATTGCTCCGCTCTCCTTGCGTTAAATAAAACATGTATATGTTTTTATTAAACCATGGATGTATTATTGATGGGCAAATCCATCACAGCCATACAGGAGACAACGTGAAGTCAACGACCAGATTCGGCGCTGCGCCCAGGGCCTGCGGGCCCGCGCACAGGCGCGCCTTCCAGCGCTCGAAAGGCGAGCGTTGCGCAGGACCGCCGCCAGCGTGCGGCTGCAAGGGGAAAGGACGACGCCATGGCCATGACGCGCCGGCGCATGGCCCAGGCCATGGCCCTGGGCACCGGTCTCGCGGCACTGCAGGTGCGTGCGGCCGGCTTTCCCGAACGCCCGATCCGCATGATCCTGCCGTTCTCCCCGGCGGTGGCACCGACGAGAGTTCGCGCGCCTACGCGGACGAACTGCAAAAGCTGTTGGGCGTGCCCGTGGTGGCCGAGAACAAGCCCGGCGCCAGCGGCCTGGTGGCCATCAACACGCTGCTGGCCGCTCCGGCCGACGGCTACACCATGCTGGTGGCGACCAATTCGCTGGCTGCCGTGAACCCGGTCATGCGCAAGGACCTGCCCTACGACGCGTTCAAGGACCTGCAGCCCATCCACGGCCTGCTCAACAGCGCGCCCGTGATCTCGGCGCCGCTGGCCTCGGGCAACGTGCCGCTCAAGCAGATGCTGCTGCGCGCGAAGAAGGAAGGGCGCGCGCTGTCCATCGGCAACTACTCCGAGGGCTACCAGCTGCTGGCCGCCTGGATCGGCACGCTGGAGCAGGTGCCCGTGGTGCACGTGCCGTACAAGGGCCCCTCGCCGATGCTGGTGGACCTGGTCGGCGGCCGGCTCGACTTCGCCATCAGCGACCCGACCAGCGCCATGGAACTGGTGCGCACCGGCAAGCTGCGCGGCGTGGCCACCGGCGGGGCGGAGCGCGAGCGCCAGATGCCCGACATGCCGACCATGATCGAGTTGGGCTATCCGGAGTTCGAGACCTATGTGTGGTCTTCGCTGTTCGTGCGCGCGGGCACGCCGCCGGACATCGCCAGGAGGCTGGCCGACGCCGTGGGCACGGCCCTGGTGGCGCCCGCCATCCAGGCGCGCAACGCCAACCGGCCGGGCACGCCGATGATGATGGCGCTGGGCGCGCTGGGCGACTTCCAGCGCCGCGAGTACGAGCGCTTCAGGAAGGTGGCCGACGCCGCCGGGATGGCGCCGCGCTGACCGCGCCGGCCAGCAGGTGCTGCACGAACAGCTGCGCGGCCGGTGCCAGCGCCTCGCCGGCGCGCAGGCACAGCACCAGCTGGCGCGCGGCCCAGTCTTCGGCCAGCGGCACGCGCTGCACGCCGGCCTGGCGGGCGCAGCGCGCGGCCACCGAGCCCGGCACGATGCCCAGGCCGATGCCGGCGCCGACCAGCCGGCAGACCGACTCGAAGCTGCGCAGCCGCACGCGGTAGTCCAGGCGCCGGCCGATGCGGCGCGCATGCCGGGCCAGGTGGGTGTGGAAAGCGCTGTGCTCGGCCAGGCCGACCAGCGGCGTGGCCGCCACCTCGGCCAGCGTGACGCCGGCACGCCCGGCCCAGGCATGGCCGCGCGGCACCACCAGCACCAGCGGATCGGGCCACAGCGGGTGCACCGAGAGGCCGGCGAGGTCGGCCGCATCGGAGGCCAGGCCGATGTCGCACAGGCCCAGGCGCAGCGCGTCGGCGATCTCCTCGCTGGGCCGCTCCTCCAGGTCCACCGAGATGCCGGGGTGCGCGGCCAGGAAGCCGCCCAGCACGCCGGGCAGGTGTTCGGCCATGGCCGAGGTGTTGCACAGCAGCCGCACCTGGCCCTGCAGGCCGGCGCCGTAGCTGCCCATGTCGGCCTGCAGTCGCTCGATCTGCAGCAGCAGCTGGCGCGCATGCAGCAGCAGGCTGTGGCCGGCCGGCGTGGGCTGCACGCCGCGCGGCACGCGCACGAGCAGCGGCACGCCCAGCGAATCCTCCATGGCGCGGATGCGCTCGCTGGCCGAGGCCAGCGTCATGTGGCTCAACGCGGCGCCGCCCGTGATGGAGCCGGCCGCGTGCACGTGGGTGAACAGGCGCAGGTCGGTGAGGTCGAAGCGCATGCCCGCACGCTAGCACGCGCCTGCGGCCCGTGGCTCAGGCATTGCCTGAGCCGGGCTGCGCGCATGCCGGCTGGTGGGGCCGGGCGGCGCTGCGCAGAATCGGCGCCATGCTCCTGTCCGAAAGCCTGGCCCGATCGCCCCTGGTGCTGCCCATGTTCGTGGCCGGCGTGTTCCTGCTGGCCGGCCTGGTCAAGGGCGTGGTGGGCATGGGCCTGCCGACGGTGGCGCTGGGCCTGCTGGCGCTGTGGATGTCGCCGGCCGAGGCCGCGGCCCTGCTGATCTGGCCCTCGCTGGTCACCAACCTGTGGCAGATGCGGCCCTGGGGCCGGCTCGCCGCCATGCTGCGCCGGCTCTGGCCCATGCAGGCCGGCGTGGTGGCCGGCACGCTGGGGGGCGCCTGGGCCTTCGGTGCGCTGGGCGCGGCCTGGGCGCCGGTGGCGCTGGGCGGGGCGCTGGCGGCCTATGCGCTGTGGGGCCTGGCGGGCCGGCGCCTGTCCGTCGCTCCGGCCGCCGAGCCGCTGCTGGGGCCGCTGGTCGGCGCCGCGACGGGGCTCGTGACCGCCACCACGGGCGTGTTCGTGCTGCCGGCCGTGCCCTACCTGCAGGCGCTGCGCTGGAGCAGTGACGAACTGATCCAGGCCATGGGCATCTCGTTCACGGTGTCCACGCTGGCGCTGGCCGCGGGCCTGCGCTTCGGCGCCGCGGGGGCGGACATGGCCTGGGGCCTGTCGCTGGCCATGCTGGTGCCGGCATTCGCGGGCATGGGCCTGGGCACGGCGCTGCGGCGCCGGCTCTCGCCGGTGGTGTTCCGGCGCTGCTTCTTCCTCGGGCTGCTGGCGCTGGGCGCGCACATGGTGCTGCGGGAACTGTGGCGCGGCTGAACGCGCCGCGCCGCGCCGGTCTGGTCAGGCCAGGGCCTTGTCGAACATCGCGAGCAGGCGCGCCCAGGCGCGTTCGGACTGGGCGGCGTCGTAGACCCGCGTGTCGGGCGGGCACCAGCCGTGGGCGGCGGGGTACACCTCCACCTCGGCCGGCAGCTTCGCGCTCTCGAACGCGGCGCGCAGCGCGGCCTTGGCCTCGGGCTCCTTGGCGTCGTCGTTCTCGGCCACCGCGATCAGGTAGTGCGCCTGCGTCTGCGCCACCAGGCGGTGCGGGCTGTCGGGCGCCGGGGTCACCATCGCGGCGCCGTGGAAGCTGGCGACCGCGCCGACGCGGCCCGGCGCCACGGTGGCCGTGCGCACCGCGATCGGCCCGCCCATGCAGTAGCCGGTGGTGCCGATCTTGCGCTTCTTGTCGACCTCGGGCTGGGCGTCGAGCCAGGCGACGAAGGTCTTGCCGTCGGCGAGGTGCATGGCCGGCGTCAGGGCCTGCATCAGCGGCCGCACTTCCTCGATCGGCGTCTGGCCGCCCTGGGGCGCGGTGGGCGCCTTCTTCTGCCGGTAGAAGGGGTTGACCACGAGCACGCTGTAGCCCGATTCGGCCAGCCGCTTGCCCATCTGCCGGAAGGCGGGCCGCAGGCCGAACACGTCGGGCCAGACCAGCACGCCGGGTGCGGCGCCCGATGTGGGCGCGACGAAGTAGGCGTCGCAGCTGCCGTCCGGCGTGGCGATGACCACGTCGCGTTCGGCCACGGCCGCCGCGTTGGCCACCGCGGGCAGCGCGGTCAGCAGGCCGGCGGACGCGGCCCACGCGCCGAAGTCGCGCCGGGTGTACTTGTGGAGGTCTTCCTGGTCGTTCAGATCGCACATGGTGGTTCCCTTTCCATTGAATCGAAAACAGCGCGGCTTATGCCACGAATCGGCATGGCCGGCAACGCGGCATGCGGGCGGGTTCAGGCCGGCGGCGTCGGCGCCGGCCGCCCGTTCATGTACTGGTTGGTGGTGAGCCCCATGGACACGTAGATGCTGGTCAGCCCCTCGATGCCCACCTCGGCCCGGCTCACCCAGTCCTCGGGTACGTAGAGCAGGCCCGCCGCCCACGGGCACGGGGGCCGTGGGCACCAGCACGCCCAGGTAGCGGCGGCCGCCGTCCATGACGACGGGCTCGGGCGTGCAGAGCAGGGCCAGCACGGCGACCTTCTGGCCGTCGGCCTGCGGCGCGTCCGGGTCGGGCCGGCCGCCGAAGTGCAGCCAGACCGGGCTCATGGAGCCCAGGCCTTCGCCGCTCTTGCGCGAGAACAGGTCGACCATGCGCTTGACCAGGTCGTAGATGTTGCGCACCAGCGGGATGCGCGTCATGAGCCGGTCGACGATGCGCTGCAGGCCGCGCTGCAGCCCGGCCTCCACCAGCACCCCCAGCACGTAGATGGCCGCGCACAGCAGCAGCAGGCCCAGCGCGTAGCCGATGGATTCCGAGCGCGTGACGGAAAAGCCGATCGCCACCAGCACCGAGCCGAACAGGCTGGACGGGCCGAACCAGGCCGCCAGCAGCTGCCAGAACCAGCCCAGCAGCGCCAGCGTGGCGGCCAGCGGCAGGACGGCCAGCAGCCCGGTCAGGAAGGGACGGGCGAGGTGTTTGGAATGGGCCTGCAGGCGGGCGAGCATGGTGTGGCGGTGGGGAGGATGGAGGCGGGCGATGGTAAGGCCGGGGCCGGGCCGGCGAACGCGCGCAGCAGCACCGGCGTCAGTTCGTGCATGCCGGCCAGCGCCGGGCCGCGCGGTGCCAGGCCGTGGCCGAAGCCCGCGTCCAGCAGGCGCTGGCGCAGCGCGGGGTCGTGGCCGAACACGTGCACGGGCACGTCCCAGGACGCCCGGGCGCCGCTGACGCCCGGGAAGGCCTGGTGGTCGCCGAGCACGATGGCCACCAGGCCCGGCGGCGCTAGCCGCTGCAGGTAGTCGCCCAGCCAGGTCCAGGTGCCGGCGATGGACTGCACATAGGCCGGCACCGGCGCCTGCAGCGAGACCGGCTCGTCCAGCGCCACGGCATGCTGCTGCGCGGTGTAGGGCGCCGGGCCCGCGAGCCGCTCCCAATCGGCCACTGAAGGGGGCCAGCGGCCGGAACGGGGCATGGCTGTCCAGCGTGGGGAAGACGACGAAGCGCGGCGCGCGCGGCGGCGGGCCGGCCAGCTCCTGCGCGTGCAGCAGCGCCATCGCGGCCTGGTCCGGCAGCCGCGCCGGGCCGAACAGCGGGCCGGTGTAGCCGATGCTGCGCGCGTCGGCGATGCGGTCGAAGCCGAAGAAGCGGCCCTCGGGCCAGTCGCGCTGCAGCCCCGGCATCCAGCCCACCGTGCGCCAGCCATGCCGGCCGAAGTGCTGCACCAGCGTGCCGCGCTGGCTGCTGAGCAGCAGCTCGTAGTCCAGCGGGTCGCGCGTGTCCACGCCCGTGAGCAGGGCGCCATGGGCCAGCCAGGAACCGCCGGCGAAGGTGGGCGAGCGCACGCGCGCCGAGACGGCCCAGCGGCCGCTCGCGGCGACGGCCCGGGCCAGCGCGGCGCGCGGGGCGGCGAGCGCGGCGTCCTGCGCCGGCAGGTCCAGCGTGCTGACGCCGTAGGACTCGGAGAACAGCAGCAGCACGTCGGCACCCTGCAGGCCCGCGAGATCGCCGTCGAAGGCCGGGCTGGGCGTCAGGCGCCCGGCCGCGGCATCGCGCGGCAGCAGCAGCGCGGTCAGCGCGAGCTGGCGCGCCAGCACGGGCGTGATGCTGCCCGCGAACCAGCGGTGCCGGTCCAGGCCCTGCACGCCGTGCGCGGCGAACACGGCCAGCAGCAGCGTGCCGGCGCCCAGCGCCGCACGGCGCAGCGGCCGCACCTGCAGCGCGCGGCCCAGCATGCGCCAGGCGGCCAGCAGCAGCCGGTACAGCAGCGCGCAGGCCAGCACGAGCGCGCCGGCGCCGAGCGCCACCTGCCAGCGCGCGACGCCCTGGTCCGCCAGCACCTGGCCCAGGTGGCGGCCGTCCCAGTAGACGTGCAGCGTGCGACCGTACAGCGCGCCCGAGGTGACCTCGGCCAGCCGCACCACGGCCAGCACGGTGCAGGCCGCGGCCAGCGTGCGCAGCAGGCGCGGCGGCAGGCGGCCGCGCCAGGCGGCCCAGGCCGCCGCCAGCAGCAGCGCCACGCAGAGTTCGGGCGCGATGCGCGCCGTCGGCTGCGGCCAGGGCGCGGGGCCGGGGTTGACCAGCGTCAGCAGCGCATTGAGCAGCAGCAGCGGGGCGGCCAGCTGCAGCAGCGGCCCGACGCCCCTCACTTGCGGATGGCCTCGAACTCGATCAGAAGCTGCACCTCGTCGCCGACCCAGCCGTTGGCCACGCCGTAGTCCATGCCGAAGGCGCTGCGCTTCAGGCTGCCGCGCGCCGACACGCCCATGGTGTGCACCTTGGTGATGGGCGAGGGCGCGCTCTTGTTCCAGGTGGCGGTGAGCGTGAGCGGCTGCCTGCGGCCCAGCAGTTCCAGCTCGCCGGCGATCTCGTACTGGCGCTCGCCCGTGCGCTTGCCGCCCGCCGCCGTGAACACCATGCGCGGGAAGCTGGAGGCGTTGAGGAAGTCGCCGCCGCGCAGGTGGCGGTCGCGGCCGGCGTGCTGGCTGGTCACGCTGTCGGTCTCGACCTCGATGCGCACCGCGCCGAGCTGGCCGCTGGCCTCGTCGAAGCTGTAGCTGCCGCTGGCCTTGCGGAACTGGCCCAGCACCCTGGCATAGCCGATGTGCTCGACCAGGAAGGCCAGGGTCAGGTGGTCGGGGTCGATCTCGTAGCGCGCGCTCTGCGCGAAGGCCGGCAGGGCGGCGCAGAGCAGGCCGGCGCACAGGGCGCGGCGCAGGCGGGCAGGGGCGTGGGTCATGGGCGGGCCTCGGTGGCGTGCCGGCGTGCGAGCCAGGCGATGTCGATGGCGAAGGACCAGGCCAGCAGCGCCAGGCTGGCGGCGGCCAGCGCGGCCGACCAGCCGGGCGCGACGACGGGGCCCAGGCACACGATCAGCGCGACGATCTGCACCACGCAGACCGTCTTGCGCCGCCAGCTCGGCGGCAGCGGCGCTGCCAGCCAGGGCCACGGGCGCGCGGCCAGCACGAAGGCATAGCGCATGCCGCCCGCGGCCAGCACCCAGGCGCCGGCCTTGCCGAACTGCAGCACCAGCGCGCCGAGCACGAGGATCAGCAGCGCGTCGGTCTCCATGTCGAAGCGCGCGCCGAAGGCGCTGGCCTGGCCGCGCGTGCGCGCCAGCGGCCCGTCGACCGCGTCGAGCGCCGCCGTCAGCGTGGCCAGCAGCACTGCCGCCCAGGCCAGCGCGGGCCGGTCCGCCAGCGGCTCGCCCAGCGCCGCGGCCAGCAGGGCGGCCAGCGCGAGCCGGGCCAGCGTGATGGCATTGGCCGCGCCGAAGCGCCGGTGCGGTGCATGCTGGGCCAGGCCCTGCCAGACGCAGGCCGCGCCCAGGCCGAACAGCACCAGCGCCTTGGGGATGTACCAGGCACCGAAGCCGGCCAGCGCCCGCGCCGCGGCTGCCGCCGCCAGCAGCGCGAGCAGGGCGCAGCCCAGCGCGAGCGCGGTGTCGCGCCGCAGGGCGTCGGCGGTCGGGTGCGGCGGCAAGGGCATGGGCGTGCGGCACGGAACTCCTCGATAAGATGCCCGACCAAGCATGCCAGCAACGCATTCCCCAAAGGTGTCCAAGGGTTACAGCGCCTGCTGGACCGAAGCGCCCGGCCGCGCCGCGCTGCGCGGCGGCCGCTGCCCCGCGCTGCCCGGCGGCAGCGTGCAGGTGCGCGCGCTGCACAGCGCCATGAGCCGCGGCACCGAACTGCTGGTGTTCCGCGGCGAGGTGCCCGCCAGCGAACACCGGCGCATGCGCGCGCCGTTCCAGGAGGGCGCGTTTCCCGGCCCCGTGAAGTACGGCTACGGCAGCGTGGGCGTGGTCGAGGAGGGTGCCGCGGACTGGCTCGGGACGCCCCGTGTTCTGCCTGCATCCGCACCAGACGCGCTACCAGGTGCCGCTCGCGGCCGTGCACGCGCTGCCCGACGGTCGTGCCGCCCGCGCGCGCGGTGCTGGCCGCCAACATGGAGACGGCGGTCAACGCGCTGTGGGACGCCGCGCCGCGCGTGGGCGACCGCATCGCCGTGGTCGGCGGCGGCGTGGTGGGCCTGCTGGTGGCCTGGCTGGCCGCGCGGATCCCGGGCTGCGAGGTCGAACTCGTCGACGTGCAGCCCGCGCGCGCGGCCGTGGCGGCGCGGCTGGGCCTGGCCTTCGCGCTGCCGGAGGCGGCGCGGCCGCGAAGCCGACCTCGTGGTCCATGCCAGCGGCCACGCCGCAGGGCCTGGTCACCGCGCTGGGCCTGGCCGGCTTCGAGGCCCAGGTGCTGGAGTTGAGCTGGTACGGCCGCGCGCGCCGTGGCGCTGCCGCTGGGCGAGGCCTTCCATTCCCGCCGCCTGAGCCTGCGCAGCTCGCAGGTCGGCCAGGTCGCCGCGGCGCAGCGCAGCCGCTGGAGCCATGGCCGGCGCATGGCGCTGGCGCTGGAGCTGCTGCGCGATCCCGTGCTCGACGCCCTGCTGACCGACCATGCCCCGTTCGACGCGCTGCCCGCCGTGCTGCAGCGCCTGTCGGACGGGGCGCCAGAGACCCTTTGCCAACGCATCGACTACCCCCCACCATGACCATCGCCTCCACCCTGCAGCACCTGGCCCAGCGCAGCCCGGCCAGCGAACGCAACCGCGAACCCATCCTGGAACAGCTGCTGCGGCTGCTGCCGCCTTCGGGCAACGCGCTGGAAGTCGCCAGCGGCACAGGCCAGCACGTGGCCTTCTTCGCGGCGCGCATGCCGGGCTGGGTCTGGCAGCCCAGCGACCGCACGGACGAGGCCTTCGCCTCCATCGACGCCTGGTGCGCGCTGGAGGGCGCGGCCCGGGTGCACGCGCCCGTGCTGCTGGACGCCACCGCGCCACGCTGGCCCGACGACGGCCCGGCCTTCGAGGCCGGCAGCTTCGACCTCGTGCTGTGCGCCAACATGCTGCACATCGCGCCCTGGGCCGCCTGCGCGGGACTCATGCGGGGCGCGGCGCGCTGCCTCGCGCCGGGCGGCCGGCTCGTGACCTACGGCCCGTACCTGGAAGCCGACGTGCCGACCGTGCCGAGCAACCTGGCCTTCGATGCCGACCTGCGCCAGCGCGACCCGCAATGGGGCTTGCGCGCCCTGGCCGATGTGGCGGGCGAGGCCAGCGCGGCCGGCCTGCGGCTCGCCGGGCGCCACGCCATGCCCGCCAACAACCTGCTGCTCGTCTTCCAACCGGCCTGAACCCATGTACAGCGTCAACGTCCGCGACCATTTCATGATCGCCCACAGCTTCCGCGGCGAGGCCTTCGGCCCGGCCCAGCGCCTGCACGGCGCGACCTACGTGGTCGATGCCACGTTCCGGCGCCGCGCGCTCGATGCCGACGGCATGGTGGTCGACATCGCACGGGCCACGGCCGTGCTGCGCGAGGTGCTGGCCGCATTCAACTTCCGCAACCTCGACGACGAGGACGCCTTCGCCGGCCAGAACACCACGACGGAGTTCATGGCCCGCGTGGTGTTCGAGCGCATCGCCGCGTGCGCGCAGCGCCGGCGAACTGGGGCCGCACGCCCATGGCCTGGAGTCGCTGCGCGTGACGGCTGCACGAGTCGCACGTGGCCTGGGCCGAATACGAGGGCCCGCTGGCGCCGGGCTGATGGCGGGCGCCGCCTCCCGCCGCTGCGTGTTCCTGGTGCCGGGCGATGCGCAGGCCCGCACCGGCGGCACGCTGTACGACCGCCGCATCGCCGATGGCCTGCGCGCCGCGCGGCTGGCAGGTGCGACTGGCGTCTCGCCCGGCGACGGCTTTCCGTGGCCGCGACGCGAGCGCGCGCGCGCAGGCGGCGGCCTGCGTCGAGTCCCTGCCCGACGGTGCGCTGGCCGTGGCCGACGGCCTGGCCTTCGGCGCGCTGGCGGACCTGGCCGAGCGCCATGCGCCGCGGCTGCGCTGGGTGGCGCTGGTGCACCACCCGCTGGCGCTCGAAAGCGGGCTGTCGGCGCAGGAGCAGGCCCTGCTGCGGGCCAGCGAGCGGCGCGCGCTGGCCTGCGCGCGCCAGGTGGTCGTGACCAGTCCGGCGACGGCCCGGGCGCTGCACGGCCTACGCCGTGCCGGCCGACGCGCATCGCGCGTGGTCGAGCCGGGCACCGACCCGGTGACGCCGGCGCGGGGCAGCGCGCAGGGCCTGTCCCTGCTGTGCGTCGCCACGGTCACGCCGCGCAAGGCCCATGCGCTGCTGCTGCAGGCGCTGGCCGGCCTGCGCGGACGGGCCTGGCACCTGCACTGCGTCGGCAGCCTGGCGCGCGACCCGGCCACGGCGGCCGGCGGCGCGAGGCCCTGGCCCGTTCGCTGGGGCTGGCCGGGCGCGTGACCTGGCATGGCGAGGTCGGGCCGGCGCCGCTGCAGGCCCTGTACGCGCAGGCCGACCTGTTCGTGCTGCCCTCGCTCCACGAGGGCTACGGCATGGCCTTCGCCGAGGCGCTCGCGCACGGCCTGCCCGTGGTCGGCTGCGCGGCCGGCGCGGTGCCCGACACCGTGCCGGCCTCGGCCGGCGTGCTGGTGCCCCCCGGCGACGGCGCGGCCCTGCAGGCCGCGCTGCAGGCGCTGCTCGACGATGCGCCGCGGCGCCGGGCGCTGGCCGCCGGCGCCCGCGCGGCCGGCCGGCGGCTGCCGCGCTGGGAGCAATGCGCCGCGCGCTTCGCCGCCGTGCTGGAGGCCGTGGCGTGAGACGCCGGGCCGCCCCAGGTGCTCGCTCCGCAGGCGAAGCCGAAGGTACCCAGTGAGCGGCTTCGGCCGCGACTGGCTGGCCTTGCGCGAGCCCTTCGACCGGGCCGCGCGCGCGGCCGGCGACGCCGCTGTCGCCGCGCTGCGCCGGGCGGGCCCGCTCGACGTGCTGGACCTGGGCTGCGGCACCGGCAGCAGCCTGCGCGCGCTGGCGCCGCGGCTCGGCGGCGCGCAGCGCTGGCTGCCTGCGGACCACGACCCGGACCTGCTGGCCGCCGTGCCCGCAGGCCATGCAGCCCTGGGCCGAAGGCCAGGGCCTGCAGGTCGAATGGACGTGCCTGCAGGCCGATCCTGGCCACGGGGCTGGCCGACCTGCCGTTTCCTGCGGGCCGGCCCTGGTCACGGCCTCGGCGCTGCTCGACCTGGTGTCCGAGGACTGGCTGGCCCGGCTCGTGGCGCGCTGCCGCGCGGCGGATGCGGCCGTGTGCTGGTCGCTCAGCGTCGACGGGCGGCTGGCAGTTCGCGCCGGCCGATCCGGCCGACGCGCAGGTGCTGGCGCTGTTCGCCGCGCACCAACGGCGCGACAAGGGCTTCGGCCCGGCGCTCGGCGCGGCGGCGCCCGGGCGGGCCGAGGTGCTGCTGCGCGCCGCCGGCTACCGCACGCTGCGCACGGCCAGCGACTGGCAGATCGCCGGCGACCGCGGGGCGAACGACCTGGCCATGCTGCAGGCGCTGGTCGACGGCATGGCCACGGCGGCGCTGGAACAGGGCCCGGCCCATGCCGACGCGGTACGGGCCTGGCGCGCGCGCCGCCTGGCCGGGCTGGCCGGCACGCGGCTGTGCGGTGGGGCATGCCGACCTGGTCGGCACGCTTTAGCGGGGCGGGTTCAGCCGCGCAGGTCCATGTCCCACAGCACGTCGCCGCCCAGCGCGAAGGTGCGGGTGGGCGGCCGCAGCGCCTCGGGCCATCGCGTCGGCGCGCCGCACCTGCAGGCCGGGCCGGCCCGCGCCGATGACCACGGGCGCCACGATCAGGTGCAGCCGGTCCAGGCAGCCCTGCTGCGCGAACTGCGAGACCGTCGACGCCGCCGCCCTCGACGAACAGCGTGCGCAGGCCGCGTTCGGCCAGCGCCCGGCGCAGGGCCGCGCAGCGGCAGCCGGCCGTCCGCCTCCGGCGCGAGCGCGGCGACCCGGTCGGCACCCAGACGCGCCTCGGCCTGCGCGCGGCAGGCCGCCGCGCAGACCAGCAGCGTGGGCGCCGCGCCGTCGCGGAACACCGCGCGCGTCCGGCGCGCACGCGCAGCCGCGGGTCCAGCACCACGCGCACGGGGTTGCGGGCCGGCCACATGGCGCGTGGTCAGCTGCGGGTCGTCCAGGCTCGCGGTGCTGGCGCCCACGACCACGGCGTCGCAGAGCGCGCGCAGGCGGTGCAGGTGGGTGAGGCCCTCGGGCCCGTTGACGTAGAAGGCATCGCCGCAGGTGCGTGGCGATGCAGCCGTCCAGGCTCTGGCCGAGCTGGGCGATGGTCCAGTCGGCGCCCGCGCCCTGGCGGTCCAGCAGCGGTTTGAGCAGCGCGAACAGCTGCTGCGCCTGGGCATCCCAGCCCGGCCGCAGCGCATAGCCGCCGGCCTCGGACCAGCGCAGCGGCGCGCCGTCGGCCAGCGGCGGCCGGCCTTCGCGCCGGCGCTGCGCCAGCGCCAGGCAGATCGGCCACAGGGCATCGATGCCGGCCTGCGCGGCGTCGCCGGCATGCGGCAGGGGAACAACGCTCAGGGTCTTCTCCCGGGTCGGGCCCGCGCCGGGCTGGCGCGGGCGGCTGCGGACCATGCTAGCAGTGCGTGGCCGGCCCCGCTGTAGGCCATCGAGCCTTTGCCTGCAGCGTGCGGGCAGCCCCCGAATCGGCCGTGGACACGTTCTTATACTGGCCCGGCGATGCCCGAACCCGCTTCCCCCTTGCCGGCCGAGAGCTGGCCCTACGTGCAGATCCTGGTGCGGCTGGCGTTGAGCCTGGCGCTCGGGCCTGTTGATCGGCCTGGAGCGCGAGCGCCGCGGCAAGGAAGCCGGGCTGCGCACCTTCGGCTTCGTCGCCCTGCTCGGGCGCGCTGGGCGGCTCGCTGGGCACGCCGTTCGCCCTGGCGACGCTGGCGCTGACCGGCATGCTGACCGTGGTGCTCAACGTGCAGACGCTGCGCGCGGGCCAGGGCGCCGAGCTCACGACCTCGGCTGCGATGCTGGTGACCTGCATGGCCGGCATCCTGTGCGGCCTGGGCCACACCATCTCGCCGGCCGCCGTGATGGTCATCGCCACCGCGCTGCTGGCCTGGAAGGAGCGGCTGGCCGGCTTCTCCATGGGGCTGTCGGAGGGCGAGCTGCGCTCGGCGCTGCTGCTGGCCATCCTGGCCATCGTGATCTACCCGGCGCTGCCGACCGGCGCCATCGGGCCGCTGGGCCTGGTGGAGCCGCGTGCGGCCTGGGTCACGGTGATCCTGATCGCGGGCATCGGCTTCGTGAACTACATTCTCTGGAAGATGTACGGCACGCGCGGGGCCGAGCTTTCGGGCTTCCTGGGTGGGCTGGTCAACAGCAACTTCACGGTGATCGAGATGGCCTCGCGCGTGCGCCAGTCGGCCGGCGCGCTGCAGGGCACGGCCTTTCGCGGCATCCTGCTGGCCACGGCCGCCATGCTGCTGCGCAACGCCGCGCTGCTGGCCATCCTGGCGCCGCTGGCGCTGCTGGGTTCGCTGGGCGCCTTCGGCCTGATGCTGCTGTGCTGCCTGGTGCTCGTGCTGGCCAGCCTGCGCCGGCGCCGCGGCGCGCCGCAGGCGGCGGCCCCGGCCATCGCGCTGGACCTGCCGTTCTCGCTGCCGCAGGCGCTCAAGTACGGCGTGGTGTTCCTGCTGCTGCACGTGGTGGGCGCGCTCACGCAGCGCCAGTTCGGCGATGCGGGCTTCTACTTCGTGAGCGTGGTCGGCGGGCTGATGTCCAGCGCCAGCGCGGTGGCGGCGGCCGCCACCCTGGCCGCGCAGGGCAGCCTCGCGCCCGGCGTGGCCGGCACCGGTGCGGTGCTGGCCTCGTTCACGAGCATGGCCTTCAGCCTGTCCTTCGTGCTGCGCACGCGCGAGCGCGGGCTGATCCTGCACCTGGGCGCCGCCATGCTGGCCGTGGCCGCGGCAGGCCTGGCGGGCCTGCTGCTGGCGCGCCAGCTCGAACCCTGGCTCGCGCAGTGGCTGCCGGCGCTGGGCCGGCTGCACTCCTGATCAGCCGGGTGCGGGCTGCGGCCCCGGCGGCCGGTTCGGTGGCCGGGCCGCGAACGCGAAGGCGATCTGCGTGATGCCCGCGGCCAGCCCCATGGCCGCCGCGGCCTGCCAGGCCAGCTGGTAGTTGCCGAGCAGGTCGTAGACCAGGCCGCCGCCGAAGGCGCCCAGGAAGCTGCCGAGCTGGTGGCTGCAGAAGGCCACGCCGGCCAGCATGGCCTGCCAGCGCAGGCCGAAGGTGTCGGCGATCCAGCCCGAGACCAGCGGCGCCACGCCCAGCCAGAGGAAGCCCATGACCGAGGCGAACACCAGCGTGCTCTGCACCGTGGGCAGGGTGTGGAAGTACCAGACCACGACGAAGGAGCGCAGCACGTAGATCATGCCCAGCAGCACCTGCTTGGGCCAGCGCCCGCCGGCCCAGCCGAAGAACAGGCTGCCCAGCACGTTGAAGCCGCCGATCAGGCCCAGCGCCTGGGCGCTGAGCATGGGGTCCATGCCGCACAGATCCAGGTAGGCCGGCAGGTGGGTGGTCAGGAACACCAGCTGCATGCCGCAGACGAAGTAGGCCAGCGCCATCACGACGAAGGGCCGGTGCGCGAGCGCCATGCGCAGCGCGCTGCCGGCGCCTTCCTGTGCGGCGCCGCCGGGCGGCACCGGCGCGGGCAGGCGGTCGACGCGGCCGGCCCACCAGGCGGCCGGCAGCATGGCCAGCGCCAGCACTGCGAAGGCCACCACGCCCATGCGCCAGCCCGATTGCTGGCTGATGGCCTGGCCCAGCGGCGCGGCGACCAGCGCGCCCAGCGAGCCGGCGGCCGAGACCATGCCCAGCACGCTGCTGCGCAGCAGCGGCGGCACGGCGCGTGCGGCCACGGCCATGGCCAGTGCGCTGCCCGTGCAGGCCATGGCCGCGCCGATCAGGACGCCGGCGCCCAGCAGCACGCCCAGGAAGCCCTGGGCCGTGGCCAGCAGCACCAGCCCGAGCAGGTACAGCACGGCGCCGCCCAGCAGCAGCGGCCGGTAGCCCACGCGCACGGCCAGCGCGCCGGCGAAGGGCTGGAAGATGCCCCAGGCCAGGTTCTGCACCGAGATCGCGATCGTGAAGTCCGACACCGAGATGCCGATGTCGCGCGTCAGCGGCGGCATGAACAGCCCCAGGCTCTGGCGCAGGCCCATGGCGAGACTGAGCAGCAGCGAGGCGCCGAGCAGGATGGGAAGGGCGGGGCGCACGGCGGTCCAGCGGGACATCGCTTGTCTCTGAGTGGTGGGGAGCGGCCAAGCATAGTCCGCAGGCCGTGCCCCGGCGGGCGCGGCTGTCGCCTGCGCGTCTGGGTTTCAGAACGGCGCCGGGCTCTCGAACTGCAGCGCCCGGCCGTCGCCCGGGTGCTGCAGTTCCAGCATGCAGGCATGCAGCAGCAGCCGCGGCGCGCGCGCCTGCACCGCCGCGCTGGCGTACAGCGGGTCGCCCAGGATGGCATGGCCTTGCGCGGCCAGGTGCAGCCGCAGCTGGTGCGAGCGGCCCGTGACCGGCTCCAGCGCGAGCCGGCTGTCCTGCGGGCCGCGCGCCAGCAGCCGCCAGCGCGTGCGGCTGGGCCGGCCGTCCATGGGGTCGACGATGGACAGCGGCCGGCGCGGCCAGTCCACGCGGATCGGCAGGTCGATCAGGCCCCAGCCGTCGGCATCCGCCGGCAGGCGCCAGTCGCCGTCGACCACGGCCTCGTAGCGCTTGCCGATGCGGCGCTGCTCGAAGGCCATCGAGAGCGCGCGCTGCGCCGCCGGCCCGCGGCCCATGAGCACCAGGCCCGAGGTCGCCATGTCGAGCCGGTGCACGACCAGCGCATCGGGGTAGAGCGCCTGTGCGCGCGCGGCCAGGCAGTCCTGCTTGTCGGGGCCGCGGCCCGGCACGGACAGCAGCCCGGCCGGCTTGTCGAGCACCAGCAGGGCGTCGTCGGCGTGGACGACCTGCAGGCCTGCGCTCAAGCGCTTTCCTGCAGCAGCCGCTGCACCGTGGCGCACAGCTCCTGCACGTCGTTGGGCTTGTGGATCAGCGCGCGCGCGCCTTCGGCCATGGCCTCGCGCTCGATCTCGGCCGTGACGTAGCCCGAGGCCAGCGCCACCGGCAGGTCGGCGCGGATGCCGCGCGCCTCGCGCACGAGGTCCACGCCGCAGTAGCCGGGCATGTTGTAGTCGGTCACGACCAGGTCGTAGCCCTGGGGCTCGGCGCGCAGCGCCTCGGTGGCCGCGTGCGGGTCGGTGAAGCCGCTGACGCGGAAGCCGCGCCGGCGCAGCAGCCGCTCGACCAGGAACACCAGGGCCTGGTCGTCGTCCACGTACATCACGTGCTGGCCGCTGCCCTGCACGCTGGCCGGCGGTGGCGGCGGTGCGCCGGCGGCGGCCTCGGCCTCTTCGCTCGTGGACGGGAAGTACAGCATGAAGTGGCTGCCGCGGCCGGGCTCGCTGTGCACGTCCACCGCGCCGCCGTTGCTGCGCATGACGCCGTGCACCACGGCCAGGCCCAGGCCCGTGCCCTGGCCGACTTCCTTGGTCGTGAAGAAGGGCTCGAAGATGCGCTCGCGCGTCGCCGGGTCCATGCCCGGGCCGTTGTCGCGCACGCTGAGCCGCGCGTAGTGGCCGGCAGCCAGGCCCAGCCGCGCGCAGCGGGCGGGCGAGGGCGCCTCGCTCTGCAGCTCGATCCAGACCGTGCCGCGCGCCTCGGGCGTGGCCTGGATGGCCTGGACCGCATTGGTGCACAGGTTCAGCACGGCCTGTTCGACCTGGGTGGGATCGGCCAGCACCGCGGGCACGCCGGGATGCACGCGCAGCAGCAGTTCCACCTGCGGCGGCAGCGTCACGCGCAGCAGCCGCTCGGTCTCGCTGGCGACCTCGGCCAGGTCGGTCGGCACGCGGCGCGGCGCCTCGTTGCGGCTGAAGGTCAGGATCTGGCGCACCAGGTCGCGCGCGCGCCGGCCGGCCTTCTCGATCTCGCGCAGGCTCTCCTGCGCCGTGCTGTTCAGGCCGCTGTCTTCCTTGGCCAGCTCCACGTTGCCCAGGATGGCGTGCAGGATGTTGTTGAAGTCGTGCGCGATGCCGCCGGCCATGGTGCCCACGGCCTGCATCTTCTGCGACTCGCGCAGCTGCACCTCCAGCGCGCTGCGCTGCGCCTCCTCCCGCTTGCGCGCGGTCAGGTCGCGCGCGAAGACGGTGGTGGTGTCGCCGAAGGCCATGCTGACCTCCACCGGCACGGCCGCGCCCAGCGCGGTCTGGGCCTGCATCTCGGTGGCCGGCAGTTCGGTGGAGATCTGGTGCACGGCCAGCACCTCGGCCGCATCGGGGAAGAAGCGCTCCAGCGGGCTGCCCAGCGCATCGGCCGGCGGGCACTGGAACAGCGCGGCGGCCGTGGGGTTGAACACCGTGATGCGGCGCTCGCGGTCCACGCAGACGATGGCGTCCAGCGAGGAGTTGATGATGTCCGCCAGCCGCGCCTCGCTCAGGCGCAGCTGCTCGTTGCGCTGCTGCAGTTCGGCGCCGCTTTGCAGCAGCGCGCGGCGCTCGGCCAGCAGCGGGCCCTGGTCGATCACGGCGCAGATGAAGTGCGCCGTGGGCTCGTGCGCGTTGTCCAGCCGCGCGATGTGCAGGTCGCCCGTGATGGCGCCGTCGTCGCCGATCTGGAACAGCACCTCCTTGGCCTCGGCATGGCCTTCGGTGCGGGCCTGGGCGAAGGCGGCCTGCACGGCCGCCGCGCTGCCGGCGCTCACGAAGGGCATCAGGAAGTTGAGCGGGCGGTCGCGCTCGGTCGGCTGGAACGAGCGCTGCGCCATGGAGTTGCTCTGCACCACGAGGTCGTGCTCGTCGATGACCATGAGCGCCAGCGGCACGCTGGAGAACAGCGTCTCGAAGCGTTCGGACGCGGCCTCGGCCATGGACTGGCTGTAGCGCAGGACCTTGTTCTGGCTCTCCAGTTCGGCCTGGTAGGTGCGCAGGTCGCGGATCAGCTGCGGCAGCTGGTAGCTCTCGATGGCCGGCGCGTCGGCCGGCACGTCCAGGGGTGGGCGGGCGGGCGGGGTCATCGCGCGCCGCCCGTCGCCGCCGTCAGGCGTAGGCGTCCACCGGCACGCAGCTGCAGAACAGGTTGCGGTCGCCGTAGACGTTGTCCACGCGCGCCACCGGCGGCCAGTACTTGGCCAGGGCCTGGCCCGGCCGGGCCACGGCGCCGAGCTCGCGGCCGTAGGGGCGCGACCATTCGGCCTGCAGCAGCGTGGCGGCGGTGTGGGGAGCGTTCTTGAGCGGGTTGTCGCCTGGGGGCCATGTTCCGTTTTCGACCTGCCGGATCTCGGCGCGGATGGCGATCATCGCATCGATGAAACGGTCCAGTTCGAACAGCGTCTCGCTCTCGGTCGGCTCGACCATCAGCGTGCCGGCCACCGGGAAGGACAGCGTGGGCGCGTGGAAGCCGTAGTCGATCAGCCGCTTGGCCACGTCCTCGGCCGTCACGCCGCTGGCCTTGGTGATGGCGCGCAGGTCCAGGATGCACTCGTGCGCCACATGGCCGTTGGCCGAGGCGTACAGCGTGGGGAAGTGCTCGCGCAGCCGCGCGCTGACGTAGTTGGCCGACAGGATGGCGGTCTCGGTGGCCTGCGTGAGGCCGTCCGCGCCCATCATGCGGATGTACATCCAGCTGATCGGCAGCACGGCCGCGTTGCCCAGCGGCGCGGCGGGCCCGCTCACGGCGCCCACGCCGCCATGGTCCAGCCCGGCCGTGCCGTGGCCGGGCAGGTAGGGCACGAGGTCCTCGACCACGCAGACCGGGCCGACGCCGGGGCCGCCGCCGCCGTGCGGGATGCAGAAGGTCTTGTGCAGGTTCAGGTGGCTCACGTCGCCGCCGAATTCGCCTGGCGCGGCCACGCCGACCAGCGCGTTCATGTTGGCGCCGTCCACGTAGACCCGGCCGCCATGCCGGTGTACCAGCGCGCAGAGCTCCTTGACCTGGGTCTCGAACACGCCGTGCGTGCTGGGGTAGGTGATCATCACGCAGGCCAGCCGGTCGGCATGCTTCTCGCACTTGGCGGCGAGGTCGGCCAGGTCCACGTTGCCCTGGCTGTCGCAGGCCGTCACGACCACCGTGAGGCCCGACCATCTGCGCGCTGGCCGGGTTGGTGCCGTGCGCGGAGGAGGGGATCAGGCAGATGTCGCGCTGGCCCTGGCCAGCAGCCTTATGCCAGGCGCGGATGGCCAGCAGGCCCGCGTACTCGCCCTGCGAGCCGGCGTTCGGCTGCAGGCTGATGCCGGCGTAGCCGGTTGCCTGGCCGAGCCAGTCGCAGAGCTGGCGGTTCAGCGTGGCATAGCCCTGCAGCTGGTCGGCGGGCGCGAACGGGTGGATCTCGGCGAAGCCCGGCCAGGTGATGGGGACCATCTCGCTGGTGGCGTTGAGCTTCATCGTGCAGCTGCCCAGCGGGATCATGCTGCGGTCCAGCGCGAGGTCCTTGTCCGACAGCGCGCGGATGTAGCGCAGCATGCCGGTCTCGCTGTGGTGGGTGTTGAACACCGGGTGCGCGAGGAAGGGCGTGCCGCGGCGCAACGCGGCCGGGATGCGGTCGGGCGCGCCGGGCTCCATGTCGGCGAAGGCCGGCACCCGGGCCGGGCTGTCGGCGAACCAGGTCCACAGCGAGACGATGTCCTCGCGCGTGGTGGTCTCGTCCAGCGCCACGCCCAGGCAGTCCTCGGCCAGCCGCCGCAGGTTGGCCTGGCCGCGCTGGGCGCGGTCGAGGATGGCCGAGGTCTCGCTGCCCGTGCGCACGGCCAGCGTGTCGAAGCCGGCGCCATGCACGAGCGCGAAGCCCATCTGCTCCAGCCCGCGCGCCAGGATGGCGGCCAGGCGCGCCGTGCGCTTGGCGATGCGCGTGAGGCCCTGCGGGCCGTGGTAGACGGCGTACATGCTGGCCACCACGGCCGGCAGCACCTGGGCCGTGCAGATGTTGGAGGTGGCCTTCTCGCGGCGGATGTGCTGCTCGCGCGTCTGCAGCGCGAGGCGGTAGGCGGGGCGGCCTTCCACGTCCACGCTGACGCCCACCAGGCGGCCCGGCAGCGAGCGCTTGTAGGCGTCGCGGCAGGCCATGTAGGCCGCGTGCGGGCCGCCGTTGCCCATGGGCATGCCGAAGCGCTGCGTGGTGCCGACCACGATGTCGGCGCCCCAGCTGCCGGGCGGCGCCAGCAGCACCAGGGCCAGCAGGTCGGCCGCCACGCACAGCGCGGCGTCCTGCGCGTGCAGCGCGTCGGCCAGGCCCTGGACTTCGGGCAGCGCGCCGTCGGTGCCGGGGTACTGCAGCAGCAGGCCGAAGCCGGTCTGCGTGCGCAGCTCGGCCAGCGGCGCGACGCGCACCTCGATGCCCAGCGGCTCGGCGCGCGTGCGCACCACCTCGATGGTCTGCGGATGGCAGTCGCTGGCCACCAGGAACACGTTGCTCTTGCTCTTGACGCTGCGCCGGGCCAGCGTCATGGCCTCGGCCGCGGCCGTGGCCTCGTCCAGCATGGAGGCGTTGGCGATGTCCATGCCGGTCAGGTCCGTGACCATGGTCTGGAAGTTGACCAGCGCCTCCATGCGGCCCTGGCTGATCTCGGCCTGGTAGGGCGTGTAGGCCGTGTACCAGGCCGGGTTCTCCAGGATGTTGCGCAGGATCACGCCCGGCGTCAGCGTGCCGTGGTAGCCCTGGCCGATGTAGCTCCTGAACACCCGGTTCTGCGCCGCGATGGCGCGCAGCTCGGCCAGCGCCGCGGCTTCGCTGGCGGCCGGCGGCAGCTGCATGGGCGCGGCACGCGCGATGCTGGCCGGCACGATGCCGGCCACGAGTTCCTGGCGCGAGGCGGCTTCGACCACGGCCAGCATGCGGGCCTCGTCGGCCGGCGTGATGCCGATGTGGCGGGCGATGAACTCCGAGGGGTTCTCGAGTTCGGACAGGGAAGGCGTGGTCTCGGTCATGGTCTGCACTTGGGCCTAGTACGTCAGGGGCGCTTGCTCCGCGAGCGGCGGCTTCTACCGGTGAGCGCAGCGAAACCCGTTGCGTGCACCCGCGGAACCGGCTCTGCCAGGCCGCTGGGTGCGCCCCCTCGAGGGGGGATTCGGCTACACGCAGTGAGCAAGAAACGGGGGTGGGTCAGCTGTTGGCCGCGAAGGCGTTGTAGGCGGTTTCGTCGAGCAGGGCGTCGAGCTGCGACGCGTCCGACAGCTTGACCTTGAAGAACCAGCCGGCGCCGAGCGGGTCGCTGTTGGCCAGGGCCGGGTCGGCGCGCAGGGCTTCGTTCACTTCGAGGATCTCGCCCGAGACGGGCATGTAGACGTCGGCCGCGGCCTTGACGGACTCGACCACGCCGGCCACGTCCTTCTGGGCCAGCGCGGCGCCGACCGCGGGCAGGTCGACGAACACCACGTCGCCCAGCGCATCCTGCGCGTGCACGGTGATGCCGACGGTGGCGGTGTCGCCCTCGACCTGGAGCCATTCGTGGTCTTCGGTGTACTTGATCATGGGTTGTCCTCGGGTTGGAAAACGTTCAGCCGCGGTGGTAGCGCGGCGGGGTGAAGGGCATGGTGGCGACTTCCATGGGCACGGGCTTGCCGCGCACGATGGCGTCGAGCCTGGTGCCGGGCGCAGCAAATTCCGTGCGCACGTAGGCCATGGCGATGGGCTTGTCGACGCTGGGGGCGAGCAGGCCGCTCGTGACTTCGCCGACGGCCTGGCCGTCGGTGGACTGCAGGGCGGTGTGCTCGCGCACGGGCACGCGCTCCAGCGCGACCAGGCCCACGCGCTTGCGCTCCACGGGCGCGCTGCCGTCCAGCTGCGCCAGCACCTTGTCGGCCCCAGGGAAGCCGCCCGCCCGCGCGCCGCCCGTGCGGCGCACCTTCTGCATGGCCCAGTTCAGGTTGGCCTCGACCGGCGTGGTGCCGGTGTCGATGTCGTTGCCGTACAGGCACAGGCCGGCTTCCAGCCGCAGCGAATTGCGCGCGCCCAGGCCGATGGGCAGCACCTCGGGCTGGGCCAGCAGCGCGCGGGCCAGGGATTCGGCCCAGGGGCCGGGCACGGAGATTTCGAAGCCGTCCTCGCCCGTGTAGCCGCTGCGCGTGATGTAGAGCGCGGCACCGTTCCAGTCGAAGGCGCCGCCGGTCATGAACACGAGCTTGTCGACGCCCGGCACCACGCGCGCCAGCGCGTCGACCGCCTTGGGGCCCTGCAGCGCGAGCAGGCCGTGGTCGGGCATGGGCACGACGGCACAGCGCTGGCCGATGCGGGCCTGGAGGTGTGCGGTGTCCGCCACCTTGCAGGCCCCGTTGACGATCACGAACAGGTGCCCGCCGCGGTTCACGAACATCAGGTCGTCGAGGATGCCGCCGTCGTCGGCCAGCAGCAGGCCGTAGCGTTGCTTGTCGGTGCCCAGGCCCAGCACGTCGACCGGCACCAGGGTCTCGAACGCGGCCGCCGCGTCCGGGCCTTCCAGCCGCAGCTGGCCCATGTGCGAGACGTCGAACAGGCCGGCCGCCGCACGCACATGCAGGTGCTCGGCCATCAAGCCCTTGGGGTATTGCACCGGCATGCTGTAGCCGGCGAAGGGGACCATGCGCGCGCCCAGTTCGAGGTGGAGCGCGTGCAGCGGCGTTTGCAGCAGAGAGTCGGTGGACATGGACAGCTTCCCGGAGGCAGATACACAACATGGCGCCCTCCAAGGAGAAAAGCGCCATGGGCTGCCTCGCTGTCCGCTTTACCTGAGAGATTCGCCGCCTGCGCGGGTTGCCCCTTCGGTGGACCCGCTCGGGGCGGGCCTCTCTCCAGTGAGGAAGGTCTTCACAAGACCTGGGTCAGTCTTTTTGCCTGAGCGTTCGGGGGTGAGCCTGCGCCGTCGGCGGCCCTTGCGAGAAGGGCTCTCTCCTGACGGCGCGGATTCTAACCACGGGCCTGGCTCATTTCGCGAAGGCCAGGTCGCGCAAGGCGAGCGAGATGCCCGGCACGTAGGTGATGACCATGAGACAGCCCAGGATCACGAGCACGAAGGGGACCAGGTGGCCGATGATGCGGTCCAGCGGGATGCGCGCCACCGTGCAGGCCGCGAACAGGTTCACGCCGAAGGGCGGCGTGATCATGCCCAGCGCGAGGTTGACCACCATGATGAGCCCGAAGTGCACGGGGTCGATGCCGAAGTGCACGGCCACGGGCGCCAGGATGGGGGCCAGCACAATGATGGCGGCGCTGGTCTCGATGAACATGCCGATCACGAACAGCGCCGCGTTCACGCCCAGGAGGAACAGCGCGGGCGACTGCAGCACGGCCTCCAGCCAGCGGCCGATCGCGTCGGGCACGCCGGCGCGCGTGATCAGGAAGGCGAACAGTCCCGCGTTGGCGATGATGAACATGATCACGGCCGAGGACACGACGGACTTGCGCAGGATGGGAAACAGATCGCGCAGCCCGATCTCGCGGTAGACCACCATGCCCACGATCAGCGCGTAGAGCACGGCCACGGCCGAGGCTTCCGTGGGGGTGAACACGCCGCCGTAGATGCCGCCCAGGATGATGACGGGCATCAGCAGCGCCCAGCCGGCCTGCCAGGTGGCGGCCAGCACGCCGAGCCGCCCTTCGCCGTCGTGCTTGCCCCAGCCCTTGCGCTTGCAGTAGAGCCAGACGAACAGCATCAGCACGCCGCTGATCAGGATGCCGGGGCCGAAGCCGGCGATGAACAGTTCGCCGATGGACACCTCGGCACTCACGCCGTACAGGATCATGGGGATGGACGGCGGGATGATCACGCCCAGTTCGGCGCTCGTGGCCTGCAGGGCCGCGGCATAGCTCGTGGGGTAGCCGTGCTTGATGAGGGCCGGGATCAGGATCGCGCCGATGGCGAAGGTGGTGGCCACCGAGGAGCCCGACATGGCCGCGAAGATCATGCAGGTCAGCACGCAGGTCATGGGCAGACCGCCCTGCACGCCGCCGACCAGGCTCTTGGCGAACTCGACCAGGCGGCGCGAGATGCCGCCCGTCTCCATGAGGTTGCCGGCCAGGATGAAGAAGGGGATGGCCGCCAGCGGAAACTTGTTGATGGCGCCGAACATCTCCTTCACGGAGATGAGCATGTTGACGTTGGCGACCTGGATGCCCAGCACCGAGGCCAGGCCGATGGAGACGGCCACTGAGATGGTGAGCGCGAAGCACAGCACCATGGTGGAGATCATGACGGTGGTCATGGAACGGTCCTCTCTTCGTTGTTCTTATTGGGCGGTGTCGAGTTCGTTGCGCTGCGGATCGAGCCAGTTGCCGACGATGCCGAAGATGCAGAACAGCCCGCCGACGGGCATGGCCAGGTAGGCCCAGAACATGGACAGGCTCTCCAGCCCGGCCATGGTCTGCACGCCGCCGCGCTGCGCGTAGTCCCAGCCCCACCAGACGATCACGCCGACCAGCGTGAGCGCGGCCAGCGCCACCACGGCGTCGAGCCAGCGCCGCATGCGCGGCGGGCTCCAGCGGTACAGCACGTCCACGCTGACCATGGCGCCCTGGCGGAAGGCCAGCGGGATGCCCAGGAACACCATCCAGATCAGCGCGAAGCGGATCAGGACTTCGGTCCACTCGGCCGGCTGCTCGAGCACGAAGCGCGTGAGGATCTGGAACACGCCCAGCGCGGCCGCGATGGCCAGCATGGCGCAGGCGCCGGCCAGGGCGATGAAGGTGGTGGCGCGCTCGACGCGCAGGAACAGTTCTCGCATGGCGGTCCCGACAAAACAAAAAAGCCCGCGGCTGCGGGCGTGGGCATGGACGGCCGGCCGTTACTGGACGGCGCGGATCTTGTCCAGGTTGGCCTTGCCGAAGTCCTTCTCGAACTGTGCGTTGGCCGTGGCCAGCGCGTTCACGAACTTGGCCTTGTCCAGGTTGTCGATGACGGTCATGCCCTTGGCGCGCAGGTCGGCCACGCCCTTGGCGTCGTCCTCGTCCACGCGCGCGCGGTTGGCCTTGGTGCCTTCCTTGGCGGCGTCGATGAAGGCCTGCTTGTCGGCCGCGCTGAGTTTGTCGAACGCGGCCTTGTTCATCACGAAGATGGCCGGCGAGTAGACATGGCCGGTCAGCGAGAGGTGCTTTTGCACCTGCTCGAACTTGGCCGAGATGATGACCGACAGCGGGTTCTCCTGGCCGTCGACCGTGCCCTGCTGCAGGGCCGTGAAGACCTCGGGGAAGGCCATGGGCGTGGTGATGATGCCGAAGGTCTTGTAGGCCGCGATGTGGACCGGGTTCTCCATGGTGCGCATCTTCAGGCCCTTGAGGTCTTCAGGGTTCCTGATGTCGCGCTTGGAGTTGGTCATGTGGCGGAAACCGTTCTCGGCCCAGGCCAGGGCCTTGAAGCCCTTGGCGTCGAACTTGGCCAGCAGGTCCTGGCCGATGGGGCCGTCCAGCACGGCGCGCGCATGGGCCTTGTCGCGGAACAGGAAGGGCACGTCCAGGATCTTGGTCTCGGGCACGAAGTTGGGCACCGGGCCGGTGGAGGAGAACGCCAGCTCCTGCGTGCCCAGCTGCACGGCTTCGATCGATTCACGTTCGCCGCCCAGCGCGCCGTTGTAGAAGGTCTGGACCTTGTAGCGGCCGCCCGTGCGTTTCTCGACTTCCTTGGCGAAGGTGTCGATGGCGATGCCCTGGTGCGAGTTCTGCGCCGTGGAAATGCTGATCTTCATGGCGGTCTGCGCGAAGGCGGCGCAGGCCAGGCCCATTCCCAGCACGAGGCCGGCGGCGATGCGGGTGAGTTGCATGGTCTTGTGTCTCCCTGAAGTCCCAAAAAAACACGGCGCCCCGGTGGCGCCGCATTCACGAACCCGGGGGACTATGCCCTGAAAACAGCCCTTTGCGACTCGGGATTTGTACTACGACTTGCACCGCCGGCGGCCGCGGCGGCGCGCCCGTGCCCTGGGCGGCCTCGTTCGACGTGCCGCAATGGATGCATGTCAGCCGCCGGAAATGCGGCGCAGAGGTGTGCAGGGGCGGGCCCGCATGGGCCCGTCGCTTCACATGCCCGCGTAGTTCGGGCCGCCGCCGCCCTCGGGCGTGACCCAGACGATGTTCTGCGTCGGGTCCTTGATGTCGCAGGTCTTGCAGTGCACGCAGTTCTGCGCGTTGATCTGCAGCCGGTCCTTCTGCGTGGCCTCGTCCTTCACGAATTCGTAGACGCCGGCCGGGCAGTAGCGCGCCTCGGGGCCGGCGTACAGGGCCAGGTTCACGTCGACCGGGACGCTCGGGTCCTTGAGCGTCAGGTGGGCCGGCTGGTGCTCGTTGTGGTTGGTGTTGCTGATGAACACGCTGGACAGGCGGTCGAAGGTCAGCTTGCCATCGGGCTTGGGGTAGACGATGGGCTTGCACTCGGCCGCCGGCTTGAGCATGGCGTAGTCGGGCTGGGTGCGGTGCAGCGTCCAGGGCATCCTGCCCTTGAGCACGAATTGCTCGAAGCCGTTCATGACGGTGGCCACCGCCAGGCCCTTCTTGAACCAGTTCTTGAAGTTGCGGTCCTTGTTGAGCTCGGTGTAGAGCCAGCTCTTCTCGAATGCCTCGGGGTAGGCCGTCAGTTCGTCGTGCTGGCGGCCGGCCTGCACGGCGTCGTAGGCGGCCTCGGCCGCGAGCATGCCGGTCTTGATCGCGGCATGGCTGCCCTTGATGCGGCCCACGTTCAGGTAGCCGGCCTCGCAGCCGATCAGCGCGCCGCCCGGGAACACGGTCTTGGGCAGCGACAGCAGGCCACTGGCGTTGATGGCGCGCGCGCCATAGGCCAGGCGCTTGCCGTGCTGGATGCCCTTGGATTCGTCGCCTTCCAGGTACCAGCGGATGTTCGGGTGCGTCTTCCAGCGCTGCATCTCCTCGAACGGGCTCAGGTAGGGGTTGCTGTAGCCCAGGCCCGTGATGAAGCCCAGCGCGACCTGGTTGTTGTCCAGGTGGTAGAGGAAGGCGCCGCCGTAGGTGTTGTTGTCCAGCGGCCAGCCGGCGCTGTGCAGCACCAGTCCGGGCTGGTGGCGCTTGGGGTCGATCTCCCAGAGTTCCTTGACGCCCAGGCCGAAGCTGGGCGGGTCGCGGCCTTCGTCGAGCTTGTAGCGCGCGATCAGCTGGCGGCCCAGGTGGCCGCGCGCGCCCTCGGCGAAGATGGTGTACTTGGCGTGCAGTTCCATGCCCAGCTGGAACTCGTCGGTGGGCTGGCCGTCCTTGCCCACGCCCAGGTTGCCGGTGGCCACGCCCTTGACGGAGCCGTCCTCGTTGTAGAGCACCTCGGCGGCGGCGAAGCCCGGGAAGATTTCCACGCCCAGGGCTTCGGCCTGCTCGCCCAGCCACTTGACCACGAAGCCCAGGCGCACGATGTAGTTGCCGTGGTTCTGGAAGCAGCCGGGCAAGAGGAAGTTGGGCGTGCGCACGCCGCCGCCTTCGGACAGGAACATGAAGGCGTCGTCCGTGACGGGCTGGGTCAGCGGCGCGCCCTTTTCCTTCCAGTCGGGGATCAGCTCGGTCAGCGCGCGCGGGTCCATGATGGCGCCCGACAGGATGTGGGCGCCGGGCTCGGAGCCCTTCTCGAGCACCACGACGGAGATGTCGTTGCCCTTTTCCGCGGCCAGCTGCTTCAGGCGGATCGCCGCGGCCAGGCCGCCGGGGCCGCCGCCGACGACGACCACGTCGTATTCCATGGCCTCGCGCGGACCGTACTGGGCCAGAATTTCTTCGTTCGTCATGTGGGACTGTCTCGTTCGTGGATGGTGGCGCCCGCGCGCGGCCGGCCGCGCGCGGGAGAACCCGGGGATTCTATGCACAGGCCGGCCCATGCCCGCTCACCAGCGCGACAGTCACAATGGGCGGCATCCCAGCAGTGCATCACAAGAGGCATCCATGGCATACAGCATCGATCTGTCGGGGCGCGTGGCCCTGGTCACCGGGGCGTCGAGCGGGCTCGGCATGCAGTTCGCGCAGGTGCTCGCGCGCGCCGGCGCGGCCGTGGTGCTGGCCAGCCGGCGCATGGAGCGGCTCAAGCAGCTGCGCGCGCGCATCGAGGGCGAGGGCGGCGACGCCCACGTGGTCGGGCTGGACGTGACCGACCTGGATTCGATCCGCGCGGCCGTCGCGCGCGCCGAGACCGAGGTCGGCTCCATCGACATCCTGGTCAACAACTCCGGCACCAGCACCATGCAGCGGCTGCAGGACGTGCAGGAGGACGACTACGACGAGATGTTCGACACCAACGTCAAGGGCGCCTTCTTCGTCGCGCAGGAGGTCGGCAAGCGCATGCTGGCACGCGCGCGCGGCGCGGCGCCGGGCAGCTTCACGGGCGGGCGCATCGTCAACGTGGCCTCCATGGCCGGTATCAAGGCCATGCCGCAGATCGGCGTGTACAGCATGACCAAGGCGGCCGTGGTGCACATGACGCGGGCCATGGCGCAGGAGTGGGGCCGCTTCGGCATCAACGTGAACGCGCTGTGCCCGGGCTACATCGACACCGAGCTCAACCACGGCCACTGGCAGACCGAGCAGGGCAGGAAGCTCGTGCAGGCGCTGCCGCGCAAGCGCGTGGGCAAGCCCGAGGACCTGGACGCGCTGATCGTGCTGCTGGCCAGCGACCAGAGCCACTTCGTCAACGGCGCCGTGATCGCGGCCGACGACGGCTTCGCGGCCTGACGCCATGCGGATCGCCGTCCCCGAACGCAAGAAGCTGGTCTACGCGACGCGCATCGCGATGCGCTGGGGCGACATGGACGCCATGGGCCACCTGAACAACGCCAACTACTTCCGCTACATCGAGACCGCGCGCGTGGACTGGTTCCAGTCGCTCGGCTGCATGGCCAACGGCCGCGGCGCGGGGCCGCTGATCGTCAACGCCTTCTGCAACTTCTACGCGCAGCTGCAGTACCCGGGCGAGGTGGTCGTGCAGCTTTTCGCCAGCGACCCGGGGCGCACCACCTTCGAGACCTGGGCGACCTTGGCGCGGGCCGATGCGCCCGAGGTGGTCTGCGCCGAGGGCGGCGGCACCACCATGTGGGTGGACTACGCGGTGGGCAAGGCGACGGCGCTGCCGGACTGGATGCGCGCGCTCGTCGCCGGTTGACCTACTTCCTGGCCTTGGGCACGCGGCCCATCAGGTAGAACTCGTCGTTGGGTTGCATGCCGCTGAAGCTGGCCATGCGGTTGGACAGGCCGAAGAAGGCCGTGATGGCGCCGATGTCCCAGGCGTCCTCGTCGCTGAAGCCGTGCTCGGCCAGCGCGGCGAAGTCGGCGTCGTCGATCTCGTGCGAGCGCTCGCAGACCTTCATCGCGAAGTCCAGCATGGCGCGCTGGCGCGGCGTGATGTCGGCCTTGCGCCAGTTCACGGCCACCTGGTCGGCCACCAGCGGCTTCTTCTCGTAGATGCGCAGCAGCGCGCCGTGCGCGACCACGCAGTACAGGCACCGGTTGGCCGCGCTCGTGGCGGTGACGATCATCTCGCGGTCGCCCTTGGTCAGCGGGCTGCTGCGGCCCACGCTCTCGGGGTCCATCAAGGCGTCGTGGTAGGCGAAGAAGGCGCGCCACTCGGCCGGCCGGCGCGCCAGCCCCAGGAACACGTTGGGGATGAAGCCGGCCTTCTCCTGCACTTCGAGGATCTTGGCGCGCAGGTCTTCGGGCAGGGTGCCGAGGTCGGGCAGCGGGTAGCGCTGGGGCATGGGGGTCTCCTTGGTATCGAACCCGGTTGTACCACCCTCCCCGACAGGGCCGGCTACTTCAGCGCCCGGCCCGTGGCCGCGCCCAGCGGTGTCGCCAGCTGCGAAGGCACCCAGGCGCCCGTGTTGTCGTCGCGCCCCTGCAGCAGGTAGCGCCCGTCGGCCTGGCCGTACTGGCGCACCGCCTGCGCCGAGAACCTGCCGATGTCGGTGGACGGAGCGCGCAGGCGGTTGACGATCAGCACCTTCTTCGTTTCCGGGAAGTCGGCCATCATGTTCTGGTCGCCTTCGCTGTCGCCGGCCACGAAGGCCGGGCCGTAGCCATAGCGCGGGACGAGGAAGCGCCGGATGTTCCTGGTCTTGCCGGCGCCCTGGGTCTGGTCGTAGCCGCGGCGGAACTCGGGCTGGATGCGGCCGTCGGCATCGCGTTCGAGTTCCATCGCCAGCACGCGGTCGGCCGGGTTCCCGTAGCCGAACTCGGGGTTGGAGGAGATCTCGCGGATCACGTCGACGAACGAGGCGGAGCACACCCAGACATCCCATCCGGCCTGGCGGAACCGCTGGTACAGCGCCTGCATCTCGGGTTGCAGGCGCAGGCCGTTCTTCCAGCTGACCGACACCACGCCGGCGCGGCCGGGCAGCCCGGCGGGCGACGTCCAGGTGACCTTGGCGATCGGCTGGCCGAGTTGCCAGCGCACGGTCTTGACCGTCATGTCGCGCACCTGGTCTTGCGTCAGCCCGGCGAACAGGTAGGTGACCCAGGGGTAGGCCGTGTCGTGGTCGAAGGTGTCGCCGATGGCCTCGTAGAGGTAGCGCAGCTTGGTGGTGAAGGTGGCGTAGTGGGGGCTGGCCTTGACGGCGTCCAGCGGCTGCCTGCCCTTCAGGCCGGCATAGTTGGCATGGAGCCAGGTGTAGCTCGCCACGATGTCCTGCGCGATGGCGTCGATGGCCACGGGCTGGCCCGCGGCATTGTTGTGCGCGGCGAGAAAGGGCGTGGCCGGAATGTTGCGGCGGATCGCGGTGCCCAGCTGCGCAGGCGACGCGCCGAAGGCCAGGTTTTCCAGCTGGTAGATCAGCACGGCTTCTTCGATGTCCAGGAAGATGCTCGTGTTGTCCCAGTCGAACACGGCATACGGCGGCCTGGCAGCCTGGTAGCCGGCACTGCGCCTGCCCAGCGCTTCGATGAGCGCCTCGACCTGGCTTCGGTTGAAGGCGTCCCACTGGCCCGGCAGTGCGGCAGTGGCGGGCGCCACGCTGGCACAACCGGCGGTTGCGAGCGCGGCGGACAGGGTGCTGAGAAGAAAGATGCGGCGTTGCATGAGGCGAAGCTTCGGATGGTCGGGGTGTCGAGGAAGCGGCGCGCGAGCGGCCCCCCGGCGGGCGCAAGGCCCACCGCGCGCATGCCGGTGGAAGCGGTGGGGCGCTGTCAGTCGCGCTGGACGAGCGCAGGCGGCGTGGCGCAGTCCAGCACCGCCAGATCGCTTTCGTCCTTGAGATCCACGCCCGTGAGCCCGCGGCGCAGCGACTCGCGCACGAGCCAGGCCAGCTTGAAGCTGGCCGCCGCATACGACAGGCCCTGCGGACGCACGTTGGAAATGCAGTTGCGCTGGGCGTCGTGGCGGCCGCGGCGTGGTCCGTGCGTGAGGTAGATGCCCAGGCTGTCGGGCGAGGACAGGCCAGGCCGTTCGCCGATCAGCATGGCGGACAGGCGTGCGCCGAGCGCTTCGCCGATCTCGTCGGCCAGCGCGACGCGCGCCTGCGTGGCGATGACCACGGGCGCCAGCCGCAGCCCGGCCGGCAACTGGGCGCGCAACGCCGAGAGCAGGGGCACGGCATGGCGCTCGATGGCCAGCGACGACAGGCCGTCGCCGACCACGAGGCAGAGGTCGCAGCCCGCGAGCGCCTCGGCCCGCAGGCGCTGGGCGTCGTCCACGTCGAGCTGCCGGCCGAGGTCGGGCCGGCGCAGGTAGGTGGCGCGGTCGCCGGCGGCACTGCGCACCGTGCGGCTGTCCCAGCCGTCGGCCTGCAGGCCGCGGGTCAGGGCTTCGGTGTCGAGCGCGGCGTGGATGGCGTCGCGCGCCATCGCATGGGCCCAGCCGAAGCGCAGTGTCTCGTCCGTGGGCATGGCCTGGCCGGCCCGGCCCAGCGCGAGGCGGGCAGGCGTGGCGGCGCGCCAGTCCTGCCAGGGGTCTTCGGTCACGCCGGTGTTCGGCGGCGCGCTCATGGCCTGGCCTCCAGTGCCGTGAGGCCGCCCATGTCCTGCAGCAGGCGGTTGGCCGCGCGCGGCAGCAGCCGGCCATCGCCGTCCGTCAGCTGCATGCGCGCGAGCCAGGCCTCGAACTCGGGCGCGCGTTTCAGGCCCATGGTCTCGCGCACGAACAGCGCGTCGTGGAAGGAGGTGCTCTGGTAGTTCAGCATCACGTCGTCCGCGCCCGGCACGCCGATCACGAAGTTCACGCCGGCGGCGGCCAGCAGCACCAGCAGCGTGTCCATGTCGTCCTGGTCGGCCTCGGCATGGTTGGTGTAGCAGACGTCCACGCCCAGCGGCAGGCCCAGCAGCTTGCCGCAGAAATGGTCTTCCAGGCCGGCGCGGATGATCTGCTTGCCGTCGTAGAGGTACTCAGGGCCGATGAAGCCGACCACGGTGTTGACCAGCAGCGGCCGGTAGCGGCGCGCGAGCGCGTAGGCGCGGGCCTCGCAGGTCTGCTGGTCCACGCCATGGTGGGCGCCGGCGGACAGCGCGCTGCCCTGGCCGGTCTCGAAGTACATGACGTTGTCGCCCAGCGTGCCGCGGCCGCAGCGCGCGCGCGGCCGCGCAGGCCTCGTCCAGCAGTTCGGGCGTGACGCCGAAGGACAGGTTGGCCTTCTCGGTGCCGGCGATGGACTGGAACACCAGGTCCACCGGCGCGCCGGCCTCCATGAGCCGCAGCGTGTTGGTCACGTGCGTGAGCACGCAGCTCTGCGTGGGGATCTGGAAGCGCGGCGATGACTTCGTCCAGCAGGTGCAGCAGGCGGCCGAGCACGGGCAGGCTGTCGGAGGCCGGATTCAGGCCGATCACGGCGTCGCCGGCGCCGTAGAGCAGGCCGTCGAGCGTCGACGCCGCGACACCGCGCAGGTCGTCGGTGGGATGGTTGGGCTGCAGCCGCACGGCCAGACGGCCCGGCAGGCCGATGGTGTTGCGAAAGCGCGTGACAACACGGCACTTGCGCGCCACGGCGATCAGGTCCTGGTTGCGCATCAGCTTGGAGCAGGCCGCCACCATCTCGGGCGTGAGGCCGGGGGCCAGCGCGGCCAGCGGTGGCGCCGTCGGCGGCATCGGACAGCAGCCAGTTGCGCAGTTCGCCCACCGTCAGCTCAGCGACCGGCGCGAACGCGGCGGCGTCGTGCTGGTCGACGATGAGGCGCGTGATGTTGTCCTCCTCGTACGGGACCAGCGCCTCGTTCAGGAACTGCGTGAGCGGCGTGTCCGCCAGCACGTGGCGCGCCGCCATGCGCTGCTGGGCCGTGGCGGCCCCGATGCCGGCCAGGTAGTCGCCCGAGCGCGCGGGGCTGGCGCAGGCCAGGACCTGGCGCAGGTCGTCGAAGGTGAAGACCTGTCGGGCGAGCGTGGTGCGGTAGCGCATGTCAGTTTTCCACGGCGCTGGCGCGCCACCCGCAGAGCACGAAACCGGTCGAGCGTGAGAGGCCGCGGACAGGCCATGCCAGCGCAGCCGCGGAACTGGCTCTGCCAGGCCGCCGGGTGCGCCCCTTGAGGGGGATGGGACTTCTACACGCAGTGAGAAGTCCAAACGGGGTGGTTTCATCTCAGTCGGTTCCGGAAAGCAGCTTATCGTGCGCCGCCGCGGCGCGCTGGTCGGCCGTCAGCCGGAAGTAGGCGTAGGCCAAGGCCATCAGCACGCAGAACAGCACCGTGAGCAGGGTGTTGAACCAGACCATGGCACCCAGGCAGACCAGCGCCCAGTCCCAGCGCGATGGCCGGGAACACCGGGTAGAAGGGCGCGCGGTAGGGCCGGTGCAGGCCCGGCTCGCTGGCGCGCAGCTTGAACAGCGCGGCCATGGAGACGAGGTACATGACGATGGCGCCGAGCACGGCCATGGTGACGATGTTGGCCGTCAGCGTCTGGCCGCCGAAGCTGATCCACTCGTCGCTGAAGATGGCGGCCACGCCGACCACGCCGCCGGCCAGCAAGGCGCGGTGCGGCGTGTCGAAGCGCGGGCTCAGCGCGGCGAAGTAGCGCGGCAGGTAGCCGGCGCGGGCCAGCGCGAAGATCTGGCGCGAGTAGCCCATGATGATGCCGTGGAACGAGGCGACGAGCCCGAACAGCCCGATCCACACCATCATGTGCAGCCAGCCGCTGGAGGCGCCCACCACCGCCTTCATGGCCTGCGGCAGCGGGTCGTTGATGTTGGCAAGCGTGCGCCAGTCGCCCACGCCGCCGGCGAACACCATCACGCCGAAGGCCAGCACGACCAGCGTGACGATGCCCGTGGTGTAGGCCAGGGGGATGGTGCGGTGCGGATCGCGCGCCTCCTCGGCGGCCATGGCCGCGCCCTCGATGGCCAGGAAGAACCAGATTGCGAACGGGATGGAGGCGAAGATGCCGGCGATGGCCTTGCCGTCCAGCACGCTGCTCCCGGCCCAGCCGTTGGCGACGAAGTTAGCCATGGACCAGCCCGGAGCCACCACGCCCATGAACACCAGCAGTTCGAAGATGGCCAGCAGCGTCACGAACAGCTCGAAGGTCGCGGCGATGCTCACGCCGATCCAGTTCAGCGCGATGAAGATCGCATAGGCGCCCAGGGCCAGCATCTTGGGGTCGATGCCCGGGAACTGCACGTTGAGGTAGGCGCCGATGGCCAGCGCGATGGCGGGCGGCGCGAACACGAATTCCACCAGCGTGGCGAAGCCCGCGATGAAGCCGCCGGTGGGCCCGAAGGCGCGCCGCGCATAGGCGAAGGGCCCGCCGGCATGCGGGATGGCCGTGGACAGCTCGGTGAAGCTGAAGATGAAGGTGGTGTACATGGCGGCCACCAGCACCGTGGCGACCAGGAAGCCCAGCGTGCCGGCCGTGTTCCAGCCGTAGCTCCAGCCGAAGTATTCGCCCGAGATGACCAGGCCGACGGCGATGCCCCAGAGCTGCAGCGGCCCCAGGACTTTCTTGAGATGGCCCGTGGCGGGCACGGGTGCGGCGGAGGAGGGGATGGCACTCATCGCAGTGGGAACAGTTGAGGGAATGCGCCGATTGCAGCACGCGCCGCCGGCGCTGCGGCTATCCGCTTTCGGAAAATCCGCCGCTCCGGTCCGCCGCGCCGCGGTGCCGGCGTGGCATCGGTCTTGCATGTCCGCCTGCATGGATTGCCTGGGAGAAGCGCGGATGCAGACGGGCCGACCCGCCATGGACCCTGACTACCGCGTCCGCCGCAGCGACGACGTGGACGAGCACGCCGGCCACCTGTCCTCCTGGCGCCAGGAGTACGACCAGTTGTCGTGCGGCCATTTCACCGGAATGGTGCGAGAGCTCTGGCTCCATGCACCGCGGCTGCAGGTCTTTCACGAGTTCACGGACCAGCAGACCAGCCAGCGCTGCCGGCCCTGGCCGGGATCGGTCTGGTTCGGCATTCTCGACGGCCTGGGCGAAGGCCTCCTGCACTTCTGCGGCAGGCTGCAGCCCGGCGAGCGGCCGCGCACCCTGATGGCCGCGCGGGCCGACGCCGGCTTCATCCTGCGCACGCCCCGGCGCTTCGGCATCTACGGCGTGGTGCTGGACGAAGACTGGCTGGCCGCCCGCGGCGACGCACTGGGCCTGGCGCCGCTGCTGCAGGGGCGGGCCGAAGTCTGTGCCGCCGCGCTGTCGCCGCACCGGCATGCAGCGCTGTGCCAGACCATCGAATCCATGCTGGCGCTGGGCGCCAGCGACGAGGCCGCCCGGCCCTGGGGGCTGCGGGCCATGGGCACCCTGGGCGGGCAATTGCTGCAGCTGCTGGCCCGGTGCCGCGACGACGCCGCATGGCAGGGGCCGCCGGCCAGCACGCAGCGGCGCCTGGCCCAGGTCATGGCGGCGCGCGACATGGCGGCCGACCCGTTCAACCACCTGCTGTCGGTGGAGGACCTGTGCGCGCGGCTGCACCTGACGCCGCGCACGCTGCACAACCACTTTCTCGGCAGTGTGGGCATCTCGCCAGCGGATTTCCTGCGCTCGGTGCGGCTCAACGCCTGCCGGCGCCGGCTGCGCGGCACCGCCGCCGAGCAGCTGCGCGTGCAGGACGTGGCGGCGCAATGGGGCTTCTTCCACATGGGCCGCTTCGGGCAGGCCTACAAGGAGCTGTTCGGCGAGCTGCCCTCGCAGACGCTGCGGCTGTCGCGCCAGGCCGCGCCGCTCAGCGCGTGACGAGCCGGTGCACCAGCTCGGCCGTGGAGCCGGCGCCGTACTTGCGCATCACGCGCGCGCGGTAGATCTCCACCGTGCGGTGGCTGATGCCCAGCACGCGGCCGATCTCCTTGGCCGTGAGGCCCTGCATGACCTGGGCCGCGATCTCGCGCTCGCGCGGCGTCAGGCTGGCGTGCACGCTGCGGCGCGCGCTCAGGTCCTCGAAGCTCCAGATGCCGGCCGCGTGCGGCGCCGTGCGGTCGAAGGCGCGGCCCGTCACATGGCACCAGAAGATCTCGCCCTTGAAGCGTCCATCGACGCGCCGCATGATGCGGTCGTCGGCGTAGAGGCCCCTGGCGTTCATGATGGGCGCGATGCGCTCGCCGGTGCGCTCGTACTCGTCGGCGCTCGGGTAGAGCACGCGGAAGGACTGGCCGACCAATTGCTCGCGCGCGGCGCCGAACATCTCGCACAGGTGGCGGTTGCAGTCCACAATCGTGGCGCTCGCGCGACACCACCAGCCCGATGGGCGCCAGATCGAAGGCCAGCCGGTAGTCGATGTCCATCGGGATTCCCTTTAGGAAAAACTACGTATCTGGCTACGTAGTATCGTCTCCGCCGTCCGAATCAAAAGGAGGCTCCCGTGAACAAAATCTATCCTTCCGCCGATGCGGCGCTGAAGGGCATCGTCCAGGACGGCCAGCTGCTGGCCGTGGGCGGCTTCGGCCTGTGCGGCATCCCGGAGGCGCTGATCGAGGCGCTCAAGGATTCCGGCGTCAAGAACCTGAGCGTGATCTCCAACAACGCGGGCGTCGACGGCTTCGGCCTGGGCAAGCTGCTGGAGACGCGCCAGATCAAGAAGATGATCGCCAGCTACGTGGGCGAGAACAAGGAGTTCGAGCGCCAGTACCTGGCCGGCGAACTGGAGCTGGAGTTCACGCCCCAGGGCACGCTGGCCGAGAAGCTGCGCGCCGGCGGCGCCGGCATCCCGGCCTTCTTCACCAAGACCGGCGTCGGCACCCAGGTGGCCGAGGGCAAGGAGCTGCGCGAATTCGACGGCGAGACCTACGTGATGGAGCGCTCGCTGGTGCCCGACGTCGCGCTGGTCAAGGCCTACGCGGCCGACAAGGCGGGCAACCTGCAGTTCCGCCGCACGGCGCGCAACTTCAACCCGGCCGCCGCGATGGCCGGCAAGGTCTGCGTGGTCGAGGTCGAGAAGATCGTCGAGACCGGCGAGATGGACCCGGACGCCGTCCACCTGCCCGGCATCTACGTGCACCGCATCGTGCTCAACGCCACGCCGGAAAAGCGCATCGAGAAGCGCACCGTGCGCGCCGCCGCGCCCGTCGACGTGGCAGCCGCCAAGGTCGAGGCCCAGGCCGTGATCGCCCAGGCCGCCGCCGAGCGACGCCCCCGTCAAGAACGACAAGCAAAGGAGCCTGACATGCCCTGGACCCAAGACCAGATGGCCGCACGCGCGGCGCAGGAGCTGGAAGACGGCTTCTACGTGAACCTGGGCATCGGCATCCCGACCCTGGTGGCCAACTTCGTGCCGGCCGACAAGGAAGTCTGGCTGCAGAGCGAGAACGGCATGATGGGCATCGGCCCGTTCCCGACCGAGGACGAGGTCGACGCCGACCTCATCAACGCCGGCAAGCAGACCGTGACCACGCTGCCCGGCACCTCGATCTTCGGCAGCCACGAGAGCTTCGCGATGATCCGCGGCGGCAAGATCAACCTGTCCATCCTGGGCGCGATGCAGGTCAGCGAGCAGGGCGACCTGGCCAACTGGATGATCCCGGGCAAGATGGTCAAGGGCATGGGCGGCGCCATGGACCTGGTGGCCGGCGTCAAGCGCGTGATCGTGCTCATGGAGCATGTGGCCCGCAAGAAGGACGGCACCGAGGATCTCAAGATCCTGACCAAGTGCACGCTGCCGCTGACCGGCGTGGGCGTGGTCGACCGCATCATCACCGACCTGGCCGTGATGGACGTGACGCCCGAGGGCCTCAAGGTCGTGGAGATGGCGCCCGGCGTCACGCGCGAATCGCTGCAGGCCAAGACCGGCGTCGCGCTGCGTCTGAGCTTGTTCGCCGGGGCGATCGCCGCCTTCGCGCCGCGGCTGCCGCTGGCCGTGGCCTACAGCGGCGGCGCCGATTCCACCGCGCTGCTGCGCGCCTGCGCGGCGCGCTGGCCCGGCCAGGTGCATGCCGTGCATGTGCACCACGGCCTGCAGGCCGCGGCCGACGCTTTCGAGGCCCATTGCCGAGACACCTGCGCCGCCCTGGGCGTGCCGCTGGTGGTGCGCCCATGTGCAGGCGCGCCATGCGCGCGGGCAGAGCCCGGAAGACGCGGCCCGCCGCGCGCGCTACGCGGCCATCGCCGAGGTCGCTGGCACGCACTGGGGCGACGGCGGCCCGCGCGACGTGGCGCTGGCCCAGCATGCCGACGACCAGGTCGAGACCATCGTGCTCGCGCTGTCGCGCGGCGCCGGCCTGCCGGGCCTGGCGGCGATGCCGGCGCAGTGGGAGCAGGACGGCCTGCGCTTCCACCGGCCGCTGCTGCAGGTGCCCGGCGCCGCGCTGCGCGCCTGGCTCGCCGAGCAGGGCGCGGCCTGGATCGAAGACCCCAGCAATGCCGACCGGGCCTACCTGCGCAACGGCATCCGCGCCGAACTGCTGCCCGTGCTGGAGCGGCTGTTCCCGGCCTTTCGCAGCACCTTCGCGCGCAGCGCCGCCCATGCGGCCGAAGCGCAGCAGCTGCTGCGCGGCCTGGCCGAGCAGGACCTGCAGGCCACCGGCATCCCTCCCGCCATCGCCGCGCTGCAGGCGCTGCCGCGCGCGCGCCAGGCCAATGCGCTGCGCCACTGGCTCGCCGAGGCCCACGCCACGGCGCCCAGTGCCGTCGCAGCTGGCCGAACTGCTGGACCAGATCGACGCCTGCCGCACGCGCGGCCACCGGCCTGCACCTCAAGGTGGGGGCCGGTTTCGTGCGGCGCAGCGGCACGTTGCTCGATTGGTACAATCCCGCGCTTTCGAGTTGACAACCTGCAGGGGCTGCGCCGGCCGACAGCCGAGCCCGGACACGCACCACCTGCCTTCATCCATGGCACTCATCGTTCATAAATACGGCGGCACGTCGATGGGCTCGACCGAGCGCATCCGCAACGTCGCCAAGCGCGTGGCCAAGTGGGCCCGCGCCGGTCACCAGATGGTGGTGGTTCCCAGCGCCATGAGCGGGGAGACCAACCGGCTGCTGGGCCTGGCCAAGGAGCTGGCCCCGCCCAAGGCCGACGCCGCCTACAACCGCGAGCTCGACATGCTGGCCGCCACCGGCGAGCAGGCCTCGTCGGCGCTGCTGGCCATCGCGCTGCAGTCCGAGGGCATGGAGTCGGTCAGCTACGCCGGCTGGCAGGTGCCGATCCGCACCAACAGCGCCTACACCAAGGCCCGCATCGAGTCCATCGAGGACGACCGCGTGCGCGCCGACCTGAAGGCCGGCAAGGTCGTCATCGTGACGGGCTTCCAGGGCGTGGACGAGGACGACAACATCACCACGCTGGGCCGCGGCGGCAGCGACACCTCGGCCGTGGCCGTGGCCGCTGCGCTGAAGGCCCAGGAGTGCCTGATCTACACCGACGTGGACGGGGTCTACACCACCGACCCGCGCGTCGTGCCCGAGGCGCGCCGCCTGCAGACCGTCAGCTTCGAGGAGATGCTGGAGATGGCCTCCATGGGCTCCAAGGTGCTGCAGATCCGCTCCGTGGAATTCGCCGGCAAGTACAAGGTGCCGCTGCGCGTGCTGTCCAGCTTCACGCCCTGGGACATCGACCTGGACGAGGAAGCCAAGTCGGGCACGCTGATCACTTTCGAGGAAGACGAGCAAATGGAACAAGCCATCGTGTCGGGCATCGCGTTCAACCGCGACGAAGCCAAGATCTCCGTCCTGGGCGTGCCGGACAAGCCCGGCATCGCCTACCAGATCCTGGGCGCCGTGGCCGACGCCAACATCGAGGTCGACGTCATCATCCAGAACGTCAGCAAGGACGGCAAGACCGACTTCAGCTTCACCGTGCACCGCAACGACTACGCGAAGACGATCGACCTGCTGAAGGAAAAGGTCCTGCCCGGCCTGGGCGCGCAGGAGGTCGTGGGCGACGCCAAGATCTGCAAGGTCAGCATCGTGGGCATCGGCATGCGCAGCCATGTGGGCGTGGCCAGCAAGATGTTCCGCTGCCTGTCGGAAGAGGGCATCAACATCCAGATGATCTCCACCAGCGAGATCAAGACCTCGGTCGTGCTCGACGAGAAATACATGGAACTCGCGGTGCGCGCGTTGCACCGCGTTTTCGATCTGGACCAGCCGGCCGCCGCGTGATTCGCCTCGAATCCGTGCCATAATCCGCGGGTTTTCCAGGAAACGTGACCGAGTGGCCGAAGGTGCTCCCCTGCTAAGGGAGTATGGGGTGTAGAGCCTCATCGAGGGTTCGAATCCCTCCGTTTCCGCCAAACAAACAAAACGGGCCTTCAGGCCCGTTTTTCTTTGGCGCTTCGCAATCCGCGCCGCATCCCGCCACGCGCGGCGACAGGGGTCAACTTTCGCGGCCTTTCGCGCGCCGCTTGACGATCAGTGCCATCGCGGCAAGCGCGGCCAGCACCATGGTCGCGGCTTCGGCCTGCGCGTGCACGAACAGGCTTGCGTGAAGCATCGCCGCATCAATCACGGCGTCGAAGCGACGGCCATGGCGGCGGGAGCGCCGTCGCCGAACCGCAGTGCAAACGCCGCCGGAACGGCCTCCAGGGCGGCGGCGCCGTTCAACAGGCGCCCGACGAGGGACGATGGGCTGGTGGGCATGGGCGGCGTGCCCGCAAAGCGACGCGCCACCGCAGTCGAATCAAGAAACTGCGGAACCGGGTGCGAGATTTCGTTACAGATGCGTAACGACTTTCGGCAAGCTGCCGTGCATCGCGCCTGCGGCCGGCGCGTTGCGCTGGAGCGGGTGATGGGAATCGAACCCACGTTATCTGGTTGGGAACCAGGAGTTCTGCCATTGAACTACACCCGCGCGGCGCGCATTCTACTGTGGCCCCGCAGCCTCTCCGGGGCCGCGCCGCCAGCGCCGAAAGGCCCGGCCATGGCCGCCGGGCCGGCCTCCATCGGGCCGTGACCCCACGTTGCGAACGCGGATGTACAGCAGGCGCAGTACATTATTGGCAACATAAGTTACGCAAATGAGCCGGCCGATCCGATCGTTTTCCAGAACATTGGTCCAAAGCGTCGCCGCCCTGGTGCTGGTGGTCGGTGCCCTTGCGTTGGCTGCCATGGCGTGGCAGGCCGCTTCCAGCACGCGCGAGGCGGCCGAACAGGACCTGGCCCGCACGCTGGACCGTTCCGTCGAACGCCTGCGCATGCTGGTGCAGGCGGCCGAGATGACCGCCGACTCCGTCGAGCGCGTGGCCCGCGTGCCGGCGGTGACGCCCGCAACGCTGCAGCCTGCGCTGGAGCGGGCCCTGGCCGCCTTCGAGCAGCGGCCGGAGTTGAGCTACCTGGGCATCGCGCTCGCGGAGCATGGCCAATACGGCAACCTGGAGCGCACGGCCGATGGCCGCATCCTGCTTTGGCTGCATCCGGGAGCGGCGCCGGGCGAGCAGGTCACGCGCAACTTCATCCTGGCCGATGGCGCGTTCACCCCGCACAGCCAGCAGCCTGCCAACGGCTACGACGCGCGCGAGCGGCCGTTCTACCGGGCGGCGCTGGAGGATGGGGAGCGGGGGCGCTGGCTGCCGGCCTACCAATGGATCGTGCATGGCGGCGCCGACAACCCGTCGCCGCTGTGGGGCTTGAGCTACGTGAAGGCCTTGCGCGACCGGTCGGGTCGGCGCATCGGCGTGCTCGACGTGGACTTCGACCTTCCCGCGGTGAACCGCTTCCTCGCCGCCGTGGCCGACGAGTACGGCGTGCAACTGCAGATCGTGGAACTCGGGCCGACGCCGCGCCTGCTCGGCGACCGGCGCGCCCAGGGCGCGCCGCTGGCGCTGCCGCAGGCGCTGGCTCCGCTGCTGGACCTGCGGGGCGAGGCCGCCACCATCCGCATCGCGCTGCCCGATGGCGACCATTGGGCTGCGGCGCGCCGCTTCGACCTGCAGGGCGGCGTGCAGTGGGTCGTGGTGGCCACGCGCAAGGCGGCCCTGATCGGTGCGCCGCTGCGCAGCCAGCTGTACCACGTGGTGGGCATGGGCCTGGCGCTGGTCATCGGCCTGGTGCTGATCTCCTGGCGCATGGCGCGGCGCTTCGGCCAGCCCTTGCAGGACCTGGAGCGCCAGGTCGCGCGCGCCGGGCAGTCCGATGTGCCGGACGCCTTCACGATTGCCCCGGTGGGCGGCGGCTTCCGCGAAACGCGCCGCCTGGGCGAGGCGCTGCACCGCATGGCCGCGGCGGTGCGCCAGCGCGAGGAGCAACTGGCCGGCAAGAACCTCGAACTGCTGCGCGCCCAGGAACAGCAGCTGGCCTCGCTCGCGCTGCGCGGCGCGATCTTCGAATCCATCGACACGGCGCTGTTCACCATCGACGCGCAACGCACGGTCCTCGAATGGAATGCCGGCGCGGAACGCCTGTTCGGCGTGCGCCGCGCGCAGGCCGTGGGCCAGGACGCGGCGCAGTCCATCGCCGCGGCCGACGGGCCGGCCGACTGGGCGGCGATCCTGGCCACCCAGGGCGCCGGCACGCTCCGCCTGGCCGGCCCGCACGGCGCCTTCGATGCCGAGCTGCGCGTGGTCGCGCTGGGCCGTGGCGCCGGCCGGTCGTACACGCTGGTCGTCAACGACGTGTCGGCCCGCCGCGATGCCGAACGGCGCCTGCGCGAGGAACGCGACTATGCCGACGCCGTGCTCAACAGCCTGCCCGGCGTCTTCTACCACTGCGATGCGCAGGTGCGGCTGCAGCGCTGGAACCACAACTTCGAGCGCATCACGGGGGCCGATGCGGGGCAACTGGCCGGCGTCGATCCGCTGGTGTTCATGCCCGAGGACCAGCGTGCCCGCGTCGCCGGCCAGCTCGCGCAGGTGTTCACCGCGGGCAATGTGCAGTTCGAGGCCGACTACGCACTGGCCAACGGTCGCCGCATCCCCTGCCTGTTCACGGGCGTGCGCTTCGAGCACGGCGGCGTGCCCGGCTTCGTCGGCCTAGGCACCGACATCTCCGAACGCAAGCGGGCCGAGCGGCGGCTGCAGCACCTGGCCACGCACGACGCGCTGACCGACCTGCCCAACCGCGAGCTGCTGCGCGAGCGCTTCGGGCAGGCCGTGGCGCATGCGCGGCGCACCGGCCGGCCGCTGGCGCTGCTGCTGCTCGACCTGGACCGCTTCAAGATCGTCAACGATGCCTACGGCCACCGCTTCGGCGACGAGGTGCTCAAGCTGGTCGCGGAGCGCCTGGTGCGGCTGCTGGGGCCGGGCGACACGGTGGCCCGCCATGGCGGCGACCAGTTCCTGCTGCTGCTGGGCGACCTGCAGGACGCCGCCGGCGCCCAGGCCGCGGCCGGCCGCATCCTGCAGAGCCTGGCCCAGCCCGTGGCCCTGCAGTCGCGCGAGGTGCACCTGTCCGGCAGCATCGGGCTCAGCATGTTCCCGCAGGACGGCGAAGGCGTCGACGTGCTGATCAAGAACGCCGACCAGGCCATGTACCGCGCCAAGACCCTGGGCCGCAGCACCTGCGTGGGCTTCACGCAGTCCATGAACCAGGAGACCCAGCAGCGCGTGGCGCTGGAAACGCAGTTGCGCGGGGCCGCCGCCGCCGGCCAGCTGCAGCTGCTCTACCAGCCCAAGGTGAGCCTGGCAACGGGCGCCATCGTCGGCTGCGAGGCGCTGCTGCGCTGGCACCATCCCCTGCTCGGCACGGTCTCGCCGGCCCGCTTCATCCCGGTGGCGGAGGATTCGGGCCTGATCGTGCCGATCAGCGACTGGGTGCTGCGCACCGCCTGCCTGCAGGCCCGCGCCTGGGCCGACGCCGGCCTGCCGCGCACCACGGTGGCCGTGAACATCTCGGCGCGCCAGCTGCTGCAGCAGGACCTCGCCGCCTGGACGCTGGGCATGCTGCAGGAGACGGGCCTGGCGCCGGGCCTGCTCGAGCTGGAACTCACCGAAAGCCTGATCGCCCAGGACGTGGCGAAGATGATCGCCACCTTCGAGCGGCTCAAGCAGGTCGGCGTGCGCCTGTCGATCGACGACTTCGGCACCGGCTACTCCAGCTTGAGCTACCTCAAGCATTTCCGCGTGGACACGCTCAAGATTGACCAGTCCTTCGTGCGCAACATGCTCACGCAGAGCGAGGACGAGACCATCGTGCGCGCCGTCATCGCGCTGGCGCACAACCTGCAGTTCAAGGTCATCGCCGAGGGCGTGGAGACGGCCGCGCAATGCCAGCTGCTGCGCGCGCACGGCTGCGACGAGATCCAGGGCTACTACTTCGGCCGACCGGTGCCGGCGGACGCGTTCGAGGCACTGCTGCGCAGCGGCAGGTGCCTGCCGCTCGCCGAGGAAGCCGGGTTCGCGCAAGCGCGGGACGCGGAGCGCCTGCCCGGCGCGTGAGGGCGGCTCAACCGATCTGGCGCAGCGCCGCCGTCGCCAGCACGCCCAGCAGCACGCTGCCGAACTGGCCCGCGCGCAGGAACCAGGCCACCGCCACCGTGGCCAGCCCGCCCAGCAGCGTGGGCTCCAGCCCGCGGCCGGCCGCGCCCACGACCGAACTGGCCAGCATGCCGGCCAGCAGCGCGGCCGGCAGGGCATCGATGAAGGCCGCCACGCGCGGCGGGAAGCGGCGCCCGTGCAGCAGCACCGGGCCGATGGCCTTGATCGTGTAGTTGATCGCCGCGAACGCCAGCACGGTCCACAGCATGGCGCTCATGGTGCGGCTCCGCGGCGCAGCAAGGCGGGCAGGGCGGCGACGCTGGCGAACATCAGCGCCACGCCGGGCGGCAGCAGCCAGCACATGCCGGCCGTGACGAGCACGGCCAATGCCATGGTGCCGCGGCGCCCGGGCTCGCCGCGCACGATGTCCAGCACGAACACGAGGAAGAAGCCCGGGAACACCAGGTCCAGGCCGATCGCGCGCGCCAGCGCGGGCTCGGGCGCGAGGTAGGCACCGACGGCCGTGCCGGCCACCCAGGCCGGCCACTGCACCAGCGTGGCGCCCAGCATCTTGGCGCGGTCCACCCCGCCGTCGGGCCGGCGGGCCGCGGCCCAGGACGCATCGACCACCGCCTGCGCCTCCAGCGAGCGGCGCCAGGCGCCGCCCTTGAACCTGGAGGTCAGCGCCATCGGAATGAAGCGCAGATTGATCAGCGTGGCTGCCCCGAGCGCGGCCGGCATGCCGCCGCCGGCGAAGGCCATCACCAGCGCGAACTGCGCGCCGCCGGCGAACACGATGGCCGACATCAGCGTGGCCAGCCAGGCCGGCCAGCCCTGGGCCACGGCAGCGGCGCCAAAGCCCACGGCCAGCGCGAACGCGCCCACGCCCAAACCCGCGCCCACCGTGAAACCCGCGCGCCAGCCGCCGCCGGACGCGGCGGTCGTGCCTGCCTGCATGCCGTCTCCCCAAAACCCGGAGCCGCGAATCTAGCAGGGCGAGCACAGGCGACATGCCGCGCGGCGCCCGGCCCGCAGAATGCGGCGCGACACCCAGGGAGACACCATGCACCTGCGGCGACGCCGAGACCATCGGCGAAGTACCGCGGCAAGCTCTCCTGGCTCGTGCCGACCATGCTCTACGCGCTGCTGGACAGCCCGCGCTGGGCAAGATCGACAAGAAGGCGCTGCGCGCACGGCACTGGGGCGCCGCTGCGCGCGCGGTGAACTGAAGCCCGCCTGCCTTCACTCCGGCAGGTATTGCGCCACGAAGCGCCGGAACAGCTTCATCGACGGGCTTTCCGTGCGGCCGGCCAGCGTCACCATGGCATAGATGGCGTTGGAGCTGTAGGGCGGGTCGGTGACGAGCTCGACGACCTCGCCCGTCGCCATGTGCTCGCGCGCGGCGGCAAAGATGGCGAACAGGATGGCATCGGTCTGCCGCATGACGTTGACCAGGCTCGTGATGTCCTCGCTGCGCAGCCGCACCGACTGACTGGGGTTGGCGCGCGGCCCGAAATTGCGCACCAGCAGGTTGGCGATCTCGTCGGTCAGCGTCGTGGAGGCCAGCGGGTAGAGCATCACGTCGTCGAAGGTCACGGGCCCGCCGCGGGCCAGCAACGGGTGGCCGCTGCGGCACATGAAGCCGCCGCGCAACTCGGCCACCACCTCGACCAGCAGGTCCTCGGCCGGCGGCACGGCACGCCGATCGATCACCAGAGCGTCCACGCTGCGCTCGCGCAGCTGGCGCAGTTGCAGTTCCAGCGCGCCGCGCGAGACCGTGAGCCGCACGTCCGGATGGTGCCGCGCCACGTGGACCATGAACGGCGTCATGAGCATGGATGCCGGCCCCGCGCCCAGGCCGATGCGGATCGGGCCGGAACTGCCGCGCTTGGCCAGGTGCACGCTGCGGCGCAGTTCCTCGGCGCCGAAGATCAGCTGGCGCGCGCGCGCCGCCACGGTCTCGCCCAGCGGCGTGAGTTCGTTGCGCCGGCCCATGCGGTCGATCAGCCGGGCGTCCAGCGCGTCTTCCAGCAGGCGGATGCTGCGGCTCAGGGCCGGCTGGGTGATGTGCAGCCGCTCGGCAGCGCGGCTGAACGACCCGGCCTCCGCCACCATGAGCAGGTGCTCGAGTTGCTTGAGATTCATGCGGCGTTGCCAGAAGTTTTTTTTCTAGCTTCGAGAAAAACAATGCATTGGACAGATGGGTGCGTGAATTCCTACCATGGTCTTTATTCCGTTATTTATGTGTACAGACTGTAATTTGCGATGCTATTTGCAATAGTTGCATCCAATCGCAGGCGGAATGAACCGGAGAACACCACCATGCCTCATCCCTTGATCGACAGCATCGCCGCCCATGCCCAGATGTTCGTGAAGCTGCGCCGCGAACTGCAGTTGTCATCCGAGCGCGCCATGGCGGACTGGCGCACCGGCGACCTGGTGGCCGGGCGCCTGGAGCAATGGGGCTACAAGCTCGACCGCCGCGTGGGCGGCAACGGCATCGTGGCCCAGCTGCGGCGGGGCAGCGGCTCCAAGCGCCTGGGCCTGCGCGCGGACATGGGGGCGCTGCTGCAGCCGGCGGCGGCAGCCGGAGGGCGGTTCGGCCACACCGCCATGCTGCTCGCCGCGGCCCACTATCTCGCGCGCCAGGGCGACTTCAGCGGCACGCTGAACCTGGTCTTCCAATGTGCCGATCCGCACGAGGGCGGGGCGCACCGCATGGTGGCCGACGGCCTGTTCGACCGGTTCCCCTGCGACGCCATCTTTGCCATGCACGGCGTCGCCGGCCAGCCGCAGGGCCGGCTGCTGCTGCGCGACGGGCCGGCCATGGCGTCGCACGACGACGTGTCCATCACGCTGCACGGCGACCCGCTGCACGGCGTGGCCGATCCCGTGGTGGCGGGCGCGGCCATCGTCATGGGCTTGCAAAGCATCGCGGCGCGCCCCATGGAACCGCAGCAGATGGTGGCCGTTCAGGTCAGCGGCTTCGAGGCCAAGGCCGTCTCGCAGGCCGCGACGCTGCAGCTCGGCGTGCGGGCGCTCGACCGGGACGTGCGCGACGACCTGCAGCGTCGCATCACCGCGCTCGCCGAACTGCAGGCGCTCAGCTACGGGGTGCGGGCCACGGTGGACTACCGGCACCACGCGCCGGTGCTGTGCAACAGCCCGCTGGAAACGGAGTTCGCGCGCCAGCTGGCCATGGAACTGCTGGGCCCGGGCCAGGTGCAGACGCAGACCCAGGCGGCTGCGTTCGCAGGCCACGACGACTTCGCCTTCATGCTGGAGCAGGTGCCGGGCAGCTACCTGCTGCTGGGCAACGGCGACGGCCCGGCGCAGGACTTCAACGAAGCCAACCTGCCCATCGGCGCCGCCTACTGGGCCATGCTGGCCCAGTGCTACCTGCACTGATCAAAGGCGCTCGAACACGGCGGCAATGCCCTGGCCGCCGCCGATGCACATGGTGACCAGCGCATAGCGGCCGCCCACGCGCTGCAGCTCGTGCAGCGCCTTGACCGTGATCACGGCGCCGGTGGCGCCGATCGGGTGGCCCAGCGAGATGCCCGAGCCGTTGGGGTTGACCTTGGCCGGGTCCAGGCCCAGGTCCTTCGTCACCGCGCAGGCCTGGGCCGCGAAGGCCTCGTTGGCCTCGATCACGTCCAGGTCGGAAACCTTCAGGCCCAGCTTTTCCAGCAGCTTGCGGCTGGCCGGCACCGGGCCGATGCCCATGTACTTGGGGTCCACGCCGGCATGGGCGTAGCCCACCAGGCGCGCCATCGGCGCCAGGCCGCGGGCCTTGGCGGCGGAGGCGTCCATCAGCACCACGGCGGCGGCCGCGTCGTTCAGGCCCGAGGCGTTGCCGGCCGTGACCGTGCCGTTCTCCTTGATGAACACGGGCTTGAGCTTGGCCATGTCTTCCACGGTCGCATCGGCACGGAAATGCTCGTCGGCGTCGAACACCACGTCGCCCTTGCGGCCCTTGGAGACCACGGGGACGATCTGCTCCTTGAAGTAGCCCGCGGCGCTGGCCTGGGCGGCGCGGCGGTGGCTTTCCACGGCCAGGCCGTCCTGGTCGGCGCGCGTGATGCCCCACTTGGCCGCGATGTTCTCGGCCGTCACGCCCATGTGGATGGTGTGGAAGGGGTCGTGCAGCGCGCCGACCATCATGTCCACGAGCTTGGTGTCGCCCATGCGCGCGCCCCAGCGCGCGTTGAGCGAGGCGTAGGGCGCGCGGCTCATGCTCTCGGCGCCGCCGCCGATGGCGATGTCGCAATCGCCCAGCTGGATCGCCTGCGCGGCCGAGACGATGGCCTGCAGGCCCGAGCCGCACAAGCGGTTCACGTTGAAGGCCGGCGTGTCTTCGCTGCAGCCGCCTTCGAGCGCGGCCACGCGCGAGAGGTACATGTCGCGCGGCTCGGTGTTGACGACGTGGCCGAACACCACGTGGCCCACGTCCTTGCCCTCGACCTTGGCGCGCGCGAGCGACTCGCGCACGACCAGCGCGCCCAGCTGCGTGGGCGGCACATCCTTGAGGCTGCCCCCGAAGGTACCGATGGCGGTGCGCACACCGCTGACGACGACGACTTCACGACCCATGTTGTTGCTCCTGCTGGGAAGAAAAAAATTCGGCCGGCGATCTTCCCACGGAGCGCGCGGCCCAGGTGTCACCAAGCTGCCAAAGGTAACAATTCAGTGCACGCCGTGGATGTGGCGCGTGCGCGCCTGCACCCGCGGCACCGGCTCCTCGGCCAGGGTCTTCAGGATGCCGCAATCCTCGGTCGGATGGGCCTCCTGGCACTGGCTGCGCAGCGCCTTGAGCTGGCGCTCCAGCGCGCGCAACTCGCGGATGCGCTGCGCCACGTGGCCGATGTGGGCGTCCAGCAGCGCGTTGACGCCGCCGCAGTCCCCGCCCGGCGCGTCCTGGAACTGCAGCAGCGTGCGGATCTCGTCCAGCGCCATGTCGAGCGCGCGGCAATGCCGGATGAAGGACAGGCGCTGCACGTGGCTCTCGGCATAGTCGCGGTAGTTGCCCTCGGTGCGCGGCGCGGCCGGCAGCAGGCCGGCGCGCTCGTAGTAACGGATGGTTTCCACCGGCGTGTCGGTGGCGGCGGCCAGTTGTCCGATCTTCATGGCGCTTGACTCTACAGCGGCTTCAGGGTTTCCAATGCCTGCAACCAAGGAAAGACACCGCATGAAGCATTGCTGTTCCGGACCCGAGCCGCGCGACCAGGCCGCACACGCCGGCCACGCCCATGCGCACGCTCACGGGCACGAAGGCCACGACCACCACGAGCACCATGACGAAGGCGGCCATCTGCACGACCACGACCATGGCGCAGGTCCGGGCGCGGGCCGCCTGGCCGCGGCGCTGGCGCTGGCCATCGCGGCCGAGCTGCTGCACTTCATGGCCGGCGACGCGCTCTGGTCCAAGGGCCTGGGCCTGGCCGTCGCCGCCGTGGCCATCGGCCTGTCGGGCGTGGAGACCTATACCCAGGGCTTCGCCGCGCTGCGCCGCGGCCGGCTCAACATCAATGCGCTCATGAGCGTGGCCGTGACAGGCGCCTTCCTGATCGGCCAGTGGCCCGAGGCCGCCATGGTCATGGCGCTCTACGCGATCGCCGAACGCATCGAGGGCCGCGCGGCCGATCGCGCCCGCAACGCCATTGCCGGCCTGCTGGCGCTCGCGCCCGAGCAGGCCGAGGTGCTGCAGGGCGATGGCAGCTGGCGTGCCCAGCCGGCCGCCGAGGTGCCGCTCGGCGCCGTCGTGCGCATCCGCCCCGGCGAGCGCGTGCCGCTGGACGGCGTCGTGACCGAGGGCCGCAGCAGCATCGACCAGGCCCCCGTGACGGGCGAGAGCCTGCCGGTCGACAAGGGCCCGGGCGACGCCGTGTTCGCCGGCACCGTCAATGCCGAGGGCGCGCTGCAGTTCCGCGTGACGGCCGCGGCCGGCAACACCCTGCTTTCCCGCGTCATCCACGCCGTCGAGCAGGCCCAGGCCACGCGCGCGCCCACGCAGCGTTTCGTCGACCGCTTCGCCGCCGTCTACACGCCGGCCGTGTTCGTGCTGGCGCTGGCCGTCGCGCTGGGCGGGCCGCTGCTGTTCGGCATGGCCTGGCTGGACGCCGTCTACAAGGCGCTGGTGCTGCTGGTGGTGGCCTGTCCCTGCGCGCTGGTGATCGCCACGCCTGTCACGGTCGTCAGCGCGCTGGCCGCGGCCGCGCGGCGCGGCATCCTCGTCAAGGGCGGCAGCCACCTGGAGAACGCGCGCCTGCTCAAGGCCATCGCGCTCGACAAGACCGGCACCATCACAGCCGGCAAGCCGCGGCTGGTGCACTGGAACGCCTTGGGCGCGCAAGGCGACGCGCTGGCCGGCCTGGCCGCCGCGCTCGCCGCGCGGTCGGACCACCCCGTCTCGCGCGCGATCGCCGAGGGCGTGGCGGCCGCGCCGCTGCGCGTCGACGACTTCCGCGCCTGGCCCGGCCGCGGCGTGCAGGGCCGCGTCGAGGGCCGCGAACTCGTGCTGGGCAACCACCGGCTCATCGAAGAACGCGGCCAGTGCAGCGCGGAACTGGAGGCCCTGCTGCGCACGCACGAGGAGCAGGGCCGCACGCTCACGCTGCTGGCCGACGCCAGCGGCGTGCTCGCGCTGTTCGCCGTGGCCGACACCATCAAGGACAGCTCGCGCGAGGCCGTGGCCGAACTCAAGCGCCTGGGCGTGGTGCCCGTCATGCTGACCGGCGACAACCGCGCGACGGCCGAGACCGTGGCGCGCGAAGCCGGCATCGCCGAGGTGCAGGGCAACCTGCTGCCCGAGGACAAGCTCGCCGCCATCGTGGCGCTGCAGCAGCGCCACGGCGCCACGGCCATGACGGGCGACGGCATCAACGACGCGCCCGCGCTCGCGCGCGCCCAGATCGGCTTCGCCATGGGCGGCGCCGGCACCGACGTGGCCATGGAGGCGGCCGACGTGGTCGTCATGAACGACGACCTGCGCCGCATCCCCGAGACCATCCGGCTGTCGCGCCGCACGCACGCCGTGCTGTGGCAGAACATCGTGCTCGCGCTGGGCATCAAGTCGGTGTTCATGGTGCTGGCGCTGCTGGGCACGGCCACGATGTGGATGGCCGTGTTCGCCGACATGGGGGCCACGCTGCTGGTGGTGGCCAACGGGCTGCGGCTGCTGCGCGCGCGCGCCTGACGCCGCCGGCGCCCGCGTCGGTTCACCGCAGTCCCGCGACGAACGCCGCCACCTTGGCGGCCACGGCCAGCACGCCGGGCGCGATGTCCGCGACGGCCTTGGCGGCCTGCTTCAGCCCTTCGGCGGTGACCTTCAGGTAGTCTTGGTCCGGCTTGGCGCTGGTGGCTTCGGCGACCACGCTCTCGGCGCTGCGCGAGATGCGGTCCGCTTCCGCCGGCCGCTGCCCGGCAACCGCGTCCAGGCTGGCGCGGAGTTCGTCCACCAGTTCCTGCAGCGCCGCCTTGCGGTCCGGCTCCCAGCCGGGCGCGTTGCGCACGGACTGGCGGACGTTCTCCAGGCGGGATTTGATGTTGACGGGACCGACCACGTTGCCGATCTGGATCTTGTCCTGGGACATGTCGAGGCCTCCGCTGCCCATGAAGTTGAAGACTTGCCGCCGCGCTTCCTGCGAGGCGCCGTCGCGCTGCAGGCGCAGTTGCGACGCGTGGAATGCCTTGTACCGCTTGATCTGCTTGTCCTCGGTCAGTTCGAGGTAGTCCTCCTCGAAGACGTCGGTCTCGGCCTCGATGGTGCGCAGCAGCCCGTCGATGTCGCCGCGCGCCACGAAGCGCGGCTGGTACTCGCGCGGGACCACCGGGTGGAACACGTAGTGCGGGTTCTGGGTCAGCAGCACGGTCGGGGTCAGCGCGGCGCGCGCGATGCCGAGCAGGTAGTACTCCGCCGGCGTCAGGCCTTCGGCGAACGCGATGCACAGCGCTGCGCGTTGCAGCGTCTGTTCGAGGTCCAGGTCTTCCGGCAGCCTTTCGCCGGGTTCCAGCACGAAGGGGCTGTAGCGCAGCCGCTCCAGCAAGGCCAGCAGGTCCAGGCGCTGCGCCTCGGTCATCTGCGAAGCGCCGACCAGGATGCAGCGCCGCCGCACGCTGCTGGGCTGGTAGCTCGGCGGGGGATCGTTGCCGATGTAGGCCTTCAACACGCGGATGGCGTGGCGGTGGTCGCGCACCTCGCGCAGCACCCGGCGCCGGGAAAAGCGCCGCTGCAGCAGGCCCGAAGGGACCAGGTCGTCCGGCAGGGTGTCTTCCACGAACACCAGCTGGGGCCGGCGCGCGCGCAATGCGCGGCCCACTTCCCAGCGGATGTACTCCGACGGCGCCCGGTCGCGCCAGGGGATCACGGCGACCATCGCATCGGTGCTGCGCAGGTGCCGCTCCGGCTTGGCGCCGTTCAGGCGGTCCGACTGCGGGTCCAGGCTGGGAATCAGCTGCTCGTCGACCATCAGCTCCTGGAAGAACTCGTTGATGTCGTCGTCCGCGGGACGGTAGCTGTGCGAGTAGTAGATCAGTTGCACACCTTGCTCCGGGCGCGCAGGCGCGCTCATGTGGAATGCGCAGTGTACGCAGCCACGCGGTGCCCGCTAGCCTGCCTCGCGCTCGAGCACCAGCGCGAACAGTTCGTTGCGGAAGTGGATGCCCAGCCGCGCGAACGCGCGGTTGCGGTAGGTCTTGACGGTGGGCTGCGAGAGCGCGAGGTCGGCCGCGATGCCGTCCTGCGTCATGCCGCGCAGCAGCCGCGTGCAGACGTCGAGTTCGCGCGCCGTGAGTTCGCCGTTGAGCTGCAGCAGGCGCTGGCGCAGGTCCTCGGGCGAACGCCTGCGGCCCGCGCAGCGCGGCCTGCTTGCGCGCCAGCGCCAGCAGCGCGGCGGCGAGCTGCTCGAAGTCGCCGATCTGCGCGTCGCTGAGCGCGCGCTGGTGCGCATGGCGGTAGAAGTTGACGGCGAACAGCGCATCGTCCTCGCCGTGCTGCACGATGGACACGCGCTCGGCCATGCCATGGGCCTCGTAGACGCGGGCGCGGTGCTCGTCGGCCACCTCGCGCGCCGTGATGTGGCACAGCTGCGTGCGCTGCGCCGGCAGCTGCTCGAAGCGCAGGCTGCGGTCTTCGCGCACGGGCCCCGAGAGGTAGGCGTTCCAGCAATCGCGCGTGGTGTCGGGAATGCCCAGGCTGGCCGACAGGTACAGCCGCGGCGCGCAGCCCGGCCCGACCTGGTAGACCGACCACGAGGCGGCCGGCAGCGTGGGGTGCAGCTGCTGCAGCAGCCGGGCGCCGAAATCGTCCTCGCCCAGGCGCTCGACCATGGCGCCCACGGCCGCGGCCACCCCGGCCGCGGGAGTGCCTGGCTGCCAGCTGGCGGGGGCCCATTTGCGCATGGTTCGTCTCCGGGTTCTCCCGTCATCCTCTGGGATGACAGGCGCCGCCGCATGGCGGACTTACGCTCGCCGCCGATTGTCACCGCTTTGTCCTTCAGACCATGGAACCCGACGCGATCCCGATTCCCCAGTTGCGCTTCTTCGCCGGACTGTCGGTGGAGGTGGCCGAGCCCCAGCAGGTCGGCGCCGTCCCGCACGGCGTGCGCCGCGTGATCCCCATCCTCGGCGGCCAGGTGCAGGGCGAAGGCTGGCGCGGCCGCGTGCTGCCCGGCGGCGCCGACTTCCAGCTCATCGTGCACGCGGGCTATGCCGAGCTCGACGCGCGCTACGTGCTCGAGATCGACGGCGGCGACCTGGTCTTCGTGCAGAACCAGGCCGTGCGCAGCGGCCCGCCCGAACTGATGCAGCGCATCGCGCGCGGCGAGCCGGTCGATCCCGGCCAGATCTACTTCCGCTGCCAGCCGCGCTTCGAGACCGCCTCGAAGGCGCTGGGCTGGATCAACGAACGCCTGTTCGTGGGCGCCGGCGCGCGCCACCCGGACAAGGTCGTGATGCGCTTCTTCGCGCTCGACTGAATCCCCACCATTCCAAGGAGACATGCCATGCCACTTTCCCGCCGCCTGGCGCTGTGCGCCGCCGCCCTCGTTCCGCTCGCCGCGATGGCGCAGGCGCCGTCCTACCCGAACAAGCCCGTGCGCATCATCGTGGGCTTTCCGGCCGGCACCGGCCCCGACATCGTGGCGCGGCTGCTCGCGCAGAAGCTGTCCGAAGGCTGGGGCAACCTGGGCGTGATCGTCGACAACAAGCCCGGCGCGGCTGGCCTGATCGCCGCCTCCGAGGCCGCGCGCGCCGCGCCCGACGGCTACACGCTGATGCTGGGCGAGACCGGCCAGCTCGCCATCGCGCCCAGCAGCTACAACAAGCTGCCCTACGACCCGGCCAGGGATTTCGTGCCGGTCTCGCAGGTCGTGACGGCCGACTTCATCCTGCTCGTCAACCCCGCGAAGGTGCCGGCCAGGAACGTGAAGGAGTACGTGGACTGGACGCGCCAGCAAAAGGGCATGTTCATGGCCACCTTCGGCGCGGGCACGCCGGGGCATTTCGGCGCCTACATGTTCGGCGACGCGGTCGGCATCAAGCCCGAGCCCGTGCACTACAAGTCCACGGGCGACGCCATGAGCGGCATCTTCGGCGGCGACGTCTCGGGCGTGTTCGCCAGCGCCGGCCTGGCCGCGCCCAACGTCAGGTCGGGCAAGCTCGTCGCGCTGGCCAGCACGGGTGCGCAGCGCACCGCCGCCTTGCCCGAGGTGCCGACCTTCAAGGAGCAGGGCTACGCCAACCTGGAGTTCAACTCCTGGTTCGGCATCCTTGCCCCGGGCAAGACGCCGCCCGAGATCGTCGCCAGGCTCAACGCCGACATCGTGCGCGCCATGCGCTCGCCCGATGGCCAGAAGAAGATGGAAGACGCGGGCTTCCGCGTGACCGGCACGACGCAGCCGGAGTTCGTGTCCATCATCGCCGCGGACACCGCCAAGTGGGGCAAGGCCGTGGCCGCGACCGGCTTCAAGGCCGACTGACAACCACCCAGGAGGAGACACACCGATGAAGAACACGCCCTTCGCTTTTCCGCTGTCCGCGCTCGCGCTGGCCTTGCTCGCCGGCTGCGGCGGCAGCGGCGCATCGCTGCTGGAACTGGACGCCAAGGCGGCCGAGGCCGCCTGCGCCGACATGGTCACCCGATCCGGCCTGCCGGCCACCACGCTGACCACGCGCTACGTGGCCGAGGGCACGCGCCGCCCCGGCACGCTGACCACGGGCGACTTCCTGGGCGGCCACTGCGTGGTGACCGGCAGCCGCGACGCCCGCACCGGCGTGGACGGCAAGCCCTACGCGATCGGCTTCGAGCTGAGCCTGCCGGACCGCTGGAACGGCCGCTTCCTGTACCTGGGCGGCGGCGGCAACGACGGCACGCTGCGCGACACCTCGCTGTCGTCCAGCATCTCGATCGGCACGCCCTCGCCGCTGGGGCAGGGCTATGCCGTGGTCTCCACCGACGCCGGCCACCAGGGCACGAGCGCGAGCTTCGGCGCCGACCCGCAGGCGCGCATCGACCACGCCTACAACGCGCACGACAAGACCGCGCAGTCGGCCAAGGCCCTGATCGAATGGCGCTACGGCAAGGCGCCCAACTACTCCTACTTCTCGGGCTGCTCGGGCGGCGGGCGCCAGGGCATGATGTTCTCGCAGCGCTTTCCGGGCTACTTCGACGGCATCACGGCCGGCGCGCCGGCCATGCGCGTGTCCAGCGGCGCCACCGTGGCCGCGATGTGGAACCACCGCAAGTTCACGGACATCGCACCGGCCGGCGGCGACGGCCAGCCCGTGCTGTCGCAGGCCTTCTCCGACAGCGACCTGAACCTCGTGGCCGACGCCGTGCTCGCGGCCTGCGACGCCGGCGACGGCGCGGTCGACGGCCTGGTGCAGAACACCCGGGCCTGCAGCTTCGACCCGGCCGTGCTGCAATGCACCGGCGCCAAGGACGACAGCTGCATCAGCGCGGCCCAGGTCGGCGCGCTCCAGGACGTGTTCGGCGGCCCCAGGAACACGGCCGGGCAGGCGCTGTACGCCGGCCAGCCCTGGGACCCGGGCATCCGCGACAGCGGCTGGCGTGCCTGGACGCTGGGCACCTCGGCCACGGCCACGCCCAATTCGCGCTACATCACGCTGATGCTGGACGCGCTGCGCAACGAGTTCTTCACGCCGGCAGACCCTACGTTCGACGCGCTGGCCTTCAACTTCGACACCGATCCGGCGCGCATGGAGGCCTTCTCGGCGGTCTACGACAGCTACCGCGACGACCAGCTCGCGGCCTACAAGGCGCGCGGCGGCAAGCTGCTGTTCATCCACGGCATGGCCGACCCGATCTTCTCGGCCAGCGACACGGTGGACTACTACGAGCGCCTGGCCGCCAACAACGGCGGCATCGCGGCCACGCAGGGCTTCGCGCGCAACTTCCTCGTGCCCGGCATGGCGCACTGCTCGGGCGGCCCGGCCACCGACACCTACGACTCGCTGCAGGCCATGGTGGACTGGGTGGAGAAGGGCGTCGCGCCCGACACCATCGCCGCGCGCGCCAGCGCCAGCAACGCCTACTTCCCGAACCGCACGCGGCCGCTGTGCGCCTACCCCAAGTTCGCCAGGTACAAGGGCACCGGCAGCATCGAGGACGCGGCCAACTTCAGCTGCGAGGCGAGCTGAGCCGGGCAGGGCGGCGCGTGCCCTAAGATGCGCCGCCCATGACCGACGCCAAGCCCGCATCCCCTTCGCGCCGCAAGAGCGTGCGTGCCGTCAAGCCCGAGGGCCAGTGGCACCACGGCAACCTGCGCGAATCGCTGATCCAGTGGGGCACGCACCTGCTGGACACCGAGGGCAGCGAGGCCATGAGCCTGCGCGCCACGGCCAAGCTCGCGGGCGTCTCGCAGGGCGCGCCGGCCCACCATTTCGGCGACAAGAACGGCCTGCTGGCCGCCATCGCGGCGCAGGGCTTCCGCGACCTGGTGGCGCAGCGCCAGCGCCGGCTGGCCACGGTGGATCCGGCCGACGGCCCGGGCCAGCTGCGCGCCGTGCTGCTGACCTACATCGCGTTCGCGCAGGCCCATCCGGCCCGCTTCCAGCTCATGTTCGGCCCGCTGCTGGGCCGGCGCGACGACTACCCCGAACTCGTGGAGGCCGGCACCGCCTCGTTCGCCATGCTGCGCAGCGTGGTGCTGCCGCTGCTGCCGTCGCCGCGCGCCGACACGCTGAGCGAGGACGAGGTGGCGGGCATCGTCTGGGCCGCCGCGCACGGCCTGGCCACGCTGCGCCTGCACGGCCGCGGCGCACCGATCCGCACCGGCCCGCGCCAGAGCACCGAGCAGAGCAGCGAGGCCCTGGTGCGCTTCTGCCTGCTGGCCATCGCCGGCCTGGCGACCGAACCCCGCTGACACCTTGGCGACTTGCGGCGCGGGCCGCGTGCTGCTAATCTCGCACCCACAACTAGACAGTGCCTAGTTGAGCCAACGGAGACACGCATGCATCCCACCCTGGTGTTCGCAGACCGCAGCTGGTCGCCCGCGGCCATGGCCGATCTGGCCGACCGCATCTCGGGCGGCCTGCGCGCGCTCGGCGTGGGCGAGGGCGACACAGCCGCCGTGATGCTGCGCAACGGCCCGGCCTATGTGGCCACGGCCATCGCCTGCCGCCGCGCGGGCGTCTACCTGGTCTCCATCAACTGGCATTTCAAGGCGGCCGAGACCGGCTTCCTGCTGGCCGACAGCGGTGCGCGCGTGTTGCTCGTGCACGAGGATCTGCAGGCGCAGATCGCCGGTGGCGTGCCGGCCGGCGTGGCCGTGCAGGCCGTGCCCGCGGACGAGACGCAGGGCGACGCCTGGGCCGGCGCCTTCGCCCGCGGCCAGGCCGCCTTGCCGCCGGCCACGGGCGTGGCCTTCAACACCGTGGTCTACACCTCGGGCACCACGGGCCGGCCCAAGGGCGTGCGCCGCCTGCCCGTGCCGGCCGACCAGCGCGCGGCGCTGGAGGCGGCCAGCCAGCAGGTCGGCCGCACGGTCTACGGCGTGACGGCGGCCTCCACGGCCCTGCTGAGCGCGCCGGTGTACCACAGCGCCACCATGTCCTTCGTGCTGAGCTGCTGCGGCGCCGGTGCCACGCTGGTGCTGGAGCCGGGCTTTGCGGCCGAGCGCACGCTGGCGCTGATCGAACGGCACCGCGTCACGCAGGCCTACCTCGTGCCGACCATGTACCAGCGGCTGCTGGCCTTGCCCGAAGACGTGCGCCGCCGCCACGACCTGTCGTCGCTGCAACAGGTCTCGTCCACGGGCTCGCCCTGCGCGCCCGAGCTCAAGCGCCGCATGATCGACTGGTTCGGCCCCGTCATCACCGAGGCCTACGGCTCCAGCGAGGCCGGCTACACCACCTTCATCGACAGCGCCGCCTGGCTGGAGCGCCCGGGTTCGGCCGGGCGCGCGCTGGGCGCGGCGCAGATCCGCATCCTCGACGCGCAGGGCCGGCCCGTGCCCGCGGGCCGGATGGGCCTGATCTACGTGCGCCAGCCGGCCATGCCCGACTTCAGCTACATCGGCCGCGACGAGGCGCGCGCCGCCATCGACCAGGGCGGCCTGGTCACGCTGGGCGACATGGGCTACCTGGACGCCGACGGCTACCTGTTCATCTGCGACCGCCAGTCCGACATGGTGATCTCGGGCGGCGTGAACATCTACCCCGCCGAGATCGAGGCCGAACTGCTGACCATGCCCGGCGTGGCCGACGCGGCCGTGTTCGGCATCCCCGACGCCGAGTTCGGCGAAGGCCTGGCGGCGGCCGTGCAGCTGCGCCCCGGCGCCGCCGTCGACGCCGCGGCCGTGCAGGACTGGCTGCGCGCGCGCCTGGCCAACTACAAGGTGCCGCGCACCATCGCCTTCCACGACAGCCTGCCGCGCGAGGACACCGGCAAGATCTTCAAGCGCCGGCTGCGCGAGCCCTACTGGGAAGGCGTCGCGCGCCGCATCTGAGCATCGTTCGTCCACTACCCGAGGAAACCAGCCACCATGAGCCTGCCCCCCATCCTGTCCGAGCGCCTGCGCCTGCCCGTCGTGGCTTCGCCGCTGTTCATCATCTCCAATCCCGACCTCGTGATCGCCCAGTGCAAGGCCGGCATCGTGGGCTCGTTCCCCGCGCTCAACGCGCGGCCGGCCGAGCAGCTGGAGGTCTGGCTGGAGCGCATCACGACGGAGCTGGCCGAGTACGACCGCCTGCATCCCGAAGCGCCCTCGGCGCCGTTCGCGGTCAACCAGATCGTGCACCGCTCCAACGACCGGCTCGCGCACGACATGGCGGTCTGCGCCAGGTTCAAGGTGCCCATCGTGATCACCTCGCTGGGCGCGCGCACCGAGATCAACGACGCCGTGCACGCCTGGGGCGGCATCATGCTGCACGACGTGATCGACAACGCCTTCGCGCACAAGGCGATCGACAAAGGCGCCGACGGCCTGATCGCGGTGGCGGCCGGCGCGGGCGGCCATGCGGGCTTCCAGTCGCCGTTCGCGCTGGTCCAGGAGATCCGCGAGTGGTTCGACGGCCCGCTGCTGCTGTCGGGCGCCATCGCCTCGGGCCGCGCCATCCTGGCCGCGCAGACCCTGGGCGCCGACCTGGCCTACATCGGCTCGGCCTTCATCGCCACGCAGGAGGCCAACGCGGTGGCGGGCTACAAGCAGATGATCGTGGACAGCAGCGCCCAGGACATCGTGCACACCAACCTCATCACGGGCGTGCACGGCAACTACCTCAAGCCCTCGATCCGCAACGCTGGCATGGACCCGGACGCGCTGCCCACCAGCGATCCGTCCAAGATGGATTTCGGCTCCAACCGGGAGAAGCCCAAGGCCTGGAAGGAGATCTGGGGCTGCGGCCAGGGCATCGGCGTGCTGCGCGACGTGCCGCCCGCGGGCGATCTGGTGGCGCGCATGGCGCGCGAGTACGACGCGGCCCGGCGCGAATGGGTGCGGCGCGTGCTGCCTGCACAGGCGCAGCCGGCCTGAAACCGCTCAGCGCGGCGCCGGCCTTGCGCCGCGCCGCGCGGCCATCTCCGCGCCCATGGCCTGCTGCCGCGTGGGCGTGAGGCTGGCGTGCACGGCGGGAAAGACCATGGCTTCCTCGGCCGCCAGGTGCCGGCGGTACAGCGCCGCGAACTGCGTCCAGCGCGCCACGGCGGCCGGCAGCGCGCGTTGGTCGAGCGCGCCGTCGACGACGGCCTTCAGGTCCGGCCGCAGCCGCGCCCAGTCGTGCTCCATGACCTGGTGGTCGGCGCGCAGCCGCGCGGCCAGGCCGGCCTGGCCCTGCTCGCGCAGCAGCGGCAGCACGTGCAGTTCCTCGTCCTGGTGGTGCAGCGGTGCGGCGATGTCGAAGTAGCGCAGCACGTCGGCCGCCGCGCCGCGGGCCTGGGCGTCGCAGCCCTGCGCGTGCAGGTGCCGGCCCAGCCGCTCCAGCAGGTCCAGCGAACGCTCCATGCGCGCATGGCAGGCGGCCAGCATCTCGAGGGGCTGGTCGAAGCCGACGCCGGGGCCGGTGTGCAGCAATGGATGGGCGGAGTTCATGCGCGCCGTCATTGTCCCCGCCCGCGCGGGCCTGCGCACGTGGCCGAAGGCATGGCGGGGCCGGCGTTTGATCTGCATCAAACGCCGGCCGTTTTTTCAGAAGCCTTCCAGCACGATCTTGCCGCGCGCCCGGCCGCTCTCGATGCGGGCATGGGCGCGGCGCAGGTTCTCGGCGTCGATGCGGCCGTAGTGCTCGCCGATGGTGGAGCGCAGCAGGCCGGCGTCCACCAGCCGCGCGACCTCGGTCAGCAGCCGGTGCTGCTCGACCATGTCGGGCGTCTGGAACAGCGAGCGCGTGAACATCAGCTCCCAGTGCAGCGACACGGCCTTGCGCTTGAGCAGGCCGACGTCGATGCTGCCCGGTGCGGGATCGTCGATGAGGCCGAAGCGGCCCTGCGGCGCGATCAGTTCGGCGATCTGCGCGAAGTGCCTGTCGGTCTGCGTGAGGCCGACCACGTAGCGCGGCGCGGGCAGGCCGGCGTCTTTCAGCGCCTGCGCGAGCGGCCGGCTGTGGTCGACGACATGGTGGGCGCCGAGCTTGCGCACCCAGTCCTGCGTCTCGGGCCGCGAGGCGGTGGCGATCACGTTCAGGCCCGTCAGGTTGCGCGCGAGCTGCAGCAGGATGGAGCCCACGCCGCCGGCCGCGCCCACGACCAGCAGGCTGTCGTTGCCCGGTGCGGTGTCGCGCGCGATGCCGAGCCGGTCGAACAGCAGCTCCCAGGCCGTGATGGCGGTGAGCGGCAGCGCGGCGGCATCGGCGTCCGTGAGGCTGGCGGGCGCCAGCGCGGCGATGCGCTCGTCCACCAGGTGCAGCGCGGCGTTGGCGCCGGGCCGGTCGATGGCGCCCGCGTACCAGACGCGCTGGCCCGGCTGGAACAGCGTCACGGCGCTGCCCACGGCGCGCACGGTGCCCACGGCATCCCAGCCCAGCACCTTCCAGCCGCCGGGCTCGGCGCTGGTGTGGGCGCGCACCTTGGTGTCGACCGGGTTGACGGCGATGGCGCGCACCTCGACCAGCAGGTCGTGCGCGCCGGGTGCGGGGTCGGGCAGGGTCACGTCCTGCAGCGCGCGCGGGTCGCTGATCGGCAGGGCGGTCTGGTAGGCGATGGCTTGCATGGCGATCTTTCCGAAAAACGAGGGAGTGGGGCCAGTGTGGCGCGGCCCTGCACAGGAATACAGCGGCCGGGGCGCGATTCACTTTCAAAGAAAATGGAACGATGACCCGGATCGCCGACCTCGAACTGCTGGTGCGGGCGGCCGAACTCGGCAGCCTCACGGCGGCCGCCCGCGCGCTCGACTGGTCGCCGGCCGCGGCCAGCGCCGCCGTCAAGCGCATGGAGGCGCAGTGGGGCGTGCCGCTGTTCGTGCGCAGCACGCGCAGCCTGCGCCCGTCCGCCGAGGGCGAGCGGCTGCTGCCGCACGTGCGCCAGGCCCTGCAGGCCCTGCAGCAGGCGCGCGACGCGGCGCTGGCCCAACACCAGGCGCTGCACGGCGAACTGCAGCTGGCCCTGCCGTCCGACCTGGGCCGCCATGTGCTGCTGCCCTGGCTGGAGGACTTCCAGCAGCGCCACCCGCGGCTGGCGCTGCGCCTGCACCTGGCCGACCGCAACAGCGACCTGCTGCGCGCGCCGATCGACCTGGCCATCCGCTACGGCGCGCCCGACGCGGCCACGCAGGTGGCGCTGCCGCTGGCGCCCGACAACCGGCGCGTGCTGGTGGCCGCGCCGGCCTACCTCGCGCAGCACGGCAGCCCGGCCACGCCGGCCGCGCTGGGCGAGCGCGAGGCACTGCGCTTCATGCTGGGCGGCGAGGTGCCGGCCAGCTGGCCGCTGCAGGTGGAGGGCCGCTGGCTGCAGGTGGCCGTTCAGGGCCGCCGTTCGGCCAACGACGGCGAGGTCGTCAAGCGCTGGGCGCTGGCCGGCCTGGGCATCGCCTACAAGTCATGGCTGGACGTGGCGGGCGAACTCGCGGCCGGCCGGCTCGTGCACGTGAACCCGCACTGGCTCGGCGAGCCTTCGCCGCTGGCCCTGGTGGTGCCGGCACGCCGGCAGCTGACGCCGGCCGTGCGCAGCCTGCGCGACTGGCTGCATGCGCGCTTCGCCGCCATGGCGAAGGGGTAGAACGTGCATGCGTTCCTAGCGCTTGAACGGCTGCCCGCCCAGCTGGTAGCCGGCCTTGATGCCCTTTTTGGCGAACCAGCCCTGGTTCATCTCGAGCACGAAGCGCACGGGCTTGGCCGAGCAGTGCGAATCGGTGGTCTGCGGCTTCATGTCCGCCAGGTTCACGATGACGCCGGCGTCGTCGACGAAGGCCGCGGTCAGCGGCAGCAGCGTGTTCTTCATCCAGAAGCATTGCACGGCCGCTTCCTCGAACTCGAACAGCATGCCCTCGTGCTGCGGCATCTCCTTGCGGTTCATGAGGCCGATCTGGCGCTGCAGCGGCGTGGTGGCCAGCTGCACGTCCAGATGGTGCATGCCGGCCGTGAGCTGGGTGCGCGGCAGGTCCAGCTGCGGCCCTTCCTGGGCCAGGCCGGCGCCGGTGAAACCGGCGAAAAGCAGGGGGGCGAGCAGGCGGGACAGCAGGCGGAACGCGGGCATGGCGGCGGTCTTTCGATGGCGGCAAAGCGGCCATTCTTCCATGCCGCGCCGTCGCCTGCGCGCCAGGGGCCGCGCAGGGGCGAAGGCTAGAATCGCCGCGCCTTTCGTCCGGTGCGAAGACCGCTGCGCACCGCGTCCCAGACACAAGAAGCCTGCGCCGGAGTTTCTCCACCATGTACCAGCACATCGCGCCGCCTGCCCGCGGCCAGAAGATCACGGTCAATGCCGACCATTCTTTGAGCGTGCCCGACGAGCCCATCATCCCGTTCATCGAAGGCGACGGCGTGGGCCGCGACATCACGCCGGTCATGCGCAAGGTGGTCGATGCGGCCGTGGCCAAGGCCTATGGCGGCCAGCGCGCGATCCAGTGGATGGAGGTCTATGCCGGCGAGAAGGCCACGCGCCTGTACGGCGCCGACGGCTGGCTGCCCGAGGAGACCGTGGCCGCCGTGCGCGAGCACGCGGTGGCCATCAAGGGCCCGCTGACCACGCCGGTGGGCGGCGGCATCCGCTCGCTCAACGTCAAGCTGCGCCAGTTGCTGGATCTGTACGTCTGCCTGCGTCCGGTGCGCTATTTCAAAGGCGTGCCCTCGCCGCTCAAGGAGCCCGAGAAGACCGACATGGTGACCTTCCGCGAGAACTCGGAAGACATCTACGCCAGCATCGAGTTCGCGGCCCAGACGCCCGAGGCGAGGAAGCTCATCGACTTCCTGGTCCGGGACATGGGCGTCAGCACCATCCGCTTCCCCGAGACCTCGGGCATCGGCGTCAAGCCGGTCTCGCGCGAGGGCACGGAGCGGCTGGTGCGCAAGGCGCTGCAGTACGCCATCGACCACCAGCGCTCCAGCGTGACCCTGGTGCACAAGGGCAACATCATGAAGTTCACGGAAGGCGCCTTCCGTGACTGGGGCTACGCGCTGGCGCAGAAGGAGTTCGGCGCCGAACGCATCGACGGCGGCCTGTGGTGCCGCTTCAAGAACCCCGACACCGGCAAGTGGATCATGGTCAAGGACGTGATCGCCGACGCCTTCCTGCAGCAGATCCTGATGCGCCCGGCCGAGTACGACGTGATCGCCACGCTGAACCTCAACGGCGACTACATCTCCGACGCGCTGGCCGCGCAGGTCGGCGGCATGGGCATCGCGCCGGGCGCCAACATGTCCGACACGGTGGCGCTGTTCGAGGCCACGCACGGCACGGCGCCCAAGTACGCCGACAAGGACTACGTGAACCCCGGCTCGCTGATCCTGTCGGCCGAGATGATGCTGCGCCACATGGGCTGGAAGGAAGCGGCCGACCTCGTGATCCACGCGATGGAGCAGGCGGTGCTGTCCAAGAAGGTCACCTACGACTTCGCGCGGCTCATGGACGGGGCCACGCAGGTCTCGTGCTCGGGCTTCGGGCAGGTGATGGTCGAGCAGATGTGAGGCCGCTCCACGGCGTCGCATGGCGCCGCACCGCGCACGGGGTGGTTCAGCACGGCTGTCACCTTGTACTCGGGGCAGTTGGTCGCCCAGTACCAGGTGCTTGAGCGAGATGAACAGATTCGTGGTCCGGGTCCTCCCGAGCGGGCCAGGGGGCTCGCGCAACGCGCGAAGAAACCGCCCGGGCCCGGGCCGGTGCGCTGGTCAGCTGTAGCGCTTGGCCATCGCGCTCAGCGGCAGCGGCCGGATTCTTGCCGCGTGGCCCACACAGCCGAAGGCCTCGTAGCGCGCCTCGACGATGCCGCGTGCCGCGGCGCGCGCGGCCGCGAGCGCCTTGCGCGGATCGAACTCGGAAGGCTGCTCGGCGAACAGCCGCCGCATCGCGCCGGTCATCGCCAGCCGGATGTCGGTATCGATGTTGATCTTGCGCACGCCGCTGGCGATGCCGCGCCGGATCTCCTCCACCGGCACGCCGTAGGTCTCGGGGATGTCGCCGCCGAAGCGCCGCACGATCTCCAGCCATTCCTGCGGCACGCTGGACGAGCCGTGCATCACGAGATGGGTGCCGGGAATGGCGGCGTGGATCTCGGAGATGCGGTCGATGGCGAGGATGTCGCCGGTCGGCTGGCGGCTGAACTTGTAGGCGCCGTGGCTGGTGCCGATGGCGATGGCCAGCGCGTCGACGCCCGTGCGGGCCACGAAGTCGCGCGCCTCCTGCGGGTCGGTCAGGAGCTGCTCGTGGCTGAGCGTGCCCTCGGCGCCGATGCCGTCCTCCTCGCCGGCCTGGCCGCTTTCCAGCGAGCCCAGGCAGCCGAGCTCCCCCTCGACGCTGACGCCGACCGCATGCGAGAGCCGGCAGACTTCGGCGGTGACATCGACGTTGTAGTCGTAGCTCGCCGGCGTCTTGCCGTCCTCCAGCAGCGAGCCGTCCATCATCACGCTGGTGAAGCCGCTCTGGATGGCCTGCACCGCCACCGCCGTGGACACGCCGTGGTCCTGGTGCAGCACCACCGGAATTGCGGGGTGGCTCTCCACCGCGGCCAGCACCATGTGCCGCAGGTAGGGCTCGCCGGCGTATTTGCGCGCGCCGGCGCTGGCCTGCAGGATCACCGGGCTCTGCGTGGCCTCGGCCGCGTCCATGATGGCCTGGATCTGCTCCAGGTTGTTGACGTTGAAGGCCGGCACGCCGTAGTCGTGTTCGGCGGCGTGGTCCAGCAGCTGGCGCAGCGAGATGAATGCCATGGTGGGGTCTCCTGTGAAAAGTGGGGGTTCAGCCGGAGGCAGACACGAATTCCATCCGCGCATGCCAGGCGATCAGGTCGTCGAGCGTGATGTGGTCGAGCGCGCGGGCATCCGGCGCGGGATGCCATCCGGCGCGAGTGTCCAGCCCGGGGCCGATGGCCACGGCGGCGTCGATGGGGTCGGCCGCGAAGTAGGCGCTGCGGGTGACCAGCACCGGCACGCCGGCGGCCTGCGCGGCGTGCGCGCCGGCCCAGGAATCCTCCAGGGCCAGCGTCTCGGTGGCGGCCAGGCGCAGCGCGGCCAGCGCGCGCTGGTGGGCCTGCGGATCGGGTTTCTTGCGGTCGACGTCCTCGCCGCACACCACGGCGGCGAAACGGCTTTCCCAGCCGGGGCCCAGGTGGTGGTCGAGCAGCGCCTGCACGTTTGCGCGGCTGGTGGTCGTGACGATGGCCTGACGCATGCCGCGTGCGCCGGCCTCGTCGATCAGGGCCGCGACCGCGGGGCGCAGCGGGATGGCGCCTTCCTGCACGCTCTGGGCATAGAAGTGGTTCTTGCGTTGATGCAGCGCGCGTGCGAGTGCTTCGCGCTCGCCGGGCAGCGCCGGGGCGTCGCCTTCCTCCCGCATGGCGGCGAGCAGGCGTTCACGGCCGCCGGTGACCCGCAGCAGCCGGCCATAGCGGTCGACGTCCCAGTGCCAGGGCAGGCCCAGTGCGGCGAAAGCCTGGTTGAAGGCGACGCGGTGGCCGTCGCGCTCGGTTTCGGCCAGCGTGCCGTCCACGTCCCAGAGCAGGGCGCAAAGCATGGCGCAGCCTCCGAACCTCAGCCGGCCGCGCGGCGCGCCAGGATCTCGAAGGCCGGCAAGGTCTTGCCTTCGAGCACTTCGAGGAAGGCGCCGCCGCCGGTGGAGATGTCGCCCAGATCCTTCTCGATGCCGTGCACGTTGCGGCCGATGCGGCCAAAGCCGTTGATGCCGGGTCGGATGCCCATCTCTCTCGTCCTGGTGGTGCTGGAATGGATGAAGAATCTCAGGCCGCGACCCGGCTCCGCAGCACGTGGTCCGCGACGGCCCGCAGGTCGGGGAAAAGGCGTTCGGGGCACGACGCCTCGATCGGCTGGCCGGCGTTGTAGCCATATGGCACCGCCCAGGCCGCGACGCCCGCAGCACGCGCGGCCATCAGGTCCGTGCGCGAATCGCCCAGGTGGGCCGTGCGGAGCCGGTCGCCGCCGAGCGTGGAGACCACGTGGCCCAGCACACGGGCGTCCGGCTTCTTGAACGGCAGCGAGTCCCCGCCGATCACGAGGTCGAACCAGCGGCCCAGGTCCTGCACGTCCAGCAGCCGTTGCGCGTGCCGGATCTCCTTGTTGGTCGTGCAGGCCAGGCGCACCCCGGCGGCCTTGAGTTCCGCGAGCACCGCGTGGGCGCCGGGGTAGGGCGCGGAGCTCGTTCCCGTCGTCTCCGCGTAGTGCGCATCGAGGCTTTCGAGCACCGCGTCCGTCCGGATCCGCTGCGCCAGCGCCGGCTGCTCCTGGACGACGCGCGCGAGCAGCTGGCGCATCAGCTCGTGCGTGCCGGCACCGATGAACCGCGTGATCTCGCCTACCGGCCGGCGTGCGATGCCGTGCGATTCCAGCGCGCGGTTGGCCGCCTCGGCGATCTCCCCGGCGGTGTCGACCAGCGTGCCGTCGAGGTCGAAGCTGACGATGTCGAAGTGCATGACGCGGCCCTCCGTCAACGGCCCGGCGCGGCCTGGGCGACGACCAGCTCGGCGAGCTTGTGCGCCGTCAGGCCGAAGTGCGCGTAGACCTGGGGGCCCGGCGCCGATTCGCCGAAGCTGTCCACGCCCAGCGCGGCCGCGCAGCCGTACTGGCCCCACCAGCGCGTCACGCCGGCCTCCACGCCGATGCGCGGCAGCCCCCGGCCGAGCACGGCCTCGCGCCATTCGCGCGGCTGGCGGTCGAACACGCTGCTGCTGGGCAGGGAGACGACGCGCACCGGCACGCCCCGGGCATCGAGCAGCGCCTGCGCGGCCATCGCGATCGCGACTTCCGAGCCGGTGGCCAGCAGCACGGCCTCGGGCGCGGCGCGTTCGCTCAGCACGTAGCCGCCGCGCCGGATGTCGACCGCCTGCTCCGGCGTGCGCAGCTGTGCCGGCAGGTTCTGCCGCGACAGCAGCAAGGCGCTCGGCCGGTGCGCCTGTGCGAGGGCGTGGACCCAGGCGGCCGCCGTCTCCGCCGCGTCGCAGGGGCGCCAGACGTCCAGGTTCGGGATCAGGCGCAGGCTGGCGGCGTGCTCCACCGCCTGGTGCGTCGGCCCGTCCTCGCCCAGGCCGATGGAATCGTGCGTGAACACGTGGATGACGCGCAGCTTCATCAGCGCCGCCATGCGGATGGCGTTGCGGCTGTAGTCGCTGAAGGTCAGGAAGGTACCGCCGTAGGGGATGAAGCCGCCGTACAGCGCGACGCCGTTCATGATGGCCGCCATGCCGAACTCGCGCACGCCGTAGTTGATATGGCGGCCACCGGCCTGTCCACCGCGCACCGCGCCGCATCCGGGGAAGTCGGTCAGGTTCGAGCCGGTCAGGTCCGCGCTGCCCCCCAGCAGCTCTGGCAGCGAGGGGGCCAGCGCGGCCAGCACCTGCTGCGAGGCCTTGCGCGTCGCGACGGCATCGGTGGATTGCGCCAGGCGCGCCATCAGCGCCACCGCCGTCCTGGAGAAATCGGCCGGCAGCAGGCCGGCGAGGCGGCGCTCCAGCTCGGCGGCGAGATCGGGATGCGCGCTCCGATAGGCCTCGAAGCCCCTGCGCCAGGTGGCCTCCTGCGCGGCGCCCCGCTCGGCGGCGTGCCAGCGTGCGCGTACATCGTCGGGGAGCTCGAAGCTGCCGGCATTCCAGCCGATCGCCGCGCGGGTCGCCGCGATCTCCTCGGCGCCCAGCGGCTCGCCATGCGCCTTGGCCGTACCGGCGCGGGCGGGCGATCCGCGTCCGATCGTGGTGCGGCAGACGACCAGGGTCGGGCGGTCGGCGCTGGCTTTGGCCTGCCCGATCGCCCGGCCCACGGCCGCGGTGTCGTGACCATCGAGCGGGCCGATGACGTTCCAGCCGTAGGCGGCGAAACGCTGCGGCGTATCGTCGCGGAACCAGTTCTCGACGGCGCCGTCGATCGAGATCCCGTTGTCGTCGTACAGCACGATCAGCTTGTTCAGCCGCCACACGCCGGCCAGCGCGCAGGCTTCGTGGCTGATGCCTTCCATCAGGCAGCCGTCGCCGAGGAAGACGTAGGTGCGGTGGTCGACCACCGCGTGCCCGGGGCGGTTGAACGCGTCGGCGAGCAGCTTTTCCGCCAGCGCCATGCCCACCGCGTTGGCCAGGCCCTGACCCAGCGGCCCGGTCGTGGTCTCCACGCCGTCCGTGAGACCGACCTCGGGGTGCCCCGGCGTCTTGCTGTGCAGCTGCCGGAACCGCTTGAGTTCCTCCAGGGGCAGCGCATAGCCCGTGAGGTGCAGCAGCGCGTACAGCAGCATCGAGGCGTGGCCGTTGGACAGCACGAAGCGGTCGCGCCCGGGCCAGGCCGGATTGCCGGGGTTGTGGCGCAGGTGGGTGTTCCACAGCGCCACGGCCATCTCGGCCATGCCCATCGGTGCGCCGGGATGGCCGGAGTTGGCCTGCTGCACCGCGTCCATGGCCAGTGCGCGCAGCGCATTGGCCATGGGGTCGAAGTGGCGGCTGTCGCTGCGCAGCACGCGGTCGGTGGAGGTGCCGGCCATCACAGTGCTCCCTGGGCGCGCTGGCGCCGTTCCATCATGCGCCAGATGAAGGGCGTGAAGATGAGCTGCATCGCCAGTTCCATCTTGCCGCCGGGCACGACGATGGTGTTGGCCCGGCTCATCCACGCGTTGTCGATCATGTTCAGCAGGTAGGGGAAGTCGATGCCCTTGGGGTTGGCGAAGCGGATCACGCAGATGCTCTCGGAGGCCGCGGGGATGTCGCGCGCGATGAACGGGTTGCTGGTGTCCACCACCGGCACGCGCTGGAAATTGACGTGCGTGTGCGCGAACTGGGGGCAGATGTAGTGCACGTAGTCGGGCATGCGGCGCAGGATGGTGTCGGTCACCGCCTCGGAGCTGTAGCCGCGCACGTTCTTGTCGCGGTAGAGCTTCTGGATCCACTCCAGGTTGATCACGGGCACCACGCCGATCAGCAGGTCCGGGTACTTGGCGACGTTGACCTCGGGCGTGACGACCGCGCCGTGCAGGCCCTCGTAGAACAGCAGATCGGTCTGGGCGGGCAGGTCTTCCCAGGGCGTGAACGTGCCAGGCTCCTGCTGGTAGGGCGCGGCCTCGACCGGGTCGTGCAGGTACTTGCGGCGCCGTCCGGCGCCGGTTTCGGCGTAGCTGCGGAACAGGCCCTCGAGCTCGGCGAACAGGTTGTTGTCGGAGCCGAAGTGGCTGAAGTGCGTGTTGCCTTCCTTCTCCGCCTCGGCCTGGCGCTGCTTCATCTCCTTGCGGTCGAAGCGGTGGAAGCTGTCGCCTTCGATCACGGCGGCCGTGATGTTCTCGCGGCGGAAGATGTTCTCGAAGGTGCGCGTGACCGAGCTGGTGCCGGCGCCCGAGGAGCCTGTGATGGCGATGATGGGATGCTTTTGTGACATGGGGTGCTCCTTGCGGGCTCAGTCGCGGAACAGGCTGCGGGTGGCGAACAGCGGCGCCTCGCCGGGCGGCGGCTCCTGGTGGTAGCGCTCGATGCGCTCGACTTCGTTCCGCGAACCGAAGACCAGGCCGATGCGCTGGTGCAGGGCGGTCGGCTGCACCCCCAGCATGGGCTGGCGGCCGGTGCTGGCGCGCCCGCCGGCCTGCTCCATGACGAAGCCCACCGGGTTGGCCTCGTACAGCAGGCGCAGCCGCCCGGGCCTGGCCGGGTCCTTGGTGTCGCGCGGGTACAGGAACACCCCGCCGCGCATCAGGATGCGGTGCGCCTCGGCCACCATGCTGGCGATCCAGCGCATGTTGAAGTCCTTGCCGCGCGGGCCGGGCTTGCCGGCCAGGCACTCGTCGACATAGCGCTTGACCGGCAGCTCCCAGAAACGCGCGTTGGAGCTGTTGATCGCGAACTCCTGCGTGTCCGCCGGCACCTGGACGTTGGACTGCGTCAGCACGTACTCGCCGAGGTCCGGGTCCAGCGTGAAGACGGCGACGCCGTCGCCCACCGTCAGCACGAACTGCGCGGCCGGCCCGTAGATGGCGTAGCCGGCGGCGACCTGCGCGGCCCCGGGCTGCAGGAAATCGGCCTCCACGACGTCGCGGCCGCTCTCGACCACTTCTGCCGGCGCGCGCAGGACCGAGAAGATGCTGCCCACGGAGACGTTCACGTCGATGTTCGAGGAGCCGTCCAGCGGGTCGAAGACGACCAGGTACTTGCCCCGCGGGTAGGCCTCGGGGATCTGCGAGGGCTGGTCCATCTCCTCGGAGGCCATGCCGGCGAGGTGGCCGTTCCATTCGTTCATGCGGACGAACACCTCGTTGGACAGCACGTCCAGGGGCTTTTGCACCTCGCCCTGCACGTTGACCGCGCCGCCGGCGGGCAGGGCCGCGCCGAGCGGGCCGCGCGAGACGATGCGTGCCAGCGACTTGCAGGCCAGCGAGATGTCCAGGATCAGCGCGTTGAGTTCGCCGCTGGCCTGCGGATAGCGGCGGCGCTGCTCGATCAGATAGCGGGTCAGGGTCCAGCGGCCAGTCAATGGCATTGGGGTATCTCCAGCGGTTTTTCGATTCAGTTCCCGAACACCCGGCTGGCCCGGATGTCCGCCGGCAGCAGGGTGGTGAGGTCGTCCTGCGTCAGCGCGCGCTCGCGGTCGGCGAACAGGCGGCTGGCCTGGCGCAGCCGCGCCCGATCGAGCGCGTTGCGCACGCTGCGCGCATTGGCGAAGTGCGGCTGCGCCACGCGGCGCGCGAGGTACTCGCCGAAGGTCTCGCGCGCCCCGTCGGCGAAGCGGTAGTGCATCCCGTCGAGCATCCGGTCGGCGATCCGGCGCAGTTCGTCCTGGCTGTAGTCCGGGAAGTCGAGGTGGTGCGCGATGCGGCTGCTCATGCCCGGGTTGGAGCGGAAGAAGGTGTCCATGCGGTCCTTGTAGCCGGCCAGGATCACCACCAGGTCGTCGCGCTGGTTCTCCATCACCTGCAGCAGGATCTCGATCGCCTCCTGCCCGTAGTCGCGTTCGTTCTCGGGCTTGTAGAGGTAGTAGGCCTCGTCGATGAAGAGCACGCCGCCCATGGCCTTCTTGAGCACTTCCTTGGTCTTGGGCGCGGTGTGGCCGATGTACTGGCCGACCAGGTCGTCGCGCGTGACGGCGACGAGGTGGCCTTTGCGCACGTAGCCCAGGCGGTGCAGGATCTCGGCCATGCGCATGGCCACCGTGGTCTTGCCGGTGCCGGGGTTGCCGGTGAAGCTCATGTGCAGCGACGGTGCGTGGGCCTGCAGCCCCAGCCCCAGGCGCAGCTTGTCGATCACCAGCAGCGCGGCGATGTCGCGGATGCGCTGCTTGACCGGCGCCAGTCCGACCAGGTCGCGGTCGAGCTCCTCGAACACGGCCTCGACCTGGCTGTCGCGCAGCACGTCGCCGACGCTGCGCGGCGCGGCTGCCGCGGCGGCGTTGGCGGCGGCGTTCGCGGCGGGTGGCGCCGGCGCTTCGTCGCCGCCGGTCCCGGCAATGGCGTAGAGCGGCTGGTTCATGCGGCTCTCCGCACGTCGCGCGCGTCGCCCAGCTCGCGCCGCATCGCGCCGATGACGGCGCGGTAGTCCGGTTTCCCGAAGATCGCGCTGCCGGCCACGAAGGTGTCGGCACCGGCATCGGCCGCGCGGCGGATGTTGTCCACCTTGATGCCGCCATCCACCTCGAGCCGGATGTCGCGGCCCGACCGTGCGCGTTCGGCCTCGATCAGGCGCCGGGCGCGCTCGATCTTGCGCAGCGCGGCGTCGATGAAGGCCTGGCCGCCGAAGCCTGGGTTGACGCTCATCACGAGCACCAGGTCGACCTTGTCGATGACCCATTCCAGCATGTCCAGCGGCGTCGCCGGGTTGAACACGAGGCCGGCCTGGCAGCCCGTGCCGCGGATCAGCTGCAGCGTGCGGTCGACGTGGGCCGAGGCTTCGGGGTGGAAGCTGACCACGTCCGCGCCGGCGTCGGCGAAGGCCTGCGCCAGCGCATCGACCGGCTGCACCATCAGGTGCACGTCCAGCGGCACCGGCGTGCCGTCGGCGCGCCGGCAGTGCGGCTTGATGGCCTGCGCCACGGCCGGGCCGATCGTCAGGTTCGGCACGTAGTGGTTGTCCATCACGTCGAAGTGGATCCAGTCCGCGCCGGCGGCGATCACGTCGCGCACCTCCTCGCCCAGGCGGGCGAAGTCGGCCGACAGGATCGAAGGGGCGATGCGATGCATGGCGTGCCTGTGCTCAATAGCGCTGCGCTTCGGGCCTGTCGGTGGCGTAGCTGTGCACCGTGTAGCGCAGCGTGCGGCCTTCCACCTCCTGGCGCGCCAGGCCGAAGCCGGGCTCGTCCTTCGGCCGGTTGACGATGAAGCTCATCGCGATCGACTCGAAGCCGCGCGTGGAATCGAAGGCCATCAGCCGGATGTAGTGGTTCGGGAAGGTCTTGCGGCAGGCGTTCACTTCCTGCAGCACGCCGGCGGCGTCCTTCAGGTCGAACATCGGCATGCCGTACATCTCCCAGTAGGTGTTGCGCGGGTGCGGGTCGTCGGTGTACTCGACGCTCCAGGCGTAGCCCTTGGCGAGGCCGTACTCGACCTGGAGCGAGATCTCCGCATCGCTGAGGTCGGGCAGGAAGCTGAACTGGCCCTGGGTCACGCGGCCGGTGGGGTTGGTCATCATGGTGAAGCTCTCCTTCTTCAGGCGACGGCGGGCGTGACGGCGTAGTCGCTGGTGTCGGTGGACGTGTAGTTGAAGCTGATCTCGCCCCAGGTATCGAGCGCCTGCTTCAGCGGGGTGCAGAACCGGGCCGCCTTCTGCAGGATCTCCGGGCCCTCGTTCTTGATGTCCTTGCCCTCGTTGCGGGCCTTGACCATGGCCTCGAGCGCCACGCGGTTGGCCACGGCGCCGGCCTGGATGCCCGCCGGGTGGCCGATGGTGCCGCCGCCGAACTGCAGGATCACGTCGTCGCCGAACAGGTCGATCAACTGGTGCATCTGGCCGGCATGGATGCCGCCCGAGGCCACCGGCATCACCTTCTTCATGTCGCACCAGTCCATGTCGAAGAACAGGCCGCGCGGCAGGTCGACCCGGGTGTAGCTGTCGCGGCAGACGTTGTAGACGCCCTGCACGGTGAGCGGGTCGCCTTCGAGCTTGCCCACGGCGGTGCCGGTGTGCATGTGGTCCACGCCGGCCAGGCGCAGCCACTTGGCGATGACGCGGAACGAGATCCCGTGGTTCTTCTGCCGCGTGTAGGTGCCATGCCCCGCGCGGTGCAGGTGCAGGATCATGTCGTTGCGCCGGCACCATTCGCTCATGACTGGATCGCAGGGCCAGCCGACGATCAGGTCGATCATGATCATCACGCTGCCCAGGTTCCTGGCGAACTCGGCGCGCTCGTAGATCGCCTCCATCGTGCCGGCGGTGACGTTGAGGTACGAGCCCTTCACTTCGCCGGTGGCGGCGCTGGCCTTGTTCACGCCGTCCATCACGTAGAGGAAGCGGTCGCGCCAGTGCATGAAGGGCTGCGAGTTGATGTTCTCGTCGTCCTTCATAAAGTCCAGGCCGCCCTTGAGGCCTTCGTAGATCACGCGGCCGTAGTTGCGGCCCGACAGGCCGAGCTTGGGCTTGGTGGTGGCGCCCAGCAGCGGGCGGCCGAACTTGTCCAGCCGCTCGCGCTCGACGACCAGGCCGGTCGGCGGCCCCTTGAAGGTCTTCACGTAGGCCACCGGGACGCGGATGTCTTCGAGCCGCGCGGCCTTCAGCGGCTTGAAGCAGAAGACGTTGCCGATCAGGCTGGCCGTCATGTTGGCGATCGAGCCTTCCTCGAACAGGATCGAGGTCGTAGGCCACCCAGGCGAAGTACTGGCCGGGCGGTCGGGCACCGGCTCGACTCTGTAGGCCTTGGCGCGGTAGGTTTCGCAGGCGGTCAGGCGGTCGGTCCAGACCACGGTCCAGGTGGCGGTGCTCGATTCGCCGGCCACGGCGGCAGCAGCCTCGATCGGATCGACGCCCTCCTGCGGCGTGATTCGGAACAGGCAGATGATGTCGGTGTCCTTGGGCGGGTAGTCGGGCTCCCAGTAGCCCATCTGGCGGTACTTCAGAACACCCGCGCTGTAGCGCTTCTTGGCGTCGGTGATCCTCGGTGCGTCGACTGAAGGATGCGGTGTCGACGGAGCGTTCATGAGGAGGTCTCCCGTGGTGCGGGCTCAGTGTCGTGGGCCTGATTCATACTTCAGTCAAATTCACGATTTCCTTTGTAGTCGAATTAAGATTTCCTAATGATGAATCGTGACTTCCGTCAGCTGCAGGTCTTCGCGTGGAGGTCGCCCGCCACCTCAGCTTCGCGCGCGCCGCGGAGGAGCTGCACCTGACGCCGCCGGCGGTCTCCATGCAGGTCAAGGAGCTCGAGGAGCAGGTCGGACTGACGCTCTTCGAACGCACCGGGCGCACGTGTCGCTGACCACGGCCGGCGAGTACTTCGTGTCGCACGCCAAGCGCATGCTCGACGGCGTTGAAGCGACGCCGAGGACGTGATCGCACGGCTTCAGCGGCTGGAGAGCGGCACGCTGACCATCGGCATGGTGAGCACCGCGAAGTACTTCGTGCCGCAGCTGCTGGCGCTGTTCCGCGAGGAGCATCCCGGGCATCGAAGTCCGGCTGCTCGTCGGCAGCAACCGCGAGCAGCTGGTGCGAGCTGCTGCCAGGCCAGCGAGTGCGATCTGGCCGTGATGGGCAGGCCGCCGCGCGAGATGGCCACCCGCTCGGAACCCTTCGCCGCGCACCCGCATGGTATTCATCGCCCCGCCCGAGCACCCCCTGCTCGGTGTGGGTCACCTGCCGGTCAGGGACGCTGGAGTCCTACGACTTCATCGTGCGCGAGAAGGGCTCGGGCACGCGCGCAGCGCTGGAGCGAGCTTCTTCGACGAGCACCGCTTCTCGCCGCAGCGTCGTGATGGAGATGTCCAGCAACGAGGCCATCAAGCAGGCCGTGATGGCCGGCATGGGCGTGAGCTTGCTCTCGCTGCACACGGTCTGGCTCGAGATGCGGCGTCGGGCTGCTGAAGCTGCTCGACGTCGCAAGGAACGCCGGTGATGCGCACCTGGCAGGTGGTGCACCTGCAGAGCCAGGCGCTGTCGCCGGCGGCCGAGGCCTTCCGCTACTTCGTGATCGAACGCGGCGAGGCGCTGCTGCTCGAGCAGGACACGCCCTGGCTGAAGTGAAGTCGTTCCCGATCCATGGAGTGCATGGTCCATGCCCCGACAAGGCCCACATCAACCCAAGAAGGAAATCTCCCATGACATCCACGCTCCGTTTCCTCATCGCCACCACGGCCTTCGCCGCCGGCATCGCGCAGGCGCAGGTCAGCGTCGAGGACGCCTGGGTCCGCGCCACCGTGCCGCAGCAAAAGGCCACCGGCGCCTTCATGCGGCTGAACGCGGCGAAGGACAGCCGGCTGGTGTCCGTCACCTCGCCGGCCGCGCCCGTGGCCGAGGTCCACGAGATGGCGCTGCAGGACAACGTCATGCGCATGCGCCAGGTGCCTGGCGTGGAGCTGCCGGCCGGCAAGACCGTCGAGCTGCGGCCGGGCGGCTACCACATCATGCTGATGGACCTGCCCCGGCAGGTGAAGGCCGGCGAGACGGTGCCGCTCACGCTGGTGTTCGAAGGCAAGGACGGGAAGCGCGAATCGCTCGAGGTCCAGGCGCCGGTGCGGCCCGTCAACGCCAGCGCCGCGCCGGCCGGCCACGGCCAGCACAAGCACTGAACACCGCGCAATCCGGCCGGGGCCGCGGGGCCGCGGGGCCGTTCAGCGCCGGCCGAACGGCGGCTGGCCGCGCCAGTAGCGGATCACGAGCCAGCCGCCCAGCAGGCCGCCGAGGTGCGCGAAATGCGCCACGCCGCTCGCGCTGCCCGTCACGCCCAGCGTCAGTTCGATGGCGCCGTACAGCGTCACGAAGGCCCAGGCCGGCATCGGGATCGGCGGCAGCAGCGGCGTGATGCGGCGCTGCGGGAACACCATGGCAAAGCCCATCAGCAGGCCGAACAGGCCGCCCGAGGCGCCCACCGTGGGCGCCATGCTGCCCGCCATGCCCGTGACCAGCAGCTGCGCCAGCGCGGCCGTGCCCACGCTGGCGGCATAGAACACGGCCAGCCGGCGCGAACCCCAGACGCGCTCGAGCTCGCCGCCGAACATCCACAGGCCGTACATGTTGAAGGCCAGGTGCATGAGGCTGCCGTGCAGGAAGGCGTAGCTGGCCACCTGCCAGGGCATGAACATGCCCGACTCCAGCGGCCACAGCGCGAACCAGGCGAGGATGTCGCTGCCCAGCAGCATCTGGAGCACGAAGACGCCGATGTTGGCGATGAGCAGGTTCTGGGTCAGTGGTGGCATGGCAGGCATGCTATGCGAGCCGGCTTGGCCGTCCGCCGGCTACGGGTTTCGCGGGGTCAGTAGCTGTCCGAGCGACCGGCCGCGGCGCCGCGGTCGCGCCACTGGGCGGCCGTGGCGTCGGCGCCGTTGCGCAGCAGCAGCATGTCCATGGCCACGGCCACGAACTGCGCGCCCTGGGCGATGCAGGCGCGCGCGCGCTCGGCGTCGGCCATCAGGATGCCGGGCGCCTTGCCGGCGCGGCGGATGCGCCGGATCGCATCGTCGATGGCCGCATCCACCTCGGGATGGCGCGGCTTGCCCGGGTGGCCCATGCTGGCCGAGAGGTCGGCCGGGCCGATGAAGATGCCGTCGATGCCATCGATGGCGGCGATCGCCTCGATCTGGGCCAGCGCCTCGCGCGTTTCCACCTGCACCAGCAGGCAGATCTCCTCGTGCGCATGGTCCACGTACCCGGCCGCGCGGCCGAAGTCGCTGGCGCGCGTGGAGCCGCCCATGCCGCGCACGCCGGCCGGTGCGTAGCGCGTGGCGCGCACGGCGGCCTGGGCTTCCTCGGCGTTCTGCACGAAGGGCAGCAGCAGGCTGCGCGCGCCGATGTCCAGGTAGCGCTTGATCAGCACGGTGTCGTTCCAGGCCGGGCGCACCACGGCCTGCATGGGCGCGGCACCCGGCGCGGGCGTGGCCGAGGCCACGGCCTGCAGCTGGTTCAGCATCAGCGGCACGTCGCTCGGCGTGTGCTCGGTGTCGAGCAGGCCCCAGTCGTAGCCGCTCCCGGCGATGAGTTCGGTGGCATAGGGCGAGGCCAGCGTGGACCAGATGCCGATCTGCGTGCGGCCTTCGCGCAGCGCGCGCTTGAAGAGGTTGGGTTGCAAGTTGTTCATCGAGTGTTCAAGGATGCGGCGTCACCCGCCATGCGCGGGATCGGGCACGCAAGCAAGGGGTCGGAAGGCCGCGGAGCAGGGCGCGCCCCTCGAGGGGGCCATCCCAACGGCGTGGTCACTCGAGCCGGATGTTGCCGGCCTTGACGACCTTGCTCCATTTTGCGACCTCGTCGTCGACGAAGCGCTGGGCATCCGCCGGCGTCCCGGGCACGGCGGTGTTGCCGGTGGCGGCGAAGCGCTCGCGCACATCGGGCAGCGCGAGGATGGCCTGCAGTTCGCGGTTCAGGCGCTCGACCAGGGCCGCCGGCAGGCCGCGGGACCGGACAGGCCGGTCCAGGACTGGGCCACCACCTCGGGCTGGCCGGCCTCGGCCATGGTCGGCAGGTCGGGCAGCAGGGCGTTGCGCTGGGGGCTGGTCACGGCCAGGCCGCGCAGCTTGCCGCCGCGCACCTGGGCGCCGGCCGAGGTCGCGTTGACGAACAGCAGGTCCACCTGGCCGCCGATCAGATCGGTGATGGCCGGCGCGTCGCCCTTGTAGGGCACGGCGTTGAAGTCGATGCCGGCGGCCTGCTGAGCAGTTCCATCGACATGTGGCCCGAGGAGCCGATGCCCGTCAGCGCGAAGTTGATCGAGCGCGGCCTGGCCTTGGACAGCGCCACCACGTCGGCCACGCTCTTGCCCTGGAAGGCCGGCGAGGCCAGCAGCACGTTGCCGGCGCGCGTGAGCATGCCGATGTGCGTGAAGTCCTTGCGCGCGTCGTACTTCACGTTGGGGTTCACGAGCTGGTTGATGGCATGCGTGCCCGGGCCCGTGATGACCAGCGTGTAGCCGTCGGCCGCGGCGCGCGCGACCTGCTCGGAGCCCGAGCGAGCCGTTCACGCCGGGCCGGTTCTCCACCACCACGGGCTGGCCCAGCCGGCGCGCCAGCTGGTCGCAGACCAGGCGGCCGATCACGTCGGTCTGGCCGCCGGGCGGGAAGGGCACGACGACGGTGATGGGCTTGCTCGGCCAGGCGGCCTGGGCCCGCAGCGCGGGCGCGGCGGTGGCCGCGAGCAGCAGCGCCAGGGCGCTGCGGCGGTGGACGGACGGGGGACGTTGGTGCATGCGATGGATCTCCTTTTTGTCGTTGTCGGTCGGCGGTTGCCGCAGCGCTGACCATACCGCAAGGGGATCAGGGCGCGATGCGGGAGGTTCAGGTCCATGCGGGCGGATGGCTGCCGGGGGGCATGGAGGGATGGCGGTAGCCGCCTCGGCAGCGGCCCAGCTGCATGGCCGGGCGCACCGCGCAGAGCTGGCCGAAGCCCGAGGCGCCGGTGGCGAGGAAGGGCATGCGGTCCGGCATCGCCGCCTTCAGCCCGTCCGGCACGCGGCCCAGGCCGCGCAGCCACTGCGCGGTCTGCGCGAGCGAGACCTGCACATGCCAGCTGCCGCCTTCGTGCTGCTGGCGCCACAGCGCGGCCGCGGCGCCGAAGGCCATCAGGAAGCCCGATGCCTCGTCGAGGATCTGCATAGGCATGGGCCGTGGCTGGCCGTCGCCCGCGGCCTCGCCCTCGGCCTGGTTGAAGCCCATGGCCGTCTGCAGCAGCGAGTCGAAGCCGCGCCGCGCGGCCCAGGGGCCCTGCGCGCCATAGGCCGTGAGCGAGACGCACACCAGGCCGGGGCGCAGCGCGGCGAGCGCTTCGGGGCCGAAGCCCAGCGCGGCCAGGCCACCGGGCCGGTAGCCCTGCGAGAACACATGGGCGTCGGCCAGCAGCGTGCGCAGCCGGGCCTGGCCGGCGTCCGTGCGCAGGTCGACATGGGCCGAGCGCTTGCCGCGGCTGGTGTCGGCGATGGCGGCGATGTTGGGCAGGTTCGGGCTGTTCACGAGCAGCACCTCGGCGCCCAGCGCGGCCAGTGCGCGGCCGCCGACCGGGCCGGCCAGGATGCGCGTGAGGTCCAGCACGCGCAAGCCGTCCAGCGGCAGCGCGTCCGCCTGCAGGGGCGGCAGCGCGCGCGGCGGCGCGTCGCCGATGCGCGTGAACGTCAGCAGGGGCTGGGCCGCGACGGCCTGTGCCTGCGGCGTGGCGTCCCACTGCGCGAAGCTGCGCAGCGCGGTGGCGACCAGGCCGCGCTCGGCCGTGGCCTGCTCGAAGTCCAGCGCGCGCCAGCCCAGCAGTGCGCGTTCGGCGTCGCTGCGCTGGGCCGTGGCCGGGTCCAGGCCCAGCAGGCGCAGCGCGCCCTCGCGGTGGTGGGCGAAGTTGGCGTGCAGGCGCACGTGGCCGTCGGCGCATCGGTACAGGCCCGAGAACGCGTCCCAGAGGTCGGGCGCCTGGCCGTCCAGGCTGAACCAGCCCGTGCACTCCACGGCCGCATGCGCCATGTCCACGGCCACGCGCTGGCGCGGCTGGCCGCGCGCATGGCCGAGTTCGCCCGCGGCCAGCGCGGCGGCGGCCATGCTGGCCTGGGCGGCCTGGCCCACGGCGAAGGAGGAGGGCACCACCGGGTCCCGGCCGGTGAGCTGCAACTCGGCCAGCGCGGCCTCGGGCAGGCCGGCCAGGGCCCAGATCGCGGCGACGGTGCGGGTGGTGCCCATGCTCACAGCTGTCGGCGCAGCGCGGCGAAGAAGAGTTCGGACTGCAGGCGTTCGCCCAGCGTCTGTTCGCACACGCGGGCCACCAGTTCAGGGTCGGCGCGGCGCAGCGGCCGGCCGGTGGATTGGGCCAGCACCTGGGCCATGCAGGCGCGTTCCAGGTAGTAGAGGTCGTCGTAGGCGTGGTCGATGCGCGCGCCGCAGACCACCACGCCGTGGTTGGCCAGGAAGGCCACGTCGGCCCCCTGCATGGCGCGCGCGATGCGTTCGCCCTCGGCGTTGTCCAGGGCCAGGCCGTTGTACGCGGGGTCCAGCGCCATGCGGCCATCAAAGCGCATGGCGTTCTGCGACAGGCAGCTGTCCAGCAGGCCGTCCTCGGTCAGCGTCAGCGCGGTGGCGTAGGGCATGTGGGTGTGCAGCACCACGGCCTTGCCGCACAGGCGGTGGATGGCGGCGTGGATGAACATGGCGGTGGGCTCCACGGCATGGCGGCCGGCCAGGCGCTCGCCATGGGCATCGACCATGACCACGTCGTCGGCCTGCACCTCGGACCACAGCAGGCCGCGCGGGTTGAGCAGGAAGCGGCCGCTGCCGTCGGGCAGCTCCACGCTGAAGTGGTTGCAGACGCCTTCGGCCAGGCCATGGTGGGCGGCGGCGCGCAGGGCCAGCGCCAGGTCTTCGCGCAGCGTGGCGATGGCAGGGCTGTTGAAATCGTGGGAATGCATGGGAAGCTCCGTGGGGGTGGGCGCCGGCCATTCTTGCAGGGCTGCGCCCGCGCTGCCACGGCACGCGGGAACGCCGGCGCCTTCCACGCGGATGGCCTGCCGTCCGACAGGCCCGCTGCCGGCCGGGCCGCCAGACTGGCGCATGTCCAGGAGATCGCCATGAACATCCGCGAGAAACTGCAGGAACTGCGCATCTACGTGCCCGAATCCGCGCAGCGCTACCGGGCCGGCAAGGGCTGCCTGGTCTGGCTGCCGGCCGAGACCGACGACGGTTCGGCCGCGCTGTTCCTGATGCCCGTCACGCGCGAGCAGTACGAGGGGCTCATGGCCGCGGGCCTGGTGGGCGCCGCCGGCTGGCATGTGGAGCAGGCCTATGTCGAGCCGCCGGCGCGTTGAGCGCGGGCTGCGCCGGGCGCTGCCCTGGGCCTTCGCGGTGGCGCTGGCCGGCTGCGGCAGCTGGAACAAGCCCGGCGCCACCCCCGACCAGCTGGAGGCCGACAAGGCGGCCTGCGGCGACGAGGCCGCCAAGGCCTGGCCGTCGCGCCAGATGGCGGTGCCGACCTGGCCGACCGAGGCGGACCGCAAGTGCACCGACATCTACGGCCAGGGGCCCTGCGCGCCGCTGGTGCAGTCGCCCGGCGCTTCCACCGACCTCAACGCCGGCGCGCGCAGCGCGGCCTTCGACCGCTGCCTGCAGTCCAGGGGCTACCGCTTCTCGTCCAGGTGAGCGCCGGCCGGCTTCAGGCGGCGGCCCTGCGCTTGCCGGCCTTTTCCAGCGCGGCGAACAGCGCGCCCGTTTCGTAGGGCTTGCGCAGCACCGTGGGCGAGAACTCCTGCAGGTTCTCCGCGTAGCCCGTGGTCACGACGATGGCGATGCCGGGCCGCTCGGCCGCGCACCAGCGCGCGAGGTCCACGCCGTTCATGCGGCCGGCATCACGACGTCGGTGAACAGGATGTCGAAGGCATTGCCGGCCTGCAGCACCTGCAGGGCTTCGTCGGCCGTGGCGCAGTGGCGCACCACGTAGCCTTCCTCCTCGAGCGCGGAGGCGACCATGGCCGAGACCAGCTTGTCGTCCTCGACCATCAGGATGCGCACGCCGGCCATGGGCGCGGCCGGCGCGGCCTGCGCCGGCACGGCCGGGGCATCGGCCGGCGCGGCCGCCACCGGCAGGTACAGGCAGATGCGCGTGCCCACGCCGAGTTGGCTGGACAGGCCGATGTCGCCGCCGGACTGCTTGGCGAAGGCATGCACCTGGGCCAGGCCGATGCCGCTGCCCGCGCCCACGGGCTTGGTCGTGAAGTAGGGCTCGAAGGCGCGGGCCTGCACCTCGTCGCTCATGCCGGTGCCGGTGTCGGCCACCTCCACGCGCACGAAGCGGCCCGGGCCCAGGTGCGCCGTTTCGGGTGCCAGGGCCTCCTGCGCGGCGATGCGGATGTGGCCGCCGGCCGGCATGGCGTCGCGCGCGTTGAAGACCAGGTTGAGCAGCGCCATCTCGAACTGCACGGGGTCCACGTGCACGGCGGGCAGCGCGGGCTCCAGCGACGTGCTCAGCACGATGGCCTCGCCGACGGCGGTGCGCGTGAGCTCCTGGCTCTTGAGCACCACGTCGGGGATGCTGACGGCGCTGGGCTCCAGCAGCTGCACGCGGCCGAAGGTCATGAGCTGCTTGACGAGGTCGCGCGCCTTGGCGACGGCGCGCACGGCGCCGTCCAGCGTGCGCCGCTCCGGTCCGTCGGTCACGCGGCGCAGCAGCAGGTGGTGGGCGGTGACGATGGTCTGCAGCAGGTTGTTGAAGTCGTGCGCGACGCCGGCCGTGAGCCGGCCCACCAGCTCCAGCTTCTGGCTCTGCAGCAGCTGGGCCTGGGCGTCCTGGGCATGGGCCACGGCCTCGCGCACGCGGCGCTCCAGCGTGGCATTGGATTCCTGGGCGCGGGCGCCGGCCTCGTGCAGGGCCATGGCGACCTGGTCGACCTCGGAGACGCCCGTCTGCAGCCGCGGCGGCACGCGGTTGTGGGCCAGGTCGCCGGCGGCGCTCTGCAAGGCGTCGACGGTGCGGCCGATCTTGTGCATGCCGCTCAGCGCCAGGACGAGGCCGAAGGCCAGCAGCAGCGCGGCCGCGCCCACGGCCTTGGCCGAGGCCTGCTGGGCCGCGGCGTCGAGCAGGCGCATGGGCACGGAGACGATGACGAACCAGCCGTAGGCGTTGGGCGGCGACAGGTAGGTCATGGAGCGCACGCCGTCCAGCGTGGTCGACTCGGCGAAGCCCGTGCCGCCCTCCAGGATGCGCTGCTTGAACCGGGGCGAAGCCGAGACGCCGAACCATTTCTCCGGGTCGCGGCTGCGCGCCATGATGACCTGCTCGCCGTCGACCACGACCGCGAGCGCCTCGAACGGCCCCGGGTTGGCGTCCAGGGCCTGCTGCAGCACCGCCGGCTCGAAGGCCACGCCCACGTTGTAGTGCTGCGGCACCATGCCCGGCACCGGCACGAAGACGGTGATGGCCGGCGTCTTCGCCACCGGGGCCTGGCCCACGAAGTAGACCTGCGGCCCGGTCTCGGCCAGCGGCAGCGGCTTGATGCGCGGAACGCGCGGGCCCGGGTAGGGCGCCCTGGTGTTGAGGATCTGCCCGCCGGTGTCCACCAGCAGGGCCCAGGAGTCCGCGCCGGCCGTCGCGCTGCGCGCCTCCTCGTGGAAGCGGGCGAAGTCGCCGCCGCGCGCCTCGCCCGAGGCGGCCAGGGTCTGGGCCAGCACCACGCGCCGGTCGAGCTCGCGCTCCACCGTGGTGGCCACGCGCAGCCCGTACTCCTCCACCTGCCGGCGCGTGCCGGCGACCTGCTCGCCATGCATGTGCCAGGTGAGCATGCCGAAACCGGCGGCGGCGGGCAGCCAGACCGCGATGACCAGCAACAGCAGACGCTTTCGGATGCTCATCTCTCGGTGTGGGCGGTGTCCTTTCCAGCGGGTCGCATTATGGAAGCTTCGGCGGCGGCGGTGGCCGGGCACCGCTACAGTGGGCGGCTCCATGCACCGCCATCCTTCGCCTCGCCAGTCACTTCCACCATGCGCGACCCGTCCCTGATCCACGGCTGGCATGCCCATGTCTACTTCGGGGCGGACTCGCGCGACGAGGCCTGGCGGCTGCGTGAAGCCGTGCAGGCCGAGTTGGGCACATTGGTGGAGGTCGGCCGCTTCCACGAGCGGCCGGTCGGCCCGCATCCGATGTGGAGCTACCAGCTCGCCATCGGCCACGCCGACTTCGCCCAGGTCGTGGGCTGGCTGGCCCTGAACCATGGCGCGCTCGACGTGCTGGTGCATCCCAACACCGGCGACGCGCTGCGCGACCACCGCGACCATGCGCTGTGGATCGGCCGCTCGCACCGGCTGAAGCTGGAGCTGTTCGCGCAGCGCGCCGGTTGAAGCCCCGGCCCTTGGCGGTGCAGGGCGCAGGCGCGGCGCGGTTCAGACCGCCATGCTGGCGTAGACCAGCACCATCAGCGCGGTGAACGCCAGCGGCAGCGCCCGGCCGGCACGGCGGGCCTGCACGGCCGCATGCCAGTGCTGCGGGGCCCAGACCCAGGCGCCCGTGGCGCCGAGCAGGACCAGGAAGGCGACGACCTGCCAGGGCATCCAGAGCACGGTTCAGGCTTCCAGCGGCACCTGGCCGCGCGGCAGGGGGCGCGTTTCGAGCCAGTGGCTGTCGGGGCCGTGCAAGGCCAGGGCTTCGGCCAGCCGCGCCTTGAGGAACCAGCGGTTCATCTGGCAGGCTTCCATCCATTGGCAATCGAAACGCCGGCCATCGGTGGGCGCAAGCCGTGCGGCGCGCGAGATGCGAATTTGTTGCATGGTGTGAAGAGCGTAACGAAGCGCTTGCGGCTCACCTTGTGCGTCGGCTCCGATGCGCAATGTAGGACGGCGCCGACAGCTGCGCTGCCCGTTTTGCAGGCACCGTGTCGCGGCCCGCGCCAGGCAAGGGCTTCGGGCGGATCCCACAAGGTTCTCCACAGGCTTGCCCACGCCTGCCATGGACAAGTCGGCGGCCGCCGGGCGGCGGCGAGAATCGCGCCGGTCGACACCCGCCTTACCGCTTCATCCACCCGCAGGCCCCCGTGGCGTCCACCGAACTCAAGGGCTTCATCCTGACGCGCCACTGGCGCGATGCGGCCGACGGCACCGAAATCGAATACTGGCTGGCCACCGAGCAGGGGCCGCGCAGGCTGCTGCTGCGCGCCCAGACCTCGGTGGCCTTCGTCGCGGCCCGGCACCGGGCCGCCGGTCGAGGCCCGGCTGGCCACGCTGCCCGGCCTGGAGCTGCGCGAACTGGCGCTGCGCTCGTTCGGCCAGGAGCCCGTGCTCGGCGTCTACGCGCGGCAGTTCCGGCAGCTGGGCCGGCTGGCCCGCGCGTTGCAGGCGCTGCGGATCCCGCTGTACGAGGCCGACGTGCGCCCGCACGACCGCCACCTCATGGAGCGCTTCATCACGGCCGGCGTGGTGGTGGAGGGCGGGCAGCGGGAGGGCGACACCATCGTCGACGGCCGGCTGCGGCCCGCGCCCGGCTACCGCCCGGCGGTCAAGGTCGTGTCGCTGGACATCGAGACCAGCGCGACCGAAGAGCTGTACTCCATCGCGCTGGACGGCACCGGCCCGCGCACGGTGCTCATGCTGGGCGACCCGCCCGTCGCGCCCGCCGGTGCGGCGGACTTCACGCTGGTCTACTGCGCCAGCCGCCGCGAGATGCTGGAGCGGCTCAACGCCTGGTTCGCGGCGCACGATCCCGACGTGGTGATCGGCTGGAACGTGGTGCAGTTCGACCTGCGCGTGCTGCAGAAGGCAGCCGACGCCTGCGGCGTGCCGCTGCTGCCCGGCCGCGGCCGCCAGCCCATCGCCTGGCGCACGCACCCGGGCCAGCAGGGCTACCTGTTCGCGCCGATGCCCGGGCGGGTGGTCGTCGACGGCATCGAGGCGCTGCGCGCGGCGATGTGGAGCTTTCCGTCCTTCAGCCTGGAGTCCGTCGCGCAGGCCCTGCTGGGCGAGGGCAAGGACATCGGCGACGCCTACGACAAGATGGCCGAGATCGAGCGCCGCTACCGGGAGGACAAGCCGGCCCTGGCCCGCTACAACATCCAGGACTGCGCGCTGGTGCTGCGCATCTTCGAGAAGGCCGCGCTGCTGCAGTTCGTGCTCGAGCGCGCGCAGGCCACGGGCCTGCAGGCCGACCGTTTCGGCGGCTCCATCGCCGCGTTCAGCCACCACTACCTGCCGCGCATGCACCGCCTGGGCTACGTGGCGCCGAACGTGGGCGAGATCGCGGCCAAGGCCTACCCGGGCGGCTACGTGATGGACTCGCGGCCGGGCTTCTACGACGCGGTCGTGGTGCTGGACTACAAGAGCCTGTACCCCTCCATCATCCGCACCTTCCTGGTCGATCCCGTGGGCCTCGTCGAGGGCATGCAGGCCGAAGACGCCGGCGGCCTCGTGCACGGGCCGCAGGGCACGCGGTTCTCGCGCGAGCGGCACTGCCTGCCCGAGATCGTGACCACGTTCTGGCACGCGCGCGACGCGGCCAAGCGCGCCGGCAATGCGCCGCTGTCGCAGGCGCTCAAGCTGCTCATGAACTCCTTCGCGGGCGTGCTGGGCGCCTCCGAATGCCGTTTCTTCAACCCCAGGCTGGTCTCGGCCGTCACGCTGCGCGGCCACGAGATCATGAAGCGCACGCGCGACTTCGTGGAACGGCGCGGCTACCGGGCCATCTACGGCGACACCGATTCGATCTTCGTCTGGCTCCAGCGCCCCCATGGCAACGCCGAGGCGCACGCGGTCGCCGCCGGCCTGGTGCGGGACATCAACGCCTGGTGGACGCGGGAACTGCGCGAAGGGCAGGGGCTGGAGAACTTCCTCGAGATCGAGTTCGACACCCACTACGCCAAGTTCTTCATGCCCACCATCCGCGGCTCGGACGTGGGCAGCAAGAAGCGCTATGCCGGCCTGAGCGTCGACGCCCAGGGACGCGAGGAGATGGTGTTCCGCGGCCTGGAGATGGCGCGCAGCGACTGGACGCCGCTGGCGCGCCAGTTCCAGGAGGGCCTGCTCTCGCGCATCTTCCGCGGCGAGCCCTACCGCGCGTTCGTGGCCGACTATGCGCAGGCCCTGCTGGCCGGCCGGAAGGACGAACTGCTGGTCTACCGCAAGCGCCTGCGCCACCGGCTGGACGCCTACCAGGTCAACGTGCCGCCGCAGGTGCGCGCCGCGCGCATCGCCGACGACCACAACCTGCGCATGAACCGCCCCCGGCAGTACCAGCACGGCGGCTGGATCCGCTACGTCATGACGCGCGGCGGACCGGAGCCGCTGGAGCTGCGCCAGTCGGGCATCGACTACGCGCACTACCTGGACAAGCAACTGCTGCCCATCGCAGACGCCATCCTGCAGCCCATGGGCGAGAGCTTCTCGGCCTTGACGAGCGCGCAGGGCCGGCTGTTCTGAACGGCTGCCGAACGGGGCGACCTGAAACGAAAAAGCCCTGTGGAACAGGGCTTGACGTGATCGCTGGGGGTTGCATGGGGGCCATGCAACAAAATCTTGGCGGAGCAGGCGGGATTCGAACCCGCGGTGGGCTATTAACCCACACACGCTTTGGGTTGGCGGCCCCTGCGGGGCCTTCCAGGCGTGCTCCAAACCGTCCGTGTGTAGCAGTTCAGTCTAGCAGTTTAGGCATGTCGGAGAAGGCGGTTTCGGGCCAAGCGGGAACGAGCCTCGACCGTAAGGACGGGGCAAGCCGCACGCCTGCATCCTCAAACCGAATGATGTCCGAGCAAGCGTCAGGCCATAGCATCAGTCACGGCTATAGCTCTGGAGGTCTACATGTATGTACTGATCGTCTGGTTTGCATTGGGCGTGGGGAACAGCTGTGGCGGCAAGCAATGCGCGGGCGTCGCAATGCAAGAATTCAGTGGGCAGTCAGCCTGTGAAAACGCGGCCAAGAAGTTTCGCTCGGGCGATGCCATCTGCGTTCCGAAGTAGTCGCCATGGCAACCGCCGCGACGGCCGTACAGGATGTGTCCCTGAAAGACGCATTCGACATCTACCAGAAGCAAAGCGACAGTATCCATAAGCTCTGGGCCTACTTTCAGGTCGTGTCTCTCGCCGTGATGGGCTACACAGTTGGCAGTGACAAGTCGCAATGGTCGTGGGTGACGTACCTCCTTGTCTCTTCGAGCTATGCATTCTTCGGGGTATCGAGTCACTATGTGATTGCTCTGTCGCAGCATGAACTCAACAGATTTGCGAAAGCAGTGCAATCTGCGGCGGCACTGTCGGGTCCCGTGGGTACGCAGCTAGCTGTTGCTGCTGTGCCGGTATGGCGAGTCCGGTTGTTTCATGCGGTTTCCGCAGTCGTGGTCATTGGAGCAATTTGGGGCGCCTGGTACGACAAATGCTCTGGCACGAAGCAGTGTCCTGCTACTGCCCATAGGGCGGCGTCCTAGTTCTCCACGGACGGCCGTTGCTGGTCCAGTGCCCCAGCGGGGGGTGACACTTGTCTACCCCAGCTTCTCTGCAAGCTTGTAGGCGTGCTCGGTCTTGTCGTTGGGCCTGCGCTCGCGCTTCCAGATGGGCAGCATGTCGGCGAGGACTTCGGCGTCGGGCTTGGGTGCAGGGGAGGGGGTGGCGCCAGTAGATGCGACCACGGGCAGAGGCGGGGTGACAGCCGATGGCGGGGGTGCTTCATCTGCCATCGGCGGTGTACCCCGCATCTCGCACCATCGGTCATCAAGTGCCACAGCAGCGCGCAGCGCCTTGCGCATGGCCTCTGGCCGGTCTTTCGTGCGAAGGGAGTGAAGAACCTCGCGCTGTCCGCCGTGAGCGGCTACAAGGTCTTGGGGGATGCGGCGGCGGAAGTAGTACGTCCCGCCCCGTTTGATGATGTGCATCTGTCGCTCCTGTGCAGCACACACAGGGAACAGATTGCCAAGAGTGCTGATTTCTCTTTTAAAATCAACAACTTAGGTGTCTTGGCGGAGCAGGCGGGATTCGAACCCGCGGTGGGCTATTAACCCACACACGCTTTCCAGGCGTGCGACTTAAACCACTCATCCACCGCTCCGTGGGAAGCCCGCGATTGTAGCAGTCAATTCGCGGCATTTCGCTGCGGCCAGGCGTGGCGCTGCAAATCTTCGAGCAGGACGAACTCCAGCGCGCTGATGTGCGTGGACTCCAGCACCACGTGCGGGGCGCAGCCGGCCTCGTGCGCCTCCTTCCAGCGCGCGGCGCACAGGCACCAGCGGTCGCCGGGCTTGAGGCCGGCGAAGCGGTGCTCCGGCCGGGGGGTCGAGAGGTCGTTGCCGCGCAGTTTGGAGAAGGCCAGGAAGGCCGTCGTGACGCGCGCGCAGATGACGTGCGCGCCGAGGTCGCCGTCGTCGGTGTTGCAGCAGCCGTCGCGGAAGTAGCCCGTCAGCGGCGCGTAGGAGCAGGGCACCAGCTCGGAGCCCAGGACGTTGTGCGCCACCGGGTCGCTCATGGTTTGGGCGGCTGCAGCCGAACCATGTTCATGGCCGAGCTGATCAGTGCCGCGGTGTCGGCCATGTTGCTCGGCACGATCAGCGTGGTCGTGGCGTCGGCCGCCACCTTGCTGTAGGCGTTGACGGCGGTTTCCGCCACCTTGAGCTGCACGGCCTCGTTGCCGCCGGGCTGGCGGATCGCGGCGGCCACGCGCTCGATGGCCTGGGCCGTGGCGTCGGCCACGGCCGTGATGGCGGCCGCCTCGCCCTGGGCCTGGTTGATGGCGGCCTGCTTCTCGCCTTCGGAGCGCGCGATGAAGGCCTCGCGTTCGCCGGTGGCGATGTTGATCTGCTCCTGGCGCCGGCCTTCGGAGGCCGCGATCAGCGCACGCTTCTCGCGCTCGGCCGTGATCTGGGCCTGCATGGAGCGCAGGATCTCGGCCGGTGGCGTGAGGTCCTTGATCTCGTAGCGCAGCACCTTGACGCCCCAGTTCAGCGCGGCCTCGTCGATGGCGGCGACGACCTGGGCGTTGATGATGTCGCGCTCCTCGAAGGTCTTGTCGAGCTCGAGCTTGCCGATCACGCTGCGCAGCGTGGTCTGTGCCAGCTGCGTGACGGCCATCAGGTAGTTGGACGAGCCGTAGCTCGCGCGCATCGGGTCGGTCACCTGCAGGTACAGGATGCCGTCGACCTGCAGCTGCGTGTTGTCGCGCGTGATGCAGACCTGGCTGGGCACGTCCAGCGGCACTTCCTTCAGGCTGTGCTTGTAGGCCACCTTGTCGACGAAGGGCAGCAGGAAGTTCAGGCCCGGCGACAGCGTGCTGTGGTACTTGCCGAGCCGCTCGACGACCCAGGCGTTCTGCTGCGGCACGACCTTGATGGACTGCGAGACGAACACCGCGGCGATGACCAAAAGAACGATGGCGACTTCCATCCGTGAATCTCCTGCGTTGGGTGAGAGGGTTCAGGCCTTGTCGACCATGAGGCGGTTGCCGACGACGCCGACCACGCGGTAGATGCCTGCCACCGGCGGTTGCGCCGCGCGTTGCACCACGGTCCAGCGGGCGCCGCGGTAGTGTACGGAGGCAGTGCCGTCCGGGTTCCAGGCGTCCACGGCCAGCGTCTCGCCGATGTCCAGGTTCATGTCCGGGTTGCCGCCCACGCGGTCCTTGCGGCCGCGCGCGCTGCGCACGGCGTACCAGATGGCGACGGCGCCGCCGCCGGCGATGGCCGCCGTGGCGACCTGTCCGGCCAGGGCCAGGCCGGCGTAGGCGGCCAGCGCCGCGGCGACGAAGCCCAGCGCCAGCATCAGCAGATAGAAGGTGCCGGTGACGAGCTCCAGCACGATGCAGGCGCCCGCCAGCAGCCACCAGAAAGTTGGATCGGCAATGCCCATGGACATGCTCCCTCGTTGCGTTGCGCCGCATTGTGGGTCAAAAGAACCGCCGCGCCACCGTGCGGTCATCCAATGTCCGTACACTTCGCGCCTTTCCATCCAGCCTGGCCCGGAGCCGCCCATGAAGTTTCGCTTTCCCATCGTCATCATCGACGAGGACTACCGTTCGGAGAACACCTCCGGCCTGGGCATCCGCGCACTCGCCCAGGCCATCGAGAGCGAAGGCTTCGAGGTCGTCGGCGTCACGAGCTACGGCGACCTGTCGCAGTTCGCCCAGCAGCAAAGCCGCGCCAGCGCCTTCATCCTGTCGATCGACGACGAGGAGTTCAGCGCCGGCCCCGACCTCGACCCCGCGGTGCTGAACCTGCGCAAGTTCATCGAGGAGGTGCGCCGCAAGAACCTGGATGTGCCGATCTACGTGTACGGCGAGACCAAGACCTCGCGACACATGCCCAACGACATCCTGCGCGAGCTGCACGGCTTCATCCACATGTTCGAGGACACGCCGGAGTTCGTGGCGCGCCACATCATCCGCGAGGCCAAGAGCTACCTGGAAAGCGTGCAGCCGCCGTTCTTCAAGGCGCTGCTGGACTATGCGGAGGACGGCTCCTACTCCTGGCACTGCCCGGGCCACTCGGGCGGCGTGGCGTTCCTCAAGAGCCCGGTGGGCCAGATGTTCCACCAGTTCTTCGGCGAGAACATGCTGCGCGCCGACGTCTGCAACGCGGTGGAGGAACTGGGCCAGTTGCTGGACCACACCGGCCCGGTGGCCGAGAGCGAGCGCAATGCCGCGCGCATCTTCAACGCCGACCACTGCTTCTTCGTGACCAACGGCACCTCGACCTCCAACAAGATGGTCTGGCACCACACGGTGGCGCCGGGCGACGTGGTGGTGGTGGACCGCAACTGCCACAAGTCCATCCTGCACGCCATCATCATGACGGGCGCCGTGCCGGTGTTCATGAAGCCCACGCGCAACCACTTCGGCATCATCGGCCCGATCCCGCAGGGCGAGTTCGAACCCGCGGCGATCAAGGCCAAGATCCGCGCCAACCCGCTGCTGGCCGGCGTGGACGCCGACACCGTCAAGCCGCGCGTGATGACGGTCACGCAGTCGACCTACGACGGCGTGCTCTACAACACCGAGACCATCAAGGGCCTGCTGGACGGCTACGTCGACACGCTGCACTTCGACGAAGCCTGGCTGCCGCACGCGGCCTTCCACCCGTTCTACGGCGCCTACCACGCCATGGGCAAGCGCCGCGCGCGGCCCAAGGAGTCGCTGGTGTTCGCCACCCAGTCCACGCACAAGCTGCTGGCCGGCATCAGCCAGGCCAGCCACGTGCTGGTGCAGGACTCGCAGCACCGCAAGCTGGACCGCCACCTGTTCAACGAGGCGTTCCTGATGCACACCTCGACCAGCCCGCAGTACGCCATCATCGCCAGCTGCGACGTGGCGGCCGCGATGATGGAGCCGCCCGGCGGCACCGCGCTGGTGGAAGAGAGCATCCTGGAGGCGCTGGACTTCCGCCGCGCCATGCGCAAGGTCGAGCAGGAATTCGGCGCGGACGAGTGGTGGTTCAAGGTCTGGGGCCCGGACGCGCTGGTCGACGAAGGCGTCGGCACGGCCGACGACTGGATCATCAAGGACGCCGCGGCCGCCAAGTGGCACGGCTTCGGCGACCTGGCCGACCGCTTCAACATGCTGGACCCGATCAAGTCCACCATCGTGACGCCGGGCCTGGGCCTGGACGGCAAGTTCGCCGCCGAGGGCATTCCGGCCAGCATCGTCACCAAGTACCTTGCCGAGCACGGCATCATCGTGGAGAAGACGGGGCTCTACAGCTTCTTCATCATGTTCACCATCGGCATCACCAAGGGCCGCTGGAACACCATGCTGGCGGCGCTGCAGCAGTTCAAGGACGACTACGCCAAGAACCAGCCGATGTGGCGCATCCTGCCGGAGTTCTGCCAGCAGCACCGCCGCTACGAGCGCATGGGCCTGCGCGACCTGTGCCAGCACGTGCACCAGCTCTACGCCAAGTACGACATCGCGCGGCTCACGACCGAGATGTACCTGTCGGACCTCACGCCCGCGATGAAGCCCAGCGACGCCTACGCCCACATCGCGCACCGCAAGACCCAGCGCGTGCCGATCGACGAGCTCGAAGGCCGCATCACGACCAGCCTGGTCACGCCGTACCCGCCCGGCATCCCGCTGCTGATCCCGGGCGAGGTCTTCAACAAGAAGATCGTCGACTACCTCAAGTTCTCGCGCGAGTTCAACCTGCTGTGCCCGGGCTTCGAGACCGACATCCACGGGCTCGTGGAGGTCGAGGACGAGAACGGCAAGGTCAGCTACTTCGCCGACTGCGTGGCCGAGGGGCGGCCGATGTCCGAGGCCGAGAAGGTCACGCGCGCCGAGGACATGGTCCAGGTCGGCAACGACGGACCCTACGGCCGCACGATCTGAGTTTCAGCGGTCTTCGCGCAGGCGCAGGAAGCGTGCGTGGCGCGGCAGGCCGCTCGCGTTCAGGCCGTTGTAGCGGTAGGTGACGAGGCTGCCGATGGCGGGCGGGTCGCGCCGCTGCGCATCGCTGAAGCCGCCGCCGAGCCTGAAGCGCAGTCCCTCGCCGGTCTCCACGAGCAGTGCGCCCAGGCGGCCCGCATGCCTGCCCTGGCCCGGCAGGTGCGCGACGACGCGGGCCTCGGCATCGTCGTAGGGCTTGAACTTGAGCAGGTCGTCGCTGCGCTCGCTGCGGTAGGGCGCGCTGCCCAGGTGCAGCATGAGGCCCTCGCCGCCTTCCTTGACGACCCGATCGAGCTGCGCCTGCAAGGCCGCGTGCGTGCCCGCGCGCTGCTGCGGCACGGCGACGATCCAGGGTGCATCGGCGATCGGCAGCAGCGCGCGCAGCCGTGCGAGCCGCGCATCGAAATCGCCCGGCGCGGCGGGCAGGTCGAACACCATGAAGCGCATGGCGCGCCAGGCCGCATCCTGGGGCTGCTGGCTGCGCACGGTGGACAGTGCCTGTTCGAAGCGGCCGCGGCCGGCCCAGAGCTCGCCGTCCAGCGGCACGGCGGGCAGCGGGGCCGTGAACCAGGCGGGGGCGTTCACGCGCTCGCCGCCGCGGGTCCAGAGCTGCCGGCCGTCCCAGTAGCCGCGCAGGCCGTCGTACTTCTCGCTGACCCAGTAGCCGGCCAGCGGCATGCCGCGGCGGTAGACGTTGGCCAGCATGAGCCTGGGCGCTTGCGCCCAGGCGGGCAGCAAGGCGCTGCCCAGCGCTGCCAGCAGCAGCGCGCGGCGGGGCTTATTCGCCGTCGATGCCGCCGACGACCTGGCTGAAGCCGCCGTCCACATAGGTGATCTCGGCCGTCACGCCGCCGGCCAGGTCGGACAGCAGGAAGGCGGCGACGTTGCCCACGTCCTCGATGGTCACGTTGCGGCGGATCGGCGAGACCGCGGCCACGGCCGGCAGCAGCTTGCCGAAGCCCTTGATGCCGCTGGCGGCCAGGGTCTTGATCGGGCCGGCGGAGACGCCGTTCACGCGCACGCCCTTGGGGCCCAGCGCGCCGGCCAGGTAGCGCACCGAGGCTTCGAGCGAGGCCTTGGCCAGGCCCATGGTGTTGTAGTTGGGCACGGTGCGCACGGCGCCCAGGTAGGTCAGCGTGAGCAGCGCCGACTTGTCGTTGAGGTAGGGCAGGGCCGCCTTCGCCATGGCCGGGAAGCTGTAGGCGCTGATGTCGTGCGCGATCTTGAACGCCTCGCGCGACAGGCCTTCGAGGAAGTCCCCGGCGATGGCCTCGCGCGGCGCGAAGCCGATGCTGTGCACGAAGCCGTCGAACTTGGGCCAGGTCCGGGCCAGGTCTTCGAACAGCCTGGCGATCTGTGCGTCGTCGCCCACGTCGCAGTCGAAGATCAGCTTGGAGTCGAAGTCGGCAGCGAACTCGGTGATGCGGTCCTTGAAGCGCTCGCCCACGTAGCTGAACGCCAGTTCGGCGCCTTGTTCGTGGCAGGCCTTGGCGATGCCGTAGGCGATGGAGCGGTTGGACAGCACGCCGGTGATCAGCAGCTTCTTGCCAGTCAGGAATCCCATGGAGTTCTTCTCGTTCGTTGCGGAGGGCCTGCCAGCGGCACCTGTTCAGGGCTTGTCCGAGGGGGCAGGGCGATTGGTGCAGAATTGTCGCATGCGGATTCTGTGGCTCTGGCTGGCGTTTCTGGCGGCGACGCCGGCATGGGGCGCCTACGCATACGCCCAGTTCGGCGACATCAAGTACGGCCCGGATTTCAGCCACTTCTCCTACGTGAATCCGGATGCGCCCAAGGGCGGTGAGATCCGCATGGTGCCGCCCACGCGGCCGACCAACTTCGACAAGTTCAACCCGTTCACGCTCAAGGGCACGGCGCCCTACGGCATCGGCGGACTCCTGTTCGAGAGCCTGCTGACGGGCAACATGGAGGAGCCGACCACGGCCTACGGCCTGCTGGCCGAGGACGTGGAGGTGGCCCCCAACAAGCTCTCGGCCACCTTCCGCATTAACCCGCTGGCGCGCTTCCACGACGGCTCGCCCGTGCAGGCGGCCGACGTGGTGCACTCCTACGAGATGCTGGTCGGCAAGCTCGCGGCGCCGCAGTACCGCGTGATCTACGCCGAGGTCAAGAACGTGCGCGCCCTGTCCGAGCGCGTGGTGCGCTTCGAGTTCGCCAACCCCAACCCCGAACTGCCGCTGGTGGTGGGGAGCATGGCCGTGTTCAGCCGGCACTGGGGCGGCGGCAAGCCCTTCGACCAGATCACGACCGAGGTGCCGATCGCGTCCGGCCCCTACAGGATCGCCAATCCGCGGCTGGGCCGCGACATCACCTACCAGCGCGACCCGAACTACTGGGGCAGGGACCTCGCCGTGCGGCGCGGCCAGTTCAACTTCGACCGCATCACCTACAAGATCTACCTGGACGAGACCGCGCGCTTCGAGGGCCTGAAGGCCGGCGAGATCGACTTCATGCGCGAGTTCACCTCGCGCAACTGGGCGCGCCAGTACTACGGTCCGCAGTTCGACCGCGGCGACCTCGTCAAGCGCGCGTTCGAGAACCGCAACCCGGGCGACTTCCAGGGCTTCGTGTTCAACCTGCGCAAGGACAAGTTCAAGGACGTGCGCGTGCGCCAGGCCATCGGCCTGGCCTACGACTTCGAGTGGTTGAACCGCCAGATGTTCTACAACCTGTACCAGCGCGTGCAGGGCTGGTTTCCGAACAGCGAGTTCCATGCCGATGGCCTGCCCGGGCCGGACGAACTCGCGCTCATGGAGCCGCTGCGCAGCAAGCTGCGGCCCGAGGCCTTCGGGCCGGCGCTGGTCTCGCCCAGCACGGCGCCGCCCGGCAGCCTGCGCGAGAACCTGCGCGAGGCCCAGCGCCTCCTGGCCGAGGCCGGCTGGACCTACCGCGACGGTGCGTTGCGCAACGCCAGGGGCGAGCCCTTCACGATCGAGCTGCTCAACGACCAGCCCGGCCTGATCCGCGTGATCACGCCGCTGCAGGGCAGCCTGCGCAAGCTCGGCATCGAGATGACGTTCCGCACGGTGGACTTCTCGCTGTCGCAGCAGCGCATGGACAGCTTCGACTTCGAGATGACGACGATCCGGCTGCCGGGCACCTCGGCGCCGGGCGGCGAACTCATCGAGCGCTTCGGCTCGGAAGCGGCCAGGACCAACGGCTCGTCCAACATCTGGGGCATCGCCGACCCGGGCGTGGACGCCATCGTGGCCAAGGTCGTGGCCGCCACCACGCGGCCCGAACTCGCCACCGCCATGCGCGTGCTCGACCGCGTGCTCTCGTACGGCTACTACGCGATCCCGCAGTACTACGGCAGCCCGTTCCTGATCGGCTACTGGCCCAAGCGCTTCGTGCTGCCCGAGACCATTCCTCCCTACTACCAGGCCGACAGCTGGGCAGCGTCGACCTGGTGGGCGTCCGACCTCAACAAGTAAGCGAGACCCCCGCGCGTGGCAGCCTACATCTTCAAGCGTCTGTTGCTGATGCTGCCCACGCTGTTCGGCGTGCTGCTGCTGACCTTCGTGGTGATCCAGTTCGTGCCGGGCGGCCCGGTCGAGCAGATGGTGGCCCAGCTGCAGGGCCGCGATGCGGGCGGCGAGGGCGCCGCGTCCAGCGGCGCGGGCTACCGCGGCCGCCAGGGTCTGGACCCCAAGCGCATCGAGGAGATCAAGGCCTTTTACGGCTTCGACAAGCCGGCGCCCGAGCGCTTCTGGCAGATGCTCAAGTCCTTCGCGCAGTTCGACCTGGGCCAGAGCTTCTACCAGCGCAAGGGCGTCTGGGAGCTCATCAAGGAGAAGATGCCGGTGTCCATCAGCCTGGGGCTGTGGACCTTCTTCATCAGCTACCTGATCGCCGTGCCGCTGGGCGTGGCCAAGGCCGTGCGCGCGGGCTCGCGCTTCGACTTCGTGACCACGCTCGTCGTGCTGGTCGGCTACGCCATCCCGGGCTTCGTGCTGGGCGTGGCGCTGCTCGTGGTCTTCGGCGGGCAACTGCAGTGGTTTCCGCTGCGCGGGCTGACCTCGTCGAACTGGGAGCAGCTGTCCTGGGGGGCGCGCATCGTCGACTACCTCTGGCACATCACGCTGCCGGTCACGGCCATGGTGCTGGGCAGCTTCGCCGTGACGGCCATGCTGACCAAGAACTCCTTCCTCGAGGAGATCCGCAAGCAGTACGTGCTGACGGCCCGCGCCAAGGGCCTGGACGAGCGCCGCGTGCTCTGGAAGCACGTGTTCCGCAATGCGCTGATCCCCATCATCACGGGCTTTCCGGCCGCCTTCATCGGCGCCTTCTTCACGGGCTCGCTGCTGATCGAGACGCTGTTCTCGCTCGACGGCCTGGGCCTGCTGAGCTATGAGAGCGTGATCCGGCGCGACTACCCGGTCGTGCTGGGCACCTTGTTCTTCTTCACGCTGATCGGCCTCGTGACCAAGCTGATCAGCGATCTGTCCTACGTGCTGGTGGACCCGCGGGTCAAGTTCGACTGATGGACATGGACATTTTCAATGGATAACATGTCCATTTCCAGCGACGGGAGATGACCATGGATTGGAACATCGCCACAGCCAAGCAGCAGTTTTCAGAAGTCGTGCGGCTTACCGTGCAGGAGCCGCAGGCCATCTACAACCGCGACAAGCCGGTCGCCGTGATGGTGTCGGCCGAGGAGTTCGAGGAGTTCCGCCGCTGGAAGGCCGAGCGCGAGCGGCCGAATCTGCTGGAGCTGTTCGCCAGGATGCGCGCGGCCCTGATCGAGGAGGGCTTCGAAGACGGTATCGAATTGCCCCCCCGCACGGACCGTTTCAACCCGATGGTGGACGATCCGCACTATTGGGATGAACCGGCGCCAGCGCCGGACGCGTCGGCGGATGCCGGCGGCGAGGCGAAGGCGCGCTGACCGTGTACCTGCTCGATACCAACATCGTGAGCGAACTGATGCGTCCGGCGCCGGATGGGGCCGTGCTGCAGTGGTTCGCCCAAATCGCGCCGTTGGCGCAACCCTTGGCCGTGTCGGCCGTCACCGTGGATGAAGTCGTCTTCGGCCTGGCGCGCAAGCCGCGCAAGGCCGCGGCCATCTTCTTCGACGATTTCATCGCCAGCGGTCGCGTGATCGAGGTCAACGAGACCATCGCCCGGCGCAGCGGCGACATGCGTGGCCTGCTCGGCAACCGGGGGCGCGTGCGCAGCCAGGCCGACATGCTCATCGCCGCCACCGCGCAGGTGCATGCCCTCACGCTGGTGACCCGCAACGTGCGCGACTTCGACGGCTGCGGCATCGCCGTGCTGAACCCTTTCACGGCATGACGGCGGCCGACAGCCACGTCCACACTTCGCCCGGCCGCCGCGCCTGGCAGCGCTTTCGCCGCAACAAGCTGGGCTTCTACAGCCTGGTGCTGTTCTGCACGCTGGTCGTGCTGAGCCTGTTCGCCGAGGTGCTGTCCACCGACAAGCCGCTCGTCGTGCGCTACGAGGGCCAGACCTACTACCCGGTGCTGCGCGATTATTCCGAGAAGGTCTTCGGCGGCGACTTCGAGACGCCGGCCGACTACCTCGATCCCTTCATCCGCCAGCGCATCACCGCCGGCGACAACTGGGCCGTCTACGCGCCCAACCCCTATGGCCCGCGCACGCTGAACTACTTCGCGAGCCAGCCCAACCCGGCCGCGCCCTCGACCGAGAATTTCTTCGGCACCGACGACCGCGGCCGCGACCTGCTGGCCCAGCTGGTCTACGGCTTTCGCGTGAGCGTGCTGTTCGCGCTCGCGCTGACGGCCATCGGCGTGGTGCTGGGCGTGGCGACGGGCGCCGTCCAGGGCTACTTCGGCGGCAAGACCGACCTCGCGTTCCAGCGCTTCATCGAGATCTGGGGCTCCATGCCCGAGCTCTACCTGCTCATCATCTTCAGCGCCATCTTCGCGCCCAGCGTGGCGCTGCTGCTGGTGCTGCTCTCGCTGTTCGGCTGGATGGGGCTGTCGGACTACGTGCGGGCCGAGTTCCTGCGCAACCGGCAGATGGACTACGTGCGCTCCGCGCGCGCGCTGGGCGTGTCCAGCGTGCAGATCATGTGGCGCCACATCCTGCCCAACTCCATGGTGCCGGTCGTGACCTTCCTGCCGTTCCGCATGAGCGCGGCCATCCTGGCGCTGACCTCGCTCGACTTCCTGGGCCTGGGCGTGCCGCCGGGCACGCCTTCGCTGGGCGAACTGCTGAGCCAGGGCAAGGCCAACATCGACGCCTGGTGGATCTCCATGTCCACCTTCGGCGTGCTGGTGCTCACGCTGCTGCTGCTGACCTTCATGGGCGACGCGCTGCGCGATGCGCTCGATCCGCGAAAGGCCGAGAAATGAGCACGGTGCCGGGCCGCCCCCATCAAGCTCGCGTCCCCTCGGGGCGCAGCGAACCGCGCGCAGCGGGAAGCGTGGGGGCCCCATGAGCCAGCCGCTGTTGCTCAACGCCAAGCAGCTGCAGGTGTCCTTCGGTGGCCACACCGTGGTGCACGGCGTGGACTTCGCGCTGGCCCCGGGCGAGAAGCTCGCGCTGGTCGGCGAATCGGGCTCGGGCAAGACCGTCACGGCGCTGAGCCTGCTGCGCCTGGTGCCCGACGCGCAGGTCGGCGGCCAGGCCCTGTTCCAGGGCCGCGAAGGCTGGACCGACCTCGTGAGCCTGCCCGAACGCGACCTGCGCGCCATCCGCGGCCAGGAGATCGCCATGATCTTCCAGGAACCGATGACGGCGCTGAACCCGCTCTACACCGTGGGCGAGCAGATCGCCGAGGTGCTGCAGCTCAAGCAGGGCCTGCTGCGCGGAGAGGCCTGGCGCGAGGCCGTGCGCCTGCTCGGCGACACCGGCATCCCCGAACCCGAGCGCCGCGCCGGCGCCTATCCGCACCAGCTGTCGGGCGGGCAACGCCAGCGCGCCATGATCGCCATGGCGCTGGCCTGCAAGCCCGCGCTGCTGCTGGCCGACGAGCCGACCACGGCGCTGGACGTGACGCTGCGCGGCCAGATCCTGGACCTGCTGTCGGACCTGCAGCGCAGGACCGGCATGGCCGTGCTGCTGATCACGCACGACCTGAACCTGGTGCGCCGCTTCGCCGACCGCGTGGCCGTCATGGAGGCCGGCCACATCGTGGAGCAGGGCGCGGTCGAGCAGGTCTTCGCCCAGCCCGGGCACCCCTACACGCGCCGGCTCATCGACAGCCGGCCGCGGCGCGACGTGCAGGAAACACCGGCCGAGGGCGCGCCCGTGCTGCGCGCCCAGGGCATGCGCGTGAGCTATCCGGTCGCGCTACCCGGCATCGCGGGCTGGTTCCGCAAGGGCCGCTTCGAGGCCGTCAAGGGCGCGGACTTCGCCGTGCCGCCGGGCCGCACGCTGGGGGTGATCGGCGAATCGGGCTCGGGCAAGTCCACGCTGGCGCTCGCGGCGCTGGGCCTGCTGCCGTTCCAGGGCCGGCTCGACGTGGCCGGCGGCGCCTGGGGCGGTGGGCGCCGGGCCGAGCTCGCGCTGCGCCGCGCCGTGCAGGTGGTGTTCCAGGACCCGTTCTCCTCGCTCTCGCCGCGCATGACCATCGAGGAGATCGTCGGCGAGGGCCTGCGCGTGCACGCGCCCGAGCTCACGCCCGAGCAGCGCCGCCCGCGCGTGCAGGCCGCGCTGGCCGACGTGGGCATGACGGCCGAGCGCTTCCCGGCCCTGCTGCAGCGCTACCCGCACGAGTTCTCGGGCGGCCAGCGCCAGCGCATCGCGGTCGCGCGCGCGCTGATCGTCGAGCCGAGGCTGCTGGTGCTGGACGAACCCACCAGCGCACTGGACGTGACGATCCAGAAGCAGGTGCTCGAACTGCTGCAGAAACTGCAGCGTTCGCGCGGCCTGGCCTACCTGCTGATCACGCACGACGTGGACGTGGTGCGGGCCATGGCGCACGACGTCATCGTCATGAAGGACGGCGCCATCGTCGAATCCGGCCCGGCCGACCGGCTGCTGGACCGCCCGGAACACCCCTATACGCGCAGCCTGGTAGCGGCTGCCGCACCTGTGGGTGTACACAGCGTGACAAATTTGGGCTAGAATCCGCGCTTCACGACCAAATGGGCGGGTAGCTACCGGCCCATTTTTTTTGGTCGCTTGATTTTGAGGACCGAGAGGCCAAGAGGGCCAGGAGGCCCGAGAGGGCCGAGAGGCTTGGGACAGGCCAGCAGGTGCGCAGCAGCTTTGCCTGCGGTGCAGGCGCCTGTTCTGCGCAAGTCTTGGTTCAGGTGCATGTTGTTCGGGCGGATGGCCCAAAGGAGAGCCGTGGCGTTGCAGGAGCTGGTGACCAAGACCGTCGAAGGTCTGGGATACGACTTGGTGGAGATCGAGCGCTCCGCCGGGGGCTTGCTGCGCATCACGATCGACCATCCCTGGCAGCCCGGGAGCGGGAAGGGCACCGAGCAGTTCATCACGGTCGAAGACTGCGAGAAGGTCACGCGCCAGCTGCAGTTCGGCCTGGAAGTCGAGGGCGTGGAATATCGCCGGCTCGAAGTGTCTTCCCCCGGCATCGACCGCCCGCTGCGCAACGAGGCCGATTTCGAGCGCTTTGCCGGCGAACTCGTCGACCTGACGCTCAAGGCCCCGCTGGGCGCCGCGGCCGGTGGCCAGGTGTCCGCCAACCGCAAGAAGTTCCGCGGCCGGCTCGAACGCGCGGCGGCTGCCGCCGAAGGCCGGCCGGCGCAATGGCAATTGCTGTGGAGCGAGGAGCCGCCTGCGCCCAAGCCCGGGCAGAAGCCTTCGCGCAAGAAGGTGGAACTGCCCGTGCACGTGCTGGGCTTCACGCTGGACGAACTGCGCGACGCCCGCCTGGCGCCGGTGGTGAATTTCAAGGGCCGCGGCAACAGCGCGGCCGCCGAAGAATGAGGGACACCCGTGGGATGTCCCCGCAACGAATGAAGACTGCAGGAGAAGCATGACATGAACCGCGAAATGCTGATGTTGGTCGACGCGATCTCGCGCGAGAAGAACGTGGAGCGCGATGTCGTGTTCGGCGCGGTCGAGGCCGCCCTGGCCCAGGCCACCAAGAAGCTCTACCAGGGCGAAGTGGACATCCGCGTCGCCGTGGACCGCGACAGCGGCGTCTACGAGACCTTCCGCCGCTGGCTGGTCGTGCCCGATTCCGCCGGCCTGCAGAACCCCGAGGCCGAGGAGCTGTACTCCGACGTCAAGGAAGACATCGCCGACATCGAAGAGGGCGACTACATCGAGAAGCCGGTCGAGTCCGTGCCGATCGGTCGCATCGGCGCCATGGCCGCCAAGCAGGTGATCCTGCAGAAGATCCGCGACGCCGAGCGTGAGATGCTGCTCAACGACTTCATGAGCCGCGGCGACAAGATCTTCGTCGGTACCGTCAAGCGCATGGACAAGGGCGACATCATCGTCGAGAGCGGCCGCGTCGAAGGCCGGCTGCGCCGCAGCGAGATGATCCCCAAGGAAAACCTGCGCACCGGCGACCGCGTGCGGGCCATGATCATGGAGGTGGACCTCACGCTGCGCGGCGCGCCCATCATCCTGTCGCGTTCCTCGCCGGCCTACATGGTCGAGCTGTTCCGCCAGGAAGTGCCCGAGATCGAGCAGGGGCTGCTGGAGATCAAGTCCTGCGCCCGCGATGCCGGCTCGCGCGCCAAGATCGCCGTGGTCTCGCACGACAAGCGCGTCGACCCGATCGGCACCTGCGTCGGCGTGCGCGGCACGCGCGTCAACGCGGTCACCAACGAGCTGGCCGGCGAGCGCGTGGACATCGTGCTGTGGAGCGAAGACCCGGCGCAGTTCGTGATCGGCGCTCTGGCCCCGGCCAACGTGTCCTCCATCGTCGTGGACGAGGAGCGCCATGCCATGGACGTGGTGGTCGACGAGGAGAACCTCGCCATCGCGATCGGCCGCGGCGGCCAGAACGTGCGCCTGGCCGCCGAGCTGACCGGCTGGAAGATCAACATCATGGACGCGGCCGAATCGGCGCAGAAGCAGGCCGAGGAGACCGACTCCAGCCGCAAGCTGTTCATGGAAAAGCTCGATGTGGACGAAGAGATCGCCGACATCCTGATCTCCGAAGGCTTCACCAGCCTGGAGGAAGTGGCCTACGTGCCGCTGCAGGAAATGCTGGAGATCGAAAGCTTCGACGAAGAGACGGTCACCGAGCTGCGCTCCCGTGCCAAGGATGCGCTGCTGACCATGGAAATCGCCAAGGAAGAAGGCGCGGAAGGGGTGTCGCAGAACCTGCACGACCTCGAAGGCCTGTCGGCCGAGATGATCGACAAGCTCCAAGCGAACGGGGTGAACACCCGCGACGATCTGGCCGACCTGGCCGTCGACGAACTCACAGAAATCACTGGCCAGTCCGCGGACGAGGCCACGGCCCTGATCATGAAGGCGCGCGAACACTGGTTCTCCAGCGATGCCGCCTCCCATGAGTAATGGCTATGAAAGGTTGCGCAGTACATGTCCACCACCACCGTCGCTGAATTCGCCTCCGAACTGAAGAAGCCCGCCGAGACCCTGCTGGAACAGCTCAAGGGCGCCGGCGTTTCCAAGTCTTCCTCGGCCGATACCTTGTCCGAGACCGACAAGCAAAAGCTCCTGAGCTACCTGCAGGCCAGCCATGGCACGCAGAGCGCCGAGCGCAAGAAGATCACGCTGGTCAAGAAGTCGACCACCGAGATCAAGCAGGCCGACGCCTCCGGCCGTGCCCGCACCATCCAGGTCGAGGTGCGCAAGAAGCGCACCTTCATCAAGCGCGACGACGCCGCCGAGAGCGAAGTGCAGACCGAAGGCAACGAGGAAGCCGAACGCGCCGCCGAGCGTGAAGAGGCCGAACTCGCCCGCCGCGAGGAAGAAGCCCGCCAGCAGGCCGAAGCCCTGCGCCGCCAGGAAGAAGAACTGGCCGAGCAGCGCCGCCAGCGCGAGGAGCAGGAGCGCCGCGAGCGCGAAGCCACCGAGAAGGCCGAGCGCGAAGCCGCCGCTGCCGCGGCCGAAGCCGCACGCAGGAGCGCCGAGCAGGCCCAGGCACAGGCGGACGCCGCCCGCGCCGCCGAGGCCAAGTCTGCTGCGGCCCCGGCCGTTGCTCCCGCACCGGCACCCGCACCCGCACCCGCACCGGCCGCAGCCCCGTCCCCCGACAAGGCCGCCGCCGCTGCAGCAGCCGCCGCGGCCGCCAAGGCCCGCGCCGACGAGGAAGCCGCCCGCGCCAACGAACTGGCCGAGCGCCGCCGCAAGGCCGAGGCCGAGGCCGCCGCCATCCGCTCCATGATGGCCGCGCCCAAGAAGGTGCTGGTCGCCAAGAAGGAAGAGCCCAAGCCCGTCGCCAAGCCGGCCGAAGCCGCCAAGCCCGGCGTCAAGGGCACGCTGCACAAGCCCGCCACGCCTGGCGCCCGCCCGGCCGCGGGAGCGCGCCCGGGTGCGCCCGCACCGGCAGCGCCCGGCGGCGGTTCCGGCAAGGAAATCAAGTCGGCCAAGACCTCCTCCGCCTGGGCCGGCGATCCGTCCAAGAAGAAAGCCATCCCGACGCGCGGCGACTCCAGCGGCGGCGTGGGCCGCGGCAACTGGCGCAGCGGCCCGCGCGGCCGCCGCGGCGACAGCCGCGACCAACGCGACGACCACATGCAGTCGGCGCCGGCCGAGGCCCGCGTCATCGAGGTGCACGTGCCCGAGACCATCACGGTCTCCGAGCTCGCGCACAAGATGTCGATCAAGGCGTCCGAGGTCATCAAGCACCTCATGAAGCTGGGCCAGATGGCGACCATCAACCAGCCGCTGGACCAGGACACGGCCATGATCGTGGTCGAGGAAATGGGCCACAAGGCCGTCGTGGCGGCGCTGGACGACCCGGAAGCCTTCACCGACGAGGAAGCGCAAGGCCACCAGGCCGAGGCGCTGCCGCGCGCGCCCGTGGTCACCGTCATGGGCCACGTGGACCACGGCAAGACCTCGCTGCTGGACCGCATCCGCACCACCAAGGTGGCGGCGGGCGAAGCCGGCGGCATCACGCAGCACATCGGCGCCTACCACGTCGACACGCCGCGCGGCATGGTGACCTTCCTGGACACCCCGGGCCACGAGGCCTTCACGGCCATGCGTGCGCGCGGCGCCCAGGCCACCGACATCGTGATCCTGGTGGTGGCGGCCGACGACGGCGTCATGCCGCAGACCAAGGAAGCCGTCAAGCACGCCAAGGCGGCCGGTGTTCCCATCGTCGTGGCGATCAACAAGATCGACAAGCCCGAAGCCAACAGCGAGCGCGTCAAGAGCGAGCTGGTCGGCGAAGAAGTCGTGCCCGAGGAGTTCGGCGGCGATTCGCCGTTCGTCGAAGTCTCGGCCCGCACGGGCCAGGGCATCGACGAGCTGCTCGAGCAGGTGCTGCTGCAGGCCGAAGTGCTGGAACTCAAGGCGCCGGTGGAAGCCGCCGCCAAGGGCCTGGTCATCGAAGCCCAGCTGGACAAGGGCCGCGGCCCGGTCGCCACCGTGCTGGTGCAGTCCGGCACCCTGCGCATCGGCGACGTGGTGCTGGCCGGCTCGACCTCGGGCCGCGTGCGCGCCATGCTCGACGAGGACGGCCGCCCCTCCAAGGAAGCCGGCCCGTCGATCCCGGTCGAGATCCAGGGCCTGACGGAAGTGCCGCAGGCCGGCGACGAGTTCATGGTCATGGCCGACGAGCGCCGTGCCCGCGAGATCGCCACCTACCGCGCCGGCAAGTTCCGCAACACCAAGCTGGCCAAGCAGCAGGCCGCCAAGCTGGAGAACATGTTCTCCGACATGACGGCGGGCGAGGTCAAGACGCTGCCCATCATCCTCAAGGCCGATGTGCAGGGTTCGCAGGAAGCGCTGTCGCAGTCGCTGCTCAAGCTCTCGACCGACGAGGTCAAGGTGCAGCTGGTCTACAGCGGCGTGGGCGGCATCAGCGAGTCCGACATCAACCTGGCGATCGCCTCCAAGGCGGTGGTCATCGGCTTCAACGTGCGGGCCGACGTCGGCGCGCGCAAGCTGGCCGAAGGCAACGGCGTCGACCTCAAGTACTACAGCATCATCTACGACGCCGTGGACGAGCTGAAGACCGCGATGGCCGGCATGCTGGCGCCCGAGAAGCGCGAGGAAGTCATCGGCCATGCCGAGATCCGCACCGTGTTCGTGGCCTCCAAGATCGGCACCGTGGCCGGTTCCTACGTGCTCGACGGCGTGGTGCAGCGCAATGCCCACTTCCGCCTGCTGCGCGAGAACGTGGTCATCTACACCGGCGAGGTCGAGTCCGTGCGCCGCCACAAGGACGATGTCAAGGAAGTCCGCGAGGGCTTCGAGTGCGGTATCAAGCTGCGCAACTACAACGACATCCGCGAGGGCGATCAGCTCGAAATCTTCGAGATCAAGGAGATCGCGCGCACGCTGTAAGGCGTGCCGCCGGAGAACGCCATGCCCGCCAAGAAGTCCGCAGCCCCGAACCGCAGCCTGAAGGTGGCCGACCAGATCCAGCGCGATCTGACGGAGATCATCGCGCGCGAGTTGAAGGACCCGCGCGTGGGCATGGTCACGGTGCAGGCCGTCGAGGTCACGCCGGACTACGCCCACGCCAAGGTGTTCTTCACCGTGCTGGTGGGCGATCCGGCCGAGACCCAGGACGCGCTGAACCAGGCCGCCGGTTTCCTGCGCAACCACCTGTTCAAGCGCCTGCACATCCATACCGTGCCGACGCTGCACTTCCAGTTCGACCGCACCACCGAGCGTGCCGCCGACATGAACGCGCTGATCGCGCGCGCCGTCGCTTCGCGCTCCAAAGACGACTAGCCCATGAACGCGCCACGCACCAGGGTGCAGCGGCGCCCTGTGCATGGGGTGTTGCTGCTCGACAAGCCGCTGGGGTTCTCCAGCAACGACGCCTTGCAGAAGGCCAAGTGGCTGCTGCGCGCCGAAAAAGCCGGCCACACCGGCACGCTGGACCCGCTGGCCACCGGCGTGCTGCCGCTGTGCTTCGGCGCGGCCACCAAGTTCAGCCAGCTGCACCTGGACGCCGACAAGACCTACGAGACCACGGTGCGCCTGGGCGCCACGACGACCACGGCCGATGCCGAGGGCGAGGTGCTGCAGCGGCGCCCCGTGGCCTGCAGCGTGGGCCAGGTGGTCGAGGTGCTGGACCGCTTCATGGGCCCCATCGCCCAGCTGCCGCCCATGCACAGCGCGCTCAAGAAGGACGGCAAGGCGCTGTACGAGTACGCGCGCGCCGGCCAGACCGTGGAGCGCGCGCCGCGCAACGTGGTCATCCACGAACTCGAGCTGCTCGAGATGCAGCTGCAGGGCGATGCGCCCTTCCTGCGCCTGAAGGTGCAGTGCTCCAAGGGCACCTACATCCGCACGCTGGGCGAGGACATCGGCGAAGCCCTGGGCTGCGGCGGCCACCTCGTGGCGCTGCGCCGCGTGGCCACCGGCCCGTTCGAGGCCGCGCAGTGCATCACGCTGGCGGAACTCGAAGCCTTGAGCGAGTCGCAGCGCCTGGCACGCCTGCTGCTGTGCGAAGCCCTGCTGCCCGAACACATGCGTGTCACGCTGTCCGGGCAGGATGCAGGCCGTTTTTTGTCGGGCATGCGCAGGCGTGGTGCCTGGCCCGACGCCGATGCCGCCGCGGTGTTCGGCGACCAACCGCATGCCCTTCTGGGCACCGCCCATGTCAAGGCCGGGGAACTGATCCCCTCCCGGCTGCTGAGCCCGACCGAAATCCAACAGATCCTGGAAACCCAACCATGAGCAAACAGATCCGCAACATCGCCATCATCGCCCACGTCGACCATGGCAAGACCACCATGGTCGACCAGCTGCTGCGCCAGAGCGGCACCTTCGCCGACCACGAGAAGGTCGTCGACACCGTGATGGACAACAACGCCATCGAAAAGGAACGCGGCATCACCATCCTGGCGAAGAACTGCGCCGTGAGCTGGCAGGGCACGCACATCAACATCGTCGACACCCCGGGCCACGCGGACTTCGGCGGCGAGGTCGAGCGCGCGCTGTCCATGGTCGACGGCGTGCTGCTGCTGATCGACGCCCAGGAAGGCCCGATGCCGCAGACCCGCTTCGTGACCAAGAAGGCGCTGGCGCTGGGCTTGAAGCCCATCGTCGTGGTCAACAAGGTCGACAAGCCGGGCGCCAACCCCGACAAGGTCGTCAACGCCGCCTTCGACCTGTTCGACAAGCTGGGCGCGACCGACGAGCAGCTCGACTTCCCGGTGGTCTACGCCTCGGGCATCAACGGCTGGTCCTCGCTGGAGGAGGGCGCGCCGGGCGAGCAGTGGGGCACCGACATGTCGGCCCTGTTCGACACCGTGCTCAAGCACGTGCCCTCGCAGAAGGGCGACCCGGCCGCGCCGCTGCAGCTGCAGATCTCCGCGCTGGACTTCTCCACCTTCGTCGGCCGCATCGGCGTGGGCCGCATCAGCCAGGGCACGATCAAGCCCATGATGGACGTGGTCGTCATGGAAGGCCCGGACGGCAAGTCCTACAAGGGCCGCATCAACCAGGTGCTGACCTTCCAGGGCCTGGACCGCGTACAGGCCACCGAGGCCGGCCCGGGCGAGATCGTGCTGATCAACGGCATCGCCGACATCGGCATCGGCGTGACCGTGACCGACCCCGCCAGCCCGGCGCCGCTGCCCATGCTCAAGGTCGACGAGCCCACGCTGACGATGAACTTCTGCGTCAACACCAGCCCGCTGGCCGGCCGCGAAGGCAAGTTCGTGACCAGCCGCCAGATCTGGGACCGCCTGCAGAAGGAACTGCAGCACAACGTGGCGCTGCGCGTGAACGAGACCGACGAGGAAGGCGTGTTCGAGGTCATGGGCCGCGGCGAACTGCACCTGACCATCCTGCTGGAGAACATGCGCCGCGAAGGCTACGAGATGGCCGTGTCCAAGCCGCGCGTGGTGTTCCGCACCATCGACGGCGAGAAGCACGAGCCGATCGAGCTGGTCACGGCTGACATCGAGGAAAACCACCAGGGCGGCGTGATGCAGGCCCTGGGCGAGCGCAAGGGCGAGCTCGTGAACATGGAGCCGGACGGCCGCGGCCGCGTGCGCCTGGAGTACCGCATCCCCGCGCGTGGCCTGATCGGCTTCACGAACGAGTTCCTGAACCTCACGCGCGGCTCCGGCCTCATCAGCAACATCTTCGACAGTTACGAGCCGCACAAGGGCGAGATCGGCGGCCGCAAGAACGGCGTGCTGATCTCCATGGACGACGGCGAGATCTTCACCTACGCCCTCGGCAAGCTGGACGACCGCGGCCGCATGTTCGTGCGCGCCAACGACCCGGTGTACGAGGGCATGATCGTCGGCATCCACAGCCGCGACAACGACCTCGTGGTCAACGCCACGCGCACCAAGCAGCTGACCAACTTCCGCGTCTCCGGCAAGGAAGACGCCATCAAGATCACGCCGCCGATCGAACTCACGCTCGAATACGGCGTGGAATTCATCGAGGACGACGAGCTGGTCGAGATCACGCCCAAGAGCGTGCGCCTGCGCAAGCGCTACCTGAAGGAACACGAGCGCAAGCGCGCCAGCCGCGAAGCCTGATCGCGGCTTTCACTTACAGGGTTAACCCTTGAAGCGGCCTCCGGATCTCCGGAGGCCGTTTTGCTTGTGCGTCCGAAAGACCGGAGCGGCGCTTGCTCGAAGGTCTGGAATATCCTTGTAAATCAAGGGCTTGCCATGGTCTTCGAGGTGGCACAGGCATTGCGAAGCGGTGTCTTTCTCCACTGCAAAGAGACAAGCCATGGACCCTGTCGCCAAGCCCCGCCCGTTCTACCGCTCCCTGTATTTTCAGGTCATCACGGCCATCGTGATCGGCGTGCTGCTCGGGCACTTCTATCCCGACACCGGCGCCGCCATGAAGCCGCTGGGCGACGGCTTCATCAAGCTGATCAAGATGATCATCGCGCCCATCATCTTCTGCACGGTGGTGGTCGGCATCGCGGGCATGGAGGACATGAAGCGCGTCGGCAAGACCGGCGGCTACGCGCTGCTGTACTTCGAGATCGTCAGCTCCATCGCGCTCGTCGTGGGCCTGGTCGTCATCAACGTCGTCAAGCCCGGCGCGGGCATGAACGTGGACGTGAGCCAGCTCGACACCAAGGGCATCGCGGCCTACACCAAGCCCGGCCAGATGCAGGGCACGGTGGACTTCCTGCTGCAGGTGATCCCGAGCACCGTGGTCGACGCCTTCGCCAAGGGCGAGATCCTGCAGGTGCTGCTGTTCTCGGTGATGTTCGGCTTCGCGCTGCACCGCTTCGGCGGCCGCGGCACGCTGGTGTTCGACTTCATCGAGAAGTTCTCGCACGTGCTGTTCGTGATCGTGGGCTACATCATGAAGGTCGCGCCCATCGGCGCCTTCGGCGCCATGGCCTTCACGATCGGCAAGTACGGCGTGGGTTCGCTGGTGCAGCTGGGCCAGCTCATGGCCACCTTCTACGCCACCTGCCTGCTGTTCATCTTCGGCGTGCTGGGCGCCATCGCCAAGGCGCACGGCTTCTCGGTCTGGAAGCTCATCAAGTACATCAAGGAAGAACTGCTGATCGTGCTGGGCACCTCGTCGTCCGAGTCGGTGCTGCCGCGCATCATGGCCAAGCTCGAGAACCTGGGCGTGCGCAAGTCCACCGTTGGCCTGGTCGTGCCCACGGGCTACTCGTTCAACCTGGACGGCACCTCGATCTACCTGACCATGGCCGCCGTGTTCATCGCCCAGGCGACCAACACGCCGCTGGACATCACGCACCAGATCACGCTGCTGCTGGTGCTGCTGCTCACGAGCAAGGGCGCGGCCGGCGTCACGGGTTCGGGCTTCATCGTGCTGGCGGCCACGCTGTCGGCCGTGGGCCATGTGCCGGTCGCGGGCCTGGCGCTGATCCTGGGCATCGACCGCTTCATGTCCGAGGCGCGTGCGCTGACCAACCTGATCGGCAACGGCGTGGCCACCGTGGTGGTGGGCAAGTGGACGGGCGACCTGGACACGGCGCGCATGCAGCGCGTGCTCGACAACGAGACCGACGCGCTGGCCGACGCGCCCGAGGCCGTGCTCGACGCGGTGGACCACCACATGCCCGCAGCGGTGCAGGCCACGGGCGACGCGCGGGCCTGAATGCGGAGCCCGGGCCCGACTTGGTGCAAGATGGGGGCAGGGCGCCGGGGCCGGCGTCCGCATCCGTCCTTAGCACCAGGAGACAAGCCATGGCAACCAGCAAGACCGGCATCGACACCGAAGCCTTGATCGCCCAGTACGAACAGGCCACCAGCAAGCAGGGCCAGACCCTGCGCCAGACGGTGCACGACACCACGCTCAAGGCCTTGCAGCAGCGCGAGCTCACGCTCAAGGCGATCAAGGAGGTGGTCAAGTCGGTGACCGAGGCGGCGGCCCAGGGCGCGGCGCGCAACATCCATGGCGTGGACATCGACGCCATGCTCGCGCAGACCGTGGCCGGCGTCGACGATGCCGTGCGCCAGGCCGTCCATGCCAGCCAGCGCGCCCTGCAGCAGCTGCTGGACCAGGGCCTGGACCTGCGCGAGAAGCAGGTCAAGAAGGCCATGGACGACATCGAGAAGATGGAGGACATGGTGTTCCAGACCATGCGCAAGGCCACCAGCAATGCCGCGCTGGCCCCCATGCAGGGCGCCTGGGCCCAGGCCCTGATGCTGTTCGGCCAGGGCGACAGCGCCACCGGCCAGGCCGCCAGCGAGGCCGTGGAGCAGCTGCTGGCCAAGGCCCAGGCGGCGGCGCGCGAAGGCCGCGCCTTCAACCAGCGCGCGGCCCAGGTCATGATGGACCACTACGCCACGCTGGTCAGCGGCGTGCTGATCGGCATGTCCGAGGCCATGGGCACGGCCCCCGCGGCCAAGCCTGCGCCGGCGCGCAAGAGCCGCTGACGGGAGCGCGATGGCGGACAGCCCGACCCCGCCGGCCCGCCCATTGCGCTCGACTGCACGTCCGACCGCGCGCCTGACCGCGCGCATCGCCATGCGCGCGGCCGCCGCCGCGCTGCTGGTCGGCCTGGCCGCCTGGGCCGGCAGCTGGCTCGCCATGCGCCAGGGCCTGGCCGCGCTGGAGCAGGTGGCGGCCCAGCGGCTGGAGGTCGCGGCCGCGCGGCTCGATGCCCAGCTGGCGCGCTTCGACTTCCTGCCCTCGCTGCTGGAGACCTCGCCCGAGGTCATGCAGTTCTTCGCCCACGCCGATGACGCCCGGCGCGGCTACGGCGTCAACCTGTACCTGCAGTCGCTCAACGCCATCGCGGGGTCGGACAACCTCTACCTGGTCGACCGCGCCGGCACCGCCATCGCGGCGGCCGACTTCGCGCTGCCCGGCACGCCGTACGGGCGCGACCTCTCGTACCGGCCCTATGTGCGCGACGCACTGGCCAGCGGCCGCGGCCACTTCTACGGCCTGGGCGTGACCAGCGCGCGCGCCGGCTACTACCTGTCGTACGCGCTGCCCTCGCAGGGGCAGGCGCTGGGCCTGGCCACGGTCAAGGTCGACTTGGCCGGCATGGAGCAGGAGTGGCGCCAGCTGCCGGGGCCGGTGCTGGTGGTGGACGAGCACCAGGTCGCCATCCTGTCCAGCCGCGACGACTGGCGCTGGCGCCCGCTGGTCGCGCTGACGGCCGAGGCGCGCGCCGAGGTCGACGCCGCGCGCCGCTACGGGCCGAGCAGCCTGCAGCCGCTGGGCTGGCGCGAGCGCGCACCGGGCGACGGCCAGGCCCGCCGCGTGCAGGTCGACGGCCGGCGCTGGCTGGCCAGCACGCGCCAGGTGCACCAGGGCCGCTGGCAGCTGATCCTGCTCGACGACGAGGCGGCCGTGCGCGCCAGCGCGCGCAACTGGGCGTTCAGCGCGGCGCTGGCGATGGCGCTGCTGCTGGCCGCCGGCGCCTTGCTGGCCGCGCGCCGCCGTGCGATCCGCCAGCACCTGGCCAGCCGCGCGGCGCTGCAGCGCGCCCACGACGCGCTGGAGCGCAAGGTGGCCGAGCGCACGGCCGCCCTGCAGGCCGCGCAGGACGAACTCGTGCATGCCGGCAAGCTCGCGGTGCTGGGCCAGCTCTCGGCCGGCCTCGTGCACGAGCTCAACCAGCCGCTGGCCGCGCTGCAGACCGTCTCCGACAACGCCGACCAGCTGATCCAGCGCAACCGGCTCGACGAGGCGCGCGCCAACCTGGCCCGCATCGGCCGGCTCGTGGGCCGGCTCAAGCGCCTGTCCTCGCAGCTGCGGCTGTTCGCGAGCAAGCCGGCCGACATCGTCGGCAGCGTGGAACTGCTGCGCCTGGTGCAGGAACTGCAGCAGCAGCTGGCGCCGCGCCTGCAGGAAGGCGGCATCGTGCTGTCGCTGGACGACCTGCCCGCCGCCCTGGCCGTGGCCGGCGACGAGAGCCGCATGGAGCAGGTGCTGGCCAACCTGCTGGGCAACGCCATCGACGCGCTGCAGGGCTGGCCCGGGCCGCGCCGCATCGAAGTGGCGGCCACGGTGGCCGAGGGCCGTGCCCGCGTTGCGATCCGCAACAATGGGCCCCTGATTCCGGACACCATCCTGGCCCGCATGTTCCAGCCCTTCATCACCACCAAGCCCGCCGGCAAGGGCATGGGCCTGGGCCTCATGGTCTCGGCCCACCTCGTGCGCGAGTTCGGCGGCACGCTCAGCGCCCACAACCTGGCGCCCACCGGGGCCGAGTTCGTCATCGACCTGCCGCTGCGGCGCGCCGACCTGCCATGACGGCCGGGCTGCATCCCATCCGCGTGGTCTTCGTCGAGGACGACGAGGACGTGCGCGCCGGCAGCGCCCAGGCGCTGGAACTGGCGGGCTTCGCCGTGCAGGGCTACGAGTCGGTGGAGGCGGCGCGGCCCCATGTGGTGGCCGGCATGCCGGCCGTGGTGGTCAGCGACGTGCGCCTGCCCGGCACCAGCGGCGTGCAGTGGCAGGCCGAACTGCGCCGGCTCGACGCCGAACTGCCCGTGGTGCTGGTGACCGGCCACGGCGACATCGCCATGGCCGTGCAGGCCATGCGCGAGGGCGCCTACGACTTCCTCGAGAAGCCCTGCAGCTCCGAGCAGCTGGCCGCCGTGGTGCGGCGCGCGGCCGACAAGCGCCAGCTGGCGCTGGAGGTCGCCTCGCTCAAGCGCCAGCTGGAAAGCTGGCCCGGCATCCAGGCCACGCTGCTGGGCCGCTCGGCCGCCATGCAGCGTGTGCGCGCGCTGGTGCGCACGCTGGCCGCCGCGCCGGCCGACGTGGTGCTCTACGGCGAGACCGGCACCGGCAAGGACCTCGTGGCGCGCTGCCTGCACGAGCACAGCGCGCGCCGCCAGGCCCATTTCGTGCCCGTCAACTGCGCCGGGCTGCCCGAGTCGCTGGTGGACAGCGAGATCTTCGGCCACGAGGCCGGCGCCTTCACGGGTGCCACGCGCCGGCGCATCGGCAAGTTCGAGCATGCGCACGGCGGCACGCTGTTCCTGGACGAGATCGAGGACATGCCGCTGCCCGTGCAGGCCAAGCTGCTGCGCGCGCTGCAGGACCGCAGCATCGAGCGCCTGGGCTCCAACCAGGCCGTGCCCGTGGATTGCCGCGTGGTCGCCGCCAGCAAGGAAGACCTGCGCGTGGCCTCCGAGCAGGGGCGCTTTCGCAGCGACCTGTACTACCGGCTCGGCGTGGCCTTCATCGCGCTGCCGCCGCTGCGCGAGCGGCGCGAGGACATCCCGCTGCTGTTCGAGCACTTCGTGCTGCAGGCCGCGCGCCGCTACGAGTTGCCGGCCCCGCTGGTCACGCCCGAGATCCTCACCGTGCTGATGGCCCACGCCTGGCCCGGCAACGTGCGCGAACTGCGCAACGTGGCCGACCGCTACGTGCTGGGCCTCATGGACGAGGAGCAGGCGCGGCTGCTGGGGCAGGACGCGCCCGCCAGCAGCCTGCCCGAGCAGCTCGAGCAGATCGAGCGCGTGCTGGTGGCCGAGGGCCTGCGCCGCGCGCAGGGCGACGTGGGCGCCACCGCCACGGCGCTGGGCATCGCCAAGCAGACGCTGTACGACAAGCTCAAGCGGCTGCGCCTGGACGCGGCCGCCTACCGCGCCGGCGAGTAGGCCGCCTCAGGCGTACTTGCCCGTCGAGCCGCCGTCCACTACCAGCTCCGTGCCGGTCAGGTAAGAACGACATGCAGCTCACCCACACCCGTGCCCTGTTCCTGATGGTGCTGGTCACCCTGATGTGGTCGATCGCCGGCGTCGTCACGCGCCAGCTGCAGGCGGCCGAGGGCTTCGAGGTCACGTTCTGGCGCAGCTTCTTCACGCTCGTGACGCTGGCCGTGCTGCTGCCGCTGCTGCAGGGCCGGGCCCTGCTGGCGCGCATGCGCGCCGCCGGCTGGGCGTTGTGGATCTCGGGCCTGTGCTGGAGCGTGATGTTCACGGCCTTCATGCTCGCGCTGACGCTGACCAGCGTGGCCAACGTGCTCGTGACCATGGCGCTGGGGCCGCTGTTCACGGCGCTGGTGGCGCGCTTCGCGCTGGGCCACCGGCTGGCGCCGCGCACCTGGGCGGCCATCGTGCTGGCCGGCATCGGCATCGCCTGGATGTACGGCACGCAGCTGGGCGGGGGCGGGGGCGGCGTGCTGGCCGGCACGCTGGTCGCGCTGTGCGTGCCCGTGGCCGCCGCCGTGAACTGGACCGTGGTGCAGCGCAGCCACGCGGCCGGGCGCGACCTCGACCTGGTGCCGGCCGTGCTGCTGGGCGCGCTGCTGTCCTCGCTGGGCACGCTGCCGGCGGCGATGCCGCTGTCGGCCACGCCGCACGACATCGGCCTGCTGGCCCTGCTGGGCGTGGTGCAGCTGGCCATTCCCTGCGTGCTGGCGGTGCGCTGCGCGCGCGTGCTGGCGGCGCCCGAGGTCTCGCTGCTGGCGCTGCTGGAGGTGGTCTTCGGCATCGCGCTGGCCTGGCTGGGCGCGGGCGAACAGCCCGGGCCCGCGGTGCTGGCGGGCGGCTCGCTGGTGATCCTGGCGCTGGTCGGCAACGAACTGCTGGGCTGGCGCGCGCGGCGCTGACCGCAAGGCGCATGCGCGCGGGCCTGCGCTGCCGCGCCAGCGTCAGCCCAAGCGCGCGAGCAGCGCCGCCACCCAGACCCCGCCGCAGAACAGCAGGGCCAGCAGCACGGCCGCGCTGCCCAGGTCCTTGGCGCGCTTGGACAGCGCATGCCATTGCGGGCCGACGCGGTCGATGGCCGATTCGATGGCCGTGTTGAGCAGTTCCACGACCAGCGCCGCGACCACGCTGCCGACCAGCAGCGCCACCTCGACCCAGCCGCGGCCCAGCCAGAAGGCCAGCGGCACCAGCACCAGCGCGAGCAGGGCTTCGAGCCGGAAGGCCTTCTCGGCCCAGCCCGCGCGCAGGCCGCAGACCGAATGGCCCAGCGCGTGCCACAGGCGCACGAGGCCGTGGCGCCGCTTGTGCGGGTTGTCGAACGAACTCTCGGAGGGGGCGGGGCGTTGGTCGGTCACGGCAGCGGAAGGTGGTGGCCGGGCGCCTGGCCCAGCGTGAGGGTGTCGCAGCGCCAGCCGTCGGCGTCCGGGCCGGTGGTGGCGAAATGGCCGCCATGCACGGCGGCCACGCGCCGCACGACCTGGTGGCCCAGCCCCAGGCCCAGCACGGAACCGGTACGGCGGCGGTCGCTCGCGTGCAGCAGGCCGGCGGCGTTGTCGCGCACCTGCAGGGCCGGGGGCTCGGCCTGCACGCGGATCTCCACGGCCGTGCCGGGCGGCGTGTGGCCCAGCGCGTTGACGACCAGGTTGCGCAGCGCGATCTCCAGCAGCACCGGGTGGCCGTTGACGCGGCATTCGGCCGGCGCGTCGACCGCGAGTTCGTGCGCGCCGTCGAAGGCGTCCTGGGCCTGCTCGGCCGCGACCCGGCGGGCCAGCGCCGCCAGGTCCAGCGGTTGCGCGGCCTCGGCCAGCTGGGCGCGGCCGGCGCGGGCCAGGGCCAGCAGGTCGTCCATGATGGCCGCGGTGTGCGCGGCGTCGGCCTCGACCTGCGCCAGCGCGGCCTCGCGCTGCCCGGGCGTCAGCGGGCCGCGCAGCGAGGCGGCGTGCAGGCGCAGCGAAGCCAGCGGCGTGCGCAGTTCGTGCGCGAAGGCGTCGGCCAGTTCGCGCTCGTGCGCCAGCGCGGTCTGGTAGCGCGCGCCCAGCGTCTCGATCGCCTCGACCATGGCCTGGAACTCGGCGTGCGGCGGTGCGCGCAGCCGGCTGGCCTGGTGGATGTCCATGGCGCGCACGCGCGCGCTCAGGTCCAGCAGGGGCTGCAGGCCACGCCGCACGGCCAGCGTGAGAACCAGCGTGACGATGGGCAGCAGCCACAGGCCCGGGGTGGCGACCTGCCCGGCGATGTCCTCGGCCAGGTCGTCGCGCTCCCGCACGCTCAGCAGCACGGCGACCTTGCGCGCCTGGCCCGCGTCGTCCCCGCGCACGAAGACGCGCCAGGCCTGGGCCGGCTGGCCCAGCTGCAGCGTGGCGAAGCCCTCGGGCGTCTCGAAATCCACCAGCGGCGCCGGCCCGGTGCGCGTCAGCAGCCTGCCGCTTTCGTCCCAGATGGCCACGCTCAAGGATTGCTGGTAGTCGTGCGCCTTCAGGTTGGGTGCCACGCCCAGGGCGGCGGCATCGGGCCGCTGTTCCTCGAAGGCCGTGCCGGACTGCGCCAGCAGCAGCGAGGCGACGCTGGCCAGGTGGCCGTCGGTCAGCTCGTCGGCCTCCTCCACGCCGGTGTGGTAGCCGACCAGCATGAACACCGACCAGACCGCGACCAGCGCACCCAGCGTCCAGGCCAGCAGCTGGCGCTGCAGCGAGGGCCGGCCCGTCACGGGCGCGCTTCCTCGGGCACGAAATAGCCGACGCCGCGCATGGTCTGGATCAGGCCGTCGCCGAGCTTCTTGCGCAGATGGTGCACGTGGACCTCGATGGCATTGCTCTCCAGCGCCTGGTCGAAGTTGTACAGGCTGGCCTCGATCTGCTGGCGCGAGAGCACGCGCGGGCTGGCCTGCAGCAGCGTGAGCAGCACGCCGAACTCGCGCGCGGACAGCTCGACGCCGCGGCCGTCCTGGCGCACCTGGCGCGCCGCCGGGTCCAGCTCCAGCGTGCCACGGCGCAGCAGCGGCTGCGGCCGCCCGGCCGCGCGGCGGCACACGGCACGCAGGCGCGCCGCGAGTTCATGCGCATCGAAGGGCTTGCTCAGGTAGTCGTCGGCGCCCATGTCCAGGCCCGTGATGCGCGAGGCCACCTGGTCGCGCGCGGTCATGATCAGCACGGGCGTGGCCGGGTCGGGCTGGCGGCCGGCGGGCGCCTGGCGCAGGCGCTGCAGCAGCGTGGCGCCGTCGCCGTCGGGCAGGCCCAGGTCGAGCAGAACCGCGTCGAAAGCCTCCACGCGCAGCGCCGACCAGGCGGCTTCCAGGCCGTCGACGCAATCGACGGCCCAGCCGTGCTGGCCCAGCGTCAGGCGCAGGCCCTGGGCGATGCCCGGATCGTCTTCCACCACAAGAACACGCATGGCCGCCATTGTGCCGAGCGCTCTTAAGGGTTCCTTAAGTGAGCCGCCAGAAGCTCGCCGGCATGCAAGACCGACAAGGAATCAAGGGCCCCGGCACCGTGGTGCTGGCCCTGCTCGCACTGCCGTTGCTGTGGGACGCGGGCGGCTGGGACATGGCCCTGGCCCGGCACATGGGCGGCCCCGCCGGCTTCGCGCTGAAGGGCAACTGGTGGCTGACCCACGTGCTGCACGACGGCGCGCGCCAGCTGGCCTGGGCCCTGGGCCTGCTGCTGTGCCTGGCGGTGGCCTGGCCGGTCGGGCCGCTGCGCCGGCTGCCGTTCGCGCGGCGCCTGCAGCTGGCGCTTGCCGGCCTGCTGGCCACGGGCATGGTGGCGCTGGTCAAGTCGGGCAGCCACACCAGCTGCCCCTGGGACCTGGCGGCCTTCGGCGGCGTGGCCCGCTACCAGTCGCACTGGCAGGGCTGGCTGCACAGCGACGGCGGGGCCGGCCGCTGCTTTCCGGCCGGCCATGCCAGCGCCGGCTTCGCCTTCGTCGCAAGCTGGTTCGCGCTGCGGCGCGACCTGCCGCGCCTGGCCGCCGTCTGGCTGGCCCTGGCCGTCGCCGCGGGCCTGGTGCTGGGCCTGGCCCAGCAGCTGCGCGGCGCCCACTTCATGAGCCACACGCTGTGGACGGCCTGGATCTGCGCCGCCGTGGGCTGGGCGGTCGACGCCGCTTTCGCGCAGTCGCGCAAGAACCTGCAGGGAGTCGCCGCATGAACATCGCCGAACGCCGGGCCGACGACCGTCCGGCAACGCGCCTGCCGATCTCCCCGCTCTGGCTGGTGCTGGCCGCCAGCCTCTGGATGACCCTCGTGGGCAACGGCGCGCTGTGGCAGCGCCTGACGGAACTGAACCTGCTCGCGGGCGGCCGCGGCCTGGCCTTCGGCGCCACGCTGTGGCTGGCCGTCTGGGCGCTGCTGGCCGCGCTGCTGGGCCTGTTCGCCTGGCGCCCCACGCTCAAGCCTATGCTGGCGCTGCTGCTGTTCAGCACGGCGCTGGCGCGGCATTTCATGAACAGCTACGGCACGCTGATCGATCCCGGCATGCTGGTCAACGCCATGCAGACCGACTGGCGCGAAACCGGTGCGCTGCTGAACTGGCAACTGCTGGCCGGCGTGCTGGGCCTGGCCGCGCTGCCGGCCTGGCTGGTCTGGCGCCAGCCCGTGGCCTACGGCGGGCTGCGGCGCCAGCTCTGGCGCAACCCGGCGTTCTCGCTCGCGGCGCTGGCCGTGCTGGCCGCGCTCGTGCTGGCCATGTTCCAGCCGCTGGCCTCGGCCAGCCGCAACCACAAGGACCTGCGCTACCTCGTGAACCCGGTCTCCAGCGTGGTGTCGGTCGTGCGGCTCGCGGCGCGGCCGTTCCAGCACGAGGCCGGCCCGCTGCAGCCGCTCGGCGAGGATGCCCAGCTGGCCCTGGCCACGCCCGCCGGCGCCGCCGCGCGGCCGCGCCTGCTGCTGCTGGTGCTGGGCGAGACCGCGCGCAGCGACCACTTCGCGCTGAACGGCTACGGCCGGCCGACCACGCCGGCGCTGGCGCGCGAGAACGTGCTGAGCTTTCGCAACGCCTGGTCCTGCGGCACCAGCACGGCCGAGTCGTTGCCCTGCATGTTCTCGCACCTGCCGCGCGAGGAGTATCTGCGCCGCAGCGGCAACTACGAGACGCTGCTGGACGTGCTGCAGCGCGCCGGCCTGGCCGTGCTGTGGCTGGACAACCAGTCCGGCTGCAAGGGCGTGTGCGACCGCGTGCCGAACGCCGCCACCGACAAAACCGCCCAGAGCCCGCTGTGCAGCGGCGGCGAGTGCCTGGACGGCGCCATGCTGGAGCAGCTCGAGGCGCGCCTGGCGACGCTGGACCCGGCGCGCCGCGCGCGCGGCACCGTCGTGGTGCTGCACCAGATGGGCAGCCACGGCCCGGCCTACGCGCAGCGCTCGCCGGCCTCGGCCAAGCGCTTCCTGCCCGAATGCACGAGCAATGCGCTGCAGGACTGCGATCCGCAGCAGCTGCGCAACGCCTACGACAACTCCATCGCCTACACCGACCAGTTCCTGGGCGATGCCATCGCCTGGCTGCGGCGCAACCCCACCGGCACCGACAACGCGCTGATGTACGTCTCCGACCACGGCGAATCGCTGGGCGAGAACAACCTGTACCTGCACGGCATGCCCTACGCGATCGCGCCCGACGTGCAGAAGCACGTGCCCTGGATCACCTGGCTGTCGCCCGGCTTCACGCAGGCCACGGCGCTGTCGGACAGCTGCCTGCGCGGCCGTGCCGACGAGAAGGTCTCGCACGACGACTACTTCCATTCCGTGCTGGGCCTGATGGGCGTGTCCACGCACGTCTACCGCATCGCGCAGGATGCCTACGCACCCTGCCGGCAGGACGCCACCTGGGCCGGCCGGCTGCCGCGCCAGGCCGCGGCCGACGCACCGACAGACGGTTCCTGAGCCGCCCGCCACGGCTGCTGCGGCGCCGCCAGGCCCAGCATCAGGTCGAGGTTCTGCACCGCCGCGCCGGCGGCGCCCTTGCCCAGGTTGTCGAACACCGCGGCCAGCAGCACCTGGCCGGTGCGCGGCTGCCCGAACACCGCCAGCCGCAGGCGGTTGCTGCCGTTGAGCGCGCGCGGATCGAGGCGCTGGGCATCGGCGTCGCCGCCCAGCGGCTGCAGCTCGATGCAGGCCTGCCCCGCGTAGCGCGCCTGCAGCGCGGCATGCAGGTGCGCGGCCGTCACGCCGGCCGGCAACAGGCGCTGGTGCAGCGCGATCGTGAGCACGATGCCCTGCCGGTAGTGGCCGTAGGCCGGCACGAAGGCGGGCGCATGCGTGAGGCCGGCATGCTGCCGGATCTCCGGCACATGCTTGTGCTGCAGGCCCAGGCCATAGACCTGCAGCGGCGCCGCGTCGGCCGCGCCGGCGCCTTCGTGGTCCTCCAGGCCGGCGCGGCCCCTGCCGGAATAGCCCGAGACCGCGTGGATCGCCAGCGGGTGGTCGGCCGGCAGCAGGCCGGCGTCGACCAGCGGCCGCAGCAAGGCCACGGCGCCGGTCGGGTAGCAGCCCGGGTTGCTGACGCGCGCCGCGCGGGCGATGCGTTCGGCCTGCGCCGCCTCGAGTTCCGGCAGGCCGTAGACCCAGCCCGGCGCGGTGCGGTGGGCCGAGCTGGCATCGATCACGCGCACGCCGGGGCGGCGCACCAGCGCCACGGCCTCGCGCGCGGCGGCGTCCGGCAGGCACAGCAGGGCGATGTCGCAGTCGTTCAGCGCCTCGGCGCGGTGGGCCGCGCTCTTGCGCTGCTCCGGCGGCAGCTGCAGCACGCGCAGGTCGGTCCGGCCGGCCAGCCACTGGCGCACCTGCAGGCCGGTGGTGCCTTGGTCGCCATCGATGAAAACGAGAGGGGTCATGGAGCGCTCCAACAGGGTTCGGCGCGCATGGTGCAATGGCTGGCGCATGCAGGCCAGTTGAATCTGACAAACTACGGATTCAGGAATCCTGAATGACCCAGCGGTGAGGCCCGGACCATGCGCGAACTCAATCTCGACCGCCTGCGCACGCTGCTGGCGGTGGCCGATCTCGGCTCGTTCGCCGCGGCGGCCAAGGCCCTGCACCTGGCGCCGCCCACGGTGACGCTGCATGTGGCGCAGCTCGAAGCCCGCCTGGGCACGCGCCTGCTGCACCGCGCGCCCTCCGGCGTGACGGCGACATCCGGCCGGCAGCCTGCTGATCGAGAAGGCGCGGCGGCTGCTCGCCGAGGCCGACGAACTGCTGCAGGCCGTGCAGGCCCAGGTCGCCGCGCGCGGCGGCCGCGTGCGCCTGGGCGCCTCCACGGGCGCGCTGGCGCACCTGCTGCCGCAGGCGCTGCAGGCCCTGGCCGAGCAGCATCCCGAGATCGACGTGCAGGTGGCGGTGATGACCAGCGTGGAAACGCTCGCACGCCTGGCGGCCGGCAACCTGGACATCGGCATCGTCGCGCTGCCGCAGCCGGCGCTGCGTGGCCTGCGCGTGCGGGCCTGGCGCCAGGACCCCGTGCTCGCCTTCGTTCCCGCGGACTGGAAGCCGCCGCGCCAGGTGACGCCCGCCTGGCTGGCCGCCCGGCCCCTGATCGCCAACGACAGCGGCACCCGGCTGTCGCGCCAGACCGCCGAGTGGTTCGCGGCGGCCGGGGAGCGGCCGCAGCCGCGCATCGCCCTGAACTACAACGATGCGATGAAGAAGCCTGGTGGCCGCGGGCTACGGCGCCGCGCTGCTGCCGCACGAGGCCGGCGCGCCGCTGCCGGACCCGCGCATCAGCATGCGGCCGCTGCGGCCGGCGCTGTCGCGGGCGCTGGGCATCGCGCACCGGGCCAGGCTGGACGACGGGCCGACGGAGCTGACGCTGCGGGCCTTGCTGGAGATGCCGGCACGCTGAAGTGCCGCGCAAAAAAAAGCGCAAGGCCCGTGGCCGGGCCTTGCGCGGTGGGGCGGGGCGTTGCGGGCCCCGGGGGGTTACAGCGCGCCGTCGCCCAGCACGATGCCTTCGCGGCGCGGGTCCACGCCGCCTTGCAGCACCCACTTGCCGTCCTTCTGCACGCGCATCACGGTGGAGATGCCGCTGGACTGGGCGCCGGTGTTGACCGTGTGGCCCATGGCGCGCAGGCCGGAGACGAGCGCCGAGGTGTCCAGCGTCGTGTTGGCGCCATCGACGTTGGTCGTGGCACTGTTGGCCGCGCCGAAGTCCACCATCGAGGTGGCCTGCTGTGCGTCCAGGCCCCAATCGAGCGCGCCGACCACGGTCTTGAGCACGTACTGGATGATGGTGCCGCCGCCTGGCGAGCCGGTGGCCATCACGAAGTCGCCGGGTTCGGCACCGCGGAACACCAGCGTCGGCGCCATCGTGCTGCGCGGGCGCTTGCCCGGTGCGACGCGGTTGGCGATCGGGCCGGCGCTGTCCGCGGGCTGGGCCGAGAAGTCGGTCAGCTGGTTGGTCAGCAGGAAGCCGTTGGTCATGTGGAACGAGCCCATGGACGATTCCACCGTGGAGGTGACCGAGGCCACGTTGCCGTAGGCATCGACGATGGAGAAGTGCGTGGTGCCGGCCTCGACCGAGGTGTCGCGGCCCAGCGGCACGTCGCCCAGGTTGCCGGCCTGGGCCGTGCCCATGCTCCGGGTCAGGTCGATCAGCGCGGCGCGGCTCTTCAGGTAGTTCTTGTCGAGCATGGTCGCCAGGCCGCTGCCGGGCAGCGGGATGTAGTCCGTGTCGGCCACGTACTTGTCGCGGTCGGCATAGGCCAGGCGCGAAGCTTCGCTGACCAGGTGCACGCCCATCACGCTGGGCACGCCGCCTTCGTTCGACGGGTCGGTCGGCGGATAGAACGACAGCGGGAAGTTCTCCAGGATGCCCAGCGCCTGCGTGATGGCGATGCCGCCGGAGGATGGCGGCGCCATCGAGCAGATGTAGTAGGTGCTGCGGTAGGTGGTGCAGGCCGGATCGCGCTTCTTGGGCTTGTAGCCGGCCAGATCGGCCAGGGTCATGAGGCCGGGCGTGATCGGCGTGGCGGCGGTGTCATCGCCCACGCTCTGGCCGACCTTGGCGACGATGGCCTGGGCGATGGCGCCGGTGTGCAGCGCGTCCGCGCCCTGCGCGGCCAGGGCCTTCAGGGTGTCGGCATACGGCACATTGGTGATGGTGTCGCCGGCCTGCTTGGGCGTGCCGTCGGCATTGAAGTAGGCGGCCACGGCATTGGCGTCCAGGCGCAGGCTGGAGGCGCTGCCGCTGATCGCCGCGCCCATGCGCGCGGGAATCAGCATAGCCATTGGTGGCCAGGCCGATGCCTTCGTCGAACAGCTGGTTCCACTTGAGCTTGCCGTGCTCCTTGTGCGCCATCTCCATCATGCGCATCACGCCCGGCACGCCGATCGAGCGGCCGCTGCGGCGGGCATTCGGTACGGGAGCGGGGGAAGCGGGGTCGGCCTGGTCCTGGCGCGCCAGGTAGTAGCCGGTGGCCGCCGCGGGGGCCGTCTCGCGGCCGTCGTAGGCGGTGACCTTCTTGGTGGCCGCGTCGTAGTACATCATGAACGCGCTGCCCGCGATGGTGCTGGACTGCGGCTCCACCAGGCCCAGCACGGCCTGCACGGCGATGGCCGCATCGGCCGCCGTTCCACCGGCCTTCAGCACTTCGCAACCGGCCTTGGTGGCCAGGGGCGTGTTGGCCACGACCATGTAGCTGCTGGAGTGCTTGGCCTTGTAGCCGAGGCGGTAACCGGAAGCTGCCTCCGGCGCAGCCGGATCACCCGCGACCCCGGAGCCCACCACGACGGCCGCGCCGCTGCTGGAACAGGACGGAGCAGCTGTCGGCCTTGGTGTCGACGATCAGGTCGTCGCCATCGCTGCCGCCGCAGGCGACGACGGTCAGGGCAACGGCAATCGGGGTGGCGATCCAGAGTGGGGTGCGTGTTTTGAATTTCATGGAAATGGAAAAGCCTCGGTCAGGAAATATCTTGCACCAACGCGGAGCACAGGGCGACGTGGGAAGCAGCCAATGTGCCAGCGCGCCCCGTTCCGCGGCCATTGCTGCAAACCAGCAAATTTGTGCCGCTTTGTTACCGATTCTGAAAACTTATTTCCGCCCCGGCAGCCGCACCACCCCCGTCGCCAGGGCCGTCCCGCACAGGATCACCGCGCCGCAGCCCAGCATCGCCGGCGTCAGCGCCTCGCCCAGCAGCAGCGTGCCGTACAGCACGCCGAACACCGGGCACCACGAAGGTCACGGTCAGCGTGCGCGCCGGCCCACGCCCGCGATCAGGCGGAAGAACAGGATGTAGGCCAGCGCCGTGCACAGCACGCCCACGGCGAGCAGCGCTGGCGAGGGCCGTGCGGGCTGGGCGCACGGCGCCGGCCACAGCCACAGCGCCGGCAGCGCCAGGCCGAGCGTGGCGCCCAGCTGGCTGCCGGCGGCCAGCACCAGCGGCCTGACGTCGCCCAGGTAGCGCTTGGTGAAGGTGGCGGCCAGCGCATAGCAGACGCAGGCCAGCAGGCAGGCCAGCACGGCCCAGCCCGTGGCGGCGGCGCCGGCCTTGGGCGTGAAGCTGGCCTTGTTCCAGGCCAGCAGCGCCACGCCGACGAAGCCCAGCGCCAGCCCCAGGCTGCGCGAGGCACCGGGCCGCTCGCGCAGCCAGACCCAGGCCACGACCGCGCCGAACAGCGGCACGGTGGCGTTGAGGATGGCCGACAGGCCGGTGGAGATCGACAGCACCGCGTACGAATACAGCGCGAACGGGATGCCCGAGTTGAGCAGGCCCACGAACAGCACGGGCCGGTGGTGGCGCGCGAGTTCGGGCAGCAGGCCGCGCCGCCACAGCAGCGGCAGCAGGCACAGCGCCGCGATGCCCACGCGCGCGGCGGCCGTCGGCAGCGGGCCGAACTCCATCGCCGCATTGCGCATGAACAGGAAGGAGGCGCCCCACAGCGCCGACAGCAGCAGGAAGTCGCCGAGCCAGGCGCTGCGCGGCGGGCTCGCGGGGGAGCCTTCGGCTCCGTCGGCGGCGGGCGCACCTTGGGTCGGCCCGGCGGTGCTCACGCGCCGAGCTCCAGCAGTGCGCTCTCGCGCCGCAGCAGCGCGCTCTTGCGCGGCAGCCCGCCGGCGTAGCCCGTCAGCGCACCGGCATGCGCCCAGCACGCGGTGGCAGGGCACGATCACGCTGATCGGGTTGCGGCCCACGGCCGCGCCCACGGCGCGCACGGCGGCCGGGCGCGCAAGCCGGTGCGCGAGCGCGCCGTAGCTGCAGGTGGCGCCGGGCGCGATGGCCAGCAGGGCCTGCCAGACCGCGCGCTGGAAGGCGGTGCCGCCGGACAGGTCCAGCGGCAGTTCGAAGCGCTCGCGCGCGCCGGCGAAGTAGGCCAGCAGCTGCTCCTGCGCGGCCAGCAGCACCGGGTGCCGCGCCGGCCAGGGGCCAGGCGTCGGGCCTGGGCTGGTGGCGCTGGCCGTCGAACCAGGCGCCGTTCAGGCCCGCCTCGGAGGCGGACAGCACCATGGCGCCCAGCGGCGTCTCGATGCGGGCGTGGACGGTGGATGGGTGGAACTTCATGCTCACTCCTTGGGCTTCTTCTCGGTGGGGCGCGCCGGCAGCAGCGCCCAGGCGCGCAGCACGGCATAGCTGCGCCAGGGCTTCCAGGGCTCGGACGCGGCCTCGGCCGCGCGCGCGGGCTGCGGCGCACCGCGCACGCCCAGCGCGTTGTGCAGCGCCACGTCGCCGGCGGGAAAGGCGTCGGGCCAGCGCAGCGCGCGCATGGCGATGTACTGCGCCGTCCAGTCGCCGATGCCGGGCAGGGCCTTGAGCGCGGCGATGGTGGCCGGCACGTCGCCGCCGGGCTGCAGGTTCAGCCCGTCGGCCGCGGCGCGCGACAGCGCCACGATGGCGGCCTGGCGCTGGCGCACGATGCCCAGGCCGCCCAGGGCGTCGCCGCGGCATCGCCCAGCGCGGCCAGCGCCTGCGGCGCCGGGAACAGGTGGGTCAGGCCGGGCTCGGGCGTGGCGATGGGCTGGCCGAAGCGCGTGACCAGGCGGCTGGCCAGCGTGCGCGCGGCTGCCACCGTGATCTGCTGGCCCAGCACGGCACGCACGGCCAGCTCGTAGCCGTCCATGCAGCCCGGCACGCGCAGGCCAGCGCCATCGGGAAAGCGCGCGCCCAGCACGGCGTGGATGGCCTCGGGGTCGGCGTCCAGGTCGAGCAGCACGCGCACGCGCCGGATCACGAGCGGCAGCACGGCGCGCAGGCTGTCGGACACGCGCAGCAGCAGCTGGTGGCGTTCGGGCGCGAAGGCCATGTGCAGCCAGCCCTCGTGCCGCTGCCCGCCCGCCTGCAGGGCCAGCGTGCGCGCGATGCCCGGCGCCGCCGCCCCGGGGCCGGCCACGGTCTCCATGCCCGGGATCTGGCGCGCCGCGAAGAAGGCCAGCATGGCCTGCCAGTCGTAGGGCGGGCGGTAGCCCAGCCGCACCTGGCTGCCCTGGCCTTCGCCGCTGGCCGCCGGCGCGGCGCAATGCGGCGGGGTTGAGCCCGTAGTGCGCGACGAAGGCCGCGTTGAAGCGGCGCAGGCTGTGGAAGCCGCTGGCCTGGGCCACCTGGGCGACGGCCAGGTCGGTGTCGGCCAGCAGCTGCTTGGCCGCCAGCAGCCGGCGCGTCTGCAGGTATTGCAGCGGCGAGACGCCGAACTGCGCCTCGAAGATGCGGCGCACATGCCGGTCGGACACGCCCAGCCGCTTGGCCAGCGCCTGCACCGTGGGGCCGGCCTCGGGCCAGGCGTCGGGCGCATCGAGCAGCCGCGCGGCCTGCTGGGCGAGGATGCTCGATGCGTCCTGCGTGGACCAGGGCAGCGCCTGCGGCGCCAGTTTGGGCCGGCAGCGCAGACAGGGGCGGAAGCCGGCGCGCTCGGCCTGGGCGGCATGCTCGAAGAAGCGGCAGTTCTCGCGCCGCGGCGTCTTCACGCTGCAGACCGGCCGGCAGTAGATGCCGGTGCTGGTCACGCCGGTGAAGAAGCGGCCGTCGAAGCGGGCGTCGCGGGCGGCCAGCGCGCGGTAGCGGGCTGCGTCGAGCGGATCGCCGGGGGCAGGGGTGGACGGGTCCATGGCCGGGATCATAGGTGGCGGGCAGCCGCCCGACTCGCCGTTTTCGGACATGTGCCTCGCCCCGGGCCGACAGCGCCGCGGGACGCCGGCCGACAGCCGTGCCGCTGCCGCGGCCGCACCATGGTGGCCGAAAGGATGCCCCGCCATGACCACGAACAACCGCTACTGCGTGACCGCCGTGCGCTACCAGAACCAGCGGCTCACGGCCGTGCAGCTCGGGCACGGCGACGGCAGCGGCGCCTGGCAGCAGGAGCCGCATGCGGTCGAGGTCGACCAGGTGCTGGCCCGCATCGACGCCGGCGACCCGGTCCATGCCCTGCTGCGCGACGGTGCGCAGGTGACGCTGGGCCCGCGGCTGAAGGCCGTGCAGGGCGGGGAGGGCCGCCGCTCGCTGGCCCTGGACAACGCGCCCAGCGACTGCCTGGAGCTGGCCGACCTGGAGCGTTTCTGACCATGCAGCGCAAGCCCCAGGTGCTGTTCGGATTCTATCGTGTTTCCCTATTAACCTTAGCAATA
>JASGJO010000043.1:0-9971 GCA_049840715.1 Pseudorhodoferax sp.
ATGGGCAGCGCGAAGTCGCGCACCATGCCTTCGATCACGCGCAGTTGCTGGTAGTCCTTCTTGCCGAACAGGGCCAGTCCGGGCTGGACGATCTGGAACAGCTTCATGACCACCGTGCACACGCCGGTGAAGAAGCCGGGCCGGAAGTGGCCTTCCAGGATGTCACCCAGCGCCGCCGGCGGCGTGACCTTGTAGGCCTGGGGCGTGGGATACATCTCGGCCTCGTCGGGGGCGAACACGATGTCGCAGCCGGCGCCGGCCAGCAGTTCGCTGTCGCGCGGCAGCGTGCGGGGGTAGCGGTCGAAGTCCTCGTGCGGTGCGAACTGCAGCCGGTTCACGAAGATGCTGGCCACCACGGGCCGGCCACTGGCCTTGGCCTGGCGCACCAGGGCCAGATGGCCTTCGTGCAGGTTGCCCATGGTCGGCACGAAGGCGGGGCGGGGGCCGCTGCCCAATGCTTCGCGCAACTCGGCGATGCGGTGGATCACATGCATGCGTCGTGTCTCCTTCTCGGACGGTCAAAGGCCGCAAGTGTGCCGGATGCCGCCTCAACCCCGCGGCAGCGGCAGCGCGGTCTTGTAACGGACCTGCTTGAGCGCAAAGCTCGAGCGGATCTTCTCGATCCCGGGGATGGGGGTGAGCTGCTCCAGGATGAAGCGCTCCAGCGCGGCGATGTCGGCCACGGCCACGCGGATCAGGTAGTCGCTGTCGCCGGTCATGAGGTAGCACTCCATGACCTCGTCGTGCAGCGCGATGCGGTGCTCGAAATCGGCCAGCGCCTCCTTGCTCTGGCGCGTCAGGCTGATGGAGATGAACACGTTCAGGCCCAGGCCCAGCAGCGCCGGATCGGCCAGCGCCACGTAGCCGGTGATGATGCCGGCGGCCTGCAGCGCCTTCACGCGTGCCAGGCAGGGCGATGGCGACAGGTGCACGCGCCGCGCGAGCTCCACGTTGGACAGCGCGCCGTCGCGCTGCAACTCATCCAGGATGCGCAAGTCGGTTGCATCCAGATTCATTTTGTGCCTCCGTTTCTTGGTTCGACGGCATTCTGTGCTGCCTGGATGCTTTGCGCCATGCATCTCGGCAACATCTTTGGCGGATTTGCACCTAGAGTGCGGACATCCCTGGACTCGCTTCTTCCGTTCGCCATGAATGCACCCCACTCGCTGGCCCAACTGCTGCAGACGCCCGCAGCAGGCGACATTGATCCGCTGGAAACGCAGGAATGGCGCGACGCCTTTTCCGCGCTGCTGGCCTCGGGCGGGCCGGAGCGGGCCCGCTTCATGCTCGATGAACTCGCGCGCCTGGCCCGCGCCCGGCGCATCGGCTGGAAGCCCGAACTGGCCACGCCCTATGCCAACACCATCGGCGTGGAGCAGCAGCCCGTGTTTCCGGGCGACCTGGCCATCGAGGAGCGGCTGGCTTCGCTGATGCGCTGGAACGCGCTGGCCATGGTGGTGCGGGCCAACCAGGCCTATGGCGAGTTGGGTGGCCACATCGCCAGCTATGCCAGTGCGGCGGACCTGTTCGAGGTCGGTTTCAACCACTTCTTCCACGCGCGGGACGCGCGGCATCGCGGCGACCTCGTGTTCTTCCAGCCGCACAGTGCGCCGGGCGTCTATGCGCGCGCGTTCCTCGAAGGCCGGCTTTCCGAGGCGGACCTCATGCACTACCGGCAGGAGATCGTCGCGCCCGCGGCCGGCGCGCGCGGCCTGTCGAGCTACCCGCACCCCTGGCTGATGCCGGACTTCTGGCAGTTCCCGACCGGATCGATGGGCATCGGGCCGATCAGTTCGATCTACCACGCGCGCTTCATGCGCTACCTCACGCACCGCAACCTGCTGGACTGCGCGGGCCGCAAGGTCTGGGGCGTGTTCGGCGACGGCGAGATGGACGAGCCCGAATCCATGAGCGCGCTGACGCTGGCCGCGCGCGAGAAGCTGGACAACTTGGTCTGGGTGGTCAACTGCAACCTGCAGCGCCTGGACGGCCCGGTGCGCGGCAACGGCCGCATCATCGACGAGTTGGAGCAGCTGTTCGCCGGCGCCGGCTGGAACGTCGTCAAGCTCGTCTGGGGCAGCGACTGGGACGGCCTGTTCGCGCGCGACCAGCAGGGCGCGCTGCTGCGCGCCTTCGCCCACACCGTGGACGGCCAGATGCAGACCTTCGCGGCCAAGGACGGGCGCTACAACCGCGAGCACTTCTTCGGCCAGGACGAGGCGCTGCAGCGCCTGGCCCAGGGCATGACCGACGAGCAGATCGACCGCCTGCGCCGCGGCGGCCACGACCTCGTGAAGATCCATGCGGCCTACGCCGCCGCTGCCGCGCACCGTGGCCAGCCCACGGTGGTGCTGGCCCACACCAAGAAGGGCTACGGCATGGGCACGGCCGGCCAGGGCCGCATGACCACGCATTCGCAGAAGAAGCTGGACGAGACCGACCTGATCGCGTTCCGCAACCGCTTCGACCTGCCGCTGACGGACGAGCAGGCCACCTCGCTGGCCTTCCACAAGCCGGCCGAAGGCAGCCCCGAGATGGTCTACCTGCGCGAGCGCCGCGCCGCGCTCGGCGGCTTCCTGCCGCGCCGTGAAACGGCCTGCGACACGCCGCCGGTGCCGCAGCTTTCCAGCTACGCGCAGTTCGCGCTGGCGGCCGAAGGCAAGGAGATGAGCACGACCATGGCTTTCGTGCGCCTCTTGGGCCAGTTGCTCAAGGACCCGCAGCTGGGTCCGCGCATCGTGCCCATCGTGGCCGACGAGGCCCGCACCTTCGGCATGGCCAACCTGTTCAAGCAGGTCGGCATCTACAGCAGCGTGGGCCAGCGCTACGCGCCCGAGGACATCGGCTCGGTGCTGTCCTACCGCGAGGCACTGGACGGGCAGATCCTCGAAGAAGGCATCAGCGAGGCCGGCGCCATCGCCAGCTGGACGGCCGCCGCGACCAGCTACAGCGTGCACGGCCTGGCCATGCTGCCGTTCTACATCTACTACTCGATGTTCGGCTTCCAGCGCGTGGGCGATGCGATCTGGGCCGCAGCCGACCAGCGCGCACGCGGCTTCCTGCTCGGCGCGACCTCGGGCCGCACCACGCTCGGCGGCGAGGGGCTGCAGCACCAGGACGGCAGCAGCCACCTGGTGGCGGCCACGATTCCCAACTGCAAGGCCTATGACCCGGCCTTCGCGGGCGAGATGGCCGTGATCGTGGATGCCGGCATGCGCGAAATGCTGGTCGAGCAGCAGGACGTCTTCTACTACGTGACGCTGATGAACGAGAACTACGCCCAGCCGAGCCTGCCCGAAGGCGCTGCGCAGGGAGTGGTGCGTGGCGGCTACCGTTTCGGCGTGTACGGCCCGCAGGACGGGCGCCGTGTGACGCTGATGGGTTCGGGCGCGATCCTGACCGAGGTGATCAAGGCGGCCGAGCAACTGGCCGCCGAGGGCATCGGCAGCGAAGTGTTGAGCATCACGAGCTGGAGCGAACTGACACGCCCGGCTGGTCGTGCGACGCTGGCCCGGTTGATGGTTGGCGAAGGCCCCATCGTTGCGGCCAGCGACTATGTGCGCGCCGTGCCCGAGAGCCTGCGTGCGGGCGTGCCCGCATCCCGGGGCTACACGACCCTGGGCACGGATGGCTTCGGGCGCAGCGATACACGTTCGGCGCTTCGCCGCTTCTTTGGTGTCGACGCAGCGGCCATCGCCGAGGCGGCGCGGGCTGCTCTGCAGGCATAAAAAAACCCCGCCGAGGCGGGGTTTGGGGAGCAAGGCTGAAGAATCAGGCCTTGTTCTTTTGCTGGCGGCGACGGATGCCGGCCAGGCCCAGCAGGCCAGCACCCAGCAGGGCGATGGAGGCCGGCTCGGGAACTTCCGAAGGCGTTGCGTTCAGCGCGAACTGGAACGTCACCGGGGTCTTCGCGTTTTCGGGCGTGGAGACGCCGAGGCAGTCCGCAGCCGCGCCAGCGTACACGCACTGTGCCGGGCTTGCCGCCAGCAGCGAATCCGGATCCTTGATGCCGAAGCCGAACGTGTAGTCGAAGCCGTCGTAGCTGAAGTTTTCGCCCAGCGAGCCGGAGATCACGAAGATGTCGCTGCAGGGGTTGACTTCGGGAGCGCTCGGGCAACCCACGTTGGTGTTCGGCACTTCCTTGAAGTTGACGAAGTAGGTTGCCTCGAAGTACTTGTTGAGCGAGGCCGAGTACAGCTCCAGCGTTGCCTTGATCTGGACCGTTTGCAGCGTCACGCTGTTGACGCCCAGGCCGCTGTTGTTGTAGTGGATGTAGGTGTTGGCATCGACCAAGCCGCCGTTGGTAATCACAGACCCGTTGGTTTCCGCGGGGTTGATCTCCAGAGCGCTACGGCCACCGTTGAGGGTGGTGTGGGTGCCGGTCTTCTGGCCCCAGGTCAGCAGGGTGTCGCTGGTCGTGTAGTTGGTGTTCGAGTTCGGCGTGGCGGGATTGGCGCCGCCCGTGCCGGAACCGGCCCAAGTGGCGGTGCCCGAGACGAATTCGCTCTTGACCGTGTAGGTCCAGTCGGTGATCAGCACGCCTGCGGAAGCAGAGGAAGCCGCGAAAGCGGTGGCGGCAGCGAGGCCGAGGTGGGCAAGTTTGAAGCGCATGTCAGTCCTTCAGTCGGTCGAGGATGGAAAAAAAGCGGCCCAACAAAGTTGGTGTGAAACATTCAGCAACTGTCATGCCATTCGTTGAATTTCCAATGAAAACAAATGGTTGTGTGATTTTCTGCGGTGTTTTTGGTGAGAAAGTGTCAATATTTTCGACGTGCCATGAGGCTTTTGTGAGGCCGCTCGCGGGGTGCGTGATGGCGCGTCATGCGGTCCGGATGCCGCAACAAAGGGTGGTGCCGGCCGTATTGCTTGTCGACAATCCAGCGTCCTGCCGACGGTGCAGAAGGCTCAGGCCACGGGCCTCGTCAGCGGCCACCACGCCGGCAGCAGGGCGCGCACGGCACGGCGGGCGAAGCGTTCATCGATGAGCACGACCACGCCCCGGTCCTCGCGCGACCGGATCACGCGGCCCGCCGCCTGCACCACCTTGCGCAGTCCGGGATACAGGTAGGCGTAGTCGTAGCCGGCACCGAAGGCCTCCTGCATGCGCCGGCGCATCTCCTCGTTGACGGGGTTGACCTGGGGCAGGCCGAGCGTGGCGACGAAGGCGCCGATCAGCCGGTCGCCCGGCAGGTCGATGCCCTCGCCGAAGCTGCCGCCCAGCACCGCAAAGCCGATGCCGGCACCACCGGGCGCGAAGCGGGCGAGGAAGGCCTGGCGTTCGGCCTCGTCCATGCGCCGGGCCTGGCGCCAGTGCGGGATGGCCGGGTGCGTCCGTGCGAACGCGTTGGCCACCAGTTCCAGGTAGTCGTGGCTGCTGAAGAACGCCAGGTAGTTGCCGGGCTGCGCCAGGTACTGCTGCGCCATCAGCGCGGCAATGGGCGCGGCCGACGCCTGCCGTTCGGCGAAGCGGGTGGAAATGCCGTCGGCCACGCGCACGCGCAGCTGCTCGGCGTCATAGGGCGACGCGATGTCGACGAAGGGCGTGTCGGCCGGCAATCCCAGCGTGTTGCGGTAGAAGTCGGGCGGCGCCAGCGTGGCCGAGAACAGCGTGCTGCTCCAGGCCGCCGCCAGCCGTGGCGCCAGGAACTCGGCCGGGATCAGGTTGCGGATGTGCAGCTCGGCATCGTTGCGCCCCGTGCCCTTGCCGGCCGGCAGGCGCGTCACGTCGACCATGGAGTGCTGGCCGAAGCTCTGCACCAGTCGCAGCAGCTGCAGGGCCTCGAACCAGAACGACTGCAGCGCGCCGTCGAGCGGATGCGGCGCGCCCGGGGCGGCATCGGCGAAGTGGTCGCCCAGCGCGGCGGCGGCGTTCTGCAGCGCGGTGGCCCAGGCGGCCGGGGGCGCCGCGCGCGTGCTGTAGGGGCGCTCGTCCTCGGCCAGCAGGGCGCGCCATTGCCGGTCCAGCCGCTCGAGCGGGCGCCGCAGCGCGGCCGGCGCCTCGCGCGCCAGCGCGCGCACGGTGCCGCGCCGCATGCCGGCCGAGTACATCGCGCGGCCGCGGTCGACCAGGTTGTGCGCCTCGTCCACCAGCACGCCCACGCGCCATTCGTTCTGCAAGGCCAGCGCGTACAGCATGGCGCTGCCGTCGAACCAGTAGTTGTAGTCGCCGACCACCACGTCGGCCCAGCGCGCCAGCTCCTGGCCGAGGTAGTAGGGGCAGACCTGGTGCGCCAGCGCCACCTCGCGCAGCGTGGCCCGGGCCAGTGGCCCGGCCGCCACGGCGGCGGCGCGGGCCGCCGGCAGCCGGTCGTAGAAGCCGCGCGCCAACGGGCAGGATTCGCCGTGGCAGGCCTTGTCGGGGTGCTCGCAGCTTTTCTCGCGCGCCGTCAGTTCCAGCACGCGCAGCGGCTGGCCCGGCGGCGCGATGCGTGCCAAGGCATCCAGCGCCAGCTGGCGGCCCGGTGTCTTGGCGGCCAGGTAGAACAGCTTGTCGATGCGCTTGCCCGGGCAGGCCTTGAGCAGCGGGAACAGCGTGCCCACGGTCTTGCCGATGCCCGTGGGGGCCTGCGCCAGCAAGGGGCGGCCGCGCGCGGCGGCGCGGTACACGGCCTCGGCCAGGTCGCGCTGGCCGGGGCGGAACTCCGCGTGCGGAAACGCCAGCGCGGCCAGGGCGGCGTCGCGCGACGTGCGGTGGGCCTGCTCCTGCGCGGCCCAGGCCAGGAAGCGTCGGCATTGCTCCGCGAAGAAGGTCTGCAGTGCAGCCGCCTCGTGCCGTTCCTCGAACACCGTCTCGCGCTGGCTCGCGATGTCGAAGTACACCAGCGCCAGGGTGAGCGCGGGCAGGCCGCGCTCGGCGCACAGCAAGGCGCCATAGACCTTGAGCTGGGCCCAGTGCAAGGCCCGTTGCGGGGGCGGCTGGCGCGCCAGGTCGCCGCGGTGGGTCTTGATCTCTTCGAGCCGTTGCCGGGCGGCGTCGAAACCGTCGGCGCGGCCGCGCACCTGCAGTGCGCCGTGGCAGCCCTGCAGGCGCAGCTCGGATGCGTAGTCCGCGGCGCGCCGTCCGGTCACCAGCGCATGGCCGGCCATGCCTTCCAGGGCGGTGGGCGCGGGCGTGAAGCGCAGGTCGAGGTCGCCGGCCTTGGCCGTGAATTCGCACAGCGCGCGCACGGCCACCGTGTACGGGGCCGGTGCTGCGGGCGTGCTGCTCAAGGGCAGTTCAGCACCGTGCCCTGCTGCGTGCACAGCCGGCCTTGCGGGTTGACCAGTTGGCTGCCCGCGCGGTTCAGCCGCTGGCCCTGGCTGTCCCAGCAGCCGCCGGCGTCGCAGCGCGCCGCCTGCGGGGGCTGCGCCGGGGGAGGTGCCGCAGTGGCGGGTGCAGGGGGCGCCGCCGGTGGCACCGGCGCTGCCGGCGGCGACGGAATGGTCAGCGGGCGCTCGGCGCGCGAGGGCGGCGGGGCGTCGGCCTCGGCGCGGAAGCAGGCGCGCGCCGCGCGCTGGCGTGCCGCGCGCAACAGCACGATGTCGGGCTTGGGCTCGGCCATGACGGCGTCCAGCCGCTCGCGTGCGGCCAGGCAGGCGGGCGACTTCAGCGCGTCCTCCAGCGGCATCGCGCCAGCGCCCAGCGCCAGCCCCGAGAGCACGGCGGCCACGCGCGTCCGGCCCCAGCACCTCATCGCGCGCCTTCCTTGGGATAGCGCCGCGCACCCAGCAGGTACAGCGCGGCGCCCAGCAGCAGCGTGCCGGCCGCCACCATCAGCGCCAGCGTGAAGCCGCGTGCCGGCGAGCCCGACCAGCCGATCAGCAGCGCCACCAGCGGCGGCCCCAGCACCTGGCCGATGCCGTACAACGCCGTCAGCAACCCCATGGTGCTGGCCGCATTGGCGGGCCGCAGGCGGCGCACCTCCTGCATCGCGAAGTAGGTGATGGCCGTGAACGGCAGGCCCAGCAGCAGGCTGCCCAGCACGAAGCCCGGCAAGGTGGGGCTGACGAGGCTCATGGCCACGCCCATGGCCTGCACGCCGTGGCACAGCGCCAGCATGCGGCGCATGTCGCCGCTCAAGGCGACGCGCGTGGTGGCCATGGCGCCGAGGATCACGCCGACGCCGAAGATCGGCCAGAACAGATCCAGCCAGACCGAGGCCGGCAGCGCCGCGCGGGCGATCACGGGCAGGAAGGTGGCGGTGATGATGTAGCCGAAGCCGGCGCAGCCGTAGCCCGCGGCCAGCAGCGCCATCTCGCCGCGTGGGGCCGCGCGCTGCGCAGCGGGCGCGCCGGCCGCCGCGGCCACGGGCGGCGCCGGCAACGCGCCAAGGCGCAGCACCGGCCGCACGGCGACCGTCATGACGGCGGCCAGCGCGCCGAACACCAGCCAGCCCAGCCGCGCACTGCCATCGCCGGCCACCACCGCGCCGGCGATCAGCCCGCTCAACACGATGCCCGTGCCCGGCCCCACGTAGATCATGCCGCCCAGCGCGCCGCGGCCGCGCCGCGCCAGCTGCGCCAGGCACCAGCCCGAGATGTAGACGAACACGAAGGCACTGGCCACGCCGGCCGCGAAGCGCAGCGCCGGCCACAGGGCCGGCCAGGGCAGCGCCATGGCCAGCGTCAGCAGGACGGTGGCGACGAGGCCGGCCTGCACCATGCGCGCGGGATCGGGCGGCGGCGGGTTGCCGAGCTGGCGCCAGAGCCAGGGCTGCAACGTGCACAGCACGGCACCGAGCAGGTAGCCCAGGTAGTTGGCGCTGGCCAGCCAGCTGGCGCCGGCCAGGTCGATCACGCCGTCGTGCAGCATCATGGGCATCAGCGGCGTGAAGGCGAAGCGGCCGATGCCCATGGCGGTGGCCAGGCCGACGGCGCCGGCCGCGGCGATGGCCCAGGGGCCGTACGCCGCCGGGGCCGGGGCGTCGGATGGAATCGATGACATAGGGGAATGGGCAGGGGGCGGCCGGCATGTTAGCGCCCGGCCCGCGGCGGCGCTGGCCTGGGGCCTTGGGCGCGGAAATCCCATCCCACGCAGGCACTTGCGCGGCCCCGGCCAGACCGTGAACACGTTCTAAGATCCCCGCCATGAGCCTACCCTCGCGATTCTGGTCCGACCTCGGCACGCGCGACTTCGCGCGGCTGGACCCCGCCGCCACCGTCGCCGTGCTGCCCGTGGCCGCCACCGAGCAGCATGGCCCGCACCTGCCCGTGCGCGTGGATGCGGCGCTGGTCGACGGCGTCATCGCCGCCGCGCTGCCGCACCTGCCCGAGGCGCTGCCCGTGCTGTTCCTGCCGACCCAGGCCATCGGCCGCAGCAGCGAGCACCAGCGCTTTCCGGGCACGCTGTCGCTGTCGGCCGAGACCACGATCCGGTTGTGGACCGAGATCGGCGAATCGGTCGCGCGCGCCGGCCTGCGCAAGCTGCTGATCTTCAACAGCCATGGCGGCCAGGTGTCCATCATGGACATCGTGGCGCGCGACCTGCGCACGCGCTGCGAACTGCTGTGCTACCACGCCAGCTGGTACACGCTGCCGCTGGGCCCCGACGTGGAGGGGCTGTTCGGCGCCGAGGAGCACCGCTTCGGCATCCACGGCGGCGACATCGAGACCTCGATGATGCTGGCGCTGGACCCGGCCCGCGTGGACATGGCGCAGGCGCGCCACTTCCGCTCGACCGCGCAGGACCGCGCCGCCGCCTATCCCATCCTGGGCAACGGCAAGACCGCCAAGCTCGGCTGGCAGATGCAGGACTACAACGCCGAGGGCGCGGCCGGCAATGCCGCCAACGCCACGGCCGAAAAGGGCCGCGCGCTCGTGGATGCCGCCGGCCGCCAGCTGGCGGCGCTGCTCGGCGAACTGTCCAGCCTGCCGCTGGCCACGCTGGTCGACGCGCCGCGGCTGGCCGATTGAGCCAACGGCCGGCCCGCTGCCGGGCGTGACCAGAGGTGCTGTTTCGGATTCTATCGTGTTTCCCTAACCTTGACAATACG
>JASGJO010000044.1:0-214512 GCA_049840715.1 Pseudorhodoferax sp.
GCCTGCTGGTTCTACGAGCCTTCGGCGCCATCGCGAAGGAAAATGGATATTCCAACGTATTCAATCCGAGCATTGCATCTCTGGATGGAACTTGGCATCTGGCTTTCCGCGCACAGGCGCGGCCTGGCGAAAAACCATTCAGATCGTATTACACGAGTGGAAGCGCTGGGAAGCTCTCCAGGCCAATCGATCTGACCCAAATGCTGCAGGACCTGGGAATGCCCCAAGTGGCAGACCCGAAGCTGGTCCCGCTTGCGGGCCGGATCTACATCACATTCAACACCGGCCATTCTGCGCATTCTCCCAACGGGCTGTACTTGATGCAGGTGTGGCCCGAGATCGGCGTGCCGCAGAAATGCGAACTGGACGGCCGCCAGACCGTCGAGAAGAACTGGGCGTTCTACATGCCTGCCCATGGGACGTTGTCGGCAATCTATTCCCTGGAGCCCCTCACGCAGTTGCGCCTCGTGCAGGGTCAATTGGACGACGGTAAGCCACTGCATTTCGAGCGCATCATGTCCGCGGCCAGCAACACGATCTCCCAATCGCTGTCGATCGGCACGCAGATGGCTTTCGTGGACAGCGGCACCGCCTACATGGTCGCACACGAGAAGCCGCGCCTGCGCTCGAAGCGCGGTTATCTCGGCTAATTGTCGTCTGGATTTCGACAGCGCGGGAGCCGCGGCCATCACCGTGGGCTCCAAAAGGCTGATCCATTCGTTCTCCAAACTGATCCTACTGGGCCAACGGCACAACCCCAACCTGTTGTGGGCCGTCTACTTCCCTGGCATCGTGGTGGACGGCAACGATGTATTGCTCAGCTACGGAATCAACGACCTCGAATTCGCATTCGCCAAAGTACCGTTGGACACCATATGGCCGTAAGAATCTTCTACTGGGACGCGCTGGAGAACCAGCCGAAAACCAAGGCATCGTTCTGGAAATTTGGTCGAAGCCAGCAGGGATTCCAGCACGGCAACGCCGGCGACCACTTCAACCTTGACCTCCTGCAATGGCATACCCGGGGCAGCAGGCTGCCAATGTGAAGGATGAAGGCCGGCGCCTGCTTCTCGTTGGATCGGTTTCGCACCGCGTGCTGGATGGCGACATCGTTTGCGGGATCGGGAGCAAGCACTCGACGATTCCCGCAGCGGATGGATTGCGCATCCGCGTGTGGGGGGTTCGCGGGCCGATGACCCTGGATGCCTTCCGGCAGGCCGGTCACGATGTCTCGCAGTTGCGCTTCATGGGCGATCCGGGGGTCTTGATCGGCAAGCTCTATCCGGATGTCCTCCACATCCGGCCCGAAGCCGGCAACACGATCTTCATCCCGCACTACCGGGAACGTTTCGAGCACCGCAGGAACCGTCATTACAAGTGGTCAGCATGCACGCCACCGCCACGCACGGTGGCCGAAGAGGTTTGCCGCTGAGTTCGTCTACACATCCTCGTTGCACGGCCTGATCTGGGCGCATGCGCTGGGGCGACCGGCATTGCTGGTGTCCCCACAGACCGACGAGTCCCTGCACAAGTACAAGGACTATTTTCTTTCGATCGAGAAAGATTTCTCCATCGCAGCATCTATCGATGAGGCGTTGAAGTCACCCAAACCGGACAGTCCGCCGGATCTCTCCACAATGATCGGTAGCGTCGCTCTGCCGTCGGCGGCGGAACTGGAAGCCGCCGGCATCTTGTCCTGAACTCGCTGCCGCCCGCATCCGCTCGTCGGATACGAGGGCGGCCCGCCCCGTCACCGGGCCGTAGCGTTCTCCGGCAGCCCCTGGCCGAAAGAACCGGCGCGTGGCACGCCTGGCCCTCTGGCGAGGCCTGCCACCACGGGGCCTCGGACGCGACGCCGGGCTCAGAAGTTGAAGTAGATGAAGCCCCCGGAGCCGCTCTGGATCGCCAGCAGCAGGTAGGAACACGCGACGAGCGCACCCACCTTGAGCAAGCGCGGCCAGGCCGATACGGACCGCCGCAGGCCAGCCTCCCAACTGCCCGGTACCGCATGCAGCAGCGCTGCGAGCACGAGCAGCACGCATGCCTGCACCGGACAGGGGCAGGCATGGTGCCACCGCCCGGACAGCAGCGCACTGGTGGAATTCGACGGCCGAGGAAAGCCCGTCGGCGCGAAACAGGATCCGCGAAAACGACACGATGCTGAACGTGAGCACGATGCTCCAGGCCACGGCCAACGGGCTGAAACCGGCGACGGCGCCGCTGTTGCGCCGGTAGCGCTCATAGCCCACCACAAGGCCGTGAATGAGCCCGTACAGCACGAAGTTCCACCCAGCGCCATGCCATATCCCGATCGCCACGAAGGTGATGAGGAGGTTCACATAGACGTTCCCGTACTTGGATCCACCGACCGCGAAATACAGGTAGTCGCGGAAGAAGCTGGACATCGAAATATGCCAGCGCTGCCAGAACTCGGAGATGGAGCGTGCGGCGTACGGCCGGTTGAAGTTCTCCATCAGCTCGAAGCCGAATATCTTGGCAACCCCGCGCGCGATGTCGGTGTACCCAGACAGGTCCATGTAGATCTGGAACCCGTATGCATAGACCGCAATGACCAGGAACCAGGTGGAGTAACCGTGCGGATTGGCGAATGCCGGATCGACGATCTGCGAGGCCAAGGCATCGGCAAAGATGATCTTCTTGGCGAAACCGCGCGCCACAAGGAAAAGCCCCTCTTCGCACGCATGCCCTGTGATGTTGCCGCCCCGCTCGATCTGGGGAAGCAGCTGCGCCGCGCGGCTGATGGGGCCGGACAGAACCGTGGGAAAGAACGAGACGAACAGCGCGAAATCCCTGAGCGAATGCGTGGCGTCGATCTTGCCGCGGTAGACATCCAGCACGTAGGACAGCGACTGGAAGGTGTAGAACGAAATGCCGATCGGCAACACCACCCTGAGCAATTGCTGCTCGCCTGGCAGGCCGAACTGCGTCAGGAGATGGGCAAGCTCCTCCACGAAGAAATCGGCGTACTTGAAGAAGCACAGCGTCAGCAGCGAGATGCCCACCGCCACCGCCAGCACCAGCCGAGGACGCCCCGCACCTGAATGCCGGCAACGCGCCAGCGCCGTGCCGGCCCAGAAATTGACCAGGGTCAGCAGCAGCAGGATGGCCGCGAACTGGACATCCCAGGCCATGTAGAAGTAGTAGTTGGCGATGAGCAGGACGTTCTTGCGGGCACCGACCCGGGGCCCGGCCCAGAAACAGGCACACCACGCCACGAGCGCGAACACGAAAAATCCCGCCGACTGGAATGTCATGGGCGCTCCACCTTCAGACCTGCCTGCGCAAGCGCATCGAACAACAAGCCGCTCACCAATTCCTCTCCACGGGGGCTGAAATGCGTTGCGTCGCCGAAGAACGCCTCTCCCCGAGGCACACGGTGGGCCAGGTCGAGCAATGGCACGCCGGCCGCCTTGGCGGACTGTTCGATCACCGTGTTCAGGTCGTCATAGAGTTCGATCAGCCCCGCAGGTGACAGGCAGCTGGCGAAACTGAGGGCTGACCGCGCGAGGCGCGCCTGGGTCGCCGCGTCCTGCTCCGCGCCGAACGCGCGCCCGTTGGTCGTCACCAGCACATGGGGCGCCGCAGACATCGCCACGTGCAACAGGCTGTCCACCCGCTGGCGGTATCCCGCGGCGTCGAACCCCTGCACCGGAGCGGTCGATTTGGGCGCCGGCGGCCGCATGAACGCCGTGAGGCGCCGGACCGTGTTGAACGACAGCCACCAATCCGGCATCTTGAAGACGGGGGCACGCTGTGGGGCCGGCGAATCGGCGCGCGCCCGGCTGCAAAAGTCGGAAACGTCGTTGAAGCCCGGCAGCACGACAATCCAGTCAGGCGCCAGCGGTCGGATCTTGCGGTCGATCAGCGTCTGCTGGTTCTCCAGGCGATAGCCGGCAATCCCGGCGTTCACCACTTCGAACCGGCTCCCGCCCGCGGCTTCGTTGAGCTTCTTTTCGAGCCGCACGCTGAACATGCTTTCGTTCGTCGCCGCCAGTTCACCCATCACCGTCGACGCACCCACCACCACGATCCGCACCTTGCCGCTGGGGCCGGGGGCCACCGCATCGCTGCGGAACCCCAGGCTGTTGATCCGGAACGCCGGGCGCGTCGCGCGCGGGTTCAACAGCTTCAATCCGGTGTCCGCATCGATGCGGTACCGGGTGGTGTCGTTCATGACCGCGATGAGCCCCTGCCCGGTGCGCTGGTACTGGCGCACCTGCAGCACCGCCTCGACCGACAGGACGACGAGGAGCGTGGCCAGCACGACGAGCACGAAACCTGCCACTCCGCGACCACCGCTGCCACCCTCCGACCGCGCGCTCTCAAACAGCTTCATGTCCAATGTCCTTCCAGGCCTGTCACCGGCGGCTGAACACCGGCGCCAGGGCTTGCGCGATCGCCTCGTCGCCGAACGCATCGTTCAAGCGCCGTCCGGCATCGGCAGGGAGTTCGCGCGGGGCATGGGTGCCGATGCGCTGCGCCAGTGCGTCCAAGTCCGGCGCCAGGACCAGGAGGTCGTCGCCGACCTTGGGCGCAATCCAGCGAAGGAAAGGCGTTTCAACGGCCAGTACAGGCACTGGCAGCGACATGGCATAGAAAAACGATCCGCTCACGACCGTGCTCTCGCCGGCATGGGCGAGCACGATCCCGTTGCTCGCGTGGATCAGTGCCTGCGCCTGGGCCTCGTCCAGATACCCGGGCCGGTAGAAGATGTTCGGGCGATCGACGGCTCCGATCTCGGCGCCATAGGCTTCGTCCTTCACGAAGCCGATGATCAACAGATTCTTGTTCTCCGGAAAGGCGCGCGCCATTTCCAGGATCTGCTTGTACGCAACGATTCTTCCGAACATCACGTAATACTCGCGCGGGAGATCCCGCCCCGCGGCCGGCGCTGCCGATGCGCCGCACGCCACACGCTTGTACAGCGGATGGGGAACATAGCGGTACCGCTGCGCGGGCTCGGCACCGGAATGGCTGATCACCGAATGGAACATCCCCTCATACCGGTCGATCATTCTTTTGGCGGCATCTTCCTGCCCCCGATGGATCAGGTGCGGATAGGTGTTGTGCCGCACGAAGACCAGCCTACGCGAAACCAGACGGGCAAACACCGTTCTCAAAAATACCCGGAAAGCCTTGCGGGCGTTTATCTTCCCTGTTTCTTCCTCCAGCGCATCGTTTTCGGTCCAGTTGAAGAAAGTAACATCGTAGCGCCTCATTTTCCCGGACAGGAGCATGCGCAGGAATTTCTTGATCGGGACCATCTTCTCGACGGACCCAAACCTTGCCAGCACGTCCTGCATTCGACTCACGTAAGCATTGTTCGGCTCGATGTATGGGATGTAGGCAATCCGGCGCTTCGCCTCATGCATCCTCTTTCCTCCCCCGCCAGATATCGATAGGAAAAGCATCCAGCAATGGCTTGGGATCGAATCGAGGGCCCGGCATGCCGCCCATTTCCAAAGCTTCCTCTATACTTTTGGCGGCTTCCATTTCCCCACGACCAGTGCCCATCATGTAGTCGTTGTATTTGAATGGTTTCTCGGTTTCGGTATAGCGCACGTAGCGGGCCGGAATGCCATACGCCTCGGCAATCACGATGCCATGCAGGGAGCTTGAAACCACCAATTCGGCCTGCAGGATCTGCGTAACACAGTTGTTCCAACTGTCCAATGGAGATACAAGGTGTTGCACTTTCTCGTCCTGAAGGTTTTTCAGGTCGTGGAGATTAGGGACCACAGCATATCTTTTCCTGGGATCTGCACGAAACCGTCCGGGAAAAACATGCGGCAGAAGCAGCGCCGGGTCACCGTAGATTTCCGGCACAGCAATACCGCGCTGCATCAGGAACTGGCGGGTCAATGGGCCTCGAACCGCCCTCACGTCGAGATCGGCATACCGATGGTGGGCATCGTCCGTCGCCTTGCCATTGACTCCCGAACCCCAGACCACATCGCCGGTGCGGCCGAAATGCACAACCGAACCAATGGTGAGAAGCCTTTTCGGTTCCGGCACGGATTCTTCGATCACATGGCCATGATCGGCCAGGATTTTCGTGACGAGAACGCGCGCCAGATGGTCGCCAAAGTTCCGATGGCCGGAACTTGGCGACCAGCTGAATACGTCAATTTCCGCGTGGTCCGGCGCAGGCTGCTGCGGCGTTTCACGTCTGAAAAGGTTGCGAACGCGTTGTTGGAGTGTCTTCATAAATGTTGCGAAACCATTCTGGTTCGGGTGCATGACACCCGATGAGCTCCATGGAGGCGGCCTGGCCCCGGCGGCGGGCCGAGCCTGCGCCAACCTTGCGGTGCTCCCCTGCGCGCCTGCCCAGCACAGAACGAAGCAAGAGATGGACCGGATGCGGCCTGCTGCCGGCAGGCCTGCATCCATGCATGCGCCGTGCCGCCATCACCGGCGCCGCATCTGCCGCAGTGCGGCGAAGCCGCTGCGCAGGCGGGCGAAGCCTTGCGGCCACAACAGGTTGAACAGCAGCCAGGCGAGGAAAAAAACCAGCAGCTTGATGCCCAGCACCACCGCAGCGAGGTGCTGGACTCCGTGCAGCAGACCGGTGGCCAGCAGCACCGCGCCGCCCGCGCCCACCGAAGCGGCAGCGGATTGCGCGACAGACCGGCCAAAGTCCTGCATGCGGATGCCAGTGCCGCGGAACGTGAGCCGCAGCGTAGGCCAAAGCAGTGCGTACACGGCGATGCCATAGCCGGCCGCGACTCCCAGGGGACCCCAAGGCAAGCCCGCGGCGAATGCGATGCAAACCGCCACGGCGTTGATGATGCCGAGCTTCAGATAGTCGCCCGACCGGCCGGAAGACAACGCGACCAGGCCCCGCAAGCTCGCGACCGGCTGGATGAACGCCGTTGCCGCCAGCACCTGGAAGATCGGCACGACCCCCATCCACCGGGGGCCCAGCAGCAGTGCGACCACCTCCTCGGCCGCGACGGCCAGAAATGCGACCAGCGGCATCGACACCATCGCCAGAAGAAAGCTCACCTTGCAGTAGTAGGCCCTGAAATCCTCCGGGCGGTCTTTGAGATGGACCATGGCCGTGAAGGCCACCGCGTTGATCGGCGCACGCAGGTTGGTGATCGGGAACATCAGCAGCTGGTACGCCCGGCTGTACAGGCCCAGCGCCTCGGCACCCCAGAACCGCCCGATCAGCACGTTGTCCAGGTTGCGGTGGAAGTAGTTGATCAACTCGAACGCGGTCACATGCCCGCCGAACCGGAGCAGGTCGCGCGTGTGCGGATCGCGCCGCGGCCGCTGGATGCGGAGCGGCGACAAGGCCACGGTCAGCAGGCTGGTGGCGGCGGTGCCCGCGAGGGTTCCCCAGACCAGCGACCAGTAGGCGCCCCCGCGGAACGCCAGCACCACCGTCACGGCCAGCGTCAGCGCGGCCCCCACGATGTCGGCGAGCGCCTTGCGGTGAAACAGCATCAGCCGCTGCAGCGTCGCCGCATGCTGGTTGCCCAGCCCCGCCAAGGCGAACGACAGCGAAAGCGCAAGGGTGACGGGCACGGCTTGCGGCGCAGCGAACAGCCAGCCGACGGCGGGCGCGGCGGCGGCGACGATCGCCGTCAGCGCCAGGCCGACCAGGACATTGAGCCAGAACAGGTTGCTGGCCTCCACCGGGCCGAGCTGCGCACCGCGCTGCACCGAGGCCGTCGACAGACCGAAATCCCTGAAGACGCCGACGAAGGCGGTGACCGACAGCACCATGGCCAGGACGCCGAAATCGTCCGGCGTCAGCAGCCGGGCCAGCACCACCGTGGAGGCCAGGTTGATGAAGACGATGACCATCCGCGCGCCCACCGTGACGATGCCGCCACGGATGGAGCGCCTGGTGATGTCGCCCATCTCCGCCGAAGGGGCGGCCTTCATCGGTTCGGCCACGCTTCTCCTTCGCGGCCGCGGCCACCGGCGCGGCATCCGCCATGCATCGAGAGGCACCTGCTCACTTGCGGTGCTGCACGCGGCGTTCGTACATCTGCAACAGCCGTCCGACGATCCGGGCCAGCTGCCAGCGCAACACGCCCATCGGCGGGTAGGCGCGCTTCAGCGTCGGCGACGGCAGGCTGTGGCCGGCGAGCTGCGCCTGGCGCACCAGCGCTGGGAACTCCGGCAGCATCGCGATCTGGCGCAGTCCCGCCCGGATGCGCCGCCGCTTCTGGAACAGTGCGTGCAAGGTGCTGCGCGCAGGGTGCTCGACCACCATGGCCGGGCTCCATGCGATGCCGTGGCCGTTCGCCAGTGCGCGGATGCCGAACTCGTAGTCGCCGCCGCTTTGCAGCCGCCGGTCGAAGCCGTTCACGGCCTCGAACGCATCGCGCCGCATGGCCATGTTGGCGGTGGCAGCCCAGCCCTGGCCGGCGTAGACGTCTTGGTTCAGGTGCATCCGTGCGTCCAGCAGCTCGACGATCGACGGAGGGCTGTGCTCGTACGTCATCACGATGGGACCGGTGATACGCGCATGCGCCTGCGGCTGACCATGGAAATGGGCACGGATGGCGTCGACCCACCCAGCTGCCGGCACGCATCCGGCGTCGGTGAACGCCAGGATGTCGCCGCGCGCCTGCGCCGCGCCCGCATTGCGCGCCGCGTAGCTGCCGCGCTCGGGGCACACCAGCACGCGAACGTTCTGGTGCGCATGCTGCCGGGCGAAGTCCTCGACCGGACCGCGGTGCACCGCATCCGACCCGTTGTCGACGACCAGGAGCTCGTCCTGCGCCCCGAGCTGCGCCCGCACGGCCTCGGCGGTCAGCAGCGCGGCCGGGCCGTCCTGGTAGGCTGGCATGACGACCGATATGCGGGACTGGCTCATGGCTGCACCGCGGCAGTCTGCGCAGGGTGCCTGTGGCGCAGCAGTTCGAACACGCTGGCCCACATCGCCTCGCCCAGGCTTCGCTGGCGCGCCACCGCCGCCTGCAGCTGCCCACGCACGGCATCGTCCTGCGCGGCTCGCTCGAGCAGCGCCAGCTTGTCCGGCCAGCTGGCGCGGTCGGCCATGTCGATGTTGAACTCGGGGCAGCCGTAGTCCGTCATCAAGGCCTGGTACTTGTGCGTCCAGCCGCAGGCCAGCGTGGGCACCGCCGCCGACAGGGCACTGACCAGGCCGTGGAACCGGGAAGAAACGACGGCATGCGCCGCTCCGATGACGGCCTTGGTGACGACCGGAGACGGTTCGTCGATGACCGCGAGGGGCCGCGCGAGCGAAGCGTTCAGCTCGCGCGCCAGCCGCCGGTCCTGCGCCCCTTCGTGCACCAGCACCATCACCTCGCGGCCCATGCCGGCAAGGCTTTCCGCGCAGCAGCGCAGGAAGGCCAGGTAGTCGTCGCGCAGCGGCGCCCGGTCGCCAGCGACCATCTTTTCGTTGGGAATGATCAGGACCGCACCGCGCACGTGCTCCAGGCGCGCCGGCAGTTCAGCCTTCAGCAGCGGGGTGAAATCGGGGCTCAGGCGGACCGTGTCGTGCGGCACTTGTCCCAACACGCCCTGCACGTGCTGCAGCGACAGCGGGTCCCTGGCGAACACCAGGTCGGCCTTGCGCAGCGCGGCGCGGAGCGCCTCGGCCATGCCAGGGCTCTCGAACGGGCCGAACGCCTGCGGCAGCAGCACCAGGGTCTTGCGCTCCGTCTTCCATTGCCCGGCCGTCCGGCCCAGCCGCCCTTGCAACTTCTGCAGGCCCCAGTAGTCGCCATAGGCGAAGCCGGAGGCATCGAGCACGACGTCGACGTCGTTCGGCGACATGAAGCCGACGCTCTGCCGGAAACCGCGCGGAAGCAGTTCCATGAGCCGCGATTTGTCCAGCCCGCTGCGTTCGCGCAGGTAGGTGCAATACAGACCCAGCTCCAGCCGCTGGTCGGTCGGCCAGGAGGACGGAACCGCCAGGCGTGCCTGCGGCAGCTGCTCCCGGAACTTCTGCCGGATGGCCTCCAGCATGAGGAGGGCGCCCTTGTTGTATGGAGAAATCCCGAGGATCTCGATGTTCAGGCGCGTCGAGGATTCGGTCACGTCACTTCCAGCTCAGCATTTCATGGACGCTCTTCTTCTCCGAGTGCGGCACCAGGCCCGAGGCGCGTGGATAGCCGACGGCGATCAGCATCACCACGCGCTCGAAGACCGCGAGCCCGAGCAGTTCGGCGATCCTTGCATCACGCTGTGCCATCTCCGGCCAGTTGATGGCGCACGATGCCAGGCCCATGGTTTCCAGTGCCAGCATGAACTGCATGTTCGCCAGGCTGGCGTCGACATAGATCAGGTGGCGGTCCCGCTCGTGCGGGTAGGCGCTCAGGTCGCCGACGACGGCCATCAGCACAGGAATGTCGTCCGCGTAGCCTGCCGTCCCCATGGGCAACCGGGCCAACTTTTCCTTGATCGGACCGTCGGCCGCGGCGACGTAGCGCAACGAGTGGCGATTGCAGGCCGAGGGCGCCTGCGCGGCCGCCGCCACCGCCTGGTCGATCAGGTGGCGCGCAACCGCCCGCGGCTCGAAGCTGCGCACCGATGCCCGCCGCTGCACGAGCGCGAGGAACTGCGCGTAGCCGATGTCGCTGGCAGGGAGTTGCTCGTAGGGCGCCGGCACGGCCAGGGTGCGCCCGGGCTGCGGCGCGTCCGCGGGCATCTGCGTGCTGAGCCGCGCGAACTCCCGCGGCTGACGCGCATTCGCAGCCCACACCGTCACGCCGAAGTAGCGGGACAGCACGTCGTGCGCGTAGCGCAGCAAGGGTTCGTCGGCCGGTTGGCCTGCCTTGAGCAGGTTGCCGAAGACACGCAGCGTCTCGTCGATGTAGTCGAGCGCGAACACCGGCCGCTGCGGCACCATGCACAGGCCCTTCTCGATGCGGTGGATGTTGCGGCGCACGACCACGGCCGCCACCTTGGCGGAGGCCTGCCGGCGTGCATGGTGCAGACGCCCGGCAACGACCGCCTGCTGTTCGCGCGCGAACGCACTGCTCGCGAAGAAGTAGTAAGCCTTGGCCAGGAACGGGCTGCGCGCCGCCATCGACAGCAGCGCCAGATCGATGCGGTCCAGCGCCAGCCGTGTACGGTGCCGCACGAAGCCCTTGGCCCGGGTGACGAAGGTGCGTCTGACCACGGGCTGGCCAGTTTGCGCTGGGGCCGCAGCACCCCCGGCGTGAGGGTCACGGGTTGCATGCATGCAATTGCATCTTTCATGAAATGGCAAAGCGCCAGCGTGGATTCTCGACCAGTTTAGTGTTGTGGTGCGATGCCGCACCGAAGCGTCGGCGCCCGCCACGGTTCAGTCGATGCGCGCCACGGCCTGGCCGGCGACGCGCAGCAAGTCCGCCCGGGCCACCCGTTCGGGCGCGATCTCGGCCAGCGGCACCAGCACGAATGCCCGCTCCGCCATGCGGGGATGCGGCAGTTGCAAGCGCGGCAGGTCGATCTCGGTGTCGCCATACAGCAACAGGTCCAGGTCCAGCGTGCGCGGGGCGTTGCGGTAGGGCCGCTCGCGGCCGGCCGCCGTTTCCAGGGCCTGCAAGGCGTCCAGCAGCGCCAGCGGCGCCAGTTCGGTCGCCAGCTCGGCCACGGCATTGATGTAGTCCGGCCCGCCGGCATCCACGGGCGCGCTGCGGTACAGCGACGAGGCGCGCACCAGCCGCGTCGCCGGCAGGGCGGCGAGCTGCTCCAGCGCCGCCAGCACGCTTGCGCGCGCCGCGCCCAGGTTCGCCCCCAGGCCGACGAAGGCCGTGACCGCCGGCATGGCTCAAGCGCCGCTGTCCGGCGCGGGTGCGGCCGCCGCGCGTTCGCCGGCCGGCTTGCGGCGGCGGCGCCGTTTCTTGGGCGCCACGGCCATCTCGTCGCCCGGCGGCACTTCGGCAGCTTCCGACGCCTCGGCTTCGCGCTTGGGGCCCTTCACCACCCGCACGCGCGCCCGGCCCGACTCCTCGCGCGCCTGGTCCAGCAGGTCCTGCCGCCGCTCGTCGCTGGCCTGGCTGAACTCCTGCCACCACTCGGCCAGCGCCTCGTCGACCTCGCCGCAGTCGGCACGCAGGCGCATGAAGTCGAACGCGGCGCGAAAGCGCGGCTGCTCGACCAGGCTCCAGGGCGCGCTGCCCGTGCGCTTGTCGAAGCGCGGCTGCATGGTCCAGGTCTCGCGCATGTCGCCGGCCAGCTTGCCGCGGCCCGACACATCGCCGATGCGCGCGCTGAACACGTCCTCGATGGCATCCTGCAGCGCCGGGAACGGCGGCTGGCGCTTGTGCTCCATGCGCCCCTTCCAGCCGTCGCGCACGTCGGCCCAGAGCACGCAGGCCAGCAGGAAGCTGGGCGCCACGGGCTTGCCCTCGCCGACGCGGCGGTCGGTGTCCTGCAGCGCGGCGCGCACGAAGGGCTGGTCGGCGCGCTCGACCACCAGGTCCAGCAGCGGGTAGATGCCGGTAGCCAGGCCCAACTCCTTGAGCTTGTCGATGGTGGCGATGGCATGCCCGGTCTGCAGCAGCTTGAGCATCTCGTCGAACAGCCGGCTCTGCGGCACGTCGGCCAGCAGCTGCTGCGACTTCACGAGCGGTGCCGAGGTCTTGGGATCGATCGTGAAGCCCAGCGCGTTGAGCTTGGCCGCGAAGCGCACGGCGCGGATGATGCGCACCGGGTCTTCGCGGTAGCGCGTGGCGGCGTCGCCGATCATGCGGATGCGGCGGTTCTGCACGTCCTTCAGGCCGTCGTGGTAGTCCACCACGATCTGGCGCCTGGGGTCGTAGTACATCGCGTTGATGCTGAAGTCGCGCCGCGCGGCGTCTTCTTCCTGCGGGCCCCAGACGTTGTCGCGCAGCACGCGGCCGGTGGCGTCCACGGCATGCTGCATGCCGGCCAGTTCGCTCTTGCTGGTGCGCTCGTTGCCGGCCACCTGCTCGGCCGCGCTGTTGTCCAGGTAGGCGCGGAAGGTGGAGACCTCGATGACCTCGTGCTCGCGCCCGCGGCCGTAGACCACGTGCACGATGCGAAAGCGCCGGCCGATGATGAAGGCGCGGCGGAACAGGCCCTTGACCTGCTCGGGCGTGGCGTTGGTGGCCACGTCGAAGTCCTTGGGCTTGAGGCCGACCAGCAGGTCGCGCACGGCGCCGCCGACGATGTAGGCCTCGTAGCCGGCCTGCTGCAGCGTGCTGACCACGTTGGCGGCGCGCTCGTCCACCAGGTTCGGATCGATCTTGTGGACCTCGGCCGCGATCTCCTGGCGCTTGCCGAACTTGGGGCGGCCGCGGGCGGCGGGTGCGCTCTTGCCCAGCAGCTTGTCGATGAGTTTCTTGATCATGTGAGTTTTTCGAACAGGTCCAGGATGCGCCAGCCGCGCGCCTGCGCGACCACCCGCAGGCGGTCGTCGGGGTTGGTGGCCACCGGAACCTGGACCTTCTCCAGGAGCGGCAGATCGTTGATGGAGTCGGAATAGAAGGTGCAGTGCACGCGGTCCCAATCGAGGCCGCGCTCGGCCAGCCAGGCCTGCATGCGCGTGACCTTGCCCTCGCGCGCGGAAGGCACGCCGCGGATCGCGCCCGTGATCCAGTCGCCGCCGCCGTCGGGCAGGGGCGCGCGCTCCAGTTCCACGGCGATCAGTTGCCCGATGCCCAGCGCCTCGGCGATCGGCCGGGTCACGAACTCGTTGGTGGCGGTGACCAGCAGCAGCGTGTCGCCGCGCGCGCGGTGCTGCTCCACCAGTTCACGCGCCGCCGGCAGCAGGGCCGGCAGCACCATCTCGCGCATGAAGTCGGCATGGGCCGCCGCGGCTGCGGCGGGCCCGCGCTGGCGCACGGCATCGGTGGCGAAGCGCACGTAGTCGTGGATGTCCAGCGTGCCGGCCTTGTAGTGCGCATAGAACTCGTCGTTGCGCCGGGCGAAGGCCTCGGGGTCGGTCCAGCCGATGCGGGTGGTGTAGACGCCCCAGGCGTGGTCGGAATCGATCTGCAACAGCGTGTGGTCCAGATCGAACAAAGCCAGGTTCAAGTGTGCTCCAGCATGGACTTGATCAGCGGAATGGTGATGGCGCGCTGGGTCTGCAGCGCGTAGCCGTCCAGGTGGTCCAGCAGCTGGACCAGGCTGGCCAGGTCGCGGCTGAAGCGCCGCAGCATGAAGTCCATCACCTCGTCGGACAGGAAGATGCCGCGCGCGTCGGCCTGCTGGCGCAGCACGGCGCGGCGCTCGGCCTCGGACAGCAGTTGCAGCTGGAACACATGGCCCCAGCCCAGGCGCGAGCGCAGGTCGTCACGCAGCGGCAGGTCGGCCGGCGGCAGCGTGCCGGCGCCCAGCACCCAGCGCTGCAGGCCCTGGGCGTTGACGAACCAGTTGAAGGCCGCGTGCTGCTGCACCGCCGAGTAGTGCTGCACGTCGTCCAGCAGCACGGCGGCCCAGTCCTCGTCGAATTCCGGCGGCTCGGCCACCTGGGGATCGAGCCAGCCGACCCGCCCGCCCTGGTCGCGCAGCGCGGCGCGCACGGCCTCCAGCAGATGGGTCTTGCCACAGCCCTCCGGCCCCCACAGGTAGGTGGGCACGGGCGAGCGCGTGGGGCTGCCGGACCACAGCTGCAGATGCTCCAGCGCAGCCTGGTTCGGCCCGGCGAAGAAGTTCGTGAGCAGGGGGCCGGAAGCCAGACCGATGTCGAGGGCCAACTGTTGCATCAAGGGGATGGAGCGGGTGGCGGGGGGAGCCCCCGTAGAATTCGCGCGGATTTTAGTCTCCTACGCGTACCCATTGCCCCCTGTGCCGTCGCAGGCACCCTGCCCCCTCATGAGCAACACCCCCGCCTCCCCCACCCCGCTGTCCTACAAGGATGCCGGTGTCGACATCGATGCCGGCGATGCCCTGGTCGAGCGCATCAAGCCGCTGGCCAGGAAGACCATGCGCGAGGGCGTGCTGGCCGGCATCGGCGGATTCGGCGCGCTGTTCGAGGTGCCCAAGCGCTACCGGGAGCCCGTGCTGGTCTCGGGCACCGACGGCGTGGGCACCAAGCTCAAGCTGGCCTTCGAATGGAACATGCACGACACCGTGGGCATCGACCTGGTGGCCATGAGCGTCAACGACGTGCTGGTGCAGGGCGCCGAGCCGCTGTTCTTCCTGGACTACTTCGCCTGCGGCAAGCTCGACGTGGACACGGCGGCGGCCGTGGTCGGCGGCATCGCCAGGGGTTGCGAGCTCTCGGGCTGCGCGCTGATCGGCGGCGAGACCGCCGAGATGCCCGGCATGTACCCGGCCGGCGAATACGACCTGGCCGGCTTCGCCGTCGGCGCCGTGGAGAAAAGCAAGATCCTGACGGGCCGCGACGTGGCGGCCGGCGACGTGGTGCTGGGCCTGGCCTCGGCCGGCGTGCACTCCAACGGCTTCAGCCTGGTGCGCAAGTGCATCGAACGCGCCGAAGCCGCCGGCACCGTGCCCACCCAGCTGGACGGCAAGCCCTTCAAGCAGGCCGTGATGGAGCCGACCCGCCTGTACGTGAAGAACGTGCTGGCCGCGCTGGCCCGGCACCCGATCAAGGCGCTGGCCCACATCACGGGCGGCGGCCTGCTGGAGAACATCCCGCGCGTGCTGCCCGAGGGCCTGGCCGCGCACCTGAAGGCCGGCAGCTGGCCGCAGACCGAATTGTTCGGCTGGCTGCAGGCCACGGCAGGCATCGACGACATCGAGATGAACCGCACCTTCAACAACGGCATCGGCATGGTGGTCGTGGTGCCGGCAGCCGAGGCCGAGGCCACGGCCGCGACGCTGCGCGCGGCCGGCGAGACGGTCTACACGATCGGCGCCATCGCGGCGCGCGGCGACGGCGCGGCGGTGGTGGTGGCCTGAGCGCCACGGGCGCCCCCAGAACAAACGACGTCGTGCGGCACGCAGCTGCTCGGGGCTGACCACACGACGCTGGAACAGCAGCTGCAACGCCAGGCGCCGAGACAGCGCAGCGTCGCGGTTCCGCGTTGCAGTGCGAATCGTCAACCGGCCCGATGCGCAGCCCTTGCGCCAGACGACCGCGGCTCTCCGATGAACCAGTGGCCCAACGGCAGTTTTCGGAGGACCTTTCCCACAAGGATGGGCCCGACCAGCCCCACCAGGATTCCGACAGGCAATGCGACGAGAACCGATTTGACCCCGAAAGCGGAAAGCGCAATGCGCGAAGCGGACGAGAACATGCTGTGGAAAAGAAAAATCACAAACGATTCAGCCCCGACCGCCGCCACGAGAGGCCACTCCAGCTTCAGGCTTAACACAATGATACAAGCCGTCGCGCTGACCAGCAGAGAGAGCTCGTCGTTTCGCTGCGGCACTTCGCCGTCGAAGAACACCAGGTAGGCGCTGACCAGCACAAACAATGCCACCACCCACGGCAGCGCTTTTTCCAGTTCGTCCCGGAACCGATTGGCATTGATGCCCAATAGAAAGAACGGAAAGAGATAACTGGCCCCACCCAGGCCCAAATGATGAGGAAGCGGGGCCCAGACGAAAAGAAGGCTCGCACAGAAAAAGACCAGGGCACTTCGTTTGGGTGTCGACATGAGTCGGTAGTGTTCGAGGAGCGCCGTGACCAGGAAAATAATGAACAGCGATTCCAGGAACCAGTAATGGGCTACTGGAATGATATGCAGCAGGAACCAGTTCTCCACCTGGTTGTTCGTTCCCGGCATACGGGCCTGGATCATCGCGAAGATGGTTCCGACCAACAGCATCGGCATCAGGAGCCTGCGCGCTTTTCCTTTGAAGAAGCGCAGAGAATCTCCATCATAGGGACGCCACGCATAGACGAATCCCGACAAAAATGAGAACAAGGGCATTCGAATGATCGAAAGCACCTCATTCAAATCGGTGATGGGATGGTCATCCGAAAGACGCAGTCCCGAACTGGGGTCTCCACCTGCCACGTGATAACCCACCAGCAAAATACATGCGAGCCCTCGCAATGTATCAATCGAGATTTTCCTCACCAAACGACTCCTTGCCTCTGCCCGGCTCCCACCATGCCCAGCATGGTAAATCCCCTTGGAGAAACGGCTCCGCACCATTCACGAGGATCAGCCTGGAAATTGCAACAAAATGAATCGCGCCGGCGCAGCTATTTCGGAAACCGACGCACTTTCGGGCATGCAATTGGCGGACCAGCCCGGCGAATGCAGCCTGGTGCTGACGGCAGCCCACGCACGGCCTGGGGCCTTGCCACGCTCTGCCGGTTACCGGGCAGGCGCTGGAGACGGCGGTCCGATCAGCCGCCCGCGCTGCCCTCGTCGGCGCTCAGCGGCTGCGCCAGCACCTTGTCGATGCGCCGGCCGTCCAGGTCCAGCACCTCGAACACCCAGCCCGCGCATTCGATGCGCTCGCCGGTCGCGGGCAGGCGGCCCGAGACGGCCATGAGCAGGCCGGCCACGGTGTTGTAGCGACCGCGGTCTTCCTCGGGCAGTTCCTCGATGTCCAGGCGCGACTTGAGCTCGCCCACCGGCATCAACCCGTCCAGCAGCCAGGAGCCGTCGCCGCGCGCCGTCGCCCATGCTTCGGTCTGGGTCTCGGGCTGCAGTTCGCCCGTGATGGCCTCCAGCAGGTCGCGCGGCGTCAGCACGCCCTGCACCACGCCGTATTCGTCGACCACGAAGACCATGCGGCCGGCGCGCGCGCGGAACTGTTCCAGCAGTTCCAGGCCCGACAGCGTCTCCGGCACGAAGGTGGCGGGCAAGACATGCGCGCCGATCAGCGCTCCCTGGTCCTGGCCGGCCAGCGCCAGCAGGCGCGCCACGCTGACGATGCCGACCACGTCCTCCAGCGAACCGCGGCACACCGGGTACCACGAATGGCCGGCGTGCTCGGCCTCGCCGCCGGCCAGGCGCAGCGCCTCCAGCACCGGCAGGCCGGCGTCAAGCCAGCCCACGTCGTCGCGCGGCACCATGATGGAGGTCAGCGGGCGCTCGTCCAGGTGGAACAGGTTGCGCACCATGCGGTGCTCGTGGGCCTCGATCACGCCCGCGTCCACGCCCTCCTCCAGGCTGGCGGCGATCTCCTCCTCGGTCACGGCGCGGCCGGCGGCGGTGTCCACGCGCAGCGCGGCCAGCACGCCCTGGGTGCTCAGCGAGAGCAGGCGCACGAAGGGCTTGGCCACGGTGGCCACCCAGGCCATGGGCCGCGCCACCCAGTTCGCCACCGTCTCGGGATACAGCTGGGCGATGCGCTTGGGCACGAGCTCGCCGAACACGATGGTCACGAAGGTGATGGCGGTGACCACCAGGGCCGTGGCCGCGACGTCGGCCACGCGCTCGCCCAGGCCCAGCGCCTCGAGCCAGCCGGCCACCGCGCTGCTGAAGGCGGCCTCGCCCAGAATGCCGTTGAGCATGCCGATCAGCGTGATGCCGACCTGCACCGTCGACAGCAGCTGCGTCGGGTTCGCCAACAGCGCCAGCGCCGCGGCCGCGCCCTTGTCGCCACTCTCGGCCATGGCCACCAGGCGCGCCTTGCGGCTGGTGGCGAGCGCCATCTCCGACATCGCGAACACGCCGTTGAGCGCGGTCAACAGCGCGATCAGCAGGAAATCCATCAGGGCAGCGGCGTGGGCGCGGGCATCGGCAGGACCACGCCGAAGGCCTTGTCCAGTGTCATCCAGGTCACGAGCACGGCGCCCAGCACCATCACGCCGTACAGCATGCGGTGGATGTCCTCGCGCGGCCGCGCGATCGACCAGATCTCCTGGAACGGGCGGCCGAAGTACGCGCGCACGCGGTCCAGCCGGCGCCGCCCGACCGCGATGGAGATCTGCATGCGCTTGATCGCGAGCAGGCCGTACAGGCAGATGGCCCAGGTGATCACCACCAGCACCCAGTGGCGCCAGCTGCCTTCGGTCACCGGATCGACCAGCTGGTGCACGCCGGCCAGCAGCAGCGCGTAGATCACCAGCGCATAGGCCCCGGCCCACCACTGCTGGCGGGTGAAGAGTTCGATGTCGGCCACGCAGGCGCCGTAGGCCATCTGCAGTTCGGAGCGGTCGAGGTCACTCAGCTCCCCGAAACCTGAAGTCGAATCCATGGCAGTCCTCCCTGATTGCCACGCAATCTACCGCATTCGGCCCGTGTAGAGTCGCGCGTCGTTGTTGGAGAACACATGGCGTCTTATCTGATCGGGGATGTGCAGGGCTGCGACGAGCCTCTGGGCCGGCTGCTGCAGGCCATCGATTTCTCACCCAGCCGCGACACCGTCTACCTGCTGGGCGACCTGGTCAACCGCGGCCCGGCCTCGGCCGAGGTGTTGCGCCGGCTGATGGCGCTGGGGGGCAGCGCGCGCTGCCTGCTCGGCAACCACGACATGCACCTGCTGGCCTGCGCCTGGGGCGTGCGCCGCCCGCACAAGCGCGACACGCTGGACGCGCTGCTGGCCGCGCCCGACCGCGCCGCGCTGCTCGACTGGCTGCGCTGCCAGCCGCTGGCGCTGCACGAGACCGTGGCCGGCCGCGAACTGCTCATGGTGCATGCCGGCGTGCTGCCGCAATGGACGGCCGAGCGCACGGCCGCGCTGGCCGCCGAGTTGCAGGACGTGCTGCGCGGCCCGCACGTCGGCGACTTCCTGCACGAGATGTACGGCAACCAGCCCGACCGCTGGGACGACGCGCTGACCGGCAACGGGCGCCTGCGCGTGATCATCAACGCGCTCACGCGGCTGCGCTTTTGCAGCGCCGACGGCCAGATGGAATTCGAGACCAAGGAGGGGGTGGGCGCGGCACCGGCGGGCTTCATGCCCTGGTTCGAGGTGCCGGGCCGGCGCACGGCCGGCGTGGCCGTGGCCTTCGGCCATTGGTCCACGCTGGGCTGGCTGGACCGCGACGACCTCTACTGCCTGGACACGGGCTGTGTCTGGGGCGGCCCGCTCAGCGCGCTGCGGGTGGGCACCGGCGCGTCGCAACAGGCGCTGGTGCAGGTCGACTGCCCGCAGGCGCAAAAGCCCGGCTAAGCCCGGCGGGGATGGCTCAACCGGCCGAGGTTTCCGGCTGCGGTGCCGCGACGGGTGCGGGCGCAGGCGCCGGTGCCTTGAACAAGGCCGCCAGCTTGCGCTTGGGCTTGATGTTGGCCGACACGCCGCTGCGCGCGGCGGGCTTGGCGCCCTTCTCCCAGGACGGCGCGGCATCCTGCGGGCGCGGCTGGGCTTCGTAGGGCTGGTTGAAGAAGGGATCGACGGGCGCGGCGGCCGTGCGGCGCGGGCCGCGCTCGCGGCCTTCGGGGCGCGCGCGCTGGCTGTCCATCACGTCGCGCGGGTCGTCACCGCCCCAGGCGCGGCGGCCTTCGTTGAAGCGGCCCTGCTCGCGGATGCGCGGCATGTCCTCGTCGTACTCGAAGGGCTCGATCTCGATCTTGTTCTTGATGAGCTTCTCGATCTCGGCCACCAGGCGCGCATCGTTGCCGCCACCGGCGAAGCTGACCGCCAGGCCCGAGGCACCGGCGCGGCCGGTGCGGCCGATGCGGTGCACGTAGTCCTCGGCGTTGAACGGGATGTCGAAGTTGAACACCGCCGGCACGTCCTTGATGTCCAGCCCGCGCGCGGCCACGTCGGTGCAGACCAGCAGGTCGACCTCGCCCTTCTTGAACGCGTCCAGCGCCTTCAGGCGCTCGTCCTGGCTGCGGTCGCCGTGCAGCGCGTTGGTGCGCAGGCCCTCGCGCTCGAGCGCGCGCGCCAGCCGGGCGCAGCCCAGCTTGCTGTTGACGAACACGAAGGCCTGGCGCAACTGGCGCTGGCGCAGGATCTGGCGCAGCGCGCGGCGCTTGTTCTCGTCGTTGACGCTGTAGAAATGCTGCTCCACGGTCGAGGCGGTGGCATTGGAGCGCGCCACCTCGATGGTGGTCGGGTTCTGCAGGTAGCTGCCGGCCAGGCGCTTGATCTCGGGCGAGAAGGTGGCCGAGAACAGCAGCGTGGTGCGTTGCTTGGGCAGGTAGGACAGGATGCGCTGCAGGTCGGGCAGGAAGCCGATGTCCAGCATGCGGTCGGCCTCGTCGAGCACCACGTACTCGACCTGGTTCAGCACCGCGTTCTTGGCCTCGATGTGGTCCAGCAGCCGGCCCGGCGTGGCCACCAGGATCTCCACGCCCTTCTTGAGCTCGGCCGTCTGCGGCTTCATGTCGATGCCGCCGAACACCACGGCGCTGCGCAGCTGGGTGTACTTGGCATACAGCTTGATCTGCTGCGCCACCTGGTCGGCCAGTTCGCGCGTCGGCAGCAGCACCAGGGCGCGCACGGGGTGGCGCGCGGGCGAGGTCGAGGCGTTCTCGTGGCGCAGCATGCGCTGCAGCAGCGGCAGCGAGAAGGCCGCGGTCTTGCCGGTGCCGGTCTGGGCCGCGCCCATCACGTCGCGGCCCGTCAGCACCACGGGGATGGCCTGCGCCTGGATCGGCGTCATGCTGCTGTAGCCCATCTCGGCCACGGCGCGCGACAGGGGCTCGGCGAGGTTCAGCTGCGAGAAGGAAGCGGTTGGCGGTGCGGAAGCGGCGGGCGTGTCACCTGCCTCGGGAGCGGTTGCGGAGTCGGTCATCAAGTCCAGGGTTCAAGCGCTACCAAACAGATAGCAGGCCGGCACGCGAGGATGAGGCCGGGCCGCGATTATCGCGCAAGGGTGCAAACCCTTGTGACAGGCGCAGTTTCAGGCACTTGCGGGGATGGGGCCGACGGCCTGCCGCACGTCGCCGCACTGGGCGCGCTGGCGCAGCGCATGCTCCATCACCACCAGGGCCAGCAGCGCCTCGACGATGGGCGTGGCGCGGATGCCCACGCACGGGTCGTGCCGGCCCTTGGTCACCACCTCCACGCTCTGGCCGGCGGTGTCGATGGATTCGCGCGGCGTGATGATGGAGCTGGTCGGCTTGATCGCGATGGACACGTCCAGGTCCTGCCCCGTGCTGATGCCGCCCAGCACGCCGCCGGCGTTGTTGGACAGGAAGCCCTGCGGCGACAGCGAGTCGCCGTGCGTGCTGCCGCGCTGCGCCACGCTGGCGAAGCCGGCGCCGATCTCCACGCCCTTCACCGCGTTGAGGCCCATCATCGCGAACGCGATGTCGGCGTCGAGCTTGTCGAACAGCGGCTCGCCCAGGCCCACGGGCATGCCGCTGGCCGTCACGCGCACGCGCGCGCCGCAGGAGTCGCCGGCCTTGCGCAGCTGGTCCATGTAGGCCTCCAGCTGCGACACGTCGGCGACCGGCGCGAAGAAGGGGTTGTCGGGCACATGGTCCCAGCTCTCGAACGGGATCGCGATCTCGCCGATCTGGGTCATGCAGCCGCGGAACTGCACGCCGTAGCGTTCGCGCAGCCATTTTCTGGCCACCGCGCCGGCCGCCACCGTGGGCGCCGTGAGCCGGGCCGAGGAGCGGCCGCCGCCGCGCGGGTCGCGGATGCCGAACTTGTGCCAGTAGGTGTAGTCGGCGTGGCCGGGGCGAAAGCTCTGCGCGATCGCGCTGTAGTCCTTGCTGCGCTGGTCGGTGTTGCGGATCAGGAGCGCGATCGGCGTGCCGGTGGTGCGGCCTTCGTAGACGCCGGACAGGATCTCGACCTGGTCGGGCTCGGCGCGCTGCGTCACGTGGCGGCTGGTGCCGGGGCGCCGGCGGTCCAGCTCGACCTGGATGTCGGCCTCGGACAGTTCCATGCCGGGCGGGCAGCCGTCGATCACGCAGCCGATGGCCGGGCCGTGCGATTCCCCGAAGTTGGTGACTGCGAAAAGTGTGCCGAAGGTGTTGCCGCTCATGGGGCGGATTATCGACCACCCCTGGGAACGCTTCGTGCTTCGCCCACGCCGCACCCTGGCCGGTGTGGAACCCCATCACAGCGAAAGGCAAGCCATGTTGGACCGCACGAGCACCAAGTTCTCCCACGTCAAGGAGGGCGACACGCCCTACGTCGGCGGCGGATTGCGCGATTTCTTCCTCTACCGCGACCTGGGCATTGCCGACGCCACGCACGGCAAGGTGATCGCGCACCTCGTGAAGGCCAACATGGCACCAGAAACGGGCACCGGCTGGCACCGCCATGAAGCGGACTTCCAGATCGTGATCATGGTCAAGGGCTGGGCCCGCTTCATGTACGAGGACAAGGAGACGCTGGTCGAGGCCGGCGACGTGGTGCACCAGCGCCCCGGTATCCGCCACTATCTGTTCGACTATTCGCCGGACATGGAGTATTTGGAGATCGTCTCGCCGGCCGACTTCAAGTCGGTCGACGTGGAACCGGTCTGCGCCGTGCCGGCGCCCACGCCCTGGAAGTGAGGGCCGCGGCGGCCCGGGCCGCCGCCCGGGTCAGAATTCCGCGTCCAGCTCGTCGATCTCGTCGGGCTCCTTGCGTGCCTCGGCGATCCATTCCTCGAGCGCGGGCAGCGCCATCATCTGCTTGCAGTAGTCCACGCAGGCCGGCGGCAGCGGCACGTCGTAGGTCAGGAAGCGCGTGACCACCGGCGCGTACATGGCGTCGGCGATGCAGGGCTTGTCGCCGAACAGGTAGGGGCCGCCATAGGTCGCCAGGCAGTCGGTCCAGATCTCCAGGATGCGGTCCACGTCCGCCTGCGCGCGCGACCAGATCTTGAAGCCCGGAAAGTGCGCCTTGATGTTCATGGGCAGCGAGGAGCGCAGCGCCGAGAAGCCCGAGTGCATCTCCCCGCAGATCGCGCGGCAGTGCGCGCGCGCCGCCTGGTCGGCCGGCAGCAGCCCGGCCTTGGGCTTGATCTCGTTGAGGTACTCGCCGATGGCCAGCGTGTCCCACACGTGCACCTTGCCGTTCTGCAGCGAGGGCACGCGCATGGAGGACGACAGCAGCAGCATCTCGGCCTTCATGGCCGGATCGTCGGGCGACACCACGTTCTCGTTGAACTCCAGGCCCGCGAGCTTGGCCATGAGCCAGCCGCGCAGGGCCCAAGCACCGTAGTTCCTGCTGCTGATCGTGAGTTGCGCCTTGGTCGCCATGTCGTCGCCTCCAGTCGCGGCATGTTCAGCAAACGGTGTGCCAGCCATGTGACAGCCGGCACGCATGCGGCCGGTGCCGCATGTGCGACATGTGCGGCATATGCGACATGGCCCGCAACTTGCCTCAGCACCGCAGACCGAACGACTCACGAGACACCGCATGCTGTACCAGGCCTACCAGCTCCAGTCCGACCTCACGTCGCCGATGCGGCTGTTGGCCCAGTCCCTGGGCGCCTCGCTGTGGTTCAAGGACACGGACCGCAGCCCGCTGCGCTCCTGGGCCGCGGCCTGCACCGTGCTCTCGCGCATGCGCCTCACGCACAGCCGGCCGGCCTACGGCATCCCGGACGCCATCGTCGAGGGCGTGGCCGTGCCGGTCACCGAGGAGGTCACGCTCAGGAAGCCCTTCGGCAGCCTGCTGCACTTCAAGCGCGCGCTGCAGCCGCACACGCCGGCCCAGCCGCGCATGCTGCTGGTGGCGCCGCTGTCGGGCCATTTCTCCACGCTGCTGCGCGACACCGTGCGCACGCTGCTGCGCGACCACGACGTCTACATCACCGACTGGCACAACGCGCGCGACGTGGGCCTCAAGCACGGCGCCTTCGGCCTGGACGACTACATCGCCTACATGATCGAGTTCATCGCCACGCTGGGCCCGGGCACGCACGTGATGGCGGTCTGCCAACCCTGCGTGGCCGCGCTGGCGGCCACGGCCATCATGGCCGAGGACGACCACCCGGCCCAGCCGCGCAGCCTCACGCTGATGGCCGGCCCGGTGGACTGTCGCGTGAACCCCAGCAGCGTGAACGCACTGGCAACGAGCAAGCCCATCGAATGGTTCGAGCAGAACCTGATCAGCCATGTGCCGCTGCCGCATGCCGGTTTCATGCGCCGCGTGTACCCGGGCTTCGTGCAGCTCACGGCCTTCATGAGCATGAACCTGGAGCGGCACCAGCAGCAGTACAAGGACATGTACAGGTACCTGCTCGAAGGCGAGATCGAGAAGGCCGAGACCATCCGCGTGTTCTACGACGAGTACCTGGCCGTCAACGACCTGCCGGCCGAGTTCTACCTGGAGACGGTGGAGAAGGTGTTCCAGACCTACGAACTGCCGCTGGGCAAGCTCACCTTCCGGGGCCGCAAGGTCGATCCCAAGGCCATCCGCCGCACCGCGCTGATGACGGTGGAAGGCGAGCGCGACGACATCTGCTCGGTCGGCCAGACCCTGGCCGCGCAGGACCTGTGCGCGAGCGTGCGGCCCATGCTGAAGGTCCACCACGTGCAGACCGGCGTGGGCCACTACGGCGTGTTCAGCGGCCGGCGCTGGAACCAGGAGATCTACCCGCGCGTGCGGGAGATGGTGTATGCGGTGAGTTGACTCAAGGCGATAGCGCGGCGCGAATGCGGCCTGGATGCCTGCGGCAGTCCAGCAGCAAGGCATCGATGTCCGAAAACAGGCTGTCCAGGAAGTACTCGCCGAGCCCTTCCTGCTGCGCCTCGTAGAAGTCGCGCCCCTGCGCGAGATCCTGCACCGCGAGGTCCAGGACACGGATGCGGCTCACCGCTCGCGCAGCGCCTTCTTGGCTTGCTGCCAATCGACGAATGCGGCCGCGCCGGCGGCATGCGCCTGTGCCGCAGCATCCAATGCCTGGGCATGCCAGGCGGGCGACGCGAACGCTGGCGCGTTCGCGGACAAGTCCGTCCACAGCGCCTCCATGAGCCGCAGCTTCTCCGAACGCGAGAGGTTTTCCAGCACGGGCATGGTCACGGCACGCATCCTGACGGCGTTCAGCCCTTGCTGTCTTCGTCCTCGCCCGGCCAGTCGCGGATGTAGGCCTTGAGCATCTTGTTCTCGAAGTTCTGGCTGTCCACCACGGCCTTGGCCACGTCGTAGAAGCTGATCACGCCCATCAGCATGCGCTTGTCCATCACGGGCATGTAGCGCGCGTGGCGCTCCAGCATCATGCGGCGCACCTCGTCGAGCTCGGTCTCGGCCGTGCAGGTCAGCGGCGCATCGTCCATGGCCGAGCGCACCAGCGTCGCGCCGAGCGCACTGCCGTTCTTGACGATGGTCTGGATCACCTCGCGGAAGGTCAGCATGCCGACCAGGTCGCCGTGGTCCATGACGACGAGCGAGCCGATGTCCTTCTCGGACATCACGGCCACGGCCCCCGCCAGTTCCTCGTCCGGCGTGACGGTGTAGAGCGTGTTGCCTTTGACGCGCAGAATGTCGCTGACTTTCATGGGGCCTCCTGTTGATCATCCGCGACGCGGAACTGTCAAGGGAATATAGCCCACAATCACCCCGAAACTGACCCCGTTCCCCCTGGAGGAGACCCTCGCATGCCCGGTTATTCGGACCCCGGCTTCGACACCTTGGCGCTGCACGCAGGCGCCGCGCCCGACCCGGCCACCGGCGCGCGCGCCGTGCCCATCCACCTGTCCACGTCCTTCGTGTTCGAGTCCAGCGACCACGCGGCCGCGCTGTTCAACCTCGAGCGCGCGGGCCACGTCTACTCGCGCATCAGCAACCCGACCAATGCGGTGCTCGAGCAGCGCGTGGCGGCGCTGGAAGGCGGCATCGGCGCCATCGCCACCGCGAGCGGCCAGGCCGCGCTGCACCTGGCCGTGGCCACGCTGATGGGCGCCGGCGGCCACATCGTCGCGAGCACGGCGCTGTACGGCGGCTCGCAGAACCTGCTGCACTACACGATGCGGCGCTTCGGCATCGCCACGACCTTCGTGAAGCCCGGCGACATCGACGGCTGGCGCGCCGCGATCCGGCCCGAGACGCGCCTGCTGTTCGGCGAGACCGTGGGCAACCCGGGCCTGGACGTGCTGGACATTCCGACCGTCTCGGCCATCGCGCACGAGGCCGGCGTGCCGCTGCTGGTGGACTCCACGCTGACCTCGCCCTGGCTCGTCAAGCCCTTCGAACTCGGCGCCGACCTGGTCTACCACTCGGCCACCAAGTTCCTGTCGGGCCACGGCACCGTGATCGGCGGCGTGCTCGTCGACGGCGGCAGCTTCGACTGGGCCGCGTCCCATGCGGCCGATCCGGAGCATCGCCGCTTCGCCGAACTGGCCCAGGCCTACGACGGCTTCCACGACATGGTGTTCACCGAGGAGAGCACGGTCGGCGCCTTCCTGCTGCGCGCGCGCCGCGAGGGGCTGCGCGACTTCGGCGCCTGCATGAGCCCGCACACGGCCTGGCTGATCCTGCAGGGCATCGAGACGCTGCCGCTGCGCATGGAACGCCACATGGCCAACACGCGCAAGGTGGTCGAGTTCCTGGCCGGCCAGCCCTTCGTGGCGCGCGTGGGCCATCCGCTGCTGGAGAGCCACCCGAGCCACGCGCTCGCCAACCGGCTGCTGCCGCGCGGCGCGGGCTCGGTGTTCAGCTTCGACCTCAAGGGCAACCGCGAGCAGGGCAAGAAGTTCATCGAGACGCTCAAGCTCTTCAGCCACCTGGCCAACGTGGGCGACTGCCGCTCGCTGGTCATCCACCCGGCCAGCACCACGCACTTCCGCATGAGCGACGAGGCGCTCGCGGCCGGCGGCGTCAAGCAGGGCACCATCCGGCTCTCGATCGGGCTGGAGGATGCCGACGACCTCATCGACGACCTCAAGCGCGCCCTGAAGGCAGCGGAGAAGGCAGCATGATCCTCACCGTCCAAGGCGCCCCCACCTACTGCTACACGGGCGGCAAGCCCTTCGATGCGGCCAAGCCCACCGTGGTCTTCATCCACGGCGTGCTCAACGACCACAGCGTCTGGATCCTGCAGAGCCGCTACCTGGCGCACCACGGCTTCAACGTGCTGGCCGTGGACCTGCCCGGCCACTGCCGCAGCGCCGGCGAGGCGCCCTCCTCGGTCGAGCAGGCGGCGGACTTCGTCGCAGCGCTGCTGGACGCGGCCGGCGTGCAGCGCGCCGCGCTGGTCGGCCACAGCTGGGGTTCGCTGATCGCGCTGGAGGCCGCGGCCCGGCTCGGCGAACGCATCACGCAGCTGGTGCTGGTCGGCACGGCCTTTCCGATGAAGGTCTCGCAGGCGCTGCTCGACGCTTCGCAGACCGACCCGGAAGCCGCATTGAAGATGGTCAACGTGTTCTCGCGCTCCACGCTGGCCGCGCCGCCCTCGGCGCTGGGCCCGGGCACCTGGGTCTATGGCGCCAGCCTGGCGCTGGGCCGGCGCGTGCTGCGCAGCAACCGCGAGGCCAACGTGTTCCACCGCGGCTTCCTGGCCTGCGACCGCTACGCCAACGGCGAAGCCGCCATCGCACAGATCGCCTGCCCCGTGCTGTTCGTGCTCGGCGCGCAGGACCAGATGACGCCGCCCAAGGCCGCGCAGGGCCTGATCGCCAAGGCCCGTGCCGCGGGCAAGACCGTGCAGGTGGCGCAGCCGCCCGTGGGCCACCACCAGATGACCGAAACGCCCGACGACACGCTGTTCGCGATCCGCGACTTCCTGTCGCGCTGATGGCGGGCCTGCGGCGCTTCTGGCAGGCCGTGGCGCTGCTGGCCGCGGCGCTGATGGGCTTCGGCCTGATCCTCTGGCTGGCCGCGAACTGGGACGACTTCGGCCGCATGGGCCGCTTCGCCGTGCTGCAGGGCGCCGTGGCCATCGGCGTGCTGGCAGCCGCCGCGCGGCCGGCCCTGCGCCGGCCCGGTGCGCTGGCCGCGCTGCTGGCCACGGGCGCGCTGTTCGCCTACTTCGGCCAGACCTACCAGACCGGCGCCGACCCCTGGCAGCTGTTCGCGCTGTGGGCGCTGCTCGCCCTGCCGCTGGCGCTCGCCGCGCGCAGCGATGTGCTGTGGCTGCCCTGGTGCCTCGTCGCCATGGCGGCGGTGTCGCTGTGGGCGCAGGCCCGCACGGGCCATGCCTGGCGCGTGCGGCCGCAGGACCTGGGCGTGCACGCCGGCGCGGCCGCCATGGCCGCGCTCGTGCTGCTGTGGCTGGCGCCCTGGGCGCGCCGCTGCACGGGCGCCGGCCCCTGGGCCTTCCGGCTGGCGGCGGCGCTGTTCGTGCTGCTGCTGGCACTGACCGCGCTGGGCGGCCTGTTCCGCGAACACCTCGCGCCGCAGTACGCGGGCGGCGTGCTGCTGCTCGCACTGGCCGCGGCCGGCTTCGCGCGGCGGCGCGGCTTCGACCTGTTCGCGCTCAGCGCCGCCACGCTGGCCCTGGACGCACTGCTCGTGGCCGGTGCGGCACGCTGGCTGCTCGATGGCGACTTCGACGCCATCGGCCGCCTGTTGCTGCTGGGCCTGGCGGCCGCGGCGCTGCTGGCGCTGTCGGTGCGCGCGGTGCAGCGGCGCGCCCAGGCCTGCGGCGCCTGGGCCGCCGACGCCACGCCCGCCACGCCCGGCGAGCGCCCCTGGCCCGTGCTGCTGCTGACCGCGCTGGGCGCCTGGCTGGCCGCGCTGCCGCTGCTGGGCGCCGTGGCGCTGCTGCTCGGCGACTGGGTCCATGCCGGCGCCGGGCCGTACGCCATCGGTGTGCTGCTGCTCGCGCTGGCCGGCACCCTGCTGCGCCGGCCACGCGCATCGGTGTTCGTGGAGCAGCTGGCCTTGCCGCCGCTGCTGGCCGGCCTGGGCACGCTGGGCTACGGCCTCGCGCGCGACCTGCCGCTGCAGCCCGCGGCGGGCCTGCTGGCCGCGCTGCTGCTCGCGCTGGCCTGGCTGGCCGGCACGCGGCAGCGCTGGCTGCAGGGCCTGCTCGGCGCCGCGGCCGCCGGCGCCGCGGTGCTGGCGCTGCATGGCGAGGACGACTGGCACGAAGGCGGCCTGCTGTGGCTGGCGCTGCACGGCGTCCTGCTGCCGGGGCTGGCCGGCCTGCGCCGCCCCGCCCTGGCCGCCACGGCCCAGGGCTGGCTCGTGCTGGCGCTGGCCGGCCTGGCCACGGCATCGGGCATGGCCTGGCTGGTCGGCGCCGTGCCCGGGTCCATGGCGCCGTTCGCCGGCAACGGCGGCCTGGCGGCGCCCGGCCCCTGGACGGCGGCGGCCTCGGTGCTGCTGGCGCTGGCCGCCGCGGCCCGGGCCGCGCGGCACTGGCCCGGCCTGCAGCGGCCGGGCTGCGCCGCGGCGGCGCTCGTCGCGGCCGCGCTGTGCGCCTTTCTGCCCATGCTGGGCGGCGTGCTGCTGGTCGCCACGTGGGCAGCCGCCGGCGGCCACCGCCGGCTGGCGCTGTGCGGCGCGCTCGCCGCAGCCTGGGCCGTGGGCAGCTTCTACTACGCGCTGGCCTGGCCGCTGGCGCACAAGGCCGTGCTGCTGGTGGCCTGCGGCGCGGCGCTGGCCGCGCTGGCCTGGGGCGGCGCGCGCGTGCACGGCAGCGCCGTGGCACCGGCGTCCACGCCGCGCGCTGCGGCGCTGTGGCTGGGCGGCCTGGCCACGCTGCTGGTCGCCAACGGCGGCATCTGGCGCAACGAGCGGCTGATCGCGCACGGCCAGCCGGTCTTCGTCGCGCTGGCCCCGGTCGATCCGCGCTCGCTGATGCAGGGCGACTACATGCGGTTGCGGTTCCAACTGCCGCCCGACGCCGGTGACCGGCCCGCGCAAGGGCTGTCCGGCGCACGGCCGCAGGTGGTCGCGCGGCGCGACGCGCGCGGGGTGGCCGAACTGCTGCGCCTTGCCGTGCCGGGCCAGCCGCTGGCCGCGGACGAGTTCCCGATCACGCTGGCGCCCAAGGACGGGCAGTGGACCCTGGTCACCGACGCCTGGTTCTTCCGCGAAGGCGAGGCCGTGCGCTTCGCCCAGGCGCGCTTCGGCGAGTTCCGCGTGGCACCGGACGGCAGCGCGCTGCTCGTGGGGCTGGCGGACGCCGACCTGCAGGCGTTACGATGACCGCCAGCCCTGCCGCGACAGGGCCAGGAGACAGCGCATGAGCATTCTTCCGTCGGTCGCGTCCGTCGATCCGCGCCAGTTCAAGAGCTTCGCCGAGTTCTACCCGTTCTACCTGTCCGAGCACCGCGACCGCACCTGCCGCCGGCTGCACTTCGTCGGCAGCACGCTGGGCCTGGCCTGCCTGGCCGTGCTCGTGGCCACGGGGGACTGGCGCTGGCTTTTCATCGGCCTGGCCTGCGGCTACCTGTTCGCCTGGATCGGCCATTTCGGCTTCGAGAAGAACAAGCCCGCGAGCTTCAAGCGCCCGCTCTACAGCTTCCTGGGCGACTGGGCCATGTACCGCGACATCTGGCGCGGAAAAATCAAACTGTGACCGCTACAGCGCATCGCGCAGCCGCAGCGCATCCCAGCGCCCGCGCTCCCAGAGCCCGGCCAGCGGCGCGCTGCGGTCCACCAGCAGGCGCTCGATGAGCGGCGCCAGCGGCGTGCCGTCGGGGTCGGCCAGCAGCACGTAGCGCGCCTCGGCATCGCCGTCCGTGCCATGCTCGGCCTCGTCCAGCCGCGCCACCCAGTCCAGGCCCGCCAGCGCCTGCAGCGCGGGCTCCAGCTGCAGCGGGGTCGTGCCCAGCGCGCGGCCGAGTTCGCCGGCCGACCGGCCATGCGCCTCGCCGCTGCGCGCGCGGTGCAGCTGCTGCAGCACCTCGATCGCCAGGTGGAAGTGCCAGCCGTAGGTGGCCGTGGGCCGCGCCACGCCGGCCAGCAGGCTGGGCAGATAGGCCGCGATCACGGCGCCCAGCAGCACGATGGTCCAGGCCAGGTAGATCCACAGCAGCAGGATGGGCGCCGTGGCGAAGGTGCCGTACATGGCCGAATAGGTCGGCACCGAGGCGATGTACAGGGACAGCAGGCGCTTGGCCAGCTCGATGCCGACCGACACGAAGATGCCGCCGGCCAGCGCGTGGCTCCACTTCACGTAGGTGTTGGGCACGTAGCGGTAGACCGCGGCCATGCCCAGCGCGAGCAGGCCGAACTCGATGGCGTCCAGCAGCACGCGCACGCCGCCCGGCAGGCTGTCCACCAGCCCGCGCGAGGACGAGACCGCGTACGAGGTCATGGCCAGGCTCGCGCCCAGCAGCAGCGGCCCCAGCGTGATGAGGGCCCAGTAGATCAGCACGCGCTGGCCCAGCGGGCGCGGCCTCGGCACGCGCCAGACGCGGTTCAGCGTGCGGTCGATCGTGAGCACCAGCGCCAGCGCCGTGACCAGCACCACAGCCAGGCCGAGGCTGCCGAGCCGGCTGGCCTGGCTGGCGAACTGCGTGAGGTAGCCCAGCACCTGGCGCGCGATGGTCTCGGGCACCAGGCTCTGCACGAGCCAGCGCTGCAGCACCAGCTGCACCGTGCCGAACATCGGGAACACCGTGAAGATGGCCAGCGCCACCGTGAACAGCGGCACCAGCGCCAGCATGGTGGTGAAGGTCAGGCTGCTGGCGGTGAGCGCCAGCTGGTCTTCGCGGAAGCGCTCGCGCAGCGTGTGCGCGGTGGTGCGCCAGGGGAAATGCGCCAGATCACCCAGCAGCGCGTGCAGGCGCTCGGGCAGGTGGCGGGGTGCGGCAGACATGCTCGGTATCATGCCAGCCCCATGCCCGCAACCCCCCTGGACCCCACCGTCGCCTGGACCCGCCGCATCGCCGTCGCGAGCCTGCTGGCCATGGTCGCGCTGGGCCTGGCCTGGGAGCTCTGGCTGGCGCCGCTGCGCCCGGGTGGCAGCTGGCTCGCGCTCAAGGTGCTGCCGCTGTGCATCCCGCTGGCGGGCCTGCTCAAGAACCGCATGTACACCTACCGCTGGCTGAGCCTGCTGGTCTGGCTGTACTTCACCGAAGGCGTGGTGCGCGCCTGGAGCGACCCGCTGCCGGCCGGCCGCTGGTGCGCCGTGGCCGAGCTGCTGCTGTGCCTGCTGCTGTTCGCGGCCTGCGCCATGCACGTGCGGCTGCGCTTTCGCAATGCCCGGCTGGCGGCCGCCGCCGGCGAATGAACGAGGACTGGACTCCATGACCGCTGCCCTGCTCGACTCCCTGCGCGCCATCGTCGGCGACGCCCACGTGCTCACCGATGGCGACCTCTCGGCCTGGGAGCAGGACTGGCGCAAGCGCGACCGTGGCCGCGCGCTGGCCGTGGTGCGGCCCGCCAGCACCGAACAGGTGGCCGCGGTCGTCAAGGCCTGCGCGGCGGCCGGCGTCAGCATCGTGCCGCAGGGCGGCAACACCGGCCTGGTCTGCGGCTCCACGCCCGACGCGAGCGGCCGCCAGGTCGTGCTCTCGACCAGGCGCATGAACGCCGTGCGCGCGATCGACCCGGCCAACCTCACGATCACGGTGGAGGCCGGCTGCATCCTGCAGTCGCTGCAGGAGATCGCCGAGAAGCAAGGCTTCCTGTTCCCGTTGAGCCTGGGCGCCGAAGGCAGCTGCACCATCGGCGGCAACCTCTCGACCAACGCCGGCGGCACCCAGGTCGTGCGCTACGGCAACACGCGCGAGCTGTGCCTGGGCCTGGAAGTGGTGACGGCCGAGGGCGAGGTCTGGAGCGGCCTCACGGGCCTGCGCAAGGACAACACGGGCTACGACCTGCGCGACCTGTTCGTCGGTGCCGAAGGCACGCTGGGCATCATCACGGCCGCGACCATGAAGCTGTACCCGCTGCCGGCCGTGCAGCTGACGGCCTGGGCCGCCGTGCCCTCGATGGAGCAGGCGGTGGAGCTGCTGGGCCTGGCGCACCGCACGCTGGGCGCCGGCCTCACGGGCTTCGAGGTCATGGGCCGCTTCGCGCTGAGCCTGGTGGCCAAGCACTTCCCGCAGCAGCGCGTGCCCTTCGTGACGGCCGCGGCCGAGTCGGCCGACGAGACGCCCTGGTGCGTGCTGCTGGAGAACTCCGACGACGAATCCGAGGAGCACGCGCGTTCGCGCTTCGAGAAGCTGCTGGAGCAGGCCTTCGAGGCCGGCTGCGTCAGCGATGCCGTGATCGCCGAGAACCTCACGCAGGCGCGCGCGCTCTGGCACATCCGCGAGAGCATCACGCTGGCCCAGGTCGAGGAAGGGCTCAACGTCAAGCACGACATCTCGATCCCGGTCTCGCGCATCCCCGAGTTCGTGCGCGTGACCGATGCGCTGCTGGCGGAGAAGATCCCCGGCGTGCGCATGGTGGACTTCGGCCACCTGGGCGACGGCAACCTGCACTACAACGTGCAGGCCCCGGAAGGCGTGGATGCCAAGGCCTTCCTGGCCGAGCACGAGGAGCATGTGAACACGCTGGTGTTCGACTCGGTCAAGTCCTTCGACGGCTCGATCTCGGCCGAGCACGGCGTGGGCAGCTTGAAGCAGCACAAGCTGCCGCACTACAAGTCGCCCGTGGCGCTCAAGCTCATGCGCGCGATCAAGGGCGCGCTGGACCCCGAGAACCGCATGAATCCGGGGCGCGTGCTGCAGGCCTGAGGCTTCAGAAGCTGCCGCGCAGCGTCAGCGCCACGCTGCGCGGCTCGCCGTACCAGTTGCCGCCGCGCGGCGTGCCCAGCGTCTGGTAGTAGTGCTTGTCGAACAGGTTCCGCGCGTTGAGCGCCAGCGTCCAGTCGCGCGCGATGCGGTACTGCACGCTGGCGTTGAACACCGCGTAGCCGCCCTGGCGGATCGCGAACGCGGCCTGGTCCCAGCCCGTGGCCGCGTCGTAGACCCAGTCCATGCCCTGGTTGGCCTGGCGGCTCTGGAAATTCACGCCGCCGCCCAGCTTCCAGGCCGACAGTTCGCCCGGCAGCTCGTAGGTGGTCCAGAGCTTGACCATGTGCCGCGGCGTGATCGCGTGGAACACCTCGTTGGTGACCTTGTTCCTGTTCTGGTTGTAGGTGTAGCCCGCGAAGACCTGCCAGCCGCGCGCGGCCTGGCCCGAGACCTCGGCGTCCAGCCCCTGGCTCACGATCTTGCCCTGCGCGACATAGCAGCATGCGCTGCCCAGGTCGCCCGGCGTGTAGGGGTAGGACAGGTCTTCCGCCGCCTCGCCCGTGCGCTCGATGCGGTACAGCGCCACCGAGGCGTTGAGCGCGCCGCCGAACAGCGTGCCCTTGACGCCCAGCTCGGCGTTGCGGCCCTTGACCGGATCGAGCGGCGTGCTGCGCTCGGGCGGCCCCTGCCGGTAGTTGGACTGCGGCTTGTAGATCTCGGTCAGGCTCGCATAGGCGGCCCAGTCGCTGCCCAGGTCGTAGACCAGGCCGGCATAGGGCGTGAAGATGCCGCTGTCGCTGTAGCGGTAGTCCGAGGCGTCGGTCTGCACGCCGTCGACGTCGTAGCTCACGGAGGGCTCGTCGTGCGCGTAGCTGCCGTAGCGCCCGCCCAGGATCACGCGCAGCGCGTCGCTGGCCTGCAGCTGCAGCTTGGCGTACACGCCCTTCTGCGTGCCGCCGAAGTGCGGCCAGCCGCCGCGCAGGCCCAGCACGTCGGGGCGCGCAAAGGCGCCGCCGCTGAAATCGGTGTCCAGCGTCGTGGTGCCCGGGTACGTGCTGATGGAGGTGTAGCGGTTCAGCTGGATGGCCTCGCTCCTGCGCCAGTCGGCGCCGGCCACGAGCTGGTGCCGGCGGCCCCACAGGTCGAAGCCACCGGCCATGCTCGCGTCCACGGTGTCGGCATGGTTGCCCGAGGTCTGGTAGCTGCCGTTGGCGAACGCGAAGGCGCGCGTGCTGCGGTTCACGCCGCCGGCGACGGTGAAGCCCAGCGATTCCTCGTCGAACTCCTGGCGCATGAGGTTGAGCTTGGCCGTCCAGTCGGCGTTCACGGCATGTTCGAGCGTGACGAACAGCTCCTTGTTGGTCTGCTCCTTGCGCGCCCAGTCGGTCGTCAGCGCGCGGCTGCGCGGCAGGCCGATGTCGCCGCCGTCGGTGTAGGTCGGCAGGCCGTAGGTCCAGTGCACGCCCTGTTGGCGCTGGTAGCCCAGGCCGGCGGTCAGCAGCGTGGCGGGGCCGAGGTCGGTCTCCAGCACGCCGTAGAGCACGCTCTTCTTCTGGTCCGAGGGCTTGTAGAAGAAGTCGCGGTCCTGGTGCGCCGCGACGAGCCGGCCGCGCAGCCGGCCGTCCCAGGCCAGCGGGCCGCCGAGGTCGATCTCGGCGCGGTGGTTGCTCCAGCTGCCCGTGGACACCGAGGCCCGCCCCTGGAACGCTGCCGTGGGCCGCTTGCGCACGAGGTTGACCGTGCCGCTGGGTTCGCCCGCGGCCGAGAACAGGCCCTCGGCGCCGCGCAGTACCTCCACGCGGTCGTAGATGGCGAGGTCGAAGTCGGGGCGGAAGACCGCGCCGTAGGACACGCCGGCGCCGTCGACCTGGTAGTTGTCGATGCGAAAGCCCCGCGCGTAGAAAGCCTGGTAGGCATTGGAGTCCTTGACGACCACGATGCCCGGCGCCTGCTCCATGAGTTCGTTGAGGCTGCCGAGCTGCTGGTCGTCGATGAGCTGGCGCGTCAGCACCGTGACCGACTGCGGGATGTCCTTGAGCGCCTGCTCGGTCCTGCCCAGCGTGGTGCCGCGCGCGGCATAGGAGCGCGTGCCCTCGCTGGCGGCGGGTGCGCTGCCGACCACGCGGACCTCAGCCAGGCGCGCGCCGGCGGCGGCCGGCACTGCCGCGGCGGGCGCGGCCGCTGCGGGCGCGGCCCGCAGCGTGTAGCCGCCGCCCGTGGTCGCCAGCAGCTCCAGCCCCGTGCCCTGCAGGGCCTGGCGCAATGCGGACGGCGCATCGTGGCGGCCGCGCACGGCCGCGGCCTGGCGGCCCGCGACGAGCTGCGCGTCCACGGTCAGCGCGAGGCCGGCCTCGCGCGCGATGCGGTTCAGCGTGGCGGCCAGCGGGCCGGCCGGCAGGTCGTAGTCGCGCTGCATGGCGGCGGGCGGGGCCGCCTGCGCGGCCGCGGGCGGGCTGGCGGTGGACAGCGCCAGCAGCAGCGCGGCGACGGCGGGTTGCAGGCGAAGGGGCAGGGCAGGACGCGGCAAGGGCAGGCTCCGGAGGGTTGGAATGCGGCCTGCGCGCGCAGGCCTTCTTCCTGCATGCCGGACGAAGCGCGGAAAGTGAGAGGCCTGCCCTGAAAAAAACTCGGTCAATCGGTGCGTGGCCGCAGCGTCACCCACCAGCGCGTGGCCTCGTGCAGCTCCACCGGCACGGCGGCCGTGAGCGCCAGCAGCGCCTGGTCGGTGTCGGCCAGCGGCAGCGTGCCGGTCACGCGCAGGTCTGCCACGCGCGGGTCCACGGCCAGGCGGCCGGGCCGGTAGCGCGCCAGCCGGGCCACGACCTCGGCCAGCGGCCGGTCCTCGACGACCAGCATGCCGTCCTTCCAGGCGTCGGCCTCGGGCGCTGCGGGCTGCGCGTCGTCGACGCGGTCGGCGTGCACGCGCACGGTCTCGCCGGCGCGCACCGTGCGCTCGGCGGCGCAGGGCTGCTGCGGCGCCGGCGCGCAAGCGGCGGGCCGGGCGGCGACCGCGGCTTCGGTCACGGTCAGGCGCGTGCCCCCCTGCGCCTCCACCATGAAGCGCGTGCCCAGCGCGCGCAGGCTGCCCGTGGGCGTCAGCACGACGAAGGGGCGCGGATCGCCCGCGCCGTGCGCCGTCTCGACGGCGATCCGGCCCGCGCGCAGCACCACGGCGCGCCGCGTGCCGTCGAAGGCCAGGTCGAGCGCCGTGCGCGTGTCCATGTGCAGCCGGCTGCCGTCGGGCAGCGTGACGGCGCGGCGCTCGCCCGTGCCGGTGCGCAGGTCGGCCAGCAGCTGGGCGGCGGGCTGGAAGCGGTCGAGCACGGCCAGGCCCGCGCAGGCGGCCAGCACCAGGCCCAGCAGCGCGCCCGCGCGCCGGCGGCCGGCCCGCACCGGCCGCTGCAGCGTGGCGCGCGTGGCCGGCCCGGCGGCGCCGGCCGCCAGTTCGGCGTCGAGCCGGCCGAGCTGGCGCCACACGCGCGCATGGTCGGGATGGGCGTCGAGCCAGGCCTGCAGCGCAGCCCGGTCGGCGGCGCCGCCCGCATCCAGCCGCAGCTGCCAGGCGATGGCGGCGTCGAGCACGCGGCCCGGCACCGGCGCGTCGTCGGCCGCCGCCGTCATGCGCTGCCGAAGCGCAGGCGGTAGGCCTGGCGCGCGGCGCTGGCCAGGTACTGGCGCACGCGCGGCACCGACACCTGCAGCTGCGCGGCAATCTCGGCATGGGCCAGGCCGTCGAGCCGGCTCAGCAGCCAGGCCGCGCGGGTCTTGGGCGTGAGGCGGTCCAGCAGTGCGTCCACGGCCTGCAGCATCTGCACGGCCGCCAGGCGCTCTTCGGGCGAGGGCTGCAGCGCCTCGGGCTGGGCCGCCAGGTCGGCCAGCCAGGCGCGTTCGAGCTCGCCGCGGCGCCAGAAGTCCACGAGCAGGCCGCGCGCCACCGTGGTGAGGTAGGCGCGCGGCGCGCGCAGCGTCTCGGCCGCCATGGGCGCGGGCCGGCCCAGCAGGCGCACGAAGGCGTCCTGCGCGAGGTCCGCCGCATCGTCCGCGCTGGCCAGGCGGCGCCGCAGCCAGGACTGGAGCCAGGTGTGGTGCGCGCTGTAGAGGGCCTGGATGGAGGAGGCGGCGGACATGCTGCGGCTTTTTCTCGTTGAGAAGAGTTCTCATTCTAGAAGCAGCCTCGCGGCGTGCCTCGGACTGCATGGAAATCTGCCCGCTCGCAGACGCGCCCGGTCCGGGATCGTGCGCCTAGAATATGCGCATTTCGCTTGCGCAGGAACACCGCCATGCCCCGCTTCGACAATGCTCCCAAGAAGGCGACGAACCTGTCGCTCAATGCCAAGGTGCTGGAGATGGCGCGCGAACTGGGCATGAACCTGTCGCAGACGGTGGACGAGTTACTGGCCGCCGAGGTCAGGCGCCGCTATTGGGAGCGGTGGAACGAAGAGAACAAGGACGCCGTGGCGGCCTACAACGCCCGCATCGCCAAGGAAGGCTTGCCGCTGGCCAAGTACCGCAGCTTCTGAGCATGGCCCGCTTCGACGTCTTCCGCCATCCCGACCCCGGGCTTCGCAAGTTCACGCCCTATCTCTTGGACATCCAGAACGATTACATCAACAGTGTCGACACCCGCGTCGTGCTGCCGCTGCGCGCCGCCAGGCTGTGCGGTCCGCCCATGCGCGACCTGAACCCCGGCTTCGAGATCGATGGCACGCCGGTCGTGCTCGATACCCCGGCCATCGCGGCATTTCCCGCGGCGGAACTGCGCCAACCCGTGCTGAGCCTGCGCTCGCAGTCCGAACTGATCGTCAGTGCCCTGGACACCCTTTTCGGCTCGTATTGACATGACCACCCGCCCCTCTCCATCCCCGACGCGCTCCCAGTACGAAGACTTCATGCGCCACGTGCACACCCATGGCGTGGCCAAGGGCGACCGCACGGGCACGGGCACGAAGAGCGTGTTCGGCCACCAGATGCGCTTCGACCTGTCCGAGGGCTTTCCGCTCGTGACGACCAAGAAGGTGCACCTCAAGTCCATCATCGTGGAGTTGCTGTGGTTCCTGACCGGCTCGGCCAACAACAACTGGCTCAAGGAGCGCGGCGTCTCGATCTGGGACGAATGGGCCAGGGAAGACGGCGACCTGGGCCCGGTCTACGGCGTGCAGTGGCGCTCCTGGCCCACGCCCGACGGCGGCCACATCGACCAGATCGCCGAAGTGGTCCAGCAGCTCAAGAGCAACCCCGATTCGCGCCGCATCATCGTGAGCGCCTGGAACGTGGCCGACCTGTCGAAGATGGCGCTGATGCCCTGCCACGCCTTCTTCCAGTTCTACGTGGCCGAAGGCCGGCTCAGCTGCCAGCTGTACCAGCGCAGCGCGGACATTTTCCTGGGCGTGCCCTTCAACATCGCGAGCTACGCGCTGCTCACGCACATGCTCGCGCAGCAGTGCGACCTCGAAGTGGGCGACTTCATCTGGACCGGCGGCGACTGCCACATCTACAGCAACCATGTGGAGCAGGTCGAACTGCAGCTCTCGCGCGCGCCGCGCCCCTACCCCACGCTCAAGATCCTGCGCAAGCCCGATTCGATCTTCGACTACCGCTACGAGGACTTCGCAGTCGAGGGCTACGACCCGCATCCGGCCATCAAGGCGCCGGTGGCCGTGTGAGGCCTTGAGATGCCCTCGCTGCACCTGATCTGGGCCCAGGCCGCCAACGGCGTCATCGGCCGCGACAACACCCTGCCCTGGCGCCTGCCCGAGGACATGGCGCACTTCAAGGCCACCACCATGGGCTGCCCCGTGCTCATGGGCCGCAGGACCTGGGATTCGCTGCCGCCCAGGTTCCGGCCGCTGCCGGGCCGCATCAACATCGTGCTCACGCGCCACGCCGACTGGCAGGCCGACGGCGCGCTGCGCGCGGCCTCGCTCGCGCAGGCGATGGGCCTGTGCCCGGCCGACGCCAAGGTCTGGGTCACGGGCGGCGCCGAGGTCTACGCGCTGGCCCTGCCCCAGGCCAGCACGGCCGTGGTGACCGAGATCGAGGCGACGTTCGACGGCGATGCCTTCGCCCCGCGCTTCGATGCCGCCTGGACCGAGGTCGCGCGCGAGCGCCATGTCTCGGCCACCGGGCTGGCCTTCAGCTTCGTGCACTACCGCAACACGGCGGTCACGGCCACGGGCCTGTAGTCCCGATCCGACCCCCGGGCGGCGCACGGGCCGCTGGAAGCGCGCGTGCAGGGTGGCCAGACTGGTGGCTCCAAGCACCAACGCCACAGGTCAAAACAACGCGAAGTTCGTGCCTTGGTTGTCTGCCATGCACCACTTCCCGGGAGACCTGTGTGACCCAAGCGCCCCACCCTGGCTGGATCTTCAAACTCTGGGCCGGCCTGCTGGGCCTCGCGGGCCTGGCCCTGCTGCTGCTCGGCGGCCGGCTCGCGCTGCTGGACGGCAGCTGGTACTACGCGCTGATGGGCCTGGCCTTGCTGGCCAGCGCCTGGCTGCTGTTCCGGGGCCGCGCGGCGGGCATCACCGTGTTCGGCGCCGCGCTGGCAGCCACCATCGCCTGGGCCTTGTTCGAGGTCGGCCTGGACGGCTGGGCCCTGGTGCCGCGCCTGGCCTGGCTGGCCGTGGGCGGGCTGGTGCTGTGCGCCTGCTGGCCGGCGGCGCGACGCCAACTGGCCGGCATCCGCAAGACGCCTTTCTTCATCGCCACCGGCCTGCTGCCGCTGGCCGCCGGCCTGGCGATCCTGCTGCCGCTGCTGTTCCCGGCCAACGTGGAACTGGCACCGGCCACGCTGGCCGGCGCGCGCCCGGCAGAGGCCTTCAGCCGCGGCACCACGGCCTCGCCCGACGGCAATGTGGCGGCCAGCCACGACGCGGGCAGCTGGACGGCCTACGGCGGCTCCAACCTGGCCAACAAGTTCAGCCCGTCCGCGCAGATCACGCCGGCCAACGCCGGGGAACTCGTCGAGGCCTGGCACTTCCGCACCGGTGACTTGAAGCCCGCAGACGCCGACTTCGCCTACGCCTTCCAGAACACGCCCATCATGGTGGACGGCACGCTGTACCTGTGCACGCCCAGCCAGATCGTGATCGCGCTCGACGCGGCCACCGGCACCGAGAAATGGCGCTTCGACCCGCAGGCCGACCGCCAGGCCATGGCCAACATCGCGGCCAGCGTGTGCCGCGGCGTGGCCTACTTCCGCGCGCCCGGCCCCGTGGCCGAATGCCGCACGCGGGTGTTCATCCCCGTGGTCGACGGCCGCATGGGCGCCATCGATGCCGAGAGCGGCCAGCTCTGCACGGGCTTCGGCCGACAGGGCTACGTGGACCTCAACGAGGGCACGGGCAACACCTTCCCGGGCTACGTGGCGCCGACCTCGCCGCCGCTGGTCATGCGTGGCGTGGCCATCATCGGCACCGGTCAGGTGGCCGACGGCGAGGAGCGCGATGCGCCCTCGGGCGTGGTGCGCGCCTACGACGCGGTGACCGGCGCGCAGCGCTGGGCCTGGGACCTGGGCCGCCCCGGTGTCAGCACGCCGCCCGCGCCGGGCGAGACCTACACGCGCAGCACGCCCAACGTCTGGTCGCTGATCGCGGGCGACGACACGCTGGGCCTGGTCTACCTGCCCACGGGCAATCCGGCGAGCGACTTCTATGGCCGCGACCGCACGCCGCTGGAGGACGAGTTCACGGCCGCGCTGGTGGCGCTGGACGCCGCGACCGGCGAACGCCGCTGGCACTTCCGCACGGTCAACCACGACCTCTGGGACTTCGACCTGAGCCCGCAGCCCAATCTGGTGGACTGGCCCACGCCCGACGGTCCGCGGCCGGCCGTGGTGCAGGCATCCAAGAACGGCCAGGTCTATGTGCTGGACCGCGCCAGCGGCGAGCCGCTGCTGCCCGTGGTGCAGACCGCCGTGCCGCAGGCCACCGACACCGACGAGCCGATCGCGCCCACGCAGCCGCTGTCGCCCGGCATGCCCAACACCGTGGGCCCGCCGGGCAAGGAGATGGAGGTGCTCACCGAGCGCCACGCCTGGGGCATCACGCCGTTCGACCAGCTGCTGTGCCGCATCGCGTTCAAGCAGCTGCGCTACGAGGGGCACTACACGCCGCCCAGCTTCCAGGGCTCGCTGGCCTACGCCGGCAACCACGGCGGCATCAACTGGGGCGGCATCTCGATCGACGTGCAGCGCGGCATCATGGTCATGAACAGCAACCGCCTGCCCTACACCGAGCACATCTACACCCGCGAGCAGATGGACGCCAAGGGCGTGCGCTCGGTGTTCCGCGGCCAGAGCGATGCGCCGACGTACATGCCGCAGCTGGGTTCGGCCTACGGCGCCAAGAAGGAGCCCTGGATGTCGGTGCTGGGCACGCCCTGCATCGCGCCGCCCTGGGGCTACATCTCGGGCACCGACCTGCGCACGCAGGAGGTGATCTGGCGCCGCCCGCTGGGCACGGGCTACGACCACGGGCCGCTGGGCATCCCCTCGCGCATCAAGCTGCAGATGGGCACGCCCAACAACAGCGGCTCGGTCACCACGGCGGGCGGCATGACCTTCATCGGCGCCGCGCTGGACCGCTTCCTGCGCGGCTTCGACACCGAGACCGGCGCGCTGGTCTGGGAGGTGCGCCTGCCCGCCGGCGCGCAGGCCAATCCCATGAGCTACGAGATCGACGGACGCCAGTACATCGTGGCCGCGGTCGGCGGCCACGACCGCATGGAAACGAAGCTCGGCGACAGCGTGATCGCCTGGGCGCTGCCGGCGCCCCCTGGCAACTGACTCCCGCATGGACCTGCTCGCCGTCTGGATGCCCTGGATCAAGTTCGTGCACCTGGCCGCCCTGTCGACCTGGTGCGCCAGCCTGCTCGCGCTGCCGTCCCTGCTGGCGCTGGTTCCGCTGACCCACGGCCGCGTCGACCGGCACCGGCTGCGTGCGGCCACGCGCTTCGTCTACATCGCGCTGGCCTCGCCGGCGGCCGTGCTGGCCGTGGTCTCGGGCACGGCGCTGGTCCACCTCATGGACGTCTACGCGCCCTGGTTCTTCGCCAAGCTCACGCTGGTGGCGGCGATGGCGCTGTTCCACGCGGGCTGCGGCAAGCTGATCCTCGTGCTGCGCGAGCGGCCGCGCGGCTGGCGGCCGGGGCTGCTGCTGGCCATGGCCGGGCTGCCGCTGGCGCTGATCCTCGGCGTGCTGTGGCTGGTGCTGGCCCAGCCCGCGCTGCCGTTCAGTCTTCCTCGTCTTCGTTGAGAACGCCCACCCGATGCTCGAACACCAGCGTCCCGCCCAGCCAACCGGCCACGCCCACCAGCAGCACGCCCAGGCCGGACAGGTACAGGCCCATGGGCACGATGGCGGCCTCGGCATCGCCCAGGCGCAGGCCCCAGTTGGACACGCCCACGGACAGCAGCATCACGGCCACGACGAAGTGGCTCCAGGCCGCGGCGCGGCGCCGGATATCGCGCACGGCCAGCAGCTCGGCCGTGCCGACCAGGCCGGCCACGATGCCACTCAGCGCGCCGCCGCCCGCCAGCCACAGCGACATGCGGGCCCAGAACGGATCGCCCGCGTACCACCAGGCCAGGTCGCTGGCGAACACCGAGACCAGGAAGGCGATCGGGAACGGCACCAGCATCGCGTGCGCCGGGTGGCCGAAGAAGTGCACGCTGGTCGTCGTGCCGTGCGGGATGGGGTCGGCGTAGTGCTTCATGCTGCGGCCCACTGTAGGCGCCCGGCCGGCCGCCGCACTGCCAGCCATGGCGCCGTGGCCCTGTGCGCCGCCGCGCTGCTGGCCGGCTGCGGCACGGCGGGCCCGCTGTCCGCGCTGGACCCGGCCGGGCCCGGCGCCGCGACGGTCGCCCGGGTCTGGTGGTGGATGTTCTGGGGCGGCAGCGCGCTCACGCTGGGCATGGTGGCGCTGGGCCTGGCGGCCGTGCTGCGGCGCCGCCACGGCACCGAGCCCACGCCGCGTGCCGAGCGCGCCTGGCTGCTGGGCGGCGGCCTGCTGCTGCCGGGGCTCGTGATCGGCGCGCTGCTGCTCTGGGGCCTGCGCGCAGGCCATGCGCTGCTGCCGCTGCCGGGGGCCGCGCCCGTGTTCACGGTCGAGGTCACCGCGCGCCAATGGCAGTGGGAGGTGCACTACCCCGCGCACCCGCTCGCACCGGTGCAGCCCAACCGCATCGACATCCCGGCCGGCCAGCCCGTGGACCTGCGCGTGCGCACGGCCGACGTGATCCATGGCTTCTGGGTGCCGCGCCTGGCGGGCAAGATCGACGCGATCCCGGGCCGCACCAACCTGGTCCGCCTGCAGGCCGATGCGCCGGGCGTCTACCGCGGCGTCTGCGCCGAGTACTGCGGCACGGGCCATGCGCGCATGCCCATGGAGGTGCACGCGCATGCGCCCGAGGCGCTGGCCGCGCGCATGCAGGGGGCCGCGCCATGACGCATCCCGTGGCCCTGCACCGCCGGCTGCAGCAGGTCTGGCACAACCCTTCGGGCTGGCGCTCCCTCTCGGCCGTCAACCACAACATCGTGGGCCGGCGCTTCGTCGCCACGGCCTTGCTGTTCTTCTTCGTCGGCGGCCTGCTGGCCATGCTAATCCGCGCGCAGCTGGCCACGCCGCAATCGGCCTTCCTCGACGACGCGCTGTACGCCCAGGTCTTCACGATGCACGGCACCATCATGATGTTCCTGTTCGCGATCCCGCTGATCGAGGGCTTCGCGATCTACCTGCTGCCCAAGATGCTGGGCGCGCGCGACCTGGCCTACCCGCGCCTGGGCGCGTTCGGCTACTGGTGCTACCTGCTGGGCGGGCTGATCCTGCTCGGCGCGCTGGCGGCCGGGCTGGCGCCGGACGGCGGCTGGTTCCTCTACACGCCGCTGTCGAACGCCACGCACACGCCGGGCGTGAACGCCGACGTCTGGCTGCTGGGCATCACCTTCGTCGAGATCTCGGCCGTGGCGGCGGCGGTGGAGATCATCGTCACCATCCTGACCATGCGCGCGCCGGGCATGCGGCTCGTCGACATGCCGCTGTTCGCCTGGTACCTGCTGGTCACGGCCGGCATGATGCTGGTGGGCTTTCCGCCGCTGATCCTGGGCAGCCTGATCCTGGAGCTCGAACGCGCGGCCGGCTGGCCCTTCTTCGACGCCGCGCGCGGCGGCGACCCGCTGCTCTGGCAGCACCTGTTCTGGCTGTTCGGCCACCCCGAGGTCTACATCATCTTCCTGCCCGCGGCGGGCATCGTCTCCACGCTGGTGCCGACCTTCGCGCAGCGCCCGCTGGTGGGCCGCAGCTGGGTGCTGGCCAGCGTGGTGGCCATGGGCTTCATCAGCTTCGGGCTGTGGGTGCACCACATGTTCACGGTCGGCATCCCGCACCTGGCGCTGGTGTTCTTCTCGGCCGCGAGCATGCTCGTGGCCATCCCCACGGCCGTGCAGCTGTTCGCCTGGATCGCCACGCTCTGGCACGGCCGGCCGAAGCTGGCCCTGCCCATGCTCTGGCTGCTGGGCTTTCTCGTGGTCTTCGTCTGCGGCGGGCTCACGGGCGTGATGCTGGCGCTGGTGCCGTTCAACTGGCAGGCGCACGACACGCACTTCGTCGTCGCCCACCTGCACTACGTGCTGGTCGGCGGCTTCCTGTTCCCGTTCCTCGCGGGCGTGTACTACTGGTTCCCGCACCTGTTCGGCCGGCAGACGCTGCCGCGCCTGGGAAGCTGGGCGTTCTGGCTCGTGTTCACGGGCTTCAACACCACCTTCTTCGTGATGCACCTGACCGGGCTGCTGGGCATGCCGCGCCGCGTGGGCAGCTACGTGACGGGGCTGGGCTGGGACCTGCCCAACCTCGTGTCCTCGATCGGCAGCTTCGTGATGGCGATCGGCTTCTTCCTGCTGCTGATCGACCTGCTCGTGAGCGCCTACCTGGGCCGCATCGCGCCGCAGAACCCCTGGCGCGCGTCCACGCTGGAATGGGCGATGCCGACACCGCCGGCCTTCTACAACTTCGCCAGCCAGCCGCGCGTGCCGGGGCCCGAGCCGCTGTGGACGCAACCCGATCTCGGCGCGCATGCCGCGGCGGGCGACGGCCTGCTGGCCGACGCGCGCGTGGACGCCCAGCACAGCCTGGGCTGCGAGCCCGTCAGCGGCGAGCCCACGCACGTGGTGCGGCTGCCGCGCCCGAGCTGGCTGCCGCTGGTAGCCGCGCTGGCCGTGGGCAGCGTGTTCATGGCCCTGCTGACCAAGAACTACTGGCTCGCGCCGCCGGCCGGGCTGCTGGCGCTCGTGCTGTTCTGGCGCTGGGCCTGGTCCATCGGGCTGCGGCAGGACCCCAAGCCCATGGACGTGGGCGCGGGCCTGCGGCTGCCCGTGCACGACGTGGCCGAACGCGCCCCGGGCCGCGCGGGCCTGCTCTGGACGCTGGTGGCCAACGGCAGCTTCTTCGTCTCGCTGCTGTTCGGCCACGCCTACCTGGCCACCGTGGCGCCGGGCTGGCCGCCGCCGCGCTGGCTGCAGGCCCACCTCGCCACGCCGCTGGCCGGCGCGGCCGCGCTGGCCCTGGCCTGCGGCGCCATGCGCTATGCCGTGCACGCCAACGCGCGCGGCGATGCCCGCGGCCGGCAACTGGCGCTGCTGGCCGCGCTGGCCGCCGCGCTGTCCGCCACGCTGCTGCTGCCGGCCGGCGTGCTGCCCGGCATGCCTTCGCCGCGCGAACATGCCTACGGTGCGATGCTGGCCTTCAGCCTGGCCTACGCGGTGCTGCACACGGCCCTGGGCGCGGTGTTCACGGCCTATGCGCTCGCGCGCGGGCAGGCCGGCTACCTGTCGGCCCAGCGCGGCGTGGAACTGCACAACGCGCGGCTCTGGTGGGACTACACCGCCGCCACGGGCGCCGTGCTGCTGCTGGCCATGCATGCGCCGGCCTGGGGGCGATGAGCATGCCGGTCCCCACGCCCACCCGCTGGCTGTTCGGCAGCACCGCCGCCCTGCTGGTCTGGGCCAGCAGCTTCGTCGTGCTGTACGCCGGTCTGACACTGGGATGCGAAGCCGGCTGGCACGCACGCCGGCTCGGCGGCGTCAACCTGCTGACGGGCGCACTGGCCCTGGCCTGGCTCGTGCACCTGCTCGCGCTGGCCGCGCTGTGGTCGTGGTTCGGCCACTGGGCCGAACCGCTGCGCGGCCTCGCGCGCGTGCTGACGGCCGTGGCCGCCGCCGCCACCGTCTGGACCGGCTGGCCGCTGCTGGCCTTGCCGCCCTGCGCCGGTCAGGCGCTGGCGTCGACCATGGAGGACGCCGCATGTTCGAGGAGCTGATCTCGCTGTGCCTGTCCGGCAGCCCGCCGGCGCTGCCGCAGGACTGGTGGCTGCGCTGGAGCCTGGCGCCGGCCACGCTGCTGCCGCTGCTGGGCCTGCTGGCCTGGCTGCTCGTGCGCCGGCGCAGGCCGCTGCCGCTCGCGGGCTGGAGCCTGCTGGCGCTGGCCCTGGTCTCGCCGCTGTGCCGGCTCGCGGCCACGCTGGCCTGGGCCCACATGGCGCAGCTCATGCTGGTGCTGGCCGGCACGGCGCTGCTCGCGCTGGGCTCGCTGCCGCGCGCGCACATGCCCAAGCCCGGCCCGGCCGCCGCCGTGCACGGCGCGCTGCTGTGGCTGTGGCACTGGCCGCCGCTGTACGCGGCCGTGCTCGGGCATGCAGGCCTGCATCTGCTGGCGTTCGCGCTGCTGCTGGGCTCGGCCTGGTGGTTCTGGCGCGCCGTGCTGCTGGCGCCCCTGCCCCGGCGCGGCGCGGCGCTGCTCGCGCTGCTGGCCACCATGGCCCATACCGGGCTGCTGGGCGCGCTGCTGACCTTTGCGAGCGTGCCGCTGTACGCCGCGCCGGGCGCGCGCGCCTGGGGCCTGGAGCCGCTGCAGGACCAGCAGCTGGCCGGCTTGCTGATGTGGGTGCTCGGCGCGCTCGGCTACCTGCTGGCCGCCTTGGCGCTGGCGCTGCGCTGGTTCGCACCGCCGGCCCACCCCGTCCGGCGCGCGACACCGGCGCATTGAGGCGCGGGCATACTGGCCCGGCCCCACGACCCGGACCACCGCCCCACCCCATGCAGCTGGATGCAGCGCTCCGCGACCAGATCGCCCACCACCTCGCCACCTTCGAACTGCACGGCGTGCCGGCCGCCGGACACCGCGCCGCCGTCGCGCTGGCGCTGGTCGAGGAAGGCTGGGGCGCCGAATTCCCGGGCCTGCCCCGCCCCACGGCCTGGAGCCCGGCCGCGGCCGTGCTGCTGACGCGGCGTGCCATGCACCTGCGCAACCATCCGGGCCAATGGGCGCTGCCCGGCGGCCGGGTCGAGCCCGGCGAATCCGCCACCGCCGCCGCGCTGCGCGAACTGCACGAGGAGGTGGGCCTGGAACTGGGGCCGGAGGCCGTGCTGGGCCTGCTCGACGACTTCCCCACGCGCTCGGGCTTCGCCATCACGCCGGTCGTGGTCTGGGCCGGCCCCGTGCAAACGGCGCTCGTGCCCAACCCTGCCGAAGTGGCCAGCATCCACCGCGTGCGCCTGGCCGAGTTGCAGCGCGCCGATGCGCCGCTGCTCGAACCGATCGCCGACAGCCCGCACCCCGTGCTGCGCATGCCGGTCGGCGAGGGCTGGGTCGCGGCCCCCACGGCCGCCCTGCTGTTCCAGTTCCGCGAGGTCTGCCTGGCCGGCCGCGCCACGCGCGTGGCGCACTACGAGCAGCCGCTGTTCGCGCGCCGTTAGGACGCCGGGCCCAGCCGCGCCAGCCAGCGGATGTAGACCAGTTCGGCCACGAGTTCCACCAGCGTCTGCGCCACCACCACGGCCGGCAGCAGCGGCAGCGCGCCCGGCACGGCCAGCGCCAGCGGCAGCACCACGAGCGAATTGCGCGTGGCCGCGCTGAAGGCCACGGCGCGCGCGGCCGGCGCGGGCAGCCGCGCGAGCCGTGCCAGCCACCAGCCCAGCATGGGCGCCAGCAGCGCGAACACGCCGTAGACCGGCACGGCCCGCAGCGCGGCCGGCCCGGCCTGGCCCAGCTGCGGCAGCACGGCCGCCACGACCAGCAGCAGCACGAAGGCCGTGGCCGGCACCGGCAGCAGCGCGAGCGCCGCGTTCGCGCGCGCGCCGGCCCAGCGCTGGCAGGCCAGGGCCAGCAGCAGCGGCACGGCGATGAGCCAGACGAAAGCCTGCACGAAGGGCCCGGGCCGCACCAGGCCGGCCGCGGCCTCACCGAGCAGCAGCGCGAGGTACAGCGGCAGCAGCGCCATCTGCAGCAGGAGCAGCCAGGGCGTGGCCGCCAGCAGCAGCCGCGCATCGGCCCGGCCCAGCTGGGCGAAGGTCACCACGTAGTCGATGCAGGGGCACAGCAGCACGAGCAGCACGCCCAGGCGCAGCAGCGGATCGGCCGGCAGCAGCGGCAGCAGCAGCGCCACGAGCAAGGGCACGGCCACGAAGTTGACGCCCAGCAGCGCGGCCAGGAAGCGCCGCGCACGCAGGGCCTGGCCCAGCGCCGCCAGCGGCAGCTGCAGGAAGGTCAGGAACAGCATGAGCGCCAGGGCCGGCTCGATGGCCGGCTGCCAGGCGGCCGTGTCCGGCAGGCCGAACGCGAGTGCGGCGCCGAGCAGCACGGCGCCGAAGTAGATCGCCGGCTGGCGCGTTTCGAGAAGGTCTTTGAAGGCAGGCACCGGGCCGAGCTTAGCCTGCGGCCCGGCCCCCCTTGCGACGCATGCCGCCGGCCGTTGCGAAGCGGCGGCGTAGCATCGCCGCATGCCCCTGCCCCTTGCGACGCCCGTCGTGGACTGCCATGTCCACGTCTTCGACCCCGAGCGCTTTCCCTATGCGGCCGACACCTGGTACCGGCCGACCGCGGCCGAGACCGGCACGCCCGCGCAGCTGGCCCATGTGCTGGACGCGCACGGCGTGCGCCATGCGCTGCTGGTCGGCCCGAATTCGGGCTACGGCCTGGACAACCGGCTGCTGCTGGACACGCTGGCCCAGGGCGGCGGCCGCTACAAGGGCATCGCCGTGCTGCGCAACGATGCCAGCCGCGACGAACTGCAGGCGCTGAAGGCCCAGGGCGTGGTCGGCGTGGCCTTCAACGCCGCGCTGCTGGGCGTGGACTTCTACCGCGGCATCGGCCCCCTGCTCGAACGCCTGCGCGAGCTCGACCTCTGGGCCGACGTGCAGGTCGAGGGCGACCAGCTCGTCGCGCTGGGCCCGCTGCTCGAGGCCAGCGGCGCGCGCCTGGTGTTCGACCACGCCGGCCGCTTCGTGCCGGCGGCCGGGCTGGGCCAGGCCGGCTTCCAGGCCCTGCTCGCGCTGGCCGGCACGGGTCGCGCGGCCGTCAAGCTCTCGGGCCTGGCCAAGGTCTCGGCCCAGGCCCATCCGCATGCGGACTGCGCGCCCTACGTGCAGGCGCTGGTCGAGGCCTTCACGCCGCGGCAGCTGGTCTGGGCCTCGGACTGGCCCTTCCTGCGCGCGCCCGCGCGCATCGACTACGCGCCGCTGCTGGCCCTGCTCGCGCGCCAGCTGCCGGACGCCGCGGCGCGCCAGCAGGTGCTGTGGGACACGCCGCGGCGGCTGTTCGGTTTCCGCTGAACCGCGCTAGGCGCCGAGCGATTCGATGATGGCCCAGCCCCTGGCCTGGGCCACCTGGCGCAGCGCGTCGCTGGGGCTCACGGCCACGGGCCGGCTCACCACCTCGAGCAGCGGCAGGTCGTTGACCGAATCGCCGTAGAAGCTCACCGACGCGAAGGCGTCCAGGTGCAGGTCCTGCGCGGCCAGCCAGGCGTGGACGCGCTCCACCTTGCCCGCGTGGAAGGACGGGATGCCCAGGATGCGGCCCGTGATCCGGCCCGCGTCGGCGCGCTCGAGCTGCACGGCCAGCACATGGTCGATGCCGAAGGCCTCGGCAATCGGTGCGGCCAGGAACTCGTTCGTGCCCGTGACCAGGGCCACGAGGTCGCCGGCATCCTGGTGCTGCGCCACCAGGCGCCGCGCCGCAGCGGGAATGGCGGGGGCGATGACCTCGGCGACGAAGGCCGCGCGGACCTCGCGCTGCTCGTGCACGGCCCGGTCGCGCCAGGGCCGGGTGGAGAAGTCGATGAAGCGGTGCAGGTCGAGCCGGCCCAGGTGGTGGTCTTCGAGGAAGGCCGCGTTGCGGGCCTGCCAGGCCTGGGCGTCGACCCAGCCGCGGCGCGCCAGGAACTGGCCGAAGGCCTGGTTGGTGTCCAGCGGCAGCAAGGTGCCATCGAGGTCGAACAGGGCCAGGTGGCGCGTGTCGTTGCGGGGGCGGCGGCCGTCGCCGTGGTGCGTATCCATGCGCGGATTGTCCCAGGTCCGCCGCGTGCGCCGGCCGGCATTGGCGCGATGCTTGCATGAGCCCGGGGTTCGCCTCTTCATGTTTCACCCCGCAAAGGAATCGCCTCCATGCAACGACGCCACGCACTGACCACGCTGCTCGCCGCCACCGTCGCACCCGCCACCGCGCTCGCGCAAGCCAAGCCGCTGCGCATCATCGTGCCGTTCCCGCCCGGCGGCGCGACCGACATCACCGGCCGCGTGCTGCAGGAGCCGCTGCAGCGCCTGCTGGGCCAGCCCGTGGTGGTCGAGAACCGCGGCGGCGCCGGGGGCTCGATCGGCATGGCCGAGGTCGCGCGCGCACCCGCCGACGGCCTGACGCTGGGCGTGGCCACGCTGTCCACCCACGGCGTCAATCCGGCCGTCTACGCCAAGCTGCCGTACGACCCGGTCAAGGATTTCGCCGGCGTGACCGAGGTCGTGAAGGCGCCCGGGGTCATCGTCGTCAATCCGCAGGCGCTGCCGGTCAAGGACTTCGCCGACCTCGTCAAGTACCTCAAGGCCAACCCGGGCAAGGTGTCCTACGCCACGCCGGGCAACGGCACCATCGGCCACATGTGGGGCGAGCTGTTCAAGAGCGCCACCGGCACCAGCATGGTCCACATCCCCTACCGCGGCGCCGGCCCGGCGATCAACGACGTGCTGGGCGGCCAGGTGCCGGTGTACTTCGACCAGGTGGCCTCGTCGCTGCCGCACGTGAAGGCCGGCAAGCTCAAGGCCCTGGCCGTGTCCTGGGCCAAGCGGCTCGACGTGCTGCCCGACGTGCCGACCTACGCCGAGCTGGGCTATGCCCAGGCCAACGAGCCGTCGTGGTTCGGTCTGGTCGCGCCGGCCGCCACGCCGGCCGACGTGGTCGCCCGCATCCAGAAGGCCGTGGCAGCGGCCTTGCAGGAGCCGGCCGTGAGCGAGCGCCTGGCTGGCCAGGGCCTCTATCCTTCGGGCAGTACGCCGGCCGACTTCTCGAAGCAGATCGTGCGCGAGATCGACAAGATGAAGAAAGTCGCCACCTACGCCCGCGTCAAACTCGACTGATCCACGGAGCCCGCCCATGCCCGGCCCGCAGCCACCGATCCAGAGCCCCGATCCGCAGGCGGTGCCCGGCGCCGCAGCGGCACCGGACATGGTGACCTGCATCCCCGGGCGCACGCCCGTGGTGCTCGACTCGCCGCACAGCGGCACCGTCTACCCGGCGGATTTCCGCGCCGCGCTGCCGCAGGCGACGCTGCGCCGCGCCGAGGACACGCACGTGGAGAAGCTCTACGCCTTCGCGCCGTCCCTGGGCGTGGGCTGGATCGAGGCGCACTTCCCGCGCATCTACCTGGACGCCAACCGCGACACCACCGAGCTGGACACCGGCCTGCTCGACGGCCCCTGGCCGCATCCGGTGACGACCGACCCGGTGGTCTTGCAGAAGGTGCGGCTGGGCAAGGGCCTGATCTGGAAGTGCACGGACGAGGGCGAGGCCATCTACGACCGCGTGCTGTCGGTCGACGAGATCCAGGCCCGCATCGCGCGCTGCTGGCAGCCCTACCACGCCGCCGTGGCCGCCGAGCTGGACGCCGCGCACGCCCGCCACGGCCACTGCATCCACATCAACTGCCACTCCATGCCCGCCGTGGCCGCCAGCCACGCCACGCTGCACCCCGGCCTGCACCACGCCGACTTCGTGGTCGGCGACCGCGACGGCAGCACCGCCGACTCGGCGCTGTCGCAGGCGCTGTGCGCGTTCCTGCGCGCCCGCGGCTACAGCGTGGACTACAACCACCCCTACAAGGGCGTGGAACTGGTGCGGCGCCACGGCCGCCCGGCCGAGCACCGCCACAGCATCCAGGTCGAGATCAACCGCGGCCTCTACATGGACGAGCAGACCCTGGCGCTCCAGCCCGCGGGCACGGCCCGCCTGCAAGCCGACCTGCAGGCGCTGGTGGAGATGCTGCTGGCGTACCGGCCCGCGTAGTGCGGGCATTCCGGCGACGGGTGCCATTAATATAGCCCCCTACACTATATTTGGCCGGCCGAACCATGTCCCACACCCTGCGCCAGAAAGACAAGCTGCTGGCCCGCGTGCGCCGCATCCGCGGCCAGATGGAGGGCATCGAGCGCGCGCTCGAAGGCGGGTCGGCCTGCGGCGAGGTGCTGCGCCAGCTGGCCTCGGCGCGCGGCGCCATGGCCGGCCTCAGCGCCGAACTCATGGCCGACCACCTGCAGGAGCATGTGGTCGGCGCCGCGACCGAGGCCGAGCGGCGTGCCGGCGGCCAGGAGCTGCTCGAAGTCATCCGGACCTACCTCAAATGAGCACTGCCCGCGAGACCCGGTCCAGGCGCCCCACGCGCATGTCTACCTGGGCCGACGACCACCGGCGCAACGAGCGGCGCGTCTGGCTGGGTCATCGCGCTGACGGCCGCCATGATGGTCGCCGAGATCGTCGCCGGGCACCGGTCTACGGCTCGATGGCGCTGGTGGCCGACGGCTGGCACATGGCCACCCACGCGGCCGCGATGCTGATCACGGCGCTGGCCTACCTCTACGCGCGGCGCCATGCGCGCGACCCGCGCTTCACCTTCGGCACCGGCAAGCTCGGCGACCTCGCGGCCTTCGCCAGCGCCGTGGTGCTGGCGCTGATCGCGCTGCTGATCGGCTGGGAGAGCCTGCTGCGCCTGGCCCGGCCCGGTGCCCATCGATTTCGGCGAGGCAATCGCCGTGGCGATGCTCGGCCTGGCCGTGAACCTGGCGTCGCGCCTGGCTGCTGCGCGAGGACGACCACATATGGGCATGGGCATGGGCACCACCATGGCCACGACCATCCACACGGACACCACGACCATGGCGCGCCGGCACGCGGACGCGCGCGACAACAACCTGCGCGCGGCCTACATGCACGTGCTGGCCGATGCCCTGACCTCGGTGCTGGCGATCGTGGCGCTGCTGCTGGGCCGCAGCTACGGCTGGCTGTGGGCCGATCCGGCCGATGGGACGTGGTCGGCGCGCTCGTCATCGCGCGCTGGTCCTGGGGGCTGATCCGCGATGCCGGCAGCGTGCTGCTCGATGCGCCCGCCGCAAGGCCGGCGGTGCGCGAGCGAGATCCGCCACGCGCTCGCGCCGGCACCGGCGACCAACATCGCGGACCTGCATGTCTGGCAGGTCGGGCCCGGCCACTTCGCGGCCATCGTGTCCATCGCCTCGGCCGCGCCGCGCGAGGCGCCGGCCTACAAGGCGCTGCTGGCGCCGATCGCGCTGCTCTCGCACGTGACGGTCGAGACGCAGCGGCTGCCTGCCCGGTAGAACCACTGCGTCGTCCAGGGCTCGGCGTCGCGTTGCGTGGCTCGCCCCCGGGTGCGGGTGCCGTAGCAGTTGAAGGATGGTGCAGCACCTCCTGTCACCCGGGGCCGCCGACTCCAGCCCGCGCCGCGCGGCGTCATCCGGCCTCACACAGCTTTACGCGCCAGCCATCGCGCAGCGCAGGGGCCGGCCTATGCTGCAGGGCATGCACAAGTCCACTCTGCAACTGAAACAGGCCGGCGCCACGGCGCGCGGCATCCTGCTGGTCACCGCCCTCGCCTTCGGGCTGCAGGCCGGCATGGCCCATGCCCAGCCGCGCGAGCGGCAGGACCAGGACCGGGACCAGCGCAAGGAGCAGCCGCGCCGCGACGCCCGCCAGCCCGAGCGCCAGGCTGCGCCGCACCAGATCGCCAGGCCGGCCCCGCAGGCCGAGCGCGGCCGCGGTGCCGGGCCGGACCAGCGCTGGCACCGCGGCGACCGCCTGCCCGGCGATTTCCGCGGCAGGCAGTACGTGGTCGACGACTGGCGCGGCCACCACCTGAGCGCGCCGCCGCGCGGCCACCGCTGGGTGCAGGTCGGCGCGGACTACGTGCTGGTCGCCATCGCCACCGGCGTGATCGCGCAGATCATCCTGGCGCAATGAAGCGCGGCCTCGCGCGGCGCACGCTGGTCCACGCCGGCTGGGCCGCGCCGGCGGCATGGCTGCTGGGCGGCTGCGCCGGCAAGGCTTCCTCTGCAACGGCCCGCTGGGCCACGGGCGGCACCGCGCGCATCGGCGCCGCGGTGCGCGCCAGCACCCCCTTCGCGCAGGACGCGGCCAACGTCTGCCAGCTGGCCTGCGAGGCCACCATCGGCCCTTGCCACACGCTGTCGCCCGAGCGCAGCGACGTGAGCGAGGGCTGGGACGGCCTGCCCCTGCACATGCAGTTGCGCATCGTCGACGCGCGGTGCGCGCCCGTGGCCGGTGCCATCGTCGAGATCTGGCACACCAACCACACCGGCGGCTACTCCGGCCGCATCGCGCGCATGTGCAACAACGCCGAGGCCGACCTCGCGCGCCAGTTCTTCCGTGGCTGGCAGCGCAGCGATGCGCAGGGCATCGTGCGCTTCGACAGCTGCTACCCGGGCTGGTACGGCGGGCGGGCCAACCACGTGCACGTGCGCGTGTCCAAGGGCGGCTACGACGCACGCGACGAGGCCCCGGCCTGGCTCACCACGCAGCTGCTGTTCTCCGACGCGCTCAACCGCGAGGTCTTCGCCAACGAACCGCTGTACCGCCGCCGCGGCCAGCCCGACACGCTGCTGGCCGACGACGGCGTGGTCGGCCAGGAGAGCGACAAGACGCCCTACCTGTTCGACGTGCAGCAGGTCGACGGCGTGATGCTGGCGTCCAGGACGCTGGCCATCCGCAGCCGGCTGGACGAGGCCATCTGCACGGCGCGCGGCATGCCACCGCCACAGGGTCCGGGCGGCCCCGGCCACCCACCCGGCCCCGGCGGCCCGCCACCGCGCTGAAGGCTGCCGAAAAAGAGTTCAAATCGCGTGCTCCACCGAAGAAGGACACCGATGCGCATCGCCACCTGGAACGTCAACTCCCTGACCGCCCGCCTGAACCACGTCCTGGCTTGGCTGGCCGCCAACCCCGTGGACGTGCTGTGCCTGCAGGAGCTCAAGATGACCGACGACAAGTTCCCGCTCGACGCGCTGCGCGAGGTGGGCTACGCGTCCGCGGTCTTCGGCCAGAAGACCTACAACGGCGTGGCCATCTCTCGCGCACGCCGGCGCGCGAGGTCGTCAGGAACATCGTCGGCTTCGACGACGAGCACGCGCGCGTGCTCGCCGCCACGCTGGACGGCCCGGCCGGCCCGATCCGCGTGGTCAACGGCTACTTCGTCAACGGCCAGGCGCTGGACTCGGACAAGTTCGTCTACAAGATGAACTGGCTGACCGGCCTGCAGGCCTACCTGCGCGCCGAACTCGCGGCCCATCCGCAACTCGTGCTGCTGGGCGACTTCAACATCGCGCCCGAGGACCAGGACAGCTACGACCCCGTGGGCCTGGCCGGCACCATCCACCACAGCGAGCAGGAGCGCGCCCACTTCCAGGCCCTGCTGGACCTGGGCCTCACCGACAGCTTCCGCATGTTCGAGCAGCCGCCCAAAAGCTTCAGCTGGTGGGACTACCGCATGCTGGGCTACCAGAAGAACCGCGGCCTGCGCATCGACCACATCCTGGTCAGCGCGGCGGTCAAGCCGCAGGTGAAGGCCTGCACGATCGACCGCGTGCCGCGCAAGTGGGAAAAGCCCAGCGACCACGCGCCCGTGGTGCTGGAACTCTGATCACTCCAGGCCCAGTTCCTGGATCTTGCGCGTGATGGTGTTGCGGCCGATGCCGAGCTTCTGCGCGGCCTCGATGCGGCGCCCGCGCGTGTTGTTCAGCGCGGTCAGGATCAGCTTGGATTCGAAGCGCCGCGTGAGCACGTCCCAGACGTCGTGGCGGTCGGCCGCCAGCAGTTCCAGCGCCTCGGCCTCCAGGCCGCGTTCCCAGGCCGCCACCGCGCCGCCGCCCAGCGGCGGCAGTGCCTCGGCCACCGGCAGCGGTTCCGCCCGGCAGAGCCTCGGGCGCGGGGCTGCTGGCCACGGGCTCCAGCGGCTCGTAGCTGGCCACGCGGGCGCGGTGCCTGCACCGGCGGCGCAACGCCCGCGGCGGAAGCCGTCAGCACCTCGGGCGGCAGGTCCTTGGCCTCGATGACCTGCGACGGCGCCATCACCGTGAGCCAGTGGCACACGTTCTCGAGCTGGCGCACGTTGCCCGGGAAGTTGAACAGGCCCAGCTGGGCCAGCGCGGCGTCGGAGATGCGCTTGGGCTCCACGCCCAGCTGCGCCGCGCTTTGCTGCAGGAAGTGGCGCGTGAGCATGGGCACGTCTTCCTTGCGCTCGCGCAGCGCCGGCAGCCGCAGGCGGATCACGTTCAGGCGGTGGAACAAGTCCTCGCGGAACACGCCCTCGCGCACGCGCTGCTCCAGGTCCTGGTGCGTCGCGGCGATCACGCGCACATGGGCCTTCACGGCGTTGTGCCCGCCCACGCGGTAGAAGTGGCCGTCGGACAGCACGCGCAGCAGCCGCGTCTGCAGGTCGAACGGCATGTCGCCGATCTCGTCCAGGAACAGCGTGCCGCCCTCGGCCTGCTCGAAGCGCCCGCGCCGCATGGTCTGCGCGCCCGTGAAGGCGCCGCGCTCGTGGCCGAACAGTTCGGACTCCAGCAGGTCCTTGGGGATGGCCGCGGTGTTGATCGCGACGAACGGGCCGTTGGCGCGCGGCGAATGCTTGTGCAGCGCGCGCGCCACGAGTTCCTTGCCCGAGCCCGACTCGCCCGTGATCATGACCGTCACGTTGCTCTGGCGAGAGCCGGCCGATGGCGCGGAACACGTCCTGCATGGCCGGGGCCTGGCCCAGCATCTCGGGCGCGGCCGCCATGCGCTCCTCGGACACTTCCTCGCGCTGGCTTTCCTCGACCGCGCGGCGGATCAGCTCCACCGCCTTGGGCAGGTCGAAGGGCTTGGGCAGGTATTCGAAGGCGCCGCCCTGGAAGGCCGAGACGGCGCTGTCCAGGTCGGAGAAGGCGGTCATGATGATGACCGGCAGGCCGGGATGCAGCTCCTTGACCTTGCCCAGCAGGTCCAGGCCCGAGCCGCCCGGCATGCGGATGTCGCTGACCAGGATCTGCGGCCCGTCCTCGTCGCCGGCGCGCTTCCAGGGCGGCCAGCACTTCGCGTGGATTCGTGAAACTGCGCGTGGGCAGGTTCTCGCGCAGCAGCGCCTTCTCCAGCACGAAGCGGATGGATTGGTCGTCGTCTACTATCCAGATCGGCTTCATCGTCCTCGTCACCTCGGGTCGGCCCGCCTTGGATGCCGCGAGCGACGCGCTCAGGGCAGCGGGATCAATAGCTTGAAATCGGTTCGGCCAGGAACGCTCTCGCATTCGATCAGTCCATGGTGCTGTTGCACGAAGGTCTGCGCGAGCGTGAGCCCCAGTCCCGATCCCCCATCCCTGCCCGACACCAGCGGGTAGAAGATGCGGCTCTTGATCGACTCCGGGACCCCTGGTCCGTTGTCGATGACATGCAATTCCAGTGCCAGTCGATAGCGCTGCTTACCAAAGGTAACCTGCCGTGCCACGCGCGTGCGCAGCGTGATCTCGGCATCGCCCGCGGCCACGCGTTCGGCCAGTGCCTGGGCCGCGTTGTGCGTGATGTTGAGCACGGCCTGGATCAGCTGCTCGCGGTCGCCGCGAAACTCGGGGATGGAGGTGTCGTAGTCGCGCACGACCTTCAGGCCGCGCGGGAACTCGGCCACGATCAGCGAGCGCACGCGCTCGCAGACCTCGTGGATGTTCACGTCGCCCACCACGTGCGGACGCCGGTGCGGCGCCAGCAGCCGGTCGACCAGGCTCTGCAGCCGGTCGGCCTCGTGGATGATGACCTGCGTGTACTCGATCAGGTCGCGCGAGTCGATCTCCATCTCGAGCAGTTGCGCCGCGCCGCGGATGCCGCCCAGCGGGTTCTTGATCTCGTGCGCGAGGTTGCGGATCAGCTCCTTGTTGGCCTGGGCTTGGTCGATCAGGCGCTCCTCGCGGTCCTGGCGTGCCTGCTGCTCCAGCGGCAGCAGTTCGATGATGATCTCGCCGGGCTCCTCGGCCGGCGCCACGATCACGTGCACGGGCAGCGGGTCGTAGGTGGCGCGCTTGAGGAAGGCGTCGTAGCGCAGCGCCGCGAACTCGTTGCTCTGCGCGCCGTCGAGCGCGTTCTGCACGAGGTGCGGCTCGGTGAAGAAGTCGGCGAAGGACGAGCCCTCGATGGTGCGGCGCGAGAAGCCCAGCGCGTCCTCGAGCGCGGCGTTGGCGAACAGCACCGTGCCGTCGGCGCGCAGCACCGTGACCAGCGTGGCCAGCAGGTCGAAGGTGTGGAAGCGCGAACTCGTCGCGGGCGACATGGGCCGCACGGGCCGGCCCTTGCCAAAGGAACTCATGGGGCTCATTGGGTGGCCGGCAGGCGCGCGATCTCGCGCTTGATGCCGGCGATGTCGCTGTCGTTGCGGGCGATGGCGGCCTTCATCTCGGCCACGCGGTCCAGGTAGCGCTGGTGGTTGCGGCCTTCGATGCCCATCTTCTCGGGCTCGCCGTTGTTGTAGTCCTTGAGCAGTTCGGCCTGGCGCGCCTCGGCCTTGCGCAATTCGGCCTCGAGGATGCGGCGCGCCTCGGCATCGCGCGTGCGCTGCGCGCTGTCGTCGCTGCGCGGCGCGGCGGCGGCCGGCGCGCGCACCGGGCCGGTGGTGGCGCCGGGGCGCGGCTTGGGGCCTTCGATGACCGTCACGTTGCCGCCTTCCACCAGCTTGCAGCCGCGCTGCTGCGCCTCGCGCGCGTCGCGGATGTTGTTGGTGTACTCGTTGCCGCAGCGGTAGACCTGGGCCCAGGCGGCAGGCGCGAGCATGGCGGAACTCAGGGCAAGAACGATGGCAGTCTTCATGCGTCGGATCAAAAGAGTCCTTCGGGTCGGTCGCAGCGCATGGTAGCGCGCGGCCCCGATCCCCCTGGCCGCGTGCTCCATGAAAAAAGGACGGCCGGGGCCGTCCTTTGCTGTGACCGCGCCGGCCGCCACAAGTTGCGGCGGACCGGCATGCGGCTTACAGCGAGTAGTACATGTCGAACTCGACCGGGTGCGGCGCCATGCGGAAGCGCGTCACCTCGCTCATCTTCAGTTCGATGTAGGCGTCCAGCATGGAGTCGGTGAACACGCCGCCCTTGGTCAGGAAGGCACGGTCCTTGTCCAGGTACTCCAGGGCCTGGTCCAGGCTGTGGCAGACGGTGGGGACCAGCTTGTCCTCTTCCGGCGGCAGGTGGTACAGGTCCTTGGTGGCGGCTTCGCCCGGGTGGATCTTGTTTTCCACGCCGTCCAGGCCGGCCATCATCAGGGCCGAGAAGCACAGGTAGGGGTTGGCGGACGGGTCCGGGAAGCGCGCCTCGATGCGGCGGCCCTTGGGGTTGGCCACGTACGGGATGCGGATCGATGCCGAGCGGTTGCGGGCCGAATAGGCCAGCTTGACCGGGGCCTCGAAGCCGGGCACCAGGCGCTTGTAGCTGTTGGTGCCGGGGTTGGTGATGGCGTTCAGCGCGCGGGCGTGCTTGATGACGCCGCCGATGTAGAACAGCGCGAAGTCCGACAGGCCGGCGTAGCCGTCGCCGGCGAACAGGTTCTTGCCGTCCTTCCAGATCGACTGGTGCACGTGCATGCCCGAGCCGTTGTCGCCGGCGTAGGGCTTGGGCATGAAGGTGGCGGTCTTGCCGTAGGTGTTGGCCACGTTCCAGACCACGTACTTCAGCACCTGGGTCCAGTCGGCACGCTCGACCAGCGTGGAGAACTTGGTGCCGATCTCGTTCTGGCCGGCGCCCGCCACTTCGTGGTGGAACACTTCGACCGGGATGCCCAGGCTTTCCAGGATCAGCGACATTTCGGCGCGCATGTCCTGCGTGCTGTCGACCGGAGGCACCGGGAAGTAGCCGCCCTTGACGGTGGGGCGGTGGCCGCGGTTGCCGCCTTCCAGCTTGGCGCCGCTGTTCCAGGGGGCTTCGTACTTCTTCGATCTCGCTGAACACGCGGCCGGGCTCGTTGCTCCAGCGCACGCCGTCGAAGATGAAGAACTCGGGTTCCGGTCCGAAGAAGGCGGTGTCGCCCAGGCCGGAGGCCTTCAGGTAGGCTTCGGCGCGCTTGGCGATGGAGCGCGGGTCGCGGTCATAGGCCTTGCCGTCGCCCGGCTCGATCACGTCGCACTGCAGGAACAGCGTGGTTTCTTCGAAGAACGGGTCGATGTTGGCGGTGTTCGGGTCGGGCATGAGCTGCATGTCCGAGGCTTCGATGCCCTTCCAACCGGCGACCGAGGAACCGTCGAATGCATGGCCCGAGGTGAACTTGTCTTCGTCGAAGTGGGACACCGGCACGGTCACGTGCTGTTCCTTGCCACGGGTGTCGGTGAAGCGGAAGTCGACGAACTTGACTTCGTTCTCCTTCACCATTTTCATCACGTCTGCGACGGTCTTGGCCATCAAAAAGCTCCTGGGTTGGTTGGGGTCTACAGATAAGACGGGGACTTGGATGCAGGTTCCGTGCCAAATGGGTGCGCACCAAAACCGGCCGATACGCGCAGATCCGTACGCGAAAGGCCCGCCGCGACGGGCCTACATCCTACAGCGCACGCGCGCCAAACCCGATGTTTTGCACACTTGTGGTGCATCTTCAGCAAATATCCAATTTGGTGCCTATGAGCGCACCAACTCGGGGCCGAGCGGCAAAGCCTGGGCACGCAGGTCCTGCAGCAGTTCGGCATAGGCCGGCGCCGCGGCGGCGGGTTCGCCCTTCACGCCGAGCTCGATGTGGCGGCCATGTTCGGGATGGTCGACGCTGGGCAGGCTGAACACCTTGACGCCGGCATGGCCGCGCTCGATGCGCTCCATGAGCGGGACCAGGGCCGACTCCATGGCGCCGTAGACGATGACCGAGCGCTCGACCCAGGCCGCGCGGCGCTGCAGCGCCGCGTAGTGCGTGTCCAGCACCCACTCGATCATCGGCCAGGCCATGACCGGGAAACCCGGCACGAAGTGCACGTGGCCCAGGCTGAAGCCGGCGATCTTGTTGTAGGGGTTGGGGATGATGGCCGCGCCCTCGGGGAACACGCCCATGTTGAGCCGGTGCTGGTTGTCCGGGCGCTCGGGCTCGTAGGGCAGGCCCTGCTCGCGCGCGACGTCCTGCATGCGCTCGCGGATCAGCGCCGCGGCCTCGGGATGCAGCACCAGCGGGCGGCCCAGCGCCGCGCCGGCGCACTGGCGCGTGTGGTCGTCCGGCGTGGCGCCGATGCCGCCGCAGGAGAACACCAGGTCGCCCGAGGCGAAGGCGCGCGCCAGCGTGGCCGTGATGCGTTCGGGCGCGTCGCCCACGTAGTCGGCATAGGCCAGCTGCATGCCGCGCGCGGACAGCAGCTCGATGACCTTGGCCATGTGCTTGTCGGCGCGCTTGCCCGAGAGGATCTCGTCGCCGACGATGACCAGGCCGACCGCCGCCGGCAGGGTCTCAGGGAGGGGGGAGAGGCGTGGGGGCATAGGGGCGGGAAGGAGAGGAATCGGCGTCGCCCTGCTCCACCAGCACCGCGCTGGGCGCCGGCCAGGCCGCATCGGCCGGAGCGATCTGCACGCTGGCGGCCTCGGCGCGCAGGGCTTCGAGCGCGGCCAGCGCATAGTGCGTGAACCACAGGGCGGAGAAGGCGAACACCAGCGTGTAGAGCCAGACCGAGACCGGCACCAGCACCGGGGCCAGCACCACGGTCAGCGCGCCCCAGGCCCAGACCAGCGCGGGGGCGGCGCCGAGGTAGCCGGTCAGCACGCCCAGCGTCAGCAGCGTGACGCGGTGCTCGCGCATGAGCGCGGTGCGCTCGGTCTTGCCGGCATGCTCCGCCAGCACGTCGTAGGACATCACGCGGTAGGTCAGCCAGCCCCAGATCAGCGGCGGCAGCACCAGCACCAGCGGCGGCACCAGCCACAGCGGGATCGACAGCACCAGCACGACCAGCGCGGCCACGGTGGCCCAGAGCGCGCCGAACAGGCTGCCGAAGAAGGAGCCGCCACGGCGCTTTTCCAGCTGCGGGAAGCGCCGGTCGCCGACCAGCGCGACCACCGAGGGCGTGACCAGGCCGGCCACCAGCAGCAGCGAGAGCACCACCACCAGGGGCGTGACCAGCGCGATCAGCAGCAGCGGCGCGACCACCGCCTGCACGCCGCCGAAGCCCAGGCCCTGCAGCCAGCCCATGACGGTGCCGAACGCCGGCCAGCCGTGCAGCCAGGCCCGCATCCAGGCCACGGCCGGTTCCCAGAAGAAGTAACCCAGGCCCAGCGAGAGCACCGCCATCAGCACCAGTGGCAGGACCGACAGGGCGATCACGCGCGGATGCAGGCAGTACGCCGCCGCGCGCCAGAAGGAATCCATGAGCAGACGCATGGCAGGAGGATACCCCGGCGCTCAGGCGCGCCCGACCAGGCGCAGCACGCCCAGCCACTGCTGGCGCCAGAAGCCGCGGCCGTAGTCGCGCAGGCCGCGCGGGCCGGGCTCGACCTGGTCGCGGATGCCGGTGGGGTCGTAGCGCAGCGCGAAGTCGGCGGTGCGGAACAGCATGTCCCACCAGGGCAGCAGCACGCCGAAGTTCACGCCGCCCAGGCGAAGCGGTTGCTGCCGCGACTCGTGCCCGATGCCGATGCTGTGGTGCCGCCGGTGGAAGCGCGGGCTGACCCACAGCCGCTCGCCGACGCGGCCGAACCACAGCCGCAGGTTGGCGTGGTGGAAGTTCTCGGACAGCTGCGTCAGCGCGACGATGGCGACGAACTGGCCCGGCCCCACGCCGATCAGCTGCGCCACGACGACCAGGATGGCGTCGCGCAGCAGGTCGTCCAGCAGGTGGTTGCGGTTGTCGCTCCACATCGTCATCTGGCGCTGCGAGTGGTGCAGCGCGTGCAGATTCCACCACCACTGGAAGCGGTGCTGGCCGCGGTGGATGCAGTAGTCGGCGAAGTCGAACACCAGCAGGTACAGCACGAAGCTGACCCAGGCCACGTCCGTCACGCCGGGCCACAGCCCGTCCAGGTGCCAGGTCGACAGGCCCTCCACGCGCAGCCAGCCGAACACCTCGTCCATCCAGGGCTCGAGCGTGAAGAACAGCGCGAGCCGGAACAGGCCCAGCCGGTGCACCAGCGTGTAGAGGATGTCGGTGCGGATGGCGGCGCGGTCGCTCACGGGCTCCACGGGCCGCCAGCGCTGCAGCGGGCCGATCACGAGCAGCATGGCGGCGATCTGCAGCAGCCCGACCAGCAGCCAGCCGGTGGCGGTGTAGGCGTCTTCCAGCCAGCCCCCCAGCCCCATGGCGAACACCACGGGTTGCACCAGCGACTCGAACAGCCACTGCTGGGCCGTGCCGAACAGGTCGCTCAGCGACTCCATGGCGAGTCGTCCTTGTGCGCGGCGATCCAGCGCTGGTAGTCCGGATGCTCGCGCAGCGTGGCGAAGCACATGCCCTTGGCCTTGAGGCCTTCGATCAGCGGCTCCAGCACCGCCGGCGCCCAGGGGTCCTTGCGCGACCAGATGCCCAGGTGGGCCACGAGGATCTGGCCGGGCCTGATGTCGCGCAAAGCCTTGGCCAGCAGGGCGTCGTTGGAATAGCGCTCGCTGGGCAGTTCATCGCCCAGGAAGCCGGCCGGCGCCCAGCCCACGTGGGCATAGCCGCAGCCGCGCGCCACCGACAGCAGCGTCGGCGAGGTGCGCCCGCCCGGCGCGCGGAACAGCGGCAGCGGCGGCTGGCCCGTGATCTCCTCGAGCCGACGCGCGGCGCGGCCGATCTCCTCGCAGTACTGGGCGGCCGTGAACAGCCGGGTCTGGCCGATGTGGGGGCCGGCCGAGGCGCGGATGCGAAAGCGCGGCGTGCCGTCGCGGCCGGGCGGCACGTCGGCGCTCCAGTACACATGGTCGTAGGTGTGCGAGGCGAAGGCGTGGCCCTCCTGCGCGCGTGCGCGCCACCAGGCGGCCCAGTCGTCGCCCAGGCTGCCGTCGCCCTGCTGCGTGGCCTCGTTGGCGGCGAAGAAGGTCACGCGCACGTCCTGGCGCTTGAGCACGTCGGCGATCAGCGGGGCCACGCCCATGTGGCCGGTGTCCAGCGTGAGGTAGACCGGCCGCGCGCAGTTGGCGGCGGCCTGGCCCGTCAGCACCAGCGCGACCGCGGCCGCGACGGCCCTGCGCAGGCACGGGCCGCGCTCAGCGCGTGGCATGGTCCAGGGTCCAGACGCCATGCGGCGAACGGCCGACCTTGACCTGCTGCACCAGCTTGCCGGTCTGCAGGTCGAGCACGCTGAGCTTGCGCGCCCAGCGCGAGGTGAAGTACAGCAGCCGGCCGTCGGCCGACAGGTCCATGCAGTCCGGCCCGCCGGGCGCGGCATAGCTGGCCACGGCCTCCAGGCTCTGCAGGTCGATCCTGCTGATGGTGTTGGCGACACGGTTGCTGACGAAGACATGGCGCCCGTCGCCCGCACTGCGGAAGGCGTGGGCCCCGTTGCCTGTCTTGATCAGTTTGGTGGCGCGGGGTTCCTTGCCCGAGATGTCGAACACCTGCACGCTGTCGGCGCCGGTCAGGCCGACCAGCAGGCTCTTGCCGTCCGGCGTGCCGAACACGTCGGCCGGCATCTTGCCGGTGGGCACCTGCCAGCGGATCTGCTGCGTGGCCAGATCCACGGCGATCAGTTCGTCGCTGTCCTGCACCGACACATAGGCCGTGGTGCTGCGCGCGTCGATCCAGATGTGGCTGGGCGTCTTGCCGGTCTGAAGGCGGCGCGCCAGCTGCAGGTCCTGGCCGTTCCAGCGGTACAGGTCGACGTGGTTGAGCCGGTTGGCGGCGATCACCAGCCACTTCATGTCGGGCGAGAAGCGCAGGTGGTAGGGGTCGACGATGCCCGGCACCACCTTCTGCACCTCGGCCGTGCGCGGGTCGATGAAGGTCAGCGAATCGCTCAGCGCATTGGCCACGATCACCGACTTCTCGTCGGGTGTCATGTAGAGGTGGTGCGGCTCCTTGCCGGTGGCGATGCGGCGCGTTTCCTGCCAGCTGACCGGGTCGATCACGCTGACGGAGGCGTCCAGGGAGTTCAGCACGAAGACCGGGCGCGCTGCGCCTGGGCCGCCAACGGAGACAGCGCAGCCAGCGCCAACAGCGCGGTGCCGAGCCGAAGCAGGAACGAGAATTTCACGACACCCTTTGCACGGAGCGCGCAGTGTAGCGCCGCCACCTGTCAGGCAGCAGTCAAGGCCGCCAGGTCTGCGGCGCGCAGCCAACGCCATTGGCCGGGCGCCAGGTCGGCCGGCAGTTGCAGCCCGCCGATGCGCGAGCGGTGCAGGCCGTCGACGCGGTTGCCCACGGCGGCCAGCATGCGCTTGACCTGGTGGTACTTGCCGCTGGTCAGGGTCAGGCGCAGGTGGCGCGCGGCGCCGTCGGCATCGACGATCTCGGCCGCCGCGGCCTGCACCGGGCGCGGGTCGTCGTCCAGCACCACGCCGCGCAGCAGCGCCTGGACCTGGCCGGCGTCCAGCGCATGCCTGGCCTGCACCTCGTAGACCTTGGGCGTCAGTTTCTTGGGCGAGGTCATGCGGTGCAGGAACTGGCCGTCGTCGCTGAGCAGCAGCAGGCCGGTGGTGTCCTGGTCGAGCCGGCCGACGGCCTGCACGCCCTGCAGCGCGCTCTTTTGCGGGCGCTGGCGCAGCGGCGCAGGCAGCAGCGTGTAGACGCTGGGATAGGACGAGGGCTTGTGCGAGCACTCGGTGCCGGCCGGCTTGTGCAGCAGCACGTAGGCCTTCTCGAAATACTCCCAATCCTGGCCCTGCACGCGGAAACGCAGGCCTTCGGGTGCGAAGTCCGCGGCCGATTCGGTGCATGGCGCGAAGACGCCATCGGCGCCCGCCACGGCCACATGGCCCTGCTGGACCAGCCCGGCGCAGACGCGCCGCGTGCCGAAGCCTTGTGAAAAGAGGATGTCCTGCAGCTGCATGGATGAACGGGGGCCTCGGAAGGGGGCGCCGATGATAGCGGCAGGCCGGATCGCGCCCGGCGGGCCACGCGCGCATTCACGCGGCGGCGCGAACGAGGCGCTTGCGGGGCAGGCCAGAGGGGGCCGCGCGTCCCACGCGGAGCGTGGCCCGCGTCCGGCAGCGCGGCGCACCGGCAGGGCCTACCGTGGTGCCCTCCACCGCACCGCAGAACCGCATGAAGAACACCTGGCGCCGCCTGCAGCACGCCGCGCTGAGCACGCCGGGGCTGGGCGTGCTGCTGCGGGCGATCCACAACTACATCCTGCACCAGAGCGCCAACCAGGCCGGCAGCCTGGCGTTCTCTACCGTGCTGGCCATGTTTCCGCTGTTGCTGCTGCTGTCGGCGGCCGCCGCCTACGTGGGCCAGCCCGGCGACGCCGCGGCACTGGCCGGCCGCGTGATGGGCTATGCGCCGCAGCTGGTGCGCGACGCGGTGCAGCCTGTCATCGACGAGGTGCTGGCCCAGCGCAACCAGGCGCTGCTGGCCATCGGCCTGCTGGTCACGCTGTGGACGGCCTCCTCGGGCATGCAGGCCGTGCGCTCGGCACTGAACCGGGCCTACGGCATCGAGCGCGGCACGGCGTTCTGGAAGGCGCGCATCAAGGTCACGCTGTTCACCGTGGTCGTGGGCGGCGGCATCCTGCTCGCGTTCAGTTCGGGTAGATCGTGATGCCCTACCTGTGGCAGTTGCTGCAGCAGCAGGTCGGCGCCGGCGAGGAGACGCCCTGGCTGCGCAACAGCGTGCGCTACGGCACGGCCTTCGTGGTGCTGAGCGGCTTGTACGCCATCGCCTATGCCTGGCTGCCCGACACGCGCCAGCGCGTGGGCACGGTGCTGCCGGGCGCGGTGGTCGGCGCTGCACTGTGGGCCGCTGTGCCGCCGCCATGCTCTCGTACACGCTGCACAACGCGGGCAAGCTGGCGCTGGTCTACGGCGGCTTCGCGGGCGTGGTCGCCACGCTGGTGTTCCTGTACGTGAGCGGCACCACGCTGATCTTCGGTGCGGAAGATCCACGGCGTGCTGCGCCAGGACCGGGAAGCGCGGCGCTCGCGCTGAACGCCCAAAGAAAAAGGCGTCCACCGGATGCCGGTGGACGCCTTTCGGGAGGTTTGGTGGAGCTGGGGGGATTTGAACCCCCGTCCGCAAGCCATCTTCGCGCAGATCTACATGTTTAGCGGTCTGTTTTGGATCTCACTTCCCGTGGCGCGCAGCCGCACGCTCCACGAGACGCCAGTACCCTTGGATCTCGCCCCGTGCCAAGGTACCCGGCACAGGACCAGCCAACGTGAATAACCTTACAGCCGGGAGCTCCGGATTTGCATCCCTCACCCCTTGCCCAGCCCGTCGGCATGCTGTTGTAAGGCTCACCGGTGTTTAAGCGGCGAGTGCGAAACGTTCGTCGTTTGCAGTTAGTTTGTTTGAATCTGTTTAACGAGCGCATTCAGCTCGACATCCACCACAGCGATTCCGAACCCACGTCGAAACCAATGCAGCCCCAGAACCGACTATTTTAGGCCTACCTCGATTGCAAGATCCAGCACGGACAACAGGTCCAAAGGCGCATCGATGGCAGCGTCCGCGCCCCATTCGGCCGTGTCGACCGGGCCCAGGTAGCCGTAGCGGGCCGCCACGGTGGCCATGCCGGCCGCACGGCCCGCCACGATGTCGCGCGCGTCGTCGCCCACGTACATGCAGGCCGCGGGCTCCAGCTCCAGCACGCGCGCGGCCTCCAGCAGCGGCGCCGGATGCGGCTTGGTGTAGGGCGTGGTGTCTCCGCTCACGAGCACGCCGCTGCTGGTGAACAGCGCCATGCCAGCGGTCAGCGGCAGGGAGAAGCGCGAGGGCTTGTTCGTGACCACGCCCCAGCGCAGGCCGCGCGCGCGCAGTTCCTCGACCAGCGCGTCGACGCCATCGAAGGGCCGCGTGAGTTCCGTCAGCCGGCGCTCGTAGTTCTGGAAGAACTCCTCGCGCAAGGGCGGAAAGTCCGGATGGTCGGGCGCCATGCCGAAGGCCACGCCCAGCATGCCGCGGGCGCCAGCGCCCGCCATGCGGACGGTAGGCCGCCAGGCCCAGGGCCGGCAGGCCGCGGTCGGTGCGCAGCTGGTCCGCTGCCGCGCCGAGGTCGCCTGCGCTGTCGACCAGCGTGCCGTCCAGGTCGAACAGCACGGCTTTCAGTTCACGCGCCATCGGGCGTCTCCAGCGGCCGGCGCGTGGCCAGCATGTAGTTCACGCTGGTGTCGCTGCTGAGCCAGTAGCGCCGCGTGATCGGGTTGTATTCGAGGCCGCTGCTGTGCTGCAGGTCCAGGCCGGCATCGCGGCAATGGCGCCCCAGCTCGCTGGGCCGGATCATCTTGTCGTAGTGGTGCGTTCCGCGCGGCAGCAGGTTCAGCAGGTATTCGGCCCCCAGGATCGCGAACAGGAAGGACTTGGCGTTGCGGTTCAGCGTGGAGAAGAACACCCAGCCGCCGGGCTTGACCAGTTGCGCGCAGGCCCGCACCACGGACGCCGGATCGGGCACATGCTCGAGCATCTCCATGCAGGTGACAACGTCGAAGCCGGCCGGCTGTTCGGCCGCCAGTTCCTCGGCGCTCACCTCGCGGTAGCGGATGTTGGGCGTGCCGGCTTCGAGCGCATGCAGCTGCGCCACCTTCAAGGCCTTGGTGGACAGGTCGACCCCCAGCACGTTGGCGCCGCGACGTGCCATGCTATCGGCCAGGATGCCGCCGCCGCAGCCGATGTCGACGACCTGGCGGCCGGCCAGCGCGGCAGACTCCAGGATCCAGTTCAGCCGCAGGGGGTTGATCTGGTGCAAGGGGCGGAACTCGCTTTCGGGGTCCCACCAGCGGTGCGCCAGCTCGGAGAACTTGGCGAGCTCGGCCGGGTCGGCGTTGCAGGGCAGCATTCATCGTTTCCTCTGCACAAAGAAAAAAGCCCGCGAAGACGACTCGCGGGCTTTGATGCCTGCAGGCCGCGGGCCTGCACGGTGTTCTCTGACGAGAATCAGTTGGCGCGGGTGCCAACCACTTCGATTTCCACGCGACGGTTCTTGGCGCGGCCTTCGGCAGTCTTGTTGTCGGCAACGGGTTGCTTCTCGCCCTTGCCTTCGGTATAGACGCGGTTGCGTTCGATGCCCTTGGACACCAGGTACGCCTTCACGGCTTCCGAGCGGCGGACCGACAGACGCTGGTTGTAGGCATCGGAGCCGACGGAGTCGGTGTGACCCACGGCGATGATGACTTCCAGGTTGATGCCCTTGATCTTGCCGACCAGGTCGTCCAGCTTGGCGCGGCCTTCGGGCTTCAGCACGGACTTGTCGAAGTCGAAGAAGGCGTCGGCAGCGTAGGTCACCTTGGTGGCTGCGGGCGGCTGGGGTGCGGGAACCGGTGCCGGAGAGGGGGCCGGTGCCGGGGCAGCGGCGGGAGCCGGGGCCGGGGCAGCAACAGGAGCCTGGGCGACGATGGCGCCGTCGCAGCCCTTGGCAGCGGTGGCGGGGGTCCAGTTGGTGTCGCGCCAGCACAGTGCCTGGTCAGCGGTCTTCCACACCAGCGTGCCATCGGCGGTACGCCAGTTGTCAACCGTTTGAGCACCTGCGGCGGTAGCGAGCGCTGCGGAGGCCAACAACATCGCCACTTTGTTCAATTTCTTCATGGTTCTCCTCTGGGGGAAAAAGGCGCAGCAGCGCTGCGAAACCGGAACGCCTTCAGTGACCACCACTGAGCACGTACGCATTGATTGTGCCATACGCCCCCTCGGCGACCGGTTCACAGACCGTAGGACAAAAGCCAAAACCCGGCGGTTTGTTGCAACAACGCGACAGATGCCGGCGCCTAAAATGCGCGGCCTTCCCTGCTGCTCACACCATGACCCAATTCGCCAAAGAAACCCTGCCGATCAGTCTCGAAGAGGAGATGCGGCGGAGCTATCTCGACTACGCGATGAGCGTGATCGTGGGCCGGGCCCTGCCCGACGCACGGGACGGGCTGAAGCCGGTGCACCGCCGCGTGCTGTTCGCAATGCACGAACTCAACAACGACTGGAACCGGCCTTACAAGAAGTCGGCCCGTATCGTCGGCGACGTGATCGGCAAGTACCACCCGCACGGCGACCAGTCGGTCTACGACACCATCGTGCGGATGGCGCAGGACTTCTCCATGCGCCACATGCTGGTGGACGGCCAGGGCAACTTCGGCTCGGTCGACGGCGACAACGCCGCCGCCATGCGCTACACCGAAATCCGGCTGGCCAAGGTCGCGCACGAGCTGCTGGCCGACCTGGACAAGGAAACCGTCGACTTCGGCCCCAACTACGACGGCAGCGAGAAGGAACCGCTGGTGCTGCCGACGCGGCTGCCCAACCTGCTCGTGAACGGCTCGGGCGGCATCGCGGTGGGCATGGCGACCAACATCCCGCCGCACAACCTCAACGAGGTGGTGGATGCCTGCCTGCACCTGCTGCGCCACCCCGACGCCGACATCGATGCACTGATGGAGATCGTGCCGGCGCCGGACTTCCCCACGGCCGGCATCATCTACGGCATCAGCGGCGTCAAGGAAGGCTACCGCACGGGCCGCGGCAAGGTCGTGATGCGTGCCAAGTGCCACTTCGAGGACATCGACCGCGGCCAGCGCCAGGCGATCATCGTCGACGAGCTGCCCTACCAGGTCAACAAGAAGACGCTGCAGGAGCGCATGGCCGAGCTGGTGCACGAGAAAAAGCTCGAAGGCATCAGCCACATCCAGGACGAGTCCGACAAGTCGGGCATGCGCCTGGTGATCGAGCTCAAGCGCGGCGAAGTGCCCGAGGTGGTGCTGAACAACCTGTACAAGCAGACCCAGCTGCAGGACACCTTCGGCATGAACATGGTGGCGCTGGTCAACGGCCAGCCCAAGCTGTGCAACCTGAAGGACCTGATCGAGGTCTTCCTGGACCACCGCCGCGAGGTCGTCACGCGGCGCACCATCTTCAACCTGCGCAAGGCGCGCGAGCGCGGCCACGTGCTGGAAGGCCTGGCCGTCGCGCTGGCCAACATCGACGAGTTCATCCGCATCATCCGCGAATCGCCGACGCCGCCGGTGGCCAAGGCCGAACTGATGGCGCGCAGCTGGGACAGCCAGCTCGTGCGCGAGATGCTCACGCGCACGCGCGCCGATGGCGGCGTGGTCAACGCCGACGACTACCGGCCCGAGGGCCTGGAACGCGCCTATGGCATGGGCAGCGACGGCCTGTACCGCCTGTCGGAGACGCAGGCCCAGGAAATCCTGCAGATGCGCCTGCAACGCCTGACCGGGCTGGAGCAGGACAAGATCGTCGCCGAATACAAGGACGTCATGGCCGAGATCGAGGACCTGCTCGACATCCTGGCCAAGCCCGCACGCGTCACGGCCATCATCACGGACGAGCTGGGCGCCATCAAGCACGAGTTCGGCCAGACCAAGATCGGCGCGCGCCGCAGCCATGTGGAGCACAGCTCCTACGACCTCAGCACCGAGGACCTGATCACGCCGACCGACATGGTCGTGACGCTCTCGCACTCTGGCTACATCAAGAGCCAGCCGCTGTCCGAGTACCGCGCGCAAAAGCGCGGCGGCCGCGGCAAGCAGGCAACGGCCACGAAGGAAGACGACTGGATCGACCAGCTCTTCATCGCCAACACGCACGACTACATCCTGTGCTTCTCCAACCGCGGCCGGCTGTACTGGCTCAAGGTCTGGGAAGTGCCGCAGGGCTCGCGCGGCTCGCGCGGCCGGCCCATCGTCAACATGTTCCCGCTGGCCGAAGGCGAGAAGATCAACGTGGTGCTGGCACTGACCGGCGACAACCGCAGCTTCCCGGCCACGCACTATGTGTTCATGGCCACGTCCATGGGCACGGTCAAGAAGACCTCGCTGGACGAGTTCAGCAACCCGCGCAAGGGCGGCATCATCGCCGTGAACCTGGACGAAGGCGACTACCTGATCGGCGCCGCCCTCACGGACGGCCAGCACGACGTGATGCTGTTCTCCGACGGCGGCAAGGCCGTGCGCTTCGACGAGGACGACGTGCGCCCGCTGGGCCGCGCGGCACGCGGCGTGCGCGGCATGACGCTGGAGCCGGGCCAGAGCGTGATCGCCATGCTGGTGGCCGAGGACGAACAGCAGTCGGTGCTGACCGCCACCGAGAACGGCTACGGCAAGCGCACCCCGATCACCGAGTACACGCGCCACGGCCGCGGCACCAAGGGCATGATCGCGATCCAGCAGAGCGAGCGCAACGGCAAGGTCGTGGCCGCCACGCTGGTCCATGCCGACGACGAGATCATGCTGATCACCGACAAGGGCGTGCTGGTGCGCACGCGCGTCAGCGAGATCCGCGAACTCGGCCGCGCCACCCAGGGCGTGACGCTGATCGGGCTGGACGAGGGCTCCAAGCTCAGCGGCCTGCAGCGCATCGTCGAGAACGATGCCAATGCGCCAGCGTCCGACGAGGGCGGCGAAGGCGAAACACCCGCCAGCTGACCCTGCCCTGCCCGGCCCCGGCCTGCGCAAGCGGCCGGGGCCTTTTTCTTCTCTTGCTCCCGGAGTGCCCATGCAACAGCGCCCCTACAACTTTTCCGCCGGCCCGGCCGCCATCCCCGAAGAGGTGCTGCGCGAGGCCGCCTCCGAGATGCTGGACTGGCACGGCAGCGGCATGGGCGTCATGGAGATGAGCCACCGCGGCAAGGAGTTCATCTCGATCTACGAGAACGCCGAGGCCGACCTGCGCGCGCTGCTGGCCGTGCCAAGCAACTACAAGATCCTGTTCATGCAGGGCGGCGGCCTGGGCGAGAACGCCATCGTGCCGCTGAACCTGTCGCGCGGCGGCGTGGTCGATTTCGTGGTCACGGGCAGCTGGAGCCAGAAGTCGATCAAGGAAGCCGCGCGCTATTGCCAGCCGCAGCTGGCGGCCAGCAATGCCGACAGCCAGCACACCACGCTGCCCGACCCGGCGACCTGGAAGCTCAGCGCCGGCGCCAGCTACCTGCACATCTGCAGCAACGAGACCATCCACGGCGTGGAGTTCCAGACCCTGCCCGACCTCAAGGCGCTGGGCTCGGACACGCCGCTCGTGATCGACTGCTCCTCGCACGTGGCGAGCCGGCCGATCGACTGGTCGCGCGTGGGCCTGGCCTTCGCCGGCGCGCAGAAGAACCTGGGGCCGGCCGGGCTCACGCTGGTCGTCGTGCGCGAGGATCTGCTGGGCCATGCGCTGAAGGCCTGCCCGAGCGCCTTCGACTACAAGACCGTGGCCGAGCACGACTCGATGTTCAACACGCCGCCGACCTACGGCATCTACATCGCCGGCCTGACCTTCCAGTGGCTCAAGCGCCAGCGCGAGGGCGAGCTGGTCGGCATCGCCGCCATGGAGCAGCGCAACCGCGCCAAGGCCGCGCTGCTGTACAGCTTCATCGACGGCTCGGACTTCTACGTCAACAAGGTCGCGCCCGAGTGCCGTTCGCGCATGAACGTGCCCTTCTTCCTGCGCGACGAAAGCCGCAACGAGGCCTTCCTCACGGGCGCCAAGGCCCGCGGCCTGCTGCAGCTCAAGGGCCACAAGTCCGTGGGCGGCATGCGCGCCAGCATCTACAACGCCATGCCGCTGGCGGGCGTCCAGGCGCTCGTGGCCTACATGCGAGAATTTGCGCAGACCCAAGCCTGACACCTCCAAAGAGACAACACCCACCATGTCCGCCGAGCCCAGCGCCGTTTCCTCCCCCGACCTTGCGGCGCTGCGCGTGCAGATCGACACGCTCGACCAGGAACTGCTGGCGCTGCTCAACAAGCGGGCCCATGTGGCCGAGCAGGTGGGCGAGATCAAGCGCCGCGAAGGCTCGCCCTTCTACCGGCCCGACCGCGTGGCCCAGGTCATCGCCAAGATCCAGTCGCGCAACACCGGCCCGCTGCGTGACGAGCACGTGGCCGCCATCTGGAACGAGATCATGTCCGCCTGCCTGGCCCTGGAAGCGCCGCAGCGCGTGGCCGTGCTGGGCCCGGCCGGCACCTTCAGCGAAGAGGCCGCGCTGCAGTACTTCGGCAATGCGGTGGAACTGCAGTACTGCGCCAACTTCGACGAGGTGTTCCACGCCACGGCCTGCGGCGCCGCGCATTTCGGCGTGGTCGGCATCGAGAGCTCGGCCGAAGGCGGCGTCACACGCTCGCTGGATCTGCTGCTGAACACGCCGGCGCACATGGTCGGCTCGGTGAGCCTGGCGGTGCAGTTCAATCTGCTGCGCCTGTCGGATTCGCTGGAGGGCATCGAGGCCGTGCTGGCCCATCCCCAGGCCCTGGCCCAGTGCCAGGGCTGGCTGTCGACCCACCTGCCCCACGCCGAGCGCCGCGCCGTCTCCAGCAATGCCGAAGGCGCGCGGCTGGCCGCCACCAATCCGGCCTGGGCTGGCCTGGCCAGCGAACGCGCGGCCACGCAGTTCGGCCTGCACCTGGTGGCGCGCGCCGTGCAGGACAACGCGCACAACCGCACGCGCTTCGCCATCATCTGCCTGCCCGAGACGCTGGACGCCCCGCCGGCCTCGGGCAAGGACTGCACCAGCCTCGTGGTCTCCGTGCCGAACAAGCCCGGCGCACTGCACGACCTGCTGGTGCCGCTCAAGACCCATGGCGTGTCGATGACGCGCTTCGAGTCGCGCCCGGCCCGCACCGGCCAGTGGGAGTATTACTTCTACATCGACCTGGACGGCCATCCGTCCCAGCCGCACGTCGGCAAGGCCCTCGAGGAACTGCGCGAGATCTGTGCCTTCTACAAGCTGCTGGGCACCTACCCGGTCAGTGCCTGAGGGCAGCACCGCGATGTTCGAACGCCTGGGCCTGATCGGCTGCGGCCTGATGGGCGGCTCGTTCGCGCTGGCGTTGCGCCAGGCCGGCCTGGTGCGCCGGATCGCCGGCTTCAGCGCCTCGCCAGCCACCACGCAGCGCGCCCTGGAACTCGGCGTGATCGACGTGCAGGCCGCCTCGGCCGCCGAGGCCGCGGCCGGTGCCGATCTCGTGCTGGTCGCCGTGCCCGTGGCCGCGACCGAGGCCACCTTCGCGGCCATCCGCGGCACGCTCGGCCAGCACACCCTGCTCATGGACGTGGGCTCCACCAAGAGCGACGTGGTGGCCGCGGCCGAGCGCGCGCTCGGCGAGGCCCTGCCCTGCTTCGTGCCGGCGCATCCGATCGCCGGCAAGGAACGCGCCGGCGTGGACCATGCCGATGCAACGCTGTACCAGGGCCGTCATGTGATCCTGACGCCCATGGCGACCTCGGGCGTACCCCAGCAGGCCAAGGCCCGGGCCGTGTGGGCCGCGCTCGGCGCGCGCCTGGTCGAGATGACGCCCTCGGCGCACGACACCACCTTCGCGGCCGTCAGCCACCTGCCGCACCTGCTGGCCTTCGCCTTCATCGACGGCATCGCCCGGCAGCCCGACGGCCAGGCCATCCTGGCGCTGGGCGGGCCGGGCTTCCGCGACTTCACGCGCATCGCCGCGGCCGACCCGCGCATGTGGCGCGACATCTTCCTGGCCAACCGCGAGGAATTGCTGGGCCAGCTGCGCGCGCACCAGCAGGCGCTGGCACAGTTCGAGCAGCAGATCGTGGCCGGCGACGGCGCCGCGCTCGAGCAATTGATCACGCAGGCCAGCGGCATCCGCGCCGCCTGGCACATGGATTCATTCAAACCCGGGACCTGAGAATGTTCGACACCGCCTTTCTGGACCTCCCCCCGCTGCAGGGAGCCGGCGGAACGGTGGCGCTGCCGGGCTCCAAGAGCATCTCCAACCGTGTGCTGCTGCTGGCCGCGCTGTCGGCCGGCCAGACCGTCGTGCGCGACCTGCTGGACTCCGACGACACGCGCGTGATGCTCGCGGCGCTGGCCCAGCTGGGCTGCGGCATCGCGCGCGAGGGCAACAGCGTCACCATCACCGGCCTGGACGGAAAGCTCGCCGCCACCGAGGCCGAGCTGTTCATGGGCAACGCCGGCACCGCCATCCGGCCGCTGACGGCCGTGCTGGCCCTGCTGGGCGGCAACTTCCGGCTGACCGGCGTGCCACGCATGTACGAGCGCCCCATCGGCGATCTCGTCGATGCGCTCGTGCAGCTGGGCTGCGCGATCGGCTACGGCGCCAACCCGGGCTACCCGCCGCTGCAGATCGGCATGCCCGGCGTGCTGCAGCTGGACCAGCCGATCCGCGTGCGCGGCGACGTTTCCAGCCAGTTCCTGACGGCGCTGCTGCTGGCGCTGCCGCTGGTGGCCCGGCGCGACATCGTGGTCGAGGTGGTCGGCGAGCTGATCTCCAAGCCCTATGTGGAAATCACGCTGAACCTGCTCGCGCGCTTCGGCATCGCGGTCGCGCGCGAGGGCTGGCAGCGCTTCACGGTCCCGGCCGGCAGCCGCTACCAGTCGCCGGGCGAGATCCACGTCGAGGCCGACGCCTCCTCGGCCAGCTACTTCGTGGCGCTGGGCGCCATCGCGGCCGATGCCGCCCAGCCGCTGCGCATCGAAGGCGTGGGCGCGGCCTCGATCCAGGGCGACATCCGCTTCGTCGAGGCCGCCCAGGCCATGGGCGCGGCCGTCGAGGCCGGCCCCAACTGGCTGCAGGTGGCGCGCGGCGCCTGGCCGCTCAAGGCCATCGACCTCGATTGCAACCACATCCCCGACGCGGCCATGACGCTGGCCGTCATGGCGCTGTACGCCGACGGCCCGAGCCGGCTGCACAACATCGCGAGCTGGCGCGTCAAGGAGACCGACCGCATCGCCGCCATGGCGGCCGAGCTGCGCAAGTTCGGCGCCGAGGTCGAGGAAGGCCAGGACTACTTGCGCATCGTGCCGCCGCCGATCGCCGCGCCCTGGCCCAGCGCGGCCATCCACACCTACGACGACCACCGCGTCGCCATGTGCTTCTCGCTGGCCGCCTTCCACCGGCTGCGCCCGGGCGCGGCACCGTCGCGCTCGCCGGTGCGCATCCTCGATCCCAAGTGCGTGGCCAAGACCTTCCCCGACTATTTCGAGGCCCTGCTGTCGGTCTGCCGCACGCCCACCGCCCAGGTGCCCGTGCTCTGCATCGACGGCCCCACGGCCTCGGGCAAGGGCACGGTGGCCGCCGCCGTGGCGCGCGCGCTGGGCTACCACTTCCTCGATTCGGGCGCGATGTACCGCATCACGGCCTACGCGGCCCTGCGCGCCGGCCATGCCATCGGCCCCGAAAACGAGGCGGCCATCGCCCGCATGGCCGCCACGCTGCCCGTGCGCTTCGACGACGGCCGCATCTGGCTGGACACCGAGGACGTGACGGACGCGATCCGCACCGAGGCCGCCGGCATGAACGCCTCCAGGGTCTCGGCGCTGCCGGCCGTGCGCGCCGCGCTGGTCGACCTGCAGCTGAGCTTTCGCCGCCTGCCGGGCCTGGTCGCCGACGGCCGCGACATGGGCACGGTGATCTTCCCGGCCGCCCCGCTCAAGGTGTATCTGACGGCCAGCGCCGAGCGGCGCGCAGAGCGCCGGCATAAGCAGTTGATTTCCAAAGGGATTTCAACTACAATCGCCGACCTTCGCGCGGACCTTGAGGCGCGCGACGCGCGGGACTCGTCCCGGGCCGTCGCTCCGCTTCGCGCCGCAGCCGATGCCCTCACCCTGGACAACTCCGATCTGACGGTGCAAGCCTGTGTCGATCGCGTGCTGGCCTGGTGGGATCAACGGCAAGGTTTCTGAAGCAGCAGCTCGGGCCCGCACGAAGACCAGGTCCATCCGGCCAGTCCGCGCAGCAAGCGCATCGGCCGGATGGGTGTCCAACCCAACCGTCGCGGGACGCTCCCGCAACTACCGCCACGACAGCCTTAGAAGCCGGCGCAATCCCGCGCAGGCGAAACCTGCTCCGTGGTCAAGGAAACACATGTCTGAATCTTTTGCCGATCTGTTCGCCGAGTCGCTGCAGAAAACCGAAACGCGCGTCGGTGAAGTCGTCACCGCCGAAGTCGTTCGCATCGAGCACAACTTCGTCGTCGTCAACGCCGGCCTCAAGTCCGAGTCCTACGTTCCTGTCGACGAGTTCAAGAACGACCAGGGCGAAGTCGAAGTGCAGATCGGCCAGTTCGTGCCGGTGGCCATCGTCGCCATCGAGAACGGCTACGGCGACACCATCGTCAGCCGCGACACCGCCAAGCGCCTGGCTTCCTGGATGGCCCTGGAAAAGGCCCTGGAGTCCGGCGAATTCGTGACCGGCACGACCAGCGGCAAGGTCAAGGGCGGCCTGACCGTCCTGGTCAACGGCATCCGCGCCTTCCTGCCCGGCTCGCTGATCGACACGCGCCCCGTCAAGGACCTGACGCCGTACGAGAACAAGACCCTGGAATTCAAGGTCATCAAGCTCGACCGCAAGCGCAACAACGTGGTGCTGTCGCGCCGCGCCGTGGTGGAAGCCTCCATGGGCGAAGAGCGCGCCAAGCTGATGGAAACGCTGAAGGAAGGCGCCATCGTGCAGGGCGTGGTCAAGAACATCACCGAGTACGGTGCGTTCGTCGACCTGGGCGGCATCGACGGCCTGCTGCACATCACCGACATGGCCTGGCGTCGCGTGCGCCACCCGAGCGAAGTGGTGCAGGCCGGCCAGGAAATCACGGCCAAGATCCTCAAGTTCGACACCGAGAAGAACCGCGTCTCGCTGGGCCTCAAGCAGATGGGCGACGACCCGTGGATGGGCGTCTCGCGCCGCTACCCGCAAGGCACGCGCCTGTTCGGCCGTGTCACGAACATCGCCGACTACGGCGCGTTCGTCGAGCTGGAACCCGGCATCGAAGGCCTGGTGCACGTCTCCGAGATGGACTGGACCAACAAGAACATCGCCCCCTCCAAGCTGGTCTCGCTGGGTGACGAAGTCGAAGTCATGGTCCTGGAGATCGACGAAGACAAGCGCCGCATCAGCCTGGGCATGAAGCAGTGCAAGGCCAACCCGTGGCAGGAATTCGCGCAGAACACCAAGCGCGGCGACCGCGTCAAGGGCCCGATCAAGTCGATCACCGACTTCGGCGTGTTCGTGGGCCTGGCTGCCGGCATCGACGGCCTGGTGCACCTGTCCGACCTGTCCTGGAACGAGCCCGGCGAAGCCGCCGTGCGCAACTACAAGAAGGGCCAGGAAGTCGACGCGATCGTGCTGGCCGTGGACGTGGACCGCGAACGCATCTCGCTGGGCATCAAGCAACTCGACGGCGACCCGTTCACGACCTTCGTGACGGTCAACGACAAGGGCCAGACCGTGACCGGCAAGGTCAAGACGGTGGACCCGCGCGGCGCCGAGATCGACCTGGGCGGCGACGTCATCGGTTACCTGCGTGCCTCCGAAATCAGCCGCGACCGCGTGGAAGACGCGCGCAACGTGCTGAAGGAAGGCGACGAAGTCACGGCCGTGGTCGTCAACGTCGACCGCAAGACGCGCAACATCCAGCTGTCCATCAAGGCCAAGGATGCCGCCGACCAGAACGAAGCCATGGCTTCCCTGGCCCAGCAGTCCGCGCGCGAGAACGCCGGCACCACCAGCCTGGGCGCCCTGCTGCGCGCCAAGCTGGACAACAACAGCAACAACTAAGCGTTGCTTGCGCCGCATGGAAACCGCGGTTTCCATGCGACATTTGTCGGGCCAGCACCCGCGCCCCACTCCCGTGGGGCCGCAGGACTGGCCCGATTCCGTTGATGCACCCGTGAACCACCATGACCCGATCCGACCTCGTTGAAGAACTGGCGGCCCGCTTCAGCCAGCTGACCCACCGCGATGCCGAGCATGCGGTCAAGACCATCCTGGACGCCGTCGGCGACGCCCTGGTCCGGGGCCACCGCGTGGAGATCCGCGGCTTCGGCAGCTTCTCGATCAACCGGCGTCCGCCACGCATGGGGCGCAACCCGCGCAGCGGCGAGGCCGTGGCCATCCCCGAAAAGCGCGTGCCGCATTTCAAGCCCGGCAAGGCGCTGCGCGAGGCCGTGGACAAGGGCCCGGTCGATGCCGACGAAAGGCACTACGACCGCTGACGCGGCATGGTCTTCCGGGCCTGCGGCCCGCCCGTAGAATGCCCCGGATGAGGACATTCGCTTCATGAAAAATCTGGTGTGGCTGCTCAAGTGGATACTGAAGGCAGCCATTTTTTTTACCCTGTTCGCATTCGCGCTGAACAACCAGCACGAAGGTGCGGTGCGCTTCTTCTTCGGCACCGAATGGCGCGCGCCCATGGTGCTGATCGTGCTGGCCGCGTTCACGCTGGGCCTGGCACTCGGCGTGGTCGCCATGGCGCCGCGCTGGTGGCGCCAGCGCCAGGCCGCACGCGGCATGGCGGTCGAGCCGCCGGCGGCGCCCGCGCCCATCGCCCCGCCGCCGCCCGCCGAGGCCGCCACCGACACCAGCCTGGGCAACGTGCCGCGCCATGGACTTTGATCTCGGCTGGATCCTGCTGGGCCTGCCGGTCGCCTTCGTGCTGGGCTGGCTGGCCTCGCGGCTGGACCTGCGCCAGCTGCGCATCGAGAACCGGCGCGCGCCCAAGGCCTACTTCAAGGGCCTGAACTACCTGCTCAACGAGCAGCAGGACCAGGCCATCGACGCCTTCATCGAGGCCGTGCAGAAGGACCCCGACACGACCGAGCTGCACTTCGCGCTGGGCAACCTGTTCCGCCGCCGCGGCGAGTACCAGCGCGCCGTGCGCGTGCACGAGCACCTGCTCTCGCGCGCCGACCTCAGCGCCGCCGACCGCCACCGCGCCCAGCACGACCTGGCGCTGGACTTCCTCAAGGCCGGCCTGCTCGACCGCGCCGAAGACGCGCTGCGCAAGCTCGAAGGCAGCCGCTACGAGGCCCAGGCCCTGCTCGCGCTGCTGGCCATCTACGAACGCTCGCGCGACTGGCCGCAGGCCACCGAGATCGCGCAGAAGCTGCAGGACCACGGCGAAGGCAGCTTCAGCGGCCGCATGGCGCACTACCTGTGCGAGCAGGCCGCCGCCCGCAATGCCGCCGGCGACTCCGAAGGTGCCGCGCAGCTGCTGGCCCGCGCCATCGGCACGGCGCCGCAGGCCCCGCGCCCGCGCATCGACCAGGCCCTCATGCAGGTCAAGGCCGAGCGGCATGCCGAAGCGCTGCACACGCTGCTGGAGCTGGCCGCGGTCGCACCGCAGTCCGTGCCGCTGATCGCCAACGCGCTGGCCCAGACCGGCAGCGCCAGCGGCCAGGCGGAACGCACGCTGGCCGCGCTGCAGGACAGCTACGACAACTTCCCGTCGCTCGACGTGCTGGACGCCATCGTGGCGCTCGAAAGCGCGCAGGGCGACCAGCGCGAACAGGCACGCCAGCGCTACCTGCAGCACCTGGAGCGCGAGCAGTCGCTGGTGGCCACCGCGCGCTGGCTGGCCGGCGAGAAGCTCGAGCACGAACAGTTCCACCCCCAGGTGCAGCGCGCCATCGAGCACGCCACGCGCCCGCTCACGCGCTACCGCTGCGCCGCCTGCGGCTTCGAGGCCAAGCAGCACTTCTGGCAATGCCCGGGCTGCCAGGCCTGGGACAGCTATCCACCACGCCGCGTGGAGGAACTATGACCACGACGCCTGCGCTGCTGCGCAACCCCCTGCCGACCCGCGACGCGCTGGCCGAAGCCCGCGTGCTGGTGGTCGGCGACGCCATGCTGGACCGCTACTGGTACGGCGCGGTCGACCGCATCTCGCCCGAGGCGCCCGTGCCCGTGGTGCGCGTCACGCGCGAGGAAGAGCGCATCGGCGGCGCCGCCAACGTGGCCTACAACATCGTCACGCTGGGCGCGCAGGCCGCGCTGCTGTCGGTGGTCGGCGAGGACGAGGCCAGCCACAAGCTCGAGGAACTGCGTCACCGCCACCGGCATCGCCGCCCATTTCGGCCGCGACGCGCAGATGCGCACCACGGTCAAGCTGCGCGTGATCGGCCGCCAGCAGCAGCTGCTGCGGCTGGACTTCGAGACCGTGCCCGAGACCGAGACGCTGGCCTCGCAGTCCGCGCGCTTCGCCGAGCTGCTGCCCGAACACGCCGCCGTGCTGTTCTCCGACTACGGCAAGGGCGGCCTGGCCCATGTGGCGCAGATGATCGAAACCGCGCGCGCCGCCGGCAAGGCCGTGCTGATCGACCCCAAGGGCAGCGACTACTCGCGCTACCGCGGCGCCACGCTGATCACGCCCAACCGCGCCGAGCTGCAGCAGGTGGTGGGCAGCTGGCGCAACGAGGACGAACTGCGCGCCAAGGCCCAGCGCCTGCGCAGCGAACTCGCGCTCGAAGGCCTGCTCGTCACGCGCAGCGAGGAAGGCATGACGCTGTTCGACGACCATGGCGAAGCCCATGTGGCGGCCCAGGCGCGCGAGGTCTTCGACGTGACGGGTGCGGGCGACACCGTGATCGCCACCATGGCCGCGCTGGTCGCCGCCGGCTGCAGCCTGCGCGACGCCATGCCCATGGCCAACAAGGCCGGCGCCATCGTGGTCGGCAAGTTCGGCACGGCCACGGCCAGCTACGAAGAACTGTTCGGGAGCGATTGAGATGCCACGCTACGTCGTCACCGGGGCCGCCGGCTTCATCGGCAGCAACCTCGTCAAGGGCCTGAACGCCCGCGGCGAGACCGACATCATCGCGGTCGACGACCTCACGCAGGGCGACAAGTTCCGCAACCTCGTGGACCTCGCGATCGCCGACTACGTGGACGCGGCCGACTTCTACACCCGCTTCGACCAGGGCCACTATGGCCGCGTCGAGGCCGTGTTCCATGAGGGCGCCTGCAGCGACACCATGGAGAGCAACGGCCAGTACATGATGGCCAACAACTACCAGCGCACGGTGGACCTGTGGCAGTCCTGCCAGCGCCAGCGCACGCGGCTGCTGTACGCCTCCTCGGCCGCCACCTACGGCGGCTCGGCCGTGTTCCGCGAGGAGCCGGCCAACGAGGCGCCGCTCAACGTCTACGGCTACTCCAAGCTGCTGGTGGACCAGCGCCTGCGCCGCGAGATCGGCACCGCGTTCGAGCGCGCGCGCCACCAGACCGTGGGCTTTCGCTACTTCAACGTCTACGGCCCGCGCGAGCAGCACAAGGGCCGCATGGCCAGCGTGGCCTTCCACCAGTACCACCAGTTCAAGACCGAGAACCAGGTGCGCCTGTTCGGCGAGTACGGCGGCTACGCACCCGGCGAACAGGAGCGCGACTTCGTCTGGATCGACGACGTGGTGGCCGTGAACCTCTGGTTCCTGGACCACCCCGAGCGCTCCGGCGTGTTCAACCTCGGCACCGGCCGCGCCCAGCCCTTCAACGACGTGGCGCTGGCCGTGGTCAACGCGCGCCGCGGCAGCGCGCTCACGCTGGAGGAAGCCGTGCAGCAGGAGGCCATCGTCTACACGCCCTTCCCCGATGCGCTGCGCGGCAAGTACCAGTGCCACACCCAGGCCGACCTCACGGCGCTGCGCGCGGCCGGCTGCGAACACGCCTTCGCCGACGTGCGCACGGGCGTGACGGCCTACATGCAGGCGCTGGCGCTGGCCGGCGCCTGAACGCCATGCGAGCCGCCCTCGCTGCGCTGCTGCTCGCCCTGGCCGCGCCGGCCTGGGCGCTGGAGGTCAACCAGGCCAGCGCCGCCGAACTCGACGGCCTGCGCGGCATCGGCCCCGGCCTGTCCACCCCCATGCTGCAAGAGCGCGCCAAGGCGCCGTTCCGCGACTGGGCCGACCTCATGGCCCGCATCAAGGGCATCGGGCCTGGCAATGCGGCGCGCTTCTCGGCCCAGGGCCTGCGCGTGAACGGCGAGGCCTACGAGCGGCCCGTGTCGCCGTCCAAACCCACCTCCGCGGCGCGCTGACCGAAACCGCCGCCGCCCGGCGTGTGGATCTCGAACACGTCGCCGGGCTGCATCTGCACCTGGCCGATGTGGCCCAGTTCCTCCACGCGGCCGTCGGCGCGCAGCACGCGGTTCAGGCCGGTCGCGCCGGCCGCGCCGCCGGCCATGCCGAAGGCCGGGTGCACGCGACCGTTCGACAGGATGCTGGCCGTCATCGCCTCCAGGAAGCGCACGCGCCGCACGCCGCCGTCGCCGCCGCGCCAGCGGCCGGCGCCGCCCGAGCCGGCACGGATGGCGTAACCCTCCAGCCGCACCGGGAAGCGGTGCTCCAGCACCTCGGGATCGGTCAGCCGCGAGTTCGTCATGTGGGTCTGCACGACGCTGGTGCCGTCGAAGCCATCGCCCGCGCCCGAACCGCCCGCGATCGTCTCGTAGTACTGGTGCTGCGCGTTGCCGAAGGTGAAGTTGTTCATCGTGCACTGGCCGGCCGCCATCACGCCCAGCGCGCCGAACAAGGCGTTGGTGATGCAGGTCGAGGTCTCCACGTTGCCCGCGACCACCGAGGCCGGCGGGTTCGGATTCAGCATGGAGCCCGGTGGGATGAGGACCTCGAGCGGCTTCAGGCAGCCGGCATTGAGCGGGATGTCGTCGTCCACCAGCGTGCGGAACACGTAGAGCACGGCCGCCATGCAGACCGCCGTGGGCGCGTTGAAGTTGTTGGCCTGCTGCGGCGAGGTGCCCGTGAAGTCGATCACCGCGCTGCGCGCCGCGGCGTCCACGCGGATGGCGACCCGGATCTGCGCGCCGTTGTCCAGCGGCAGCGTGAAGGCGCCGTCTCGCAGCCGCGTGATGACGCGGCGCACCGACTCCTCGGCGTTGTCCTGCACGTGCCCCATGTAGGCGCGCACCACGTCCAGGCCGTGCTGCGCCACCATGCGGCGCAGTTCCTGCACGCCCTTCTCGTTGGCCGCGATCTGGGCCTTGAGGTCCGCCAGGTTCTGCTGCGGATTCCTGGCCGGAAACTCCCCCGTGCCCAGCAGCGCCAGCAGCTCGGCCTCGCGCAGCCGCCCGCGCTCGACCAGCTTGAAGTTGACGATCTGCACGCCCTCTTCTTCGATGCGCGTGGAGAACGGCGGCATCGAGCCCGGCGTGCTGCCGCCGATGTCGGCATGGTGGCCGCGCGAGCCCACGTAGAACAGCGGCTGCGCATCGCCGTCGTGCAGGTAGACGGGCGTGATCACCGTCACGTCGGGCAGGTGCGTGCCGCCGTGGTAGGGGTCGTTCAGCGCGAACACGTCGCCAGGCCGCATGCCGGCCCGGTTGGCGCGGATCACGGCCTGGATGCTCTCGCCCATGGAGCCCAGGTGCACGGGCATGTGCGGCGCATTGGCGACCAGGTGGCCGGCGCCGTCGAACAGCGCGCAGCTGAAGTCCAGCCGCTCCTTGATGTTGACCGAGTGGGCGGTGTTCTGCAGCTGCAGGCCCATCTGCTCGGCGATGTTCATGAACAGGTTGTTGAAGACCTCCAGCAGCACCGGGTCCACCGTGGTGCCGGCCGCATGAGCCAGCGCGCGCGGCTGGCGGCGCTGCAGCACCAGGTGGTCGCGGCCGGTCAGCCGGGCCTCCCAGCCCGGCTCCAGCACCGTGGTGGCGTTGCGCTCGGCGACGATGGCCGGGCCGGCGATGCGGTCGCCGGGGCGCAGGTCTTCGCGCACCACGAGTGCGGCCTCGCGCCAGGCACCCTCGCAGTACATGGCCACCTGCGCGCGCACCGGCGCGGGCCGCGGCGCGCCGAGCGGCAGCAGCGGCTCGGCCGGTGCCTCGCCGGCCAGCTGGGCCTCGACCGACACGGCCTCGACCACCAGCGCCTTGCCGGCCATCAGGAAGGAAAAGCGCTGGCGGTAGGCCGCTTCGAAGGCCGCCTGCATCTGCTCCAGGCTGCCGAAGGGCACGACCAGCGCCGCATCGCTGCCCTGGTAGCGCAGGTGCACGCGCCGGTGCACCAGCCTGGCGCCCTCGCCCAGGGCCTGGCGCGCGAGTTCGGTGCCCGCGGCCTCGGCCAGGCGTTCCAGCGCGGCCACCATGGCGGGCAGTTGGTCGGGCTGCAATGGCAACTCCAGCGCCTGCTCGCGGATCACGGCCTGGTCGGCCAGGCCCATGCCGTAGGCGCTCAACACGCCGGCCAGCGGATGCACGAAAACCTGGTCCATGCCCAGCGCATCGGCCACCAGGCAGGCGTGCTGGCCGCCCGCGCCGCCGAAGCACTGCAGCGTGTAGCGCGTGACGTCGTAGCCGCGCGCGACCGAGATCTTCTTGATCGCGTTGGCCATCTGCTGCACCGCGATCGCGATGCAGCCCTCGGCCACCTGCTCGGCGCTGCGGCCGGCCTGGGCCGCGAGTTCGGCGAAGCGCTGGCGCACCACGGCCAGGTCCAGCGGCGCGTCGCCGTTCGGCCCGAACACCTGCGGGAACCAGTCCGGCTGCAGCTTGCCCAGCAGCACGTTGGCGTCGGTCACCGCGAGCGGCCCGCCGCGGCCGTAGCTGGCCGGCCCCGGGTTGGCGCCCGCGCTCTGCGGCCCCACGCGAAAACGCTGGCCGTCGAACTGCAGGATGGAGCCGCCGCCGGCCGCCACGGTGTGGATGGACAGCATGGGCGCGCGCATGCGCACGCCGGCCACCTGGGTCTCGAACTCGCGCTCGAAGCTGCCGGCGTAGTGCGAGACATCGGTCGAGGTGCCGCCCATGTCGAAGCCGATCACGCGGTCGTGGCCGCCCGACGCCGCCGTCCGCGCCATGCCCACGATGCCGCCGGCCGGCCCCGACAGGATCGCGTCCTTGCCCTGGAAGGCCTGGGCATCGGCCAGCCCGCCCGAGGACTGCATGAACAGCAGGCGCACGCCCGGCATCTGCTGCGCGACCTGGTCCACGTAGCGGCGCAGGATGGGCGAGAGGTAGGCGTCGACCACGGTGGTGTCGCCGCGGCTCACGAGCTTCATGAGCGGGCTGGTGCAGTGCGAGGCGCTGATCTGCGTGAAGCCGATCTGGGCCGCGATGCGCGCGGCCGCCTGCTCGTGCGCCGTGAAGCGCCAGCCGTGCAGGAACACGATGGCCACGCTGCGCAGGCCGCCGTCGAAGGCCTGCTGCAGCCGGGTGCGCAGGGCGGCCTGGTCGAGCGGCTGCAGCACCGTGCCGTCGGCGGCCACACGTTCGTCGGCCTCGACCACGGCGCTGTACAGCAGTTCGGGCAGCACGATGCGGCGGTCGAACAGGCGCGGCCGGTTCTGGTAGGCGATGCGCAGCGCATCGCGGAAGCCCTGCGTGGTCACCAGCAGCGTGGGCGCGCCCTTGCGCTCGAGCAGTGCGTTGGTGGCCACCGTGGTGCCCATCTTCACGCAGGCCACCTGGTCCGCCGGGATCGGCTGATCGCCGGCCAGGCCCAGCAGCGCGCGGATGCCGGCGACGGCCGCGTCGGCGTAGCGCTCGGGGTTCTCGGACAGCAGCTTGTGCGTGACCAGGCTGCCATCGGGCCCTCTGCCCACGATGTCGGTGAAGGTGCCGCCGCGGTCGATCCAGAACTGCCAGCGGGCCGGTTGCGAAACATGCTCTGTGTCCATGCGACCTCCGCTTGCATGGTACGTGCCGGGCCTTGCGGACAAACACGGGGCGGGTGGCGCGGGATTTGCATCTATGCTGCTTCTCCTCGCCTTCCCCCCCATCCACCGGAGAGACCATGAAGCTTCATTCCGTCCTGCTTGCGACTGCCGCGCTGGCCTGTGCTTCCCATGCATCCGCCCAGACCAAGTGGGATCTTCCGGCAGCCTACCCGGCCACCAACTACCACACCGTCAACCTGACGCAGTTCGCGGCCGACGTGGAGAAGGCCACAGGCAGCAAGCTCAAGATCACGGTGCATGCCAACGCCTCGCTGTTCAAGGCGCCCGAGATCAAGCGTGCCGTGCAGGGCGGCCAGGCCCAGGCCGGCGAAATCCTGCTCGTGAACTTCCAGAACGAATGGCAGGTGTTCGGCGCGGACGGCCTGCCCTTCCTGGCCGACAGCTACGACGCGGCCTGGAAGCTCTACCAGGCGCAAAAGCCATTGCTCGAAAAGAAGCTCGGCGAGCAGGGCATGTCGCTGCTCTACACCGTGCCATGGCCGCCCCAGGGCATCTACGTGAAGAAGCCGATCCAGTCCGCGGCCGACCTCAAGGGTGTGAAGTGGCGTGCCTACAGTCCGGCCACGGCGCGCATCGCCGAACTGGTGGGCGCACAGCCCGTCACGGTGCAGGCCGCCGAGCTGTCGCAGGCCATGGCCACGGGCGCGGTCGAGTCCTACATGTCCTCGGGCTCTACCGGCTTCGACACCAAGACCTACGAGCACATCAAGTACTGGTACGACACGCAGGCCTGGCTGCCCAAGAACGCGGTGATCGTCAACAAGGCCGCCTTGGACGCCCTGGATGCGCCGACCAAGGCGGCCGTGCTCAAGGCCGCGGCCGAGGCCGAGACGCGCGGCTGGGCCGCGTCCAGGAAGGAGAACACCGACACGCAGGAGAAGCTCAAGGCCAACGGCATGAACATCCTGCCCCCGCCCCCGCAACTCAAGGCCGACATGGCCAAGGTCGGCGACACCATGCTCAAGGAATGGCTCGAGAAGGCCGGCCCCGACGGCAAGGCCCTGGTCGACGCCTACCGCAAGTAAGCCCGTGCGCCGTCTGCTCGACGCGCTCTACGACGGCGCCGCCTGGCTGGCGGCGCTGTTCATGGTGGCGCTGCTGGTCGCCGTGCTGCTGTCCATCCTGGGCCGGCAGTTTCACTTCAACATTCCCGGCATCGATGCCTATGCCGGCTACCTGATGGCCGCGGCCGGCTTCCTGGCGCTGGCGCACACGCTCAAGCGCGGCGAGCACATCCGCGTGACCCTGCTGATCAACGCGCTGCGCGGGCGGTGCACGCAAGGGCATGGAGCTCTGGTCGCTGGGCCTGGCCACGCTGCTGTCGCTGCTGTTCGCGTTCTACAGCTGCCGGCTGGCCTGGCAGTCCCACCTGTTCCACGACATCTCCACCTCCAACGACGCGACGCCGTTGTGGATTCCGCAGCTGGCCATGGCCGTGGGCACGGTGGTGTTCGCCATCGCCTTCGTCGACGAGCTGGTGCTCGAGCTCCAGGGCCGGCGCCAACAGGCCACGGGCGGAGAGGCGTTGCGCAATGAGTGACCTCGCCATCACCGGCCTGCTGGTGCTGTCGCTGTTCCTGATCCTGGGCAGCGGCGTCTGGATCGGGCTCACGCTGTCGGGCGTGGCCTGGATCGGCATGCAGATGTTCTCTTCCCGTCCTGCCGGCGACGCCATGGCCGTGACGATCTGGGGCTCGGCCTCGAGCTGGACGCTCACGGCCCTGCCGCTGTTCGTCTGGATGGGCGAGATCCTGTTCCGCACGCGGCTCAGCCAGGACATGTTCAAGGGCCTGTCGCCCTGGATGCAGGCCCTGCCCGGCCGGCTGCTGCACACCAACGTGGTGGGTTGCACCATCTTCGCGGCGGTGTCGGGCTCCAGCGCCGCGACCTGCGCCACCATCGGCAAGATGACGCTGCCCGAACTCGGCCGGCGCGGCTACCCCGAGCACATGGTCGTGGGCACGCTGGCAGGGGCCAGCACGCTGGGGCTGCTGATTCCGCCGTCCATCATCATGATCGTCTACGGCGTGGCGGCCGAGGTCTCGATCGCCCGGCTGTTCATCGCGGGCGTGGTCCCCGGCCTCGTGCTGGGCCTGCTGTTCTCGGGCTACATCGTGCTGTGGGCGCTGCGCCATCCGGAACAGGTGCCCGCCGCCGACGCCAGGACCACGTTCATGCAGAAGCTCGCGGCCTCGCGCAGCCTGATCCCGGTCGTGCTGCTGATCGTGGCCGTGCTCGGCTCGATCTACACCGGCATCGCCACGGCCACGGAGGCGGCCGCGCTGGGCGTGGTGGGCTCGCTGGTCATCTCCGCGCTGCAGGGCTCGCTGAACTGGGCCACCTTCCGCGATGCCTTGCTGGGCGCCACGCGGCTGTACTGCATGATCGCGCTGATCCTCGCCGGCGCGGCCTTCCTCACGCTGTCCATGGGCTACATCGGCCTGCCGCGCCATCTGGCGGAATGGATCACCTCGCTGGGGCTGACGCAAGGCCAGCTGATCGCGGCACTGGCCGTGTTCTTCATCATCCTGGGTTGCTTCCTGGACGGCATCTCCATGGTGGTGCTGACCATGGGCGTGCTGATGCCCACGGTGCAGAAGGCGGGCATCGACCCGATCTGGTTCGGCATCTTCATCGTGCTGGTCGTGGAGATGGCGCAGATCACACCGCCGGTGGGCTTCAACCTGTTCGTGCTGCAGGGCATGACGGGCAAGGAGCTGCCCTGGATCGCCAAGGTCTCGGTGCCGATGTTCCTGCTGATGTGCCTGGCGGTGCTGCTGCTCTACCTGTTCCCGGGCCTGGTCACCTGGCTGCCGCAGAAGATGATGTGATGGCCGCGCGCAGCACCGGGTCGTCCAGCAGCGACAGGCAACGCCAGCCCGTCGCGGCCTGCACCGCCGCCGCATAGGGCGGCAGGTTGGTGCACTCCAGCACCAGCGTGCGCAGGTGCGGCGCGCGCCGCTGCAGGCCGCATGCCGCGGCAACCACCTCCTCCTCGGCGCGGGCCAGATCCAGGGCAGGCGCGTTGCCGAGGATGGCGGCCACGAAATGGCTGTCCGGCGCCACCCCCTCCACCAGCACATCGGCCAGGCGGGCTCGCGCCACGCCGGCCGCCAGCAGATGGGCGGGTGTCAGGGCCTGGCCGCTGATGGTCAGCACGCCCACCTGGGGCGCCGATGCCAGCAACGCTGGCAGCTGCAGGAGACTGGAACTGCGCACGGGCACATGGGTGGCGGCCTGCAGCACATCCTGCAGCAACACCAGGAAGCCGCAACTCGTCGTCACCGCACAGGCGCCCTGCGCAGCCAGCGCGCGCACCGCGTCCACGAAGGCCGGCGCCAGCGCCCGCAAGGCGGGCGGCGATCCCACCACTTCGCGCGGCCAGGCCCCTGCCACGCGCAACTGGCGCACGGCGCAGCCGAAGCTGTCCGGATGCCCGATGTCGCCCGGCGGGCGTGGAAAGCGCGTGTCCAGCATGACCACGCCGAGCGGCCCGTCGGCTGCGGCTACAGTGGCGGACGATTCGATCCGAGGCACCGCACCATGCTATCCGTCTTCGTCATCTGCTGCGGCGCCTGCCTTGGCGCGCTCGGCCGCTGGGGCTTGTCCCTGTGGCTCAACACGCATGGGCCGATTCCGCTGGGCACCCTGGCGGCCAACCTGGTCGGCGGCTACCTGATCGGTGTGTGCATCGGGGTCTTCGAAGCGGCACCCGCCCTGCATCCGGCCTGGCGGCTGGCGCTGGTCACCGGCTTCCTGGGCGCGCTGACGACGTTCTCGAGCTTCTCCGCCGAAGTGGTCCTCATGCTGCGCGACGCCCGCTATGGCATGGCCCTGGCCACCGCCGCGGCCCATCTGCTGGGGTCGCTGGCCCTGACCATCGCCGGGTTGCGCACCGTGATGCTGCTGCGCTGACGCCGCCGTCAGCGCCGCCAGCCGTCGCCGCGGCCGTGCCCACGGCCATGGCGGTGGCCATGGAAGTGCGGCGGCGGGCCGTAGTAGATGGGCTGCGGCCGGTAGTAGACCCGCGGCGGCGGCACGTAGTACACGGGCGGTGGCGCGTAGTAGCGTGGCGCCGGCGCCACGTAGACGGGCGGCGCCACGTAGACCGGCGCATTGCCCACGATCACCTGGGCCCCGGACGCGCCCACGCCGACCGACCAGACCACATCACGCGCCTGCGCGCCCGTTGCCAGCACCAGGCTGGCCATGCCGATGGCCGCGGCGGCGATCCAGCGGCCTGCTTGCTTCGATGCCATGTTCGTACTCCTTTGTGCGTCGCCGCAGACTGCGGCCATGAGGCTATTGACGCACGGAGATGCAAATGGCTGACGCAGCGCGCGTTAAACAGGTTACGGTGGGTAACGAATGCTGCGCAGGGCCCGCACGCGGCGTCATCCCGGGCGATTTGCGCGCCCCTCCTAGAATCGGCTGCATGAATTCCCCTGCGGCCGAGCCGACCGACCACAAACAAAGCAATTTCCTGCGCCAGATCATCGAGAACGACCTGGCCCAGGGCACCTATGCCAGCCGCCACTGGGGCGGCAGCCCCGGCGATGCCGCCCACCATGCCCAGGGACCGCTCGACCCGGCGCGCGTGCGCCTGCGCTTCCCGCCCGAGCCCAACGGCTACCTGCACGTGGGCCATGCCAAGAGCATCTGCCTGAACTTCGGCCTGGCGCGGGACTACGGCGGCGTCTGCCACCTGCGCTTCGACGACACCAACCCCGAGAAGGAAGACCAGGAGTACGTCGCCAGCATCGTCGACAGCGTGCGCTGGCTGGGCTTCAACTGGGAGTCCGGCGGCACCACGCACCTCTACCAGGCCAGCGACTACTTCGACTTCATGTACCGCGCGGCCGAGTACCTGATCGAGGCCGGCCACGCCTACGTGGACGAACAGAGCCCCGAGGAGATGCGTGCCAACCGCGGCGACTTCGGCAAGCCCGGCGTGGACAGCCCCTTCCGCGGCCGCACGCCGGCCGAGAACCTGGCGCGCTTTCGCGCCATGCGCGACGGCCAGCTGGCCGATGGCGCCGCCGTGCTGCGCGCCAGGATCGACATGGCCAGCCCCAACATCAACATGCGCGACCCGGCGATCTACCGCATCCGCCGCGCCACGCACCACAACACGGGCGACCGGTGGTGCATCTACCCGATGTACACCTACGCGCACCCGATCGAGGACGCGCTGGAGCAGATCACGCACAGCATCTGCACGCTGGAGTTCGAAGACCAGCGGCCCTTCTACGACTGGCTGCTCGAGCGGCTGGCCGAAGGCGGGCTGCTGTCGGCCCCGCCGCCGCGGCAGTACGAGTTCGCGCGGCTGAACCTGACCTACGTGATCACCAGCAAGCGCAAGCTCGCCCAGCTCGTCAACGAACAGCGCGTGAGCGGCTGGGACGACCCGCGCATGCCCACCATCGTCGGCCTGCGCCGGCGCGGCTACACGGCCGAAGCCATCCAGCTGTTCGCCGAGCGCATCGGCGTGACCAAGAGCGACAGCTGGATCGACTACAGCACGCTGGAAGGCGCGCTGCGCGACACGCTGGACGCCACGGCCAGGCGCGCCATGGCCGTGCTGGACCCGGTCAAGCTCGTCATCACCAACTGGGACGCGCTGCACGGCGCCGGCACGCTTGACGCCTGCAGCGCGCCGCTCAACCCGCATGACCCCGGGCAGGGCCGGCGCCACTTCCAGTTCGGCAAGGAACTGTGGATCGAGCGCAGCGACTACGAAGAGACACCGCCCAAGGGCTTCCACCGCCTGTACCCGCCGCAGACCGCGGCCGACGGCAGCACCCGGCCCGGCAACCGCGTGCGCCTGAAGTACGGCCACGTGGTGCAGTGCACGGGCGCCGTGCGCGACGCCGAAGGCCGCCTCACCGAAGTGCATGCCGAGCTCGTGCCCGACACCAAGAGCGGCACGCCGGGCGCGGACGCCGTCAAGGTCAAGGGCGTGATCACCTGGGTCGGCGTGCACGACGCCGTGCCGGCCGAGGTGCGCCTGTACGAACGCCTGTTCAACGACGCCCACCCCGATGCGGGCGGCAAGAACTTCCTGGACAGCCTGAACCCGGACAGCCTGCGCACCGTGCAGGCCTACCTGGAGCCCTCGCTGGCCAGCGCCGGCGTGGACGACCGCTTCCAGTTCGAGCGCCATGGCTACTTCGTGGCCGACCGGCGCGACCACCATCCCGACAAGCCGGTGTTCAACCGCACCACGGGCCTGCGGGACAGCTGGGGCAAGTAGGCCCGCCGCCGCGCGGCCCGTGCGTACGCCGTCTGGCGCATGCACAGGCCCCGTGGCGGATGCCATACTGGTAAGACGAAAACGGAAATCCTCTCATGAGAGGGTTTCCGATGAACTCCACACGACGGGGCGGCCTCGGCCCGCTCCGTGGTCTTCCAGAGCAACTGCATGAAGAATTCGTCCTGCCTGCGCCGTGCGGCGGCACTCGTCCTGGTTCTCGCCGCCGCCTCGGCACAGGCCCACGACGCCTGGATCGAGCCGGCGGCCGGCGGTTTCAGCGTGGTGTTCGGCCACGACGGGAAGCTGGAAGCGGCGCTGCCCAGCAAGGTGCTGCAGGCGCAGGCCATCGGTGCCGCGGGCCAGGCGCTGGCGCTGCGGCGCGACGGCCTGCAGCTCGCCGTGGACGGCCAGCCCTCGCTCTTGCTGCTGCACTACGACAACGGCTTCTGGTCGCGCACGCCCGAAGGCAGCAGGAGCGGGCCGAAGAACGCCGTGCCCGGTGCCCTCGGCGCCTCGCATGCGCTCAAGTACGGCAAGACTGTCCTGGTCTGGGACGCCCAGGCCAGTCGGCCCCAGGGCCTGCCGGTCGAGATCGTGCCGCAGGCCGCGCAGGCGCCCGCCGCGGGCAGCCGGTTGCCGGTGCAGGTGTTCTGGGACGGCCAGCCGCTGGCCGGCGCCGTGCTGTCCTGGCGCGCGGACCAGCAGGAACAGGACACCCGGGCCGACGCCCAGGGCCGCGCCAGCGTGCCGGTGGCCAAGGGCCGGCAGCTGGTCAGCGTGAGCGCACGCCGGCCGCTGGCGAACGACGCCCGGGCCGACACGCTGTCGGTCTCCAGCGCCCTCGTGTTCGAGGCCCGTTGAGCCATGCGGCCGCTGCGCGCCTGGGGCTTCGCGCTGCTGCTGGCCGGGGCCGGCACGGGCGCGGCCTGGGCGCATGCGGTGCGGCACGAGGTCAGCGTGGGCGAAGCCGTCGTGGTGCTGCTGCGCTACACCGACGGCGAACCCTTCGCGTTCGAGCGCTACGAACTGTTCCGCGGCCAGGGCCAGGAGCCGGTGCAGACCGGCCGCACCGACGGCGCAGGCCGCCTGGTGCTGCTGCCCGGTGCCGGCGGCGCGGCCGAGGGCTGGCGGCTGCGCGCCTACTCGGCCGACGGCCATGGCATCGAGACCGCGCTGGCCTTCGCCGCGCACGACGGCGTGGCGCCTGCCGCGCCGGGCGACGCCCCCGCCCCACCGGGCTGGGAGCGCGTGGCGCTGGGCGTGTGCCTGATCCTGGGCCTGGGCCTGCTTGGCCGGCACCTGCTGCGCCGAAGGCCGCGCTGATGCACATCCCCGACGGCTTCCTCTCGCCGCAGACCTATCTGCCGGCCTACGCCGTGGCGGCCGCCGCCTGGTGGGCCACCGGCCGCGGCCTGCGCGAGCGCCTGGACGAATCCCTGGTGCCGCGGCTGGCGGCGCTCACCGCGCTGGTCTACGCCATCGGCCTGGTCATGCTACCGCTGCCTGGCGGCACCTCGGTGCACGCCGTCGGCGTGGCGCTGCTGGCGCTGTGCTTCGGCGCGCGGCTGGCCTTCCTCGGCTACAGCCTGGTGCTGCTGCTGCAATCGCTGCTGTTCGGCGCCGGCGGCATCACGGCGCTGCCGGTCAACGCACTGGCCATCGGCGGCGCCGGGGCGCTGGTGGCGCTGGCCGTGTTCCGCGCGCTGCGCGGCTGGAACGAGACCGCCGCCGTGCTGCTGGCCACCTGGTGCGCGGTCATGGCCTCGGCCGCGCTGGTGGGCCTGGTGCTGGGCCTGCAGCCCTGGCTGGCGCACCGCCCCGACGGCACGCCGCTGTACTTCCCGTTCGGCCTGCGCGTGGTGCTGCCGGCCGTGCTGGCGCCGCATGCGCTGCTGGGCGTGGGCGAAGGCGTGCTGACCCTGCTGGTCTGGCGCATGGTGCGCGCACGGCGCTGGCAATGGGCCACTTGACCGCCGGCCCGATGGGCCGCATGACGCCCACGCGCTGGCTGCTCGCCTACCTGGGCGCCGTGGTCGGCGTCAGCCTGGTGCACGACTGGCGCGCGCTGGCGGCGGGCCTGCTGCTGGCCCTGGCCCTGGCCGGGCCGCCGCGCTGGCGGCTGCTGCGCCGCAGCCTGCTGGCCGTGCTGGCCTTCAACCTGGCCGTCAGCGCGGGCCTGCTCGTGCAATGGGCCTGGCAGGACCGGCCGCTGGCCGCGCTGGCCGAGCCGCTGGCGCGCATGAACCTGCGCGTGCTGCTGCTGGTGCTGCTGGGCTTCTGGTTCGTGGCCCGCGTGAACCTGCTGCAGGCCCTGGCCTTCGCGCCCACGCTGCAGTTCCTGGCCACGCTGGCCGCCGGCCAGGCCCAGGTGCTGGCGCGGCTGGTGCGCGAGCACGGCCTGGCGTTCCGCAGCCGCACCGCCGGTGCCGGCGGCCTGCGCGCGCGCAGCCGGCACGGCGCCAGCGTGGCCGGCCACCTGCTCGACAAGGCCGTGGCCAACGCCCAGGCCTCGGCCATGGCCATGCGCGCGCGCGGCGGGCTCGATGATTGAGATCGAGCACGCGGCCTTCGGCTGGCCCGGGGCCGCGCCGGTCTGGTCCGGGCTCTCGCTGCGCGTGCAGCCCGGCGAGAAGCTGGTGCTGCTGGGCGCCAACGGCGGCGGCAAGTCCACCCTGCTGCAGCTGCTCGATGCGCTGGTGTTCCCCACGGCCGGCCGGTACCGCTACGACGGCGAGGCGGTCACGCCGGCGCGCGCGCGCCGCACGGACTGGGCCCGGCGCTTCCGGCGCGAGGTCGGCCTGCTGTTCCAGCACCCCGAGGCCATGCTGTTCAACCCCACCGTGCGCGACGAGATCGGCTATGGCCCGCGCCGCCTCGGCCTGCCCGATGCCGAGCGGCGCATCGCCGACTGGGCGGCCCGGCTGCGCATCGACCATCTGCTGGACAAGCCGCCCTTCCTGCTCTCGGGCGGCGAGAAGCAGCGCCTGGCCCTGGCCTGCGTGCTGGTGATGGAGCCGCGGCTGCTGCTGCTCGACGAGCCGCTGGCCCACCTGGACCCGCGCACCGCCGGCCTCCTGCTGGACTGGCTGGCACAGAGCCCGGCCACGGTGATCACCAGCACGCACCAGCTGGCCAGCGCGCCGCGCCTGGGCGCGCGTGCGCTGGTGCTGGCCGGCGGCGGCCTGGCCCACGACGGACCGCTGGCCGCGGCGCTGGCCGATACCGCACTGCTGGCCCGCGCCGAGCTGGCCTGACCACGGCACGCCGGCCGCCACGCCGCTGTCATCGGCGTTTCACACGGCTTCGCACAATCGCAGGTTCCGCGCGCTCCGGCGCAGGAAGCCCCGCCGTGACACCACCCCGCCCCATGCTGCAGTTGCCCGCGTACCTTCGCCGGTACGTGGTCGGCCTGCTGCTGGTGGCCTTGCCGCTGTACGGGCTCGGCGGTGCGCTGCTGCGCATGCTGGGGCCGGACCACCGGCACGAGGCGGTGGCCGAGGCGCCCACCTGGTCCGACCTGGTCGGCGGCCCGCTGCAATCGCTGACGCTGGCCCTGGTCGGACCGGAGACCGCCCGGCTGATCGACCACCTGCGCCTGCAGGCCCGGCTGCGGCCGCCCGCGTCGGGCCACGCCCACGGCGGGGGCGCGCACCACCATCACCACGGCGAGTTCGCGCGCCACCACCACGCGCCGCACGACGCCACGGTCGTCGCCACCGATGGCCATGGCGGTGCCGACGCCGCCACGGCCGGCAGCACCCTGCTGCCGCTGGCGCTGCCCGCCGCACTGGCCATTCCCCGTGCGCCGGCCTCGCCGCTGCGCTGGCCGGACCACGGTGCATCGCCCTGGCACAGCCACGTGCCCGCCCTGCCCGAGCGCCCGCCGCGCGCCTGATCCTGCGGCCCGCCCGCGCGCGGGCCCCGAGGGTGCACGCCTGCCGCCTGGCGGTGCGTGCGCCATCGCCTTGCCAGTGGCCCCGCGCCGCCGCAGACCGCTGCGGCACGCCGGGCCCCCACGAGCCAGCACCGTCCGGTGGACGTGCGCGTCCGCTGGCCGGGACAAGGAGGACACCCCCATGACGGCATCGACCGATCACGATCTTGCCGAGGCCGGGCGCCGGCTCGGCCACGACATCCACACCGGCACGCGCTGGCCGCGCCTGGCCGGTTGGCCCGCCGCCGTGCGCGAAGGCTTCGACGCCGCGGCGCACGCCCGCCTGCCGCGCGCCGCGCCCGACCGCTTCGCGCGCAAATGGCTGCAGCTGCGCCTGGGCGCGCTGCGGCGCGGCCGCGTCGTCGACGAGGAGGTCACGCCCGCGCTGCTGCGCGCGCTGGACGTCACGCACTGCCCGGTCACGCGCGAGCCGCTGACCCACGGCGCGCACCGCGACACCGACTGGTCCATCGACCGGCTCAACAACGACGCCGCCTACGCGGCCGGCAACCTGGCCGTCATGAGCGTGCGGGCCAACCGCGCCAAGGGCGCGCGCAGCTTCGAGGAGGTGCTGGTGCTGGCCGGCCTGCCGCAGGCCACGGCCGGCCTGGCGCCGCGCGAGTGGCTGCGCCTGGCCACGCTGATGCTGGGCCCGGCCTTCGCCACGCGCCACGGGGCCGCGCCCGCACTGCCGCTCTGCGCACCGCTGCCCTGCCGCTCGACCCGGCTCGCGCTGCAGCAGATCCAGCGCCTGCTGACGCTGCAGACGCAGCGGCCGGACGGCAAGAACCGGCTGGTGCGCGACTTCCGCCCGGCCTGCCGGACCGAGCGCGCCATGCTGCGCCTGCGCACGCTGGCCGACGCCGTGCACGAGGGACTCAAGCGCCTGCCGGCCGATGCCGAGTGCTGGGACGTGTGGCTGCAGCCGGGCCTGATGCCGGCCCTGCAGGCCTGGCGCGACACGCTGGACGCACCGGGCTGGGCCTGCGCCGCGCGGATCGCCGGGCAGCTGGCCGGCGCGCGGCGCGAGACGGCGCAGCGGCTGCAGGCCTGGCGCCTGCCAAGCCGGGGCTACCACGCCGCACTGCCGCCGGCGCTGCGTCAACGGCCTGTCACGGATACGCCCTAGAGTCCACCGGTTCTTTTTTTGCTGACGACCATGCCTTCGATTGCCCGCCCCCTGCTCTGCCTGCTGCTCGCGTTCGCCGCGCTGCCTGCCTTCGCCCATTCGACCGAACACATGGGCGGCGGTTTCGCCGCCGGCTTCATGCACCCGCTGCTGGGGCCGGACCACGTGGTCGCCATGGTGGCCGTGGGCCTGTGGGGCGCGTTCCTGGGCGCGCCGGCGCTGTGGGTGCTGCCCGTGGTGTTCCCGCTCGTGATGGCCATGGGCGGCGTGCTGGGCGTGCTGGGCATTCCCGTGCCCGGCGTGGAGGTCGGCATCGCGCTGTCGGCCGTGCTGCTGGGCGGCATGGTCGCCTTCGCCGTGCGCCCGCCGCTGTGGGTGGCCGGGCTGCTGGTCGGCGTGTTCGCGGTGTTCCACGGCCATGCCCACGGCACGGAACTGCCCCACGAGAGCAGCCCGCTGGTCTACAGCCTGGGCTTCGTCGTGGCCACCGGCATGCTGCACCTGGCCGGCATCGGCTTCGGCGCGCTCGTGAAGTCGCCGGCCGGCCGCGTCGCCGTGCGCGCCGCGGGCGGTGCGATCTCGGTGGTCGGCCTGTTCTTCCTGCAAGGCGCCATGTGAACTGGCGCCGCTTCGCGCGGCCCGCCTTCGCGGCGGCCGCAGCCGCTTCCACCAGCGCGGCCTGGGCGCATGGCGAGATCAAGGGCGTCGGCGCGTTCTACAGCGGCGTGCTGCACCCCTTCATCAGCCCGGCCCACCTGATCGCGCTGGTCGTGCTGGGCCTGCTGTTCGGCCAGCGCGGCGTGCTGGCCAGCCGCCAGGCCATGGCGGCGCTGGTGGTTGCGCTGGCGCTGGGCCTGTGGTCGAGCCTGCGGCTGCCGGGGCTGCCCGACCCCGACCTCCTGCTGCTGGCCCTGGGCATCCTGCTGGGCCTGGGCGTGGTGCTGGCCCGCGCCTGGCCGGCCTGGGCGCTGGTGCCGCTGTCGGCCCTGGCCGGCCTGGCCGTGGGCCTGGGCTCGGCACCTGACGGCATGGCGCCCGCGCAGCGCCATGCCGCGCTGCTCGGCACGCTGATCGGCGCCACGCTGTGCACGGCCTGCCTGGCCGGGGTCGTGCACCCGCTGCACAAGCCCTGGGCCCGGGTCGGCGTGCGCGTGCTGGCCTCCTGGCTCAGCGCCAGCGCGCTGCTGGTGCTGACGCTGGCGATCGCCCGCCCGGCCTGAACCCGCCCCCGCGCGCCTGTCACACCACCGTCGAACAGCTGCGTTACAAACGGATGTAGGAAAACTTTTTAATTCTTCTCACACCACCATGCGTTCCATCGCTTCCCGCCAACGCCGTGCCCCGGCCGTCTGCGCGCTGCTCGCCGCGCTGTCGCAGCATGTCGCGGCCCAGTCGCCCGCCCCCGATGCCGCGGCCGGCACCGCGCCCCGGCTGCACACCGTGGACGTCAAGGGCGAGACGCTGCGCGCCGCGGCCGCTTCCTACTCCACCACCACGCTGGAGGCCGAGGAGATCCAGCAGCAGCACGTGAGCCAGACCCAGGAGCTGTTCCGCCACGTGCCCGGCATGCACGTGCAGAACTACCAGCTGTCGGGCGTGGCCGACACCATCGTGCTGCGCGGCTTCGGCGGCGGTGGGCACGGCGGCGACCTCGGCGTGGTGCTGGACGGCATCCCGCTCAACGAGGCCATGTCGCATGCCGACGGCTACGTCGACTTCAACGTCATCGTGCCGCTGGAGATCGAGCGCATGCGCGTGTTCCGCGGCCCGGTCTCGGCGCTGTACGGCAACTTCAACCGCGCCGGCCTGGTGGCGGTGGAAACGCGCAAGCGCGGCGAATACAAGGACCTGGACTTCAGCATCGGCTCGCACGGCACGGTGGACGCCCAGGCCGCGCTGGGCCTGCGCATCCGCGACGGCGAATACCTGAACCTGGCAGCCCAGCACCACCGCACCGACGGCTTCCGCGCGCAGTCGCATTCCGAGCGCACCACCGTCTCGGGCCGCTGGACCAAGGCGGTGACGCAGGACCTGGAGATCGCGCTGTCCGCGCGCCTGCACCAGGCCGACGGCGACAACCCCGGCTACGTGACGGCCGCCCAGTTCGCCAGCGACCCCTACGGCAAGGACCCGCGCGCCATGAACGACGGCGCCGAGAAGCACTTCGGCACCGTGCGCGCCGACGTCAACTACAGCGTCGCGCCCGACCTCAAGCTGTTGAGCTTCGCCTACGCGACGCGCCAGGACTTCACGCGCTGGTTCAGCCGGCCGGCCAACGCCACCGCCTGGCGCCAGCGCGAAGAGCACCTACGACCGCGACGTGTTCGGCGCCGGCACCAGCCTGAACGGCCGCGCGCAGACGGCCATCACGCCGCTGAACTGGGTGCTGGGCGTGGAAACCTTCCGCGAGCGCACCGACTACCAGTACTTCGACGACCTGGCCAACCGCGCGCGCACGGCAGGCGCCATCAACGACCGCCGCTCCCGGCTCAACAGCCTGTCGGCCTTCACCGAGATCGAGGCGCCCGTGCACCGGCTGTTCAAGCCCTCCTTCGGCCTGCGCTGGGACCGGTTCAGCGGCGACTGCACGCCGAACGGCCCGGAGACCGGCAGCGACCCCTGCGGCCCGCTCCACAAGATCACGCACACCAGCCCCAAGCTCGGCCTGCGCTCCGACGTGCTGCCCGAGCTGGAACTGCGCGCCAGCTGGGCCGAGGGCTTCGCGCTGCCCAACACCTTCGCCAAGTACGCACTGGGCGCGGCCGATCTCGACCCCAACGTGTTCCGCCAGACCGAGGTCGGCGCGCAGTGGAAGCCGCGGCCCGGCATCTCGCTGGACGTGGCGGCCTACCGGCTGATCTCCTCGGACGAGATCCGCACCGTCGCGCCCGGGGTCTACGAGAACTACGGCGAAACCAGGCGCACCGGCGTGGAAGTCAGCGCGCTGTGGGCCGTGCGCCGCGACCTGGACCTGTCGCTGACCTACGGCAGCGCCAACTCCGAGGTGACGGCCAACGGCAACCCGGCGCTGGTCGGCAAGCGCGTGGCCGCCGTGCCGCGCTACACGGCCACCGCCTCGGCCGCCTGGTCGCCGCTGGCCCACTGGACCGGCACCGTGACCTGGCGCCGCGTGGGCAACTACGCCGTCAACGCCGACAACAGCATCGTCTACGGCGGCTACAACACGCTGGACCTGGGCCTCACCTACCGCGCCCAGCCCTACCAGGTCTACGCCACCGTGGCCAACGTGACGGACAAGGTCTACGCGACCACGGCCTCCGTCATCGGCGGCACGCCCCTCTTCGCGCCCGGCGCGCCGCGCACGCTGAAGGTCGGCGTGCAGATGCAGTTCTGACCACCCGACAGGAAACAACGACATGACAGCCATCCGATCCCGTCTCGCCACCGCCGTCGCCGCGCTGGCCCTGGGCCTGGGCACCGCCCAGGCCCACAACGTCTGGCTCGTGCCCGACGCCCATGGCGCCTACCTGGTGCAATTCGGCGGCCACGAAGGCAAGCTGGAGGACTTCCACAGCGACAAGCTCAAGGCCGTCACGGCCTACGACCGCCGCGGCCGCAAGATCGACGTGGCCACCCAGGCCGCCGCCGACGGCGTGCGCGTCAAGCCCGAACGCGAACCGGCCATGCTGGCGGCCGAGTTCGACAACGGCTTCTTCAGCAAGGCCGAGGGCAGCCCCATGGTCAACAAGCCCATGGACCAGAACCCCGGCGCCACGAGCGGCGTGCACGCCATGAAGTTCCACAAGACCGTGCTGCAGTGGGGCCTGATCGCGCGCAAGGAGCTGGGCCAGGCGTTCGAGATCGTCGGCACCGAGTCCAAGGACCCCGTGGCCGGCCAGCCCCTGAAGGTCAAGGTGCTCAAGGACGGCAAGCCGCTGGCCGGCGTGCGCCTGTCCATCGGCGAGGACGGCGCGCCCGTCACGAGCGCGGCCGACGGCACGGCGACCGTCACGCCGGTCGAAGGCCGCAACCAGCTGCTGGCCATCATCCGCATGCCGGTGAAGAACGACCCCAGGACCACGCAGTTGAGCTACGAGTACCTGTTCGCGTTCCAGACGCACGATTGAGGCGGGGGGCTGGGGTGGGGTGGCGGTCCGGCCATGGTTCTCGCCGGACTGGGGCGGCGGCATTGAGCCCTGAGCGGCCAATGCGCTGACCGATTTCACGGCCTTAATGCAGTCGCTCAACGTTTGACATGAGAGGCCAGGCCCGGCTTGCCGGGACTGGTCCTCTCGATGGAGCGGTTAGGTCTCGCCTGTGCAGACAAACGCTAGTTTTTGGGCAGCATAACCGCCACAAGAGCGTCTATACCCTTGCCGAGTTGTGCGGGATTGAAATTCGAATTCTCCAGGCTAAACTTTGCCGTAATTCTCATAAATCCATACGACCCCTCAAACTTGGCGTTGAGCCATCCATTCTTTTCGAGATATGGTTTTGCGCGCTCCATGACCTGCGCGCCTGACTTTGGCATCAATTTCCAGTTCTCGTCTCCCGTCTGTCTCCACTCCATCGTGAGATCTATTTCTCCTTGTGGAACGTCCGAATGAACATCAATGAAAAGCCCGCCGCTTTTGTAGACCGCCGAGTTTCTCGCTTCATCCCAGACATAGTTCAACATGCTTTCCGCGTGCGCGGCGATCTCTTCGCCTAGCAGATCAATGGAAACTGCATCAGTCTCACCCTCGTGCGCCAAAATCAGAGCGGTCAGCTCAGCCACAATTCCGCTGAAGTCCCAGCGATTGCGCTGCTGATCTTGAGTGGAGCCATTAATCAAACGCGCTACTCTGTACGGCAGTGATTTCCAGCTTGTGCAACGCCGGGCCCGAACCTTTCGATTGAGAATATCCTCCCAATCTTTGTGCCGCTGTTGATCCGGGACAGGGATTTCACCAGTGAGCATGTAAAACATCGTCATGCCAAGGCCGAACGAGTCTACCAGCGCGCTACGTGTATTCTCGGCAGAGCGCTGATGCAGTTGCTCCGGGGCCATAAACCCAAGAGGCTTGGCAACAATGGACTTCTCGAGGGCGTCTACGTGCCAGGAGAGATCGAAATCCATAACAACGACATCAATCTCGTTTCCATTATTCCAGTAGTTCTTCAGCATTACGTTCGGCGGGCGAATGTCTCTGTGAAGTACGCCTTCTGGAAGTAAGTGTGCCGCGTGAATGATTCGGGCCAAATCACGTGCCACCGTAAGATTCTCTAGCCAACCATTGAGTAATTTGGATTGAACGGCGTCCATCAAATTGGGGCCGTCAATCCACTCCATGACCACAAACGCTGGAATCTCGGACGCGTCAATGAAGCCGACCATTCCGGGAACTCCATGCTTTCTTAGGATGCGCATGCTCCTCACGCCGCGTCGAAATGTTTGGAGCATTGCTGGCTCTCGGCGGACGTCTCGGCGCAACAGCTTTATGGCCACGCGATCGCCTTTTGGGTCCAGTGCCTCGAACACCTCGCCGAACGACCCTTGCGCGGCTCTGCGAACTAGCGTGTATCCAAGAAGAACATTCTTCGGTGGGGTAGCGAGCGCGTACCATGCGCGATCGATTGCCTCGTCGTACTCAAGAGAGAAAGTATCGTAGGCCGTATAGGTTTTCGCATCTGCTGTGCTTAAAAGTTGCAGTGCATGGCTGTTTAGAACATTGCGAATCTCTTCAAGTGGACGAGCAACCAATTCATCTGGCGGAAGCAATGCCCCTGTCGGTGCCGTAGTGACGCCTATTGAGAGAACTGGCGTGGTTACGATCGGGTCTTTGGACGGCATAGCGACGGCTAAGTCCTTCAGACATGAAACGGCATCCGAATGGTCGTTGCCCAACGCTACGTACCGAATAACACGTATGCCGTACTTTTCGCTCCAGTCGTCCGTTTCGCTGTCGGTCCTGAGAAGTTAGCCAGAAGTGGGATATGCCAGTAATGCCCGCCTTATGAACTGCCTCAAGGTGGGCGTGAACCGCAATATCGTCTGCTGAGACACCAGCAAACAGGATTGTTCTTGAGAGTAAGCAGCTATTGACGAACTGCCGATAGCCATCGTTTTTCAAGAGCTTCGTTAGCTTATCGTGGGTGAATATCCATGAGCCAACGTTGTCAATGACCCCGTGCACATTGCCTACGAAAGGCCTGCTATGCTGAAGAACGCCGGCGAGATTCTTGGATTGCTCTCCAACGAAGTGATCAATTGCCGCACCTGGGTAGGTCATCGAATAGGAGCGACTTGCAAACTGATCTAGATTAAATGTGATCATTCCTTGTATCCCCGTCTTCCAAAGTGCGGAGTAGGCGGGAGGAATAGATCGACTTGTTGATGTGTCCAAGCGCTCACGAATTTCGGCTTGGTACGAGGTGGGCCCTAAGAGTTGTTCAAGTAACTGGAAACACAGCCAGAAGTTCTTCTTCTTTTTCTCCTCGATTAGCGTTCCTTCGAGGGCAGCCCTCGCTGCATCCGGCGCCATGGTGGCATGCTTCCTGCGCGCAACAGAAATGAGGTCGTCTAAGAGCGCCACCCAACTAGGTAAACCCGCTGGCGCACTCAACCCCGCTCCAACCCACGCCACCACTGTTGAGGTCCTTTCTGCGAACACCTTCTTGAGTGCGCGGTGGGAATCCTGAGTATTGTCGAAAGCCATCCGTTGGGTTCTCGTTGTATGAGTGCGATGTTGTGACTGGCGAACGATACCGCGCGAGCATGTGCGTGTCAGCGGTGCCGCCACCTAGCGGAGATCAATGCTCGCGCGCATGAATCGAGTTGCGAGACCTAAGGTGTTGTCGGGCGATTGTTAACGATGTCCGCCTAACATTTGAGCATGCACCCTCGCCGCACGACACCAGTTCTGAACGCGATGCGCGCGCCGAGCGACGGCAAAGCCGAGCAGCGGAGTCAGAGCCCAAGCGACCGCCACACGACCGCGAGGATCGCCGCCAACCATTTCATTGGAGCTTCTCCTGTGGTGGCATTGCCTAGTCCTTGCACTTTGAGCCGAACCTGCGAGAAGTAAGGCGGTGGCGGGTGTCCAGGGACGGCGAGCTGTGGATGTGCGCAGGCCTTGAGCGTGTGTGGCGCACCATGCACCGATCGATGGCCCCAGCGCTGGGTAGGCGCCGTTGGTGTCGACAGCAGACCGGCAAGCGGACTCTTGTGAACGCCCGCTCCTGGCGCCCAGCAGCCCCTCCGCAAGTCGCCTCCACGCGCACCGCGGCGCCAACGCCCCCACACGACTCTCAACCCAAGATCGCCCAAACCCGCCCGCTCGCCCAGTACATCGCCACGCTGCCGATCCCGTACAGCGCCGGCGTGCGCGCCTTCGCAAAGGCGGGCCAGGGCGCCAGCGTCTTGCACAGCACCCAGGCCAGCAGCACCACGCCGAGCTGGCCGATCTCCACGCCCACGTTGAAGGTCAAGAGCGCGATCGGCAGGTGGTTCTCGGGCATGCCGATCTGCTTGAGCGCACCGGCGAAACCCAGGCCGTGCACGAGCCCGAACAGGAAGGCCACCAGCGCCGGCCAGCGCCGCGACAGCGTGGCCTGCCTGCCCAATGCCTCGCCGGCCACCAGCATGATGGACAGCGCGATCGTGGCCTCCACCGGCGGCGGCCGCAGCGCCAGCAGGCCGAAGGCGCTCAAGGCCAGCGTGATGCTGTGCGCCGCCGTGAAGGCCGTGATGGTCCAGACCAGCCGGCGGTTGAAGCCGACCAGGAACAGCAGGCTGACCACGAACAGCAGGTGGTCGGTGCCGGTCAGGATGTGCTCGATGCCCAGCACCGTGTAGGCCGAGGCGATCTCGCCCATGCCGCGCTGGTCGTCGGCGGTGCCGAACAAATGCACCGAGGGCTGGGCCGTGGTCAGCGTGTAGACGCGCGTCTGCCCGTCCAGCCAGCGGATCTTGACGATGGCCACCGAGTAGCCCTTGCCCACGCCCTCGACCTGCAGCACGCCCGTGAGCCCGTTCGGGCCGCAGTGCAGCAGCGCCGGCTCGGCCGTGCAGCCGGCCGGCCACAGCGGGTTCAGGTCGCGCTGGGTGGCGCGCTCGCGCGCGGTCCACTGCCAGGTGAATTCGCCGCGCGAGGTCTCGCGCATCTCCATCTCTGCGATGGTCAGTTCGTGCGCCGACACGGCGCCTGCGCCGGCCAGGAACAGCATGGCGGCAAGCAGCCGCCGCAACCACGGGGCCAGCGTCATGGCGTCGCCTCGGCCTCGATGCGGATGGTGTACTTCTCCGCCAGGGTGCGCACGGCCGCCGTGCGCTGCTCGGCCATGACCTGGTCGGTCCAGTCCTGCAGCACCACGCCGCGCAGCACCTCGAAGTCGGCCGGCCTGGCGGTGGACACGGCGTCCAGCTGGATCACGCGCCAGCCGTCCTTGCCCGACAGCGCCTGCCACTGGCCGGGCTGGGAGCCCTCCACGGCCCTGGCGAAGGGCTCGCCGTAGCTCTGCACCAGGTTGGCATGCGGGCGGCCCTTGAACACGCGCAGACCGGCGCCGATCTCGCCCGGCACGCCGGAGTTCAGGCGCTCGGCCAGCGCACGCGCGGCGGCCTCGGTCATGTCGCCCGAGAGCACGGCCTCGCGGAAGTCGAAGCGCGCGGGCTCGTCGTACCTGGCTCGGTTCTTCTCGAACCAGGCGCGCAGCAGCGCGTCGTCGTAGGGCGGCAGCTTGTTGTCGGATTCCAGCACGCTCAAGGCCTTGAAGATCACGCGCTGGCGGATCGCGTCGTCGCCGCGGTCCACCTGCATGGCCATGCCCTCGCGGTACAGCACCTCGTTGTCGAGCCAGGCGCGGCGCAGCGCGGCCAGCTCCTCGGCATTGGGCAGGCGGCCGCGCGAGGCCTTGAACAGCTCGCGCACCTCGGCGTCGGCCTCCTGCGTCAGCACGATGGTGCGCGGGTCTTCGGCGCGGCCGACGATGGCGTGGTCGACCGCGAACAGCAAGCCGCCCAGCACCACGAAGTGCAGCAGCGGTTCGCGCCACCAGCGCGGGCGGGGGGCCGCGGCCGCGGGTGCGGCCTTGGGGGGGCGGTTCGGTTTGGAAGGCATGGCAATCACTTGGAGAAATCGGCTGCGGGCGGCCGCGGCCGCCCGGCATGGCAAAGCGCCGCGCGGCCGGAAAGCCGCGCGGCGCCCTGGGTTACAGGCTCGTTTTCAGACCCGGCTTACTTGACGCCGGCGACCACGGTGGAACCGGCCACCTCGACGAAGATCGGGTTGCTGTAGAACCACAGGTCGGCCCAGGCCGCCACGTCGTAGGCCACGTACTTCTGGCCGGCCACCGTGGGCAGGTGGTTCGGGCAGCCGTCGATCGCCGTGCCGGTGTAGGTGCCGCCGTTGCCCGGCACGTTGACGCCCGCGACCTGGCAGGGGATGGTCAGGCGCGAGGTGTCGCCGGCGTTGGTGTAGACGTCGGCCAGCGGGTTGCCGTTGGCGTCGGTCTCGTAGGGCACGCTGGCCGGCAGGTTGGAGCCGCGCAGGCGCAGGTACTGCGAGGCCTTCACGGCCGGGATGCGGAAGGTCATGGCCTTGTACTCGGCATTTCCGGCCACGGGCTTCCAGCTCGACTCGTTGAAGGTCTGCAGCACGCCCGCCGTGGTGTTCTTGGCCGCGTCGGGCACGTTGGCCATGTTGGGGTTCAGCAGCCAGTCGTTGGGCCACTGGCCCGCGTAGCCGGCCTGGCCGGGCTGGCGGTAGCCGCTGACCATGCCGCGGATCACGTCCACGTGGTCGAGCACGGGCCTGTTCAGCGGCTGGTGGATGCCCACCTGGGCCAGCGAGGGGTTGGCGAAGGTGTAGGGCGCGTAGTTCGTGCCCGCGGGATCGCGCACGACGATGGAAACCACGATCTCCGCGCCGGCACGCACCTGCAGCTTCTCGCCCATGGCGGCGCAGCCGGCCACGTCGGTGTCGGTGTTGGCCAGCGCGGCCTTGACGGCCATGGCTTCGACCGCCGCGTTGGTGCGGCTGGCCGGGCCGGCGTAGGAGGCGCAGGCGACGAAGGCCAGGCGGTCGATCAGCTGGCCGGTGGCGACGAAGCTGTTGCCGCTGCGGATGCCGTCCACGATGGTCTGCGGGCGCAGCTTGGTGTCGTCGCCCTTGCGCACCATGATGAAGTCGCGCTGGTACTCGCCGGGGTAGAAGTCCTGCGTGGAGCGGCGGTCGTCCGGGCCGAACTGGCCGCGGTTGTGCCAGTCCGAGCTGCCGAAGAACCACCAGTTGCGGCCTTCGCCCAGCAGCGCGTCCCACACGCCGCCGATCTGCGCGGCATAGACGCCGGTGCCGCCGTAGGTGGTGCCGCCGACCGAGTCCACGCGCACGCCGCCGATGCTGTTGCGGTTGGGCGAGTATTCGCCGCGGTTGTCCGAGGCGTGGTGGCCGGGCTGCGACTCGAAGCCGACCGCGATGCGCGGGCCGGCGTTGTTGAAGTTGCGCAGGTGCTCGACGTTGAAGCCGTTGTTGCCGCTCGGGTTGAACGGGCCGGCGCGCTCCAGGTGGGCCGGCACGTAGTAGCTGCCCTCGCCGTGGTAGGCGGCCATCCACTTGATGCCCTCGACCGTCTTGGCGTGGCCGGCCTCGCCCGAGCCCATCAGCTTGGCGGCGCCGGCATGCCAGTTCGGGTTGCCCTCGTTGGTGCTGCCGGGCACGTTGCAGGTCCATGCGTTGGGGCCGCCGCGCGTGAGGTCGCCGTCGTTGCCGCGGTCGAAGCAGTAGGCCCATTGCGACAGCGCGTTGGCATTGCCCAGCGGCGTGTAGCCCTTGGTGGTGGGCAGCGCGCGCGTGTCGATGGCGGCCGGCACCTGGCCCGTGATGACGGACATCGAGGTGTGCTCGTGGCCCGACACGACCGATTCCATGCCGACGAAGATCGGCACGTTCTTGAGCGCGTTCAGGTATTCGGTGATCGGGTACTGGTACTGCTGGATCGCCTGCCAGCGCCACATGTTCTGGTTCGGGCGGCTGCCGCTGGGCGTGCCCTGGGGCTCCACGGGCGGCTGGCTGTTCTGCCAGGTGGTGTTGGGGCCGATGACGGTGCTGCCGTCGGCGGCGTAGACCAGCGGGTAGGCCGGCGTGGCGAGCGAGTCGTCCTCGGCCAGCGTGCAGTTGCGGTTGCCGTTGCCGCCGTGGCCGGCCTGGACGAACCAGTCCAGGCCCCAGGGCGTGTCGGTCTTGTCGGTGGACTTCTTGACCAGCTTCTGCATGGAGATCGAGCCGTCCGAGCAGGTGGTGTGGTTGTGGAAGTCGCCGGTCACGTACGTGCCGGCCGGCTTGGCTGCGTGCGCAGCCGGTGCCAGGGCCAGGGTGGCCAGAACCGTGACCGCGGCGAGCGCGATCGGGTGCTTGGTGAAGCGATGTTGCATAAGACTCCTATTGGCTTTGGATGTGCCTGCTGCGCCCTCCTGGCGCAGTGCCCTCGTTCGGGTCGGTGGCAGGACCGCGGCCGATGCTAGGAACGCGGCGTGACCCTGCCGTGACGGCTCTGTGTCACATGAACCGTTGCAGGTCCACGTTGAGGTTGGCCTGGACCACGCCGCCATGCGCGAAGGTCAGCACCATGGGGAAGGTGCGCGCGACCTCCAGCGGGAACTTCAGGCCCGTGAGCCTGAGGTAGGTGCCGTGCTCGTTCAGGTGCGTCTCGCCGCCTTCGGGGATCGCGAAGTCGACCTCGGGCCGGGCCAGCTGGCCGCCGATCTCGGCGCCCTCGGCGACCATGGTCTGGACGCCGATCAGGCGGTCGGGCCGCGTCACTTGGTCGAACATCATCGAGACGATGACGGAAGTGGCGCCCGGCCGCGTGGCCGTGCACCAGGGGTGGGTGATGCGCAGGTTGTCGGCGAAGTACTCGCAGGCGCGGGCCTGCGGCAGGGCGAGCGCGGCGCCGAAGGCCAGGCCGGCGCGCAATGCGGCGCGGCGGTGGATGAAGGGGTGCATGGCGGCTCCTGGAAATGGGGGGTGGCCCGGCAGCGTAGGCAGCGCCGATGAAATCCCGATGACGCCGGCCGCCGCGGCGGCTGCAGCGTCACAGCCCTGTCTTGATCGCTGCCTGACAGTGCGGCCGCGTCTGCACCTGGCCGACAGCTGCGCCCCGACGCGCCGCCCCTTCCCACCACACGATTCCTGGAGGTTCCCATGAAGTTTCTTCCCGTGGCCGCTCTGGCCCTGTTCGCCGCTGCGCCCGTGCTGGCCGCACCGGTCACGATCGATTTCGAGACCGCGCCGAGCTTCGCCTCGGTCGGCGACACCTACGCCGCCAGCGGCGTCACCTTCGGCGGCGGCGCGCAAGGCCTGCAGAACGACGAGTGGTCCACCTTCTTCACGAACGCGCCCTCGCCGCTGGGCGTGATGTTCGCCGCCGACACCGACTCGGCCATGAACGTCGCCAGCGGCTTTGCCGGCCTGTTCAGCTTCTCGTACTCGTCCATCGCGGCGGCCACGGGCGCGCTGACCCTCTGGAGCGGCCTGAACGGCACGGGCACCGTGCTCGCCTCGTTCGACCTGGCCGGCAACGCCGCGAACTGCACCGACATCGGCTGGTGCGCCTTCGACCAGCTGTCGGCCAGCTTCTCGGGCATCGCCTACTCGGTGACCTTCAACGGCGACGCCGAGCATCGCCTTCGACAACCTGGCCTTCAACACCGTGCCGGAACCCGCCAGCGCGCTGCTGATGGGCCTGGGCCTGGCCGGCCTGGCCGCCGCGGCCGCCGCCGCGGGTAAGCGCGGCGCTTCCTGCGCTCGCCGACAGGCGGCACCCGGCGGGTGCCGCCTTTTCTGCGTTTGAACTTCCCCATCCATCTGCGCCCATCGAACACGATGCACGAGCTTTTCGGACTCTTCCCGACGCCCTTCATGCGCGTGCACGCGGCGCTGGATGCCGCCCTGGTCGCCAGCCTGGCCAGCCACTTCGGCAGCGCCGCCGGCATCGCCAACAATTCGTCCGGCCAGCTCTCGCACACGGCGATGCTCAAGCCCGGCGACAGCCCGCTGCTGGTGGAGGCCGCGCAGCGCATCACGCCGCACCTGGCTGACGTTCGGCGCACAGCTGTTCGGCGAGCGGCTGGGCTGGTCGCTCAAGGAGATGTGGGTCAACGTGCTGGACCCCGGCGGCCGCCAGGCCATGCACAACCACGCCAACAGCTTCATCTCCGGCGTGGTCTACCTGACGCCGACGCACCCCGACGCGCGGACGGTGTTCATGAAGTCGCCCGGCGGCCACGACTTCGCGTTCAAGAACGACCACGCAGGCGTGAGACCACGCCTTACAACGCCGACAAGTGGATCAGCCCGCAGCCCGAGCCGGGCGACCTCGTGCTGTTCCCGAGCTACCTGATGCACGCCGTGCCGACCAACCCGGGCGAGCGCCGCATCACGCATGGCGTTCAACGCGATCCCGACCCAGCTCGATTCCTGGGGCTACAAGATCTCCTTCGGCGGTTGACCCCGCGAAGCAGGCCCGCCCCGCGCCGCGCTGATGGCGCTGATGCTCGCGTCGGGCTTCGCCGGGCTGGGCTACCAGATCGTCTGGACGCAGCAGAGCGCGCTGTGGCTGGGCCACGAGACGGCCGGCGTGCTGGCCGTGGTGGCGGCGTTCTTCGGCGGCCTGGCGATCGGCGCCCTGCTGCTGGGCCGGCGCATCGCAGCGCAGCCGCCAGCCCGGCCGCTGGTATGCCGGCTGCGAGCTGCTGATCGGCCTGTGGAGCCTGGTGCTGGCGTTCGCCATGGCGCCGGCCGGCCAGGCCCTGCTGGCGCTGATCGGCGCCCAGCCCTCGCCCGTCTGGCAATGGGGCGTGGCCTTCGGCGGCAGCTTCCTGCTGCTGCTGCCGGCGACCGCGGCGATGGGCGCGACGCTGCCGGCGATGGAACGCGCCCTGGCGCAGCACTGGCGCGGCGGCGCCATCGCGGCGCTCTACGCGGGCAACACCTTCGGCGCCGTGGCCGGCGTGCTGGCGATCGCGTTCTGGCTGGTGCCGGCCTGCGGCCTGGCGCGCACGGCGCTCGTCTGCGCGCTGCTCAACCTGCTGTGCGCCATGGCGGCGCCGTGGCTGCTGCGCGGCGGCGCGCCGCCGCCAGCGCAGGCCGCGCCGCGCTCCGCACGCGGGCTGCTGCCGCTGCTGGCGGCCACGGGCTTCCTCGGCATCGGCTACGAAGTGCTCGTGGTGCGCGTGCTGAGCCAGGTGGCCGAGAACACGGTCTACACCTTCGCGCTGCTGCTGGCCGTCTACCTGGTCGGCAGCGCGTCCGGCGCGGCCTGGTACGACCGCTGGCTGTCGCGCCGCGCCGGCCTGGCGCGGTTCGGCGAGCGCCTGCCCGCATGGTTGGCGCTGGCCTGCCTGGCCGGCACCGCCAGCCTGTGGGGCGCCGAGGCGCTCAAGGCGCAGGCCCTGGCCTGGCTGGGCAGCAGCATGCCGGCCGCGCTGGCGGCCGAGGCCGTGCTGGCCGCCGTGGCCTTCGGGCCGCCCACGCTGCTGATGGGCGCGCTGTTCAGCCACCTGGCGACGCAGGCGCGCGCGGCCGGCCTGGCCTTCGGCCTGGCGCTGGGCGTGAACACGGCGGGCGCGGCGGCGGCGCCGCTCGCATTCGGCCTGCTGCTGTTGCCGGCGCTGGGCGCCAAGGCCGCGCTGCTGGGCGTGGCCGCGGGTTACCTGCTGCTGGCCTGGCCGCCGGGCCGTTCGCGCGGCATCGCGCTGCCGGCCGGCATCGGCACGGCCGTGCTCGTGCTCGCGCTGGCGGCACCGCCGCTGGCCTTCGTCCACGTGCCCGAAGGCGGCCGCGTGCTGCACTACAGCGAGGGCACGATGGCCGCGGTCAGCGTGGTCGAGGAGGCCGACGGCACGCGCCGGCTGCGCATCGACAACCGGCAGCAGGAAGGCAGCAACGCCGCCTGGTCGGCCGACGCGCGCCAGGCCCTGCTGCCGCTGCTGCTGCACCCGGCGCCGCGCAGGGCGCTGTTCCTGGGCCTGGGCACCGGCACCACCGCCAGCGCGGCGACGCTGGACCCGGCCCTGCAGGTCGAGGCCGTGGAACTGCTGCCCGAGGTGATCGCCGCCGCTGCATGGTTCGCCGCGCCCGGGCAGGCGCCCACGCAGCGGCTGCACACGGTCGCGGCCGACGCGCGCCGCTTCGTGCGCGCATCCCGGGCGCAGTACGACCTCATCGTCTCCGACAACTTCCACCCGGCCCGCAGCGGCTCGGCCGCGCTCTACACGGTCGAGCATTTCCAGGCCGTGCGCGAACGCCTGGCGGCAGGCGGCCTGTTCTGCCAATGGCTGCCGCTGCACCAGCTGGACCTGCCCACGCTGCGCAGCATCGTGCGCGCCTTCGCCACGGTCTTCCCGGACGGCGGCGCAGTGCTCGCCACGCTGAGCCTGGAGACGCCGGTGCTGGGCCTGGTCGGCCATGCCGACGGCGGCCGCTTCGACCTCGCGCAGCTGCAGGCCCGCGTGCTGGCGGCGCGCCAGTGGCCGCGCAGCCCGGCCGGCCTGGGGCTGGACGACGCCTACGCCGTGCTCGGAGCGCTGGTGGCCGGCCCGCAGGCCCTGCAGCGCCTGGCCGCCGGCGCGCCGGCCAACACGGACGACCACCCCATCGTGGCCTACCTGGCCCCGCGCGCGACCTACGCGCCGGCGCCGCCGCCGCGCGAGCGCCTGGCCGCGCTGCTGGCCGAACTCTCGCTGGCGCCGCAGGAACTGGTCACGGCCGACCCGGCCGCGGCCGCCCGCCTGGCCGCCTACTGGGATGCGCGCACGCGCTTCCTGGCCGCCGGCCGCACGGTGCGGCCCAGCGCCGACGTGCGGCACATGCTGGCCCAGGTGCAGCAGCCGCTGCTGGAGGTGCTGCGCACGAGCGCGGACTTCCGCCCGGCCTACGACCCGCTGTTGCAGATGGCGGCCGCGCTCGCGCGCGTGGACCGGCCCGCGGCACGCGATCTCCTGAACGAACTGGCGCACCTGCAGCCGGCGCGCCCGGAAGCCGGCGAGCTGCTGCGCCGGCTGCCCTGACCGTCACTGCGGCGTGAAGCCGCTGTCCTTGATGATCTTCGCCCAGGTCCTGGTGTAGGCCTGTTCGCGGCTGTGCAGCTGCTGCGGCGGCATGTAGCCCACCGTGAGGCCCATGGCGGTGAGCTTCTCGTGCACCTCGGGCATGGCGATGACCTTGGCCACGGCGGCCGAGAAGCGGTCGATCGCGGCCTGCGGCGTGCCGGCGGGCGCGAAGATGCCGTAGTAGGGCAGGTCCTCGAAACCCGCCACGCCGAGCTCGGCGAAGGTCGGCACCTCGGGCATGGCGGCCTGGCGCGCATGGCCCAGCACGCCGACCACGCGGATCTTGCCGGCCTTGTGGTTCTCGATGAAGTCGGGCACGGAGCCGATGCCCGCGCCGATCTGGTTGCCCAGCATGTCGCCGATCATGGGCGCGCTGCCGCGGTAGGGCGCGGCCTGCAGGTCCATCTTGTACTTCTCGGCCAGCACCTTGACCAGGAACTCGGGCGTCGAGGCCGGCGCCGGGATGCCGATGGTGCCGCGCCCGCCCTGGCTCTTGAGCCAGTTCAGGTACTCGGGCATGGACCTGGCCGGCGTGCCGCCCGACACGGCCAGCGCGTTCACGAAGGTGGCGAAGCCGGCCACGGCGACGAAATCCTTGGCCGGGTCGAAGCCGGGGTTCTTGACGACCAGCGGCAGGATGGAGACGGTGTGGTCGTGCGTCAGGAAGAAGGTGTTGCCGTCGGGCGCGGAGGTCTTCAGCGCATTGGCCGCGATCTGGCCGCCGGCGCCGGCGCGGTTGTCGACGATCACGCTCTGGCCCAGCTCGCCCTGCAGCTTGTCGGCCAGGGTGCGCGCGATCACGTCGGTGCCGCCGCCCGCCGGAAAGCCGACCAGCAGGCGCACCGTGGACTGGGCCTGGGCGAGGCCGCCGGCGCCCAGCAGGGCCGCCATGGCCAGGGCCTGGGTGAGCCTGCGGCGGGCCGCGGAAGGCAGGGAAAGTCGGGACATGCGGGGCTCCTGGTGGGATGGGCGGGCAAAAAAACGCAAGAACGATACCAGAGCGGCCACGGGGAATCGCCGCGCTCCTACAGGGGGGCCGGCGGGGCTCGGGCACACTGGAGCGTCCAAAGGTTTTCGGGAGACCCGACCCATGCAAGTGCAAGTGAACACGACCGGACTGCCCAACAAGGAATCGCTGGACCGCTGGGCCGAGCAGTACCTGCAGGACGAGCTGGCCCGCTTTCGCCACGACATCACGCGCATCGAGGTGCACCTGTCGGACGAGAACGGCGGCAAGTCCGGCAGTGCCGACAAGCGCTGCCTGATCGAGGCCCGGCTGGCGCACCACCAGCCGCTGGCCGTGCACCACGACGGCGACAGCCAGGACCTGGCCGTGCGCGGCGCGGCCGACAAGCTCAAGCGCCTGGTCGAAAGCACGGTGGAGCGCGGCCGCGACAACCGCCACCGCGAGCGCGACTCGATCCGCAAGGACGGCGTGCCAGATGCCGATCGAGCCGACCAGGCCGCGTCGTGAGCCGCGACGCCAAGAAGGAAGCCGACCTGGCCTGGAAGGGCGGGCTGTGCTGCGTGATCGGCCTGGCGGTGCTGCTGGGGCCGCAGTTCATGCCGCCCTCGGGCATGCGCGACACGATCGCGCAATCGGCCATCGTCGGCTGGTTCGCGCTGGTGCTGGGCCTGGCCTTCGTCGGCCACTTCCTGTGGCGCCGGCGCGCCGACCGGCCCTAGCGCATCACCTAGCGCATCAGAATGCGGCGGCCTGCAGCACCTGCGGCGCCGCGGCACTGCCGCGGCGCTTGAGGCCGAGGCCCAGCCGCTCGGGCCGCAGATACTCCTCGCGGTAGACGTCGAAGGGCATGGTGTCGCCGGCCTCGATGCGCTTTTGCGCCTCGATGGACGCGCTGGATGCCGCCACGAAACGCGCGCGTTGCGCCTCGGAGAACGGCAGCGCCAGCAGTTGCGCGCGCGTCTGCAGAGAGTGCTGCAAGGCGAAGCGCGTGAAGCTGCCGCCGTGTTCGCGCGTGGCATGTTCGAGCACGCGTGCCGAGGGCAGCGTCCCGGGCGCCAGCAGCGCCGCGCGTGCCGCGCGCAGCGCCGCCATGTGGCCGTCGCCGCCGAGCGCGGCGTCCATGGCCTGGGCGATGGGCGTGCATTCGTCGACGAGCTGCAGCGCCCACTCGGCCAGCACGCGTTCGCGGCCGTCCTGCTCCAGCGCCAGGCCCGGCTCGCGGCCGCGCGCGGCCACGCGCTGCTGGTTGCGCGCGAGCGCGGCGATCTCCTCGGGCGTGTCGGGCGGGCTGTCGCTGAGCAGGCAGTGCAGCAGGAACACGTCGAGAAAGCGCATGGTTCGAAGCCGCGATGCCGAGCGGCTCGAACGGGTCCAGGTCCATCAGGCGGACCTCGATGTACTCGACGCCGCGTTCGCGCAGCGCATGCAGCGGCCGCTCGCCCGGGCGGATCACGCGCTTGGGCCGGATCGTGCCGTAGAACTCGTTCTCGATCTGCAGCAGGCTGGTGGCCAGCTGGTTGTAGTCGCCGCCCGGGTTGCGGATGCCCACGGCCTCGTAGGCCGGATAGGGCCTGGTCAGCGCCTCCTGCAGCGAGGCGCCGTAGCCTTCCAGGCTGTTGTAGCTGACGGCCAGCGTGGACTGCGCGTCGCTCTGGTAGCCGAGCCGCCCCATGCGCAGCGAGGTCGCGTGCGGCAGGTACATGCTGTGCTCGCCGAGCGGCTGCAACGCGTGCTCGCGGCCCTGCACGAAGCTCGCGCAGACGGCCGGCGAGGCGCCGAACAGCACCAGCGGCAGGAAGGCGTGGCGGCGGAAGTTGCGGATCAGGCCGAAGTAGGCCGCGCTGTCGATGCCGGGCATCGACCAGTTGTAGTGGATGCCCGAGATGGTCTGCATGCGCCGGCCATAGCGGTGGCCCAGGCCCATGCGGTAGACGCTCTTGGCGCGGCCCACGTTGGACGAACCGTAGCGACCGATCGGGATGGTCTCGTCGGTCGGCAGGCCGCAGGGCATGCTGGAGACCCACAGCATCTCGTCGCCCTGCTCGCGCAGCACCTGGTAGACGTACTGGTGCACCTCGCGCAGTTCCGCCAGGCAGCTGTCCACGTCGGCGTGCACGCCGGTGATGAGCTCCAGCTGCGACTCGCTGAAGTCGGTGGTGATGTGTTCGTGCGTGAGGGCCGAACCCAGCGCGGCCGGGTGCGGCGTCAAGGCCAGGCCGGCATCCGGCGTGGCCCGCAGGCTTTCTTTCTCGAGCCCGCGGCGGATGCCGCGCAGGCGCTGCGCCGCGAGGGCGCCGGCGCGCTCCGTGAGGGGCGTGCTGGCATGCAAGGTCGTTGTGGCCATTGTTGTTTCAAGCCCCGGGAATCTGTGTGGGGCCGGAAGGTATCACAGGCCGCCAAGCCCTGCAGGCGAGGGTTTAGCCGGCCTGCCGCCCCGCCTGCGCCATGGCGCGGCCGACTTCCAGCTGGCCCTGCTCCGCGCCGCTTTGCGGCACGGTCTCACCCTCGCGCGCGCGCACGGCCTCGAGCGCGGCGGCCAGGCGCTCGGGCGCTTCCTCGCCGGTGCCGATCCACTGGCCCTGCGTCAGCGTGATGTGCGCGGCCTCGAACGAGCCGGCGCCGGCGCCGGCGCACAGCACGGCGCGCGTGGGCGCGTCCTCGGAGGCCAGCACCAGCATGGCCGGCACCACGGCGGCCGGGTCGAGCGCGCGCAGCATCTCGGGCGTCATCAGGTCCTCGGTCATGCGCGTGGCCGCCGTGGGCGCCAGGCTGTTGACGCGGATGCCGTGCTTGGCGCCTTCGATGGCCAGCGTCTGCATGAGGCCCACGAGCGCCATCTTGGCCGCGCCGTAGTTGGTCTGGCCGAAGTTGCCGTACAGGCCCGAGGACGAACTCGTCATCACGATGCGGCCGTACTTCTGCTCGGTCATGACGGGCCAGACGGCCTTGCAGCAGTGCACGGCGCCCATCAGGTGCACGTCCACGACGAGGCGGAAGTCGGCCAGCTCCATCTTGGCGAAGCTCTTGTCGCGCAGGATGCCGGCGTTGTTGACGAGGATGTCGACGCGGCCCCAGGCGTCCACGGCCTGGCGCACCATGCCGGCCACGGCCTCGAAGTCGGTGACCGATGCGCCGTTGGCCAGGGCCTCGCCACCGGCGGCGACGATCTCGTCCGCGACGGCCTGCGCCGCACTGGTGGAACCGCCGCTGCCATCGCGCGCGCCGCCCAGGTCGTTGACCAGCACCCTGGCGCCGCGCCGGGCCAGTGCCAGCGCATGTTCGCGGCCCAGGCCGCCGCCGGCGCCCGTGACGATGGCCACACGGCCCTTGAAATCCAGACCCATTCGTTCGTCTCCTTGGTAGGTGGAAGCTGCGCGACAGCACCGGCCAGCAGCCTCTGTTAGCCTGCTGCGCGCCACATCGGAAAGCCGGGCAACTGTAATGGAGACGAAGGGAACCCCATGGAACTGAACCTGCATGCCATCGACACGCCGCCGCGCGCGGCCTCCACCGTGGTCATGCTGCGCGAGGGCGCGAGCGGGCCCGAGGTGCTGCTCATGAAGCGCCACGGGCTGTCCGACGTGCTGGGCGGCGCCTATGTGTTCCCGGGCGGCAAGCTCGATGCGGCCGATGCCGAGCTCGATGCGGCGCGCCACCTCGACCAGGCCACCCCCGCGCTGCAAGCCAGCCTGCACGACGCCGGACTCGACGCGGCGCAGGCCGCCGGCCTGTACGTGGCGGCGGTGCGCGAAGCCTTCGAAGAGGCCGGCGTGCTGCTGGCCGAGACCTTCGAGGGCGGCGAGCCCGACCTGGCCCGCGCGTCTGCGCTGCTCGAGGCCGGCACGCCCTTCAACACCATGCTGGCCGAACTGGGCCTGCGCGTGCAGACCCGCCGGCTCGCGCCCTGGTCGCGCTGGATCACGCCGCGCGTGCCCTCGGTCATGAACAAGCGCTTCGACACGCGCTTCTTCGCCGCCCTGGTGCCGCCCGAGCAGGTCGCCAGGCACGACGACCACGAAACCACCGAGAGCACCTGGCTGTCGCCGCGCGCCGCGCTGCAGCGCTACTGGGACAGCGAGATCGAGATGGCGCCGCCGCAGATCATGACGCTGGCCCAGCTCGCGCGCCACGCCACGGCCGCCGAAGCCGTGGCCGCCGCCCGCACGCGCCGCCCGCCGCTGATCCAGCCCGAAAGCCTGGAGGACGGCGGCACGCGCGTGGTCTGCTACCCGGGCGACGCCTGCCATCCGGTGCGCGAGCGCGCCATGCCCGGCCCGCTGCGGCTGCGCTGGCACAACAAGCGCTTCGAGCCCGTGGACGGCTTCGACGCGCTGTTCCTGTAGACGGGGAACCTGCGCGCGCCCGGCCGCATCTGACCGCCATGCCGACCCGCCGCCTGCTCGCCGCCGCCCTGATCGCCTGCCCGGCCCTGTTGACCGCTCGGGCCCAGCCCATCACCCAGCAGCCGCGACCGCGGCCCACGCCGGCGCAGACCGAGGGGCCGTTCTACCCCGTGGCCTTCCCCGCCGATGCCGACAACGACCTGCTGCGCAACGGCGCGCTGCGCTATGCGCGCGGCCAGCCGGCCTGGCTGGACGGCACGCTGCGCGACCTGGACGGCCGGCCCGTGCGCGGCGCCCAGGTGGAGATCTGGCAGTGCGACGAGGCCGGCCACTACGACCACCCCGGCGACGGCAGCCGCCAGGACCCGGCCTTCCAGGGCTTCGGCCGCACCGTGGTGGACGCCGAGGGCCGCTGGCGTTTCCGCACCATCCGGCCCGTGCCCTACAGCGGCCGCACACCGCACATCCATGTGAAGGTGCGGCTGGGCGCGCGCGAGCTGCTGACCACGCAGCTCTATGTCGCGGGCGATCCGGGCAATGCGCGCGACTTCCTCTGGCGCCGGCTCGACGAGGCCGACCGCGCGGCCGTGACCCTGCCCTACCAGGCCGGCAGCGACGGCCTGCAGGCCCGCGCGGCGCTGGTGCTCGCGCTCTGACGCGCCTGCGCAGCGGCGGTTAGCATGCGGGCTCCAACGGCCCGGATGCCCGCCCATGCTGCAAACCCCTCCCTCGTTCACGCCGCTGCTGGCGGCGCGTGAACAGGACCAGGTGCAGAACTTCGTGTTCTGCGGTGACGAACTCCTGGTCGGCGAAGCCGATCTGGCCCTCCCCGGCGCACTTGTGTGCGCCGCGCTCGGCCTCGCGGCCGCCGACTTCCTGCCCGTGGGCCTGCTCGATGCGGCCTACTGCCGCGTGGCCTGGCTGCCCAAGGGCACGCCGCTGCCCGATGGCCTGCGCCCACGCCGGCTGCGCGCGCTGTTCGGGGCCATGGAAGAAGGCCGGCTGGCCGTGGCCGGCCGGGCCTGGCAGATCGCCGAATGGGCGCGCACGCACCGCTTCTGCGGCGCCTGCGGCGGGCCCACCACGCATGTGGCCGGCGAGCGCTGCGTGCGCTGCCCGGCCTGCGGCCACATGGCCTACCCGCGCATCTCGCCGGCCATGATGGTGCTGGTGCGGCGCGGCCCCGAGCTTTTGCTGGCGCGCCACCGCAACTCGCCCACGCGCTTCTACACGGCGCTGGCCGGCTTCCTGGAGGCCGGCGAATCCGTCGAGGAGGCCATCCACCGCGAGGTGTTCGAGGAGGTCGGCCTGCAGGTCAAGGATCTGCGCTACTTTGCAAGCCAATCCTGGCCGTTCCCGCATTCGCTGATGATCGCGTTCACGGCCGAATACGCGGGGGGCGAGATCCGGCTCGACGAGAACGAGATCGAGGAGGCCGTCTGGTTCGGCCCCGGCGACGCGATGCCGCCCATCCCCCCACGCGGACTGTCCATCGCCGGGCACCTGATCGAAGCCCACCTGCCCGGGCGCTGAGCGCATACTGCCGCGAGGAGCATCCATGGCCCGCTCGCCAAGATCGAAATCACAGACCCTTCTCTCGCGCACGCGCCGCGCACTGCACAAAGGCATGCGCCAGGCGATCGGCTTCATGCCGCAGTCGGCGCGCTTCGCGGTGGCCCGCTCCTTCGTCGACTGCGACCCGGCGCCCGACCCGCGGCTCACGCTCAAGATCGCCGACACGCGCGAGGAGCTCGAGGCCTGCTTCAAGCTGCTGCACGACGCCTACGTGGCCGTGGGCTTCATGCAGCCCGCGCCCTCCGGCCTGCGCGCCACCATCTACCACGCGCTGCCGACCACCACCACGCTGTGCGCCAAGTACGACGACGAGGTCGTGGGCACGATCTCTCTGATCCGCCAGAGCCCGTTCGGCTTTCCGCTGCAGGCGGTGTTCGACCTGTCCAGCGTGGAGGCCGAGCGCGGCCAGATCGCCGAGGTCTCGGCGCTGGCCGTGCACCCCAAGCACCGCAAGACCGGCGGCGCGATCCTGTTCCCGCTCATGAAGTTCATGCATGCCTACTGCACGCGCTTCTTCGACACGCGGCACCTGGTCATCGCGGTCAACCCCTACCACATCGAACTCTACGAATCGCTGCTGTCGTTCCGCCGGCTGCCGCAGAAGACGGTGGCCGCCTACGACTTCGCCAACGGCGCGCCGGCCGTGGGCGCCACGCTGGACCTGAGCCAGGCCGAGCAGCTGTTCGCGCGCGCCTACGCCGGCAAGCCGCCGCGCAAGAGCCTGCACCACTACTTCTTCCAGATGGAGCTGCCCAACATCAAGCTCCCGCAGCGGCGCTACTACACGACCAACGACCCGGTCATGACGCCGGCGCTGCTGGACCACTTCTTCAACCAGCGCACCCAGGGCTTCGCCGAACTCGATGCACGCAAGAAGGCCATGCTGCACGAGATCTACGACCTGCCCGCCTACCAGGCCGTGCTGCCGCCGCTGGACAAGCCCCCGGCCCAGATGGACACGCTGCGCCGGCACCCGCGCTTCTCGCTCAAGTGCAAGGGCAAGCTCGAGATCGAGATCGGCGGCCAGCGCCGGCTCGTGGAACTGCAGGTGGTCGACGTGTCGAACGAGGGCTTCCAGGCCCATGCGCGCGAGGAGCTGCCGCTCAAGGCTTCGGGCCGGGTGGTCGTGCACCTGGGCACGGACGAGCAGTCGGTGCTGCAGGTCACCGTCATGCGCGGGCGGCGCTACGACGACTACGGCGCCTACGGTTTCCTGATCACCGCGACCGACCAGCCCTGGCGCGAATGCGTGCACGCCCTGGAATCAGGCCAAACCCACCACGACCTGCTGGCCTGATTCAGCGCCGGCGCAGCGACAGCAGCCAGGACAGCGTGCCGCAGCAGGCCACCAGCGCCGCATAGCCGGCGATGCTGCCGTCGCGGCCCATGGCCCAGAGCGCGCCCAGCAGCGCCAGGCTGCCGGCCGCGCCGGTCAGCAGCCATTCGCTCCACCAGCGCATGCCGCCGCCGCGGCCCAGGCGGGCGGCCAGCGTGGTGCACAGCGCAACGCACAAGGCCGGCAGCACGAAGGCCAGCCCATGCAGCAGCAGATCGACAAAACCCATGGGCGAGATAGCGAAGGGCTTGACCCAGGTCAAGCCGCGGGAGGAGGTGCCGGATTTTATAATCGCCGGTTATGGCTGTCTGGGCACTCGGCATCAACCACCACACCGCCCCGCTGGATCTCCGCGGGCGGTTTGCGTTCGCCCTGGACCAGATCGGCCCCACGCTGGCCGGCCTGCGCTCGGCGCTGTCGGGCCCCGAGGCCGCCATCATCTCCACCTGCAACCGCACCGAGGTCTATTGCGCACATGGCGCGGCCGACGCCCGGGCGATCGACCGCACGGTGGACTGGATGGCCCACGCCGGCGGCGTGGCCCCGGCGCTGCTGCGCTCGCACGCCTACGCACTGCACGACGGCCTGGCCGCGCGCCACGTGTTCCGCGTGGCCAGCGGCCTGGATTCCATGGTGCTGGGCGAGGCCCAGATCCTGGGCCAGATGAAGGACGCCGTGCGCGTGGCCGACGAGGCCGGCGCGCTGGGCTCCACGCTGAACCAGCTGTTCCAGCGCTCCTTCTCGGTCGCCAAGGAAGTGCGCACCGCCACCGAGATCGGCGCGCACTCCATCAGCATGGCCGCCGCCGCCGTGCGCCTGGCGTCGCAGCTGTTCGAGGACCTGGGGCAGGTGCGCGTGCTGTTCGTGGGCGCCGGCGAGATGATCGAGCTGGCCGCCACCCACTTCGCGGCCAAGAGCCCCAAGTCCATCGCCATCGCCAACCGCACGCTGGAACGCGGCGAGAAGCTGGCCAGCCGCTTCGGCGGCGAGGTCATGCGCCTGGCCGACCTGCCGGCCCGGCTGCACGAGTTCGACGCCATCGTGAGCTGCACGGCCAGCACGCTGCCCATCATCGGCCTGGGTGCCGTGGAGCGCGCGCTCAAGCAGCGCAAGCACCGCCCCATGTTCATGGTCGACCTGGCCGTGCCGCGCGACATCGAGCCCGAGGTCAAGGGCCTGGAGGACGTGTTCCTCTACACCGTGGACGACCTGGCCAGCGTGGTGCAGACCGGCCAGGCCCAGCGCCAGGCCGCCGTGGCCCAGGCCGAGGTCATCATCGACGCGGGCGTGCAGAGCTTCCTGCACTGGATGGGCCAGCGCGACCCGCAGCACGGCGTGGTGCCGCTGATCCGCCAGCTCAACAGCCAGGCCGACACCTGGCGCCAGGCCGAACTGGCGCGCGCGCGCAGGCAGCTCGCGCGCGGCGACGACGTGGACGCCGTGCTCGAAGCCCTGGCCAAGGGCCTCACGCAGAAGATGCTGCACGGCGCCATGGCCGAGCTGCATGCCGGCGACGGCACCACGCGCGCCCACGCGGTCGAGACCATCTCGCGCCTGTTCCTGCGCAAAGAGCGTTAGCGGCGCGCGCCTTGCCGCCGCACCGCAGCCCGCACGCTGCGGCCCCGCCCCCATTGGATAGCCGCCCTTGAAACCCTTTCTCCGCCAACAACTCGAGCGCTATGCGCTGCGCCTGTCCGAGCTGGACTTCCTGCTGTCGCGCCAGGACATCATGGCGGACATGAAGCAGTTCATGGCCTTGTCGCGCGAGCACGCCGACGTGGCCCAGGTGGCCGGCCGCTACGCGCGCCACCAGCAGCGCCAGTCCGATCTGGCCGCGGCGCAGGAGATGCTGGCCGACCCCGACATGGCCGAGATGGCGCGCGAGGAAATCGCCAGCGCCCAGGCCGAACTGGCCGAACTGGAGAACGAGCTGCAGCGCATGCTGCTGCCCAAGGACCCGGACGACGCGCGCGCGGCCTTCGTGGAAATCCGCGCCGGCACCGGCGGCGACGAATCGGCACTGTTCGCGGGCGACCTGCTGCGCATGTACACGCGCTTTGCCGAGCGCCGCGGCTGGAAGACCGAGCTCATCAGCGAGTCGCCGAGCGAGCTGGGCGGCTACAAGGAAGTGGTCGTGCGCGTGGACGGCGAGGACGTCTACGGCCACCTGCGCTTCGAGTCCGGCGGCCACCGCGTGCAGCGCGTGCCCGCCACCGAGACGCAGGGCCGCATCCACACCAGCGCCTGCACCATCGCCGTGCTGGCCGAGCCCGACGAGGCCCAGGCCGTGCAGATCAACCCGGCCGAGCTGCGCATCGACACCTACCGCGCCAGCGGCGCCGGCGGCCAGCACATCAACAAGACCGACTCGGCCGTGCGCATCACCCATCTGCCCACGGGCATCGTGGCCGAGTGCCAGGACGACCGCTCGCAGCACCGCAACAAGGCCAAGGCGCTGCAGGTGCTGCTCGCGCGCATCCAGGAGAAGGAGCGCAGCGAGCGCGCCGCCAAGGACGCGGCCGAGCGCAAGGGCCTGATCGGCAGCGGCGACCGCAGCGACCGCATCCGCACCTACAACTTCCCGCAGGGCCGGCTGACCGACCACCGCATCAACCTCACGCTGTACAAGCTGTCCTTCATCATGGAAGGCGACCTGGAGGAAGTCGTGCAGGCGCTGCGCGGCGCGCGCGAGGCCGAGCAACTGGCCGAACTGGAAGTCGGCGCGGCGTGACGCTCACCCAGATCCTGGCGGCCGCGGCCGCTCGCGGGCTGGACCGGCTGGACGCCCAGCTGCTGCTGCTGCATGCGCTGGGCCGCGACGCCAACGACCGCGCCTGGCTGCTCGCGCACGACCAGGACATCCCCACGCCCGAGGCCGTGCAGCGCTTCGATGGTCACGCCGCGCGCCGGCTGGCCGGCGAACCCGTGGCCTACCTGCTCGGCGAGAAGGAATTCTTCGGCCTGCCGCTGCAGGTCGACGCGCGCGTGCTGGTGCCCCGGCCCGACACCGAGACCCTCGTCGAATGGGCGCTGGAGCACCTGCCGGCGGGCGGCAGCGTCATCGACCTGGGCACGGGCAGCGGTGCCATCGCGCTGGCGCTGGCCCATGCCCGGCCCGATGCGCTGGTGGCGGCCGTGGACCGCAGCGCCGACGCGCTGGCCGTGGCCAGCGCCAACGCCCGGCGCCTGGGCCTGCGCGTGCAGTTCCTGCAGGCCGACTGGCTGCAGGGCGTGGGCGGCCCGTACGACCTGATCGTCTCCAACCCGCCCTACATCGCCGACGCCGACCCGCACCTGGCGGCCCTCGTGCACGAGCCGCTCTCGGCCCTGGCGGCCGGTGCCGACGGGCTGGACGACCTGCGCACCATCGTGGCCGATGCGCCCGCGCACCTCGCCCCCGGCGGCTGGCTGCTGCTGGAGCACGGCCACGACCAGGCCGAGGCCGTCTGCGCCCTGCTGCGCGCCCGGGGCTTCGTGCAGACGGGCAGCCGCATGGATCTGGCGGGCATCGCGCGCTGCTCCGGCGGGCAGTGGCCGATCACGGGATAATTGCCGCCATTTCCGTCTGGAGGTTCCCCCATGAGCGACACCCAACAACGCATCGCCGATCTGGTCAAGTCCAACGACATCCTGCTGTTCATGAAGGGCAGCGCCAGCTTCCCCATGTGCGGCTTCTCGGGCCGCGCCATCCAGGTGCTCAAGGCCTGCGGCGTCGACCCCAAGAACGTCAAGACCGTCAACGTGCTCGACGACGACGCGATCCGCCAGGGCATCAAGGAATACAGCAACTGGCCCACCATCCCCCAGCTGTACATCAAGGGCGAGTTCGTCGGCGGCTCGGACATCATGATGGAGATGTACGAGTCGGGCGAGCTGCGCCAGCTGCTGGGCACCACGGCCGCCTGAAGGTTGCTGCCGCCCGACAACGGGGCGGTCGGGCGCTGGCAGGCTGGCACGGCTTATGCTGAAATCGTTTCGTCAGCCTCACTGGGAGCTTCGATGGAATCGCGCAGCACGGCCCTGACGGCCACCCCGATCCACCTGCCGGTCGCGAGCATGCGCAGCGTCTACCAGACGCATGACGTGGAACGCAAGCTGGCCAAGCTGCAGTCCAAGGACCAGGAACAGCTGCGCAGCACCTACGAGCGCATGCTCGAACGCGGGCCCGAGCGCTTCCAGGTCAAGCCTTCCGGCATTCCCGAGATGGCCGCGCTCTACCAGAGCCTGCCCAACTTCACCGAAGCCCTGGACGACGTGCGCCGCCATGTCGCGCTGAGCCACAACAGCCCCGATGGCCTGGAGGTCACGCCCATGCTGCTGCTGGGCCCGCCCGGCATCGGCAAGACCCATTTCGCACGCAAGCTGGCCGAGCTGCTGGGCACGGGCATGAGCCTGTTGCCGATGAGCTCGATGACGGCCGGCTGGCTGCTCTCGGGCGCCTCCTCGCAATGGAAGGGCGCCAAGCCCGGCAAGGTGTTCGAGGCCCTGGTCGACGGCCAGTACGCCAACCCCGTGCTGGTGGTGGACGAGATCGACAAGGCCGGCACCGAGGCCCAGTACGACCCGCTCGGCGCGCTGTACAGCCTGCTCGAGCACGACACGGCGCAGAGCTTCGTCGACGAGTTCGCCGAAGTGGCCATCGACGCGAGCCAGGTGATCTGGATCACCACGGCCAATGACGAGCGCGCCATCCCCGAGCCCATCCTGAACCGCATGAACGTGTTCAGCATCCCGGCGCCCACGCCCGAGCAGGCGCGGCAGATCGCCGGCCAGCTCTACGCCGGCATCCGCGGCGAGCATGGCTGGGGCCCGCAGTTCCAGCCCGAGGCCCAGGCCGACGTGCTGGACACGCTGGCCGAGATGGCGCCGCGCGAGATGCGCCGCGCATTGATGACCGGCTTCGGCAACGCCAGGCTGGACGGCCGCGACCACGTGCGCGTGGACGACCTGCCGCGCCCGGCTGCCGCCAAGAGCCGCATGGGGTTCGTCCACTGAGCCTCTCGACCAGTCTGCTGCTCGTGTTCGCGCTGATCGTGACCAGCGCGTTCTTCTCCGTCGCCGAGATTTCGCTGGCGGCCTCGCGGCGCCTGCGCCTGCGCCAGCTGGCCGACGAGGGCGATGCGCGCGCGGCCCTGGTCATGAAGGTGCAGGAGCAGCCCGGCCACTACTTCACCGTGGTGCAGATCGGCCAGAACGCGGTGGCCATCCTGGGCGGCATCGTCGGCGAAGGCGCGATGAGCCCGCTGTTCACCGACCTGTGGCGCTGGCTGGACCTGGACGACGGGCAGGCGCGCACGGCGGGTTTCCTGCTGTCCTTCGTGGTCACCACCTCGCTGTTCATCCTGTTCGCCGACCTGTTCCCCAAGCGCCTGGGCATGACCCAGCCCGAGGCGCTGGCCATGCGCGTGGTGCGGCCCATGCAGACCTGCATGTCGCTGTTCAAGCCGCTGGTCTGGGTCTACAGCCGCACGGCCGACGGCCTGTTCAAGCTGTTCGACCTGCCGACCCAGCGCGACGACCGCATCACCTCCGACGACATCCTGGCCATGGCCGAGGCCGGCGCGCGCTCGGGCGCGCTGGCGGCGCGCGAGCAGCAGGTCATCGCCAACGTGTTCGAGCTCGATACGCGCACGGTCTCCTCGGCCATGACGCAGCGCGACCGCATCGCCTTCTTCCGCCGCGACGAACCCGATGCCGTGATCCGGCTGCGCATCGCGGCCGAACCGTTCTCGACCTACCCGGTCTGCGACGGCGAGATCGACCGCGTGATCGGCTACGTGGACGCCAAGGACCTGTTCCAGCGCGTGCTCAACAACCAGTCGATCTCGCTGCTGGACGACGCGCTCGTGCGCAAGGTGCTGGTGGTGCCGGACCGGCTCACGCTGGCCGAGGTGCTGGACCAGTTCCGGCTCGTGCACGAGGACTTCGCGGTCATCGTCAACGAGTACAGCCTGGTGGTCGGCGTGGTCACACTGAACGACGTCATGAGCACGGTGATGGGCGAGCTCGTCGCCTACCCGCTGGACGAGGAGCAGATCGTCCAGCGCGACGAGAACTCCTGGCTGATCGACGGCGCCACGCCGATCCAGGACGTGCAGCGCGCGCTCGTCATCGACGAGATGCCGCACGCCGAGGAGTACGAGACGCTGGCCGGCTTCATGATGGTGATGCTGCGCCGCGTGCCCAAGCGCACGGACACGGTGAACTGGGGCGGCTTGCGCTTCGAGGTGCTGGACGTGGACAGCTTCCGCATCGACCAGGTCATGGTCTCGCGCGCGACCGATCCGGCCGCGCCCGCCCCGGTCGCGCTTACGCGCTGAATTCCCAGCGCTTGCGCGCCGCCAGCACCGCGTTCGGATAAGGCGCCTGGCCGCGCGAGCCGTTGTAGCGGCCCAGGCCCAGGAACAGGTCGCCGCGCTCGCGGTCCAGGTAGTGGCGCAGGATCACGCAGCCGAAGCGCAGGTTGGTCTGCATGTGGAACAGCCGGCTCGCATCGCCGTCGGCCAGCACGCGCGTCCAGAACGGCATGACCTGGGTGTAGCCGCGTGCGCCGGCCACGCTGATGGCGAAGCGACGGAAGTTGCTCTCGACCTCGATCAGGCCCAGCACCAGGGCGGTGTCCAGGCCGGCGCGGCGGCTCTCGTACCAGACCGTGTCGAGGAATTCGCTGGCGCTCGCCCCAATCGGGCTTGCGCCGCAGCAGCAGCGGGCTGGCGGTGCCCAGCCAGCGCAGGTAGGCCAGCCGCGGCTCGGTGTCGGGAACTCGGGCACGGGCGGTGCGCGATTGGCTACGGCCGAACTCAGCGCGGTGCGCACGGAATCGACGAGCGGTTCCTCCACCTGCCCGCCGGCGTGCACCCAGCCGGCCTGCGCGCAACAAGCCCGCTACCGGCGAGGACCCGACCCAGCGCGGCGCGGCGAGCGGGGACAGGCCGGTGGCGACGGGGGCGGCTGGGCGGGGGCTTCAAGTCAGGCGCTGGCGGGCGGAAAGCCGCGATTGTACGAATGCACCGATCTCGCCGGTTGCCACGCGTGTGGCGGCCGCGTCACGCCGGTGCTGGTACTCGACCTGGCCATCCTTGAGCGCCTTGTCGCCGATCGTCACGCGGTGCGGCACGCCGATCAGTTCCCAGTCGGCGAACATGGCGCCCGGGCGTTCGCCGCGGTCGTCCAGGATCACGTCCACGCCCGCGGCCAGCAGTTCCTGGTACAGGGCTTCGGCCGCTTCCTTGACGGCGGGGCTGCGGTCCGGGCCGATCGGGCAGACCGCGACGGTGAACGGCGCGATCGCGTCGGGCCAGATGATGCCGCGCGCATCGTGGTTCTGCTCGATGGCCGCGGCGGGCAGGCGCGTGATGCCGATGCCGTAGCAGCCCATCTCCAGGTAGCTGCGGCTTGCCGATCCTCGGCCAGGAAGCTCGCGTTCATGGCGCGGCTGTACTTGGTGCCGAGGTAGAACACATGGCCCACCTCGATGCCGCGCTCGATGGCCAGTACGCCCTTGCCGTCCGGCGACGGCATCGCCGGCCACCACGTTGCGCAGATCGGCGACGAGGTCGGGCTCGGGCAGGTCGCGGCCCCAGTTCACGCCGGTCATGTGGAAGTCGGGCGTGTTGGCGCCGCAGATCCAGTCGTGCATCACGGCGACTTCGCGGTCGGCCACCACGGTCACCGGCGGGCGCAGGCCGACCGGGCCCAGGTAGCCGGGCTGGCAGCCGAAGTGGGCGTCGATCTCGGCCAGCGTGGCGAAGCGGAAGCCCTGCTCCATGCCCGCGAGCTTGCCGACCTTGACTTCGTTCATGTCGTGGTCGCCGCGCAGCAGCAGCAGCCAGACGCGCACGGTGCTCGCGCCGCTCGGCGTCCTGCGTGTCGGTGGCCAGCACCAGCGACTTGACGGTGGTGGCCAGCGGCACGCCCAGCAGTTCGGCGACGTCGGCACAGGTGGCCTTGCCGGGCGTGGGCGTCCTGGCCATGGCCTGGCCCGCGGCCGCGCGGGCCTGCGTGGGCGCCAGCGCCTCGGCCTTCTCCATGTTGGCCGCGTACTCGCTGTCCGGGCAGTAGACGATGGCGTCCTCGCCGGTGGCGGCGATGACCTGGAATTCTTCCGACAGGTCGCCGCCGATGGCGCCGCTGTCGGCCGCCACGGCGCGGTAGCGCAGGCCGAAGCGGTCGAAGATGCGGCGGTAGGCCTGGGCCATGACCTGGTAGCTCGCCTTGGCCGAGGCCTGGTCGCGGTCGAAGCTGTAGGCGTCCTTCATGATGAACTCGCGCCCGCGCATGAGGCCGAAGCGCGGCCGGCGCTCGTCCCGGAACTTGGTCTGGATCTGGTAGAAGTTCTTGGGCAGCTGCTTGTAGCTGCGCAGTTCCTGGCGCGCGATGTCGGTCACGACTTCTTCGCTGGTCGGCTGGACCACGTAGTAGCGCTCGTGCCGGTCCTTGATGCGCAGCAGCTCCGGCCCCATCTTGTCGAAGCGGCCCGTTTCCTGCCACAGCTCGGCGGGCTGCACCACCGGCATGGTCATCTCGATGGCGCCGGCCCGGTTCATCTCCTCGCGCACGATGGCCTCGACCTTGCGGATCACGCGCAGGCCCATGGGCATGTAGGTGTAGATGCCGGCACCGAGCTTCTTGACCATGCCGGCGCGCGTCATCAGCTGGTGGCTGACGACCTCGGCATCGGCGGGCGCTTCCTTGAGCGTGGAAATCAGGAACTGGGACGCTTTCATGTCGGCAGTGGGAGATGGCAGGGAAGACCCGAAACCGTGGCGAGCGGGTCGCCGCTTGATACACAGACCGCGCTGTGCATAATGGTTTCAGTTAAAAAATTGGGGTTTGATTATGCTTGACCGGGAAGGCTTCAGGCCCAACGTCGGCATCATCCTGCTCAACCACAAGAACCAGGTGTTCTGGGGCAAGCGCATCCGCACCCATTCATGGCAGTTCCCCCAAGGGGGCATTGACCGGGGCGAATCGCCAGAGCAGGCCATGTTCCGTGAACTGCACGAGGAAGTGGGTTTGCGTCCGGAACATGTGCGGGTCGTCGCGCGCACGCGCGACTGGTTGCGCTACGAGGTGCCAGACCGTTTCATCCGCCGCGATGCGCGCGGCCACTACAAGGGGCAAAAGCAGATCTGGTATCTGCTGCAGCTGATGGGCCACGACTGGGACCTGAACCTGCGCGCGACCAACCATCCGGAGTTCGACGCCTGGCGCTGGAACGACTACTGGGTCCCGCTCGACGTGGTGGTGGAGTTCAAGCGTGGCGTCTACGAGATGGCCCTGACCGAGCTGGCGCGCTTCCTGCCCCGCCACGACCACCGCAACCGCTACCTGCGCTCCAGCATGCGCGCGCGCGAGGGCGAGATCCAGGACCCGCGCCGCGACATGCAGGCGCAGCAGTTCGAGCTGCCGCCCGGCGGCAGCTTCGAACCCGATCCCCAAACCAACGAGCGGCTGGGCGCCGCTCCGCACGACAACCATGCTTCTTCGTAACGGCCGCCCGGCGGCCTGGCTGGCCGCAGGCGCCCTGTGCGCGGCAACGGCCGGCGCACAGTCCATCAGCAACGAATACAACGGCAACGTTCCGGACGCGCCGGAGTGGGCCGAGAACGAAGTGCCTCCGGCGCCGGCATTCGACACGGGCAAACTCCTGGATGTGACCGTCGATGCCCAGGGCAGCCTGCGCTATGGGATCGACCCGTCGACGCTGCAGATCGGCAAGGACGGCGTCGTGCGCTACGTGATGGTGGCGCGCAGCAGCAGCGGCGCCATGACGGCGATGTACGAGGGACTGCGCTGCGACACCGGCGAGTACAAGCTCTATGCGCGCTACAACGTCGACAAATGGACGCCGGTCGGCCAGCCGCAGTGGAAGTCGCTGTGGGAATCCACGCGCGTCAAGTACCCGCTGGCCTTCGCGCGCCAGGGCGGCTGCGATGGCAGGGCGCGACCGACATCGGTGCGCGACATCGTGCAGCGGCTGAAATCGCCCGCGGAGACGGTCTACCCGTACTGAACTCAGCGGCTCAGCACGAGGTTGTCGCGGTGGACCATCTCGTGCTCGGCCGTGTAGCCGAGCAAGGCCTCGAACTCGCTGGACGGTTTGCGGCACAGCAGCCTGGCTTCGGCGCTGGCGTAGTTCGCGAGCCCGCGCGCGATGGTCTGGCCCTGGCCGTCGCGGATGGCGATCACGTCGCCGCGCGAGAACTCGCCCTCCACCGCCGTCATGCCGATGGGCAGCAGGCTCTTGCCCTCGCCGCGCAGTTTGCGCGCCGCACCATCGTCGACGACGACGGCTCCGCGCAGCTGCAGGTGGTCGGCCATCCACTGCTTGCGCGCCTGCATCTTCTGCGTCTGTGCCACCAGCAGGGTGCCGATGGCTTCGCCCTGCGCCAGGCGCAGCAGCACGTCGGGCTCGCGCCCCCAGGCGATCACGGTCGATGCGCCGGAGCCGGCCGCGCGCTTGGCCGCGAGGATCTTGGTGATCATGCCGCCGCGGCCGATGCTGGAGCCGGCACCGCCGGCCATGGCCTCCAGTTCCGGGTCGCCGGCCTGCGCCTCGTCGATGAAGCGCGCGCCCGGGTCCTTGCGCGGATCGGCCGAGTACAGGCCGCGCTGGTCGGTCAGGATCACGAGCACGTCGGCCTCGACCAGGTTCGCAACGAGGGCACCCAGGGTGTCGTTGTCGCCGAACTTGATCTCGTCGTTGACGACGGTGTCGTTCTCGTTGATGACCGGCACCACGCCGTGCTGCAGCAGCGTGAGCAGCGTGGAGCGCGCGTTCAGGTAGCGCTCGCGGTCGGCCAGGTCGGCATGCGTGAGCAGCACCTGGGCGCTGCCCAGGCCGTTCTCGCGCAGCTTGCTCTCGTACATCTGCGCCAGGCCCATCTGGCCGACGGCGGCCGCGGCCTGCAGCGCGTGCACTTCGCGCGGGCGCGTGGCCCAGCCCAGGCGCTTCATGCCCTCGGCGATCGCGCCGCTGGAGACCATGATCACCTCGCGGCCGCGCACACCGTCGCCGCGCACCAGGGCGGCCAGCTGGCGCGACCACTCGCCGATGGCGGTCTCGTCCAAGCCACGGCCTTCGTTGGTCACCAGGCTGGAACCGACCTTGACGACGATGCGCCGCGCGTCGCGCAGCAAGGTCGGGTTGGCAAGTGGCGTCATGGAATTCTCAAGCGTCGGAAGACTCGGAAAAGCGCGGATCGACCTCGACCGGCTGGTTCTCGGCCGACTTCTCCGCGTGGATGTGCTGGAACACGGACTGCACCAGCGTCTCGCAGCCCTCGCGCGTGAGCGCCGAGATCTCGAACACCGGCCCCTTGAAGCGCAGGCGGCGCACGAAGTCCTTGACCTTGGCCGCGCGCTCCTCGGCCGGCACCATGTCCAGCTTGTTGAGCACCAGCCAGCGCGGCTTGCCGTGCAGCGTGGCGTCGTATTTCTTGAGTTCGTTGACGATGGCCCGCGCCTGCACGACCGGGTCCACGCCCTCGTCGAAGGGCGCCATGTCGACCACGTGCAGCAGCAGCCGCGTGCGCTGCAGATGGCGCAGGAACAGGTGGCCCAGGCCCGCGCCTTCCGACGCGCCCTCGATCAGGCCCGGCAGGTCGGCCACCACGAAGCTCTGCTCGGGGCCGACGCGCACCACGCCCAGGTTGGGGTGCAGGGTCGTGAACGGATAGTCGGCGATGCGCGGCCGCGCGTTGGAGACGGCCGAGATCAGCGTGGACTTGCCCGCGTTCGGCATGCCCAGGAGGCCCACGTCGGCCAGCACCTTGAGCTCCAGCTTCAGGTGCTTCTTCTCGCCGGGCCAGCCTGGCGTCTTCTGCCGCGGCGCGCGGTTGATCGCGCTCTTGAAGCGCAGGTTGCCGAAGCCGCCATCGCCGCCCTTGGCGATCGTGATGACCTCGCCCGGCACCAGCAGCTCGAACAACTGCTCGCCGGTGTCGGCGTCGCTGATGATGGTGCCCACCGGCATGCGCAGCGTGATGTCGGCACCGGCCGCGCCGAACATGTCCGAGCCCATGCCGTGCTCGCCGCGCTTGGCCTCGTGGCGGCGCGTGTAGCGGTAGTCCACCAGCGTGTTGAGGTTCGGGTCGGCCACCGCGTAGACGTGGCCGCCGCGGCCGCCGTCGCCGCCGTTGGGGCCGCCGAATTCCTTGTACTTCTCGTGGCGGAACGAGACGCAGCCGTTGCCGCCGTCGCCGGATGCGACATCGATCGTGGCTTCATCGACGAACTTCATGCTCCACCTCGCAAGTGAAAGAGACCAAAACGACAAAGCCCCGACAAGCGGGGCTTGGTTCGGAAAGGACCGTGGTCCTCAGGCAGCCGGCGTGATGACGACCGTGTGCTTGTTCATCGAACCCTTGACGGCGAACGACACGTGGCCGTCGACCAGGGCGAACAAGGTGTGGTCCTTGCCGACACCGACGTTGCTGCCGGCGTGGAAGCGCGTGCCGCGCTGGCGCACGATGATGGAACCGGCGCTGACCAGCTCACCACCGAAGGCCTTCACACCCAGCATCTTGGGCTTGGAATCGCGCCCGTTGCGTGTAGAGCCGCCGCCTTTTTTCTGTGCCATGACCTGACCCCTTTAACCGGCGATCGCGCCGATTTGCAGTTCGGTGAACTGCTGGCGATGGCCTTGACGTTTCTGATAGTGCTTGCGACGGCGCATCTTGAAGATGTGCACCTTGTCGTGCTTGCCATGCGCCACGACGGTTGCCGTGACGGTTGCGCCGGATACCAAGGGGGTGCCGACCTTGATCTCGCTGCCGTTGCCGACGGCGAGAACCTGGTCGATCACGATCTCTTGGCCAACATCCGCAGCAATCTGTTCTACTTTGATTTTTTCGCCGGAAGCAACGCGATACTGCTTGCCACCGGTTTTTATGACCGCGTACATGTGGAACCTCTTGTGAGCCCTCTACCTAAGCTCTAGAGGGTGAGCCTTCAGCGGACGAATTTCCGCGAAGCCCACGAGTATAGCATCCCGGGACCCAGGACACGACCGCCTGGCGCGCAGGCCGGGCCGGCGGCAAGACGCTTCCTATAATCCGCCGCAATTACCCTCGAGTTCACACCTTTGTCTGTCAACACCTCCAGCACCGCCGAGGCGGTCGCGCTGATCGCCGACGACATGCGCGAGGTCGATCGAGGTGATCGCCGAGCGCCTGTCATTCCGACGTGCCGCTGGTCGGCCAGGTCGCGCAGTACATCATCTCCGCGGGCGGCAAGCGCCTGCGCCCGGCCCTGCTGCTGCTGACGTGCGGCGCGCTCGGATACCAGCGTTCGCCCAGCGCTTCACGCTGGCGGCGGTGGTCGAATTCATCCACACGGCCACGCTGCTGCACGACGACGTGGTCGACGACTCCACGCTGCGCCGCGGCCGCGCCACGGCCAACGACGCGCTTCGGCAATCCCGGCCAGCGTGCTGGTCGGCGACTTCCTGTATTCGCGCGCCTTCCAGATGATGGTCGAGGTGGGCGACATGCGCATCATGGAGATGCTGGCCGACGCGACCAACGTGATCGCCGAGGGCGAGGTGCATGCAGCTCATGAACATGCACAACGCCTCGCTGGACGAGGCCGGCTACCTGCACGTGATCCGCTCCAAGACCGCGAAGCTGTTCGAGGCCAGCGCGCGCATCGGGGCCATCCTGGCCGGCGCCCGCCCGCGATCGGAAGAAGCCTGCGCCAACTATGGCCAGGCACTGGGCACCGCCTTCCAGGTCATCGACGACGTGCTGGACTATGACGGCGACGCGCCGAGAAATGGGCAAGAACCTCGGCGACGACCTGCGCGAAGGCAAGGCCACGCTGCCGCTGATCGTCGCCATGCAGCGCGGCACGCCGGCAGCAGCGCGACACTGGTCCGCAGTCGGCCATCGAGACCGGCGCGGTGGAACTGCATCGCCGCAGGTCATCGCCATCGTAAACGAAACCGGCGCCCTGGAGTATCTCGCGCCAGGCCGCCGCGGCAGAAGCGCAACGCGCCGATCAGCAGCGATCTGGCAGCTGTCCCGACATGCCGCACACAGAATGCTTTGGTACAATTGGCGGCTCAGCTGTTGGAGCGCAGGTCAACTGACGCAGACGCTGACTTGCAAGCTTTCCATCGGGGTGTAGCTTAGCCTGGTAGAGCGCTACGTTCGGGACGTAGAGGCCGGAGGTTCGAATCCTCTCACCCCGACCAGATCTTCCTTGCAAACCAAGGATTCAACAAAGCCCCGCATGCTGGGGCTTTGTCGTTTCTGGGTCGTTGGTTCCACGCCGCCGGGATTTCAATCCTTCGTCGCAATGAGACGGTCAGCCAGCGCAGATCGTCGGCATCGACCATTTTGCTGAGCACGGCGAAGAAGCCTTCCACGTCCCGCGGCGTGCACTGGGCATAGGCACCGGTGATGCGTTCGCGCTGGCGCGTCGTCAGCACCTCGAGGAGTCGATCGCCCTTCTGCGTGCAGTGCAGCAGTTTCAGGCGCCGGTCTTCCTTGGACAGCCCTGAATTCGATCAAGCCCTCCTGATCCAGCTGCCGCAAGGCACGCTGCGCGTTCTGGTGCGTGACGCGCAACACGCCCAGCAACTCCCCCACGCTGATACCCGGCGCAAAGTGGGCGAAATAGAGGATGCGGTGGTGGACACGGCCAAAGCCGCGCTCCGCCAGCGAGGCGTCCGCATCCGCTGCCAGCCCCAGGTGGGCGAAGAAGTGCAGGAGCATGCCCAGGCGCCAGGTCTGCTTCGTCCCTGAAGCCTGGTCCGCGCCGGCCCTGGCCGCGCGCGCGGGCTTCGGCACGGGCGTACCGGTGAGCAGGTCCTTGGAAAGAGGCTTGGAAAGAGGCTTGGTCTTGCTGCGCGCGCGCGATTCGGACATGAGGTGGGTGGTCAGCGGCGAAGCCCCAAGCATAGCTGGGTGTCTGACCATCAATACGAATCTGACAGTACAAGAAGGTTGCCATTCTTATAGCCGCAACCCTGCCGACATGCAATCGGGTCATCCAATGATGAAAGTGACTTGTACTATCTAACAAAATTGCGTCATGTGGCCGAACCGGGGAGTCCTGCCAGGCGCCACCCCATCTACCCGACAAGGAGCTGAGCGATGTCGAACATGGTCTACGTGCTGGGGAGTTTCACGACACCGTTCCGGAAGTGGCCCGACAAGACGCTGAAGGACCTGACCCGCGATGCCTACCTGGGCGTCCTGGCGGATGCAGGCCTGGCGTCGGGCCGGGACATCCAGGCGGCCTGGTTCGGCAACTGCCTGATGCACTACTGGGGGCAGCCCATGACGCGCGGCAACGTGTGCTTCATCCCGCTGGTGCGCGAAGGGCTGTTTCCCGACCGGGCCCCGATCGTCAATGTCGAGGGGGGCTGCGCCACGGGCAGCCTGGCCCTGGCGGGTGCCTACAAGGAGATCAAGGCCGGCGACGCCGACCTGACGCTGGCCATCGGCGTGGAGAAGCTCTTCGATCCGGCCGATCCGCACAAGATCCTGCCCTACTTCGCCCATGGCTTCGACCTTCTGGACCCCGAGGAGTGGCAGGCGCACTACCGCCAGGTGGGCGAACTCGTGGGCAGCCCCTTCGTCCAAAGCGCGGACCGGACGGCCGCCATGGACACCTATGCCATGCAGGCCCTGTTCCACATGCGCGAGTACGGCACGACGGTCGAGCAGATCGCCTATGGCTGCGCCAAGAACCACAACAACGGGGCGCTCAACCCCAACGCCCAGTACCGGTTCAACACCACGGTGGCGGACGTGCTCGCGGACCGGCCCATCACCCGGCCCCTGACGCGCTCCATGTGCGCACCCATCGGCGACGGAGCGGCTGCAGCCCTGTTGTGCTCCGAGCGCTTCCTGCGCAAGCAGCCCACGGAAGTCCAGCGGCGCGCCGTGGCGGTGCGCTCGCTGGCGCTGAGCGGGGGCAAGTACCGCGACCTGCGCGAGCCGAGCCTCACCCGCGACGCCTCGGTGCGTGCCTACGCGGCGGCAGGAAAAGGGCCGCGGGACATCCACGTCGCCGAGGTGCACGACGCGACCTCGTTCTGCGAAATCTACCAAAGCGAAATGCTGGGCTTTTGCGGCGAAGGCGAAGGCGGCCCCTTCGTGGCCAGCGGCGCGACCACGCTCGCCGGCTCCCTGCCCGTGAACACGTCGGGAGGGCTGGTGTCGAAGGGGCATCCGATCGGCGCCACGGGCCTGTCCATGTGCTATGAGCTCGTCACGCAGTTGCGGGGGGAAGCGCAGGCACGGCAGGTCGCGGGGGCGGCAGTGGCACTCCAGGAAAACGGCGGCGGCATCATCGGCCTCGAGGAAGCGGTCGCGGCGGTCGTCATCTACGAAAAGCTGGAGGCTTGATGACGTCCGCTCTCCGCCAGGCGCCATCGCGCGCCAGAATTGCGCCCGCCGAGCACCTGGCCGCCGACGCCGGCGGCGAACTGGCCGACCTGGAGCGGTTCGTCGGCTACCGGCCCCATGCCCTCGCGACCATGGCACGCCGACCCGGACTTCTGGGCGCCGTTCTGCAACTGGTGAACACCGCCTTGCGGCAGGACGGACACCTTCCAGAAGCCCTGCGCTACCTCCTCGCGTGCGAAGCGGCACGCCAGGCGGGATGCCGCTACACCGCCACCCACCTGGCACATGCAGCCCACCGCGTGGGCGTCACCTGGGAACGCATCGGCCTGCTGGCATCGCCGGCGGATGCACCCGCGTGTTTCGACGGTGCCGAACGGGCACTGCTCGCCCTTGCCCGCCCGCTCGGCACCGCGCAGGAAAAGGACGCCGTCTGGCATGCGGCCGGTGCGCACTGGAGCAGCGATGCGCTGGCCGAGGCGGTGGGCGTCATCGCGCTGGCCGCCTGGTTCAGTCGCTGGAACACGCTGGTCGAGACCGAACTGGAGGACGAGCCTGCCTCGGCCATCGACCACGTGTCCTGGCTGGGGCCCGCACCGCTTTGAGCGCCTCCCGACAACCCTCCATGAAGGAAAGAACCATGTTCAGTGGCTTCAGCGACCACACTTGCTGGGTACTGCCCAGAGCCCTGGCCGAAGCGGCGCAGCAAAAGGCCGGACAGACCTGGCTGCGGTGCTCCGATGGCGGCGTGCTGACCTTCGAACAGGCCGCGCGCGACGCCGAGACGGTTGCCGGGCACCTGCACGCGCTCGGCGTGCGGCCCGGCGACCACGTGGCGCTGATGATGGGCAACTGCATCGATTTCGTCCGTGCATGGGCCGGCATCGGGCGGCTGGGAGCCGTCGCGGTGCTGCTCAACACCGAACTCCAAGGGGTCTTCCTGGAACACCAGCTCAGGAACTCCGAGGCCCGGCTGGTGATCACGGCGCCGCAGCAACTGGCTGCCATCCTGGAGGTCGGCAGCCAGGTCCAGACGCTGGAGACCGTCCTGCTCACCGGCGCACCGCCCGAAGCGCTGGAGGGACGCATGCCGGACGCGTCGCTGCGCCCGCTGCGCTGGGACGACTGGCAATCCGCCGCCCCCTACCACGGCGACTTTCCGCGCTACGACCAGATCGCCGCGATCATGTACACGTCGGGCACCAGCGGGCCATCCAAGGGCGTGCTGATGACGCATGCGCAGTGCACGCTGTACGGCATCGGCATGGTCGAGGCGCTGGAGGTGCGCCAGGACGACGTCTACTACATCACGCTGCCGCTGTTCCACGCCAACGCGCTGCTGATGCAGTTGGGCACCACGCTGCTGGCGCAGATTCCCGCGTTCATGCGCACCCGCTTCAGCGCGACGCACTGGATCGGGGACGTCCGCGAGCAAGGCGTCACCCTCACCAACATGCTGGGCGCCACGGCCGCCTTCGTGATCGCACAGCCGCCCTCGGCACGGGACCGTGCGCACCGGCTGCGCGCGATGCTCAACGCGCCCAACCTGCCCGCGCACGAAGCCATCTTCCGCGAACGCTTCGGCGTGGCCGACATCCTGTCCGGCTTCGGCATGACCGAGGTGGCCAGCCCCGTCATCGGAAAGCTGGGCCGCCCGGCGCCCGGCGCCGCGGGCTGGATCGATGCCGCCCGCTACGAAGTGATCGTCGCCGACAGCGCCACCGACCTGCCGGTGCCCGACGGCGAAGTGGGCGAGCTCCTGGTGCGCCCCAGGATTCCCTTCACCATGATGGCCGGCTACCACCGGATGCCGGAAAAGACCATGGCCGCGTGGCGCAACGCCTGGTTCCACACGGGGGACGCGGCCACCATCGTCGACGGCGTGGTGACCTACATCGACCGCATCGACGACTGCATCCGGCGCCGCGGGCAGAACATCTCTCCCTCGGAGATCGAAGCCTCCCTGGCACGTCTTGCCGACATCGCGGAAGTCTCGGCCTATGCGGCCGTCTCGGACATTCCCGGCGCCGAAGCGGAGATCGTGCTGGCCATCGTGCGGGCCGCGGGCTCCGCGGCCACGGCCGAGAACATCGGCGCCCTGGCAGAAGCCGCCCTGCCCAAGTTCGCACGGCCACGCTACGTGCGGCTGCTCGATGCCCTGCCGAAGACACCCACGGCAAAGGTGCAGCGAGCCGTCCTGCGCAGGCAGGGCGTGCAGGGCGCCGTCGACAGAGACCACCTGCGTCCCACCACTCCCCCCAACTTCCCGAAGAAGACATCATGAAAGCAGTTCTGACGGCGCTCGGCGCCTGCCTGACCCTCCTGACCGCGCAGCCCGCGGCGGCCGAGGCGGCTTGGCCGTCCCAACCGATCAAGGTCATCGTGTCGTACTCCGCGGGCGGGGCCGGCGACCAGATCGCCCGCATCGTCGGCGACCAGCTCGGCCGCGACCTGAAGACGCCGGTGGTCATCGAAAACCGGGCCGGCGCCAGCGGCATGCTCGGCGGTGCCGCATGCAAGGCCGCGCGGCCCGATGGCTACACCTACTGCGTGTTCCTGGCGGATGTGGTGACGGCCAACCCGGTGCTGTTCAAGAGCGTTCCCTACGACCCGGACAAGGATTTCACGCCCGTCGCCTTCCTGGCGGACATCAACACCTTCCTGGTGGTGAACGCCGCGACGGGCATCAGGAACATCCGCGATCTGGTCGCCCGGTCCCAGGCGCAGCCCCAGAGCACCAACTGGGGGAGCTGGGGCGTCGGCACGTCCGCGCACCTCGTGCTCAGCACCGTGGAGAAGGCCCTCGGCACGCCGATCATGCACGTGCCCTACAAGAACACGCCGGACCTGATCAATGCCGTCCACACGGGCGAGGTGTCCGCCACCATTTCCGCCTACTCGCTGGTGGCGGGACACCTCAAGCAGGGCTCGATGCGCGCCATCGCCACCATGGGCGACAAGCGGCTGCCGTTCATGCCCGAGGTGCCGACGTTCGCCGAACAGGGCGTGCCCCTCACCGCCACGCTCTGGTACGGCCTGTTCGCGCCTGCCGCCACGCCCGCGAAATACACCGCGGCGATGAATGCCGCGGTCAACCAGGCCATCGCCAAAGCGGTCGCCGAGAACAAGTTCGACCCCCAATGGTTCCTGCCGCGGCCGCTCACGCAACCGGAGTTCGCCGCCCTGGTCAAGCAGGAAACCGGCGTATGGAACAAGATCGCCCGCGAATCCGGCATCCGGCTCGATTGAGCCAAGCACTGCAAGGAGCCCACATGACGCCACGGCTTGACGGAAAGACCGCCCTGGTGACCGGCGCCGGGCGCGGCATCGGCCGCGCCATCGCCCTGAAACTCGCCGTCGAAGGCGCCCGCGTGGTGGTCAACGACCTCGATGCCGAGCCGACCGACGCGGTGGTGGCCGAAATCCGCGCGCTGGGCGGCCAGGCGGTGGCCTGCCCGGGCAGCGTGACGGAACCCGGCTTTGCCGAGCGCTTCATCGGCACCGCCGTGGCGCAGTACCAGGGCCTGGACATCATCGTCAACAACGCCGGCTACACCTGGGACAGCGTGATCCAGAAGATGAGCGACGAGCAGTGGTACGCGATGATCGACTGCCACCTGACGGCGCCATTCCGCATCCTGCGCGCGGCCTATCCCGTGCTGCGCGACCTGGACAAGGCCGACCTGGCGGCCGGTCGGCGCGTGGTGCGCAAGGTGGTCAACATCTCCTCCGTCTCGGGCCTGTTCGGCAATGCGGGCCAGGTCAACTACGCGAGCGCCAAGGCCGGCATCCTGGGCATGACCCGCGCTCTTGCCAAGGAATGGGGCCGCATCCACGTCACCGTCAATGCGGTGGCCTATGGTCTCATCAAGACCCGGCTGACCGGCAATGCCGCCGATGGCGGCACGGCGAACATCGATGGCCGGGAGATCAAGGTGGGCGTCAACCCGGATCTGCTGGCGGCGATGGAGCAAGGCATCCCGCTGGGCCGCGGCGGCACGCCTGGAAGAGGCGGCCGGCGCCGTGTTCCTGCTCTGCCTGCCGGAGTCGGACTACGTCAGTGGCCAGACGCTGATGTGCTCCGGCGGCTTGACCGGCATTTGACCCGCGCAGCCAGCATCGGCTGGCGCATGCGCTTCATTTTTTCTTTCAAGGAGGCCAGCCATGGGCCAGGATGTTTTCGTCAGCGGGGTCGGCATGATCCCCTTCACCAAACCCGGCGCCCATGCGCCCTATCCGCAGATGGCCGCCCAGGCCACGCGGCAGGCACTGGCCGACGCCGGCATCGGCTACGAGCTGGTGCAGCAGGCGTACGCAGGCTACGTCTACGGCGACTCCACGGCCGGACAGCGCGCGCTGTACGAGGTGGGCATGAGCGGCATTCCCATCGTCAACGTCAACAACAACTGCTCCACCGGCTCGACCGCGCTGTTCCTGGCGCGCCAGGCCGTGGCCAGCGGCGCCGCCGACTGCGTGCTGGCACTGGGCTTCGAGCACATGAACCCCGGTGCGCTCGGTGCGGTGTTCCAGGACCGGCCCACCCCGTTCGAGCCCTTCGACAAGGCCACCGACGAACTCGTCGACGTGGATCTGCCGCTGGCGCTGCGCTACTTCGGCGGCGCGGGCCTGGCGCACATGCAGGAGTTCGGCACCAGGGTCGAGACCTTCGCCAAGATCCGCGCCAAGGCCAGCCGCCACGCGGCGAACAACCCGCTGGCGCTGTTCCGCACCGAGGTCAGCGAAGAGGACGTGATGAACGCGCCCATGCTGTGGCCCGGCGTGATGACCCGCTTGATGGCCTGCCCGCCGACCTGCGGCGCGGCCGCGGCCATCGTCTGCTCGGAGGCGTTCGCGCAGAAGCACGGGCTGGGCCGCGGCGTGCGCATCCGCGCCCAGGCCATGACCACCGACCGGCCGATCACCTTCGAAGCGCGCGACATGCGCGAAGTCGTCGGCGCCAGCATGGCGCGCGCGGCGGCGCAGCAGGTGTACGAAGCGGCAGGCATCGGCCCGCAGGACATCGACGTGGTCGAGATGCACGACTGCTTCGCCCACAACGAACTGATCAGCTACGAGGCACTCGGCCTGTGCCCGGTGGGCGGCGCCGAGAAGTTCGTCGTCGACGGCGACAACACCTACGGCGGCGCGGTGGTGACCAACCCGTCCGGCGGCCTGCTGAGCAAGGGCCATCCGCTGGGTGCCACGGGGCTGGCGCAGTGCTACGAGTTGACGCACCAGCTGCGCGGCACGGCCGACAAGCGCCAGGTCGAAGGCGCGCGGCTGGCGCTGCAGCACAACCTGGGCCTGGGCGGCGCCTGCGTGGTCACGCTGTACGAGCGGGTCTGAGTTCCCTGCCGCCTTTCAGCGGCGTCCCATCGGCACGGGCCGAGCGAGCGGCCTTTGCTGTTCCCGGCCGCAGCTCAAGGCCACAGCGCAGCCATCGCCGCGCCGAACGCCGCACCCAGTTGCGGGCCCAGTGGTGCGGTCGAGTTGCGGCCCACCACCCGGCCCTGCGTCACGACCGCCTGCCCGGCGACGAACACGTCCCACAGCCGCGGCGAAGGCGAGGAGAACACCATGGCGTCCAGCACATGCTCGGCAGGAATGCCCAGCAGCGCAGGCGACTGGTCGTCCAGCACCACGAAGTCGGCACGGTGCCCGGCCTGGATCGCGCCGATGCGCTGGCCGGTCGCGGCCCGGCCGCCGGCGACCGCGGCGTCGAACAGGGCCGCCGCCGTGCTGTCGCGCCCGCCCGCACGCGCCGCCACGTTGCGCTGGCGCAGCTGCACGCGCTGCAGATACTCCAGCAGGCGCAGTTCGGTGGTCCATTGGCGCGAGACCTGGCTGTCCGAGCCGACCGACCAGCGCCCGCCCAGCGCCAGGTAGCCGGCCAGGTCGAACAGGCCGTCGCCGAGGTCGGCCTCGGTGCTGGGGCACAGCACGATGGAGGCGCCGGCGCGGCGCACGCCCTTGAGTTCCTGCGCCGTGGCCTGGGTCGCGTGCACGAGGTTCCAGCGCGCGTCCACCGGTGCGTTCTGCAGCAGCCATTCCACGGGCCGCAGGCCGGTGTGGGCGACGCAGTCGTCCACCTCCTGGGCCTGTTCGGCCACATGGATGTGCAGCGGCAGCGAGACCTTGCGCGCATGCGCCGCCACCTCCTGCAGCGCCGCGGCATCGACGGCGCGCAGCGAATGCACGGCCACGCCCGCACCCAGCAGGGCGCCGGGGCTGGTCTTGTTCGTGTCGGCATCGACGGCCAGGCGGCCGATGGCCTCCACCGTGCGCAGCACGCTGTCCGGCGTGGAGGCGAAGCGGCGCTGCGCCTCGTCCAGCGCCTCGGCGCCGAAGCCCGCGCGCATGTAGAGCGTGGGCAGCAGCGTCAGGCCGATGCCCACCCGCTGCGCCGCGCGCACCAGCGCCAGCGCCATCTCGAGCGGCTGGCCTTGCGGCTGCCCGTCGGGCGCGCCATGCAGGTAGTGGAACTCGCAGACCTGGGTGTAGCCGGCCTGCAGCAGCTCGGCGTACAGCAGGCCGGCCACGGCCTCCAGCTGCCCGGGCGTGATGCGCCGCGCCACGCTGTACATGCGCTCGCGCCAGGTCCAGAAGTCGTCGACCTCGGCGGCCGCGCCGTTGCGCCGGCGCTCCGTCAGGCCGGCCATGGCACGCTGGAAGGCGTGGCTGTGCGCGTCGACCATGCCCGGCAGCACCGGGCCGCCGAGCCGCACGGCGCCGCGCTGCTGCTCGGCGCTGGCATTGGGCAGCACGTTGAGCCAGCAGCCGTCGGCCGCCACCGTCAGCACCACATCGCGCGCCCACGTCCCCTGGATCCATGCGCGGCTCGCGAAGAACCGCCTCACCTCGTGCGTCATGCGCCGTCCTTCCACTCGGTTTCGCGCATTCTGCACCGGCCCCTCCACGCAAAAGGGCCCCGGCGCCTGCGGCACCGGGGCCTTCCTGCGGCAGATCAACAAAGGATCAGGTACCGACCTTGCCGCCGTCCTCCCGCCAGACCACGACGGTGGCCGGACGCGGGCGGCCACCGGCGCCGTCGTCGGGCCAGCGCGAGAACGCCAGCGGATCGGCCGCGGGGTCGGTGGACGGCGCGCGCGGGTGGCTGCCGTACTCGCCCGGGTGCTGCACGTTGATGAACACGTACTTCTGGTCCGGCGTCCAGGTGATGCCCGTGATCTCGCAACCCGAGGGGCCGACCAGGAAGCGGCGGATCTCCCGGGTCCGGGGATCGGCCACCAGCATCTGGTTGTTGCCCATGCCGGCGTAGTTGCCCACGTTGGAGAAGTTGCCGTCGGTCTGGATCCACAGGCGGCCGTCGGCGTCGAAGGCCAGGCCGTCCGGGCTGTTGAACAGGTTGTCGGGCGTGATGTTGCTGGAGCCGGCCTGCAGGCCGCCGGCCGCGTGGGCCGGGTTGCCGGCCAGCACGAACAGGTCCCACTCGAACGTCAGCGCGGCCGCGTCCTGGCCGGTCTCGCGCCAGCGGATGATCTGGCCGTAGATGTTGGCGGTGCGCGGGTTGGCCTCGTCCACGGTGCTGCGGCCGCTGTTGTTGGTCAGCGTCAGGTAGACCTCGCCCGTGTCCGGGTGCACGGTGACCCACTCCGGGCGGTCCATCTTGGTCGCGCCCACGTCGTCGGCGGCCAGGCGCGTGTTGACCAGGATGCCGCCCAGGTCGCCGTACCTGGCGCCCAGCGTGCCGCCGCCGGCGATCGGCGTGGACGGCGCCAGGGCCACCCACTCGCCCGTGCCCATCATGTCGCCCACCGTGGCGCCGGCGCCGAACCTGGCCACGTACAGCGTGCCGCTTTCCAGCAGGTTGACGTTGGCGCGTTGGTTGCCGGCCACGTACCTGCCGTCGGAGACGAACTTGTAGACGTAGTCGTTGGCCTGGTCGTCGCCCATGTAGACCACCACGCGCTGGTCCCTGGCCAGCGTCTGCGCGGCGTTCTCGTGCTTGATGCGGCCCAGGGCCGTGCGCTTCCTGGGTGTGGACGAGGGGTCGAACGGGTCGATCTCGACGATCCAGCCCAGGCGGTTGGGCTCGTTCGGCTCCAGCGCGTAGTCGAAGCGCTCGTCCTGCTCGTGCCAGCGGTAGCCCGAACCCGCGCTCGACAGGCCATAGCGGCGCATGTTGGCGTCGCGCGCCTCGGTGGCGCTGGCGGTGCCGAAGTAGCCGTTGAAGTTCTCTTCGCAGGTCAGGTAGGTGCCCCACATGGTGTAGCCGTTGCCGCAGTTGTTGACCGTGCCCAGCGAGACCTCGCCGGCCGGGTCGGCGCGGGTCTGCACCAGCGCGTGGCCGCGCACGGGGCCGGTCAGCTGCATCGGCGTGTTCATGTGGATGCGGCGGTTGTAGGGCGAGGGGATCACCACCTGCCAGCTGCCGTTCACGAGGCGCACGTGGGCCACCGACACGCCATGCGCATGCTGGGCCTTGCGCACCTGCTCCAGCGACCAGGGCGTGGCGCCGGACTGCTCGGCGGCCGTGTAGAAGAACTCGGGGTTGATGTACTCGTGGTTCATCACGAGCAGGCCCTCGGTGCTGTTGTCGTCCGACAGCGGGAAGAAGTGCATGCCGTCGTGGTTGTCGCCGAACTGCAGCGCCTGGTCGGCCGCCGTGTTCGTGGCGTCCGGCTTCCAGGCCGGCGAGTTGGCGAACAGCGGGTCGCCCCAGCGGCAGAACACGGCGTGCCGGTAGCCGGCCGGCACGACGATGTCGTCGCCGGTCGAGGCCGCCACGGCCGCGAAGCCGAGCATGGGACCGGAGTCGTCGCCGTCACCGCCGCCGCAGGCGGCGAGGCCCGCGCCGAAGAAGCCGACGGCGCCCATGGCCAGCCCGCTCTTGAGAAAGCCGCGGCGCGAACGCGCACGCTCGACGAGCGCGTTGAAGTGGGGGTTGGCGCTGGTGTTGGTGGGGATGTTTTCTGGATCGGTGGAACGCATCGGGGCGGAGTCCTGTGGTGGGAAAAAGGACAAGACGCTTCCCCGCCATGCTTTGTGCATGGTGTATTTCGCTGGCGCAGGCTGGCTTGCGGGCGTGATGGTCGAAACCGCCCGTGACAGCCGCGTGAAGCCCGCATGACCAGCGGGCGTGTTGACAAGGCCCGCCGTCCCGCCCAGGTGCGGCGGCGCGCAGCGCGCCGCAGGCTTCAGTCCGTGCGCAGCCGCAGCGGGTCGAAGTCGCGCGGCGCGTTCTCGTCCTGCGGCGGCCGGTAGCGGAAGATGCCGCTGCAGCGCAGCGCCGGCGCGCCGTCGGCCGTCACCAGGGCCTGCGCGAACACCATGGTGCGCGTGCGTTGCAGCACCTCGCCCTCGCCCTGCACCCAGGCGCCCAGCGGCGCCGCGCCGATGTAGTCGACCTGCAGGTTGATGGTGGGCAGGAAGCTGCGCCGGCCGTCCGTGCCCTGGTACATGCTCATGGCCGGCAGCAGCATGTCGCAGAAGCTCGCGAGCATCCCGCCGTGGCAGGTGCCGACCGGATTGGTGTGGCGCCGCTCCACGCGAAAGCCCAGCTGCAGCTTCTCGCCGGTCCAGCGGCCGTAGAGCGGGCCGTTGGCCGCGATGAAGGGGCCGCCCATGTCGATGGGGCGAAAGCCGGTGGGGATGGTGGACGCGTCGTCGGGCATGGCAGGCATCATAGGTGGGCGCCCGCTCAAAAATCCTTGCCTTCCAGCAACACCGCCAGCAGCCGCGCGTACAGCCGCTCGAGGTCCGCCCGGTCGGCCTGCATCTCGGTCGGCTGGCGGAACACCGTACCCTCGATCAACACGGCCACCACCTCGCAGCGCGCCGCCGCCTCGGCCGGCGAAAGCCCGGGCATGAGCCGCAGCATCTTGGCGATCGCCTGCTGCTGGCTGCGCTTGTCGGCCTCGCGCACGATGGCGGCGATCTCGGCATGGCGCGTGGCCTCGGCCGTGATCTCCAGCATCAGCACGGCGTCCTCGGCGTGGCGCGCGTCCAGTTCGGGCGTGCGCGCGGCCAGCCGTTCGGGCGTGCACGGGCTCTCGTTGCGGTTCGCCATGCGCTCCAGCCGGCGCTCGATGATGCCCTCCACGATGGCACGGATGATCGTGTCCTTGCTCGGGAAGTAGCGGTAGATCTGGCCCACGCTCATGCCGGCCGCATGCGCGATCTGCGCCATGGGCGCGGCATGGAAGCCGCAACGCAGCACGTTCTGGCGCGCCGCCTCGACGATCTGGGCGCGCCGCAGCGCATCGCGTTCCTGCTTGGGCGGGCGGGGCGGACGGACGGTGGAGGCTGGGGCTTGGTTCACGGAGTCTTTACAAAAGCGCCACATCGGCATCGCATTATTAATTGAGAATGAACGTTCATTCTTGTAATTTTGCGTCCACACCGGGTTTTCTGCCATGCCACGCATTTCCCCTGCCCTCGGCCTCGCCGCCGCCTTGCTGCTGTCCGCCTGTGCCAGGCAGGAGGCATCGCCGCCCCCGCCCGCCACGCCGGAAGTCGGCGTGGTCACCCTGCACACCCAGGCCGTGCCGCTGCAGCAGGAGCTGGCCGGCCGCACCACGGCCGCGTTGAGCGCCGACGTGCGGCCCCAGGTCGGCGGCATCGTCAAGGCGCGCAAGTTCACCGAAGGTGCGCTGGTCAAGGCCGGCCAGGTGCTCTACGAAATCGACCCGGCCAGCTACCAGGCCAGCGCCAACCAGGCCAAGGCATCCTGGATCAGCGCCAAGGCGGCCGTCGACGCGGCCCGGCTCAAGAACGAGCGCTACAAGGAGCTGCTGGCCATCGAGGGCGTGTCCAGGCAGGATGCCGACGACGCCCGCGTGGCCTACGAGCAGGCCCTGGCCAGCGTGGAGCAGACCCGCGCCGCCTACGAGAGCGCGCAGATCAACCTGGGCTACACCCAGGTCCGCGCGCCGATCTCGGGCCGCATCGGCACCTCCAGCGTGACGCCCGGCGCGCTCGTCACGGCCAGCCAGGAGACCGCGCTGGCCACCATCCGTGCGCTCGACCCGATCTACGTGGACGTGACGCAGACCAGCGTGGCCCTGCTCAAGCTGCGCCGCGCGCTGGCGCAGGACGGCCTGCAGGCCGGCAGCGCCAGCGTGAAGCTCGCGCTGGAGGACGGCAGCACCTACGCGCGCACCGGCCGCCTGCAGTTCAGCGAAGTGGCGGTGGACCAGTCCACGGGCTCGGTCACGCTGCGCGCCGTGTTCCCCAACCCCGACGGCGAGTTGCTGCCCGGCATGTACGTGCGCGCGCTGCTCGACCAGGCCGTGGACCCCAAGGCCATCCTGGCGCCGCAGCAGGGCATCACGCGCGATCCCAAGGGCGATGCCACGGCCCTCGTCGTCGACGGCGAGAACAAGGTGCAGCAGCGCACGGTGACGGTGCAGCGCAGCGTTGGCGACCAGTGGCTGGTCTCGGGCGGCCTGGCCGAGGGTGACCGCCTGATCGTCGAAGGCACCTCCAAGGTCAAGGCCGGCAGCACGGTCAAGGCGGTCGAGCTCAAGACCGGCACCGCCGCCGGCGCGGCCGACACCGGCAAGAAGGAGCGCTGAGCATGCTGGCCCGCTTCTTCGTCCAGCGGCCCATCTTCGCGTGGGTCATTGCGATCGCCATCATGCTGGCCGGCGTGCTGTCCATCGAGACGCTGCCGATCTCGCAGTACCCCGACGTGGCGCCGCCCACGGTGCGCATCTCGGCCACCTACACCGGCGCCAACGCGCAGACGGTGGAGAACAGCGTCACCCAGATCATCGAGCAGCAGCTGACCGGCCTGGACGGCATGCTGTACTTCTCGTCCACCAGCAGCTCCTCGGGCAGCGCCAGCATCAACGTCACCTTCAAGCAGGGCACCAACCCCGACACGGCCCAGGTGCAGGTGCAGAACAAGGTGCAGCAGGCGCTCACGCGCATGCCGTCCTCGGTGCAGTCGCAGGGCGTCACGGTCACCAAGTCGCAGACCGACTTCCTCGTGATCATCGCGGTCTACGACAAGACCGACAAAGCCAGCGCCACCGACATCGCCGACTACATGGTCAGCAACATGCAGGAGTCCATTTCGCGCGTGGAAGGCGTGGGCTCGGTGCAGGTGTTCGGCTCGCAGTACGCCATGCGCATCTGGCTGGACCCGGAGAAGCTGGCCTCCTACAGCCTGATGCCGTCCGACGTGCAGAGCGCCATCGAGGCGCAGAACACCCAGGTCACGGCCGGCAAGATCGGCGCGCTGCCCGCGGCCAGCAACCAGCAGCTCAACGCCACCGTCACGGCGCAGTCCATGCTGCAGACGCCGCAGCAGTTCCGCGACATCATCGTCAAGCACGCCAGCGGCGGCGCCACCGTGCGCCTGTCCGACGTGGCGCGCGTGGAACTCGGCAGCGAGTCCTACGACAGCGTCACGCGGCTGAACGGCCACCCAGCCTCGGGCATCGCCGTGATGCTGGCGCCCGGCGCCAACGCGCTGTCCACGGCCGAGCGCGTGTTCGCCGCCGTCGACCAGCTCAAGCGCGGCATGCCCGAAGGCTACGATGTGGCCTACCCCAAGGACAGCACCAAGTTCATCAAGATCTCGATCGAGGAAGTGGCCATCACGCTGTTCGAGGCCATCGTGCTCGTGGTGCTCGTGATGTTCGTGTTCCTGCAGAACTGGCGCGCCACGCTGATCCCCGCGATCGCCGTGCCCGTGGTGCTGCTGGGCACCTTCGGCGTGCTCGCGGTGGCCGGCTACTCGATCAACACGCTGACCATGTTCGGCATGGTGCTGTCCATCGGCCTGCTGGTGGACGACGCCATCGTGGTGGTCGAGAACGTCGAGCGCGTGATGGCCGAGGAGAAGATCGGCCCGCGCGAGGCCACGATCCGCTCCATGGGCGAGATCACGGGCGCGCTGGTCGGCGTGGCCACCGTGCTGTCGGCCGTGTTCCTGCCCATGGCCTTCTTCAGCGGCTCCACGGGCGTGATCTACCGCCAGTTCTCCATCACCATCGTCGCCTCCATGGTGCTGTCGGTGGTGGTGGCGCTGACGCTCACGCCGGCGCTGTGCGCCACGCTGCTCAAGGCGCACGACCACGACGCGCCGCGCGGCCGCCTGGCGGGCTGGTTCAACACCCGCATGGACGGCATGACCGACCGCTACCAGGGCCGCGTGTCCCGCATCCTGGCCTCGCCGCTGCGCTGGCTGGTGCTGTACGGCCTGCTGCTGGCCGGCCTGGCCGTGCTGTTCATGCGCCTGCCCACCGGCTTCCTGCCGACCGAGGACCAGGGCCAGGTCATGGTGCAGTACACGCTGCCCGTGGGCGCCACCATGGGCCGCACCGTGGAGACCTCCAGGCAGATCGAGAACTACTTCCTGACCAAGGAGAAGGACAACACCGACGTGGTCTTCACGGTCGGCGGCTTCAACTTCAGCGGCAGCGGGCAGAACGCCGGCATGGCCTTCATCGAACTGAAGGACTGGAAGGACCGCCCGGGCGCCGCCAACCGTGCCGACAGCATCGCCGCGCGCTCGACCCAGGACCTGGCCGCGGTGCGCGACGCGCAGATCTTCACGCTGAACCCGCCCTCGGTGCCGGGGCTGGGCCAGTCCAACGGCTTCGACTTCATGCTGCTGGCGCAGGCCGGCACCACGCGCGCGCAGTTGAAGGACATGCGCAACAGCCTGCTCGGCAGCGCCGCGCAGGACCAGCAGCTGGCCGCCGTGCGCCCCAACGGCCTGGAAGACATGCCGCAGCTGGCCGTGGACATCGACAACGCCAAGGCCACGGCGCTGGACCTGTCGATCTCCGACATCCACAGCACGCTGGCCTCGGCCTGGGGCGGCACCTACGTGGACGACTTCATCGACCGCTCGCGCGTCAAGAAGGTCTACATGCAGGGCGATGCGCCGTTCCGCGCCACGCCCGAGGACCTGGGCAACTGGCGCGTGCGCGGCAGCGGCGGCGCCATGACGCCGTTCTCGGCCTTCGCCACCACGCGCTGGACCAACGGGCCCGAAAGCCTGTCGCGCTACAACGGCCTGGCTTCGTACGAGATCCAGGGCGCGGCGGCCGACGGCGTCAGCTCGGGCACGGCCATGGACAAGGTGGAGCAGATCGCCAAGGGCCTGCCGGAAGGCAGCACCTACGCCTGGACCGGCCTGTCCTACCAGGAGCGGCTGTCCAGCGGCCAGACCTTCAAGCTCTACGCCATCTCGCTGCTGGTCGTGTTCCTGTGCCTGGCGGCCCTGTACGAGAGCTGGTCGATCCCGATCTCGGTGCTGCTCGTGGTGCCGCTGGGCGTGATCGGCGCCGTGCTGGCGGCCACGTTGCGCGGGCTGGAGAACGACGTGTACTTCCAGGTCGCGCTGCTGACCACGATCGGCCTGGCGTCCAAGAACGCGATCCTGATCGTCGAGTTCGCCGAAGCCGCGCACCGGCGCGGCCAGAACCTCGTGGCCGCGGCCGTCGAAGGCGCGCGGCTGCGGCTGCGCCCCATCCTGATGACCTCGCTGGCCTTCATCGCCGGGGTCATGCCGCTGGCCGTGTCCACCGGCGCGGGCGCCAACAGCCGCGTGTCCATCGGCACCGGCATCGTGGGCGGCACGCTGACGGCCACGGTGCTCGCGATCTTCTTCGTGCCGCTGTTCTTCGTGCTGGTGCGCCGCCTGTTCCGGGCCGGCGACCCGCATGCCGACGCGGCACCGGCCACCACGCAAGGAGCCTGAACCATGGCCCAACCACGCATCCTCTCGCGCATCGCGGTCGCCTGCATCGCGCTGGCTTTGGCCGGCTGCGCCTCGATGGCGCCCTCCTACGAACGCCCCGCCGCCCCCGTGCCGGCGCAGTGGCCCACGGGCGCGGCCTACGCGCAGGCCACCGACCAGGGCGCCAGCGCCGCCGACCTGCCCTGGCGCCAGTTCATCCTGGACACCCGCCTGCAGCAGGTCGTGGCCCAGGCCCTGGACGGCAGCCGCGACCTGCGCAAGGCCATCGCCAGCATCGAATCGGCCCGCGCCCAGTACGGCCAGCAGCGCGCCGACCTGTTCCCCACCGTCTCGGCCGGCCTGGACGCCAGCAGGTCGCGCACGTTGAACAACGGCACGGCCGTCACCACGCAGAGCGTGAGCGCCACCGCCAGCGTGAGTGCCTACGAACTCGACCTGTTCGGCAAGACACGCAGCCTGACCGACGCAGCCCTGCAGACCTACCTGGCCAGCGCCGAGGCCGCGCGCGCCACGCGCATCGCGCTGATCGCCGAGACCGCCAACGCCTGGCTGGCGCTGGCGGCCGACCAGGACCGCCTGGCCACGGCACGCCAGACCATGCAGAGCGCGCAGCGCAGCATGGAGATCACGCGCAAGCGCCAGGAACTCGGCGTGGCCTCGGCCGTGGACACGCGCAGCGCCGAAACCGTCTACCAGCAGGCGCGTGCCGACGTGGCCGCGTACACGGCCTCCGTGGCGCAGGACCGCAACGCCCTCGAACTGCTGGCCGGCGGCCCCGTGGCCGATGCGCTGCTGCCCGACGCCCTGCCCCAGGCCGACGGCTGGCTGGCCGAGGTGCCGACCGGCCTGTCGTCCGAGGTGCTGCTGCGCCGCCCCGACGTGCTGCAGGCCGAGCACCAGCTGCAATCGGCCAACGCCAACATCGGCGCCGCGCGGGCGGCCTTCTTCCCCTCGGTCTCGCTGACGGCCTCGGGCGGCATCGCGAGCGCGACGCTGGCCACGCTGTTCAGCGGCGGCACGGGCGTGTGGAGCTTCGCACCGGCGATCTCGCTGCCGATCTTCGACGGCGGCGCACGCCAGGCCAGCCTGGACTACTACCGCGCCGAGCAGAAGGTCTCGCTCAACAACTACGAGTCGGCGATCCAGACCGCGTTCGAGGAAGTCGCCAACGCGCTGGCCACGCGCGGCACGATCGGCGAGCAACTGGCGGCCCAGCGCGACCTGGTCAGCGCCGCGGCCGACAGCGAGCGGCTGTCCACCGCGCGCTACCAGCGCGGCGTGGACACCTACCTCAACGCCCTCACGGCCCAGCGCACGCTGTACAGCGCACGGCTGAACCTGGTCACGACCCGGCTCGGCGAACTGCAGAGCCGCGTGACGCTGTACCGCGTGCTGGGCGGCGGGCTGGCGGGCGAGGTGCCGCCGGCGTCGTGAGGCGCAGCTGCCCTGCGGGCCCGGCTTGCGCCACCGCACACGCGAATGCTACGATGCGCCGAATCAGTGATTCAGTGATTCACAGCACCATGCGCACCACGATCGAACTCGACCCGGCCATCCACGAGTCCGTGCGCCGGCAGGCCCTGCGCCAGAACATGTCCATGGCCCGCCTGCTCGGCCAGCTGGTGCAGCAGGGCCTGCGCGCCAGCACCGAAGCCGCGCCGCCCAGCGTGCGCAGCGGCCGCTTCCAGGCCATTGCACCGGCGGCTGCAGGCGCGCAGGTGACCAGCGAGCAGCTGCACAAGCTCATCGACGACGAAGGCGTGCTGTGAAGCCGGCCAAGCCGGCGCCGGCGGTGCGCGAGCCCGGCCCGCGCTGGAGCGCGGCACGCCAGCCGGCCGTGCTGCTGGACGTCAACACCCTGGTGGCGCTGGGCTGGGTCGAGCACGAAGCCCATGCCGCCGTCGTGCAGCGCCTGGGCGCGGCCGCGGCCTGGGCCACCTGCGCCATCACGCAGCTCGGCTTCGTGCGCATCTCCTCCACCAGCGGCATCTTCAGCCGCACCCTGTCGCCGCCGCAGGCCCATGCCGCGCTGCAGGCACTGTGCGCGGATGCCGAGCATGCCTACCTGGCCGAGCACCCGGCGGTCACGGCCTGCGACTTCAGCCCGCTGACCGGGCCGCGGCAGACGACGGACGCCTACCTGCTCGCCCTGGCGCAGCACCACGGCATGCGCCTGCTCACGCTGGACAAGCGCCTGGCCCAGGCCTTTGCCGGCGGGCCGTTCGAGCTGCTCGAATTGGGCTGACGAGGCCGCTCGAGCGTAGAAGGCCGGGATGTGGGCAGGGCGGGCGGCCGCACGCCGGACCCCTGGTCGGGGCGGGTGGACAGGCGGGCGGACGACGGCCGCGCAGCCGGCCTACACTGGCCGCATCCGCAGTCTGCCGCTCGCCCCATGACGCCCACGGAAACCGGCCCCAGCACCGCCGCCGACCCGACCCGGGTCCGCCGCTTCCACCAGGTCCTGCTGTGGCCGTTGCGGCTCATGCCGCTGCCCGCTTCGGCCGGCGCCAAGCCCTGGGAACTGCTGGCCGGCTCGCCCTGGCAGGAGGAGGTGGACGAGTACACGGGCGACACCTGCCGCTTCCACGAACGGCACTACAACGAGTTCGTCACCTTCCTGCCCTACGTGCAGCGCTTCCTGTACGGCGAGGGCCGCCACGGGCGCATGGGCGGCACCACGCCGCACGGCTCGCCGATGCGCGTGTTCCGCCGCCACGACATCGCCGCCGTGCGCCTGACGGCCCGGCCCGGCGACGCGCCGGTGCTTCTGTCCGTCGTCCACGCCGACCTGTACTTCTTCCTCGACGTGGACCTGGTGCTGTTCAACCTCGAGGTCAGCGCCGACGACCTCGCGCTGGAGCAGGCGCAGGAGCTGATGTACCGCTTCGGCCGCGGCTACCCGCCCGGCTGGGACGCCGCCGGCCAGCCGCTGCACAGCCTGGCCGACGCCGAATGGCTCGACGCCCAGGGCCAGGTGCTGACCCGCTCCGACGCGCACCAGCGCGATGCCTTCCTGGCCCATGTGGCCGAGCACCGCGCGCCGCGCATCGCCACGCACTGGGCGGCCATGCTGGAGCCGCTGGTGCCCGACTACTCCGACCAGCCCGGCGCCCTGCGCTACCGCCAGATCGAGTACTACCGCATGCCGCTCATGGCCTACCTCGCGCTCAACGATCCGCGCGCGCTCTCGCGTGCCGACTTCGTGCGCCTGGGCCTGGTCACGGGCTCGGGAGACAACCGCGCCCTGCCCTTCGCCGACGGGCACCTGGCCGACTTCGAGCAGCGCTTCTGCTACGACCGCTTCTGGAGCCCCGGCGGCGCCGCGCCCGACACGCGCTACCTGTGCAACGGGCATTCGCTGATCGTCGTGGGCCGGGCCGACTCGGTGCTCTACGGCTGCCGCGACCGCGGCGTGCTGGCCCAGTTCCGGCACCAGCACTTCCTGCTGTTCCTGATCGCGCACTTCCAGAAGGCCGCGCTGCTGATGTACTCGGACAAGCTGGTCGAGGCGCTGCGCGACCTGGACGTGGGCAGCGCCGACAGCGTGCGCCGCTTCAAGCGCCTGATCCGCGGCAGCTTCGAGGGCTTCCTGCGCTTCACGCACCGCTACTGGTTCCACGAGATTTCCGAGCAGGCGCTGGTGCGCGCGCTGTGGGGCATGTGCGCGGGCCACCTGAAGCTGGACGCCACCTACTGCGAGGTCAAGGAACGCATCGCCGACATGGCGCAGTACCTGGAGAGCGACAACCTGCGCCGCCAGGCCAACACCGTGGTGCGGCTCACGGTGGTCACCATCTTCGGCCTGATCGGCACCGTGACCACGGGCTTCCTGGGCATGAACCTGCTGGCCGAGGCCGAGGCGCCGATGGCGCGCCGGCTCACGATCTTCGCGGTCACCTTCGTGCTGACGGGCGCGCTCACGGTCTACACCATGGTCAAGTCCAAGAAGCTGTCGGACTTCCTGGACATCCTCTCGGACGAGCGCGCCACGGCCTGGCAGAAGTGCCTGGCGCTGGCCGCCGTCTGGCGCAGCAGCCCGCCGTCCTGAACCGCGGCCCGCCGCACGCGCTAGCATGGGCCCCGTCCGGGCCTTGCCGCGGACGGCCTGTGCAAGCCGGACGGCGCTGCGGCCCGCGGTCCACAGGCGATGTGCATCCAAACATCCCTCGGAGACAAACGATGACACGCACGACATGGCCCCGCCGGGGCCTGCGACCGATCGCCCTGCTGGCCCTGGCCGGCCTTGCCGCCTGCTCCTCCGACGACGACCCCGTGGCCTGCGCCGACCTGAACGGCATGGCGGTCGCCGCCAGCGCCATCGGCCTGCGCACCCAGGGCGCCACGGTCACGAGCACGGCGGTCGTGCCGGCCGCCGGCAGCGGCGCCGCCGCGGTGGGCGAATACTGCAAGGTGCTGGGCAGCATCCAGCCGGTGGACGGCAACGCGCCCAAGATCCTGTTCCAGGTCAACCTGCCCACCGACTGGAACGGCAAGGCCATGATGTTCGGCGGCGGCGGCTACAACGGCACCATCGCCACCGGCCTGGGCAACGTGCCGGCCGGCCCGGCCGACCAGCCCGTGCCGCTGGGCCGCGGCTACGCCACCTTCGGCAGCGACTCGGGCCACCAGGCCAATGCCGACGGCAGCCGCGACGGCCGCTTCGGCGCCAACGACGAGGCGCTCGCCAACTTCGCCGGCGACGCGCTCAAGAAGACGCTGGACGTGGCCAAGGCCATCATCCGCAAGCACTACGCCGAGGCGCCCAGGCGCACCTACTTCGCGGGCGGCTCCACGGGCGGGCGCGAGGCGCTGCTGGCCGTCGGCAACTGGCCGCAGGACTTCGACGGCGCCATCGTGCTCTACCCGGCCTGGAACGCCGCTGCGCTGGACCTGCAGTTCGGCCGCATCACGCGCCAGCTTGCCCAGCCCGGCGCCTACCCGAGCCGGGCCAAGCGCCAGCTGGCCTACGACGCCGCGCTCGCCGCCTGCGACGGGCTGGACGGCGTCAGCGACGGGCTGATCAGCAACATGCCGGCCTGCAACGCCAGCTTCGACCTGGCCGGCGCGGTGCTGAACGGCGCGCCCGTGCGCTGCGCGGGCGGCGCGGACCTGGGCGACAGCTGCCTGTCGGACGCGCAGATCGCCTCCTTCGACACCTTCAACACGCCCCTGGTGCTGCCCTACGCACTGGCCAGCGGCGAGACCACCTACCCCGGCTTCAACACCTGGGGCACGGACTTCGGCAACCCCGGCAGCAGCCCGCTGCAGCCCACGGTGCTGACGCTGTCGCTGGGCACCGAGCAGCCGGCCAACCCGATGCCGGCCGTCACGGCCACCACCATGCCGCCGTACGGCAGCACCTTCTGGGACCAGTGGGTCAAGTACTTCGTCACACGCGACGCCAGCTTCAATTCGTTGACGCTGGACCCGCAGGCGCCCGGCGCCTGGCAGGCCCGCATCGTCGCGCTGACCGGCATCCAGGACGCGAACAGGACCGACCTGTCGGCCTTCCGCGCCCGCGGCGGCAAGATCCTGATGGCGCACGGCGCGCACGACGCGCTGGTCAGCACGCGCGCCACCCAGCAGTACTGGGCCCGCCTGCGCAACGCCATGGGCGCGAGCACGGTGGACAGCTTCATGCGCTACTACGAGATCCCCGGCTACGGCCATGCCGCCAGCAGCGTGTTCAACGCCGCCTGGGACTCGCTGACCACGCTGGAGAACTGGGTCGAGCGCGGCACCGTGCCGCCGGCCCAGACCGTGGCCGACACGGCCGGCGTGCCCGGCCGCACGCGCCCGCTGTGCGACTACCCCGGCCTGGCCGCGCTACCGCGGCGCGGGCGACGTGAACCTGGCGCAGAACTACAACTGCGCCACGCAGTAGCGGTTCAGGGCTGGCGCAGCCAGTCCGCTTCCCAGCCGCCGCCCAGGGCCTGGATCAGCGCGACGGCCGCCGTCTGCCGCGCCAGCTGCACCTGGGCCAGCGTGCGCCGCGCGCTGAGCGCCGAGGCCTGGGCGCTGACCACCTCGCTGTAGCCGACCTGGCCGGCGCGGTAGCGGTTCAGCATCTGCTGCTCGGTGCGGTCGGCCGCCTGCGAGGCCTCGCGGCGCAGGCCTTCCTGCTCGGCCAGCGCGGCCGTGGCGCTGAGCTGGTCCTCCACGTCCTGGAAGGCCGACAGCACGGTCTGGCGGTAGCTGGCGACGCTGGCCGCATGGGCGGCCCGCGCCGCGTCGGTGGCGGCGTCGCGCGCGCCGCCGTCGAACACGGTCTGCGCCACCGACACGCCCAGCGCCCAGAGCAGGCTCGACGCGCTGAACAGGTCGCCCACGCGGCTGGCGCTGCCACCCAGGCTGGCCGACAGGCCGATGCTGGGGTAGTAGGCCGCGCGCGCGATGCCGATCTGCGCATTGGCCCGCGCCACCGCGCGCTCGGCGCCCGCGATGTCGGGCCGGCGCTGCAGCAACAGCGAGGGCAGGCCCGTGGGCACGGCCGGCACCACCGGCCGCCAGGCCGCGGGCGCGATGGCGAACTCCGACGGCGTCACGCCCACCAGCACGGCGATGGCGTGCTCGTAGGTCGCGCGCGAGCGCCGCAGCGCCACGCGCTCGGCCTGGGCGCTGAGCAGCTGGGTCTGGGCCTGCAGCACGTCGGTCTGGGCCGCGACGCCCGCGTCGTAGCGGTTGCGCGTGATGGCGAGCGCGCGCTCGTAGCCCGTGATGGTCTCGTCGAGCAGCACGGTTTCCGCATCGGCCTCGCGCAGCGCGAGGTAGTTGGCCGCCAGCGCGCCGACGGAGGAGAGCCGCGCCGAGGCCAGGTCGGCCGCGCTGGCCTGGGCGTTGGCCTGGGCGCTGCCGACGGCCTCGCCGAGCCGGCCCCAGAGGTCGGGCGACCAGTCGGCCGCCACGCTGGCCGCGTAGGAGCGGCTGGACGCGCCGCCGCCGCGCACCGGCCCGCTACGGCGCGCGCTGCCCTCCAGCGACAGCGTGGGCAGCAGGGCCGCCTGCTGCTCGCGCACCAGGGCCTGGGCCTGGGCGTAGTTGGCCACGGCGGCGGCGATGTTCTGGTTGGAGACCTGCACGCGCGCGGCCAGCGCGTCGAGCTGCGGATCGCCGAAGCGCGTCCACCAGTCGCCGCGGTCCAGCGCGTCGCCGGGCTGGGCCGGCACCCAGCCGTCGGCGGCCGGGGCTTCCTTGAAGGCGGCGGCGAAGCCGGTGTCGGGCCGCTCGTAGCGCGGGCCGACGGCGCAGCCGGCCAGCACGGCGGGCAGCGCGAGGAGAAGGGAGCGGCGGGGCAGCATCGGCATCATGGGGTGCGGGCGAGCAGGCGGTCGTTGGCGGCCGGGCGGCGCAGCTTGTCCAGCAGCACGTAGACCACGGGCACGGTCAGCAGGGTCAGCAGCTGGCTGGCGATCAGGCCGCCGACGATGGTCACGCCCAGGGGCTGGCGCAGCTCGGCACCCTGGCCGAAGCCGAGCGCCAGCGGCAGCGCGCCCAGGGCGGCGGCCAGCGTGGTCATGAGGATGGGGCGAAAGCGCAGCAGGCAGGCCTCGCGCACGGCCTGCGTGGCCGACAGGCCACGCGCGCGCTGCGCCTCCAGCGCGAAGTCGATGATCATGATGGCGTTCTTCTTGACGATGCCGATCAGCAGGAACAGCCCGATCAGCGCAATGATGGTCATCTCCATGCGGAACAGCAGCAGGCCCAGCACGGCGCCCACGCCGGCCGAGGGCAGCGTGCTGAGCACCGTGACCGGGTGGATCAGGCTCTCGTACAGCACGCCCAGCACGATGTAGATGACCACGATGGCGGCGACGATCAGCAGCGTCTGCTGGCCGCCCGTGTCCTGCGCCGCGCGCGCCGTGCCGGCGAAGCTGCCGCGCACGTTGACGGGCATGGCGATGTCGTTCTCGGCCTGCTTGACGAGCTGCTGCGCCTCGGCCAGCGTCACGCCGTCGGCCAGCGCGAAGGAGATGGTGCTGGACAGTTCGGTGTCGTCGTGGCTGATGGAGCTGGGCACGGCCCGCTCGCCCACGCGCACGAAGCTCGACAGCGGCACCATGGTGGTGGTGCTGGTGGCCAGCGCCTGGCCGGCCGAGGAGTTGCGCGAGGCCGGGTTGGCCGATGTCGAGGTCGAGGTGCCGGTGCTGCTGTCCGAATTGGCCTGCACCGTGCTCGTGCTGGTGCGGCCGCTGCTGTCGGTGGTGGTGTTCACGGTGGACGGCACGTACAGGTCCTTGAGCACCAGCGGCGCCTGCTGGAAGCGCGGCGCCCACTCCATGATCACCGAGTACTGGTTCAGGTCGTTGTAGATGGTGGCCACGGAGCGCTGGCCGAAGGCGTTGTACAGCGCGGCGTTGACGGCCGAGGTGCTGACGCCCAGCCGCGCGGCCGCGTCGCGGTCCACCGCGACGAAGGTCTCCACGCCGTTGTCGGAGGACTCGCCGTCCACGTCGGTCAGCTGCGGCAGTTCGGCCATGCGGTCCGACAGCTTCTTGGACCAGTTGCGCAGGTCGGCCAGCGAATCGCTCTTGAGCGTGTACTGGTAGGTCGAGTTGCTGCTGCGCCCGCCCATGCGCAGGTCCTGCACCGGGCCCAGGAACACGCGCAGCCCGGTCAGCTGGTTCAGCTGCGGGCGCAGCCGGTCGATCACGGCCTGCGTCTTCTCGGCGCGGCCCTGGCCCAGGGGCTTCAAGTTCACGAACATGAAGCCGCCACCCGCGCGCGAGCCGCCGCTGAAGGCGGTCACGGTGTCCACCGCCGCGTCGGCGCGGATGATGTCCACCGCCTGCTTGAGCTTGGCCTGCAGCGCCGCCGACGAGATGCTCTGGTCGGCCCGGATGCCGGCGTTGAGCTGCCCGTTGTCCTGCTGCGGGTAGAAGCCCTTGGGAATGTGCATGAACAGCCAGACGTTCAGGCCCACCACCACGACCAGCGAGAGCATGACCAGCGCCTTGCTGGCCAGCGCCCAGTCCAGGCTGTGGGCGTACACGCGCAGGCTCCAGGCCCACAGCCGTTCGGTGCCGCGCAGCAGGGGCCCGCTGATGCGGCCCGGCGGGCGCCGCCGGTACCAGTCCTCGCTGCGCAGCAGCATGGCGCACAGCATGGGCGTGGTGGTCAGCGAGATCACGAGCGAGATCAGCACCGCGGCCGACAGCGTGACCGCGAACTCCTGGAACAGCCGCCCGACCTGCCCGCCCATGAACAGCAGCGGGATGAACACCGCCACCAGCGACAGGCTGATCGACAGCACCGTGAAGCCGACCTCGCGCGCGCCCTTCAGCGCCGCGGCCATGCGGTCCATGCCCTCCTCGATGTGGCGCTGCGTGTTCTCCAGCACCACGATGGCGTCGTCCACCACGAAGCCGGTGGCCACCGTGAGCGCCATCAGCGAAAGGTTGTTCAGCGAGAAGCCCAGCAGCCACATCACGCCGAAGGTGCCCAGCAGCGAGACCACGGTGGCCACGGCCGGGATGACGGTGGCGCGCGCGCGGCGCAGGAACACGCCGACCACGAACACCACCAGCACCACCGACAGCATCAGCGTGAACTCCACCTCGCGCAGCGAGCCGCGGATGGAGTTGGTGCGGTCCGAGGCCACCTGCACGGCGATGTCCCGCGGCAGCTGGGCGCGCAGTTCGGGCAGCAGGCGGCGCACGCTGTCCACGGTCTCGATGATGTTGGCGCCGGGCTCCTGCGTGACGAGCACGATCACGGCCGGCTTGCCGTTGAACAGGCCCACGGTGCGCGTGTTCTCCACGCTGTCGGTCACGTTCGCCACGTCCGACAGCTTCACCGGCGCGCCGTCGCGCCAGGCGATCACGAGGTCGCGGTAGTCGGCCGCGCGCAGGCCCGGCGCGGGCGTGTAGACCTGCAGGCGCCGGCCCTCGCCCTCGATCGCGCCCTTGGGCCGGTTGGCGTTGTTGGCCTGGATCGCGGCGCGCACGTCCTCGGTGCTGATGCCCAGCTGGTTCAGCGGGTAGGGGTCGAGCTCCACGCGCACGGCGGGCAGCGAGCCGCCGCCGATCTCCACGTCGCCCACGCCCTCGACCTGCGACAGGCGCTGGCTCACGATGTTGGACACCGCGTCGTAGATCTGGCCCGGCGTGCGCGTCTCCGAGGTCAGCGCGAGGATGATGACGGGCGAGGCCGTGGGGTTGGCCTTGCGGTAGGTCGGGTTGCTGCGCAGCGTGCTGGGCAGGTCGGCGCGCGCGGCGTTGATGGCGGCCTGCACCTCGCGCGCGGCAGCGTCGATGTTGCGGTTCAGGTCGAACTGCAGCGTCACGCGCGTGGAGCCCGTGGAGCTCGTCGAGGTCAGCTCGTTGACGCCCGGGATCACGCCCAGCCGGCGCTCCAGCGGCGTGGCCACGCTGGAGGCCATGGTCGAGGGGCTGGCCCCGGCCAGGCTGGCCGAGACCGAGATCACCGGGTAGTCCACGCGCGGCAGCGGCGAGACCGGCAGCACGAAGAAGGCCAGGATGCCGGCCAGCGCCACGCCGATGGTCAGCAGCACGGTGGCGATGGGCCGCTCGACGAAAGGGCGCGACAGGTTCATGGGCAATCGCCCCCACGCTTGTCACTGCGTGTACTGCGCTGCCCCCCGAGGGGGCCTTCGCGCCTTGGGAACGGCCCGGCGACGCTCACTGGAGTACCTTCGGTTCGCCTGCGGTGCGAGCGCCTTCGGCGGCTGGGCGGCGCTCATGTGGCCTCGGCCCTGCGTGCGAAGCGTTGGCCGAGCCGGTCGAAGGCCAGGTAGATCACCGGCGTGGCGAACAGCGTGAGGATTTCTGCTGACAGCACCAGCCCGCCGAAGATCGCCAGGCCCAGCGGCCGGCGCAGCTCGGCGCCCTCGCCCCAGCCGAACATCAGCGGCAGCGCGGCGAACAGCGCGGCCAGCGTGGTCATGAGGATGGGCCGAAAGCGCAGCAGCGCGGCCTGGTGGATGGCCTCCTGCGGCGTCCTGCCCTGGTGCCGTTCGGCGTCGATGGCGAAGTCGATCATCATGATCGCGTTCTTCTTGACGATGCCGATCAACAGGATGATGCCGATGATGCCGATCACGCCCAGGTCCTGGCCGCTCAGCATCAGCGCCAGCAGCGCGCCGACGCCGGCGGACGGCAGCGTGGACAGGATGGTCAGCGGATGCACGTAGCTCTCGTAGAGCACGCCCAGCACGATGTAGACGCAGACCACGGCCGCCAGGATCAGCCAGAGCTGGCTGGTCAGCGACTTCTCGTAGGCGCCGGCCGCGCCCAGGAACTTCATGGCGATGCTGGCCGGCATGCCGATCTCGCTTGCTGCCGCGCGGATGGCCTGCACCGACCGGCCCAGCGCCACGCCGGGCGCGGTGTCGAAGCCCACGGTGGCGGCCGGATACTGCGCCACGCGCGTGACCTGCAGCGGCGAGAGCTGCTCGCGCACGGTGGCGAAGGACGACAGCGGCGTGGTGCCGCCGCTGCCGGTCTTGAGCTGCAGGTTCCCCAGGCCCTGCACCGAATCCAGGCCCTCGCGCTGCGCCTCCAGGATCACGCGGTACTGGTTGGTCTCGGTGAAGATGGTAGAGACGATGCGCTGGCCGAAGGCGCTGTAGAGCGCGTCGTCCAGCGCGCTCGCGGTGACCGACAGGCGCGCGGCGGTGGCGCGGTCCACGTCCACGTAGGCGGCCAGGCCCTGGGCACCGGCGTCGGTGGTGGCGTTGCGCACGCGGTCGGCCAGGTCGGCCCCGTGCAGGCGCTCGACCAGCTTGCGCGCCCATTCGTTGACGAGCGCCGTGTCCACGCCTTCGAGCGAAAGGCGGAACTCGGTGGGGCCGGCCTCGGCGTCGATGGTCAGATCCTGCGTGGGCTGCAGGTACAGCGTGACGCCGGCCACGGCCTCGCGCACGCGCTGGCGCAGCCGGTCCATGGTCTCCTGCTGGTTGCCGCGGTCGGCGCGCAGGTTCACCAGCATGGCACCGGTGTTGAGCATGGTGTTGCTGGCCGCGTCCACGCCGACCACGGCCGACAGGCTGCGCACCTCGGGGTCGGCCAGGATGGCCATGGCGGCGGCCTGCTGCAGCGAAGCCATGCGTGCGTACGAGACGTCCTGCGCGGCCTCCACGCGCACCTTGAGCTGGCCCGTGTCCTGCGTGGGGAACAGGCCCTTGGGGATGACGACGTAGAGCAGCACGGTCAGCGCCAGCGTGGCCAGGGCCACCAGCAGCGTCAGCGCCTGGTGGCGCAGCACCCAGACCAGGCCGCGGTCGTAGCGACGGACCACGCGGTCGAAGAAGCGCTGCACGGCATGGCCGAAGCGGCCGCCGCTCTCGGACTCCGGTTGCAGCCAGCGTGCCGACATCATGGGCACCAGGGTCAGCGAGACCACGGCCGAGATCAGGATGGTGATGGCCAGCGTGACCGCGAACTCGCGGAACAGCCGGCCGACCACGTCTTCCATGAACAGCAAGGGGATCAGCACGGCGATCAGCGAGACCGTCAGCGAGATGATGGTGAAGCCGATCTGCGTGGCGCCCTTGAGCGCGGCGGCGAAGGGCTTCTCGCCGTCCTCGAGGTAGCGCGCGATGTTCTCGATCATGACGATCGCGTCGTCCACCACGAAGCCCGTCGCGATCGTCAGCGCCATCAGCGAGAGGTTGTTCAGCGAGTAGCCCAGCAGGTACATGAGACCGCAGGTGCCGATCAGCGAGATCGGCACCGCGATGCTGGCGATCACGGTGGCGCGCAGGTTGTGCAGGAAGAAGAAGATCACGAGCACGACCAGCACCACGGCCAGCACGAGTTCGAGCTGCACATGCTCGACCGAGGCGCGGATGCCGGTGGTGCGGTCGGACAGCACCTCCACGCGCAGCGAGGCCGGCAGCGCGGCCTGCAGCTCGGGCAGCTGCTGCTTGATCGCGTCCACGGTGGCGATCACGTTGGCGCCAGGCTGCCTCTGGACATTCAGGATCACGGCGGGGCGCAATAGAGCCGGGGGGCGCTCGCCGCCTTGGGGCGGCCCGGCGGCGGCTCGGTCGCACCGCTGCCCCCGTCCTTCAACGCCGCCCAGGCGCCCAGCTGCGCGTTCTCGGCGCCGTCGACCACGCGCGCCACGTCGCGCATGCGCACGGGCGCGCCGTTCTTCCAGGCGACGATGAGGTTCTGGTAGTCGCCGCGGTCAGCAACTGGTCGTTGCTGTTGATGCTGTAGGCGCGCGCCGGGCCGTCGAAGCTGCCCTTGGCGCTGTTGGCATTGGCCGCGGCGATCACGCTGCGCAGGGTGTCGATGCCCAGGCCCACCGAGGCCAGCGCATTGGTGTCGGCCTGGATGCGCACGGCCGGCCGCTGCCCGCCCGACAGCGTGACCAGGCCCACGCCGGCCACCTGGCTGATCTTCTGCGCCATGCGCGTGTTGACGAGGTTCTGCACCTCGGTCAGCGGCATGCTGTCGCTGCCGACGGCCAGCGTCAGGATGGGCGCGTCGGCCGGGTTGACCTTGGCATAGACCGGCGGCGCCGGCAGGTCGGCCGGCAGCAGCGAGTTGCCGGCGTTGATGGCGGCCTGCACCTGCTGCTCGGCCACGTCCAGCGTCTGGTCCAGGTCGAACTGCAGCGTGACGATGGACACGCCCGCCGCGCTGGTCGAGGCCATGCGGTTCAGGCCCGGCATCTGGCCGAACTGGCGCTCCAGCGGCGCGCTCACGGTGCGGCTCATGACCTCCGGGCTCGCGCCGGGGTACAGGGTCTGCACCTGGATGGTCGGGTAGTCCACCTGCGGCAGCGCGGCCAGCGGCAGGAAGCGCAGGCCGACCAGGCCGGCCAGCACGATGGCCAGCATCAGCAGGCCCGTGGCGACGGGCCGCTCGATGAAGGGTCTGGACGGACTCATGGATTCAGGAACCCGCGCCGCCGCCCTGGTGGCGCCGCTGCTGCAGGTTCTGCCAGCGCGCCAGCGCCTCGGGGTCGCCGCGGTCCAGCGCTTCGAGGAACTGCTTGCGCTGCGCCAGCTTCTCGGGGTCGTCCTTGACCGACTCGAGCATGCGGCGGCGCTGCTCGGCCGTGGGCAACCCCGCGGACTCGGGCCGGGCAGAGGGCGGCTGGCCGCTGGGCGGCGCGGCCGTGGCGGCCGGCGGCTGCGGGCCGGAGGCGCCCGGGCGCGCCGGCAGCGGTGCCGGCGCGGCGGCCGACGGGTTGGCGGGCGCGGAGGCACCGGCGCCCGGCGCCGCCGCGCCCTGGCCATGGCGGCGCCCGCCGCCGGCACGCGGGCCGGCCGGCGGCACCTCGCCCTGCAGCCGCACGCGCGCGCCTTCGCTGAGCCGGTCGCCGCCCTCGGTCACGACCAGTTCGCCGGCCTGCAGGCCCTCGGTCACGGCGACCACGTCCACCGTGGCCTCGCCGCGCTTGACGCGGCGCATGGCCACCGTGCGGTCTTCGCCGATCACGTAGACGTAGGGGCCCTGCGGGCCGGTGCGCACGGCCGTCACGGGCACCACCAGCGCGTCCAGCGTGCGCAGCGTCATGCGCACGTTGACGAACTGGTTGGGAAACAGTTTGCCGTCGCCGTTGGCGAAACGGGCCTTGGCCTTGACCGTGCCCGTGGTGGTGTCGACCACGTTGTCCAGCGTGGAGAAGCTGCCGGTGTCCAGCACCGCGCTGCGCGTGCGGTCCATCGCGGCCACGGCCGGCTTGCTGCTGCCGCGCACCTGCTCCTGCACCTCGGGGATGCGGTCCTGCGGCACGGCGAACTGCACGTCGATGGGGTTCATCTGCGTGATCACGGCGATGCCCGTGGTCGAGCCCGCCGCCACGGTGTTGCCCGGGTCCACGGTGCGCAGGCCGATGCGGCCCGCGAGCGGCGCCGTGATGCGCGTGAACTCCAGGTTCACGGCGGCCGCGGCCTCGGCCGCCTTGTCGCTCGTGACCGTGCCCTCGAGCTGCTGCACCAGCGCGGCCTGGGTGTCCACGTCCTGGCGCGCGATGGAGTCCTGGCCCAGCAGCGTGCGGTAGCGCGCCAGCGTGACGCGGGCGGCCTGCAGCTGGGCCTCGTCGCGCATGCGCGTGCCGCGCGCCTGCATGAGGGCCTGCTCGTAGGGGCGCGGGTCGATGCGGGCCAGCAGCTGGCCCTTGCGCACGGCCTGGCCTTCGGTGAACAGCACCTCGGTCAGCACGCCACCGACCTGGGGCTTGAGCGTGACCGTGGCCGTGGGCGTGACCGTGCCCAGCGCGTCCAGCGTGATCGGGATCTGGGCGCGCGCCACGGCGGCATGGCCCACCGTGACCATGCCGAAGCTGCCGGCGCCGCCGGGGCCGCCCGGCGGGCCGCCGGGACCGCCCGGACCGCCACCGGGGCGGGGGCCCATGCCGAAGCCCGTGGGCGTCTCGGCCGGCCGCGTGACCAGGTAGTAGCTGCCGCCCACCAGGGCGCCCAGCACCAGCACGGTGACCACCGCCCCGAGCCAGCGCCGCCCGCGCGAGGGAGGCTGCGCCGGCGGCGTCACCAGGGAACGGGAGGGCGGAACGGGGCCGGGCGTGGGGTGGTCCATGGCGCGGAATCGGGGGGCAGGCACTAGGTTGGTGCGATTGGAGCCGGCGATCGTAGCCGGCATGTGCTCGCAACTGTCAACGGCAGGTAAAGCGCCGTTCGTCGCGCTGCGCTGCAGCTGGCGCCGCCGTGCTGCAACCCGTCGCACGGCGCTGGGCAGCGGCGCGGCGCCGGCGCACAGTCGCGCCAACACCACAAAGGAGCCCGCCATGCTGATCCAGATCCTGACCCACACGCCCGCCTGGGTGTTCGCGCTGTTCGCCCTGCTCGCCTGGATGGGCGGCAGGCAGCTGGTGGCCGGCAGCACCCCCCTGGTCCGCGCGACGGCCATGCCCGTGGCCATGGTCGCCCTGGCCGTGTACGGCGTGGCGGGCGCGTTCGGCCGGTCCGACGCGGGCTGGCTCGCGCTGGCCGGCTGGGGCCTGGCCGCGGCTGCGGCGCTGGCCTTCGTCGCCCGGCTGCCGCTGCACCCGGCCGTGCGCTACGACGCCGCCAGCCGCCGCTTCTTCCAGCCGGGCAGCTGGGTGCCGCTGGCCCTCATGATGGGCATCTTCGCCACCAAGTACGCCGTGGGCGTGCTGCTGGCCATGCACCCCGCGCTCGCCCACCAGGGCGGCTTCGCCACCGGCGTCAGCACGCTGTACGGCCTGTTCAGCGGCATCTTCGCCGGCCGCGCGCTGCGGCTGTGGAAGCTGGCCTTCCAGCGCCACGCCGCCGTCGCCGCCGCCTGACCGATCCACCTCTTGTCCAAGGAGCACGCCATGTCCCGCCATCCGATGCCCGGCGAAAGCCATCTCGACTGGGTCGCCCGCCGCCGCGCCAGGGCCAAGCTGGGCTGGTTCGCCCACGCCACGGTCTATGCCATCGTCAACACCGTGCTGCTCGTGCTGTCGTTCGCGAGCGGCCGGCACTGGGCGCTGTTCCCGCTGCTGGGCTGGGGCCTCGGCCTCCTGTTCCACGGCCTGGCGGTCTGGCTGCTGGCGCCCGGCAACCCGCTGCTGGACCGCATGGTGGAACGCGAGCGCGCACGCCTGGTCGACACCGGGCCGCGCTGATCAGGCACCATGCGGCCCATGATCACCGTCCACCACCTCGACAACTCCCGCTCGCAGCGCGTGCTGTGGCTGCTGGAGGAACTGGAACTGCCCTACGAGATCGTGCAATACAAGCGCGATCCGGCCACCCTGCTGGCCCCGCCCGAACTGCGCCGCGTGCACCCGCTGGGCAAGTCGCCCGTGGTGACCACGGACGACGGGCTGGTGCTGGCCGAGTCCGGCGCCATCCTGGAGACCCTGGTCGAGCGCCACGGCCAGGGACGCCTGGCACCGCCGCCGGGCACGCCCGAGGCCGTCCGCTACCGCTACTGGATGCACTACGCCGAAGGCTCGGCCATGCCGCCGCTGCTGCTCAAGCTGGTGTTCGACCGCATCGAGAACGCCAAGATGCCCTTCTTCGCCAAGCCGATCGCGCGCGGCATCGCCGCCAAGGCCAAGGCCGCGCTGATCACGCCCAACCTCACGCGGCACCTCGATTTCATGGAAGGCGAACTGGCCGGGCGCGACTGGTTCGTCGGCGATGCGTTCACGGCGGCCGACATCCAGTTGAGCTTCCCGGTCGAGGCCGCCCGGCAGCGCGCCGGGCTCGACGCCAGCCGCCCGCAACTCATGGCCTGGCTGGCGCGCATCCATGCGCGGCCGGCGTACCGGCGCGCGCTGGAGCGCGGCGGCCCCTACCAACTGGCCGACTGAAAGCGCCGCCATGGCACTGCGCCAAGCCCTGGTCCTGCTGGCCCTGGCCGCCAGCACCGCCGCGCCGGCCGCGACCGGCCTGGTGACCCTGCCGGCGGCAGCCGGCCTGGGGCCGGTGACGCTGCTGTATCCCACCCAGGCCGCGCCGGCGGCCCTGCAGCGCGGCCCGTTCACGCTGCAGGCCGCCGTCGATGCCGCACCTGCGCACGGCAACGGCCGGCTGGTCGTGCTGTCGCACGGCTCGGGCGGCTCGGTCTGGCCGCAGTGGGACCTGGCCCAGGCCCTGGTGGCGGCCGGCTTCACGGTGGCCATGCCGCTGCACCGCGGCGACAACTTCGAGGACACCGGCGACGTCGGCCCGGTGAGCTGGGCACGGCGGCCGCAGGAGGTCTCCCAGGCCATCGACGCCGTGGCCACGCTGGCGGCCACTGGGGGCCGCCTCGCGCCGCTGCAGCTGGACCTGCAGCGCGTGGGCGCCTACGGCATGTCGGCCGGCGGCCTCACGGCGCTCGCGCTGGCCGGCGGCCGCTGGTCACCCGCACGGCTGGCGCAGCACTGCGAGGCCCACATCGAAGAGGACTTCCCGGCCTGCGTCGGCCTGTCGACCGAGCTCACGGGCGGCGTGCTGGACGGCGGCAAGATCGCCATCGCGCGGCGCGTGATCCGCGCCAGGCTGGGCGAGGACACCGCCTGGCGCAGCTGGACCGAGCCGCGCATCGCCGCCGTCGTCGCCGCCGTGCCCATGGCCGCGCCGTTCGACATGGCCTCGCTGGCCGCGCCGCGCGTGCCGCTGGGCCTGGTGCGGGCCGGGCAGGACGCCTGGCTGGCCCCGCGCTGGCACAGCGACGCCGTGCTGGCCGCCTGCGCCGGGCGCTGCACGCTGGTGGCCGACCTGGCGCAGGGCGGCCATGGCTCCATCCTGTCGCCGGCCGTGCCCGGCCTGTCCGGCGCGCTGGGCCGGCTGCTGAACGACCCGCCGGGCTTCTCGCGCAGCAGCCTGCCGGCCGTCCACCAGGGCATCGCCGGCTTCTTCGCGCGGCAGCTCGGCGCCACCGCCCGCGCCCAGCCATGAGCACCGCCGGGCCGCCCCAAGGTGCGCAGCACCGCAGCGCGCAGCGTGGAGGTGTCCAGTGAACACTCTGGTGCGCAGCGCCCTGCGCCACTACCTGCACGTGCTGGCGCTGTGCTGCGTGGTGGCGGTGCTGACCACGCTGATGTGGCCGCACCGCAGCTACCTGTCGCAGCTGGCCTATTCCATCTGCATCGGCACCCTGTGCTGGGGCACGATGGAGTTCGGCCGCTACGCGGTCCCGCGCCGGCACTGCCACGGCGACGCCGAGGGCGGGCACGGCTGGCCGCAGGGCTGGCGCGGCGTGGTGCTGACGGTGGCGGGCATCCTGGTCGGCTTCTACGCGGGCGACTGGCTGGCCTTCAAGCTGATCGGCCCGGCCGACCCCAGCCGCACGGCCGACGTGCGCGACGGCGCCATCGGCCTGTACATCACCATCGCCGCGGGCGCCATCGGCTCCTTCTACTTCCACACGCGCGGCAAGGCGGCGGCGCTGGCCGCCGCCATCGCCGCCGCCGAGCGCGACGCCACCGAGGCCAAGCTCAAGCTGCTCGAAGCCCAGCTGGAGCCGCACATGCTGTTCAACACGCTGGCCAACCTGCGCGTGCTGATCACGCTGGACCCGCCGCGCGCCGTGGCCATGCTGGACCGCCTGAACGGCTACCTGCGCGCCACGCTGGGCAGCTCGCGCGCCACGCTGCATCCGCTGGCGCAGGAGTTCGAGCGCCTGGCCGACTACCTCGAACTGATGGCCGTGCGCATGGGCGCGCGGCTGCGCTATGTGCTGGACCTGCCCGACGCACTGCGCGGCGTGCCGGTGCCGCCGCTGCTGCTGCAGCCGCTCGTGGAGAACGCCATCCGCCACGGGCTGGAGCCCAAGGTCGACGGCGGCGAGATCACCGTGCGCGCGCGCCGCGAGCGCCGCGCCGACGGCCTCTGCCTGGTGCTGCAGGTCATCGACACCGGCGTCGGCCTGCCGGCCGAGGCCGGCAACCCGGGCGGCTTCGGCGTGACCCAGGTGCGCGAGCGCCTGCAGGCGCTGCACGGCGCGCGCGGCAGCCTCGCCGTCGCGCCCAGGCCGGGCGGCGGCACCGTCGCCACCACCGTGTTTCCGCTGCAGGAGTGAGCATGCCCCCCACCGCCTGTACGGCCCTGATCGCCGAGGACGAACCGCTGCTGGCCCAGGCGCTCGCCTTCGAGCTGCGCCAGGCCTGGCCCGCGCTGCAGATCGTCGCCACCGTGGGCGACGGCCACAGCGCCGTGGAGGCTGCGCTGCGCCTGCGGCCCCAGGTGCTGTTCCTCGACATCCGCATGCCCGGCCAGGACGGCCTGGCCGCCGCCGCCGAGCTGGCCGACCACTGGCCCGCGCACGCGGCGCCGATGCCGCAGCTGGTGTTCGTGACGGCCTACGACGAATACGCCACGCGCGCCTTCGACGCCCAGGCGCTCGACTACGTGCTCAAGCCCGTGCAGCCCGAGCGGCTGCGCCGCACCGTGGCGCGGCTGCAGCAGGCGCTGGCGGCACCGGCGCCGCAGCCCGGGCCGGACGCGCTCGAACAGCAGCTGGTCCCGTGGCGCCAGCTGCTGGCCGCGGCCCAGGGCGTCGGCCCCGCGGGCGCCGCGGCACCGCTGCGCGTGATCGCCGCGGGCGACGCGGCCGGCAATGTGCGCATGGTGCCGGTCGACGAGGTGCTGTACTTCGAGGCGGCCGACAAGTACGTGCGCGTGCTGACCGCCACCGAGGAACACCTGATCCGCACGCCGCTCAAGCAGCTGCTGCCGCAGCTGGACGCACAGCGCTTCTGGCAGGTGCACCGCGCCCTCGTGGTGCGGGCCGACGCCATCGAGCAGGTGCAGCGCGACGAGGCCGGCCGGCTGCACCTGCGGCTGCGCGGCCGGCCGGCGGACCGGCTGGCCGTGAGCCGCCTCTACACCCACCTCTTCAAGGCGATGTAGCGCAAGAAGGTTCTGCCCTGGGGCCGGCACAATCGCGGCCCCATGGCACATCCCAAGCAGCTTCTCGTGGCCGGCGGCGGCATCGGCGGCCTGGCCGCCGCGCTGGCCTGCGCGCGCCAGGGCTGGCAGGTGCGCGTGTTCGAGCGCGCCGCGGCCTTCAGCGAGGTGGGCGCCGGCGTGCAGCTGGGGCCCAACGTGGTGCGGCTGCTGCAGGCCTGGGGCCTGGGCCCGGCGCTGCAGGCCGTGGCCGCGTTCCCGCCACGCCTGCGCGTGCGCGATGCCGCCAGCGGCCGGGAACTGGCCACGCTGGACCTGGCCGCCATGCCCGCGCGCTACGGCGCCGCCTACGCCACCATCCACCGCGCCGACCTGCTGGCGCTGCTGCACCGGGCCGTGGCGCCGCGGGCCGAGGTCGCCCTCATGCTGGACCGGCGCGTGCTGCGCTTCGAGGACGATGGCCGGCGCGTGCTGCTGCGCGCCGGGGGGAAAACCATCGAGGGCGACGCCCTGCTCGGCGCCGACGGCCTGTGGAGCGGCGTGCGCGCCCAGCTGCTCGCCGACGGGCCGCCGCGCCTGACCGGCCACCTGGCCTACCGCGCGCTGCTGCCGCAGGCCGCGCTGCCGGCGGCGCTGCGCAGCGCCGAGGTCACGGCCTGGCTGGGCCCGCGCCTGCACCTGGTCAGCTACCCGGTGCGCGCGGGCGAGGCGCTCAACGTGGTGGCCTTCGTGCACGGCCTGCCGCCCGGCGGCGAGCGCGGCGCCACGCCCGATGCGCTGGCCGACTGGGACCACGCCACCAACGCGGCCGACCTGCAGGCCGCCATGGCCGGCTGCGCTGCGCCGCTGCAGGCGCTGGTGCGCGCCGTGCCGGCCTGGCGGCTGTGGGTGCTGGCCGACCGGCCGCCGCTGCGCGCCGCCACCGAGCAGGCGCGCGGCCGCGTGGCCTTGCTCGGCGACGCCGCCCATCCCATGCGCCCCTACCTCGCGCAGGGCGCCGGCATGGCGATCGAGGACGCCGAGGCGCTGGGCCGCGCCCTGCACCAGGCCGACGCGGCCGGCACCGAGGTGCCCGCGCTGCTGGCCCGCTACGCGCAGGAACGCTGGCAGCGCAACGCGCGCGTGCAGGCCCGCGCGCTGCGCAACGGCCGCATCTTCCACGCCACCGGGCCCCTGCGCTGGGGCCGCAACCTCTCGCTGCGCCTGCTCGGCGAACGGCTGCTGGACATGCCCTGGCTGTACGGCCCGCAGCCGCCCGGCCGCTGAAGGCGAATGCAACTTTCTCCCAGCACCGGGGCATTGGCGGCCCCCCTATACTTGCCGCTCCCTTGGGGAGTAGCCGGCTTCCGGTCTGTCGGAAGCGCCTGCGTCAACACAGTCGGCATCTCGCATGCCGTGGCGCCGGCAACCGTTGCACGGTAGGCGAGACCATGGGCATGGCCCCGCGACGCAGGTCGGGCAGCGGGGCCCTGCCCTTGCGCTCTCGCCCGGCCGCACAACGAGTCCCCCATGAATCTCGCTTCCACCGCCCTGCTGGCCATGGCCATGTCGACCGATGCCTTCGCCGCGGCCGTCGGCAAGGGCACGGCCCTGCAGAAACCCCGTTGGTCCGAAGCCGTGCGCACCGGCGCCATCTTCGGTGTCATCGAGGCCCTCACCCCCATCGTCGGCTGGGCCCTGGGCTATGCCGCCTCGGGCTACGTCAAGGCCTGGGACCACTGGATCGCGTTCGTGCTGCTGGGCGTGCTGGGCCTGCGCATGCTGGCCGGCGCGCTGCGCACGCAGGACGACGCCGCCGAGGAAAAACCCAGCAGCCACGGCTTCTGGCTGCTGGCCATCACGGGCTTTGCCACCAGCATCGACGCCATGGCCGTCGGCGTGGGCCTGGCCTTCCTGGATGTGGACATCGTGCCGGTGGCCGCCGCCATCGGCCTGGCCACCTTCGCCATGGTGACCCTCGGCGTGATGGTCGGCCGGGTGCTGGGCAAGGTCGCCGGGCGCTGGGCCGAGGCCGTCGGCGGCGTGCTGCTGATCGGCATCGGCACGCTGATCCTGTACGAGCACCTCACGGCGCTCTGACCGGCATCAGTACTTGTAGCTCAGCGAGGCCATCAGGCTGCGCGGCTCGCCGTAGTAGCTCTGGCGTGTCCAGCCGTCGGGGCGGTCGAGGTACTTGCGGTCGAACAGGTTGTTCAGCGTCAGCGTGGCACGCAGCTGCGGCGTGATCTGGTAGCCGGCCTGCGCCGAGAACACGGCCACGCCGCCGGCCTTCCAGCGCACGCCGCTGTCTTCCGAGTAGATGCCGCTGCGCACGCGCACGCCGGCGGCCAGGCTCAGGCCGCTGTCGAAGCGGTGGTCGCTCCACAGCGAGAAGATGTGGCGCGGGTACACGGTCGTGAACGGCTTGCCCTGCTGGTCCGGTCCGGCCGTGAGCTGCCGCGTGGTGTTGTAGCCGTAGCCGGCCGTGAGGTTCCATTGCGGCGTGATGCGGCCCGTGAGTTCGGCCTCCACGCCCTGGCTGCGCACCTTGCCGGCGGCGATGGACGCATCGGGGAAGTCGGGGTCGGTCATCGCGCGGTTGCTGTCCTCGATGCGGTAGACCGCCAGGCTGCTGCCCAAGCGCTTGTCGAAGTGCTCGCCCTTGAGGCCGGCCTCGAACTGGTGGCCCTGGCGCGGCTTGAGGAAGTTGCCGCTGCGGTCCTGGTACGACTGCGGCGCGAAGATGCTGCTGTAGCTGCCGTAGACGGACCACTCGGGCCCCAGGTCGTAGACCGCGCCGGCATAGGGCACGAGCCTGGCGTCCTCGCTGCGGTCGGCCGTGCGGTCCAGCAGGTTCTGGTACTCGAACCAGGCCAGCCGGGCACCGGCCACCAAGGTCAGCGGCGCGATCGGCTTGATGCGCACCTGGCCGAACAGGCCGTTCTGGATCTGCCGGATGCGGCTGTAGGGCGGGTCGATGGCGACATCGGGCCTGGCCACATCGGGATCGGGCGCGAACACGTTCTGCACGAAGCCGTTCTGGCCCCAGGTGCTGGAGTTGTAGGCCGCGGTGTTGCGGAACACCTGGCGGTTGGCGCCCAGCACGATCTCCTGCTTGAGGCCCTGCCACTGGAAGGGCAGGCTCAGCTGGCCCTGCAGGTTGACCTCGCGCTCGCGGGCCGTCGAGAAGTATGGGATCACCTCCATGTCGCCCGTGACCGGGTCCACGTTGCTGCCGCCCCAGGCGATCTCGCCGGCGTTGTCGCGCGCGACGTGGTTGGCCGACAGCGTGAGCTTGCCGCCGCCGTCCAGCCGGTGCTCGAGCTCGGCGAAGCTGCGCTTGGACTCTTGTTCCTGGTGGTTCCACAGCGCGCCGATGTAGGTGGAGCGCGGGACATCGGGGTAGCCGCCGGCCGCATAGGCGGCCAGGCCGAAGAACGGCCGGTTGGTGGTGCGCTGCTGGCTGTGGCCGACCGACAGCGTGGTGTCGGCGCCGAAGTCGTACTCCAGCGTGCCGTAGACCATGGGCTGGCGTGTCTTGGCGTAGTCGGTGAAGTAGTGCCGGTCCTGGTAGGCGACGACCAGCCGCCCGCGCAGGCTGCCGTCGGCATTGAGCGGGCCGGTCACGTCGGCATCGGCGTAGTAGTGGTCCCAGGAGCCCACGCTGGTCTTGGCGTTGAAGCCGAACTGGTCCTGCGCGCGCTTGCGCACCATGTTGACCGTGCCGCCCGGGTCGCCCGCGCCCTGCAGCAGGCCGGCCGGGCCGCGCCAGACCTCGATGCGGTCGAACATGGCCAGGCTGAAGTTGTTCTCGTAGACGCGCGTGGACGAGGACACGCCGTCGATCTGGTAGTGGTCGATGCCGTAGCCGCGCGATTCGAGGTTGAAGTTGTTGGTGCCGTAGGTCGTGACCTTGAGCGCCGTCGTGTACTGCATGGCCTCTTCGATGCTGAAGAAGTTCTGGTCGTCCAGGCGCTGGCGCGTGACCACGCTGATGGAGTTGGGCGTCTCGCGCGGCGACTGCTCGCCCAGGCCGATGGTGACGGCGCGCGCGGCGTAGTCGCGGCTGCCTTCGGTCGTGGCGCTGCGCTCGGCGCCGGCCACGACCTGCACGGTCGGCAGCGCGCCGCCCGCGCCGGCGGGAGCCGCCGCCGGGGCCGCCTGGCCCCGCTCCACGACGAAGGTCTTGCCGCCATCGGCCGCACGCACGGCCAGGCCGCTGCCGGCCAGCAGGCGGTCCAGCGCCTCGCGCGGCGTGTAGCTGCCGCGCAGCGCGGGCGCGCTGCGGCCCTGGGCCAGCGGGCTGGCGAACATGATCTGCACGCCCGTGCGCTGCGCCAGCGCGTTGAGCGACTGCTCCAGCGGCGCGGCGGGCAGGTCCAGCGCCACGGTCTGGGCCTGCACGCCCACGGCCAGCAGCGCCGCCGCGGCGGCCAGCGGCGCGCGCCGCTGCAAGGCCAGCCACAGCGGCAGCCGGCGCGCGGCGGGAAGAACGGAAACGGGAAACGGTGACACGGGTTCTCTCTCCTTCGTTGTGGGACATCCGAAGAAGAAGCCGTCCGCCACCGTGGCCGACCCTACCCTGCTGTTACAACTTTCCGCGCGCGGCCACGGTGGCGCTGCCGTCGGCGGCATGCTGCACGCGCACCGGCAGCAGCGTGGGCAGCAGGTCGAGCAGGGCCGCGGCGTTGGCGGTGCGGTAGACGCCCGAGACCTCCAGGCCGGCCAGCTCGGGCTGCAGCAGGCGCACGGGACGGCCGCTGTAGCGCTCGATCTCGCGCAGCACCTCGGCCAGCGGCGTGCGCTGGAACACGAAGCGCCCCTCGCGCCAGGCCGTGGCGGCCTGCGCATCGACGCTGCGCACGGGGCCGAGCCGGCCGGCCGCCACGTCGGCGCGCTGCCCCGCCTGCAGCTGCGCGCCGTCCTGCGCCGCGCCGCGCACCGCGACATGGCCGTGCAGCACGGTCACGGCCACGTCCTCGCCCCAGAGCCGCACGTCGAAGGCCGTGCCCAGCACCCGGACCTGGGCCGCGCCCGCGTCCACCGTGAAGGGCCGCCAGGCCGAGGGCGCCACCTCGAACAGCGCGCGGCCGGTTTCCAGCGCCACGCGGCGCGAGCGCAGGTGGCGCGACACCTGCAGCCGCGTGGCGGTGTCCAGCGTCACCGTGCTGCCGTCCGACAGGCTCAGGACCTGGCGCTGGCCGGCCTGCGTGGCGAACTGCTCGGTGCGCCAGGCCGGATCGGTCCAGGCCAGCAGGGCCAGCGCGCAGACGGCGGCCAGCGTGGCCGCGGCGGCCGGCTTGCGCCGCTGCGTGCCTTTGCGCACGCGGGCCGCGGGCGGCGGCAGCGGGAAGCGCTCGCGCAGCGCCGCGCGGTGGCGGGCGAGCGCGTCCTCGGCCGGCGGCGGCACGGGCCTGGCCGTCATGGCGCCACCCCGCGTTGCAACGCGGCCCGGCAGGCCGCCATGCCCAGGCGCAGATGCTTCTCCACGGTCTTGTGCGAGATGCCGAGCTGCGCGGCCACCTCGGCATGCGGCAGTTCGTGGATCTTGTGCATCACGAACACCAGCCGGCAGCGTTCGGGCATGGCCTCGATGGTGCGGCAGAGCAGCTCCAGCTCCTGGCGCGACTGCAGTGCCGACGCGGCGCCGGGCTGCCCGGACGGCGCGTCGGGCAGCTGCTCGACCTGGTCGATCCAGCGGCGCTCGCGGTCCTGGGCACGCACGTGGTCCACGGCGCGGTCGTGCGACATGCGCCGCAGCAGCGCCAGCGGCTGCTCGACCGGGTCGGGGCGCGGCCGCTCGAGCAGGTCCACGCAGACCTCGTGCACCACCTCGCGCGCCAGCGCCCGGTCGCCGAAGCGCCAGCGCAGCCGCTCGACCAGGTCTTCGTAGTGGCGCACCAGCGCCAGCAGCAAGGCAGAGGAAGGGCGGGATTGCAGCACGGGCGCGGCGGCGGAGGGCGTCCAGCCCATGTGATGAGAATATTTCGCATTATCAACCGGCGCGGCGCGCGCCGTCGCATGCGCTCAAGTCAGGAAGAACTTGATCACGCCCTTGGCCGCGAAGCCCACCATGCCCAGGCCCAGCCCCAGCAGCAGCACGAAGGTGCCGAAGCGCCCGGCCTTGGACTCGCGCGCCAGCTGCAGGATGATGAACAGCATGTAGAGCATGAAGGCGCCGAGGCCGAAGGTCATGCCGAACCAGGCGATCTGGGCTTCGGTGTAGCCGAACATGGGCTTCAGACCACCAGATCGCGGTAGGCATGCCAGCTGGCGTGCGCGAGCCAGGGCGCTGCCAGCACCAGGCCCAGCAGCGCGGGCAGCAGGGACAGCAGCGTGAGGCCGACCAGCAGCACGGCCCACAGCGCCAGCGGCAGCGGGTTCTCGAGCACCGCCCGCCAGCTCGTCAGCACGGCCGCCAGCACGCCGATGCGACGGTCCAGCAGCAGCGGGATGGCGATGACGCTGGACGCGAACACGGGCGCGGCCAGCAGCGCCCCCAGCGCCAGCCAGACCTCGAACAGCCAGCCGGCGTCGGCGGCCACGAGGCGCAGGAAATCCGCGGGCCGCTGCACGGCGCCGGGCGCGAAGCCCGTCACCAGCGACGCCGAGGTCACGACCCAGCCGGTGCCCGCGAACGCCAGCAGCAGGCCGAACACCACGAGCCGGCCATCCTCGGGCCACCAGACGCGCAGCGCGGTGGCCACCGTGGGCCGCTCGCCGCGTTCCAGCGCGCGGCTGACCGCATAGAGCCCCGTGGCCGCGACGGGCGCGACCAGCAGGAAGCCGGAGAAGGCCCCGGCCAGCAGCCAGAAGTGGGCATGGGCCAGCAGCGCGAGCGCGCCGCCGAAGGCCGCGAGCACCAGGCCGTGCAGCAGGCCCGGCAGCGGGCAGCGCCACAGGTCGGCCCAGCCGCGCGCCAGCCAGCGCAGCGGCGCCGCGGGCTCGACCGTGCGCACGGCGAAACGCTGGCTTTCGATCAGGGCACGGGTGGCCGTCTTGCGGGGCATGCGCCATGCTCCCATGGCGCGGTGCAGGCCGCGTTGACCTGCATCAAGCTGTCAGCTGCGCGGCGTCTTGGGCTGGACGTCTTCCACGTCCTGCGTGATGGCGCCGGGCGGGCTGAACGGCGGCGGTTCGCCGGGCGCGGCCTCCTGCGCGGGGCGGCCGCGCGGGCGCGTGGCCTCCTGCTGCCAGCTGCGGTAGCGGCGCCAGCTGGCGGCCGGGTCCACGCCCATGCCGCCGAAGCGCACGATCACGGGGCGGCCCGTGAGTTTGGCCCACAGCAGGCGCAGGCCGAACACCACGGCCAGCACGGCCGCCGCCAGCACCAGGCCGGCGGCCACCACCAGGCCCGCGGCCAGCAGGGCCAGCTGCAACATCAGGCGGACGAGGCCCGCTACGAAATCACCCACGGCCCCATCACTCCCTTGTTGCGTGCCCGCGATCATCAATGCACCACCCGGTCGAAGCGGAACTCACCGGGCGCGTTGATCGGATCCACGTCCACCGGAATCACCGCCTTGGGCGCGAAACGCCCTTCGAGCAGCAGCCTGGACAGCGGATTCTCGATGCGCTGCTGGATCGCCCGCTTCAACGGACGCGCACCATACACCGGATCGAAGCCGACCTTGGCCAACTCCGCAAGCGCCGCAGGGGAAACGTCCAGCGTCAAGTCCAGGTGCGCCAGCCGGTCCCGCAGCGCGCGGATCTGGATGTTGGCGATGGCCTCGATGTGCTGCGCGTCCAGCGCGTGGAACACCACGGTCTCGTCGATGCGGTTCAGGAACTCGGGCCGGAAGTGGTTCTTGAGCTCGCCCTGCACCGCCTCCTTGATGTCCTCCGGGTCCTGGCCCACCATGGCCTGGATCAGGTGCGAGCCGATGTTGCTCGTCATCACGATCACGGTGTTCTTGAAGTCCACGGTGCGGCCCTGGCCGTCGGTCAGGCGGCCATCGTCGAGCACCTGCAGCAGCACGTTGAACACGTCCGGGTGCGCCTTCTCCACCTCGTCGAGCAGCAGCACGCTGTAGGGCTTGCGCCGCACGGCCTCGGTCAGGTAGCCGCCCTCGTCGTAGCCCACGTAGCCGGGCGGCGCGCCGATCAGGCGGGCCACGGAGTGCTTCTCCATGAACTCGCTCATGTCGATGCGGATCAGGTGGTCTTCCGAGTCGAACAGGAAGCCCGCCAGCGCCTTGCACAGCTCGGTCTTGCCCACGCCCGTGGGGCCCAGGAACAGGAAGGAGCCGGTTGGCCGGTTCGGATCGGACAGGCCCGCGCGCGAACGCCGGATGGCATCGGCCACGGCCGTGATGGCCTCGTCCTGGCCGACCACGCGCTCGTGCAGCTTGTCTTCCATGTGCAGCAGCTTCTCGCGCTCGCCCTGCATGAGCTTGGACACGGGAATGCCCGTGGCGCGCGCCACCACCTCGGCGATCTCCTCGGCGCCGACCATGGTGCGCAGCAGTTGCGGGCCCTGGCCGCCCTTGGCCTTGCCGGCCTCCTTGGCCTGCGCGTCCTTGAGCGTCCTCTCGAGCTCGGGCAGCTTGCCGTGCTGCAGCTCGGCGACCTTGTGGAACTCGCCCTTGCGCGTGAGTTCGGCGATCTGGAAGCGCACGCGGTCGATCTCTTCCTTGACCTGGGCCGAGCCCTGGGCCGTGGCCTTCTCGGTCTTCCAGATCTCCTCGAGGTCGGCGTACTCGCGCTCCAGCCGCGCGATCTCTTCCTCGATCAGGCCGAAGCGCTTCTGCGAAGCCTCGTCCTTTTCCTTCTTGACGGCCTCGCGCTCGATCTTGAGCTGGATCAGCCGGCGGTCGAGCCGGTCCATGGCCTCGGGCTTGGAGTCGATCTCGATCTTGATCTTGGCCGCGGCCTCGTCGATGAGGTCGATGGCCTTGTCGGGCAGGAAGCGGTCGGTGATGTAGCGGTTGGACAGCTCGGCCGCGGCGACGATGGCCGGGTCGGTGATCTCCACGCCGTGGTGCACCTCGTACTTCTCCTGCAGGCCGCGCAGGATGGCGATGGTCGCCTCCACGGTCGGCTCGCCCACGAGGATCTTCTGGAAGCGGCGCTCCAGCGCGGCATCCTTCTCGATGTACTTGCGGTATTCGTCCAGCGTGGTCGCGCCCACGCAGTGCAGTTCGCCGCGCGCCAGCGCCGGCTTGAGCATGTTGCCGGCGTCCATCGCGCCTTCGGCCTTGCCGGCGCCGACCATGGTGTGCAGTTCGTCGATGAAGACGATGGTCTGGCCTTCGTCCTTGGCCAGTTCGTTCAGCACGCTCTTCAGGCGCTCCTCGAACTCGCCGCGGTACTTGGCACCGGCCAGCAGCGCCGCCATGTCGAGCGACAGCACGCGCTTGCCCTTGAGCGAGTCCGGCACCTCGCCGGCCACGATGCGCTGGGCCAGGCCCTCGACGATGGCGGTCTTGCCGACGCCGGGCTCGCCGATCAGCACGGGGTTGTTCTTGCTGCGGCGCTGCAGCACCTGGATGGCACGGCGGATCTCGTCGTCGCGGCCGATCACGGGGTCGAGCTTGCCGAGGCGGGCGCGTTCGGTCAGGTCCAGCGTGTACTTCTTGAGCGCCTCGCGCTGGCCCTCGGCCTCGGCGCTGTCGACCTTCTGGCCGCCGCGCACGGCCTCGATGGCCGCTTCGAGCGACTTGCGCGTGACGCCGTTCTCGCGCAGCAGCCTGGCCGAGTCGAGCTTGCTGTCCACGTAGGCCAGCAGGAACAGCTCGCCCGCGATGAACTGGTCGCCGCGCTTCAAGGCCTCCTTCTCGGAGGCCTGCAGCAGCGTGACGAGGTCGCGGTCGGGCTGGACCTGCTCCTGGCCCTGCACCTGGGGCAGGCGCTTGACCGCGCCCTCGGCCGCGGCCAGCAGGCCCTGCACGTTGGCGCCGGCGCGTTCGAGCAGCGGGCGCGGGCCGTCCTGCTGCTTGAGCATGGCGGCCAGCACGTGCGGGGGCGTGATGTAGGCGTTGTCGTTGGCCAACGCCAGAGACTGGGCATCGCCCAGGGCTTCCTGGAACTTGGTGGTGAGTTTGTCGATTCGCATGTTCGAGTTCTCCGAATTGCAACGAACATGGGGCGAGGATGCGCCCGTTTCAAGAGGGGCGCTGTCGGCGCCGGCCGACAGCTGATGCGGATCAGGCGTTGCCCACGGCGATGCCCCAGCGCGCCAGGGCCGCGTCGTCGCTGACGCGGGCGTCGACCCAGCGGCCGCCCTCGGGCGTCTGCTCCTTCTTCCAGAACGGGGCCTGGGTCTTGAGGTAGTCCATCAGGAACTCGCAGGCCTGGAAGGCGGCGCCGCGGTGGGCCGAGGTCACGGCCACGAGCACGATCTGGTCGGTGGGCGCCAGCGGGCCCACGCGGTGCACCACGCGGGCGCCGTACAGCGCAAAACGCGCGAACGCCGCGTCCACCATGGCCTCGATGGCGCGCTCGGTCATGCCGGGGTAGTGCTCCAGTTCCAGCGCCGTGACTTGGCCCGGGGCGTCGGGGTGGCGGTCGCGCACGGTGCCGACGAAGCTGCAGACGGCGCCCACGCGCGCGTCCTGCGCGCGCAGGGCGGCGACTTCCGCGCCGAGGTCGAAATCTGCGGTCTGGATGCTGACGCGGGCTGGTGCTGGCATGCGGCGATTCTCGCGCAGGCTACACTCGCGCCCCATGTTCGCCCGCATTGCCCGCACCGCCACGTCCGTGGCCGGCTGCTGCGCGAAAAAAGCGAACAAACCGCCGCTCGTCTGACCGGGGCTGCGGTTCCGTCGTCGGATGTGCGACGGAACCCCTGGCAGCCCTCCTGCACGAGCTTCGCGCGCGCACACCTTCGATGGTCGACCCCGACGGTCTTCCCGTACCCATCGAAAGGAATGCTTGTGTCCTCTGCTTCTCCCCTCTTCCACGGCCTGTGGATTCCGCTGATCACGCCCTTCACGGCCGACGACCGCGTCGACCACGCCGCGCTGGCCGCCCTGGTGCGCGACCTGGCCGGCCGCGGCGTGGCCGGTTTCGTGGCCTGCGGCAGCACCGGCGAAGCCGCCGCGCTGACGGCCGAGGAGCAACTCGCCGTGCTGGACACCACCTTGGCCGCGGCCCAGGGCCTGCCCGTGCTGATGGGCGTGGGCGGCTACCGGCTGGCCGGCGTGCTGGCGCAGCTCGAAGCCGTCTGCACGCGGCCCGTGGCCGGCGTGCTGGTGGCCGCGCCGTTCTACATCCGGCCGTCGCAGGAAGGGCTGCTCGCCTGGTTCCGCACCCTGGCCGATGCCAGCCCCGTGCCGCTGGTGCTCTACGACATCCCCTACCGCACGGGCGTGGAACTGCGGCTGCAGACGCTGCTGGCGCTGGCCGCGCACCCGCGCATCCAGGCCGTCAAGGACTGCGGCGGCGACGCGGGCAAGACCGCCGCGCTGATCGCCGACGGCCGGCTCGCCGTGCTGGCCGGCGAGGACGCGCAGGTCTTCGGCAGCCTGGCCATGGGTGCGGCGGGCGCCATCGCCGCCAGCGCGCACCGGCACACCGAGCGCTTCGCGCGCCTGGTCGCGCTGCTGCAGGCGGGCGCGCTGGCCGAGGCGCGCGCGCTCTGGCAGCCGCTGCTGCCCTGGGTGCAGGCCGTGTTCGGCGAGCCCAACCCGGGCCCGGTCAAGGCGCTGCTGGCCGAGGCCGGGCTGATCGGCGACCGCCTGCGCGCGCCGATGACCGCGGCCTCTCCGGCGCTGCGCCAGCGCCTGCGCGCGCTGGAGGACGGCCTGCTCAGCCGCCCGTGACGGGCGGGAAGAAGGCGACTTCGGCGCCTTCGTGCAGCGCGGCGGACTCGTCCTGCATCTGCTGGTCCACGGCCACGCGCACGGCGCGGCCGCGGGCCAGCAGCTCGGCGTAGGCCCCGCCGCGCGCGAGCAGCTCGTCGCGCAGCGCGCCGACGGTGGCGGCCTCGGTCTGCACTGCCTCCCGGCCCAGGCCCAGGCCTTCGCGGATGGAGGCGAAATAGCGGATGTCGAGCTTCATCCCCACAGGTCCTCGAAGGGCAGGAAGCGCACGGTCTCGCCGCGCGCGATGGGCTGGCCAGCCGGCGTGTCGACCAGGCCGTCGCCCCAGGCCACGGAGGTCAGCACGCCCGAGCCCTGGTTCGGGAACAGCTCCAGCGCGCCCTCGGCGTTGCGGCGCGCGCGCAGGAACTCGCGGCGCCGGTCGGCGCGCTTCCAGTCGAAGGCGGCCGGCAGGTGCACCACGGCCGGCGCGATGCGGGTGGCGCCCTGCAGCTTGAGCAGGAAGGGCCGCACCAGCACGACGAAGGTGACCAGGCTGGAAACCGGGTTGCCGGGCAGGCCGATGAAGTGGCAGGCCGTGCCGTCGCCCCCCTCGCCGCGCGGCAGCGATCCGTAGGCGAAAGGCTTGCCGGGCTTGACCGCGATCTGCCAGAGCTCGAGCCGGCCGAGCGCCTGCACGGCCGGCTTCACATGGTCTTCCTCTCCGACCGAGACGCCGCCGCTGGTCAGGATCAGGTCGTGCTCCTGCGCCGCCTGGCGCAGCGCTTCGACCGTGGCGTCCTGCCGGTCCGGCACGATGCCCAGGTCGCTGACCTCGCAGCCCAGGCGCTGCAGCAGCGCGCGCAGGAAGAAGCGGTTGGAGTTGTAGATCGCGCCGGGCCGCATCTGCGCGGGCGGCACCTCGCCCGGCATCACGAGTTCGTCGCCGGTGGAGAACAGCGCCACGCGCGGGCGGCGCGCGACCGTCAGCGCCGCCAGGCCGATGCTGGCCGCCATGCCCAGCGCGGCCGGCGTGAGCCGCGTGCCCTGCGCGAGCACGGTGGCGCCCAGCGCCACGTCCTCGCCGGCGCGGCGGATGGACAGGCCCGGCGTGGGCACGCTGCGCACGCGGATGCGGCCGTCGTCGAGCAGTTCGCAGTCTTCCTGCATGACGACGGCATCGGCGCCTTCGGGCACGGGCGCGCCCGTGAAGATGCGCGCGGCCGTGCCGGCGGCAAGCGCCTGGCCCGCGCTGCCGGCCGGGATGCGCTGCGACACGGGCAGCACGGCGCCCGCGGCGGGTACGTCGGCACAGCGCAGCGCGTAGCCGTCCATGGCGCTGTTGTCCAGCGGCGGCACCTGCAGGGCAGACACCGCGTCGCGTGCCAGCACGCGGCGGTCGGCGTCGAAGGTGGACACGGTCTCGCTGGCGGCCAGCGGCTCGGCGTAGCCCAGCAGTTGGGCCAGGGCTTCGTCCAGGGTCTTGAGCTTGGCGGCGGGATCGGTCATGCGGCTGGGTCCAAACGGTAGGCGAACAGCGCGGCATTGTCGGCCAGCCAACGGGCCAGCGCCGGCACGTCGTTCAGATCCAGCACCGGGCACGGGGGCGCGGGCGCGAGACCGGCGAGCGCATCGGTCAGCACGGCGCGCACATGCGGATCCTCGGGGTAGCGCGCGGGGCGCTGGTCGCCGGCGCGGCGCAGCTCCAGGCGCGGCAGGTCCTCGTGCTTGAAGCCTTCGACGAGCACCCAGTCCACGTCCTGGCGCAGTTCGGCGATCAGGCCGCGCGCGGTCGGCGCCTGGTCCATGGCGTACTCGCGCAGCAGCGCCAGCCGGCGGTCCGAGGCGATCACCACCTCCTGCGCGCCGGCCTCGCGGTGGCGCCAGCTGTCCTTGCCCGGCGTGTCGATGTCGAAGCCGTGGTGCGCGTGCTTGACGACGGAGACGGTGTCGCCGCGCGCCTTGAGCAGCGGGATCAGCCGCTCGATCAGCGTGGTCTTGCCGGCGCCGGAGTAGCCGGCAAAGCCGACGACCTTCATGCGCAGTGTTCGGCGATGTAGCGCTTGACGAATTCGGCGTCGGCCGGCACGCGCTGCACGCGGCGCGGCAGGTCCTCGATGCCTTCGAACCGGGCCGGCCGCTCGGGCGCGCGGCCCAGGGCTTCCACGATGGTCTCGGCGAACTTGATCGGCAGCGCGGTCTCGAGCACCACCATGGGCGTGCCGGCCGTGCGCTGCTCGCGCGCGACCTTGAGGCCGTCGGCCGTGTGCGTGTCGATCATCTGGCCGAAGCGCTGCCAGGTGTCGCGGATGGTCGCGAGCCGGTCGGCGTGCGTGCTCTTGCCGCTGGCGAAGCCGAAGCGCGCGGCGGCCTGTGCGAACAGCGGATCGGCCGACAGGTCGAAGCGGCCGGTCTGCGCCAGGCCCGCGCCGAACAGCCCGGCCGTGCGCGCGCCGTCGCGACCCAGCAGGTCGAACACGAAGCGCTCGAAGTTGGACGCCTTGGAGATGTCCATCGACGGGCTGGAGGTCTCGTGCGTGTCGGCGCTGCCGCGCACGCGGTAGACGCCGGTGCGGAAGAATTCGTCCAGCACGTCGTTCTCGTTCGTGGCCACGACCAGCCTGGCGATCGGCAGGCCCATCATGCGCGCGACGTGGCCGGCGCAGATGTTGCCGAAGTTGCCCGAGGGCACGGTGAAGCTGACCTGCTCGACCTCGGTTCCGCCGCCGGGCCGCCCCAGGGCGGAACGCGCCCCCTCGGGGGGCTGCGAGGACACGCCAGCGCCGAGCGTGGGGGCTTGGCTCGTGGCCTGGAAGTAGCCCGCGAAGTAGTAGACCACCTGGGCCAGCAGGCGCGCCCAGTTGATCGAGTTGACCGTGCCGATGCGGTACCGGCGCTTGAAGGCGAGGTCGTTGGAGACGGCCTTGACGATGTCCTGGCAGTCGTCGAACACGCCGTCCACGGCCAAGTTGTGGATGTTGGCGTCCTGCAGGCTGAACATCTGGGCCTGCTGGAACGGACTCATGCGGCCGTACGGCGAGGTCATGAAGACGCGCACGCCCTTCTTGCCGCGCATGGCGTACTCGGCCGCGCTGCCGGTGTCGCCGCTGGTGGCGCCCAGGATGTTGAGTTCCTCGCCGCGCCGGCCCAGTTCGTACTCGAACAGGTTGCCGAGCAGCTGCATGGCCATGTCCTTGAAGGCCAGCGTGGGGCCGTTGGACAGGGCTTCGAGCCAGACGCCGTCTTCGAGCTGGCGCAGCGGCACGATGGCCTCGGTGCCGAACACCTCGCGCGTGTAGGTCTTGGCGCAGAGCGCCTTGAGGTCGGCGGCCGGGATGTCGTCGATGTAGAGCGACAGGATCTCGAAAGCCAGCTCGGCGTAGGGCAGCCGGCGCCAGCGCGCCAGGGTCGCGGCGTCGACCTGCGGATACTGCTCGGGCAGGTACAGGCCGCCGTCGGGCGCCAGGCCTTCGAGCAGGATCTCGCAGAACTGCTTGCGGTCGGGGTGGCCGCGCGTGGAAAGGTAGTTCATGGCTTTTTCATGCCGTGGGCGGTGCAGCCCAAGGGTTGACGAGCCGCAGGCCCGTGTCTTCGAAATGGCGGGTGTTGCGGGTGACCAGAGGCAAGCCGTGGCGCAGCGCCGTCGCGGCAATGGCCATGTCCAGCGCGTCCTGCATGCGGCCGATGGAGCGCAGCGACGCCTTCAGTTCGCCGAAGCGGCGCCACACCGCGTCGTCGGCGTGCAACACACGCCCGGAAAATTGGCGGCCCAACTCGTGCGCCCAGGCATCCAGGCGGTTGCGCCTGGCGCCGTGCGGCAGGCAAGCGATGCCGTACTGGATTTCGGCAAACGATGCAGCGGCGATCGCGCAATCGTGATGGTGCTCGTGCAGCCAGGCGAGCACGCCGGGATGGGGCCGTGGGTACGTGAATTCAGTCACCGTGCAGGTATCGAGCAGCCAGCGCATGCCGCCTCAATCCTCACCGAACAAAGGCGCGCGCCCCGGGCCGCTGTCGCGCGGAATTGCAGGCAGGCCGCCCTCGATCCTGGGCGCACCCAGCAGGAACGCCATGAAGCTGTCCGTATCCTGCCGCCGCGCGCGCAGCTCGGCGTCCTCGCCGGTCACCGCCACCACCCGCACCACCGGTTTGCCGTGGCGCGTGACGGTCTGCGGCCCCTCGCGCAGGGCGCGCTCGATCACTTCGCTGAAGTGGTTCTTGGCTTCTTGCACTTGCCAGACGGCGGTGGTGGCAGCAGGCATGGATGGCTCCCATTCAGGCACGATCTGGACAGAATTTTAGCCGATCTGGCCAGAATAATGCCTGCCGGCAACCTCTGTCAGTTCAGTTCTTCCTTGCGGATGCGCGTGATCGGCGCCAGCACGGTCGGCAGCGCCTGCATCTTCGCGATGGCCGCGTCCATGCGGGCTTCCTGGCAATCGTGCGTGAGGATGATGAGGTCGGTCTGCGTCGAGCCCTCGCCGCCCACGTCGTCGGCCTCGCGCTGCAGCACGGCGTCGATGCTGATGTCGGCCTCGGCCAACAGGCCCGTGACCTTGGCCAGCACGCCGGCCTGGTCGGCCACGCGCAGGCGCAGGTAGTAGCTGGTCACCACCTCGCCCATGGGCAGCACCTGCAGGTCGCTCAACGCGTCGTGCTGGAAGGCCAGGTGCGGCACGCGGTGCTCGGGGTCGGCCGTGGCCAGGCGCGTGATGTCGACCAGGTCGGCGATCACGGCGCTGGCGGTCGGCTCGCTGCCGGCGCCCTTGCCGTAGTACAGCGTGGTGCCCACGGCATCGGCCTGCACGACGACGGCGTTCATCGCGCCCTCGACATTGGCGATCAGGCGCTTGCTCGGCACCAGGCTGGGGTGTACGCGCAGCTCCACGCCCTTGTCGGTGCGCTTGGTGATGCCCAGCAGCTTGATGCGGTAGCCCAGCTGCTCGGCGTAGCGGATGTCCTGCGCCGACAGCTTGGTGATGCCTTCCACGTAGGCCTTGTCGAACTGCACCGGGATGCCGAAGGCGATGGCCGACATGATGGTGGCCTTGTGCGCGGCGTCCACGCCCTCGATGTCGAAGGTCGGGTCGGCCTCGGCGTAGCCCAGGCGCTGGGCTTCCTTGAGCACCACGTCGAAGTCCAGCCCCTTGCTGCGCATCTCCGACAGGATGAAGTTGGTGGTGCCGTTGATGATGCCGGCGATCCACTGGATGCGGTTGGCCGTGAGGCCCTCGCGCAGCGCCTTGATGATGGGAATGCCGCCGGCCACGGCCGCCTCGAAGGCCACGATCACGCCCTTGGCCTGGGCAGCCGCGAAGATCTCGGTGCCGTGCACGGCCAGCAGCGCCTTGTTGGCCGTGACCACATGCTTGCCGGCGGCGATGGCTTCGAGCACGAGCTGCCTGGCGATGCCGTAGCCGCCAATCAGCTCGACCACGATGTCGATGTTCGGGTCGGCGATCACGGCGCGCGCATCGGCCACCACCTGCACGTCGCTGCCCACGATGGCGCGTGCACGTTCGACGTCGAGGTCGGCCACGGTCGCGATCTCGATGCCACGGCCGGCGCGGCGCCGGATCTCCTGCTGGTTGCGCGCGAGAACGTTGAAGACACCGCTGCCGACGGTGCCGATGCCCAGAAGGCCGACCTGGATGGGTTTCATGCGAGAGCCGCTTGCGCGGTGGAGGAAGAAGAAACGGAATGGCGTTTGCGGTACTGCTCGAGGAAGGCCGCGATGCGGCCGATGGCCAGGCGCAGGTCGTCCTCGTGCGGCAGGAACACGATGCGGAAATGGTCGGGCGAGGGCCAGTTGAAGCCGGTGCCCTGCACCAGCATGACCTTGGTCTCCTGCAGCATCTCGAGGATGAACTGCTGGTCGTCCTCGATCGGGTAGACCTTGGGGTCCAGCCGCGGGAACATGTACAGCGCGGCGCTGGGCTTGACGCAGCTCACGCCGGGGATGGCCGTGATCAGTTCGTAGGCCAGGTCGCGCTGGCGGCGCAGGCGGCCGCCCTCGCGCACCAGATCCTTGATGCTCTGGTAGCCGCCCAGCGCGGTCTGGATCGCCCACTGGCCCGGCACGTTGGCGCACAGCCGCATGTTCGAGAGCATGTTCAGGCCCTCGATGTAGTCGCGCGCGGGCTTCTTGTCGCCCGAGACCACGAGCCAGCCGGCGCGATAACCGCAGCTGCGGTAGCTCTTGGACAGCGAGTTGAAGGTCAGCGTCAGCACGTCGTCCGACAGGCTGGCAATCGCCGTGTGCTTCACGTCGTCGTAGAGCACCTTGTCGTAGACCTCGTCGGCGAACAGCACGAGGCCGTGCTGGCGGGCGATGGCCACGAGCGCCTGGAGCAATTCGTCGGAATACAGCGCGCCGGTCGGGTTGTTCGGGTTGATGACCACGATGCCCTTGGTCTGCGGCGTGATCTTGGCGCGGATGTCGTCCAGGTCGGGCATCCAGCCATTGGCCTCGTCGCAGCGGTAGTGCACGGGCGTGCCGCCGGACAGGCTCACGGCGGCGGTCCACAGCGGGTAGTCGGGCGCGGGCAGCAGCAGTTCGTCGCCGTCGTTGAGCAGCGCGTTGGTGGCCATCACGATCAGCTCGCTGGCGCCGTTGCCCAGGTAGATGTCGTCCAGCGTCACGCCCTTGATGCCCTGCTTCTGCGTCTCGTGCATGACGGCCTTGCGCGCCGCGAAGATGCCCTTGCTGTCCGAGTAGCCGGCCGAGTTCGGCAGGTTGCGGATCATGTCCTGCTGGATCTCTTCGGGCGAATCGAAGCCGAACACCGCGAGGTTGCCGATGTTGAGCTTGATGATCTTCTGGCCCTCTTCCTCCATCTGGCGCGCCGCATCCATGATGGGGCCGCGGATGTCGTAGCAGACGTTGGAGAGCTTGGCGGATTTCTGGACGGTTTTCATGGACTCCCCTGGTGGCCCCCGTGCAGTCCACCGGAGCCGCGCTGCGGCGGGACCATGCCCCTACCTGCGCCCGTGTTGAAGCGAAAACCTATAATTTGACCACAGATCGCGGCGATTCCCCGGCCGCCCATCCCCTCTCCCATGAAGCTGCAGCCCGACCGATCCGACGTCCAGACCATCACCGCACTGGGGCCGTGACTGGATCGCCGTGCAGGCCGACCGCATCACCCACAGCGTGGTCATCGGCTCGCGCGGCCAGCGCATCGCCTGGCCCTGCCAGCGCTTCGAGGATCTCGGCGCGGAGCATTTCGCCCAGCTGGCCGAACTCGATTGCGAAGTCGTGATCTTCGGCAGCGGCCCCAGGCTGCGGTTCCCGCAGGCCGCCTGGCTGCGGCCGCTGATCGCCAGGCGCATCGGCGTGGAGACCATGGACACGGCGGCCGCCTGCCGTACCTACAACATCCTGGCGCAGGAGGGCCGCGACGTGGTGGCGGCGCTGTTGCTCGAACCCGCGGCGTGACGCATGCACGCGCATGTCGCGCTTCCTGTACCAGGGAAGCGCGAATCGCATTTTCAGGATAAAATCGAGGGTTGCCGCGAGGGCCGAACACGTCTTTCATCCCTGGGCGCGCGGCCGGCGACCGCACTTCCTCCTGAGACACCCGAGACTCAAACCATATGGCGATCGTTGTCAACAAACTCATCCCGGAATTCGAAGCCAACGCCACGGGCGGCGTGAAGGTCTCCAACACATCGCATCTGGGCCAAGATTCTGGTGCTGTATTTCTATCCCAAGGACAACACGCCGGGTTGTACCACCGAAGCGATGCAGTTCCGGGACAAGTACAAGGACTTCGTGAAGGCCGGGGCCACGGTGTTCGGTGTCTCGCGCGACAACATGAAGTCGCACGACGAGTTCAAGGCCAAGCTGGAACTTCCCTTCGAGCTCATCGCCGACACCGAAGAGAAGATGTGCCACATGTTCGGCGTGGTCAAGAACAAGATCATGTACGGCAAGAAGGTCAAGGGCATCGAGCGCAGCACCTTCCTGATCGGCGCCGGACGGCACGCTGCAACAGAATGGCGCGGCCTGAAGGTGCCGGGCCATGTGGACGAAGTTCTCGAAGGCCGTCAAGGACCTCAAGACGACCGTCTGACCGCGGCGGTCATCCGCGCGCGCGGGCCGTCACGGGGGTCATGCATAATGGCCCCATGCCCCTAGGAGACGCTGATCGCGCATCCCCCGAACAAGCCGCCCTGGTGACCGGGCGGCTTTTTTGTTTTTGCTCCTTCCCAGGAAACACGAAGCCCCATGCCTCTGCCCCCGCCCCCCGCAAAGCGCGCTGCCACCCTGTCTCCCGATGCTTTCGACGCGCCCGCGCGCGCCAGGTCCAAACCGGCGCGGGTCGCACGTGCGCGCTTCACCGAGAGCCGCACGGAAGACCGGCCGCACGCGGCGCGCGGAGCCCAGGACGAAGCGCCCGTCGCCGTGCTGAGCGACGACCGGCGCGGACATCGGCGCACCCGATGATGCGCGAGACGGCCGGACGCACCGCCCGGCACGCGCACGCCGCCGCGCCGCGCCGCCGACACGCCCGCCCCGGTACCGGCGCCGAACAGCCCAAGCCGCCGCCAAGGCGCCAGCCCCCGGCCCGGCCAAGCTGTTCGTGCTCGACACCAACGTGCTGATGCACGACCCGATGTGCCTGTTCCGCTTCGAGGAACACGACATCTACCTGCCGATGATCGTGCTCGAGGAACTCGACGGGCACAAGAAGGGCATGAGCGAGGTGGCGCGCAACGCGCGCCAGACCAGCCGCACGCTGGACGTGCTGGCCGGCGCGCCGAACGCCGACATCGCGGTGGGCCTGCCGCTGGACGCCACCGGCCACCGCGAGGCCGGCGGCAAGCTGTTCTTCCAGACCCAGTCCGCTGGACGACGAGCTGCCCGCCAGCCTGCCGCAGGGCAAGGCCGACAACCAGATCCTGGGCGTGGTGGAGGCGCTGCGCCGCCAGCATGCGCCGCGCGAGGTGGTGCTGGTGTCCAAGGACATCAACATGCGCGTGAAGGCCAAGGCCCTCGGGCCTGGCGGCGGACGACTACGAGAACGACAAGACGCTGGAAGACGGCGAATTCCTGTACTCCGGCGCGCATCGCGCTGCCGCCGGACTTCTGGGCCAAGCACGGCAAGACGGTGGAAAGCTGGCAGCAGGGCCAGCACACCTTCTACCGCATCGCCGGCCCCGTCGTGCCGAGCCTGTACATCAACCAGTTCGTCTACTTCGAGGCGCCGGGCGAGCCCAGCCTGTACGCGCGCGTGACCGAGATCCGCGCCAAGACGGCCGTGCTCAAGACGCTCAAGGACTTCAACCACCTCAAGAACGCCGTCTGGGGCGTGACCACGCGCAACCGCGAGCAGAACTTCGCGATGAACCTGCTGCTCGACCCCGAGGTCGACTTCGTCACGCTGACCGGCAACGCCGGCACCGGCAAGACGCTGATGGCCCTGGCCTCCGGCCTCACGCAGGTGCTGGACGACCGCCGCTACACCGAGATCATCATGACGCGCGCCACCGTCAGCGTGGGCGAGGACATCGGCTTCCTGCCCGGCACCGAGGAAGAGAAGATGGGCCCCTGGATGGGCGCGCTGGACGACAACCTCGAGGTGCTGGCCAAGACCGAGACCAGCGCCGGCGAATGGGGCCGCGCGGCCACCAACGAGCTGATCCGCTCGCGCATCAAGATCAAGAGCATGAACTTCATGCGCGGCCGCACCTTCCTGAACAAGTACGTGATCATCGACGAGGCGCAGAACCTGACGCCCAAGCAGATGAAGACGCTGATCACCCGCGCGGGCCCGGGCACCAAGATCGTCTGCATGGGCAACCTGCAGCAGATCGACACGCCCTACCTGACCGAAGGCTCGTCGGGCCTGACCTTTGCCGTCGACAAGTTCAAGGGCTGGCCGCACAGCGGCCACATCACGCTGGCGCGCGGCGAACGTTCGCGCCTGGCGGACTTCGCCAGCGAAGTGCTGTGACGCCCGGTCTCAAGCGTCCAGCTTGAGGCCCTTGGGCAGCGGGAACTTCAGGGTTTCCTGCACGCCGTCCATCTTGCGGACCGCCTGCGCGCCGAGCGCACGCAGGCGTTCGATCACCTGCTGGACCAGCACGTCCGGCGCCGAGGCGCCAGCCGTGAGGCCCACGCGCGGCCGGCCTTCGAACCATTCGGCGCGCAGCTCGTCGGCGCTGTCGACCATGTAGCTCTCGGTGCCGAGCTTCTTCGCCAGCTCGCGCAGCCGGTTGCTGTTCGAGCTCGTGGGGCTGCCCACCACGATCAGGATGTCGACCTGCGGGCTCAGCACCTTGACGGCGTCCTGCCGGTTCTGCGTGGCATAGCAGATGTCCTGCTGCTTGGGCTCGCGCACGTTCGGGAAACGCGCCTTGACCGCGGCCGCGATCTCGGCCGCGTCGTCCACCGACAGCGTGGTCTGCGTCACCACGGCCAGCCGCTCGGTCTGGCCCGGCTGCACGCGCGCCACGTCGGCCACGTCCTCGACCAGGTGGATGCCGCTGTCGAGCTGGCCCATCGTGCCCTCGACCTCGGGATGCCCCTTGTGGCCGATCATGATGAATTCGTAGCCTTCCTTGTGCAGCTTGGCCACCTCCACGTGGACCTTGGTCACGAGCGGGCAGGTCGCGTCGAAGATGCGGAAACCGCGCCGCTCGGCCTCGCGCTGCACCTCCTTGCTCACGCCGTGGGCGGAGAACACCAGCGTGGCGTCGGGCGGCACCTCGTCGAGCGCCTCGATGAAGATCGCGCCGCGCGCCTTGAGGTCGCTCACCACGTAGGTGTTGTGCACGATCTCGTGGCGCACGTAGATCGGCGCGCCGAACTTGGCCAGTGCACGCTCGACGATCTCGATCGCGCGGTCCACGCCGGCGCAGAAGCCGCGCGGCTCGGCCAGCACGATCTCGTTCACGTCCGCCATGTCAAAGCACCCCGATCAGTTGCACCTCGAAGGTCACGGGCTGGCCCGCCAGCGGGTGGTTGAAGTCGAACTGCACGGCCGTGTCCTTCAGCGCGATGACGGCGCCCGCGTAGCTGCCCGTGCCGTCGGGCGTGGGGAACTGCACCACGTCGCCCACGCTGTACTGTTCGTCCGGGTCGCCCAACTGGGCCAGCAGGTTGCGCGCGACCCACTGCTGCATCTCGGGATTGCGCTCGCCGAAAGCGCTGCCTGCCGGCAGGTCGAACTGCGTGTGCGTGCCCTCGGCCAGGCCGAGCAGACGCTCCTCCACGGCCGGCGACAGTTCGCCCGCGCCCAGCGACAGCGTGGCCGGCTTGCCGCCGAAGGTGTTGATGATGTCGCCGCCCGGGCCGGCCAGCCGGTAGTGCAGGGTCAGGAAGGAGCCGGGTTGCACCACGGGCGCGGCGGCGGAGTCTGGGGTCATGGGGAGCCTCGATAAACTGGGCGCCATTGTAAAAACCCGGCCCGCCGGGTCCCCGCCATGGCGCTGAAAGACCTTCCCATCGATGCCCAGCCGCGCGAAAAGCTGCTGGCGCGCGGGCCGCAGGCGCTGGCCGATGCCGAGCTGCTGGCCCTGCTGCTGCGCACCGGCATCCAGGGCAAGAGCGTGCTGCGCATGGCCGACGAACTGCTCGCGCCGCCGCCACTGGGCTTCGGCGGCCTGGCCGGCCTGCTGCACGCGACCGCCGCCGACCTCGGCCGCATCAAGGGCCTGGGCCCGGCCAAGCGCGCCGAACTCGTGGCCGTGCTCGAACTCGCCCGCCGCGCGCTGGCCGAGCAGCTGCGCGAACGTCCGGTGTTCAGCGCGCCGCAGCAGGTCAAGGACTACCTGCAGCTGCAGCTGGCCAGCCGCCCGCACGAGGTCTTCGCCGTGGTGTTCCTGGACAGCCAGCACCGCCTCATCGCGCTGGAGGAACTGTTCCGCGGTTCGCTCGCGCAGGCGCACATCTATCCGCGCGAGGTCGTGGTGCGCGCGCTGGCCCACCACGCGGCCGCCGTCGTGCTGGCCCACAACCACCCGAGCGGCTGCGCCGAGCCCTCGCGCGCCGACGAGCTGCTCACGCAGCAGCTCAAGGCCGCGCTGGCGCTGGTCGACGTGCGCGTGCTCGACCATGTGATCGTGGCGCCGGGCCAGGCCCTGTCGCTCGCGGAGCGGGGGCTGCTGTGAAGGCCCGCTCGCTGCAGGACCTCGCCGCCATGCGCGGCCACCTGGCCGAACAGCAGCGCCTGGCGGCCGAGCGCGAGGCCGCGCGCCGCGAAGCCCGGCGCCGCGCCGAGGCCGAGCGCAACCTGTTCGCCGACGCCGCCGGCCCCGTGGTGCCGCTGCGCCAGCCCACGCGCGCGCGGCTGGCGCCCGAGCAGCCCGCGCCGATCCCGGTGCAGCAGCAGCTCGACGAACAGCGCGTGCTGCTGGAAAGCCTCAGCGACGAGTTCGACGCCACCACGCTGCTGGACGTGGACGACGCCATGAGCTTTCGCCGCCCCGGCATCGGCCTGGACGTCACGCGCCGCCTGCGCAAGGGCGAATGGAGCCTGCAGCGCGAACTCGACCTGCACGGCATGCGCCGCGAGGACGCGCGCGAGGCGCTGTCCGCCTTCATCCGCGACGCCCACCGCCAGGGCCTGCGCTGCCTGCGCGTGGTGCACGGCAAGGGCCTGGGCTCGCCGGGCCGCGTGCCCGTGCTCAAGTCCAAGGTGCAGGCCTGGCTGATCCAGAAGCAGGAAGTGCTGGCCTTCGTGCAGGCCCGCGCCGACGAAGGCGGGGCCGGCGCGCTGGTGGTCCTGCTCAAACCGCAGTCCTGAGCGACAGAAGGCGGGCGCGGGTGCGCCGGACGGCATCGCCCGGCACGAGACTGCCCGCGCCATGCGCCAACGCCCGCCGCGCGGCCGCCCGGCATCTGCAAGCCGATGAGGGCGATCTTGCCGACGCGGAACTGCGTGTCGATGGTTGGGCCGAACACGGGTCCCAGAGCCGGCGCCGGGCCGGCTCGATGGCCAGCGCCTTGGCCGTGCGCATGCCGTGGATGGTTTCCACCAGCGTGGCAGCTAATCGGCTGGACGCGCTTGCGCCAGAATCGCCTGCGCAAGCAGCGCGATAGGCTTGTCGACCATCTTGCCGTCCACCGTGACCGCGCCCAGCGGCCCGGCCGCCAGCGCCGCGACCACGCGTTCGGCCCAGGCCACCTCGGCCGCCGTGGGCGCAAAGCCCTGGTGCACGCCCGCCACCTGCCTGGGATGGATGCAGAGCTTGGCGCCGAAGCCGAAGCGGCGCGAGCGGCGCACGTCGCTTTCCAGCTGGGCGGCGTCGTCGATGGCCACGGACACGCCGTCGATGGGCGCGGCGATGCCGGCCAGGCGCGACACCAGCACGAGTTGCGTGCGCACGCTGTTCATCTCCTCGCCCTCGCCCTGGATGCCGGAGTCGGACATGAAGTCCACCGAGCCGAAGGCCAGCCGCAGCACGCGCGGCACGCGCGCGACGGCCTGGGCCGCGAACCAGCCGGCCACGGTCTCCACCAGCGGGATCAGCCACTGGTCTTCGCGCAGGCGGCCGGCCAGTTGTGCCAGGCTGTCGGCGTCCTGGGCCTTGGGCACCATGACGCCACGCACCATGGGTGCGTCCAGCAGGCTGCAGTCCTCCAGGTACCAGGCCGTGTCGGCCGGGTTGATGCGCACCCAGACCGGCCGGCCGGCCTGCGCCAGCCACTGGCGCACGGCCTCGCGCGCCTGCGGCTTGCGCTCGGGCTGCACGGCGTCTTCCAGGTCCAGGATCACGCCATGGGCGCCGCTGGCCAGGGCCTTGTCGAAACGCTCGGGCCGGTCACCGGGCACGAACAGGTAGCTGCGTTCTTGCATCTTCACATCACTCCCAAGATTGCATACAAAGGATTCCGTCATTTCTTCACGCCGCACAGGCCGGCACGCACACGGGGCACGAAATACCGCACACGGGAAATCGGAGGCGGCTCGTATTCTTTCGGTCCTTCCGAGCCAATGGTCTAACCCCATGAATTTGCAAAGCTTTTTTGCCGCCGCCGCCCTCTCTGCCTGCCTCGCCGCGCCCGCGGGCGCCACCGTCGTCCAGGCCACGGTCACCGACACCAACAAATTCGTGGGCTACATGGGCGAACTGACCAACATCCAGACCCTGTCCGGCAACGCCACCCTGTCCAACACCGCTTTCGCTTTCTGCATCGAAGGCTGGGCCCACTGGCCGGGCACAGGCGCCACGCACCAGTACACCTTGACGGACTCCTTCGCGCCGTTCCTGCGCCAACCCGCCACCGCCGAGAAAGCCACGGCGCTGCTGCACTACGCGATCGACGTGTACTACGCCCCGATGCTCCAGGGCTTCTACGGCATGGAGGTCGGCTACGGCTTCAACCAGGCGATGTGGCAGCTGACCAGCTTCGACGGCACGCTGGACAGCCTGCGCGTCGCCGCAAACGACGATCCGGCAGACGAGCGCGGCACCTATGCCCTGTACGCGACGATCATGGGCGACCTGTACACGCACTTCGACACCATTGCCCCGGACTACCGCTCCGCCCGCTACACCATCCAGTTCCTGCAGGAGTCGGATGCGCAATACCAGTCGCTGGCCATGGTGACGGAGAACCAGGGCAACGAAGTGCCGGAACCATCGACCCTGGCCTTGCTGCTGGCGGGCGGCCTGGGCCTGGCGGCACGCAGCCGCCGCAAGCACCAGGCTTGAGGCTTCAGCGGCCGCCATCGACGGCCTGCGCCGACAGCCTGGCGCGCAGCAGCGCCACGCAGCACAGGCCGGTCGGCACCGCCAGCCCCAGATAGCCTGCGCGGTAGGTCCCGAACAGGGCCGACAAGGCCCCGAACACCGGCGGCCCCAGCACCACCCCGAAGAACGTGAACGCCAGCGTGCCCCCCGTGGCCACGCCGGCCAGGCCGGGCGGCGCCTGGCGCGCCACCTCGGCCAGGTAAACGCCGTTCCAGCCGATCGCCGAAGCGCCGAACACCACCAGCACGGCCAGCACCAGCCACTGCGGCAAGGCGGGCGAGAGCCAGGCCGTGGCCGCGCTGCCGAGCGCCATCACGGCGGCCAGCAGCGCCAGCATGCGGCGCGCGCCCATGCCGCGGTCGGCCACCCAGCCCCACAGGATGCGCCCCACCACGCCACCCAGCTGCGCGAGCGAGAGCGCCAGCCCCGCGGCCACCAGCCCGTAGGCCAGGCCTTCGTTGAGGTAGGTCACGAGGTAGGTGGTCAGCGACAGCTGGGCGATCGAGAACACGAACGAGCAGGCCGCCAGCATCTTGAGCGCCGGCTGCCCCAGCACGAGCCGGATCGGCTGCGCGAGGTTGCCCAGCGCCATGGGCTTGTCGGCCTGGCGGTCGGCGTCGAGTGCGGCGCGCAGCGGCTGGGCGATGACGGCGCAGACCAGGTTGGCCGCGGCCGAGGCCAGCAGCGCGCCCTGCCAGCCCAGCAGCAGCATCAGGCTGGGCACCAGCGCGCCGGCCAGCATGCCGCCCAGCGGCACGCCGGTCTGCTTGACCGAAAACACCAGCGACATGCGGTGCGCCGGCGTGCTGCGGCTCAGCAGGTGCGAACTCGAGGGCGTGATCGGCCCGTAGCCCAGGCCGATCAGCACGGCGCCGATGGCGCTCGCGGCCGTGTACGGCAGCGCGCACAGCGCCAGGCCCGCCGCACACAGCAGCAACCCGCCCTGGCTCACGCGGATCGCACCGAAGCGCGCCACGGCCGCACCGGCGGCCAGGCTCGCGGCCATGGCGCCGGCATAGACCAGGGCCACATAGACGCCGACCAGCGCGGCCGACACGCCCAGCGCGGGCGCCACGACCGGCGCCATCACCGGCAGGGTCAGCAAGGCCATGGCCACCATGGCCTGCACGGCCGTCGTGATGGCCAGGGTCATCCAGGGGCCGGTCATCGTTCTTCTTCCATGGCGCCGCACTGTAGCGGCACGCCCGGCCGGGGCCTGACGCCCGGCGGACTCGGGGCGCGAGAGGCCATCGACCGGGCCCACGACGCGGCGCCCGCGGCCGCCGCGCACGGGGCGACCGCCGCCCGCGCGTTCAGCCGCGCAGCATCCGCTGCCCGATGGCCTGCGCGGCCGCCAGCAGCGCGGGCAGCATCTCCTCGCGCATCTGCGCCTCGCTGGTGCGGTTGGCCTGGCCGCTCACGTTGAGCGCGGCCACGGTGCGGCCGGCGCGGTCCACCAGCGGCGCCGCGATCGAGATCAGGCCTTCCTCCAGCTCCTGGTTCACGAGGCACCAGCCCTGCGCGCGCACCGCGCGGATGCGCGCCAGCAGGCCCGCGTCGTCGAGCGTGGTGTGGGCCGTGTGGCGCTCGCGCGGCGCACGGGCCAGGCGCGCCAGCAGTTCGTCCTCGGGCAGCGCGGCCAGCAGCACGCGGCCCATCGAGGTCCAGAACGCCGGCAGGCGCGAGCCCACGCCCAGGTTGGTCCGCATGATCTTGTGCGTGGGCACGCGCAGCACGTAGACCACGTCCAGCCCCTCGAGCACGGCGGCCGAACTCGATTCGCGCACGCGCTCCACGAGGTCTTCCATCACCGGCTCGGCCAGGTTCCAGATCGGCAGCGAGGACAGGTAGGCGAAGCCCAGATCCAGGATGCGCGCCGTCGGCCGGAACAGCCGGCCATCGGTCTCCACATAGCCCAGCGCCTGCAGCGTCAACAGGATGCGCCGCGCCCCGGCCCGCGTGAGGCCGGTGCGTGCCGCCACCTCGCTCAACGTCTGCTGCGGCGCCTGGGCGCTGAAGGACCGGATGACTTCCAGCCCCCGCGCGAACGACTGCACGTAGCTGTCGCCGGGTTTGGGTGTCGCCAACGCGTCTCGGGGGGTTTCTGTTGCCATGGGGGTGCTCACTATAATTCTTTTAGCGAACAAATGTTCGCGTATAGAACATTTGTTTGAGGAGCAAGCAGTGATCGACAAGATTGCAGAGTCCGTCGCGTCCGCACTGGCGGACGTGCGCGACGGTTCCACCGTGCTGATCGGTGGCTTCGGCACGGCCGGCATCCCGGCCGAACTCATCGACGGGCTGATCGCCCAGGGCGCACGCGACCTCACCGTCGTCAACAACAACGCGGGCAATGGCGACACCGGCCTGGCGGCACTGCTGGCCACCGGCCGCGTGCGCAAGATCATCTGCAGCTTCCCGCGGCAGGTGGACAGCCATGTGTTCGACGGCCTGTACCGCAGCGGCAGGATCGAGCTGGAGATCGTGCCCCAGGGCAACCTGGCCGAGCGCATGCGCGCCGCCGGCGCCGGCATCGGCGCCTTCTTCTGCCCCACGGCCTACGGCACCGAACTGGCCAAGGGCAAAGAAACGCGCGAGATCGACGGCAAGCAGTACGTGCTGGAGTACCCGATCCAGGGCGACGTGGCCCTCGTCAAGGCCGAGCGCGGCGACCGCTGGGGCAACCTGACCTACCGCATGTCCGCACGCAACTTCGGCCCCGTGATGGCCATGGCCGCGCGCCGCACCATCGCCTCGGTGCACGAGGTCGTGGAACTCGGCCAGCTGGACCCGGAGGCCATCGTCACCCCGGGCATCTTCGTCAGCAAGATCGTCAAGATCGACCGCGTGGCCACGCAGGCCGCCGGCTTCAAGAAGGCGGCATGAACATGGCCTACACCAAACGCAGCAAGGACGCCCTGGCCCGCCTGGTCGCGCAGGACATCCCCGACGGCGCCTACGTCAACCTGGGCATCGGCCAGCCCACGCTGGTGGCCAACCACATCCCGGCCGGCCGCGAGGTCATCCTGCAGAGCGAGAACGGCATCCTGGGCATGGGCCCGGCGCCCGCCGCGGGCAGCGAGGACTACGACCTCATCAACGCCGGCAAGCAGCCCGTCACGCTGCTGCCGGGCGGCGCCTACTTCCACCACGCCGACAGCTTCGCGATGATGCGCGGCGGCCACCTGGACATCTGCGTGCTCGGCGCCTTCCAGGTCTCGGCCCAGGGCGACCTGGCCAACTGGAGCACGGGCGAGTCCGGTGCGATCCCGGCCGTGGGCGGCGCCATGGACCTGGCCATCGGCGCCAAGCAGACCTGGGTCATGATGGACCTGCTGACCAAGCAGGGCGCCAGCAAGATCGTCCAGCAGTGCAGCTACCCGCTGACGGGCCTGGCCTGCGTCAAGCGCATCTACACCGACCTCGCCACCTTCGCCATCACGCCGGGCGGCGTGCGCCTGGTCGATGCCGTGGACGGCCTGTCCCACGCCGAGCTGGAACAGCTCGTCGGCCTGCCCCTTCTCAAGGACTGATCCCATGCGCAACCAAGCCTTCATCTGCGACGCCATCCGCACGCCCTTCGGCCGCTACGGCGGCGCGCTGTCTTCCGTGCGTGCCGACGACCTGGGCGCCATTCCCATCCGGGCGCTGATGGCGCGCAACCCAGAGGTCGACTGGGCCCGCATCGACGACGTGCTGTACGGCTGCGCCAACCAGGCCGGCGAGGACAACCGCAACGTGGCGCGCATGTCGGCGCTGCTGGCCGGCCTGCCGATCGACGTGGCCGGCGCCACCATCAACCGCCTGTGCGGTTCGGGCCTGGACGCCGTGGGCACGGCCGCGCGCGCCATCAAGTCCGGCGAAGCCGGCCTGATGATCGCCGGCGGTGTCGAGAGCATGAGCCGCGCGCCCTTCGTGATGCCCAAGGCCGAGACGGCGTTCAGCCGTGCCAACGCGGTCTACGACACCACCATCGGCTGGCGCTTCGTCAACAAGCTCATGAAGGCCCAGTACGGCGTGGACGCCATGCCCGAGACGGCCGAGAACGTGGCGGACGACTACAAGATCGAACGTGCCGCGCAGGACCGCATGGCCCTGGCCAGCCAGAAGAAGGCCGTGGCCGCCCAGCAGGCCGGCCACCTGGCGCGCGAGATCACGCCCGTGACCATTCCGCAGAAGAAGGGCGAGGCCATCGTCGTCGACAAGGACGAGCACCCGCGCGACACCAGCCTCGAAGCGCTCGCCAAGCTCAAGGGCGTGGTGCGGCCCGACGGCACGGTGACGGCCGGCAACGCCAGCGGCGTCAACGACGGCGCCTGCGCGCTGCTGCTGGCCAGCGAGGAACAGGCCGGCAAGAACGGCCTGACGCCGCGCGCCCGCGTGGTCGGCATGGCCACGGCCGGCGTGGCGCCGCGCGTGATGGGCATCGGCCCGGCGCCGGCCACCCAGAAGGTGCTGGCCCAGACCGGCCTCACGCTCGCCCAGCTGGACGTGATCGAGCTCAACGAAGCCTTCGCCGCGCAAGGCATCGCCGTGCTGCGCCTGCTGGGCCTGGCCGACGACGACGAGCGCGTCAACGCCTGGGGCGGCGCCATCGCCCTGGGCCACCCGCTGGGTGCCAGCGGCGCCCGCCTGGCCACCACGGCCGTGAACCGCCTGCACGCCACGGGCGGCCGCTACGCGCTGTGCACCATGTGCATCGGCGTGGGCCAGGGCATCGCGCTGGTCCTGGAACGCGTATGAGCATCGACAAGAGCACGCCGGTCACCGTCGTCTCCGGTGCCAGCAACGGCATCGGCCGCGCGATCGCCGAAGCCCTGCTCGCGCAGGGCCGCGCCGTGGTCAACCTCGACCACGCGCTGCCCGGCTGGAGCCACCCGCTGCTGCAGTCGTTCCAGGCCGACCTGACGGACGAAGCCGCCACGCGCCAGGCCGCGCAGGACATCGCCGCGCGCTTCAACGTCACGGCGCTGGTCAACAACGCCGGCGCCACGCGGCCCGGCACCATCGACACGGCCACCACCGGCCAGCTCGACGACGTGGTGGGCCTGCACCTGCGCGCACCGCTGCTGCTGGTGCAGGCCTTCCTGCCCACGCTGCGTGCCAGCGGCGAGGGCCGCATCGTCAACATGTCCTCGCGCGCCGCGCTGGGCAAGGGCGAGCGCATCGTCTACTCGGCCACCAAGGCCGGCATGATCGGCTTCACGCGCACGCTGGCCATGGAGCTCGGCAAGGACGGCATCACCGTCAACGCGATCGGCCCCGGCCCCATCGCCACCGAACTGTTCCGCCAGAGCAACCCCGAAGGGGCGCCGCAGACCGAACGCATCCTCAAGAGCATCGCCGTGGGCCGCATGGGCACGCCGGAAGACGTCGCACGCGCCGTGCTGTTCTTCCTGGCGCCTGCCAACGGCTTCGTCACCGGCCAGGTGCTCTACGTGTGCGGCGGCACCACGCTGGGCGTGGCGCCGGTCTGATCCGCCGCCCCGGCTTTTTCTTTCCCCGAACCAGGAGTTTCCCCATGACGCAACGTCACACCTCGCGCCGCCTGGCGCTGGCCACGCTGGCCTCGGCCGCCGCCTCCGCCCTGCTGCCCCTGCCCGCCGCGGCACAGGCCTACCCGACCAAGCCCATCACCATGATCGTGCCGTTCGCGGCCGGCGGCACCACCGACATCCTGGCCCGCATCGTGGGCCAGGCGCTCTCGCTCGAACTGGGCCAGAGCGTGATCATCGACAACCGCGCCGGCGCGGGCGGCAACATCGGCGGCCAAGCGGCCGCACGCGCGCCGGCGGACGGCTACACGCTGTTCATGGGCACCGTGGGCACGCACGCCATCAACGAGGCGCTGTACAAGAAGATGCCCTTCAACCCGATCAAGGACTTCGCGCCGCTCTCGCGCGTGGCCACCGTGCCGAACCTGCTGGTGGCCCACCCCGCGCAGCCGTTCAAGACCGTGCCCGAGCTGATCGCCTACGCCAAGGCCAACCCGGGCAAGGTCGACTTCGGCTCCGCGGGCAGCGGCAGCTCCATCCACCTGTCGGGCGAGCTGTTCAAGTCCATGGCCAAGGTCGACATGGTGCACATCCCCTACAAGGGCAGCGCCCCGGCCGTGAACGACCTGCTGGGCAACCAGATCGCGATCATGTTCGACAACATGCCCTCGGCCATCCAGCACGTGCGCGCCGGCAAGCTGCGTCCAATCGCCGTGACGACCGCCAAGCGCTCGCCCGAGCTGCCCGACGTGCCGACCATCGCCGAATCCGGCGTGCCCGGCTACGAAGCCACCTCGTGGTTCGGCCTGTTCGCACCGGCCGCAACGCCCGCCCACCATCGTGGCCCACCTCAACAAGGCCATCGTCAAGGTGCTGGCCAGCCCGACGTGAAGCAGAAGATCGCGGCCCAGGGCGGCGACGTGGTCGCCGAAACGCCCGAGCAGTTCGCCGCCTTCATCAAGGCCGAGACGGCCAAGTGGGGCAAGGTCGTGAAGGAGTCCGGCGCCACCGTGGACTGATCCACCGCCTTGGCCGCCGCTGTCCGCCGGCGGCGCAGCAGTTCCGGGCCTTGCTGCTCGAACGCCGCTAACCGCCGCGGTTGCGCATCCAGTCTCGGTCTGGAAGAAGCTGTCCTTGAGCCGCGTGCGCAGGTCTTCGGGCACGCCGGTCTCGCCCATGGCCTGGTCCATGCAGGGCCAGCCACTGGTCGCGCTCACGGATGCCGATCGAGAACGGCATGTGGCGCGCCCGCAGCCGCGGATGGCCGAACCGGTCGGTGTAGATAGAACGGGCCGCCCAGCCAGCCGCACAGGAACCAGAACAGGCGCTGGCGCGCGTTGTCCAGCGTGTCGCCATGGGCGGCGCGCAGCGCGGCGTAGCTACCGGGCTCCAGGTCCATGAGGTCGTAGAAGCGCTCGACCAGCGCGCGTACCTTGTCCTCGCCGCCGATCCATTCGAAGGGGGTGGCGAAGGCGGGCTTTTCTTCGATCTGCATGGCGGCGATTGTGGCGTGGTGCAGCGCGAGCGCCGGTTCAGGCCGCGGCGCGGCGCAGCGTGTCGACCACGGGCCGGCGCAGCACGTCGCGCAGGCCCCACCAGCCCGCGCCGAGCGCGAGCACCGCGCCCGCCAGCGCACCGGCCAGCGGCACCCACAGCGAGCCCGACCAGGTGAACTCGAACACGAACTTCGCCAGCGCCCAGCCCACGGCCATGGCCACCAGCGTGGCCAGCAGCCCGGCCAGCACGCCCACGCCGGCCAGTTCGGCCCGCTGCACCTGGCGTAGCAGCGCGCTGCTGGCGCCCACGGCCCGCATGATGGCGAACTCGCGCGCCCGCTCCTCGCGCGTGGCCGTGATGGCGGCGAACAGCACCACGAGGCCGGCCGCCAGCGTGAAGCCGAACAGGAACTCCACCGCGCGCACCACCTGGTCCAGCACGCGCTGCACCTGGGCCAGCGCCGTGCTCATGTCCACGTTGGTCACGTTGGGGAAGGCGCGCACGAGCGCGTTGTCGAAGCCCGGCGTCTCGGGCGCGCGGTAGGCCGCGAGGTAGGTGATGGGCAGGTCGGGCATGGCGGCCACCGGGTACATCACGAAGAAGTTGGCGTGCAGCGAACCCCAGTCGACCTTGCGCAGCGAGGTGATGCGCGCGTCGGACTGGATGCCGCCGACGTCGAAGCGCATCGTGTCGCCCAGCTTGAGGCCCAGCGTCTGCGCCAGCCCTTCCTCGACGCTGACGGCGCCCTGCTCCTCGGGCGTCCAGCGGCCACCGACCAGTTCGTTGTGCGGCGGCTGCCGGGCCGCGTGCGAGAGGTTGAACTCGCGGTCGACCAGGCGCTGCGCGCGCTCGTCCACGTAGTCGGCCGGGTTCACCGGCTTGCCGTTCACGGCCACCAGGCGGCCGCGGAACATGGGGTACCAGTCGTACCTGGCGACGCCGGCATCGTCCAGCGTCTTGCGGAAGGCGTCGCCCTGCTCGGGCAGGATGTTGATGACGAAGCGGTTGGGCGCGTCCGGCGGCGTGGCCTGGCGCCAGGCGCCGATCAAATCGGTACGCAGCAGCACCAGCAGCACCAGCGCCAGCAGGCCGACCGACAGCGCGCTGACCTGCACCACGGTGTAGGCCGGCCGCGCCGAGACCTGGCGCGTGGCCAGCACCAGCCAGCGCGGCGCGGTGCTCTCGTGGACGCTCTTGCGCAGCAGCCAGACCGCCACCCAGGACAGCGCGGCGAACAGCAGCACCGCGCCGGCGAAGCCGCCGACCGCGATCAGGCCGAGCCTGATGTCGCTGCTGACGGCCAGCAGCAGGCCGGCGAAGCCCGCCACGCCGAGCGCCAGCACGGCGATGGAGGCCGGCTTCAGCTGCCCCACGTCGCGCCGGATCACGCGCAGCGGCGGCACCTTGGCCAGTTGCAGCACCGGCGGCAGGCCGAAGGCGAACAGCAGCGTGAGACCGATGCCCAGGCCATAGGCCACCGGCCACAGCGTGGCGGCCGGCAGCGTCGCCTCGACCAGCCCGGCCAGCAGCAGCACGAACAGGTAGTGCACGCCGAAGCCCAGCGCCACGCCCAGGCTGCTGGCGAACAGGCCGACCAGCGCGAACTCGAAGCTGTAGGACAGCGCGATCGTGCGCTGCGACAGGCCCAGCACGCGCAGCATGGCGCAGTCGTCCAGGTGCTTGGCCGCGAACGCACGCGCGGCCAGCGCCACGGCCACCGCCGAGAGCAGCGCCGACAGCAGCGCGACGAGGCTCAGGAATTTCTCGGCGCGGTCCAGCGTCTGGCGCATCTCGGGCCGGCCGCTCTCGACCGACTCGATGCGCAGGCCGCGCGCCTCGCGCGACTGGATCTGTGCATCGGCCCAGCGCGTGAAGCGCTGCACGGCCGGCTCGGCGCCGGCCACGGCGAAGCGGTAGGTGATGCGGCTGGCCGGCTGCACCAGGTGCGTGGCCGGCAGGTCGGCCGCGTTGACCATCACGCGCGGCGCGAAGCTCATGAAGCCGCCGCCGCGGTCGGGCTCGATCACGATGATGCGCGCGATGCGAAAGCTGCCGTCGCCCAGCAGCAGCGTGTCCCCCATCCGCAGGTCCAGCGCGGCCAGCAGCGGCGCGTCGACCCACACCTCGCCCGGGGCCGGCACGTCGCGCGTGTTGCCGCCCTCCTCGCCGGGCTGCTGCGCCACCTTGAGGCTGCCGCGCAGCGGGTAGCCCGCCGGCACGGCCTTGAGCGCGACCAGCCGGCTGGCCCCGCCCTGCGCCTCGCTCGCGCGGCCCATGGTCGGAAAGCCCAGCGTGGAGACGGTCTGCAGGCCCAGCGCGCGGGCCTGCTCCTCGAACGCCGCCGGGGTCGGGTTGTCGCTGGCCACCACCGCGTCGCCGCCGATCAGCTGGCGCGCATCGCGCTGCAGCCCGCCCTGGAGCCGGTCGGCGAAGAAGCCCACGGCCGTCAGCGCGGCCACGGCCAGCGTGACCGCCACCAGCAGCAGGCGCAGTTCGCCCGAGCGCAGGTCGCGCCACAGCGTGCGCCACCCCAGGGAAAGAAAGGATTGATTCACGGCCAGCTCCGAAGCAGCGGCGGATTATCCCGGGGGGCCCGTTCCGATGCCAAAGGCCCAGGCGCGGCGGGCATACTGCGCGGCTCCGACCGCTCTTTCGTTTCGCACCATGTGGCAACCCGCGACCCGCTACCCCGATCCCGCCGTCGTCGTGCTCGATCCCCGCTTCGCCAGGTACCGCATCGCCTCGGCCGCGGTCGAGCGCATCGCCACCGGCATGCGCTGGGCCGAGGGGCCTGTCTGGTTCGGTGACGGCCGCTACCTGCTCTGGAGCGACGTGCCGAACGACCGCATCATGAAGTGGGACGAAACCACGGGCGCCGTGAGCGTGTTCCGCCAGCCCTCGGGAAATGCCAACGGCCACACGCGCGACCGCCAGGGCCGGCTGGTCGGCTGCGAACACCTGGGCCGGCGCATCGTGCGCACCGAATACGACGGCAGCATCACGCCGCTGGTCGAGCGCTTCGAGGGCGCGCGGCTCAATTCACCCAACGACGTGGTGGTCAAGTCCGACGGCAGCATCTGGTTCACCGACCCGCCCTTCGGCATCCTGGGCTGGTACGAGGGCCTGCCCGCAACGCCCGAACGGCCCGAATGCGTCTACCGCTTCGACCCGGCCACGGGCCGGACGACGGTGGCGACCGACGCCGTGGCCCGGCCCAACGGCCTGGCCTTCTCGCCCGACGAGAAGCTGCTCTACGTGGTCGAGTCCGGCGCGTCGCCCAAGCGCATCCGCGTGTTCGACCTGGCGGCCGACGGCGCCGCACTCACGAACGACCGCGTGTTCCACACCTGCGGCGAGAACGAATCGCCCGACGGGTTCCGCTGCGACGTGGACGGCAACCTGTGGGCCGGCTGGGGCACCGGCGAAGGCCAGGACGGCGTGCGCATCTTCGCGCCCGACGGCACGACCCTCGGCCGCATCCTGCTGCCCGAGCGCTGCGCCAACCTGTGCTTCGGCGGGCGCCAGCGCAACCGGCTGTTCATGGCGGCCAGCCAGTCGGTCTATGCGCTGTATGTGAACACGCAGGGGGCGCCTGGGGGCTGATCAGCATGCCCTTCATCGTGAATCATCAGCCCAGGGACGTCCTTCGCCCCATGCAGTTCTAAATGCGTTGTGCAAGCAGTGCGGCATCGATAACCTCAAAAACCCTTACAAATCTAGAAGCCCACCCAAACTCGCCAAGAATTGCCTGCACACTGGACTTATCCAGCAATACACTGCCTACCCCGGCCTTCCGTTCGTCCTTAATTACAAACGGCTCCAGCTCGCCGCTAGCATCAACGGCATAGGCACTAAACCATGATGGATTCTGCTCATGGATCTCTTTAATCCACTCATCTGGAAATAGCCCCTCAATAGAAAACCTTGAGCGGACTGACACGAATTGGCGATTTGCCTCAAATGGTATGTTTTTCTGTCCAAAAAATCTCTGCAGATCTCGACGCTCTCGCTCGCCAGCATCATCGCCATCAAAAACAGAAACACAAGGTCGCTCGCTTTTGATGAACTGATAAGTCGCCCTCAAAAAACCCGAAAGATGTTTAACACCACCAAAATCCTCAAACTGCGCAGCACGCACAGTGAGCAAAGGGTATTCATCTGATGGAAGAAGGGCAAGCACCGAAGTGAACATCTCCCTATCCCCAGGGCCCTCAACAAATATATTGAATTCCGCCAGATTATAAAAATCCCCAAAGCGGATTCCTAGCGCACTCCTAATTGCACCAATCGCCTCGCTGTAGGTACGATATTCGAGAACTTCTGTATGGTTTCCTCGAGAGAGTGCCGTTCCACGCAAAAATCGCGGATCTTGGGGCACGAATGCCATAGAATGCGTTGTTTTCACAACAGTCGAATCCAAACAAAGATTGTTCAATATTGCGCTGCAATTTTTTGCTAAATGCGGGTGAAGATATGACTCCGGTCTCTTCAAGAAGCCATATAACTTCGTAGCCCGCCTTCTTTTCTTGCCGAGTGATCCAGCGAAATGCAGCCAAAAGTGCCGTCGTCTGAATCCCCATGCCTTTCTCATGAATAGGCGTCTCATGAGGGTCGGCAATGATGAAATCAAAACCAGAAACCAGCGCCTCTATCGAGTTGTCTGGTACACGGAATCGAGCGGAGAAGGAACCCAATTCCGCCAGCGCCAGTTCCTCGTTTAGCGCAACGGCGGCATCCCCGAGAGCCTCCTCGATGGCTCCCACGTGTTGCTGAAATGACAGAAGACACTTTGCGGCGCAAGAAAGGCGCAACTAACTCCTCATAGATCTCATCAATACTTTTCGCAGATGGAACATAGTGAAGCTTCTGAACTTTCCAAGAACACGGCCAAGCAAAGCACTGTGAGTTCTTGAATATTGAACACCCTCACTACCTCTAGGGCGCTTTATATTTGGAAAGAAGCTGTATACCGGCGTGTTGCGTATCAGTGAAGTAAAGTGTTAGAGAAATTTGATTTCCTACTCGTATTGTCCCTTGCAAACCATGAAGCTCATCAAGATCCTCATAAATCGGAATCGCTTGCAGGATCACCATCAGGTGCTGTTCGGATTCATCGTGTTTCCCTATTAACCTTAACCGAATGCGT
>JASGJO010000045.1:0-226628 GCA_049840715.1 Pseudorhodoferax sp.
GGCACCTCCGCCGCGCCCTGGGCCGGCAGCGCCGCCTGCAGCACATAGCCCACGCCGCGCGCGCTGCGCAGCACGGGCATGTCGGCGCGGCCGTCCAGGCCGAGCTTGCGGCGCAGGTTGCTCACATGCGTGTCCAGGCTGCGGTCGGCCGGCAGCAGCGCGCGGCCCAGGCCCCAGCGCGTGAGCTGGGCGCGCGAGACCGGCCGGTTGGGCGCACGCATGAGCGCCTCCAGGATGCGCGCCTCGGCCGAGGTCAGCGCCACCGTCATGCCACCGATGGCGGCCAGCGCCTTGTGCGGCAGCAGCTTCAGCGCGTCCAGGCACAGCATGGGCTCGGGCTCGGCGGCTTCGGTGGTGGAACGCAGGCCGCGCCGCAGCATGGCGAACAGCCGCGCGCGCAGTTCGCGTGGGTTGAAGGGCTTGGGCAGGTAGTCGTCGGCGCCCGCCTCCAGGCCCATGATGCGGTCGTCCTCGGCACCGTGCGCGCTGAGCATCAGCACGGGCGTCGGTTGCGGCTGCGCGCGCAGAAGGCGCAGCACGCCGTAGCCGTCCAGCGTGGGCAGCATCACGTCCAGCACCACCACGTCGAAGCGCCCGCGCGCGAGCCGTTCGGCGGCTTCGCCACCGTCGTGCACGCAGTCCAGCTGCACGGGTTCGGCCTCCAGGAACTCCTGCAGCATGCGGCACAGGTCGACGTCGTCGTCGACCAGCAGGATGCGCGGCAGCGGGCCGGGAACTGTGACGCCGACGGCACATCGCCACACGGTTTGTAAAGAATTCATAAGAAACATCAACGGCAGGTTGCCGGTTTCTATTATCTCCGTTGCGAATATTTCTCATTTGCCGTGCGGCAGCACCGGCAGGAAAACCATCCAACGAGGTCCCGTGAACGCACGCATCCGCACCCGCAACCTGGCCTTTGCGCCTTGTCTCCTGAGCCTGTTGCTGGCCCAGGCCTACGCCCAGAACACCGGCGCCGCCACCGACCAGGCGCTGCAGACCGTGGTGGTCACGGCCTCGGGCCAGGCCGTCGACATCAAGGAGGCGCCGGCCAGCATCAGCGTGATCACGCGCGAGGACATCGAGAAGAAGCCCGTCACCAGCATCGGCGAGCTGCTCTCGTCCATCCCCGGCGTGACCGGCGGCACGGCCGCCACCGGCCCGCAGTCGAAGATCAAGCTGCGCGGCCTGCCCGAGAAGTACACGCTGATCCTGATCGACGGCAAGCGCCAGGGCAGTTCGGCCGGCATCAACTACCGCGACGACCTGGGCCAGCAGGACCTGGACTGGATCTCGCCGGACATGATCGAGCGCATCGAGGTGGTGCGCGGGCCGATGTCCTCGCTGTACGGCTCGGACGCCATGGGCGGCGTGATCAACATCATCACGCGCAAGATCGGCACGCGCTGGGGCGGCTCGGTCACGGCCAACTACTCGGTGCCGGACGACAGCGAGCGCGGCGACCGCAAGCAGGCCGGCTTCAACATCAGCGGCCCGCTGGGCGAGAAGTTCGGCCTGCGCCTGGGCGGCAACTACACGCTGCGCGAGGCCGACGAGGGCAACGGCGGCTTCACCGGCAGCTACCTGTCCACCGGCGGCGCGCGCAACCAGAACCTGAACGCGCAGCTGAACTGGCAGCTGACGCCGGACCAGGTGGTCAGCATCGAGGCCGGCCAGGGCACGCAGCGGGCGCTGGCCTCGGAGACGCTGGGCGCCAACGGCAGGCCGGTGGTGTCGGCCTGGGGCCTGTCCAGGCTGGATCACCGGCACTTCGGCCTGGGACACGAGGGCCGCTTCGGCGATCTGCGCACGCGCGTGAACCTGGCCCGCCACGCGTACGAGAACAAGGGCACGGCGCTCGGCGGCAATTCCGACGAGACCACGCTGGACGCCAAGTTCGACCTGCCGGTCAAGCTGCTGGGCTTCGACCAGGCGCTGACCTTCGGCGGCCAGTGGAAGCGCGAGGGCCTGGAGAACCGCGACACCATCGGCACGGTGCCGATCGACTACGCCGGCAACCCCATCGGCGGCATCAGCCTGCGCGCGACGACCTGGGCGCTGTTCGGCGAGGACCAGGTGTTCCTGCGCGACAACCTGTCGCTGACGCTGGGGCTGCGCATGGACCACCACGAGAAGTACGGCAGCAACTGGAGCCCGCGCGCCTACCTGGTCTACCACCCGGCGCAGGACTGGACGGTGCGCGGCGGCGTGTCGCGCGGCTTCCGCGCGCCGGGGCTCAAGGAGAACTCGGCCAACGCCGCCACGCAGTCCGGCGGCAACGGCTGCCGCGGCCTGGCCGGCATGGGCTGGACCAGCGCCAGCGTCAACGCCGACGGCACGCGCGGCTGCTACATGGCCGGCAACCCGAACCTGCAGCCCGAGACCAGCGTGAACCACGAGCTCGGCTTCGGCTACGACCGCGCGGGCTGGTCCGCGGGCGCGACCTACTTCCACACCAACTTCCGCAACAAGATCGACTACCAGCCGCTGGGCTTCTTCAACGGCTTCTGGTGGACGCGCATGGAGAACGCGCAGCGCGCCCGCACGCGCGGCCTGGAGGCCTACCTGAATGTGCCCGTGGCCAAGGGCCTGGAATGGAAGAACAACCTGACGCGCATGTTCGAGTCCAAGAACCTGACCACCGGCGCCGCGCTGCTGGCCGTGCCCAAGCTGACCGCCTACTCGGCGCTGAGCTGGCAGATCCAGCCGGCCTGGAGCGCCGACGTCAGCGCGCGCTACACCGGCGAGGAGGTCGTGGTGACGGGCTCGGCCACGACCTTCGCCAAGGCCTACACCACGGTGGACCTGGCCACCAACTACCGCCTGAACGAAACGCTGACGCTGCGCGCCGGCGTCATCAACGTGGGCGACAAGCAGACCCGCGAGACCGGCGCCAACTACGACAACGGCGGGCGCATGTACTTCGTCGGCGCCACGGCGCGCTTCTAGCCCTGCGCCGCGGCCTGCGCGGCGCGCGCCAGCAGCAGCGCGCGCTCCGCGCCGTTGCCCGCCAGCCCGGCGGCGCGCAGCCACTCGGCCTGGGCCTCGGCGTGGCGGCCCAGCTTGCCCAGCAGGTCGGCGCGCACGCTGGGCAGCCACTGGTAGTTGCGCAGGGCCTTGTCGTCCTGCAGGCGGTCGACCAGCACCAGCGCCGCGGCAGGCCCCTGCGCCATGCCGACCGCCACCGCGCGGTTGAGCTCGACCACGGGCGAAGGCGCCAGCTGCGCGAGCCGGCCGTACAGCGCGGCGATGCCGGCCCAGTCGGTCTCGGCGGCCCGGGCCGCGCGCGCATGGCAGGCGGCGATGCCGGCCTGCAGCGCGTAGAAGCCGTCGGCGCCGCCCAGCGCGGCCGCGCGCTGCAGCGCCACCAGGCCGCGGCGGATCAGCAGCCGGTCCCAGCGGCCGCGGTCCTGGTCGGCCAGCAGCACGGGCCGGCCGGCGCCGTCCAGCCGCGCGGCCATGCGCGAGGCCTGCAGTTCCATGAGCGCGGCCAGGCCCCAGGCCTCGGGCTCGGCGGGCGCCAGGCCGCACAGCATGCGGCCCAGGCGCAGCGCCTCCTGCACGAGTTCGGGCCGCATCCAGTCGTCGCCCGCGGTGGCGGTGTAGCCCTCGTTGAAGACCAGGTAGACCACCTCCAGCACCGCGGCCAGGCGCTCGGCCAGCGCCGCGCCCTGCGGCAGCTCGAAGGCCACGCCGGCCTCGCCCAGGGTGCGCTTGGCGCGCACGATGCGCTGGGCGATGGTGGGCTCGGGCACCAGGAAGGCGCGCGCGATCTCCTGCGTGGACAGGCCGCCCAGCAGCTTGAGCGTGAGCGCCACGCGCGCCTCGAACGACAGCACCGGGTGGCAGGCCGTGAAGATCAGCCGCAGCAGGTCGTCGCCGATCTGGTCGGCGCGCGCGGCGTCCAGCGCATCGACGAAGTCCGGCACGATCAGCGCCTCCTGTGCTTCGAGGTCATGGCCGACCTGCGCCAGCTTTTCGGCCGCCAGCTTGTCGCGCCGCAGGTGGTCCAGCGCACGGCGCTTGGCCGTGGTCGTGAGCCAGGCGCCCGGGTTGTCGGGCACGCCGTCCCGCGGCCAGTGCTCGAGCGCCGCGATCAGCGCGTCCTGCGCCAACTCTTCTGCCACGCCGATGTCGCGCGTCATGCGCGCGACCACGGCCACGATCCTGGCCGACTCGATGCGCCAGACCGCGGCAATCGCCTTGTGGGTCGCCTCGTGCGTGGCGGCGTGCATCAGGCTTGCGGCGGTTCGCCCGGCATGTGGACCAGTTCCCAGACATGCCCATCCAGGTCGGTGAAACCGTGGGAGTACATGAAGCCGTGGTCCTGCGGCTCGCCGGGCACGGTGGCCCCGGCCGCGCGGGCCTTGCGCACCAGCGCGTCGACCTCCTCGCGGCTGGCGCAGGACAGGCACACCAGCACCTCGACGCTCCGGTGCGCATCGACGATGGCCTTCTTCGTGAAGCTCTGGAAGAAAGGCTCGACCAGCAGCATGGCGAACAGGTTCTCGCCCAGCACCAGCGAGGCGCCCTGCTCGTTGGTGAACCGGGGGTTGAAGTCGTAGCCCAGGCTGCGGAAGAAGGCCTGGCTGCGCGCCATGTCCTTGATCGGCAGGTTGACGAAGATCTGCGCGTGCTGTTGCGGCATGGCGGGGCTCCTCACAGGGTTCCGATGTTCTTGAAGCGGTCGGTGGTGTCGCCGGGCGGGAAGTCGTCCACCTCGTAGAGCTGGCGCACCTCGATCTCGGCCGGCTGGCCGGCGCCCACCGGGTTGGGGTAGCGGCGCGCCCATTCCAGCGCCTCCTCGCGCGAGCGCACCTGGATCAGCGTGTAGCCGGCCACCAGTTCCTTGGCTTCGGCGAAGGGGCCGTCGATGACGGTGCGCCGGTCCCCGGCGCCGTAGCGGATGCGCCAGCCCGCGGACTGCGGCTTGAGGCCGGCCGCGTCCAGCAGCACGCCCGCGCGCGCCAGTTCCTCGTGGTAGGCGGCCATGGCCGCGTACATCTCGGCGTGCGCCGGATCGTCGGCCACCGGCCGGACTTCGACATCGAAGGCCGGCACGGACCGGACCAGAATCATGAATCGCATGGTGTTCTCCTGTGGACCATGCCCGCACGACGAAGCGGGGTGCGCGGATTCGACAGCCGGGAAAAAAAAGCGTCAGTCCGACCGGCCGTCGTCCCAGCAGGGCGCCAGGCCCCGCACCTCCACCGTGCACCATGCCGCGGCCGGGCATTGCGCGGCGATCTCCAGCGCCTCTTCGCGCGTGGCACAGTTCAGCAGGAAGAAGCCGCCCACCATTTCCTTGGCTTCGGCGAAGGGGCCGTCGAGTAGGCTGGTTTTTCCATTGCGCTTCTGCACCCGCGTGGCCGCGTGCTCGGAGGCCAGCGACTCGGCCGCCACCAGCAGGCCGCGCGCCTGGAGGTCGGCGCCGAAGCGCAGCATTGCGTCGTAGGCGGCGCGGCCTTCGGCCTCGCTGCGCGTGGCGCGCTGGCCGACGGGTTCGTGGATCAGCAGCATGTAGGACATTCGGCAGGCCCGTGCAGAACAGAGCTGGATCATAGAAGCAGCACGTGGCGTCAACGCTGCAGCGGCACACTGTTGCAATGCAATGCACGGACTGGTACAGGCCGTTCATCGGTCACGGCAGGCCGCAACTCATCCATCCGGACCTCCGTCCAGCAACAGTCCCCGCCGCGCCAACCGCTCCCGCGCCTCCACCAGCGCCCGGTGCAACTGATGCTCCAGCTCTGCCTTCGGTGGCAGCTCGGTCCAGTACTCCGCCACCGTGATCCCGTCCCTGTGCATCTGCAGCAACTCCACCTGCTCGCGGGCGGATTCGGCGCACAGGATCAGGCCGATGGGCGCCTCTTCGCCGGGCTGGCGCTCGTGCTTGTCCAGCCATTGCAGGTACAGCTCCATCTGCCCCTTGTGCGCAGCCTTGAAACGGCCGAGCTTGAGCTCGATGGCCACCAGGCGGCGCAGGCGCCGGTGGTAGAACAGCAGGTCGAGGTAGAAGTCGTCCCCGTCGATGACCATACGCTTCTGGCGTTCCACGAAGGCGAAACCCCGGCCCAGCTCCAGGATGAAGGCTTCGAGCTGGCGCAGGATGGCGGCCTCCAGGTCGGCCTCGTCATGGCCCTGGCGCAGGCCCAGGAAGTCCAGGAAGTAGGGGTCCTTGAAGATGGGGCCGTGGGCAGCGTCGACGCCTTGGGCCATCGCAGGAACCAAGGCGGCCGGCGCCTGGGTGCTGGCAATGGCGCTGCGTTCGAAGGCTTTGCGCTCGATCTGCCGGGCCAGCTCGCGCACGCTCCAGCCGTCCTGGGCGGCTTGCACCGCGTAGAACTGGCGCGCCGGCGGGGTCTTCACACCCACGATGGCCACCAGATGGCTCCAGCTCAATTTTGCCGACAGCGTCGACACAATCGCGGCGTCCGGAAAGGCCTGCGCGAACTTGAGCATGCGGCGCAGGTTGCGGGCCTCGAAGCCGCGCCCGAACTCCTGCGACAACTGCTGGCCCAGCTGGTCCAGGAGGGCCAGGCCGTAGCCGGCGCGCTCGCCGCCCAGAACCTCGGCATCGAGCCGCTGGCCGATGGTCCAGTACAAACGCGTCAACTCGGCGTTCACCGCGCCGGCCAGGCGCTGGCGGCTGCTGGCGATCAGCGCGCGCAGTTCGGCGTGCAGGCTGGCGGCCGAGGCGAAGTCAGGCACACCGCTCATGCCGGCATTCCCTCAGCGCGGGTTGCGCGATCTACGCCGTCCTCGGCAAGGCGCCATGGCTGGGGCCTGTCGGTTCGAAGGAAGTCGAAGTGCGAGCGGATGTTCTGTTGCATGCCTACCCCCTGAACGGTTGCCGGTGGCCTTCCCACGAAACGGAAGCGCCATCATGGTACTCAGCAACACGCGGCCCCTTCCGGCGAGGCGCGGCTACCGCAACCCCTCCCACCACAACCGGTTCTGCCGCGGCGCACCCACCGTGAGCACCTCGCCGATCTCGGGCGTGGCCAGGTCGATGCCCCGGGCCTGGGCCAGCGCCGCGAGTTCGGCCAGCGGCGCCTGCCAGCGGTGGAAGGCCAGGTCGAAGGTGCTGTTGTGCACGCTGTACGAGCGTCTTGCCGCGCAGGTCCTCGAACGCGCGCACGGTCTCGGCGGGCGTCATGTGCACCGAGGGCCACCAGGCGTCGTAGGCGCCGTTCTCCATGAGCGCGACGTCGAAACCGCCGAAGCGCGCGCCGATCTGCGCGAAGCCGCCGAAGTAGCCCGAGTCGCCGCTGTAGTAGATGCGCTGGCCGCCCGCCTCCAGCACCCAGGACGACCACAGCGTGGCGTCGCGGTCCCACAGGCCGCGGCCCGAGAAGTGCTGCGAGGGCGTGGCCGTGAGCTGCACGCCGGCATGCGTGCCCGCCTGCCACCAGTCGAACTCGGCGATGCGCTCGGGCGCCACGCCCATCTCCACCAGCCGCCGGCCCACGCCCAGCGGCACGAAGTAGCGCTGCACGCGGTCCTTGAGGTATTCGATGGTCGGCACGTCCAGGTGGTCGTAGTGGTCGTGCGAAAGGACGAGGCCCTCGATGGGCGGCAGCTCGGCCAACGCCAGCGGCGGCGCGTGGAAGCGCTTGGGCCCCATGAAGCTGAACGGCGAGACGCGCTCGCCGAACACCGGGTCGATCAGCCAGTAGCGGCCCTGCAGCTTGAGCAGGTGCGAGGAGTGCCCCAGGCGCACGATGTGGTTGGCGTCGGCCGGCAGCGCCGCGAGCCGGGCCTGCGTGAGCGGGCGCACGGGAATGGCGTCCACCGGCACCGTGCCCTCCTTCTTGCCGAAGAAGAAGCGGCTCCAGATGCGCCAGCCCTCCTGCGAGGGCTTGGCCTCGGGGTTGGCCGGGTTGCGGAAGCGGCAGCCCTCGGCCTCGTACTGCGGCGAGGCCGACAGGCCGGCCTCGCAGGCACGGGTGCTGGCGCAGCCGCCCAGCGTCAGCAGGACCAGCAGGCCGATGGCGCGGGCCAGGAAGCGCCCGTCGAAAGCAAATGCAGGCATGGGAAACAACCGGTGCAGCGCGAGAAGGCGCGGGCGCGAGCTTACCTATGATCCGCGGATGATCCGGACCCGCCTGGCCGCACTGGCCACCGTCTTCTTGCTGTTGCAGGCGCTGCATGCGCCCCTGGCGCAGGCCCAGGCGCAGCCCGTGGCCGCGACGGCCGCCGCGCCCGCCCCGGCCGAGCCCCTGCCCGACGTGGCCACGCTGCGCAGCGACTTCGAGAAGCTGCCCGAAACCGCCGTCGGCGCCGACGCCGTGCGCGCCCTGCAGGGCCGCTACGGCGCGCTGATCGCCGGCGCCAACAAGGTCATCGCGGCGCGCACGGGCCAGCTCAACGACCTCAATGCGCGCCTGGGCGAGCTCGGCCCCGCGCCGGCGGCCGGCGCCAGCGAAGACCCCGACATCACGCGCCAGCGCCAGACCCTCACGCGCGACCGCAACGGCGTGGACGCCGACATCCGGCTCGCCCGCCTGGTGGTGGTCGACGCCCAGCAGCGCAGCGACGACCTGCGCAACCGCCAGCGCGACCTGTTCGAGGCCCAGCTGACCGGCCGCGCGCCCTCGCCGCTGGGCAGCCTGTTCTGGCAGCAGCTGACCGACGCCTGGCCGGACGACCAGGCGCGCCTGTCGCCGCTGCTCGACGAACTCCAGGCCGCCGTGCAGCGCATGGGCCAGCCCGGGCACATCGGCCCCGTGCTGCTGGCGCTGGCGCTCGCGGTGCTGGCCATCACGGTGGGCGACCTGCTGGCCGAACACGGCCTGGCCCGGCTGGCGCAGCGGCTGCTGCCGGGTGGGCGGCTACGCCGTTCGCTGCTGGTGATCGCCATCGTGACCGTCAACCTGCTGGTCGTGGCCCTGGCCATGCGCGGCCTGCTGTCCCAACTGCGCGCGCACGCCGCGTTCGGGCCGCTCAGCAGCAAGCTGGTGGCGCTGGCCGACGACTCGGTGCTGTTCATCGCCTTCGTCACCGGCCTGGGCCGCGCGCTGCTGGCCAACCGGCGGCCGTCCTGGCGGCTGCCGCGCATCCCGGACGCGCTGGCGCAGCGGCTCAACCCCTACCCCTGGCTGTTCGCACTGGTCGGCGTGCTGGTCTGGATTCCCACGCAGATCAGCGAGATCGTCGGCGCCAGCCTGGCCGCCGTGCACCTGGTGCAGACCGTGACGGCGCTGGCGCTGGCGCTGCTGATCCTGGGCGCGCTGCTGCGCCTGAACGGCCCGCAGGCGGCCGTGCCGGCGGCCGAGGGCGCGGCGGCGCCGGCCGAAGCCGAACGCCCGCTGTGGGTCGGCCTGGCGATGGGCGCGGTGGCGCTCGCGCTGGTCGGCGTGATCGTGCTCACCGCCGCCGGCTACATGACCATCGGCAGCCTGCTGGCCGCGCAGCTGGCCTGGACCGGCCTCGTGGGCGTGACCTTCTACGTGCTGTTCAAGTTCGCCGACGACCTGTGCATGGCCGTGGTGGCCTCCAAAAGCGACTTCGGCCAGCGGCTGCAGCGCGGCTTCGGCTTCGCGCCGGCCACGCTGGACCAGGCCGCCGTGGTGCTGTCGGCGCTGGCGCGGCTGGGGCTGTTCTTCTACATGGTGATCGCGCTGCTGGCGCCGCTGGGCACGCGGCCCGACGAGGTGCTGGAGCAGACCGGCCGCATCGGCAGCGGCCTGAAGATCGGCGAGTTCCAGCTGGTGCCGGCCGCCCTGTTCAGCGCCATCGCGGTGCTGGTCGGCGGCTTCGTCGCGCTGCGCGTGTTCCAGCGCTGGCTGCGCGAACGCTACCTGCCCACCACCACCATGGAGCCGGGCATGCAGAGCTCGCTGGCCACGCTGCTCAACTACGTGGGCGTGGTGCTGGTGGTGGCGGCCGGCCTGTCGGCGCTGGGCATCGGCGTGAACCGCATCGCCTGGATCGCCAGCGCGCTGTCGGTGGGCATCGGCTTCGGCCTGCAGGCCATCGTGCAGAACTTCATCTCGGGCCTGATCCTCCTGGCCGAGCGGCCCGTGAAGGTCGGCGACTGGGTGGTGCTGGGCACGACCGAGGGCGACATCAAGCGCATCAACGTGCGCGCCACCGAGATCCAGCTCGGCGACCGCTCCACCGTGATCGTGCCGAACTCCGAGTTCATCACCAAGACCGTGCGCAACATGACGCTCAGCAACGCCGAGGGCCGCGTGCTGATCCGCCTGCCCATGCCGCTGGCGACCGACGCGCCCAAGGTGCGCGAGCTCATGCTGGCGACCTGCGCCGCCCACCCCAAGGTGCTGCCCCAGCCGGCGCCCTCGCTGTCGCTGGAAGGCGTGGAGAACGGCATGCTGGTGTTCCAGGCCATCTGCTACGTGGACGGCCCGCGCCAGGCCGGCGGCGTGCGCAGCGACCTGCTGTTCGCGGTGCTGGAGTCGTTCCGCGGCGCCGGCCTGGCGATGGCCGCGCCGGCGACCGTGGTGGTCGCGCCGCCGCCCGCGGCCTGAAGTCCGCAGAAACCCTGGGGGCGTCGCACGCGCGGCGCGGTGCGCCCGCACAATGGCCGCCGCCCGGCTGCGCTGCATGGGGCGCGCGGCCAGGCGCCACAGACCCAAGGAACAACCGTGACGACCATCGCCCAGGCTCCCTTGTCCCGCCGGCTCGCCGTGCTCTCCCTGGCCGGTCTTGCCACCACCGCCCTGGCGCAGAACGGCGGCGCCTACGAGCCGCAGCGCGGCCAGGCCGGCAAGGACGTGATCTGGATCCCCACGCCGGACGAGATCGTCACGCGCATGCTGCAGATGGTGGAGGTCAAGCCGACCGACCGCGTGTTCGACCTGGGCTCGGGCGACGGCAAGATCGCGATCGCCGCGGCGCGCGAGTTCGGCGCGCGCGCCACCGGCCTCGAATACAACCCCGAGATGGTGGCCTTCTCGCAGCGCCGCGCCCAGGAGGCCGGCGTGGCCGACAAGGTGCAGTTCCGCCAGGCCGACATCTTCGAGGCCGACTTCTCCAGCGCCACCGTGGTCACCATGTACCTGCTGCCCGCGCTGAACCTGCGGCTGCGCCCGCTGCTGTTCAGGATGCCGCCGGGCACGCGCGTGGTCTCGCACTCGTTCACGATGGGCGACTGGACGCCCGACGAGACCGCCCGCGCCGGCTACGGCGATGTCTACATGTGGCAGATCCCAGCCAACGCCTCGGGCAACTGGAAGCTGACCGGCGCCGGCCTGCCCGAGGCCTCGCTCGCGCTGGCGCAGCGCTACCAGGTGCTGAGCGGCGACGCGGGCTTCGGCGAACTGCGCGCCAGCCTGGTGCGCCCGCGCATCGTCGGCCCGCAGATCAGCTTCGGCCTGCGCGATCCCAAGGGTCAGCTCTGGCAGTTCGAGGGCCAGGTCGACGGCGCCCGCATGACGGGCACGGCCACGCGGCCCGGCCAGGCCGGCGTGCCGTTCGAGGCCCGCCGCACCGGCGAGGCTTCGCCGATCGCGGCGACCACGGCGGCCGCGGAGCAGCAAGCCAGCCAGGTCGCCACGGGCCCCGCCCGATGACGCGCGCAGCGCCGGGCCGCTCCAGGCAAGCGCGCGCCCCGCGGGCGCGGGCCGCAGGCCGAAGGGGGCGCCCGTGACCGCGGCGGCAGCGCCGCTGACCATGCGCCACGCCATCGCCATCACGGTGGGCGTGGTCATCGGCGCGGGCATCTTCAAGGCACCCTCCCTGGTCGCCGGCAGCGTGCCCACCGCGGGCTGGATGTTCGCGCTGTGGGTGGCGGGCGGGCTCGTCGCGCTGGTCGGCGCGCTCTGCTACGCCGAGCTGGCGACGACCTACCCGAGCGCGGGCGGCGAGTACCACTTCCTGTCGCGCGCGTTCGGCCGCGGCACGGCGCTGCTGTACGCCTGGGCGCGCTTCGCGGTCATCACCACGGGCTCGATCGCGCTGCTGGGCTTCGTGTTCGGCGACTACATGACGCAGCTGCTGCCGCTCGGCCCCTGGAGCAGCGCGCTGTGGGCTGCGATCGCCACGGTGGTGCTCACGGCCATCAACCTGCGCGGCATCCGCAGCGGCGCGGAAACGCAGTCCTGGCTCACGGCCGTGGAGGTCGGCGGGCTGGTGCTGATCGTCGGGGCCGCGCTGTGGTTCGCCCTGGGCGCGGGCAGTACGCCACCACCGCCGCCCGCCGCGGCGCCCGGCCCGGTCTCGCTGGCCGGCGTGGGCTTCGGCATGGTCTTCGTGCTGCTGACCTTCGGCGGCTGGAACGATGCGGCCTACATCAGCGCCGACCTCCAGGACCGGCGCGCCATCGCGCGCGCGCTGCTGGTTTCGGTGCTGTTCCTGACCGCGCTGTACCTGCTCGTGAACTGGGCCTACTGGTCGGTGCTGGGCCTGGCCGGCATGGCCAAATCGCAGGCCGTGGCCACCGACGTGCTGACGGCCGCCTTCGGCCCCGGCGCCGGCAAGCTCATCGCGGCCATGGTCGCCGCCGCGGCGCTGACCTCGATCAACGCCACCATGATCGTGGGCGCCCGCACCGCCAGCGCGCTGGGCCAGGACTGGCCCGCGCTCAAGGTGCTGGCGGCCTGGGACGAACAGCGCCGCGTGCCGCGCAACGCGCTGCCGATCCAGTGCGTGCTGGCGCTGGTGCTGATCGGGCTGGGCGTGGCCTTCAAGGGCGGCTTCCAGGCCATGGTGGAGTACACGGCGCCGGTGTTCTGGCTGTTCTTCCTGCTCGTGGGCATCGCGCTGTTCCGGCTGCGCGCCATCGACGGCGCGCGCGAGCGGCCCTTCCGCGTGCCGCTGTACCCGGTGCTGCCCGCGCTGTTCTGCGCCAGCAGCGCCTACATGCTGTGGTCCAGCCTGGGCTATGTGTACTCGCAGCAGCTGGGCGGCTTCAACGCGGCCTGGGTCGGCGTGGGCGTGCTGGCCAGCGGCCTCGCGGTGCTGGCCCTGGTGCGCACGACCGAGGGCTGACCAGGCGCGACGCCGGGTGCGCCGGCGTTCAGCGCACCTTGCCGCTGAGCCAGGGATCGCGCGGCTCGCCGCCGTAGTGCTCCACGAGGAACTCGATGAAGGCGCGCGTGCGGCGCGGCAGGTGGCTGCGGCTGGGCACGGCCGCGTAGACGCGGTAGCTGGCCGCCGCCCAGGCCGGCAGCACGCGCTGCAGCGTGCCGGCCTGCAAGTCGTCGCGCGACGTTCAGCGACAGCGCGCCGGCGATGCCGAAATGCCCGCGTGCGGCCGCGATCAGCACGGCCGCGCTGTGCGCCGTGATGGCGGAGCGCTGCGGCTGCAGCGTGGCGGTCTCGGGCGTGCCGTCGCGGCCGTCGGAGTGGAACAGCCAGACCTTGCGCTCGAAGGCCGACTCGGGCACCAGGATGGTGTGCTGCAGCAGGTCCTCGGGCTTGTCGATGGGCGCGTGCTGGCGCAGGTACTCGGGCGTGGCGCACAGCACCACCTCGGCATGCGCGAGCAGCCGCGCGACGAAGTTGCCGTCCAGCGGATCGGGGTTGTGGATCAGGATGGTCACGTCGGCCGCGTCGTCGGGCACGCTGGCCTCGGGGCTGGACAGCAGCAGCTGCAGGTTGAGCCCGGGGTGCCGCTGCGCGAAGCGCGGCACCAGCCGCGCCAGGCTGGCGGTCAGGAATTCCTGCGGCGCGGCCACGCGCAGCTGGCCGCGGATCTTGCCGGTGGCCTCGCTGGCCTGGTTGTTGGCGTCGTCGATGTCCTCGAGGATGCTGCGCACGCGCTCCAGGTACTGCGTGCCGACGTCGGTCAGCGAGAGCGCGCGCGTGGTGCGGTTCAGCAGCCGCGACTTGAGCGACTCCTCGAGCTCGGCCACGGCCCGCGTGACCACCGAGTTGGCCACGTTGAGCGCGCGCGCCGCACCCGCGAAGCTGCCTTCGTCCACCACCTTGACGAAGGTGCGCATGGTCTTGAGTTCATCCATGCGCGCATTGTCTCCGCGCGGCCTACTTCGCCAGGCCCAGCTTCTCGATGATCACCTTCTCGGTCTTCATGGTGTCCACGGCGTACTTCCTGTAGGTGGCGCCGTCCATGTAGTAGGGCTCCATGTCGAACTTGGCCAGCGACTCCTTGTAGTTGGGCATCTCCATGGCCTTCTTGAAGGCGTCGTGCAGCTGCTGGGCGATCCTGGGGTCCGTGCCCTTGGGCACCACCAGGCCGAAGGGCGAGGTCTGCACCAGGGGGATGCCCACCTCCTTGAGCGTGGGCGCGTCCGGGAACCTGGCCGAGCGCTTGTCGCCCCATGTCGACAGCAGGCGCAGCCGGCCCTGCTCCACGTAGGGCGCCCAGCCCGGCGTGTCGGCCACCGACATCACGTGGTTGCCGATCACGGCCTGCAGCGATTCGGAGTTGCCCTTGTAGGGGATGTGGTTCAGCGTGATGCCGGTCTGCAGCGCGATGTTCTCCATCGTCAGGTGCAGCGTGGTCAGCGCGCCGGGCGTGCCGTAGCTGAGCTTGCCGGGGTTGGCCTTGGCGTAGGCGATGTACTCCTGCATGGTCTTGATCGGCGAGTCCGCCGGCACGACCAGGCCGAACGAATAGCCGGCCAGGCCGATCACGTACTGCAGGTCGGTGGCGGGGTCCCAGTTGATCTTCTGCGTGTAGGGCAGGCGGAACACCGGCAGCGGCACCTGGGCCAGCGTGTAGCCGTCCGCCGGCACGCTCTGCATCATCTGCGCCGGCAGGATGCCGCCCGCGCCGGGCTTGTTCTCGATGATGACGGGCTGGCCGAGGATCTTGGAGGCGTTCTCGGCCAGCACGCGGAACGGCACGTCGGTGGAGCCGCCGGCCGTGAAGCCGATCAGGATCTTGATCGCCTTGCTGGGAAAACGGTCGGCCTGCGCCAGGGCGGGACCGGCCGCCAGGCCGGCGGCCAGCAGCAGCAGGGACAGGGTGCGGCGCTTGAAGGGACGTGCGTTCATGGTTTCGACTTCCAGGGAAACGTGGCCCGGCCGACGCCGGGCCGTTGCGGGATGGGTCAGCTGGCCGGGCAACTGCTGGCGGTGCGCGCGGACGAGGAGAACTTGCAGCCGTAGGCCGGGTCGGCCACGGTGGCGCGGTCCAGCACCTCGTCGCCTGCGGGCTTGACGCCGTTCTGCTCCCAGTTCGTCATCGCGTCGAAGGCGGCGGTCTGCTCGTCCAGCGTGAAGTCGCAGTGGCTCACGCCGCGGATGGCGCGCTGCACCAGCCACCTGTCGGTGCCCAGCGCCATGGTGCGGCGCTTGTAGATCTGCTCCATGCTGAACGGCACGTAGACGTCGCCCAGCGTGTGGATGGTCACCACCGGCACGTTGATCTGCCCGGCGGTCTTGGGGAACCAGCGCAGGCCGTCGCGGCGCAGGCGGTTGGCCTCGGGATCGGCCTTGAGCCGGTAGGCGACCTGGTTGAAGGCCGCTTCGGCGGCCGTCTGCGCCGGGTCGTTGTCGAACTGGTAGACGATGCGGGTGGTGTCGTAGCCGTCCTTGTTCAGGATGCCGTTGATGGTGCCGTCGCGGCCGAAGGTGCCCCAGACGGTGGCGTTCATGGCGCCCGCGAAGCCCTCGTTGAACATCGGCCGCTCGCCGCCGGTGAGCTGCTTGACGATCTCCTTGTACTGGTCGCCCAGCGGCGTGGTGGCGCTCGGGAAGGTCGTGAACAGCGCCGCGCGCACCTGCGGCGCCAGCGTGGCCCAGTCGGCCACGGGCCAGGCCGTGGCGGGTACGCCGGCCAGCTGCTGCGCGGCGATCTGCGAGGCGCCGAAGTAGTCGTAGAGCTCGGTGTCGCCCAGCACGCCGCACATCGGCACGGCGCCGTCGTAGCGCACCGGGTTGTTGGCCGTCGCGATGGTCTCGGCCTCCACCGCGGCGGCGGCGATGTGCCCGCCCATCGAGGTGCCGATGATGTAGGTCTTCTTCGGCGCGGCCAGCGTGCGGCCGTTCTGCGCGCCGATCTGCTGGAACGCCAAGGCCAGCGCGTTGGTGTCCTCGATGCCGGCGCGCACGTCGTAGTAGTTGCTGGAGAAGCTGGACGCCGCCCAGGCATAGCCCTGGGCGATCAGGTGGGCGCGGATCGGCGCATCGCTGACGCTGACGGTCGCGCCGGTCCCGCCGTAGCCGTGCGCGTACATGACGAGCATGCCGTTCCAGTTCCTGGGCACCTCGATGCGGTAGCCGGCACCGCGCAGCACGCCCCACCAGCGGTCGGTCTCGGGCGCGCCGGCAACGGCCGCGAACGGCAGGCGCGTCTCGTCGACCGAGAACTGGCGGCTGTCCTGCACGCGCAGCTCCTCGGGTGCGGGCAGGCTGTCTTCGCCGTCGCCGCCGCCGCACGCGGTGAGCGCCAGGACGCCGAGAACGGACAGGGTTGCGAACAGGCGGCCGCGCGGGGCAATGGATCTCATGGGGTTCATCTCCTTGTCGTGGTGGTTTGGCTTTATTTCTCTTAGCGGAATTCTTTTCGAGTCTTGAGGACAGCCAGAATTCAGTATCCACCTGTCACATACACCGTTTACCTAGGGAAATCCATGACGATCGCTTCGCCATTCTCTACAAAATAATTCCGCTAAGCAGAATTAAAAGGAGAACCGATGGCCAGGACCAGGCAGATCGACTTCGAGGAGGGCGCGGACAGCCGGCGCTTCGTGACCGCGCTGGCGCGCGGGCTGGACGTGCTGGCCTGCTTCCAGTTCGACGAAAAGTGGCTCGGCAACACCGAGATCGCCGCGCGCACCGGCCTGCCCAAGCCCACGGTGGTGCGGCTGGCCTACACGCTGTGCGTGCAGGGCTACCTGCGCCACTCGCGCGAGAGCGGCAAGTACGCGCTGGGCGACAGCGTGGCGGCGCTGGGCATCACCATGGTCTCCAACCTCAAGCTGCGGCGCATCGCGCGGCCCTACATGCAGGACCTGGCGGACCGCTACGACATCTCGGTCTCGCTGGGCATCCGCAACGGCCTGTCGGTGCTCTACCTGGAGAACTGCCGCTCGGGCGCGCCGCTGTCGCTGGGGCTGGACATCGGCTCGCGCATCCCGATCGCCGACACGGCCATGGGCCACGCCCTGCTGGCGGTCATGGAGCCGCGGGAGCGCGAACGTCTCGTGGCCGAGATCCGCCAGGCCGAGGGCGAGCGCTGGCCCCAGGTGCGCGAGGCCATCGCGGCCGGCTGCGCGCACTGGCAGGCGCGCGGCTTCACGGTGGTGGTGCGCGACTGGCAGAGCGACATCAGCGGCGTGGCCGCGGCCATCCGCCAGCCCGACGGCCGCGTCGTCACCCTCAACGCCGGCGGGCAGGCCAGCAAGTTCCCGCGCGCGCTGCTGGAGCAGGAGATCGGCCCGCAGCTCGCGCGCATGGTCAAGGGGCTGGAGTCCTTCGTGCGCAGCGAGGAGATGTAGGCGCGGGGCCGCACGGCCGTTCCGGGCGCTGCCGCGCGCAGGGCGAGGCCGCGCGCGCCCGGGCGATCGCCCCGCAGACTCTCAATGCTGCGGCGCGGCCGAGAGGTCCACGCCGCGCAGCATGCGCGCGACCAGCCAGCCGCGCCGGCCAGCGCCATGGCCTGCAGCGCCGGTTGTGGACGAAGGTCTGCGCGGTGGGCAACGCGAAGCGTTGTCCACGGCAAGCGGGTCGGTTCGCGCAGCGCATCGTCCACAAATGCACAGCCTCCCACTACCTTCATGAACTCCGATTGCCGGAGTCCTATCGGGGCGACAACTATTCTGACGTGGGGGGGGCCGGATGGAATCAAACATAAGCTCATCAGTCGTTGGAGCAGCCTGGAATCGTCAATCTAGACGCTGAAAACGTGTAAAACAAGAGCTCCATCGCAACATACATTGTTTAGCTTCCAGAACAAACATCATCTGATGCGAAAGGCTTCCAGGCCACGTCAAAAAATCCAAGAACTTCTTCTTCAGGATGAATATCCTCGACAATTGAAGCGTCAAAGAAAGAAAGACACAACCAAATGATTGCCATCCTGCTCGGCCTATCGATTCTATTTTTTTATCTCGCCCACTCTCTTCTTCTCTTCTTCAAAGAGCAAGAAGTCATAGAAATGCCTTTGCGTGAAGCGATCTTTCCCAAGCCAAAGAATGGTCGCTTCGTAGCTGCACTATGTGCAGCGATGGGTTTTCTCTTTTTGCTCGCAATTCCGACCTTACTGGGCGCCCCGAAGATAAATGTTCATTGGAAGTTTGTATTTGTCCTATACGCAGGGCCGATCATCTGCTATGGGTATCACTTTTTTTCAAGAACCCAGCGTCGAGACGGAAAATATATCTTTATCTCGCAGCCAAATAATCAAAAGGAGTTCCTTGCTGCCTTGGCAGTTGCAATGATTGTAGTTTGGATTCTCTAACAGCGAAGGAAAAAGACACCCAACACGAACGACGCGGCAATATTCAATGACGCAGCCTATTGGTAATCCACCTATTCTTCAGCACGTGACCCGCAAATCCCCACAACTGGCGTTCTGGTAGCGCCCGGACCGCACCAGCGACTCGACGAAGTCGTGCTGGTGCTCACTCAGCACCACATTGCGGGTTGGCATGGTTCATCTCCTGCAAGGAAAGCGGCCGAACGACACGGATGGCAGATGATGCCAACGTGGTCTCAGACCGCGCCTTCGCCCCCCTCTTCCACATACCACCGGTCCTTGCCCAGCATCACGCGGTGGTGGCCGGCGCCGGCGGGCATCATTGGGAAGCAGTTCTCCTGCGCGGCCACCTGCACGTCGAGGAAGAACGGGCCGTCCCAGGCCAGGCATTCGGCCAGCGCGGCATCGAGCTCGGCCGGATCGGACACGCGCCGCGCGCCCCAGCCGAAGGCCTTGGCCAGCGCCACGAAGTCGGGCAGCGCGGCGTTCCAGCTGTGCGAGAGGCGGTTGCCGTGGATCAGCTCCTGCCACTGCCGCACCATGCCCATGTAGCCGTTGTTGGACAGCACGAGCTTGACGGGCGTCGCGTGCTGCACGGCCGTGGACAGCTCCTGGATGTTCATGAGCACCGAGGCGTCGCCGCTCACGCAGACGCACAGCGCATCCGGGTGCGCCACCTGCGCGCCGATCGCGGCCGGCAGGCCGTAGCCCATGGTGCCGGCCCCGCCCGAGGTCAGCCAGCGGCGCGGCCGCTCGAAGCGCAGGTACTGCGCGGCCCACATCTGGTGCTGGCCCACGTCGGTGGAGACGATGGCGTCGCGTCCGGCGATCTGCGCCTGCAGGCTGGCCATGAGCTGCTGCGGCAGGATGGCGTCAGGCAGGGGCACGAAGTCCAGGCAGCGCTGGGCGCGCCAGCGCTGCACGCGCTGCCACCAGGGCGCGAGCCGCGCGGGGTCCAGGCCGCGCAGTTCGGGCAGGGCCAGCAGCGCGTCGAGCACGGCGCCGCAGTCGCCGACGATGGGCACGTCGACCTGCACGGTGCGGTGGATGGCGCTGGGGTCGATGTCGATGTGGATCTTGCGGGCGTGCGGGCAGAACTCGTCGAGCTTGCCGGTCACGCGGTCGTCGAAGCGCGCGCCCACGTTGACCACGAGGTCGGCCTCGTGCATGGCCAGGTTGGCCTCCAGCGTGCCGTGCATGCCGAGCATGCCGACGAACTGCGGATCGGACGCCGGGAACGCGCCCAGGCCCATCAGCGTGAGCGTGCAGGGACCGCCGACCTGGCGCACGAGCTGCGCGAAGGCCGCGCAGGCGGCCGGGCCCGCGTTGACGAGGCCGCCGCCGCCGTAGAACACGGGCCGGCGCGCGGTGGAGATCAGGTCGGCCGCGCGCTGCAGGCTGCCGCGCGGCAGGCTGCCGCCGGGCGCGGCGCGCAGCGGCCGCGCCGCCACGGGCTGGCCCACGGGCGCGAGCTGCACGTCCTTGGGCACGTCGAGCAGCACCGGGCCAGGCCGGCCGCTGGCGGCGATGCCGAGCGCGCGGCGCACGGCGTCGCCGACCTGGGCCGCGCTGCGCGGCTGGAAGTTCCACTTGGTCACGGGCCGCGACATGCCCAGCGCATCGCTCTCCTGGAAGGCCTGGGTGCCGATCACGGCCGTGGCCACCTGGCCGCTGATGCACAGCACGGGCACGGAATCGCTCATGGCGTCGAGCAGGCCCGTGATGGTGTTGCCCACACCGGGGCCGGAAGTGACCAGCACCACGCCGACCTTGCCCGTGCTGCGCGCATAGCCCTCGGCCGCGTGCACGGCGGCCTGCTCGTGGCGCACGAGGATGTGGCGCAGCCGCGGCTCGCCGTGCAGCGCGTCGTACAGCGGCAGCGCGGCGCCGCCCGGGTAGCCGAACAGCGTGTCGACCCCGCCTTCGATCAGGGCGTCCAGCAGCGCCTGGGCGCCGTTGCGCGGGACGGCGGGCGCCACCGGCAGGGCGGCGGCGGACAGGGTATCGAGGACGTCGGTGGTTTTCATGCCCTCCATTTTTTCGGCGATGGCGCAGAATAGGCTTCCTATTTTTCGAGGTTCAAGCGCCGATCTCCGAAATTCATACGGACAAACCCATGCCAGACGGAAAAATCTTCGACAAGACCGATCTCGCCATCCTGCGCATCCTGCTGCAGGACGCGCGCCGCACGCTGCAGGAGATCGGCGCCGAGGTGGGCCTGTCGCCCACCAGCTGCTGGAGCCGCATCAAGCGGCTGCAGGACGAGGGCGTGATCAAGCGCTACACGGTCGAGGTGGACCCGGCCAGCCTGGGCTACCAGGACACCGTGATCGTGCAGCTCACGCTGGAGAGCCACACCGAGGACACGCTCTACGCCTTCGGCCAGGTGCTGGCCACCATCCCCGAGATCCTGGAGGCCTACCTGGTCTCGGGCGACTACGACTACTACATCCGCATCGCCGTGCGCGACACGCGCGACTACGAGCGGCTGCTGCGCGAGAAGCTCTACAAGATCCCGGGCATCCGGCACAGCAAGTCGCACTTCGTGCTGCGCGTGCTCAAGGAGTCCACCGTGCCGGTGTAGGCGCGTTCGCACGCACGCAGGCGCGCCCCGCCGACAGGCATTGCGTGCGGCCGGCAGCGCCCGCGCCCCGCGGTTCCCGCCGAGCATCTGCACTGCTGCCGACCCCGTGCAGCGACCCATGGCGCACAGCCGGAAAGGCGAGAGCATGACCCGCAGACGGAACCCCGCAAGCAACCCGGGAACGCGCAAGGCCCTGGTGGCCGCGCTGGGCCTGTGCGCCGGCGGCGCCTGGGCGCAGGGCCTGGTGCTGCCCGAGCAGCGCGTGTGGCTGCAGGTCTCGGCCTACCGCCCCCACGTGGACACGCGCGTGCGGCTGGACGAGACCGACAGCGTGCTGCAGGGCACGCCGCTGGACGGCGAGAACGATTTCGGCCTGGCGCGCCGCAAGACCGTGCCGGCCGTGCTGCTGGGCGGCCGGCTGTCGGACCGCTGGCGCGCCGAGTTCGAGTACTTCTCGCTCGACCGCAGCGCCAGCGCCACGGCCGACGGCATCCGCTTCGGCGACGGCCAGTTCGTGGCCGGCATCGACACGCAGATGCGCACGCGCACCTACCGGCTCAGCGCCGGCTACTCCTTCCTGAAGGAGCCCGACCGCGAGGCCGGCGTGCTGGTCGGCGCGCACGTGACGGACGCGCTGCTGCGCGTGCAGGGCGCGGCCATCGTCAACGGCCAGGCCGTGGGCGCCTTCACCGAACGGCGCTCGGAGACCGTGCCGGCACCCACCGTGGGCCTGTACGGCAGCTGGCGGCCCGGCGCCGGGCGCTGGGAACTGAACGGCCGCATCGACCTGTTCAAGCTGAACATCGGCGACTACGACGGCCGCCTCGTGAACCTGCAGGCCAACGCGCTGTACCGCCTGACGCCCAACGTGGGCGTCGGCCTGGGCTGGCGCTACCACGACCTGCGCGTGGACGCCGATGCGCGCAACTTCTCGGGCGAGATCCAGTACCGCATGAACGGCCCGCAGCTGTTCCTGCAGGCCGGGTTCTGACGGGCGACGCAACGCGCCACTGAACTTCGGCGCGCAGCCGGCATCGCACCCGGGCCATGCCCCCTGCGCCGCCCACCGCCTTCCCCGCCACGCGCCGCCGGCTGCTGGGCGCGGCCGCCGCCAGCCTGCCGTTCGTGCTGGCGCGCGGCCACGCCCAGCCCGCGGCGGCGCCGCCGCTGACGCGCCCCATCCCCGGCACCGGCGAGGCCCTGCCGCTGGTCGGCCTGGGCAGCTGGATCACCTTCAACGTCGGCGACGACCCGCAGGGCCGCGCCGCGGCCGCCGCGGTGGTGCGCGCGTTCTTCGCGGCCGGCGGCCGGCTGATCGACTCCTCGCCCATGTACGGCTCGGCCCAGGACGTGATCGGCCAGGCCCTGGCCGGCCTGCGGGAGCCGCCGCTGTACGCCGCCGACAAGGTCTGGACCCGCGGCGCGGCACGCGGCGCCGAGCAGATCGCCACTTCGCAGCAGCGCTGGCGGCTGGCGCGGCCGTTCGACCTGCTGCAGGTGCACAACCTGCTCGACTGGGAGGCCCAGCTGCCGCAGCTGTTCGCCATGCGGCAGGCCGGCCGGCTGCGCCACGTGGGCATCACCACCTCCGAGGGCCGGCGCCACCGCGAATTCGAAGCCATCATGCAGCGGCAGCCGCTGGACTTCGTGCAGTTCAGCTACAACCTGCTCGACCGCGAGGCCGAGCAGCGGCTGCTGCCGCTGGCGGCCGAGCGCGGCATCGCCGTGCTCGTGAACCGGCCGTTCCGCCAGGGCGCGCTGCTGCAGCAGCTGCAGCGCCACCCGCTGCCGGGCTGGGCCGCCGAGATCGGCTGCCGCCACTGGGCGCAGGTGGCGCTCAAGTTCGTCGTCTCGCACCCGGCCGTGACCTGCGCCATCCCGGCGACCAGCCAGGTCGCGCACCTGCGCCAGAACATGGACGCCGCGCGCGGCCCGCTGCCCGACGCCGCGCTGCGCCGGCGCATGGCCGCCGACGTGGCCGCGCTGTAGCCGGGCGCGCGCATGTCCGAGTGGTGGACCTACCGGCTCGAAGACTTCCTGATGTTCGCGCCGGCGACCTACCAGCGCCTGTTCGCGCTCTACAACGCCCAGGTCTGGCCGGCGCAGCTGCTGGCCCTGCCGCTGGGCCTGCTCGCGGCGTGGACGCTGGCGCGCCGCCCGCGGCACTGGCGCGCGGCCTGCCTGCTCGTCGCCGCCGGCTGGCTGTGGACCGCCTGGGCCTTCCACTGGCGCCGCTATGCCGGCATCCACAGCGCCGCCCCCTGGTTCGCCGCCGGCTTCGCGCTGCAGGCGCTGGTGCTGGCCTGGATCGCACGGCCCGGCAGCGCCTGGCGGCCCGCGGTCGCGGGCTGGCCGCGCGCGGCCGGCCTGGCGCTGCTGGCCGGCGCCGTGCTGCTGCAGCCCTGGCTGGAGCTGCTGCCCGGCCGCCCCTGGCAGCAGGCCGCCCTGTTCGGCCTGGCGCCCGACGCCACCGCGGTCGGCACCCTGGGCCTGCTGGTGCTGCTGCAGCGCCCGGGGCCGGCGCCCTGGCAGGCCGGCCCCTGGCTGCTGCCGCTGCTGTGGTGCGCCATCGGCGCGGCCACGCTGTGGACCATGGCCATGCCGGCCTGGGGCTGGCTGGCGTGTGCGCCGGTGCTGGCATTGGCGGCCGCGGCCACCAGGAAACCGGCCGGCCTGCGGTAGATTGCGCACCCGTTCCATCCCGCCGCGAGGCCCCATGCTCGGCTCCCAGCTCGTCGTCCGCGCCCTCGCGCGCCAGGGCGTCACCACCGTCTTCAGCCTGTCCGGCAACCAGGTCATGCCGGTCTACGACGCCTGCATCGACGCCGGCATCCGCATCGTCCACGTGCGGCACGAGGCCGCGGCCGTGTCCATGGCCGACGCCTGGGCCCAGGTCACGGGCGGTGTCGGCGTGGCCTTGCTGACGGCCGGCCCCGGGCTGGCCAACGGCGTGGCGCCGCTGATGTCGGCGCTGCACGCCGAAAGCCCGGTGCTGCTGCTGTCCGGCGACTCGCCACTGGCCGAGGACGGCCTGGGCGCGTTCCAGGAACTGGACCAGGCCGGCATGACGCGGCCCGTGACCAAGCACGTCGCGCCGCGTCCGTGCGCTGGAGGAGCTGGCCGGCGCCGTCGACCACGCCATCGCCCTGGCACTGGCCGCGCGCCGCGGCCCCGTGCACCTGGCGCTGCCGTTCGACCTGCTGACGGCCGACAGCGGCCTGGCCGAGCTGCCGCCGCTGCCCGCGGCCGACCCGTGCCCGCCGGCGGACGCCGCCGCCATGCGACGCCCTGGCCCGGCTGCTGGCGCAGGCGCGGCGCCCGCTCGTGCTGGCCGGCCCCAGCGCGGCGCGCGCCACGGTGCGCCCGGCCTGGCTGGCGCGCGGCGAGCGCCTGGCCGCCCCCGTGTTGAGCCTGGAAAGCCCGCGCGGCCTGCGCGACCCTTCGCTCGGCGCGGCCGCCGAATGCCTGGCCGATGCCGACCTGCTGGTGCTGGCCGGCAAGCCGCTGGACTTCACGCTGGGCTACGGGCGCGCCGGCGTGTTCGGCGCCCGCACCCGCGTGGCGGTGCTGGACCCGGACCCGGCGCGCGTCGAACGCGCGCGCGGCCTGCTCGGCGACCGCCTGGCGCTGGCCTGCGTGTGCGAACCCGGCGCGGCGCTGGACCAGGCCGCCGAACGCGCCGCTCCCCTGCCCGGCCGCCCGGACTGGCTGCGCACGGTGGCGGCCGCGCTGGCCACGCGCAGCCAGGCCCGGCCCGCCCCGGCGGCGCCCGGGCGCATCGGCTCGCGCGCGCTGTGCGAGCAGGTGCAGCAGTTCCTGGCCACGGTGCCCGAGCCCATCGTGGTCTGCGACGGCGGCGAGTTCGGCCAATGGGCGCAGGCCTTCTGCAGCGCGCCCGTGCGCATCGTCAACGGCGTGGCCGGCGCCATCGGCGGCGGGCTGCCCTACGCGCATCGCGGCCAAGATCGCGCGGCCCCAGGCCACGGTCGTCGTGCTGATGGGCGACGGCACGGCGGGCTTCCACCTGATGGAGCTCGACACGGCGGTGCGCGAGGCCGCGCCCGTTCATCGCCGTGGTCGGCAACGACCTGCGCTGGAACGCCGAGCACCTGATCCAGCTACGCGACTACGGGCCGCAGCGGCTGGTCGGCTGCCAGTTGGCCGACAGCGCGCGCTACCACGCGGTAGCACAGGCGCTGGGCGGCTTCGGCGCCGCGGTGCGCGAGGTCACGGACCTCGCCGAGGCCCTGCGCCAGGCCCGGGCCAGCGGGCTGCCGGCCTGCATCGACGTGGCCATCGACGGCCAGCCGGCGCCGGTGTTCGGCGCATTGCAAGCCGCGGGACATTGAGCGCCATGCAGATCCGCCCCTACCTGGAGGCCGACGAGGCCGCCGTCGTCGCGCTCTGGCAGGCCTGCGGCCTGACCCGCCCCTGGAACGACCCGCACAAGGACATCGCGCGCAAGCTCGCGGTGCAGCGCGAGCTGTTCCTGGTCGGCGCACTGGACGGCCGCATCGTCGCCAGCGTGATGGCCGGCTACGAGGGCCACCGCGGCTGGGTCAACTACCTGGCCGTGGCGCCGGAGCTGCAGGGCCGGGGCCACGGCGCCGCGCTGATGCAGCACGTCGAGCGGGAACTGCGCGCGCGCGGCTGCCCCAAGCTCAGCCTGCTCGTGCGCGCGGGCAACAGCGCCGTGCTGGACTTCTACCGCCGGCTCGGCTATGCGGTGGACGAGGCGGTGCCGCTGGGCAAGCGGCTGATCCCGGACTGAACCCGGGTCCGGCAGCCGACCGCCTGCAGCCTTCAGCAAGGCCGCGGGGCACAATCCGCGCCCCATGCCCGCGCCCGCGCCGCTCCCCCGCCCGACCGCCTTGCTGCTGCTGTCGGCCATCGCCTGCTGCTTCGCCGGCAACCACGTGGCCGCGCGGCTCGCGTTCGACGACGGTGCCGGCGTGCTGACGGCCGTGCTGTGCCGCGCCGGCACCGCGCTGCTGGTGCTGGGCGCGCTGGTGCTGTGGCGGCGCGAGCGGCTGGCGCTGCCGGCCGCCACGCGCGGCTGGCAACTGCTGCTGGGCCTCTTGATCGCGGTGCAGAGCCTGTGCCTGTACTCGGCCGTGGCGCGCATCCCGGTGGCGCTGGCGCTGCTGCTGGGCAACACCTTCCCGGTGCTGCTGGCGCTGCTGAACTGGGCCAGCGGCGGCCCGCCGCCGACGCGGCGCGCCTGCGCGGTGATGGGCGTGGTGCTGCTGGGCCTGCTGCTCGCGCTGAACGTGCCGGCGCGGCTGGAGGAGGCGCGCACGGGCGCCGGCGGCATCGCCTGGGGCGCCGGCGTGGGCTTCGCCCTGGCGGCGGCCTCGGTGTTCGCCTGCGCGCTGTGGGTCACCGACCGCAAACTCGCGGCACTGCCGGGCACGGTGCGCAGCTTCCACACCATGCTGACGGTCTGCAGCAGCCTGGCCGTCGCCGGCGCGGCCGGCGCCGTGCCGGGCGGCATGGCCTGGCCCCAGCATGGCCAGGGCTGGGCCGGCCTGGCGGTGCTGATGCTGCTGTACACCATGGGCTTCACGCTGCTGTTCGTCAGCGTGCCGCGGCTGGACATGGCGCGCAACGCGCCCATGATGAACGTGGAGCCCATCGCCACGCTGTTCATCGGCTGGGCCGTGCTGGGCCAGTGGCTGGCACCGGTCCAGATCGCGGGCACGCTGGTGGTGCTGGCCGGCATCGTGATGCTCTCGCGCGATCGGCGTTGACCGACAGCGTGCGGCGGCCGAACCGGGCAAGATCGGCGTGTCCATGCCTCCCGCACCGACTTCCCCCAGCGGCATCCACACCGAGCCCGCCAGCCGCCACGCCGCGGCCGAACGCCGCCCGCCGCCGGACACGCACACGCCGGCCGACCGCTACGCGGAACTGTTCGAGGCGGTGCAGCGCGAGGGCCTGTTCGCCGACAGCAAGACCTTCCCCGACTGCGCGCCGCTGGGCGCGCCCGAGCAGATCCTCGCGGCCTACCGCCAGGCCTGCACGGCGCCGGGCTTCGACCTGCGCGCCTTCGTGGCCGCGCATTTCGTGCCGCAGCGGCCGGCCCTGGCCAGCCATGCCGGCGCGCCGGCGCAGGACCTGCGCGGCCACATCGACGCGCTCTGGGACGCGCTCACGCGCCACCCCGACCAGCACCCGCACCGCGGCTCGCTGCTGGCGCTGCCGCATCCCTACGTGGTGCCGGGCGGGCGCTTCGTCGAGATGTACTACTGGGATTCGTACTTCACCATGCTGGGCCTGGCGGCCAGCGGGCGCACGCACCTGCTGCACGCGATGACCGACAACTTCGCCTACCTGATCGAGCGCTTCGGTCATGTGCCCAACGGCACGCGCACCTACTACCTCAGCCGCTCGCAGCCGCCGCTGTTCGCCTGCATGGCCGAACTCTGCGAGGGCTGCGGCGGCCAGGGCGCGCTGCGCTACCTGCCGCAGCTGCTGCGCGAGCATGCCTTCTGGATGGACGGCGCCGACCGGCTGGCGCCGGGCCAGGCGCACCGGCGCGTGGTGCGGCTGGCCGACGGTGCGCTGCTCAACCGCTACTGGGACGACCGCGATCGGCCGCGCGAGGAGGCCTGGCGCGAAGACGTGGCCACTGCAGCGGCCGCTCCGCACAGGGCGGCGGCCGAGGTGTTCCGCGACCTGCGCGCCGCCGCCGAGTCGGGCTGGGACTTCAGCAGCCGCTGGCTGGACGCCCCTGCGGCCGGCAGCGACCGGCTGCAGGCCCTGGCCACGATCCGCACCACGCGCATCCTGCCGGTGGACCTCAACGCGCTGCTGCACAAGCTGGAAAGCCGCATCGCCCAGCTGGCCGCGCAGGCCGGCGACGACGCCGTGGCGCGCCGGCACCAGGCCCTGGCCGACGCGCGCCGCGCCGCCATGGACCGCTGGCTCTGGAACGAGGAGGCCGGCGCCTGGCTCGACCTGGACTGGCCCGAGCAGCGGCCGCGCCCGGCCCTGAACGCCGCCACCGCCACGCCGCTGTTCACGCGCACGGCCAGCCCGGCCCAGGCCCGCCGGCTGGCCGGCACGCTGGCGCGCCGCCTGCTCGTGCCGGGCGGCCTGGCCACGACCGAGCAGTGCAGCGCCGAGCAGTGGGACCGGCCCAACGGCTGGGCGCCGCTGCAGTGGATCGCCGCCGAAGGCCTGGCCGCGTATGGCCTGGACGCGCTGGCCCGCGAGATCCGCGCACGCTGGCTGCGCACGGTGGCGGCGGTGTACGGCCGCGAGCACCGGCTGGTGGAGAAGTACGCGCTGCACGCGCACCCCGAGGCCGTGGGCGGCAGCGGCGGCGAGTACCCGCTGCAGGACGGCTTCGGCTGGACCAACGGCGTCACGCGCCAATGGCTTTGAGGCAGCCGGCTACGATCGCGCCCCATGCCGCACCCCCATGAACCGCCCTGCGTCGCCCTGTACTGGGACTTCGAGAACCTGCACGCCGGCCTGGTCGAGGCCCGATCGGGCGAAGGCCACTACGCCAGGCCCGATGTGCGCTTCAAGCTGCAGGAGCCGCTCGTGGACGTGGCCGCCGTCACCGCCGCGGCCCTGGCCCAGGGCCCGCTCGCCATCCACCGCGCCTACTGCAACTGGCAGTTCTTCAGCCGCTACCGCGACGCGCTGATGCAGGCCGGCATGGACCTCGTGCAGATGTTCCCGCCCGGCGGCGCGGCCAAGAACGGCGCCGACATCCGGCTCAGCCTGGACGCGCTGGAAGACCTCGCGCGCTTCCCGCACATCCGCACCGTGGTGGTCGTGGGCGGCGACAGCGACTTCCTGCCGCTGGCGCAGAAGGTCCACGCGGCCGGCCGCCGGCTGGTGGGCGTGGGCACGCGGCCCAACACCAACCGGCACTGGGCCGGCAGCTGCGATGCGTTTCTCTGGTACGAGGACCTGGTGGGTGCCGGGTCGCTGCCGCCGGGCGGCTGAACGGTGGCCAGCGAGGGCTGCGACGCGCTGCGCGGCGACGAGAACACGGCCGACATGCCTTCCAATCCCCAAGAGCGCCGCATCACCGACCTGTGACCACCGCGCCCCCGGCCTGCGCCCAGGGCGGGACGCAGGCCTTCGACCTCATCGACACATGAACACCATCGCACGCGAAGACATCACCGGCCTGGTGCTGGCCGGCGGCCGCGGCAGCCGCATGGGCGGCGTCGACAAGGGCCTGCAGAACCACCGCGGCATGCCGCTGGCCCTGCACGCGCTGCTGCGCCTGCAGCCGCAGGTCGGCACCAGCATGCTCAGCGCCAACCGCAACCTGTCGGCCTACGCGGCCATGGGCGTGCCGGTCTGGCCCGATTCGGTGCAGGGCCATGCCGGCCCGCTGGCCGGCCTGCTGACGGGGCTGGAGCATGCCGCAACGCCCTGGCTGGTCACGGTGCCCTGCGACACGCCGGGCTTCCCGGCCGACCTTGTCGAACGCCTGGCTGCCGCCGCCGCGGCGCAGGACGCCGAGATCGCCATGGCGGCCACGCGCGAAGACGGCCCGGATGGCGTGTGGCGCCCCCAGCCCGTGTTCTGCCTGCTGCGCACCGGGCTGGTCGAGAGCCTGGTGGCCTTCCTGCATGCGGGCGAGCGCAAGTTCGGCCTGTGGGCCAGCCGGCACCGCAAGATCGAAGTGGCCTTCGACGACGCGGCGGCCTTCTTCAACGCCAACACGCCGCAGGAACTGCAGCAGCTGCAGCGCTGACGCGCGCTTCTTCGGCGGCGCGCAGCGCCGCAAGCCCGCCGGCAAAGGCATCTTGAAAGCGCGCTCGCCGAGCGCACCGGGCGCTGATCCGTGCCGACCCACCCCAATGGGTCACTTCTGGCGGGCGATCCACAAACTGTGCTCTTTTTTTTCGTCTTGACTGATCTCTTCTCCTGGTCCGTGATCTCCATACATTGATGAGCATCAATGGACCATGGAGGCTCTCATGACTGCCAAACGAGAAGTACCCGGCATCCGCAAATACGACGCTCCTGCAGGCGGATGGGGAGCCCTGAAAGCAACAGCGCTGGCCGTACACCAGCAAATGGATGCCGTAGAAGCTCCCATTGTGCTGATGCGCACCAACCAACCCACCGGTTTCGACTGCCCCGGTTGCGCCTGGCCCGACAAGGAGCACCGCTCGACGTTCCAGTTCTGCGAGAACGGGGCCAAGGCCGTCACATGGGAGGCCACGAGCAAGCGGGTGACACCTGAATTCTTCGATCGGCACACTGTCACGGAGCTACTCGAGTTCAGCGACTACGAACTCGAGAACTTCGGCCGGCTCACGCATCCCATGGCCTACAACCCGACGACAGACAAGTTCGAGGAGGTCAGTTGGGACACCGCCTTTGAACGGATCGGCCAGGTTCTGCGAGGACTGGATACGCCGAACCAGGCGGAGTTCTATACATCGGGCCGTGCCTCGAATGAGGCGGCCTATCTATTCCAGCTCTTTGCGCGCGAGTTCGGCACCAACAACTTTCCCGATTGCTCGAACATGTGCCACGAGGCCACCAGCGTCGGCTTGCCACAGTCCATCGGCATCGGCAAAGGCACCGTCTCGCTGGATGACTTCGAGAAGACCGAGCTCATCATCTCGATGGGGCACAACCCTGGCACGAACCACCCGCGCATGATGGGAACCCTGCACGAGGCCGCACGCCGTGGCGTCCCCATCATCGTGTTCAACCCATTGCGCGAGCGAGCGCTGGAACGCTTTGCCGACCCGCAAGACATGATCGAGATGGCCACGTTCAGATCGACGGCCATTGCGTCGACCTATTTCCAGGTCAAGGCCGGCGGCGACGCGGCTGCGCTCAAAGGCATCATGAAGGCATTGCTGGAACTGGAGACAAGCCGGCCCGATGCCCTCGACCGGGAATTCATCTCGGAACATACCGAAGGCTTCGACGCACTGGCTGCTGACTTGACCGAGACAACATGGTTGCAGATCGAAAAGGAATCAGGCCTCACCCAGTCTCAGCTTGCACAAGTCGCGCAGGCCTACGCAAAGTCCAACGCGACGATCATCACCTACGGCATGGGCCTCACGCAGCACAACACCGGCACCTGGAACGTGCGCCTGATCGCCGACTTGCTGCTGATGCGGGGTAACTTTGGCAAGCCGGGTGCGGGCATATGCCCCCTACGTGGCCATTCCAACGTGCAGGGCAACCGCACGGTCGGCATCACCGAGAAGCCGTCCAAAGAGTTTCTCGGAAAACTCGAGGAGGTCTTCGGCTTCCGGCCTCCCCAAGAACATGGTCATGACGCCGTCAAAACCATGCAGGCCATGGTCGATGGGCATTCGAAGGTATTGATCTGCCTGGGAGGCAACTTTGCCGTGGCCATGCCAGACCCCAGACAGGCGTATCCCGCGATGAAGAAGCTCGACCTCAGTGTCCACCTGGGCACGAAGCTCAACCGTTCCCATCTGCTCGTCGGGAAAGAAACCTTCATCCTCCCCGTGATCGGTCGAACGGAGTCGGACGTGCAGGCCGGCGGCGCTCAATCCATCACCGTCGAAGACTCGATGTCGATGGTGCACGCTTCGGCCGGCAAGCTCCGCCCTGCATCCCAGTTCCTGCGCTCCGAGCCTGCCATCGTCGCAGGCATGGCGGCGGCCACGCTCTCTCACAGCAAGGTGGAATGGCAAGCGCTGGTAGACGACTACGACCGAATCCGCGACCTGATCGAGCGCACCATTCCTGGTTTCGAGGACTACAACGGACGCATCCGCATCCCGGGCGGCTTTCGCATGCCCCTGCCCCCGACCGAGCGCAAATGGCCGACCCCCTCGGGCAAGGCCATGTTCTCGGTTTTTCCAGGCGTGCGTGAAAACTACCTCCCGTGGGAAGACGACGTGCTTCGCCTCGTCACGATCCGCAGCCACGACCAATACAACACCACCATCTACGGCCTCGATGACCGCTATCGCGGTGTCTTCGGCCGACGTGACGTGCTGTTCATGAATCCGGCCGACATGGCCGCACGAGGTCTCGAGCACGGCGACCTCGTGGAAATCGAGACGATTTCCAAGGATCGCTCACTGCGCCTCGGCGGAATCACCGTGATCGAATATGACATCGCGCCAGGATCGGTTGCAGCCTACTACCCGGAGGCCAACGTGCTGGTTCCATTGGACTACATCGATGAAGAGTGCGGAACGCCCTCCTACAAATCGATTCCCGTGCGCATTCTTCACCAGGAACAGGCGCAAGCAGCCTGAGCGGCCTTGAAGACCAACTGTCAACGCATGCAGTTGGAGACGATCTTGCTGATGGTCATCACCGCTTGCTCAATTTCACGCGACCATGGGCTGCTGTAGTTGAGCCGAATGAAGTTCTTGTAGCCATTGGAAACCGAGAACATATGGCCAGGCCCCAAGGTGATACCGCAATCAAGAGCGCGCTGATAGAGATCCATGCTATCGATCTGCGGGGGTAGTTCCACCCAGAGAACATAACCACCTTCCGGGTTCGAAGTTCGCGTTCCTTCGGGGAAGAAGCGGTTTACCGTATGCCGCATCAAACTGGCTTGTTGTGCGTAGGCCCTGCGGATGCGCCTGAGTCGATAATCGTAGCCATCACGCTCCAGATACTTCGCTATTGCCACCTGAGGGATGGATGCCGTGGTCAGCGTGTTCAGAAACTTCAGCTTCTCGACCTGGTCTCGGTAGCGCCCTGGCAACGCCCAACCAATTCTGTATTCCGACGTAAGCGTCTTGGAAAAAGAAGAACAGTACAGAACCAGGCCCTTGGAATCAAATTCCTTGAGCGTCCTTGGCGGGGTGTTCCCATAGTAGAGTTCGTTGTACACGCCATTCTCGATGATGGGCATGTCGAGCTCCGTTGCCAGGTGGACGAGTGCTTGCTTTCGCTCATCAGGCATTCGATAGCCAAGCGGATTCTGGAAATTGGGCATCACCATGCATGCGGCAATGTGCAACTCCCGAGCGAGTTGACCCAAGATGTCGACATTGATGCCTTGAACCGGATCGGTGGGAACTTCGACCACCTTCATGCCCATGCGCTCGATCGCATGCAGCATGGCATAAAAGGTGGGGCTCTCCACCGCGATCAAGTCGCCTGGTTTTGCCACGGCCTGCAGGCACAGGTTGATGGCTTCGGTTGCGCCAACAGTGACGATGGGTTCGACCGGGTCGACGACCAGACCTTGATCCAAATGCCGACGAACAATCTGCCTCAATAAAAGAGGGTGGCCGGGAGGCAGCGCATTCTTGAGCTCCCTCAACGAGGCGTCTTTCCTTGCCGCAAAAGCGTAGCGACTGAGCTTGTCAAAAGGGAAATCCCCCGGATCAGGGTAGGGTGAACCCAATGGAACAGCATTGCCCTCGGAGATCGTGCGCAACGTGGACAAAACCAGCCTGCTGACATCAACCGAAGCCGAGATGGCGATGGGCTTGGCACGTTGGAGAGCCTCAGGAATTTCTGCCCCCGAGCCCGGGCGTAGATTCACAAAGAATCCGACTGAGGGCGACTCGTGATGAGCCCGCGGCTCTCAAGCAGCAGATAGGCTTTCAGGACCGTGGTGACACTGATCTGGCGCAGCCTGCTGGCTTCTCGCACCGATTGAAGACGATCTCCGTCGCGGTAAATACCTTTTTGAATCTGCTGCTCGATATCCTTTGCGAGCTTTTCATAGAGCTTCATAGGCTACCTCGCGTCGTGGGGCATATGCACCTGCATTGAGGCACGGCCGGCGAACAGATCGCGCAACTGTACTCCTTGATTCGAGCCCATGGTGTGCACTCATCAGGGCTCGAACCAGTGGCATCCTTCCAGTTGGGAAAACAAGAAATGTGCGCTCGCTGTCCCTCTTCTTCGGTGCAAGACGTTCCCTCCGTCTGATCTGGAAGCAGCCGCGCCCGCAACAGCAGTATCACGTGACGGAGTGCTGACACGATCCAGCAACTCCGGATGAAAGCTCGGCGCCATACAAGCCGCCCGAGACCGAGACTGCACCAAGTCTTGGCAACTTGCTCAAAAGGCAATCCATCGTCCTATGTTTATTGAACTCGTCAAGAGCATCGCTCTGTTGTTGGCACTGTGTTACTTGTACAGCCTTGGTGATCGTCTGCATCAGCCCATTGCGAAAAAAGTTTTCGCCGGGCTGCTGTTCGGCGGGATTTGCGTCGTGGGCATGCACACCCCCCTCGTTCTAGGGCCGGGTGCAGTCATCGATGCACGCTCTGTGGTACTTGGCATGGCAGGGCTCTTTGGCGGCCCCCTGGTGGCATGTATCGCGGCCGCCATGGCCTGCGTCGCTCGTGTTTGGATCGGTGGTGTCGGAGCGCCTGTCGGCGTCCTGGTGATTTTCCTGTGCGCTGCATTGGGTCTCCTCTACCGTCGAGCCCGCATCAAGGCGCTGCTGACTGTGACACCACTGAATTTGGCAGGCTTTGGGCTATTTGTGCACTTGGGGACTGTGGTCGTTCTGCAGTTCCTGCCTCAAGAAATTGTGCTCGATTTCAACAAGCACCTGGCTGTGCTCTATGTCATTACATTTACGCTGACCACGATCCTTTTTGGGTTGCTGCTGCGTGACCTGGAGGGCAACCTTTCGGCTCAGCGAGCCCTCAAGGAAACCGCGGCATGTCTGAATGCAATTGCCCATGCCATCCCGGATGTGCTGCTGCTGTTGGATGAGCGAGGCCGCAGCGTCGAAGTCATGGCGCCCGAACATGCTCCGTCAATGACGACTACAGCCCAACTGGTGGGCAAACGCCTGCACGAGGTCATGCCCATCCCACCGGCAGGCCTCTTGCTGGCATTGATTCGTGACACCTTGCTGTCTGGCCAGATGCACTGCGTCGAGTATGAAATGCCGACCAGTCGAGGCACTCGCCACTTCGAGGGACGTATCCAGCCTCTCGGCATCCTGGCCAACGGCTTGCGTACGGTCATCTTTCTCGCACGCGACATCACCGAGCGAAAGCAATCGGAAACGGCTTTGCGCGAATCAGAACTGCGTTTCCGATCACTGCTCCGCAATGTGCCATCCATCTCCGTGCAAGGCTATCGGAACGATGGAACCGCGACATACTGGAACAAGGCTTCAGAACGTTTGTATGGATATTCAGAGCAAGAAGCCCTGGGACAGAACCTGCTCGACTTGATCATCCCCACCTCCATGCGTGAAGCAGTTCACCGGAACATGCAGCAGATGTTTTCTTCCGGACGACCGATTCCGGCCGGGGAGTTCCAATTCCAGCACAAGGACGGGTCGCTGGTCGACGTATTTTCAAGCCACATGCTCATCGAGGTTCCGGAGCAGCCGCCGGAGATCTTCTGCATCGACATCGATATATCCAGGATCAAAACGGCGGAGAACGAGGCCCGGTATTTGGCGTTCTATGACTCTCTCACCGGCCTTCCCAATCGGCGTCTTCTGATGGAGCGGCTGCAGCAAGCCATCGCAAACAGTGTCGAATCAGGACATCCACTGGCAGTGATGTTTGTCGACCTGGACAACTTCAAGACGCTCAACGACACGCGTGGTCACGCAGTGGGTGATTTGCTGCTGCAGCAGGTAGCCGACCGTTTGCGAAATGGTGTGCGACAGCAGGACATGGTGGCGCGTCTCGGCGGTGATGAGTTCGTTGTCATTCTGGAAGACCTTGGCTGCAACTCCATGGAGGCGATAGCCGATGTTCGCCAGCGCGGGGAGGCCATCCTGGCGCAATTACGTCAGCCTTGCTCCCTTGCCACGCAGAACCATTGCTTCTCTGCCAGCATCGGAGTTTCGATCGTTGACGATCCCGGTGTATCTCTGGATGAGATACTTCAGCAGGCCGACATGGCCATGTACCGCGCAAAAGACAAGGGACGCAACACCTTGTGCTTTTTCGATCCGGAGATGCAGCGGGCCCTGAATCGACGTGCACTACTGGAGACTGAGCTGCACAACGGGCTGCGGGAAAGCCAATTCAAACTGCTCTATCAGGCGCAGGTCAATCGAGAAGGACATGTCACCGGGGCTGAAGTGCTCGTACGCTGGCATCATCCCGCCCACGGTCTTGTCGCCCCATCGGAGTTCATCCCTCTGGCAGAAGAATCCGGCCTGATCCTGTCTCTCGGCAACTGGATCATGGAGGAAGCACTACACCAGCAGGCTCGCTGGCGCCACGATCCGCAGTTCCAGTCGCTGAACCTGTCCATCAACGTCAGTTCTCGGCAGTTCCTGCACGAGAGCTTCGTCCCTCAAACGATCGCCCTGCTGGAAAGCACAGGAGCCGATCCTCGGCGGATAAAACTGGAAATCACAGAGAGCTTTTTACTGCAAAGCGTGGAAGGCGCGGCAACGACCATGCGCGCGCTTCAAGCCTATGGGCTTCAGTTTTCACTGGATGACTTTGGCACTGGGTATTCCTCTCTGAGTTATCTCAAACGGTTGCCACTGTCTGAGATCAAGATCGACCAGGACTTTGTCCGCGGAGTGCTGCAAGACACCAATGATGCGTTCATTTCCCAATCCATCATCGAACTGGCAGTGAATCTAGGCTTGCATGTGATCGCGGAAGGCGTGGAGACCATTGAACACTATCTGGCCTTGCTCGACTATGGCTGCCCGGCCTTTCAAGGGTATTTCTTTGCACGGCCCATGGCACTGCAGGACTTTCAGCAGCATGTTGCAGCGAGCAATGCGAAACATGCTGGGACATTGGCGCCGATGCGCAACTGAAGGATTGATTGCAACTGGAGGTCGTCCGAGAGAAGAAATCTTGCGCTTCTTTCTATTGGCCAGGTACGACATCCAGTCAGAGCTGACCACAACAAAAAAAGTTCGTCGACGTTGAAACCTCTAAGTCTATGATTTTTCTGCACGTCGCCTGAGCTGCAAAGTCCGTCGGAGTGGTGCTACTACTGGCGGCCATCCAGAGCTCCAAAATAAAGCTCGTCGAGATCTGGCCACGGCCCTCGCGGACGCTACACAAACCCTCGACGAAGCGGTGCTGGCAAGCTGCAGGGGACTGCTGTGTGTTGGCGCCGACCGAAATTTGAGCCAGTGGGCTCACTTTTGCATCGGCGCCCACACTCAGCCCAACTGAAGCGAGGTTCTACGTGGACGCGGAAGGCCACATCGTGGTCGCGCCCGGCGACGCATAGCGGTCGCGCAGTTCGGCGAAACGACGCGCGCCCGTGCTCGAATCGAAGAAGAACGTGATCATCTGCTGGCCGGCGCCGTTCCACAGCCGCAAACCCCAGGTCCGAGGGCCCAGCTCGCTGGGCGCATGGCCCTCGAACAGCGCCGCATGCGAGCAACGGCGCGAGCGCTCGATCGCACCCGAAGTATCGAGCGACGCGTTGGCCGACGACAGAGCGATACCGAGATGCAGGTGACCTGCGCCCGCGGGCAGGTGCACGTTCAGGTACCCGTCTCTAACGAAGACCGCCTCCGGCGGGCGCTCCAGGCGCAGCTCGAAGATGGCGCCGGCGATCACCGGGCCGAACTCGATGTCGCGGTAGTGGTCGAGGAAAAGGTCGCGCAACAGCGATGCGAGCGTGCCCAACTCCGCCGCCGTACCGGCGCGCAGTTCCTCCTGCCCGATGTCCGACGGGCCCGGCCGCAGCGCGAGCGTGTGGTAGACGAGGCGCGCGCCGCCAGGTGTTGTCTCGATGTCACGGACAAGCTCAAGTGCCATCAACATCCCATTCCTGCCGCAGCACGCCGTAGATGCACTGGTCCACACACTTGCCGTTGATGCGCAAATGCTCGCGCAGCGTGCCCTCGTGGCGGAAGCCCAGGCTCTCCAGCAGCGCGCGCGAGGCGAGGTTGTCGTGACTCACGGTCGCGAACACGTGATGCAAATCGGGCTGCGTGAATAGAAGCCGCACGAGTTCCGCCACTGCGCGCTTGCCGATGCCCCTGCGATGGAACTGCTGTTCGAGGTGATAGCTGATCTCGACGTAACCCATCGTCCAGGACGGGTTGAGCGCCGCGACCGTGCCGATGACCGCGCCGCAGCAAAGCACCATCCAGCGGTATTCGGTCACTGAGCGGTCCGCCAGATCGCCGCTCGTGCCCGCCAGCCGTTTCGCGAGAGCCTCGCGGTCCGCTGGCGCGAACGGCATGTAGCGCGCGGCTTGGTCTTCGCGCCGCCACCGCACCCACCTGTCGGCGTCGTCGGGTCCGGGCCGAACCAGCCGGACTTCGGAGTTCAAGCCGCGCCCTCTGTGGGCACCGGCAACGGCGAGACCCAGCGCGCGCGCAGCATGGAGCGTACGGCGAGCAGGCCGTCGCGCTTCTTGGGGTGCAGTAGCGGGTCGGCAGCGAGGGCGGCAGCCACCCGGGCGATGTCCGCCGGCAGTCCGTCCCCACGCCACGCGTCGATCAGCACGGACCACAGGCGGTCCACCCAGTGCACGCGTCGTGCGGCGGCGACCATGCAGCGCGCCGCTGGACCGGTACACAGGCCGCGCCGTTCCATCTCGGCAACGACCGCACGGACGTGCACGAGGGGGGCCGTCGCTTCCTCGCCCCGAAGGCCGAACACGACCGCGACATCCGCGTCCGAGCGCAACGCGCCCAGCCGGTACTGCGTGAAGACATCGCCGATGCCAACCATCCCCGCGGACCAGATTTCGGCGGCGCGAAGCGCGCCCATGCTCGAGGCACCGGCGAGCTGCCAGCCGCGGTCGAGCAGCTCGCGGCATTCGGTCGGCGTCGTCGCGAGTTCCCACCCGAACACGCCATCCAGGATCAGCGCGCGGCCGGGGCGGCGCTCGTCGGCCAGCGCGGCCAGGTCGCCGCGGCGCACCGGCGGTCGCAGCTCGACCCGCTGCCGCACCTCGGGCGCAACTAGTTCGAGGGACGCGCCCCCGAACACCACGAGCGGGCCGGGGTTACGAAGCATGGCCGCTCGCGGAGTTACGCACGACCAGATCCGCGTGCCCGGCGATGAACACGCGAGCGACCGGAATACCGAGGTCCGGATCGGTCAGGTCCGTCCAGACGCCCTGTTGGCATCCCGTTTGCGCCAGACGGTCCAGCAGTTCGCGCACCATGCCCTCAATTGTCGGCCAGATCCGCGACGGCGCAGGCACCCGTTGCACGCCGCTGGCCTCGGCCAGACAGCGCAGCAACTCGAATTGCGCGCGGGTCTCGTAGAACGAAGGCGTCCAACGCGTCGCATGCCGTTCAAGGTCCTCCCGGCTGCCCTGGAGAGCGACGAGCCTCGACTGCGCGACCTCGTAGAGGGCGCGACGCAGCGCTACGTGCGCATCAAGGTGGCTGGCCTGGCCGCCGACGATCTTCGGCGGCCCGACCCAGCCCTCGTCCAGGCTGAGCACGAGGTAGGTGGGCGCCACGGCGGCGCTCGAGAGATCAAGCACGGCCAAGTCCACGTTCGCCCGCCGGAAGCACGCGGTAAGCGCGCGCACGCCCGCGTCGTCGACCGTCTCGAGATCCACGGCGGCGGGCGGGTGACCTGCATGCAACCGGGACACGGCGTCCCGCTCGATCACCTCCAGCAGTCCGTGGAGGATGGCATGCGACAACGTCGGGCCCGCGGCCAGTCCAGTGGTGGAAGGGCGCAGCGGCCGCACGACATTCGCCGGCGGTTTGTAAGGGAAGTGCACCGAGGCCGCGGGTACCCACGTCTCTTCTCCGGTCCCGAACGCAGTGCCGGCGACCCATTCGACCACAGCGCCGGTTTGCCATTCTGGCGCGCCGAATTCCTCGGGGCCGAACAGTCGCAGTCCCTCGTCGCGCAGTTGTGTCAACGATCCCTGTCTGCGCACGCCGACCCGGGCCGCGCAACGGCGTTCCGCTGCCTCCATGAGTGCCGACACGGCGGCCGCGACAAGCGTGGGCCCCTTTCCTTGGGCCAAGGTGATCTGCGCCCGATCGACGCCGGGACGAATCGCGCTCACCACTGGTATGCCAAGCCGATCGAGCTCCGTCAGGTCCGCCATGCGCGTGACCCCCAGGATGGGCAGTTTGGGCAGAAGCCGGCGGAGTGCGCGCGCGTCGGCAGCGGGGCATCGTGTCAGCGCGTTGGCAGCGAGCTCCGTCTGGCTACAAGCGGGGAGTCCTGGCCAGCTCGCGCCCGCACCGGAAGGTTCGCACGAGACGATGCGCCTCATACGAGAAGCCGCTCCGCACGAAGCGCGGTGAACAGGTTCAGCAGCGGTCGGACTTCCGCGCCTGCGGGCATGTATGCGGGTAGCAGTTCCTCGAGTGTCCGTTGGCCGTCCACTGCATGGAGCAATGCTGCGCACCACGGCTCGAGGCCGTACGCGACGCCTGGGCGCAGCGCGGATTCGATGCGGGCCTGCACCCCCTTCGATGTCGCCACCGACGCGACCCGGGCGTCCGGCGCAAGCGCAAGGCGGTCCGACAGCCGCACATCGGCCGCCGAAGCGGGGCGCGGCCGAACCATCCTCTCGCCGAGGACGAGCACGTCCAGTTGCGTGGACAGCAGCAGTTCGACAGCCTGCAGCGGCGTTTCGACGAGCGGCTGTCCCCGGACGTTCAACGACGTGTTCAGCAGCACGGGCACGCCCGTCAGCTCGCCAAATCGCAGCAACAGCTCGTGCAGCAGCGGTTGCGCCACGGCGTCGACCGTCTGCACCCGTGCGCTGCCGTCCAAGTGCGTCACCGCGCCCAGAAGGTGGCGCCGGTCGGAGCGCACCCGCACCGTACGGGTCATGTAGGGTGCCGGGCCCTCCAGTTCGAACCAGTCGGCCGCCCGTTCGACGGGCACTATAGGCGCGAAAGGACGAAAGTCCTCGCGGTACTTCACCTCCGCGTTGATCCGCTGCCACGTCGCGCGCTCGCGCGGGTCGGCTAAGATCGACCGGTGCCCCAGGGCACGCGGGCCGAACTCGCTGCCACCCTGGAACCACGCGACGAGCCGGCCCGACGCGAGCTCCTGCGCCAACTCGGCCATGTCCAGGGGCCGGACCTCGATGGCGACCGAGTGGACGCGCAGCGCCCATTCGTGGTCGCGCCTCCCGTAGGCGTGGCCCAGGAAATCGCGATAGGCGCCTTCGCATCGCGGCACTTCTCCCGTCAGCCGATGGTGGGCCGCCGCCGCGACGCCGATCGAGATGCCGGCGTCGTGGCTAGCGGGGAACACGAACAGATCCGACACGGGTGTTTCCTTCACGATGCGGCCGTTCGTCACGCAGTTCAACGCCAGCCCGCCGGCGTAGGCGAGCCGGGGCAGGCCGGTGGATCGGAGCGCGCGCCGCACGCGCTGAAGTAAGGACTCTTCGAGATCGCGCTGTACGCGCGCCGCAAGGTCGCGCAGGGCCATCGGGTTCCTCGGCCCGGCCGCGTCCCGAAAACGGTTCTTCCAGCTTGCGCCGAAGTGCAGCAGCCCAGTCGGGTCCTCGACGAGGAACGTGTCGCCGACTGCGGCAGGATCGCCGTAAGGCGCGAGGCCCATGAGCTTGCCACTGTCCTGCCAGCTGCCGAAGACGTACTGGCTGACGGCGGCGTAGACCTCGCCCAGCGAGGATGAGCCCACCCGCACGTTGAACGAAGAGGCAAGCTCTCGCTCGGCGAGTCGGAAACCGCGCCGGTCGAAGGCATACGTGGACACGACATGCACAGGCGGCGGCATGGTGCCGCGGCCTGCGCACCCGGCCGCGAGATAAGCCTCCAGGGCCGGCCCATCGAGAACACAATCGTCGCCGTCATGCACGCTGCCGCCCGCACCGTCCGCGACCAGCACGGTCGCTTCGTCGAACCCCGCGCCGTAGAAGGCGGCGAACGCGTGACCGAGGTGATGCGACACGAAGAAGGACCGCGGGCCGAACGGATCGAAAAGCCGGAAGTTCGCGTCGGGGCACGGCTGCCCGAGGCCCACCCACCCGGGCATGAGCGGCTGGGCGTTGAAGGCGAACGCATCGATGTCGTCGATGCCAAAGCCCGCGGACTCGAGGACGTACGCGGCGGCCTTCTCGTCGGCGAGATAGGGCGCTCCATCGTGCTTCACCCGCGTGAGCCGCTCGAGCTGAATCGCGGCTTCGACGCGGCCATCGACCATTACGCACGCGGAGGCATCGTGGCTGGCGGAAAGGCCGAGCACCACGACCGGACGGCGCCGGCGACTCTGCGACCGAATCACATCGAACTCAAGGCTCCCGGGACCGACCGCCACCAGCGTGCGCTCCATAGGGCGGCCGCTCGTGCTGACTTCCACGGTGACTTCCTCGCCTGCCGCGAGAACGAGTTCCTCGATGCACCAGCGGTCACCTTGCGCCGACGCTACACCGCATTGCAGAACGACGGGCCGCTCGGGCGTGAGCCATTGCCCCGTGGGGGCGCGATAGCCCGTGGAGAAAGCGAGCCTGTAGCGACCGGAAACCCGCGGCCGCAGGCGGACCTGCACTTTGCGGTGCGGCAAACCCGACAGGTCCACCGCACTCGCGTCACCCGCCACGAGGCCGTCGGCCGTCGCTAGCCGGTGGGCCTCGGTCGCGCCCGGCCGCGAACCGGCTAGCAACGCCGCGCGCAACGCGCAGGCGCTAGGCTCCATACCGAGGTTGAGCAGTCGCTCGACCCATAGCGCAGCCAGGCCGCAGACGAGCCCGACCGCCGCCGACGTGCCGCCTATGCTACCGATGCCGCCGTCCTCTCGGCGTGCCGCGTACGGACCGGCCGGCACCAAGAGCTCCGGCTTGCGATCGGCTTCGTCCGCGCCGCACGCGTCGACTTTGCGGCCTTCCGCGTCGCACATGCCCACCGTGAGCGCCTCGGTACTTGTGCCTGGGAACCGCAGGCGGCCCCTGCCGTCGTGGCCCGCGGCCGCTACGACCAGCATCGACTCGGTCACGGCGCCAATCGAGGCCCGGCCCGGATGGGCGAGCTCGGGCGTTTCCGCGGCGGACCATGGCAGCCCCAGGATCCGCAGTCGACACTCGCGGGGACGCGCGGCCCATTCCGGAATGCCGAGCGGAAGAAGTGGCGCATAGGCGGCACTGAGGACGCGTGTTTCGGGCGCGAGGCCCAGCGGCCCTCCGGGTGTTTCGCCGATCTCGTCACCTTCGGCGCAGAGCGACGCCACGCGCAACGCATGCGAGTTGCCGGGCAGCGACACCGGCTCGGCGTACTGGCTGCCCATTTCGTTGACGAGGCGCGTTCCGAACCCGGGTGCAGTACCGATGCCGCTGTCCAACAGGGCGATGCAGGCGCCTCGCCCGCGCCAGCGGGGCGAGGCGTCTCCGAAGAAGACCTGGCGCGGGTGCAGCATGGGCTACGCGGATGCAGTCAGGTGCGCCGGTTTCCATCCGGCGCCGGCGAGAACTCGCTCGATGCCGCGTACACCGCGTTCGATGTCCGCTACGCTGAGGCCCACGCCGACCTCGTACGTCACGGCTTCCAGCCGCGCGCAGTGCCGCGCCGCGTGACTGAGCAGCGCGAGCACCTCGGGCCGGATGTCGTCTGAATGCGAGTCCACGTACCGTGCGGGGTGCTCGGGGTCGATACGCCCTCCTGCGACGTGCGCTTCGCGCACGCAATGCAATGGTAGGCTGGATTGCACCGCCACGGGGTCGCGCCCCGTTAGCAGGGCATACGAATAGACGTGGCTGACGTCGAGCACGATGTCGCAACCGCCCGCTTCGGTAAGTTCCACGAAGAAACTCCCGAGGTCCATCCGGCCGGTGGCGACGGTGCACGAAGGCACTTCCGCCAGAAAGGGTGCGGGCGACAGCGCCCGCATATCGCGGATGCGCGTGCCGATCTCCCGCGCGAACTCCCGGTCAAAGATCGGAGGCGCAAAGTACGGAATGGCGTAGGGGCCGATGGTCCACAGGCCGATGTCTTCGCCAGTCCACACTGCGCCGAGCTCGCGAGTGATCGGTCCCAATGCGCACAGGCGCTCGAGGTGCGGTCCGTCGGGGTCGGCGGGAGCCACGCCAGAAAGATGGTGGATGATGGGCAAGCCGCGTGCCACGCGCTCGCGGAATCGCTTCGCGGCTTCGACGGAGTCCACCGAGACGATGGAGATATGCGTCAACCGCGGCCGGAAGCTCTCGACGAGACCTTCCAGGCTGCCCGGGTAGCGATGCGCATGCTGGGCATCGAGCCCGAAGCCGATCAGCGGGCGAGCGGTCGTCATGCAGCGTCCAGCGCGAGCACGACACGCGAGCGGTCCACCAGTAACGCGACGGCGATGGTGCGCTCCATGCGGCTTGCCGCGATGGGGCGGTCCGCCGTCAACGGCAGTGCCTGTGTGGCAGACAGCAGGTGGACCGGCGATCGGAAGACTTCGGTCGCCAACGCGCCATCGAGCACCGGAGGCGTCGGCTCGCCCGACCATGGCGACGCCGCGCGAGGCGCCGCAGCCAAGCCGCTCAGCGTGCCATCCAGGCGCGCAAGCGTGGACAGGAACAGGTCGTCCAGGCGCGGCGCCACATAGAGGCAGTAATTCTCGGCGAGCGTCCTTCCGCGCGCTTGCCAGAACTCATTGGCGTCGGCGAAGCTCGAGACCCACTCGCGATGTAAATCGGTGCCGAGCATGCCTTGCAGCGTGGGCAAGGCGCGCGCAAGATGCGCGGACAGGTTGCGCACGCGAGCGGCCCGCTCCGCTGCCAATTGTTCGGTGTCGACACCGCGAATCCACTGTAGCATCGGCTCCGCCACCGCGGAGGGGAAGGACCGCGCCGTCTCTAAGACAACGTCAGTGACCGCCGTGCTGTACAGCATGCGCTGGTATACGAAGAGGCGCGCCGCCGTCGCACCGCTGGCCAGGCAAGAACCGAGATCCCACGGTGGTGACGTTGCTCCGGGGCGCGCCGGCATCGTGGCTACTCCTGCCACTCTTTGCAGCTGACGACGACTCCGCCGAGGGCGTCCTTCACGCGCGCCGGGTCGATCTTCACGCGCGACAGGAACTCTCGAGGGTAGGTCCGCGCGAGTTCGTGGATCACCTCGCGCCGCAGCGCCTCGTTCTTCTCGAGCGCCTCCAGGATTTCCTTTGATGATTGATCCTTCATATCTTCTCCTTTCAATGCGCCGCCGCGCCCGATGCGCCGGCGGCGGGTGCCCGGAAGACGATGACTTCGTCCTCTGCGGGTGCGATGAGCCCGAGCGCGCGGCCGTGCTCAAGCAGGTGTCGTTCGAAGGTGTCTTCGCCACAGGACGGCGCAACGGCTCGATGGATGTCGTCGAGGAACGTGGCGAAGACCGGGCCGATGTCCCATACGACCGCGCGGCCGCCGAGTCCCGGCATTTCCGCGGCCTGCAGGGCATACCACTTGCGCTCGCCGAAGGCTGGTAGCCATGCCTGCGCAGCGAGCATCGCCTCGGTCCATGCCGGCATGTCCCAGGGGAATTCGAGGACCTGCACGCCCGGTGCGAGACGGACGCGCCGCGCAGCGACTCCCAACGGCGCGGTGCGGCGCACGAGGGCGCACTCCCATTGCAGCAGCATTTCGATCTGCGGCTCCCACACGCGCGCGCGCAGCATGGTTCCTCGCGCAAGTAGGCCGCGAGCGCGTCTGGTCGGCTGGGCGCATTGAAGTCGCGGCCGTGCGGCGAGTCGAAGAAACGGCCGCAGAGAAGCTCGACATCGATCCCGCGCGAGCGAAGCGCCATGTTCGTGGCGGGAGAAGCGCCTGCAGGTCGTGTGGACCGACGCTGCGGGCGGCGTAATAGGCTTCCGGCTCCACGGACACCAGCAACGCGTACTCGCGGGGCGTCAGCCCGCGCGTCGTGGCGTATGCAGCGCCTTCGCTCGAGAAGACCTGCCGCACTGTGTCCGCGCTGAAAAACATATCCTCGAAGAAGTCCCGGAGCGCGGCGAGGCTCATGCCCCCCTCCGATGCGGTGCAACTTCGAAACTGGCGGCAGCGAGCACGTCGCGCACACGCTCAAGTCGCGGAACGAGCTCGTCGAGCGCGGGCGACTGGACCTCGTACGTCACTGCGCGCAACGAGGTGCACAGAGGCAGGACATGCGCCAGCAGTTCGAGCGTGCGCGCCGGCAACGGCGCGTCGTGGTCGTCCACATACCTGCGCCCCGCTACGCGTCCGCCCGCAATGTGGACCTCCATCACACGATCGAAGGGATAGCCCTCAAGCAGTGCCGAAGGCTCGCAGCCCTGCAGAATGGCGGTGCCCATGAGGTGGCCGATATCCAGCGTAAGGCCGCAATCGGCCGCTTCCGCAACATGCGCGAAGAAAGCCCCGAAGTGCATGTCTCCGATAAGCAGCTGGTAGGGCGCGTTCTCGAGCAGAAGCGGCGTGCGTAGCACTTGCGAACAGGCAGCATGCCGCGCCGCGGCGGCATGGGCGGCCTCGCTCGTGAAGATGGCCCCAAGAAGCACGCCAACGCGAGCTCCGCTGCTTCGGGTGAGCATAAGGTCCTGAGTGCACCACACCGGCCCAACGCGGTCTTCCGCCTCGCGGGTGGGTGCGATGCCGCGGTCGTCAGCTGCCTCCGCGCTCCAGAGGTCGAGCGCGGCGGTGTGTAGCGTCATGGCGACGTCACGCGCCTTCCAGCGGCGGACGGCGTCCTTCGCGCGTTCCAGCCACTCGCCCGTGCCGGGATAGATCTCCAGGTAATTGACCAGGGGCTCTTCCGCCGCGAGCAATGCGTCCGCGACGTGAAGGCCTTCAGGCCAGTTGGTGGAGATGCCGAGGCCGAAACCGAGCTCAGGCAAGCGGCTCAGCGCGCCGCGCATGTCGAGGCGGCACAACGCTGCGGAGCTCGTGCAGCGTACGGCCGGCACTGACAGCTGAGGCCTAGCCCGGATACAACGTGATCTGCGTAGCTCACGATGGCCCTCCTTTAGGCGCGAATTTTCTAAGTGTGAGAGGCAATGTAAGGAAGGGCCGTGACCGAGTCAATAGGTTAGTTCGGTCGTTAGTACCGCCTCGGTGACGCACATTCGCTGGTGGATGCTTCAAGGTGGTAGGGGCCAGCCGAGGCCTGCAGATACTGGCGCCACAGTGCCACTGTCGAGTCCTTGTAATGGAGAGCACACCTCAACACGAGTTGAGCGAATGGGCCATCGTTGGTCCGCTTGTGGCCGGCAGATGCCCGATGCGGACGCGGCAGCCAGCTGACCTTTGATCTAGGGGGCTCCTTAGACCGATCGGTTCGGGCGCCATCGGCCAGCGGCAGAAAGCTTCGGCACGGCGCCGCATGCGCTTCACGCCGACCAGCGCGTCGTGACTGAACATGGTTGAGCGCTTCTTCCGCGACATCACCAACAAGCGCATCCGGCGTGACAGCTTCGCCAGCGTTGCCGATCTGGAACTGGCCATCGACCTGTACGTGGCGCATCACAGCATCGCTACCAAGCCATTCCATCTGGACGGCCAGGGCGACCGATATTCTGGCCAAGGTGACCCGAGCCTGGGCGGCCTTGGTCACGGCGGCGGGATAAGTACAGAACAGAGCGGCGCACTGCACTAGGGCCCCGTGCTCAGCCCGTTATGGCAGCGCGCCAATGAGCGTAACCGACAGGCGCTGGACGGCCGCCTTGAAGCGGGCGTCCAGTACGGCGTCACATTGACTGACGCAGCCCTCGTTGGTGAGTCGACCATCCGGGTAGAAGCCTGGGGTTACGGCGATCTTGCAAGACTCCACCGCCCACGTTCCCGCCTGAGGCGTTGAGGCCATAGCTCCTACCTTGTTGATTGTTGCGGTCGCCACCGCATCGAACGGCAGCTCCTGGCCGAGAGCACCACTTCGAACAGGCAGAGCATCTGCGCCGAAGCGAAAAGGCACAGCATAGCCCCACATGGCCAGCACAACTCGTAAACTGGCTTGCTCCCAGTAGGCCTCATGAAAGTTGCGCTTGAAAGGATTGGTAGAGGCACCGTGCTGGTTGGTAGCGCCGGCACTAATGATCAAGGGCATCCAAGGAACGCGGCTGGAAAAAGGTATTCGTATGACCTCAATGCGGAAACGAAAGACCATCGCTGCACGTCGATGGCAGCTACAGCGCCGCAGGCTTCGCGAACTGGAGGATCAGCTCTGGGACAGGATGCCGCCAGTCGGCCGCGAATTCGGTAGCCCGGACTTCGAGCGACTGATGGCCGAGGACGACACGGGTATGGCCGGCATGGCGCCCCCCCGAAGCGAAGCACGCTGCGCTGTAGGCGGCACGGACAGGTTTTGACCGCTCCCGGCCGCACGGTCAGGCGTCAGGTATGTGCTGTCAGCCTGATCCGCAGCTCAGCGCGAGCGGCCATCGACACCAGATCTTCCAAGCAAAACCTAGCAGCTTCTCCGCGAAGCAATTCCTGAACACGCGGACGCGTTACCCCGAAACGCCGAGCGGCCTCCTTTTTCGACCAGGCTTGCGACCGAGCGTAGTGGCCAAGATCGGCAAGAAGCTTGGCTTTGAGCCGATGTGCTGGTGCATCCTGACCCACGTTCTCACCCCTTTCGCTTCCGACGACTGACCCGGGCACTGCAGGAGCTACCGAGTCGATGGATCGAGCGCAGGTAAGTTCGCCAGCTCGCGCAGCGCATTGAACTCCCGCCAGAGCTCTGCCTTGATCGCGTCCCGGCTTATCAGCACGTCATCGTCGAACATCCACAAATTTGCGGCGGCCGACGCGTCGAAATGATGAAGCGCAAAAAGCAGCCAGCTTGAATACCCGTCTGGCAGGGGGAGGCTTGCGTCCTTCATCCTTTTTCCTTCCAAGATCGGCAAACAACAACCTCGCCGCCCCGTCGGTCTGCCACGCGAACTGTCCGGACGGGCGGGCGACTGGCCCCAATCACCCGACGTACGGCGCTCAATTGTCTCCCGAACACCGGCATCGCAACCTCGCTGCACTCGATGCTCCTGTCCGCCCCGCCAAGCAACCTCTCCCCGAATCCCACGGCCGCTAACCACGTCCAGGCGAGCGGTTTTGTCACACAGCGCATTGCACGGCCGACCGGGCACCGGGTCTTTCGCGATGTCGACTGCGCTATCGTTGACAAACCTCAATGCATTTATGCATAGTTGCACCGCATGGCATCAACCCCATCTCCACAGAATGCAGAGCATCTTCGTCACGAGATCAAACGGCTTGGCTTAACCCAGATAGCCGTTTCCACGGCGCTGAAAGCCAGCCAGTCGCAGGTGAGCCGAGTTCTCTCCGGGCAGACGTCAATGAGCTCTCGTCTGGCGCAAGACATATGCATTTATGTTTCCTCAAAGCAGCGTAAGGGTTCTCCCCGCCAGATCGCATCGAACCCCGATCTGATGGATGCGATCGCTAGCGTCTGGGATGGAACCCCCAGCCACGCTCGGGCGATGGCCACAGTCATTCGTAGCTTGAAGCTGCTATCCCTCGCCGAACCGAAGTAGGAAGGATCTGTATGGTCAGCATCGCTGTAGCCCCGCCGTACCCGGATGAACTCCTGGAGGGAGTCCTCGGTCGCGTTGGTCTGGTCAATGGATTCCCCGACCAGAAGAGAACAATCATGGGATTGCGCGTGTCGCTCGATCTGCTGCCGTCGGCGTCAGTGCTGGACGTCACCGCAGCGTGCTTCGGAAAGGCAAGCCGCGACATTGCCTATCGCCATACCTTGGCTCCAATCCAGAGGCTGTTCTCTGCCGGAATCGAGCATGACGACGAGCGAGAAAAGGCGCCCACGCGGGGGGCTCTGCTGAGCACGCGACGGACTAAGTCGAATGCCAGAGCTTGCCCGGCCTGCGCGCAGCGTGATCAGAAAACGGGCGCACCAAGTTACTGGCGCCGTGCACACCATCTCCCCAATGTGGACTGGTGCCCGGAGCATCGCATTCCCCTCTGCCGCCTGCAGGAGACAGATTTTGAAAGACGCCCGAGCGATGTAATCGGACACACCGCAAGTCCCGGCGCAACCGTCAAGTGCATCCGCCCGGGATCTGCGCTCGACAGGTACAGCCTGCTTTTGACTAGGTGGCTCGACCGCGACACCACGCTCAGCTGCGTGGCCCTCAACCGCGTGGTACAGGAGGGCTGCGCACAATACGGCCTGCGATGCGCCCAGGTAGGGAAGCGCCCTCTCGTGAGCGATCTCGCAAAGAAGGCGCTGCCAGCGGAGTGGCTGCAATGCTACTGGCCTGAAGTCCTAACCAAAGAACCCAACGCATACCTCGCACGCCTGGACGGCCCCAGTAAAGACCGCCACGTGCCCTATCCGGGTTCAACGTGCGCACTGGTGTTGGCTCTCTTGTTCGATTCCGTCGACGTGATCGAAAGCAGGCTCGACAGCGTGCAGGCCGAGATGATGGCCGCGCGCCGTCGTGACCATGGCAGCGCCCTGCTGGCAGCCCAGCGGGACTTCGTGGCAGGCAAGACCATTGGCCAGGCTTGCACGGCACATGGCATCGCCGTCGAGCAGTTCGAACTCTGGTTGCGAGCCACCGCAACGATGTGGGCATCAACTGATCGCCAGCCCGTCGCCGCGGCCTAGATGCCGGCGAGTCGACCGCATGGCGCCACAAGGATCCTGCGAAACACTCGCAGCAAAGTCTTCTCGCACCGATGCTCCGCAGCCGCATGAAGTCAGCCTGGCACCAGCCGGTCAGAACAGGCCCTGAAGTTCCGAGCACTTCCGTGCCTCCAACATCACCCGAAGTACAGAAATCGTTCGCGGCCATCCCTGCGGCCGTCGCAGAACACGCCTCAAGCCAGGCGCCAGAAGAGCCCAATGTTCTGGGTTCAACAGATCCAAATCACTGGGCGCAGCGCGCGCTGCAGCCGCCGCGTGCAACGCACGCGCATACCGTTCATCCGCGCGCTCCCGACGCGCGGACACGTAGTTGACATCTCGGGGAACGATGCCGAAGCTGGAACTGCTTTGCCTGAGCCATTCCCGGTCGTTTCGGTACAGCCAGGCGTAGGCTGCTGGCTCGGCACGCCGGGCCGCGGCCACGCCGAGCAACGGAGCCGCTGACGCGACCACCGTCCAGGCCGCGCGAGCGCGCTCACGCGCTCGATGTTCGCGAACCTGGTGCCAGCGCGCCTGCAATCCGGGCACCTGCCTCAATACCCTCGTGATGGTGACTTCGGAGACTCCCAGCTTGGCTGCAACAACCGCCTTGTCCTGGCCCTCAAGCAGGTCCTTGATCGCAACGGCGCGCTTCTTGTCATCGACGACCTTGGGTCTGCGCGGCGTTTCAACGCCTGCCTTGGCAGCCCAAGCAGCGATCGTCGAGGGATGAACGCTTTGGCGTCTTGCGATGGCCGTCGCGGACTCCAGGCCCGCCTGCAAGCTGGAGACAGCGTGTGGGGACAACATGCCCTGCGGCCGAGCAGCAGGTAGGCAACGTTCAGGCGCCGGAACCGGCGGATCGGCGGCGCCGAGAAATCGGTCGTAGTGCCCGATGAAGGTCGCCAGGTCATCAAAGATCAACGACAGCCATGCCAGGTACCGCAACGGCTGGGTCAAGGATCTCGCCGCGACAAGGCGCGACAACTGTGCCTGCGCAGCACGAACGTCCATCTGCATGGCGAAGGGAGGTAGACCGGCCACGGCGGCTGCGTGTTCATGCAGGACCCCCTCGAATTTTTGCCAAGCAACTCGGCCCGACGCGCTCAACCAACAACGGCATCGCATGCCTTCCAGAACGGCCTGGGCGATCGCACCGACGTTCGTCAGCCGTCCCGGCGCCAAGACACACAGGTCCACAGCAAAAGCTGCAAGTGTCTGCAGCGGTTTCAGAGTTCGACCGTAATCACTGCCGTCCCACCAACCTACCAACCCAGCCTGCGCCGGCAGCGCAAACTGAAACCTCGCCCGCTGATCGAGCTTGATCGGCGAGATCAGCAGCGGATCACCGTGGGTCGGGCAGGTCCAAACAGCAGGCCACTGGTGCGTGCGCCGCCAGTACGCCACGGCGTACTGCCGACGGTCCTCGTCCATGCATGCGGAGCAGGCCTTCAGCGGGTGTGCGGCACCCAAGCCACTGGTCAGCAAACCAAGCCGGAACTTGAGGCTGCCGATGCCATCGCCCTGCATACTTTGGGTCGCACGTTCGTAGAGATCGGCAGGCCTGAAGGGGCCGTAGAACGGGAGGAGCGTTCGCTCGTCCACCAGCGCGTTCACCGTCCCGATGCTCCCCGCAGAACGCTCTGCCAGAGCACCGAGCCCTGCCGGGAAGTCGTGCGCCGTCCCGTCCCGTCGCCGACCAAACAACTGCATGCAGGTTGCAGACGCAAGGCCGTTGGAGCTCAGCACGTGGTAGCGGCTGCACCAACTGAACAGGGTCTCATCCGGCAGCCATGGCAAACGCTTGCCGATCAGAAGATCGGGCTGCTGCACGTCAGCCCGCCTCGTGCTCGGCGCCGACCTTCTGAGCCTTCTCCTGCAGCTTCCCATCGCTCAGCAGCCGCGCGCCCGCAAGCAATGACTCGGCATCGATCGCCGACCGCCGCGGAAGTCGCGTCACCTTGGCACTCGGCCTTGCAATGGCTGGTTCGTCTAGCGGCGCGCGAAGTTTGGCCAGCACGCGGCGCTCATCAGCATTGAGCGCACTTTCCATGAGATGCACGGCTGCCGCCGGCGGGGGCTGATCGACCAGCGGCTTGACCTCCACAAATTTGTCGGGCGCAGTGCTGGGCGTCGACCCAGGAAGCGGTACGACGAGATCTCGTCTTTTCCGGGTGAGCAATCCACTGAAGTGAAGCGAACGTAAGGCCTCGACATCGCCACGTTGGCTGGCATAGGCCGTAGACTGGTACGCCGCTCGAACGTCGTCCATGGTGACGGCCCGTCCAACCTTCAATGGCCAAGCAGATCGACATGCTTCGCGCAGCAGTATGCGCAGGAGCCGGTACAGACCGCCCGTCAGCCGGTGCAATGTGAGCGCGTCCCGTGCGGAGTCGATTCTGATCAGCCCCGAGCCAAGCCGCACGTATTCCTTCACCACCGCATGCCAGTGCCGGTCGTCCGCCGAGGGAGGGTCCAGGGTGAGGCAGTTCGACAGGAGCCGATCCTTGTCCTCCTGCGGCCGCGTCATCAGCTTGTGCCCGAGGGAGTAGTTGAAGACGTACACCACGGCAGGGCCGAGGCTGTTCAGGTCCCCGAGAAGGTTGGCAATCAGCGCAGTCGACTGGGTACCGCGAGTCATCGCTTGCATTTCATCGACCAGCAGAACCTGCGTCCCCTTTGAGTAGAGCCACTTCCGCAGGTGCTGGAGCATTTCGTCGGGGGCGATTTTTTTTCTGCCTGCGACGAACACGGGATTAGCCAGCGATTCGAGCACTGGCTTGGTAGATCGCTGGGCTTGCATTTCGATGCGAACGACGGGCTCGATGGGGACCAGCACACTTTGCGCAATGCTGCCTTTCTCACCGGACGACAACGCTCGAACAAACGCCTTCGTCGCCGAAGACTTTCCGCATCCTGCCAGGCCTGTAACACCCCAAATCTCCTGGTCAAAGTGGACGACGGGGCTTTGGGCATAGACCGCCGCCTCGAAGTCGCCGACCGATTTGATGCGCGACATCGCATTCAACCGCACGCGGTCGACGAGTTGTCGGATGGTCGCGAGGTGCGCCGTGCACGGGATGTAGGTGGCCTTCCAAGCGTCCAACATCCTGCCGCACGCGACGACGGGAGCATCTCGCTCGAGACCTTGCGGAGCTTCCGCAAGATGGGTGACCCGCGCACGCAGCCCGTCGTCGGTGTCGAGGCCATTGAACCACGACAACCAGGGCGGTGGTTCGATGCCGTGGATGGTCACCGACGACCTCCTTGGGCGTGGATCAACGGCATGATGTCGCGGGCCTCGCTTCGCGACACTGCACTGCCCCGCTTTGCGCGACCAGGCCGGATTTCCGCTTGGTCAAAAGCAATGCCCGCTTCAGCTTCGTAGCGCTCTGCCACTTCGGCCTTGGCAGCCTCTCGATGCTCACGAAACACGGCCAGCTCTTTGTCCTTGAGATGGCGAAGCTGAGCCAGCTCGGCGAGCGACAGGAAGTCTTCGTCATCGCCACCCCGAAGACCAAACGAAGCATCAACCGTCAGGATGCCATCCGGCGTATCGAGGAAGATGTGCCGGACGCATGTGGGTAGCAGGTAGCCTTGGATCCGCGTCGTTGCCCGCGTGAGCAGCGAGCTGTCGCGCAGCGCAGTCGACCAGTACCGAAAGCCCATGAAGTAGACCGCTCCATCGCTCACGGTCAAATCCACTCTCTGAAGGTAGTTGCGAATCGCCTGGTCGCGCTGAGGCGTATAGGCAAAGGTCCGTCCGCGTCCAACAAGGTAGTTCCACACACCGATCGGCGTGGGCAGGGTCCTTTGCGCAATCGCGCCTGGACCTATCCTCTTCCCGGCATTGGTCGCCTTGTTCGAATCAATCGCCCGCCAGATCTCGCGCCGGACTACTTGGATGACGGACTGCCGAGTCACCTTGAAGCGAGGGGCGCCCTCGACCTTGACCGACTTCGGATGTCGGGTTTCAACGCTGGCCTTCGACTGCCCGGAGTACGAGGGAGCCAGCTCCCTGATGATCGGGCCGAAATCTTCGAACGCACCGTCAGCACCTCGGGTCGCCCCTGGCCCTCGATCGGTGACCTCATGCAACGGCAATCCGATGCTCGGCCATTCCTCAGGCGAAATTTGGATACCGAACAGGCTGCAGAACCAAACCTTGTCGACCGACATGCAGAACTTGGCCATGCGGTAGGCCTCTGCCTTTTCCCCTCCCAGCGAGAAGCCGATGCCGACCACCACGCCTGTAGCCAGACACAACATCCGCACAACAGAGATCCGAGGTAGGTGGCTGTTCTCGAGGTAGCCCGAGCACACCTCTTCGACGAAGTAGCCATCGGACTCGAGCACCTCCATGGCATTAGCCACGGCGCTGATGAAGGAGCCATTGGATGGCGCGAGCCTCGACCGGACACGCTCCTGCCCGAATTTCAGAAGCTGACGGGTCTCCACGTCATGGGTCCGCCCGACCCAATAGCGAAACTGTCCAAAGCTCGGAAATGGCTTGCCCTCTGGCTGAACGAAAGACATGCGCTGCCGCGCGTCGCTGACAGGCCGGCAACCAAAGATCCGCACAATCGTTCTGCGGTAAATGGCAGGCATGGTCTGACCAGGCGTTGCGTATGCGCGGAATCCCTCCAGGCACAGCGCCTGCACTTCTTCGCCGCAAGCGCTGTGCCCATGCTGGGCACCGAGCAGCGATGGGCGGCCGAACTTCTTGTTCTTCGGCGCACGCTTCCACCTCCCGATGTTGTCGATCGGGTAGTGCAGCGCCATCCGCTCCATACCGAACGCTACGTAGCCAAAGAAGGCCAACCGGTACCGGGACTCGTTCTGGCTTGGGGTGCACGACCTGGCATAGCGGTTCAAAACTGCCTCTGGGTTCTCCGCACCGAGAACAGCGTGCAGCCCTTCGACGGCTGGCCACAAGTGGGCCAGCAATGTGTCAATGCGCTGGCCATGCGACCGTCGCCGTCTGTGATCGTGCTTGTCGTGCTCCAGCAGGTCGGAAACCGTGACGTCTCCCAACCAGTGCGGGAGCAGCAGCGGGGTCGCGTATGGGCGGATCAGCCCACTGTCGATGGCCGCCTCGAAACGATCACGTTGGAGAAACACAAGCTCCGCCTTGCACGCAGTGCCGCGCGACGGCGCGCACGTCTTCGGAGCATCCGATACGACGGCGCCGAACGACAGCAGGGTGACCCGGTTGCGGCCGGCGTCGCTGTAGATGAAGTGGTACACGGCGCTCGCCACAAGCCCTTCAAAGCCGAAGGGCGCTATCAGCTGTTTTCCGAGCGTCATGGTCAGACCTCCCGATCAAACAGATGGCCGAACCGCCCGAACAGGTCGTTGCGCTCCGGTACGAGCGGCTGATCGACCAACACCGTCGCTTCGACCAACTCTGCCCGCACCCGACGTTCCCAAAGTATCCGGAAGAAAGCGTGCCGAACATCCTGGTAGGCGCAGCCACGTCGATGCGTGACGCCAAGGATGGCTTCCTGTGGTGGGCGGCCGGCCTGCATTCCTGCCCTGACGCGATCTTCGAGCTCCCGCTCGACGTCCGCATCCAGGGCATGCACGCATCGCTGATGGAGAAAGAGGTTGCGGAGGTTGCTTTCAAGAAGCGGTGGGATCGTCCGCGCCACAACCCTGACGGTTCGAATGCCCGCATCCAGGTACAGCTGCTCTTCGATGGCATGGCGCGCGATCGCCGCGCTCGCGTCCTTGGTCTCGTTCCGCACTCTTTTCCGCAGGCTGATCGACCTGGAAAAGTCCTCTTCGCTGGCCTTGATCGTCCAGTTGATACAGAAAGGCCCGCGATCGTCCGACAGAAACAGCAACAGGTCGCCCATGAATGGGATCGGCACGACTTGGTCCTCACCGGTTGCGGCGTCGCGCGCGCGCAGCCAACCATGGACCTTGAGCAGATCGAGCCGATCTGCCACCGCAATAGTTCCCTCCATCGCGGGGAGATCCAGGCCGACCGCGCGCGGGTGTCCCGTCAAGGGATGTGGCCGTTTCGCGACCGGCAGCATGCGCTGCTCCTGCATCTCAAAAACGCGGGGGTGATGCAACGCCAGGAGAACGGCTGTTTGCTCTGGCTTGGACAGCGCATGCACGTCGCGCCGCAGCCGCTCGCACCACATCGCAGCTGCCCTGGAAATCGCCGGTGCTTCCGCGCGTGTTGCCTTGATGCCGGGTTCGTACTCCGCACCCCATCGCGGCGGATCTTGACGCCGAGATACTTCCCGCAGACGGGCGAGCGTCATCCTTCTCTGAGCCATAGGTATCCCTTCGCGCGGCATTGCCGCGGCTTCGAATGTGAATCGGCGAGGGACGCCCTTGACCCCCGCGCGACGCGCGGGTAAAGTCAAATTGCACCAGAGAAAACTTGAGGGCACCCCTCGATACGTCTCTTCTGAGAAAGCCGCCGGCCTGCCAGCTTGCGGCTTTCGCGTTTTTGGAGCGTCATCGCTGCATGGCGACCTCCTCTGGCAGTTGACCGGCGCTGCTGGCCGTCTGCCCCCTCATAAGCGGAGCAGCCAGCGGCACGGCCTTCAAGCCCAAAGCGATTGCAATCCGGTGACTTTCCCCTCTGCTGGCACGGCTGCGCCCGCTCAGTACTCCGTAGACCAAGTGGACGTCAAAACCATGTTCGCGCGCCCAGTCCACGACCGAAACGCCTTGATCGTAGAAGCGCTGTCTCGCTGCACCTATGTCTAGCTGACTTGGAGCCATCACACCCAACTTGCTCAAATTTGAGTGAAAACTTCTATTGACCGTCAATAGTCAACAAAAGTAGACTGCTTGCAGTCTATGAGGTCGGCAGAAATCCGTCAAGAAATCGGCGCGCGCCTGCGCGAGGAACGGGACCGCCTGGCGCTCAGCCAGCAGGCCGTCGCCGATGCCATCGGCGGGGTGCGCTACAGCATCGTCAAGTACGAGAGCGGGCGCAGCTCCCCAAGCGCCGAGTCCCTGGTAGCGCTGGAGTCGATCGGCTTCGACGTGCGGTATGTGTTACTGGGGTTTCGGTCGGCACCTGCAGCAGTTGATCGAGAGCGATTCCAAGCAGCATTCGCCGAGGTCCAGCGGCAGGCAACACGAAGGCGCGAGAAGCTGTCGGTGCCCGAAAGCCTTGACCTTGCCTGGCGCTTTTACGACGCAATGCTGGCACTCACGCAGCAGCCTTCAGCCGCACTGGCGCGGTAGCGCGGGCTTGCTGCCATCTGCGTCTGGCTGGCAGGCGCATCCCTCTTGAAGCTCAAAGGTGGGTTGACGATCTTCAAAAGTCGCACATAATGCATTGACGTTTTCTCCAGATTGCACAAACCATGCTGATCTTGAAGTCTTCCAACGGCCGCCGCCCCTCCGAACTCGCAGAAGAGCATCTGCAGCTTGTCTCCTCCTGGCTGCTCGACGAGTGGCGTGCCACCGAGGACGATCTCGTCCGCGACACTGACACTGCTTACACGCGCGGCACGGCCCGCTTTGGGCGTCAGAAGCAGCGGATCCAGCTGGAATGGGCCTCGGGCCGTCACCCGTGGCTGCACATCATGAACGGCGGACTGGACATCGTGTTCACGATCAACGGCATCCCATGCCGCTTCAGTAACGACGACGCCGACGCACCGAAAAAGCGGGCAGTGCTCGAGACCCACATGTTCCAGATGCCCTTGCTGGAGGAGGCCGAGCCCGGAGAAGCTGCGCGCTTTGTCTTTGTCCTCGACCGCGGCTTTGACGAGTCCAGCGATCCCCGCGTTGTCCTGCTCGGCTTCACCAGTGCCGGCGAAGCGGCATGCCGTTGGACATCGGATTCGGTTGTTCGCCGCATGGGCGAAGCGACGCCTTCTTTGCCGGCTCCCGTCGACGTGCCCAAACCTACGCTTTCGCCGAAGCGTCAGCGCGGGGGCGAGGACGATGCGGTGGCATCGGCCGGCCCATGAGCCAGATCATCTGCTCAAACATCCGACTCGCGCGGTTGTTTCATGGACTTTCGCTCACCGATCTAGGCGAGCGGCTTGACAAGTCCAAGCAGTACTTGAGTCGCGTAGAGACCGGCGCTGAGCCGGTCTCTGTTTCTTTGGAACAAGGCCTCGTTGAGCAGCTCGGCATCCTTCCGGAGTTTATGCGGCATGTAGACCCAATGCCGCTGTCCGAAGAGCAGTGCCACTTTCGCAAACAGCTCACCACGAAGGTGGTACTTCGTCAGTACGCCCGCGCGCGCGGTGAAATGCTCAAGCGACTGGTCTGCGTGCTCGACGAGCACCTCGACATGCCTGCCTATCGCATCGCTGAGGCGGATCCGACTTCCGATGAAGCGATTGAACGCGGTGCAGAGCAGTGCCGCATTGCCTGGGGCCTGGGCTGGGGCCCGATCAGCAACATTACCCGGGTGGCAGAGAACGCTGGCACGGTGGTGATGCGCGTGCATGGGCTCGCCAACGAGGTCGATGCCGTCTCGTTCGCGACTAGGCGACCGGTGATCGCTTTGAACAGCGCCGGTCGCTCTGCATGCCGTGCGCGTTTCGGGGTCGCACACGAGCTCGGGCACTTCGCACTGCACATCGGCGTTCTCACGGGCGACCGACTGACCGAAGGCCAGGCGAACCGCTTTGCCAGCGCATTTTTACTGCCACGCGCCTCGTTCCTCGCCGAAAGCCATCGCGCGCTTCGTCGATCAAGGTTGAACTGGGACTACTTGAGCGAGCTGAAGCTGCGTTGGGGCGTGTCCAAGGCCGCACTTCTTTATCGGGGCCGACAGCTTGGCGTCTTCGCGGAAGAGCAGGTCCGGTCTGGCTACATCACGCTGAAGCGCCATGGCGAAGCCATCGAGGAGCGCGAGGACCACCTGATGGCAGTCGAGGAGCCGGAAGTAGTGAAAGATGGCCTACGCATGATGACCGACGAGATGGGGGTACCTGTTGCGGCTGTCGCTCGCAAGATGTGCGTCCAACCGAAATTGCTACAAGACCTGCTTGGGATCGGAGGCGCACAAACCGATGCGAGGCCGGTAAATCTTTTCGCAGTAAATTAGCTCAGGGGCAAATCCGCTGAGCCGCGCTGATGAAGGGATGAGGCAATACGGGCAAGCCGCGGCGTTGGATTGCTTTGCGCCCTCTCCTGCCGGTCGCCGAACGAATTTGGACGTCGGCATCGCAGCGCCCGCGTTCATTGGCCGCTTCAGGGCGATTTCACGTTGACCGACATTAAGCAGCCACTCGTCTCAGCGGCCTCCGGCGACGCGAACCTCGGCCAACCTCAATGCAGCGACCACTTGAGCTCAGATCCAAGCTAGGACGCTTGCCAGTGACAGCCCCCTTACCGACACAAAACCCAGAACAAGTTGAACATTTTTCGTGTTGGCCAACTGCCCGTTGCCGCCGGGTAGTGCAGAACCAGATTCCCAAGAATAGAGATACCAAAAACATGCAGAACTCACAGCACCAGAACCTCGTCGGCTTCATTTGGAACATCGCTAACAAGCTCCGCGGACCTTACCGCCCGCCGCAGTACCGCCGCGTGATGCTGCCTTTGATCGTGCTGCGTCGCTTCGACCTCGTGCTGGCTGAGACCAAGCAGGCGGTGCTCGACGAGAAGAAACGCCTGGAGGCGAGGGGCATCACCGGCCCCGCGCTGGAGAAGGCCCTGGCAAAAACGGCAGCTAGTGACCGAAAGCAGGCTCTCTACAACACCAGTGGCTTCACGTTTGAGAAGCTGCTGGGTGATGCCCCAAACATCGCCGGTAACCTGATCGCCTACATCCAAGGCTTCTCACCGCGTGCCCGGGACATCTTCGACAAGTTCGAGTTCGAGACCGAGATCGCCAAGCTGGACGAGGCCAACCGGCTCTACTTGATCATCAAGGAATTCTGCGCCTCATCGATCGACCTCTCGCCGAAGACCATCAGCAACCTGCAGATGGGCTACCTTTTCGAAGAGCTGGTGCGGAAGTTCAACGAACAGGCCAATGAAGAAGCCGGGGACCACTTCACGCCGCGCGAGGTCATCCGCCTGATGGTCCAGCTGCAATTCACTGGCGAAGAGGGCATCTATGAGAAGGGGATCTACCGCAGCGTGTACGACCCTACGGCCGGCACCGGCGGCATGCTGTCCGAATCCGAGAAGTTCATCTGCGGAGACGGGGTCACCACGGGGCTGAATCCTGACGCCCACATCGAGCTGTTCGGCCAGGAATACAACCCCGAGTCCTACGCCATCTGTTGCTCAGACCTGCTGATCAAGGACGAGCCGATCAACAACCTGATCTACGGCGACACCCTGGGCATCAAGGACGCCAAGAACAAGACCAACGGCTTCGTGCCGTACGACGGACACCCGGACAAGAAGTTCCACTACATGCTGGCCAACCCGCCATTCGGCGTGGAGTGGAAGCCTGAAGAAGATTTCGTGCGCGAGGAGTACGCAGACCAGGGCTTTTCGGGGCGCTTTGGCGCAGGCCTGCCCCGCATCAACGATGGCTCGCTGCCTCTTCCTGCAGCACATGATCTCGAAGATGCACCAGCCGCCCAAGGTGGTCGATGGAAAAAACGTGAGTGGTGATGGCTCGAAGATCGCCGTCGTGTTCAATGGCTCGCCCTTGTTCTCGGGCGACGCTGGCTCGGGTGAATCCAACATCCGTCGTTGGATCATCGAGCATGACATGCTGGATGCCATCGTCGCCCTGCCGGACCAGATGTTTTACAACACCGGCATCTATACCTACATCTGGATCGTCACCAATAAGAAGCCTGTTCATCGCGAAGGCAGGGTGCTGCTGATCGACGGCACCCGCCACTACAAGAAGATGGATAAGAGCCTGGGCGACAAGCGAAACGAGCTCTCCGACGACCACATCAAGGAACTAGTGCGCTTGTACGCCGAGTACGAGCACGACGCGCAGAGCGAAGTGATCGAAATCATCGATGGCAAGCCGCAGAGCGTGAAGCGCACCTGCAGCAAGCTCTTCGACAACCGGGATTTCGGTTTCCTCAAGATCACCGTTGAGCGCCCACTGCGCCTGAACTTCCAGGTAAGCGCTGAGCGCATTGCGCAGCTGGACGACCAGAGCGCGTTCGCCAACTTGGCTACCAGCAAGAAGCGCAAGGACGAGGCTGCCTATCGGGCAGAGGTCGCCGAAGGCAGAGCCGCCCAAGATGCCATCAAAGCAGCACTGCTGGCGGTCGAGAGCGACACGCTGTACACCAACCGTGCGGAATTTGAAGAGCTGCTGGTCGACACGCTGAAGGATGCCGACATCAAGGTTGGCGCCCCGATCAAGAAGGCCATCTTGGCGGCGCTCTCAACGCGTGACCCCACGGCTGACATCTGCTTGGATGTCAAGGGCAACCCGGAGCCGGACGCCGACCTGCGGGACACCGAAATCATGGCGCTGCCTGGTGACATCGCGTTGCCGCTTCCGCTGGGCTACGACAACGAAACCGGCCATGGCAAGCTGTTGGCGCTGGTCAAGGACAACTGCGAGGCCTACCTCAAGGCCGAGGTGCTGCCGCATGTGCCTGATGCCTGGATCGACCACAGCAAGACCAAGGTCGGCTATGAGATTCCTCTGACGCGCCACTTCTACACCTACCAGTCGCCGCGCCCACTGGATGTGATTGCAAGCGAAATCAGCCAGCTTGAAAAGGACATCATGGCCATGCTGAGCGAGGTGGTGTGATGACCGGATATCCCGCTTACCCTGAGTACAAGGCTACAGACTGTGATTGGTTTCCGAGAATTCCCGCACACTGGCAATTGGACCGCGCGAAGTGGTCTGTGACGTCTTGCCAGAATGGCATCTGGGGGGCAGAGCCTGAAGGGGACGACGATCTGGTGTGCGTTCGCGTGGCTGACTTTGATCGGCAGTCGCTTCGAGTCTCAACAAAGAAGTTGACCCTACGTAGCATCGTCGAAAAGGAACGTCGCAACCGCCTACTGGAGCGCGGAGACCTGCTGCTTGAAAAATCTGGTGGTGGCGAGCAGCAGCTCGTTGGAGCCGTCGTGGAATTCGATCAGGATTTTCGCGCAGTAAGCTCGAATTTCATTGCAAGGATGACCGTAAAGGAAGATGTTGACAGACGCTTTCTCGTGTACATCCATGCCCACTTGTACTCGGGTCGCGTCAACTTCAGATCCATTAAACAAACGACTGGCATTCAAAATTTGGATGGGCAGGCGTACTTGGACGAAGAAATCGTCTATCCACCTCTTGAAGACCAAAGGGCCATAGCCAGTTTCCTCGACTTCAAGACAGCGCAAATCGATGCTCTGGTCGCAAAGAAAGAGGCGCTACTCGACAAGTTGAGCGAAAAGCGCACGGCGCTTATCGGGCACGCTGTTACCAAGGGTCTCGATTCAGCGGCAAGAATTGTGGACTCAGGTGTCGAATGGCTCGGGCAGATTCCAGCTACCTGGACGACGAAGCGACTTCGATTTCTTGCCACCATGTCTGGTGGAATGACGCCGAGCACAGGAAAACCAGAGTACTGGAATGGCGACATACCCTGGATTACCCCCAAGGACATGAAGCGCGCAAGAATCTCTGCTTCCATCGACACACTGACACACGAAGCCCTGAAGGATACTTCCATCACTCTGCATGACACGGGGCGGGTACTCATCGTCGTCAGAGGAATGATTCTTGCGCACACCTTTCCTGTCGCCATAAATACAGTGCCTTCAACGGTCAATCAAGACATGAAGGTGCTGAGCACTGAAATGGACGGTGAATATCTTGCCCTCTTACTCAAAGGCATACAGCCTTTGATTTTGAGTTGCGTGGAAGAGTCTGCGCACGGAACCAAGGTCCTACGGACTGACATCTTTAAAAACATTCATCTTCCGAACCCGCCTTTAGAGGTGCAGAAGCAGATTGTCAGTGAAGTTTCTTGTTGGGTCGCACGGCTTGATGACCAGCAGAGGAAAATTGAGTTGGCCATTGAACGACTCAGGGAGTATCGATCTGCCCTCATCACCAATGCCGTCACCGGGAGGATCGACGTGCGAGGATTTAATGCTCAGTCCTCCGCCACGTTGAGCTAAGCAGGCCTACGCTCAACGGCACCATAGGGGGAGAACATGCATAAAGAAATAGACTTCGAAAACGACGTCGAACACGCACTGGTCACCCATGGTGGCTTTGAAAAGGGTGATCCGAACGCCTACAACACGGAAGCGGCCTTGTTCCCCACGGAAGTCGTGGCCTTCGTGCAAAAGACACAGCCCAAGATCTGGACGCGCTTGACGCAACTCGACGCCGCGAAGGCGCCCGCCCTGCTACTAGACAGCTTGGTGAAGGAACTGGCTGCCAAAGGCGCGCTGGCCATCCTTCGCGAGGGCTTCAAGTGTGTGGGCAAGACAGTGCGGTTGGCCTACTTCGCGCCCAACACCGGGCTGGACCCGGGCAGCACCGAACGCTACGACGACAACCGGTTGATCGTCGTTCGACAGGTGAAGACCAAGAGCGGTGCCATCCCGGATGTGGTCCTGGCCGTGAACGGGCTGCCCGTGGCAACGCTGGAGCTGAAGAACCCGATGTCTGCCACGCGCTGGAACGTGGAACACGCCAAGCACCAGTACCGGTTTGAGCGTGACCCGAAGGAGTTGCTGTTTGCCTTCAAGCAGCGCTGCTTAGTGCATTTTGCGGTGGACACCGAGCTGGTGTTCATGACCACCAAGCTGGAGGGCAAGGACACGTTCTTCCTGCCCTTCAACCTGGGGAACAACCATGCAGCCGGCAACCCGCCCGTGATAGACGGCGACGGGGGCGATGTCCGCACCGCCTACCTTTGGCGCCAAGTGCTGGCACGGGACAGCCTGATGGACATTCTGGCGCGGTTTATCCACCTTGATGTCGAGGAGAAGACCGTCGTCACCGAAAAGGGCATCAAGCGCCACCGCAAGGAGACGATGATCTTTCCGCGTTACCACCAGCTGGACGCGGTGCGAGCGTTGACCAGCCATGCGCAGGCCCACGGCTCCGGGCACAACTACCTGATCCAGCACTCAGCTGGTTCGGGCAAGTCGAACTCCATCGCTTGGCTGGCGCACCGGCTCTCCAGCCTGCACAACGTGGCCAACGAGAAGATCTTTCACTCGGTGGTGGTGATCACCGACCGACGTGTGCTGGACCAACAGCTGCAGAACACCATCTTCCAATTCGAGCACAAGCTGGGTGTTGTGCAGAAGGTCGACGAGAACACACAGCAGCTAGCCAAGGCCCTGGCGGATGGCGTGCCCATTGTCATCTCCACCATCCAGAAGTTCCCGTTCATCACGCAGGCCATCCGCACGATGGAGGTCAATGGCAAGGGCGTAGCGATCTCCACCGCAGGCAAGCGCTTTGCGGTGATCGTGGACGAAGCGCACAGCTCGCAGAGCGGTGAAACCGCGATGGAGTTACGCAAGATTCTCAACAAGGACGGTATTGAGGCAGCCATTGCCGAGCAATTGTTGGACTTGGACGATGAGGCGCTGAGCGAGGAAGCGAAGAAGGAGCTGCTGCGCGAGCAGCTCAAGCGCGCCAAGCAGCCCAACCTCAGCTTCTTCGCCTTCACCGCAACGCCCAAGTTCAAGACGCTGGCGGTCTTCAACGAGCCCGGCCCCAGCGGCAAGGCGCCGTTCCACCACTACAGCATGCGGCAAGCCATCGAGGAGGGCTTCATCCACGACGTGCTGAAGTACTACACGCACTACAAGCGCTACTACAAGCTGATCCAGAAAGTGGAAGAAGACCCCGAGGTGCCACGCCGCAAGGCTGCCAAGGCCCTGGCGCGATTCGTCCAATTCCACGACTACGAGATTGCACAGAAGGTGGAGGTGATCGTCGAGCACTTCCGCACCCACACACGGCACAAGATCGGCGGCCGGGCCAAGGCTATGGTGGTGACCAACTCCCGCGAGCATGCCGTGCGCTACAAGCTGGGGTTCGACAAGTACATCAAGGACAAGGGCTACACCGATTTGAAGTCACTGGTGGCCTTCTCGGGCGAGATTACGATCAAGGAGTTCACCGACAAGAAGTTCACCGAGTCGGGCATGAACTATGGAATCAAGGAATCCGAGCTGCCGGAGAAGTTCAACACCGAGGAGTACCAGGTGTTGCTGGTGGCCGAGAAGTACCAGACGGGCTTCGACCAACCGCTGCTGCACAGCATGTACGTGGACAAGCGTTTGTCGGGCATCCAAGCAGTGCAGACACTGTCGCGCCTCAACCGCACCACACGAGGTAAGACGGACACCTTCGTACTCGACTTTGTCAACGAGCCGGAAGAGATCTACACCGCCTTCAAGCCTTACTACCAGGCCACTGACAAGGGCGAAGACACCGATCCGCAGCAGCTGAACACGCTGGCCCACACGCTCGCTGGTTGGAAGGTCTACACCGCGGAGGATGTGAGCGCGTGGTGTGAGATCTGGTTCCGCAACCGCATTAACCCAACTGGTGGGGAGCACAAGAAGCTGAACGCGCTCCTTGATCTGGCAGTCGAGCGATTCAAGGGCCTCGGGGAGGATGAGCAGAACCTGTTCAAGGGGCAGCTAGTCAGCTTCCGGAACCTGTATGCGTTCGTGTCCCAAGTCGTCCCCTACCAGGACTCAGATCACGAGAAGCTGTTCACCTACGCCCGCTTCCTGCTGACCAAGCTGCCGCGCACTGTGGACAGCCGCACAGTGCAGGTGGACGACGAGGTCGAGCTCAAGTACTACCGCCTGCAGAAGATTAGCGAGGGTGCGATTGATCTGAAAGTGGGTGAACCGGAGGCCCTGTACGGGCCGACCGACGTCGGCACTGGCCAAGCTGACGAGGACGTGCAGCTTTCAACCTTGGTGGGCAAGCTCAACGAGCGCTTTGGCACCGAGTTCACTCCTGCTGATCAGCTCTTCTTTGACCAAGTGCGAGAGACCGCCGTAGCCAATGAGCAGCTGCGCCAGGCTGTGATGGCCAACAGCATCGAGAACTTTGAGCCGGTGTTCAACAAGCAGGTTGAGAACCTATTCATCGAGCGCATGGATGGCAACGAAGACATCTTCGTCCGCCTGATGAACGACGAGGCATTCCGCAGCATAGCGGCCAGCCACCTGATGCGCGCCGTCTATCAACAGGTCAAGGCTTCGGGGAAGTGACATAGTACTCAACGAATCTGGTGGAGGCAGTGCGAGACTGCCTCAAGTTGCGCCTTGAGGACGAACTAACGTCAACTGTCCGTCAAACGACCGTTGATGGCTGCAGCAGTCCATCGCTCCGCCGTCGACAAACGACCGAGTTCAGTCTTGACCTGTCGTTCGCCAGCAGGACTCGCCCGGACAACTCATGGCCTGGTACAGCCGGCCGACCCCGACCAGCGGTAGCCCATCCTCGATTCAGGCCCTTGAGCCGCATCGTCGTCAGGTCGGACTGCCTTGATCGGGTCGCACAGCATTGCAAAATCCGTCCGACGAACTTTATTTTTCTCCGACGAACTTTATTCGCTCCAGCCAGAGCCCCACCGCTCTTTATTCCACCGTCACCGACTTCGCCAGGTTCCGCGGCTTGTCCACATCCGTCCCGCGCGCGCACGCAGTGTGATACGCCAGCAGCTGCAGCGGCACCACGTGCAGCAGCGGCGACAGCGCGCCGTAGTGCTCGGGCATGCGGATCACGTGGATGCCTTCCTCGCTCTCGATGTGCGTGTCGCCGTCGGCCAGCACGTACAGCACGCCGCCGCGCGCACGCACCTCCTGCATGTTGCTCTTGAGCTTTTCCAGCAGCTGGTCGTTGGGCGCCACGGTGACCACCGGCATGGTGCTGGTGACCAGCGCCAGCGGGCCGTGCTTGAGCTCGCCGGCGGCATAGGCCTCGGCGTGGATGTAGGTGATCTCCTTGAGCTTGAGCGCGCCTTCCAGCGCCACCGGATAGTGCAGGCCGCGGCCCAGGAACAGCGCGTTCTCCATCTTCGCGAAATCTTCGGACCAGGTGATGATCTGCGGCTCCAGCGCCAGCACGGACTGCAGCGCCACGGGCAGGTGGCGCATGGCCTTGAGGTGGCGCTGCTCGTCCTCCTCGGTCAGCCGGCCCTTGGCCTGGGCCAGCGCCAGCGTCAGCAGGAACAGGCCGGCCAGTTGCGTGGTGAAGGCCTTGGTCGACGCCACGCCGACCTCGACCCCGGCGCGCGTGATGTAGGCCAGCTTGCACTCGCGCACCATGGCGCTGGTGGCCACGTTGCAGACGGTCAGCGTGTGCTGCATGCCCAGGCTTTGCGCATGGCGCAGCGCGGCCAGCGTGTCGGCGGTCTCGCCGCTCTGGCTGATGGTGACGACCAGCGTGCGCGGGTCGGGCACGGATTCGCGGTAGCGGTACTCGCTGGCGATCTCGACCTGGGTCGGGATCTTGGCGATGCCTTCCAGCCAGTACTTGGCGGTGCAGCCGCTGTAGTAGCTGGTGCCGCAGGCCAGGATCAGCACGCGGTCGATTTCCTGGAACACGCGGTGCGCGCTGGCGCTCACGCCCTGCTCGTCGGGCTGGCCGTCGAACAGGTCGGGCGCGACGCCGACCAGGCCTTCGAGCGTGTCGGCGATGGCGCGCGGCTGCTCGAAGATTTCCTTCTGCATGTAGTGGCGGTAGGGGCCCAGCTCGGCCGCGCCGCTGTGCGCCTGCACGGTCTTGACGGGGCGCGTCACGCTCTTGTGCGCCTTGTCGACGATCCAGTACTTGCCCAGCTGCAGGTCGACCACGTCGCCTTCGGAGAGGTAGACGATCTGGTCGGTCACGCCGGCCAGGGCCATGGCGTCGCTGGCCAGGAAATGCTCGCTGCCGTCCTTGCCCACGCCCAGGATCAGCGGCGAACCGGCGCGCGCGCCGACCACGCGGTGCGGCTCGTCCTTGGCGAACACGGCGATCGCGTAGGCACCGCGCAGCTGCCGCACGGCGGCCTTGACGGCCTCGAACACGTCGCCGTCGTACAGGCTGTCGACCAGGTGGGCGATGACCTCGGTGTCGGTCTGGCTGTGGAACACGTAGCCCTTGGCCTTCAGGGCCGTGCGCAGTTCGTCGTGGTTCTCGATGATGCCGTTGTGCACCAGCGCGATGCGGCCCGGCCGCGCGGCGGCATCGGCGCCCGGGCCATGGCTGAAGTGCGGATGGGCGTTGTGCACGGCCGGCGCGCCGTGCGTGGCCCAGCGCGTGTGGGCGATGCCGGTGGCGCCCTCGATGTGCTCGGCCTGCACCTGGGCCGCGAGCTCGGCCACGCGCGCCGTGCTGCGGGCGCGCTGCAGCCCGCCGCCTTCGGCCGGCCCCAGGCTGGCGGCATGGATGGCGACGCCACAGCAGTCGTAGCCGCGGTACTCGAGCCGCTGCAGTCCCTGGACCAGGATGGGAACGATGTTGCGCTTGGAAACTGCGCCGACGATGCCGCACATAGAAGTTCTCCGGATGAATGAGCGGCGCCGGATGCTAGGCGATGGGATGCGTTCTTTTTGTTCGATTTTTCACACCATTCGGAACATTGTTTCCCTCGATGCCGATATGGACAGGAAATTTCATCGATGATCGAACAATGGAATCTTTGGAAATCGATGCGACCGATGTGCGGCTGCTGGACCAGCTGCAGCGCGATGCGTCCCTGAGCAACCTGGCGCTGGCCGAGCTGGTGCACGTGTCGCCGCCGACCTGCCTGCGCCGCGTCAAGCGGCTGGTCGATGCCGGGCTGGTGGAACGCCAGGTGGCCATCCTGTCGCCGGACCGGCTGGCGCCGGTGCTGGGCCACGGGCTGACGGCCCTGGTGGAGATCACGCTGGACCGCCAGGGCGCCGAGCAGCTCGCCGCCTTCGAGCAGCGCGTGGTGGCCGACGATGCCGTGCAGCAGTGCTACCGCGTCTCGCCCGGGCCGGACTTCTGCCTGGTGGTGCACGCGCGCGACATGCCGGACTACCTGGCGCTGGCCGAGCGGCTGTTCACGGCCGACGCCAACGTGCGCAACGTGAAGGCCTTCTTCAGCCTCAAGCGGGCGAAGTTCCAGACCCGGCTGCCGCTGCCTGCGGCAAGGTGAGCCAGACCGTGCAGCCCTGGCCGGGCGCGGCCTCGGCGCGCACGCTGCCGCCGTGGCGGCGCACGACCTGCCGCACCAGGGCCAGGCCGGTGCCCAGCCCCTCGAAGCGCGCGCCGTGCAGGCGGGCGAAGGGCTGGAACAGGCGCGTGGCCTGGGCCAGCGGAAAGCCGGCGCCGTTGTCGCGCACGCACAGCTGCACACCGCCATCGGGCAATGCCGTGCCGTCGACCTGGATGCAGGGCTCGGCCGCAGGGCGCGTGAACTTGAGCGCGTTGGCCAGCAGCGCGGCCAGCGCCTGGCGCAGCTGCGCCGCATCGCCCGGCACGGGCGGCAGGCCGGGGGCGATCTCCCAGCGGATGGCGCGCGCGCGGTCGGCCTCGGGCAAGGCGGCCTCGGCCGCGCGGCGGGCTTCGGCCACCAGCAGGGCGCCATCGGTCACGCACGGCCGCAGCGGCGCGCCCGACAGCCGCACCAGCGCCACCACGGCGTCCAGCATTTCGCCCAGCTGGCGCGAGGAGCGGTCCAGCTGGGCCAGCGCGGGCGCGAGGTCCTCGCCGCAGGCCGCCATCTCGCGCAGCACCTCGCCGTAGGCCAGTACATGGCGCACCGGTGCGCGCAAGTCGTGCGAGACCATGCGCGCCATGTCCTCGGCATCGGCCTGGGCCGCGCCCAGCTGCGCGCGCAGCGCCTGCAGTTCGCTGGGGCCGTCCGCGCTCACTTCGCCTTCTTCGCCGGACGGTGCCAGTTCGGGATGCTGACCTGGCGGCCGCGCGCCACGCTCAACGCGCCGGCCGGGGCATCCTTGGTGATGGTGGAGCCGCCGCCCACGGTGCCGCCGGCGCCGATGGTGACGGGCGCGATCAGCACGCAGTTGCTGCCCACGTGCACGTCGGCCTCGATCACGGTGCGGTGCTTGTTGGCACCGTCGTAGTTGGCGGTGATGCTGCCGGCGCCGTAGTTGACACGCTCGCCCACGGTGGCATCGCCCAGGTAGGCCAGGTGGTTGGCCTTGGCGCCCCTGGCCAGCGTGGAGTTCTTGACCTCGACGAAGTTGCCGATGTGCACCTCCTCGCCGAGCTTCGCCCCGGGGCGCAGCCGCGCGTAGGGGCCGACGATGGCGCCCGCGCCCACCTGCACCTGGCCACCCGCGTCGGCGCCGCCCTCGATGTGGCAGAACGCCTGGACCACCGTGCCGTCGGCGATCTGCGCGTTGGCGATCACGCAGTGCGGGCCGATGCGCACGCCCGCGCCCAGCGTCACCTGGCCCTCGAAGATGCAGCCGATGTCGATCTCCACGTCGGTCCCGCATTCCAGCCGGCCGCGCACGTCCAGGCGCGCCGGATCGGCCAGGCGCACGCCCTGCTCCATGAGGCGCTGGGCGTTGCGCAGCTGCCAGGCGCGTTCGAGCTCGGCCAGCTGCACCGGGCTGTTGACGCCGTCGACCTGGATGCGGTCGGCGGTCTTGCTCGCCACCACCGGCACGCCGTCGGCGACGGCCATCTGCACGATGTCGGTCAGGTAGTACTCGCCCTGCACGTTGTCGTTGGTCAGCCGCGCCAGCCAGCGCTTGAGCTGCGCCGTGGGCACGGCCATCACGCCGGTGTAGATCTCGCGGATGGCGCGCTGCGCCTCGGTGGCGTCCTTGTGCTCGACGATGCGCTGCACGGCATCGCCGTCGCGCACGATGCGGCCGTAACCGGTCGGGTCGGGCATGTCCACGGTCAGCAGCGCCAGACGTTCGCCGGCGCAGCTGGCCAGCAGCGCACGCAGCGTGTCGGCCGCGATCAGCGGCACGTCGCCGTTGAGGATCAACGTGACGCCATCGTCGGGCAGCTGCGGCACGGCCTGCTGTACGGCATGGCCCGTCCCCAATTGCGGCTCCTGTCTGACGCAATGCAGCGCCAGGGCGGCCTGGGCGGCGCCCGCCTGCTGGACGAAACTCTCCACCGTGGCAGCGCCATGGCCGGTGATGACGACGGTGCGTCGCGGCGCGAGCTGCGCCGCGGTGTCCAGCACATGCCCGAGCAGGGCTCGGCCGGCCAGACGGTGCAACACTTTGGGGATGCTCGCTCTTCATCCGCGTGCCCTTGCCCGCGGCCATGACCACCACATCGACGGATGCCATGCACTACCTCGCTTCTACTGGTTCAAATGCCGCGCGGATTATCGTGCTGGCCCTGGCATGCCTGCTGGCCGGGTGCAGTTCGGTGCGCCTGGCCTACAACAACGTGCCGACCTTCGGCACCTGGTGGCTCAACAGCTACCTGGATTTCGACGACTCCCAATCGACCCGGCTGCGCGAAGACCTGGCCAGCCTGCAGCAGTGGCACCGCACGCAGCTGCCCGAGATGGCCGGCCTGCTGCAACGCGCCCAGGCGCTGGCAGGGCAGGACCACATCGCCGCGCAGCAGGCCTGCGCGCTGGTCGACGACGTCCAGCGCCAGCTGGCCGACATCAGCGCCCATTCGGAGCCCGGCGCGGCCCAGCTGGTGCGCAGCCTCACGCCAGCGCAGCTGCAGCACCTGGAAAGCAAGTACGCCAAGACCAACGACGACTTCCGCAAGGAATGGCTGGACCTGAACCCCGACAAGCTGCACGAGAAGCGCTACGACAAGGCGCTGGACCGCGCCGAGCATTTCTACGGCCGGCTCACTGCCGAGCAGCGCGCGCTGCTGCGCCGGCAGGTCGATGCCTCCAGCTACGACCCGCGCAAGCTGCAGGCCGAGCGGCTGCGGCGCCAGCAGGACACCTTGCAGACCTTGCGCAGCGTGGCCGGCGAGCAGGCCACGCCCGAGCAGGCCGAGCGTGCGCTGCGCGGCCTGTTCGCGCGCTACCGCCAGTCGCCGCAGGCCGACTACCGCGCCTACGCACAGCGCCAGATCGAGGAAGGCTGCGAAGGACTGGCCCTGCTGCACGACACCACCACGGCGGCGCAGCGCGGCAACGCCGTCAAGCGGTTGCAGGCCTACGAGAAGGATTTCCGCTCGCTGGCGGCGCAGCGTTGAGGTTTCAGCGCTTGGCGAGGTGCAGCGCCGGGCGCGGCGGCCGCGGCAACTCCCCGCGCTGCCGGCTGCGCTCCAGGTAGGCCTGCAGGCTGTGCGGCACGTCGGGCACGCCCCAGGCATCGCCCTGCTGCGCCGGCGGCTGGAATTCGCGCGTGCCGTTGTCCTGTTGCTGCTGGCGGTTGTCCGGCGGCGCGCTGCGCTGCTGCAGCCCGGCAGACACGGAATCGCGGAAATCCTGGTGCATGGTGATCGATCCTGGCGCGCCGCACGCCCAGGAACAGGGCACGCCGGCAACATCGCACCAGCTTAGGGCGGCCGCCGGGAGGGCCCCGTCGTCCACGGCTTGTTACAGCCGTCGGCACCGTCCTACAGCAGCGGCAATTGCGCCAGCGGCTGGGCCGCGTAGTCGGCCAGTTGCGCCAGCGCGCGCGGATTGCGCAGCACCAGCCGCCCGTCCTCCAGGCTGTGCAGCCCCAGGGCCTGCAGCCGGCGCAAGGTGCGGTGCGTGTGCACCAGCGACAGCCCCAGCGCATCGGCCATGTGCTGCTGCGTCAGCGGAAAGGCGCAGCTGTTGTCTTCGGCCACCAGCCCCAGCCGGTGCAGGCGCTTGAACAGATGGATCAGCAGCACGGCGACGCGCTCCATCGCACTGCGCCGGCCGGTGGTCAGCAGGTTCTCGTCCAGCATCTGCTCCTCGCTGGCGCACAGCCAGGTCAGGTCGTAGCCCAGGCGCGGGTGGGCGCGGTAGAGCTCCCACAGCCGCTTGCCCTGGAACACGCAGACCGAGGCCTCGGTCAAGGCCTCCACGCCGTAGGTCGCACCTTCCGAGAAGCGCTGCTGCAGGCCGAAGAAGTCGCCGGGCAGCAGGAAGTTCAGGATCTGGCGCCGGCCATCGCTGAGCGTCCTGTAGCGGAACGCCCAGCCGGCGTAGAGCGTGTAGAGCCGGCCACCATCGGCCTGCTCGCGGATCAGCACATGGCCGGCGGGCACCCGCTTGGTGGCGCTGCGCAGGTTCTCGATGAAGCCGAGTTCGCTCGCCGCGAGTTGATGGAAGGCGCCGCTGGCGCGCAGGCCGCAATGCGCACAGCGCGGCGGCAGGGGAGGGGCGTCGGACGGCGTCACGGGGCGCGAGTGTAGGGGCGGCGCGCATGCTCCTACACTCGCGGCGTCCCGGCACCGGGACGAAGGAGGTCCGCGATGGGTTCCAGCCTGGATGCCGTGGCGCAAGCGTTCTGCGCCGACCCTGCCTACCCGCAGAGCGTGCGGGCGCTGGCCGCGTTCGGCACGCCGCGCCGCTACGGCCGCGGTGCCAGGCTGGTGCAGGAGGCCGACCGCGGCGACACGCTGTTCGTCGTCATGGAGGGCCAGGTGCGCGCCTACGGCCACGACCCGCAGGAGCGCGAGATCACCTTCGGCTATGTCGGCGCCGGCGACTACTTCGGCGAGATGGCCCTGGACGGCGGCCGCCGCTCGGCCTCCGTGGAAGCCCTGGAGCCCACCGTCTGCGCGCTGGTCACGCGCGATGCCCTGCTGGCCTACATCGCGCGCCAGCCCAGCTTCGCGCTGGAGCTGCTGGCCAAGGTCACGCGGCGGGCGCGCATGGCCACCAACAGTGCACGCAACCTGGCCTTCATCGACGTCTACAGCCGCCTGGCCAGGGTGCTGGGCGGCGCGGCCCAGCCCACGGGCGATGGCCGCGCCGTGCTGCCCGAAGACCTGAGCCTGCAGGAGATCGCCCAGCGCGTCGGCTGCAGCCGCGAGATGCTGAACCGCATCCTCAAGGACCTGCAGGCGGCCGGCTACCTGGAGCGGCCGGACGGCCGGGTGGTGCTGAACACACCGCTGCCGTCGCGCTGGTAGTTCTCGAACTGCGCTTGTTTTTGAAAGAATTCGCTCGAAACTGTGTGCATACGTCACAAACAGGCTGTGGGTTTCACACGGCATCACGCCCCGCCCGCCACCTAAGCTTCGCACCGGCCTCGCCCATGCCGCGGGGAACAAGGAAGCTGCCATGTTGGAAGGTTCAACGTCTGTCCACGCCGAGGCTGCCTGGGACATCGGCAGCGTCGTCGCTGCCGCGCCGCGGCGATTTCTCTCCGACGCCACGACGGTGCTGCGCTGCATCATCGAGCACGTGGACTACGGGCTCGCCCTCATCTCGATCGGCGCGCGCCGCCTGCACCTCGCGAACTCTGCCGCCCTGCTGGCCATGAGCGCCGACAGCAACCACAGCAGCGGCCTGTCGGTGGTGGCGGGCGAGCTCTGCGCGCTGACGCCGGTCGGCGAGCGCGCCCTGGAACGCAGCCTCACGCTGGCCCGCACCGGCGTGCGCGACCTGCTGACCGCCAACAAGGGCCCTGGCCGCACCACGGTGGCCGTGGTGCCGCTGGCCGGCCCCGAGGAGGACGGCCAGGCCCTGCTGATCTTCTCCAAGCCGCGCCTGTGCGACGCCACCACGCTGGCGCTGTTCGCGCGCTCCTGCGACCTCACGGCCGCCGAGAGCAACGTGCTGGCCGCCGTCTGCGAAGGCAAGCGGCCGCACGAGGTGGCCCGCCAGCATGGCGTGCAGGTCTCCACGGTGCGCAGCCAGCTGCTGTCGATCCGCCAGAAGACGCGCAGCGGCTCGATCCGCGAGCTGGTGCAGACCGTCTCGCTGCTGCCGCCGATGGCACGCCACCTGGCCTGACGCCGGCCAGCCGGGTCGCGCGCGGGCGCGCCGCCCCGGGATGCATGGCTTAGACTGACGCGGATACGCCACACCAGCGCCGCCGCCGCGCGGCGCGTCGAGCCATGATGTCCGAGTTGACTGCACAGACCGACGCGTTCAGTTCCAACGCCGCCCCTTCCAGTCCCTTGCGCCGCCTCGCGGCGCTCGGCGACGTGCGCCACTACCGCAAGGGCACCATCCTGATCCATGAGTCGGACCATGGCGACACGCTCTTCGTCGTCATGGAGGGTCGCGTCAAGGTCTTCAGCACCGACGCCAACGGCCGCGAGATCACGTTGGGCGTGATCGTCGCGGGCGACTACTTCGGCGAGATGGCGCTGGACGGCGGGCCGCGCTCGGCCAGCGTGATCACGCTGGAGCCGACCATGTGTTCGCTGGTGTCGCGCGCCACCCTGCTGGCCTTCATCGGCCAGGAGCCCAGCTTTGCGCTGGATCTGCTGGGCAAGGTGATCCGGCGGGCGCGCTCGGCCACCAACGCGGTGCGCAACCTGGCCTTCACCGACGTCTACGGCCGCATCACGCAGCTGCTGACGGAGCTGGCCGAGCCCCAGCCCGACGGCACCTCGCTGATGCGCGAACGCATGACGCAGCAGGACATCGCGAGCCGCGTCGGCTGCAGCCGGGAGATGGTCAGCCGCATCATGAAAGACCTGGAGGCCGGCGGCTATGTCGGCCTGCGCGACCGGCGCATCGCCCTGCTGGCGAAGCTGCCGGCGCGCTGGTAGATCCGTAGATCAGGGCGCGGCGGTCAGGACTGCTGCTGCGGCATGCGGCCGCGTGCGGGCGGCAGCATCAGGCCGATCAAGCCCAGCGCCAGCCGTGCCAGCGCCGTGCCGGCCTGGCCCAGGGCCAGCCCGAGGTCGCGCACGGGCTGGGCCACGGCCTGCTGCCAGCGGCCGGCCTGCAATGCGCGGCCGACTGCGCGTGCCTGCGCCTGCGGCAGCGGGTCCCAGGCGAAGTAGGCCGCGGCCCCGCGCTCGGCACCCGAGGATTCGAGCACCACGCGCTGGCCCGCCTGCACCACCAGCCCCCGCCCCGGCACCAGGAACAGGTCGCCCGAGGCCTGGGTGTCGCTGCGCAGCATGTCCATGGTGACCCAGACACGCCCATGCGCAATGCGCAACACGCCCGCGCTGGACGGGGTCAGGCTGAGGGCCTGGCCGGCGTCGAGCTTCCAGCAGCCCGGCAGGGCGGCGGACGAGGATTGATGCGTGCTTTGCGTGGCTTGGGTGAACATGGCGGGCTCCTGAGTGCGGTGCTTGGGAGTGAATGATCGTCGGCGGCCCCTTGGCGGTCCAATGAATTCGCGCTAGGCTATTGATTCGGCGCGCGCATCAATTCCTGCGCCGCTCCCATGCAGCATTCCCAGACCCATCTGCGCACGCGCCCGGTTTCGGCCGGCTACCTGCGCGCCTTCCTGGCCGTCGCCCGCCACCTGAACTTCCGTGTCGCCGCGGAGGAGCTGGCCCTCACCCAGTCGGCCGTGAGCCGGCAGATCCAGGCGCTGGAGGAAGAGGTCGGCGTGCCGCTGTTCCTGCGCCATACGCGCGCCGTGGAACTCACCGGCGCCGGCGCCCAGCTGCTGGCCGCGGCGGCACCGGCGCTGGAGCGGCTGGACGGCGCCGTGCGCCAGATCCGCCAGAGCGCCGGCCGGCGCAGCGTCTCGCTGACCACCTTCGCCTCGTTCGCCTCGATGTGGCTGATCCCGCGGCTGGAAGCCTTCCAGCGCGACCACCCGGACATCGACATCCGCATCGACGCCACCGACGCCGTGCTCGACCTGGACATCGCCGACGTGGACATGTCGCTGCGCTACAGCCACTTTTCCAACATGCCGGCCGACGGGCGCCGGCTGTTCGGCGAGCAGCTGACGCCGGTGGCCAGCCCCTGGCTGCTCAAGAGCGGCGTGCGTCTGCACAAGCCCGAGGACCTGGCCCAGTTCACCATGATCGAGGCCGGCGACGCCCATGCCACCCACCTGCAGTGGCTGACCTGGCAGCGCTGGATCGACCTGCAGCTGCCGGCCGCGCAGGCACGCAAGTTCCAGCCCCAGCGCTGGCTCTACTTCAACTACGCCTACCAGATGGTGCAGGCGGCGCTGGCCGGCCAGGGCCTGGTGCTGGCGCGGCTGCCGCTGGTCGCCGAGAGCATGGCCAACGGCGACCTGGTGGAGGTGCTGCCGGGCCGGCGCATGGACTCGCCGATGACCTACTGGCTCAAGCTGGCGCCGCGCCGCGAGAGCCGGCCCGAGGTCCAGGCCTTTTGCGACTGGCTCATGGGCCAGGCCGCGCTGACGCGCGCGGCCGTCGGCGATGCGCCCGACCCCGAGACGCTCGACGACATCGATTGAGCCGGCCGCGGCCGGCTACTTGATCGGCCAGACCACGCCGTGGTCGTTGAGGATGGCGTCCAGCGGCACGTCGTGCGGCTCGGGCTCGAAGTCGTCCAGGAAACCCGTGCCGAAGCCCAGCCCCACCGTCATGGGCTTGGGCTGCAGCGTGGCCAGCGTGCGGTCGTAGAAGCCGCCGCCGTAGCCCAGCCGGTAGCCGCCCGCCGCATAGCCCACGCAGGGCACGAACAGCAGCGTGGGCACCACCACCTCGGTGCCCTTGGGCTTGGGAATGCCGTAGGCGTCCTCTTCCATCGGGCAGCCGGGGTACCAGGCGTGGAAGGTCAGGGTCTTGTGCACCTTGTCCACCACGGGCAGGCCGATGCGCTTGCGCGTCGCCTCGCCCTGCAGTTCGCCGTCCTCCTTCCAGCGGTGCAGGGCCGGCAGCGGGTCGAACTCGCCCTTGATCGGCCAGTAGGCGCCGATCACCGTGTCGGTCCGGCCGACCAGCCAGATGCGCATGACCTGCTGCAGGGCCCGCGCACGCTCCATGCGGTCGGGCAGGGCCAGGCGCGCTTCCAACAGTGCGGCGCGCAAGGCCTTGCGCTCACGCGCCTTGTCTTCGGCCGATTTCTCCATAATCCTCCCCCATGCAAGTACGGGCCATTCTGACATCGATCGTTCTCGCGGCCGGTCTGGGCGCGGCCCTGCACAGCCCCGCCCAGACCCCTGCGGACCAGCTGATCCTGGACATGCAGCAGGCCGCCCGGCGCGGCGACAAGGCCCGCCTGGCCAGCCTGTTGCCGCAGGTGCGCGGCCATGTGCTGGAACCCTGGGCCGCCTACTGGGAAGCCCGCAGCCGGCTGGAGGATTTCACGAGCGCCGACATGCAGGCCTTCACCGCGCGCTACGCCGGCACCTACCAGGAAGACCGGCTGCGCAACGACTGGCTGCTGCTGCTGGGCCAGCGCCGCGACTGGAGCGGCTTCGCCGCCGAACACCCGCTGTTCCGCATGGGCGATGACCGCCAGGTGCGCTGCTATGCCCTGCTGGTCGATCAGCTGCGCAGCAACCAGCCCGCCTCGCAGGTGGCGGCCGACGACGTGCGCCGCCTGTGGCTGGCCCAGCGCGACGCCGACGACGGCTGCACCCAGGCGGCCGACCGCCTCTATGCCACGCGCCGCCTGCCGGCCGAGGATGTCTGGCGCAAGGCCCGCCTGTCGGCCGAGGCCAACCGGGGTCGCGCCACGCGCGACGCCGTGCAGATCGTCGCGCCCGAGGTGCTGGACCAGGTCGGCCAATTGCTCGACAGCCCGGTGCGCTACCTGGCCGGGCGCAGCGTCGCGGCCTCCAAGCTGCGCCGCGAACTCATCACGCTGGCCCTGGTCAAACTGGCCGCCGCCGATCCCGAGCAGGCCGCCACGGCGCTGGACAGCAAGTGGAGCGTGCAGCTCACGGCCGAGGAGCGCAACTGGATTTGGGGCACGATCGGCAAGCAGGCCGCGATCCGCCGCCTGTCCTCCACGTGGGAGTATTTCGCCAAGGTCCAGCGCGACACCGACCTGCACGACGAGATGCTGGTGTGGAAGGCGCGCACCGCGCTGCGCGAAGGCCAGTGGAAGGCGCTGACCACCACCATCCAGGCCATGGGCGACGACAGCCGGCTCGACCCGACCTGGATCTACTGGCGCGCCCGCGCGCTGCAGAAGATCGGCAGCGAGGCCGACCGCGCCGAAGCCCTGCAGCTGTACGAGAGCATCGCCGGCGTGCGCGGCTTCTACGAGCAGCTGGCGCTCGAGGAACTCGGCCGCAAGATCGAGGTACCGCCCGCGCCGCCACCGCTCACGCCGGACGAGAAGGCCCTGGCCCGCAGCAACCCCAGCCTGCAGCGCGCGCTCTACGCCATCGGCATCGGCCTGCGCAGCGAGGGCGTGCGCGAGTGGAACTACGCCACCAACCTGCACAGCCCGGGCGGCATGGCCGAGCGCGACCTGCTGGCCGCGGCCGGGCTGGCCTGCGAGCGCGAGGTCTGGGACCGCTGCATCAACACCAGCGAGCGCACGCGCCAGGCCATCGACTTCACGCAGCGCTTCCCGATGCCGCTGCAGGACTCGGTGGTGCCGCGCAGCCGCGCGATCGACCTCGACCCGGCCTTCGTCTACGGCCTGATCCGCCAGGAGTCGCGCTTCATCATGGACGCGCGCTCGCACGTCGGCGCCTCCGGCCTCATGCAGGTGATGCCGGCCACGGCGCGCTGGACGGCGCGCAAGATCGGCCTCACGGACTTCGCGCCCGGCCAGATCAACGAGCGCGAGACCAACATCGCCATCGGCACCGGCTACCTCAAGCTCGTGCTGGACGACTTCGCCGGCTCCATGCCGCTGGCCGCGGCCGCCTACAACGCCGGCCCGGGCCGGCCGCGCGTGTGGCGCGGCCAGGCCGGCAGCCCGACGCTGGAGGCCGCGATCTGGGCCGAGAACATCCCGTTCACCGAGACACGCGACTACGTCAAGAAGGTGGTCTCCAACGCCACCAACTACGCCGCCATCCTGACCGGCCAGCCGCAGTCGCTGAAGGCGCGCATGGGCACCGTGGGCCCGCTGGCCGCCGGCGTGCCCGACCCGAGCCGCGAACTGCCCTGAAGGCCCGGGACCGCGATGGACAACGCCCTGGCCCGCATCGGCGACACCATCGCGCAGGAGTTCTCCGACCTGCGCAGCCTGGAGGACGCCACCCGCGTCGTGCTGCGCCTGGCCCTGGCCGCGCTGCTCGGCGGCCTGCTCGGCATCGAGCGCGAAGCCAAGGGCAAGGCCGCCGGCGTGCGCACCCACATGCTGGTGGCCATGGGCGCGGCCATGTTCGTGCTGGCTTCGCAGCAGTTCGACATCGGTGCCGCCGACATGAGCCGCGTGCTGCAGGGCGTGATCGCCGGCGTGGGCTTCCTGGGCGCCGGCACCATCCTCAAGGCCGATGCCGAGAGCCGGGTCAAGGGCCTGACCACGGCGGCCGGCATCTGGATGACGGCCGCCATCGGCGTGGCCGCCGGGCTGGGCAAGGAGAGCACGGCCATCCTCGCCACGCTGCTGACGCTGGCCATCATGGCCTCGCTGCCGCTGTTCGCGCGGCTGTTCGAACGCAATGCCGATGCGCCGCAGCGCATCGTCACGCCGCCGGAGCGTTGACCCGGAGCCTTCCCGACGGGCGGGTTCCGCCGTCGAGCCGCGAGGCCGGCCCACCCCCACCCATTGACCTTGCCCCGGTGGCAAGGTTTAGCATGGCGGGGATTCCATGAATGGACGGGCGCCTGCCCGCCGCCCCAAGCCCGTGAAACTGCTGCGCATCTGGCTGCTCGTGCTGCTCGCCGTGTTGCTCCCCGTCCGGGGCGCGATGGCGGCCGCCATGGCCTGCCCGCCGCCCGCCAGCGCCCCGGTGCAACAGCCCGGCGCGCATGCCGGCGGCCATGCGCACGGCAGCCATGGGCACGACGCGGCCGGGCATGCCCACGCCGGTGACGGCGCGGCGGCCGACCATGCGCAAGCAGCCGGCCCCGCCGACAAGTGCAACATGTGTGCGGCGTCGTGCGCGACGCCGCCGGTGCCGAGCGCGGCAGGGGGCCTCGCCGCCGCCCTCGACCCGGCGTCGGCCCGCTTCCCCGATCCCCCGGCCCCGGCCCCGACCTTCCTGTCGGACGGCCAGGAGCGCCCTCCACGAACCATCTGACCCACGCGGCCTCCACGGGAGGCCCGATGGGGCGCGTGCGTCCGCTGCGCGGATGCACGGGCGTCGCTGGCATGCCGCCAGTCCTCTCACATGGTTCCGAACGATGAACAGACTTTCCCTGCGGGCCGCACCGGCGCTGGTGCTGTGCCTGCCGCTGGGCGCATTCGCCCAGGCCGGGGGCGCCCGCCCCGACGACCCCGCCGCGGCCGCGCCGGCGCTGCGCCATGCATCGGCCTTCGCCGACTACAAGCCCTGGCAGGACATCCCGCCCGGCAATTGGCGCCAGCTCAACGACCGGCTCGCGGCGCCCGCCGCGGGCCCGGCCGGCGGACACGGCGCCCATGCCATGCCCGCGCCGCCCCAGGGCGCGGCCAGCCACCCGGCACCGGCGGGCCACCACGGGCACGGGGGCCGGCCATGATGCGCGCCACGGCCGCGGCCCTGGCCGCATCGGTGCTGGCCGGCTGTGCCGCGTTCTCGCCCGACGGCGGCATGGACCGGGTGTCCGAACTCACCAAGGAGCGTGCCGGGCAGGGCATCGCGCCGCAACGCTCCGCGCAGGACGCCGGCCAGGCCCGGGCCCGCGTGGCGGAACTCCTCGCCCAGCCCCTCACGCCGGACACGGCGGTCGAGCTGGCCCTCTTGAACAACCGCGGATTGCAGGCCAGCTTCAGCCAGCTGGGCATTGCCGAAGCGGACCTCGTCCAGGCCGGGCGGCTGCGCAATCCGGTGTTCGGCTTCGGCCGCATGGCCCTGGGCGGCGGCGCCGCGGAAATCGAGCGCTCGGTGGTGTTCGACCTGCTGGGCCTGCTGACCATGCCGGCCGCGACCAGGGTGCAGCAGCGCCACTTCGAAGAAGCGCAGTACCAGGCCGCGGCGCAGGCCGTGGGCCTGGCCGCCGACACGCGGCGTGCCTACTTCGGCGCCGTCGCCGCGCAGGAGACGGCCCGCTACCTGCACCAGGTCAAGGAGGCGGCCGAGGTCTCCAACGAACTGGCCAGGCGCATGCTGCAGGCGGGCAACTTCAACAAGCTGGCCCAGATGCGCGAGCAGGCCTTCTACGCCGACGCCACGGCCGGGCTCGCCCGGGCCCAGCAGCAGGCCGTGGCCGAGCGCGAGCGCCTGACCCGCCTGCTGGGGCTGTCGGGCGAGCAACTGGACTACGCGCTGCCGGAACGCCTGCCGGCGCTGCCCCCGCAGCCGACCACGCCGCACGACGCCGAACAAACGGCCATCGCGACGCGCCTGGACGTCCTGATGGCCAGGCGGGCCACGGAGGCGACCGCCAGCGCGCTCGGGCTGACCAACGCCACGCGCTTCGTCGACGGCCTGGAGGTCGGCTACCAGAACAGGAGCGAGACCGGCGAGCGCCGGCAGAACGGCTACGGGATCGAACTGCCCATCCCCTTGTTCGACTTCGGCGCCGCGCGGACCGCGCGCGCCGAGGCGACCTACCTGCAGGCGGTGCACCGCCTGGCCGCCGTGGCCGTGAACGCGCGCTCCGAAGTGCGGGAGTCCTACTCCGCCTACCGCACGGCCTACGACCTCGCGAAGCACTACCGCGACGAGGTGATCCCGCTGCGCCAGCGCATTTCCGAGGAAAACCTGCTGCGCTACAACGGCATGCTGATCGGCGTGTTCGAACTGCTGGCCGATGCGCGCGAACAGGTCCGCGGCGTCACGGACTACGTGCAGGCCTTGCGCGACTTCTGGATCGCGCAGACCGACCTGCAGACCGCACTGCGCGGCCGCTCCCCCGGCGCCGCGCCCACCCCCGCTGCATCCCCCGCGACAGCGGCAGGCACGCCGTCGGCCGGCCACTGAAAGAGCAAGCATGTCCAACCGCAGAAACTTCTTCAGGACGGCAGGCGCCGTCGCCCTGGGTGCCACGACGGTCAGCCGCGTGGGCGCCGCATCCCTGCCGGAGGCCGTCTACCGGACCGCGCCGGCCATGCAGCCGCCGCGCCCGCCCGACACGGGCCGGCCGTTCAACCCGGTCGCCACGCTCAACGGCTGGAGCCTGCCCTGGCGCATGAACGACGGCGTCAAGGAGTTCCACCTGGTCGCCGAACCCGTGGTGCGCGAGTTCGCACCCGGCATGAAGGCCAACCTGTGGGGCTACAACGGCACCAGCCCCGGCCCGACCATCGAGGCCGTCGAGGGCGACCGGGTGCGCATCTTCGTGACCAACAAGCTGCCCGAGCACACCACCGTGCACTGGCACGGCATCCTGCTGCCCTCGGGCATGGACGGCGTGGGCGGCCTCACGCAGCCGCACATCCCGGTGGGCAAGACCTTCGTCTACGAGTTCACCCTGCTGCGCGCCGGCACCCACATGTACCACCCGCATGCCGACGAGATGACCCAGATGGCCATGGGCATGATGGGCATGTTCATCATCCACCCGAAGGACCCGCGGCAGATGCGGGTGGACCGCGACTTCGTGTTCCTGCTCGCCGCCTACGACATCGAGCCCGGCGCGGCCACGCCGAAGACGGCCGAGATGACCGACTTCAACATGTGGACCTGGAACAGCCGCGTGTTCCCCGGCATCGACCCGCTGGTGTGCCGCACGGGCGACCGGGTGCGCGTGCGCGTGGGCAACCTCACCATGACCAACCATCCGATCCACATGCACGGGCCGCACTTCGTGGTCACGGGAACGGACGGCGGCTGGGTCCCGCCCGCGGCGCGCTGGCCGGAGGTGACGACCGACATCGCCGTGGGGCAGATGCGGGCCTTCGAATTCGACGCGGTGGCCGGCGACTGGGCGATCCATTGCCACAAGTCGCACCACACGATGAATGCCATGGGCCACGACGTGCCGAACATGATCGGCGTGGACCACCGCGGCGTGGCCGAGCGCATCGCCAGGCTCGTGCCCGACTACATGGTCATGGGCGACAAGGGCATGGCGGACATGGGCACGATGGAGATGCCGCTGCCGGACAACACGCTGCCCATGATGACCGGCACCGGGCCCTTCGGCGCCATCGAAATGGGCGGCATGTTCAGCGTCGTCAAGGTGCGCGACGCGGTGCGGCCGGGCGACTTCGGGGAACCCGCACCCTACCGGCACCCGCCGGGCACCGTCGCCTACGAATTCAAGGGCCGCGTGGAGCCGCCGGCCCGCGCGCCGGCTCCCCAGGCGGACGGCGACACCCTGCGCGTGCGCAAGCCCTCCGGCGGCCACGCCAACCACTGAAAGACCCCTGAAAGGTTCACATGAAATTCGCACACATCCTCGCCGCGGTGGCCCTGGCCTGCGCGGCCATCGCGGCGCCGGCGCAGACGGCACCGGCCACCGGGGCCGGTGCCCGGCAACAGCCCGGCGCGGCACCGCTGGTCGATGGCGAGGTCCGCAGGGTGGACCTCGAACAGGGCAAGCTGACGCTGCGCCACGGCCCCATCCCGAACCTGGACATGCCGCCGATGTCGATGGTGTTCCGGGTGGCCGATCCGAAGATGCTGGACGCCGTCAAGCCGGGCGACAAGGTGAAGTTCACGGCGGACAAGGTCGACGGTGCGTTCACCGTGACCTCGCTGCGCGCCGCGGAATGATCTGCCAGCCCGCGTGGGCCTGCAGCAGACAAGCGTTCGCGCGTTGATCCGACAGAACCGTGACAGCGGCGTGACAGGATTGACACGCCGCTGTCACATCCCATTCCTAGCATGGCCGCAGCAAAGGATCCGCGCACCATGAACGACAAGCTTCTTCCCGACCACCACGACAGCGTGATGCAGCGCATCGAGCGCGACCTGCTCGACAGCTACGACGAGGAGCTGGAGATGGAGATCGACGACGAGCGCCTGGCCGGCGCGGGAGAAGCCGGTGCCGAGGACGGCCTGGGCCGCCAGGCCTACTTCCGCGAACTGCTGCGCCTGCAGGGCGAGCTGGTCAAGCTGCAGGACTGGGTGCAGTTCCACAAGAAGAAGGTCGTGATCCTGTTCGAGGGCCGCGACGCGGCCGGCAAGGGCGGCGTGATCAAGCGCATCACCCAGCGCCTGAACCCGCGCGTGTGCCGCGTGGCCGCGCTGCCCGCGCCGAACGACCGCGAGAAGACGCAGTGGTACTTCCAGCGCTATGTCTCGCACCTGCCCGCGGGCGGCGAGATCGTGCTGTTCGACCGCAGCTGGTACAACCGCGCCGGGGTCGAGCGCGTCATGGGCTTTTGCAACGACGCCGAGTACGAGGAGTTCTTCCGCTCCGTGCCCGAATTCGAGAAGATGCTGATCCGCTCGGGCATCACGCTGGTCAAGTACTGGTTCTCCATCACCGACGACGAGCAGCACCTGCGCTTCCTGGGCCGCATCCACGACCCGCTCAAGCAGTGGAAGCTCTCGCCCATGGACTTCGAGAGCCGCCGCCGCTGGGAGGCCTACACCAAGGCCAAGGAAACCATGCTGGAGCGCACCCACATCCCCGAAGCGCCCTGGCACGTGGTGCAGGCCGTGGACAAGAAGAAGGCCCGCCTGAACTGCATCAGCCATCTGCTCACGCAGCTGCCTTACGAGGAGATCGAGCACCCGTCCATCGTGCTGCCCGAGCGCGCGCGCAACGCGGACTACATCCGCCACCCCGTGCCGGCCGAGATGTACGTGCCGGAGCGCTACTGAACCCGATTGATTCGCGCCGCGCATCGGTCGCGCGCATTTTCGGCATCCATGGCGCGCCAGCGCCGCGGTAGCATGGCCGGCTCCTGAACCCGCGGAGTCCGCCATGCTCAAGCTCTACATCGCCAACAAGAACTACTCGTCCTGGTCGCTACGGCCCTGGCTGCTGATGGCCCAGGCCGGCATCGCGTTCGAAGAGGTCATGGTGCCCTTCGACGACATGGCGCCCACCTCGCCCTTCAAGCAGACGCTGCAGCCGCTCGCGCCCACGGGCCAGGTGCCGCTGCTGGTCGACGGCGACCTGGTGGTCTGGGACACGCTGGCGATCGCCGAGTACCTGGCCGAGAAATTCCCCGAGAAGAAGCTGTGGCCCGCCGACGCGCGCGCCCGGGCACGCGCGCGCAGCGTCTGCGCCGAGATGCATGCCGGCTTCAGCGCGCTGCGCAACCATTGCCCGATGAACCTGGAGGCCAGCCTGCCCGAGATGGGCCGCGTGGTCTGGCGCGACCAGGCCGCCGTGCGCGCCAACGTGGCGCGCATCGTGGCCATGTGGCAGGAACTGCTCGACACCCACGGCGGGCCCATGCTGTTCGGCGACTTCGGCATCGCAGACGCCTACTACGCGCCGGTCTGCGTGCGGCTGGCCCACTTCGCGCTACCGGTGCCGCCGGCCATCACGGCCTACATCGAGCGCGTGCGCGCCCTGCCCGCCATGCAGCGCTGGACCGAAGCCGCGCTGGCCGAGCACCGCTTCGTGGACTTCGACGAGCCCTACCGCGCCGCGCCTTGAGCTTCAGCTGTGCAGGTGGCGCACGCGGTAGGTCGCGTCGAACACCAGCCGGCCCGGCACGCCCTGGTTCATCACGGTGTAGCGCAAGAGCTTGATCGGCGTCTCCCCGAAGGTGGCGTAGAGCTGGCCGGCCATCATGCGCGCGGCGGCCTGGCGGATCGCGGGCTTCTCGGCATCGATCTGCACCGTCAGGCGGTCCGGCCCGCTGTGCAGCACCGACATGCATTCCAGGCCGCCGAGTTCGTCGAAGGCAGGAATCGTCAGTCGTTCGGTGCGCTGGGCCTGGACTTGCATCGGGAACCTTCCTCGGGAGACGTTTCGGAAAACGCCGCATTCTGGGGAACCCTGGCAGTTGTGCCTGTAGGACGGCACCGCTCCCCGCTGCGGGCCGATGCAGCCGGCAGCGCCCATGAGAAAGGGGCGCCATGCGCCCCTCGTGCTCGGCTGCCCGTCCGCGCGCATGGCGCGGTCACCCGCGAGGCGAGGCCCGTCGAAGACGGGAAGGAAGACGCGAAGTCCCATGTCCACCCAGCCTTGCCGAAGGCTGCAGGCGGCCAACCGCCGAATCCAGGTTCACAGCTTGAACGGCACCACTTCCTGGCGCTGCTCGCCCAGGCCTTCGATGCCCAGCGTCATCACGTCGCCCTTCTTCAGGAACACCGGCGGCTTCATGCCCATGCCCACGCCGGGCGGCGTGCCCGTGGTGATCACGTCGCCCGGGTTCAGCGTGTTGAGCTGGCTCACGTAGCTGACCAGCTTGGCCACGTTGAAGATCATGGTTTTGGTGTTGCCGGTCTGCATGCGCTGGCCGTTCACGTCCAGCCACATGCCGAGCTTCTGCACGTTGGCGATCTCGTCGCGCGTGACCAGCCAGGGGCCGATCGGGCCGAAGGTGTCGAAGCCCTTGCCCTTGTCCCAGGTCAGGCCGTGCTCGAGCTGCCAGGCGCGCTCGCTGACGTCGTTGATCACGCAGTAGCCGGCCACGTAGTTCAGCGCGTCCTTCTGCGAGACATAGCGCGCACGGGTGCCGATGACCACGCCCAGCTCCACCTCCCAGTCGCCCTTGACCGAACCCTTGGGCAGCATCACGGGATCGTTCGGGCCCTGGATGCAGCTGATGGCCTTGGTGAAGACCACCGGCTCGGCCGGGATCGGCATGTTGGATTCGGCCGCGTGGTCGGCGTAGTTCAGGCCGATGGCGATGAACTTGCCGATGCCGGCCACCGGGCAGCCGTAGCGCGGCTTGCCGCGGACCAGCGGCAGCTTGTCGAGCTTGAGCTTGCGCAGCCTGGCCAGGGCCGCATCGCCGAGCTGGGCCGCGCCGATGTCGGGCACCACGGACGAGAGGTCGCGCAGCTGGCCGTTGGCGTCGATCAGGCCCGGCTTTTCCTTGCCGGGGTTGCCATAGCGGACGAGTTTCATGTCTTGTTTTCCTTGTTGAGGGTCAGTAAGTCGAGCGGCCGCCCGAGAGATCGAAAACGGCGCCGGTCGAGAACGAACAGTCTTCGGAACAAAGCCAGCCGACCATGGCCGCGACCTCCTCGACTGTACCGAAGCGGCCCATGGGGATCTTGGACAGCATGAAGGCGATGTGCTCGGGCGTCATCTGGTCGAAGATCGGCGTCTTCACGGCGGCCGGGGTGATGCAGTTCACGCGGATGCCGGTGTCGGCCAGCTCCTTGCCCAGCGACTTGGTCAGGCCGATCACGGCCGCCTTGCTCGCGCTGTAGGCGCTCGCGTTGGGGTTGCCGTCCTTGCCGGCCACCGAGGCGATGTTGACGATGCGGCCGTAGTTCCTCGCGCGCATGAGCGGCACGATCTCGCGGCAGCAGAAGAACAGGCCGTTGACGTTGACCTGCTGCACCTGCTCCCACGCCTCGGGCGGGTAGTCCCAGAGCTTGACGTTGGGGCCGGTGATGCCAGCGCTGTTGACGAGGATGTCGACGGCCGCATGCGCTGCGCCGGTCTGGCGCGCCGCTTCGGCCACGCTGGCGTGCACCGCCACGTCGACCTGCACCGTGTCGACGCCGGCGCCGAGCGCGGTCCGGGCCTGGGCCAGGGCCTCGGCATTGCGGTCCCACAGCGTGACCGTGGCGCCCGAGGCCAGCATGCGCTGCGCGATGCCGTAGCCCAGGCCGACCGCGCCGCCCGTGACGACCGCGTGGCGGCCTTTCAGGTCGAGCTGGTTCATATCGTCATGCCCCCATCGACCGAGAACACCTGCCCGGTGGCGAACACCGATTCGTCGCTGGCCAGGTAGGTCACGATGGGCACGATCTCGGCCGCCTGCGCGAGCCGGCCCATGGGCTGGCGCGCGACGAAGGCCTTGCGCGCCTGCGCGGGATCGGCATAGGCGTTGATGCGCTCGCCCAGCGAGGGCGTGTCCACCGTGCCCGGGGCGATCGCATTGCAGCGGATGCCGCGCGCCACATAGTCGGCCGCCACGCTCTTGGTCAGGCCGATCACGGCGGCCTTGCTGGTGCCGTAGACGCAGCGGCTGGGCAGCCCCTTCAGGCTGCTGCAGACGCTGGCCATGTTGATGATGCTGCCCCTGCCCTGCCCACCCTGGCCGTCGTCGTTGGCCAGCATGCGCGGCAGCGCGGCCTGGATGGCCCAGAACTGCGCGCGCACGTTGAGGTTGAGCGCGAACTCCAGGTCGTCGTCGCTGGCGTCGAGGATGGCGCCGTTGTGCACCACGCCGGCGCAGTTGAACAGCACGTCGATGCCGGGCATGGCCGCGATGGTGGCGGCGATGGCCTGCTTGTCCAGCACGTCGAGCCGCTGCGTGTGCACCATGGCCTGGCGTCCATAGGCCTGCTCCAGCAGGCCGGCGTTCACGTCGGTGGCCCAGACCTCCGCGCCCTCGCGCGCCAGCGCCTCGACGGCCGCACGGCCAATGCCCTGGCCGGCAGCAGTCACCAGCACTCTCCTGCCCTGCAATCGCATCGCATCTCCTCCATTCAGGGTTTCGCCGGATGGGGACCACCCGGAAGCTGTGGAATTATCAATTGGTCAGACCACTTGGCCAATTCAGTACAAGCCCTAACAGAAAGCCACCGTGCCGCTGCAGTCCATCGCCCCGCAACGCCTGTACCGCCAGATCGCGGACCAGCTGCGCGACCTCATCGCGCGCGGCGAATTCGGCGTCGGCGCACGGCTGCCCGCCGAGCGCGACCTGGCCCAGCAGCTGGGCGTGAGCCGGCCTTCGGTGCGCGAGGCGCTGATCGCGCTCGAGGTCGAAGGCTGGGTCGAGGTGCGCACGGGCTCGGGCGTTTACGTGCTGGAGCGCGAGCGCCGCGCCGCGGCACCGGTGGCGGAAACCGAATGGGGCCCGCTTGAGCTGATCCGCGCGCGCCGCGTGGTCGAGGGCGAGACCGCCGCCATCGCCGCGCTGCAGCGCAAGCGCACGCACCTGGACGCCATGGCCCGCGCCATCGCCACCATGCGCGACCTGGCCGACCGCAAGATCATGCCGCTGGAAGGCGACCGGGCCTTCCACATGGCCATCGTCGAGGCCTGCGACAACCAAGTGCTCAGCGAGACCGTGCAGGGCTTCTGGGACTCGCGCCGCGGCCCCATCTTCACGCGGCTGGGCGGCTACTTCGAGACCGTGCCGTCCTGGCGCATGGCGATCGCCGAACACGAGGCCATCCGCGAGGCCATCGCCGCGCGCGACGAGGCCGCCGCGCGCGCCGCCATGCACACCCACATGGACAAATCGCACCAGCGCTTCTCTGCCAGCTGGCGCCGCGCCAAAGAGCTTTCCTCACCCTGACCCCACCACCCTAGGAGACAAGCGATGCACACCAACAAGCGGATCGCCCTGAAGACCCTGGCCCTGGCCTGCGCCCTGGCCGCCACCGGCCTGGCCAGCGCCCAGACCAAGCTCAAGTGGGCCCATGTCTACGAGACCTCCGAACCCTTCCACAAGTACTCGGTCTGGGCCGGCGAGGAGATCAAGAAGCGCACCAACGGCAAGTACGAGATCACCGTGTTCCCGGCCTCCACGCTGGGCAAGGAGGCCGACATCAACCAGGGCCTGACGCTGGGCACGGTGGACATCGTGCTGACCGGCGCCAGCTTCGCGGGGCGCAGCTACACGCCGCTGTCGATCAGCTACTTCCCGTTCATCTTCCGCGACGCCGAGCACCAGTTGAAGTACGCCACCAGCGACGTGTTCAAGGAACTGGCCAAGGGCTACGACGACAAGACCGGCAACCACATCACGGCCCTGTCCTACTACGGCGCGCGCCACGTGACCAGCAGCGCGGCCAGGCCCGTCGCCAAGCCCGAGGACATGAAGGGCCTGAAGATCCGCGTGCCCGACGCGCCAGCCTACCTGGCCTTCCCGCGCGCGCTGGGCGCCAACGCCACGCCGATCGCCTTCGCCGAGGTCTACCTGGCCCTGCAGAACAACACCGTGGACGCGCAGGAGAACCCGCTGCCCACCATCGAGGCCAAGAAGTTCTACGAAGTGCAGAAGAACATCTCGCTGACCGGCCACATCGTCGACTCGCTGCTGACCGTGGTCTCGGGCAGCCTGTGGAACAAGCTCAGCGCCGACGAGAAGAAGATCTTCGGCGACGTGATGGTGGAGGCCGCCGAGAAGACGGGCCGCGAGATCATCGCCTCCGAGGCGCGCCTGGTCGAGGAGTTCAAGAAGAAGGGCAACAACGTGATCACGGTGGACAAGGACGCCTTCCGCGCCGCCGTGCTCAAGAACACCAAGCCCACCGACCACGGCTACCGCCAGCAGGACTACGACCGCATCCTCGCCATCAAGTAAGGCGCGCAACACGCCTGCCTCCCCCATCTGCGGGGAGGGCCGCAGGGACAGGGCCGCGCGGCCCTTTGGAGACACCATGAGCGAACAAAAAATCATCGACGATGAAGGCCACTTCCATGCCGAGGACGAGGAGGTCGACCTGTCCGGCACCATTGCCGAGGGCTGGGTGGCGCTGGCGCTGTTCTGGCTGCTGGGCGCCACCGTGCTCTACCAGTTCGTCACGCGCTACGTGCTCAACGATTCGGCGGCCTGGACCGAGGAGGTCGCGCGCTACATGCTGATCGGCGTGGTCTTCATCGGCGCGGCCATCGGCGTGCGCAAGAACAACCACATCCAGGTCGACTTCTTCTACCGCCACATGCCGGCGGCCATGGGCTTGTGGCTGTCGCGCGTGGTCGACGTGCTGCGCACCGCCTTCTTCGTCGCGGCCGCGGTCATGACCGTGCAGATGATGCTCAAGATCGGCGGCAACACGCGCATGACCGTGATCGACGCGCCCATGAACATCGTCTACGCCATGTGCTGCATCGGCTTCCTCGCCATGGCCTGGCGCTCGCTGCAGGTCGCGCGCATCCACTGGGCACGCGGCTACAGCGTGCTCGAGCGCCCCGAATCCACCATCGAAGATCGATAAAAAGAAGCGGCCCCCATGCTCAAGATCCTGTTCCTGTTCTTCATGGCCGGCGGCATCCCGGTGGCCATCGCCATGGCCGGCGCCTCGCTGGTCTACATCCTCTTCTCGGGCAACCTGCCGCCCTTCGTGGTCGTGCACCGCATGGTCAGCGGCATCGACAGCTTCCCGCTGCTGGCCGTGCCCTTCTTCATCCTGGCCGGCAACCTCATGAACAACGCCGGCATCACCACGCGCATCTACAACTTCGCGCTGGCGCTGGTGGGCTGGCTCAAGGGCGGCCTGGGCCATGTGAACATCGTCGGCTCGGTGGTGTTCGCGGGCATGAGCGGCACGGCCATCGCCGACGCGGCGGGCCTGGGCACCATCGAGATCAAGGCCATGAAGGAGCACGGCTACACCACCGAGTTCGCGGTCGGCGTGACGGCCGCCTCGGCCACGCTGGGGCCCATCATCCCGCCCAGCCTGCCCTTCGTGATCTACGGGATGATGGGCAACGTCTCCATCGGCGCGCTGTTCCTCGCGGGCCTGATGCCGGGCCTGTTGATGACCATCCTCATGATGCTCACGGTGGCCTACTACGCGCACAAGAACGGCTGGGGCCGCGACATGATGTTCAGCGGTCCGCGCCTCGTGAAGGCGCTGTCGGAGCTGGCCGTCGTGGTCGGCTGGCCGCTGGGCCTGTGGCTGCTGGTGTCCAAGCTCGACGTGCCGGCGCAGCCGGCGGTGTTCGCGGGCCTGGCCTCGCTGTTCGTGCTGGACAAGCTCTTCAAGTTCGAGGCGCTGCTGCCCATCATGACGCCCGTGCTGCTGATCGGCGGCATGAGCACGGGCCTGTTCACGCCCACCGAGGGCGCCATCGCGGCCTGCGTCTGGGCCATGATCCTGGGCTTCGTCTGGTACCGCACGCTGAAGTGGAAGATGTTCCTCAAGGTCTGCCTGGAGACCATCGAGACCACCTCCACGGTGCTGTTCATCGTCGCCGCGGCCTCCATCTTCGGCTGGATGCTGACGGCCACGGGCGTGACCACGGACATCGCCAACTGGGTGCTGGGCTTCACCCAGGAAGCCTGGGTGTTCCTGCTGCTGGCCAATTTGCTGATGCTGTTCGTGGGCTGCTTCCTGGAGCCGACGGCGGCCATCACCATCCTCGTGCCCATCCTGCTGCCGATCGCGCTGCAACTGGGCATCGACCCCGTGCACTTCGGCCTGGTCATGGTGCTCAACCTCATGATCGGCCTGCTGCACCCCCCCATGGGCCTGGTGCTGTTCGTGCTGGCGCGCGTGGCCGGGCTCTCGTTCGAGCGCACCACCATGGCCATCCTGCCCTGGCTGGTGCCGTTGCTGTTGAGCCTGGTCATCATCACCTACTGGCCCGCACTGGTGCTGTGGCTGCCGAAAATGTTCTTCTGACCCACCGCCCCGAGAGGCCCCCACGATGACCCCCTTCATCCGCCTGCACCCGTCCGACGACGTGGTGATCGCGCGCAGCCAGCTGGTCGGCGGCGCCAGCGTCGAGAACTTCACGGTGCGCGGCCTGGTGCCGGCCGGCCACAAGGTCGCGGCGCACGACATCGCCGAGGGCGCGCCCGTGCGCCGCTACAACCAGATCATCGGCTTCGCGAGCAAGCCCATCGCCCAGGGCGAGCACGTGCACACGCACAACCTGAACATGGGCCCGGACAAGGGCGCTGTCAGTGAAGGTTTTGCGCGCGACTACGCCTTCGGCGCCGACGTGAAGCCCGCGCCCGCCAGGCGCGAGGCCACCTTCATGGGCATCCGGCGCGCCGACGGCCGCGTGGCCACGCGCAACTACATCGGCGTGCTGACCAGCGTGAACTGCTCGGCCACGGCCGCGCGCGCCATCGCCGACCACTTCTCGCGCCAGACCAACCCGCAGGCGCTGGCGGCCTTTCCCCACGTGGACGGCGTGGTCGCGCTCACGCACGGCACGGGCTGCGGCATGGACACGCAGGGCATGGGCATGCAGATCCTGGAGCGCACGCTGACGGGCTATGCCACGCACGCCAACTTCGCGGGCGTGCTGGTCGTGGGCCTGGGCTGCGAGGCCAACCAGATCAACGCCTGGCTGGCCACGGGCCACCTGGCCGAGGGCGACAACCTGCGCACCTTCAACATCCAGGACACGGGCGGCACGCGCAAGACCGTGGAGAAGGGCATCGCGCTCGTCAACGAAATGCTGCCACGCGCCAACGCCGTGAAGCGCGAGCCCTGCAGCGCGGCCCACATCACCATCGGCCTGCAATGCGGCGGTTCGGACGGCTACTCGGGCATCAGCGCCAACCCGGCGCTGGGCGCGGCCGTGGACATCCTGGTCGCGCACGGCGGCACGGCCATCCTGTCGGAGACGCCCGAGGTCTACGGCGCCGAGCACCTGCTGACGCGCCGCGCCGTGCGCCGCGAGGTCGGCGAGAAGCTGGTCGAGCGCATCCACTGGTGGGAGCGCTACACCGCCATCAACGAAGGCGAGATGAACAACAACCCCTCGCCCGGCAACAAGGCCGGCGGGCTGACCACCATCCTGGAAAAATCGCTGGGCGCCGTGGCCAAGGGCGGCACGAGCAACCTGGAGGCCGTCTACGAATACGCCGAGCCCGTCACGGCGCACGGCTTCGTCTACATGGACACGCCCGGCTACGACCCCGTCAGCGCGACCGGCCAGGTGGCCGGCGGCGCCAACATCATCTGCTTCACCACCGGGCGCGGCTCGGCCTACGGCTGCGCGCCCTCGCCCTCGCTCAAGCTTGCGACCAACAGCGTGCTGTGGCAGCGCCAGGAGGAGGACATGGACATCAACTGCGGCGAGATCGTCGACGGCCAGGCCAGCATCCAGGAGATGGGCCAGCGCATCTTCGAACTCGTCCTGGCCACGGCATCGGGCCAGCAGAGCAAGAGCGAGAAGCACGGCTACGGGCAGAACGAGTTCGTACCCTGGCAAGTCGGCGCAGTCATGTGAACTGTGAGCCCCCCGGCTTTTCACTCCCTTCGGTCGTGTAACTCCACCCCCCGAGGGGGAGGCGCGGCCGCCTTGGGGCGGCCCGGCGGCGGCCGCATATCCTTGGAACCCTTATGAGCACAACCATTTCTTCCGAACAGCTGACCGCCCAGGTCGCCCAGGTCATCCAGGCTGCCGGCAGCAGCGCGCCCGAGGCCCAGAAGGTCGCGGCCAACCTGGTCCTCGCCAACCTCTCGGGCCACGACTCGCATGGCGTGGGCATGGTGCCGCGCTACGTCGACGCCGTGCTCGAAGGCGGCCTGAAGCCCAACACCTCGCCCAAGGCCACCGTGGACATCGGCACCATGCTCGCGCTGGACGGCCAGCGCGGCTACGGCCAGGTCGTGGGCGAGCAGGCCATGCAGATGGGCATCGCGCGCGCCCGGCAGCACGGCAGCTGCATCATGACGGTGGGCAACAGCCACCACCTGGGCCGCATCGGCCATTTCGCCGAGATGGCGATCGAAGCCGGGCTGGTCTCGCTGCACTTCGTCAACGTGCTGTCGCGGCCCGTGGTCGCGCCCTTCGGCGGCGGCGACGGACGCTTCGGCACCAACCCCTGCTGCATCGGCATCCCGCTGCAGGGCCAGGAGCCCTTCGTGCTGGACTTCGCCACCAGCCGCGTGGCCCAGGGCAAGATGCGCGTGGCCCACAACAAGGGCGAACGTGTACCCGAGGGCACGCTGATCGACGAACTCGGCCGCCCGACCACCGACCCCGGCGTGGTCGTCGTACCGCAGGGCAACGGCCTGTTCGGCGCGCTCATGACCTTCGGCGAGCACAAGGGCTACGGCATGGCCGTGGCCTGCGAACTGCTGGGCGGCGCGCTGTCGGGCGGCGGCACCTGGCACCGGCCGGCCGACCAGGCCCGCACCGTGCTCAACGGCATGCTCACGGTGCTGATCGACCCGGCCAGGCTGGGCACGCAGCAGGCCTTCGAACAGGAAGCCAACGCCTTCGTGGACTGGCTGCGCCAAGGGCCCGTGGGCCAGGGGCACGACGCCGTGCGCATCGCGGGCGAACCCGAGCGTGCGGCGCGCGTGGCGCGTGCGAAGGCGGGCATCACCGTGGACGACGCGACCTGGCAGGAGATCGTCGAGGCCGGGCGCAAGGTGGGGTGCGCCGTGCAGGCGTAAATTCAGGGCACTCGAACGGAAATCCCCGGCCACTGCCGTTGTGCGCGCTTGATGAAGCGCGCGTCGAACGTGGCAAAGCCCTCGTCGGCTCCCGCGCCCTGGCAGCCGCTCAGATGCAGGGCATCGGCAAAGTCCAGCCCGGCAGCCAGGCCTTCGAGTGCCGTGGCGACCGCTTTGCCGTCCTCGCAGCGCACGTTCGGCAGGCCGAGGAGCCCTTGCAGCGCGGCGCCGATCTCCTGCGCGGTGAACTCGAACGCCGCGCGCAGCACCCACTCGCTCTCCAGCAGCACGGTCTTGGCAAGCCAGATCTCGTGCTTGCGGAACAACGCCACGGCGCGCCGGTGCTGCGCCGCGTCGTCGTTCACGAGAAAGCGGACGACGACATTAGTATCGACCGCGAGCATGGCGTGCCTTCGCCTCCTGCGCGACCGCGGCCTCCATCTCCGCCTGGCCCACGCGGCCACGCCTGGGCTGCAGGCAGCCGGCCACGTCCTCCAGCCGCGTCGCCGCGGCCCGCACCATGGGACGCAGCAGCAGACCTTGCGGCGTCTCCTCCACGACGAACTCGGTTCCGGTCGTCCAGCGCTGGGCCTTGCGGATGCTGCTCGGCAGCACCACCTGCCCCTTGCTCGACAGGCGCGTGGTTTCGACGGGACGGCTCATGCGGACTCCTTGCCGTGGTAAGACGACGGTAAGGCGATTCTAGGACGTCCTCAATCCAGCCGCAGCCCCAGCTGCGCCGTGACCGTGCCGAAGCGCCGCAGGTCGCGCGCCACGAGCGCAGCGAAGGCCTGCGGCGTGCCCTGCTCGCCCTGCGTGAGCGTGTAGCCCAGGCCGCGCAGCGTGGCCTGCAGTTCGGGGTCGGCCAGCCCCTGCACCAGCACCTCGTTCAGCCGCTGCACCACCGCGGCGGGCGTGCCGGCCGGCGCCAGCAGCCCGTGCCACTGGTCGAGTTCGTAGCCGGGCAGGCCCTGCTCGGCCACCGTGGGCACGCCGGGCAGCTGCGCGGTGCGCTGCGGCGAGGTCACGGCCAGCGCGCGCAGCTTGCCGGCCGCGAGCAGCGGCGCGGCGCTGCTGGCCGTCACGATGCCCAGGCCGACCTGGCCCGACAGCACATCGGTCAGCGCCGGGCCGCAGCCCTTGTAGGGCACCTGGGCCATGCGCACGGGCGCGGCCAGCTGCAGCATCTCGCCGGCCAGGTGCTGCGGCGTGCCGGCGCCGCAGGAGGCGAACAGCGCGGGCGCGGCCGGCGGCCTGGCGGCCTGCAGCAGATCGGCCAGGCCGCGCAGCTTGGATGCCGGCGGCACCACCAGCACCGAGGGCACGAAGCCCACGTTGAACACGGCCGTGAAGTCGCGCGCGGGCGAGAAGTCCAGCGGGCCGTAGACGCCCGGGTTGATCGCAAAGGAGCTGTTGGCCATCAGCAGCGTGTGGCCGTCCGGCGCGGCCTTGGCCACGTGGCTGGCGCCGATGTTGCCGCTGGCGCCGGGCCGGTTCTCCACCACCACGGGCTGGCCCAGCGCCTGCTGCAGCACGGGCGCGAGCTTGCGCGCGAGCAGATCGGTGCCGCCGCCCGGCGCGAAGGTCACGACGATGGTGATGGGGCGGCTCGGGTAGTCGGCCGGGCCGGCGTGGGCCGCGCCCGACGCGGCCCAGGCCAGCGCGGCGTGCAGGAACAGTCTGCGCAGCATGGCGGTCTCCTCAAGCGTCCAGGCCGATGTCGAGCACGGCCGCGCTGTGCGTGATCCAGCCCACCGCGATCTGGTCCACGCCGGTCTCGGCGATGCCGGGCGCGGTCTCCACGGTCACGCGGCCCGAGGCTTCGAGCACGGCGCGGCCCGCCGTGAGGCGCACGGCCTCGCGCAGCGTGGGCAGGTCCATGTTGTCGAGCAGCACGATGGGCACCTCGAGCTCCAGCGCCTCGCGCAGCTGGGCCAGGGTGTCGACCTCCAGCTCGATCTGCACCATGTGGCCGATGGCGGCGCGCGCGCGCTCCACGGCCGTGCGCAGGCTGCCCGCGATGGCGATGTGGTTGTCCTTGATCAGCACGGCATCGTCCAGGCCGAAGCGGTGGTTGCTGCCGCCGCCCACGCGCACGGCGTACTTCTGCAGCGCGCGCAGGCCCGGCAGCGTCTTGCGCGTGCAGGTCACGCGCGCGGGGGTGTGGGCGATCGCATCGGCGATGCGCGCCGTGGCGCTGGCCACGCCCGACAGGTGGCCCAGGAAGTTGAGTGCCGTGCGCTCGGCCGTCAGGATGGCGCGCGCGGAGCCTTCGATCTGCGCGATCGCGCTGCCCGGCCCCAGCCGCGCGCCATCGGCCAGCAGCGGCTGCCAGGCGATGGCCGGGTCGCAGAGCGTGAAGGCCAGCCGCGCGAGGTCCAGGCCGGCCAGCACGCCGGCCTGGCGCGCCACCAGCGTGAGCCGGCTGCGCGCCTCCTGCGGCACCACGGCATTGCTCGTGATGTCGCCGGCGCGGCCCAGGTCCTCCAGCAGCGCGGCGCGCACCAGCGGCTCCAGCATCACCAGGGGCAGCGGCGACAGCGGCGACAGCGGCAGGGACGGCGCGGCCCGGCGGGTGGTGGATGAGGTGTCCATGGTATTGCTCAACTTGAGTATTAGTGGCGCAAAAAAATGCGGGAGCGCCGTTTTTATACTTGAATTGAGCATAAGTCCAGGGCCAATGTGTAACCCAGGCGTCACACAGGGCTGCTCAACGCGAGAGCGGCAGCTTGCTGCCCGAGATGGCGCGCTCGAGCAGCACGTCGTCGCGGAAGCGGAACAGCATGGCCGGTCGGCCCGAGCCGCCCTGGGCCAGTTCGCCGGTCTCCTCGACCAGGGCCTGCTGCTCGACCTGGCGGCGAAAGTTCTGCTTGTGCAGCGCGTGGCCGGCCAGCGCCTCCACGGTCTGCTGCAGCTGCAGCAGCGTGAAGGCGTCGGGCATGAGTTCGAACACCACGGGCCGGTACTTGATCTTGGCGCGCAGCCGCGCGATGCCGGTGGCCAGGATGCGGCGGAAGTCCTCGCGCATGGGCTGGCCGGTGGGCAGCGCGGGCGCGCCCGCCCGGCTGCGGCCCAGGGCCTCGGGCACCAGGCGGGCCTCGAACAGCAGCTCGTAGCGCTGCAGCACGAAGTCCTCGTTCCAGGCGGAGCCGCCCAGGCCGAAGGCCGTGTCCACGCGCAGCCGGCGCTGCTGCGCGCTGGCGGCGTCGGGGGCGGCGTCGCGCCAGGCCGCCAGGGCCGGCAGGATCTGGCCGGCCAGCAGCGCCTCGGCCGCATCCGAGCGCCGGTCTTCCCAGGGGAAGTAGCGGTACCAGTCGCGCCAGCCGCCGGCTTCGTCGATGGCCGCGGCCTCGCGCGTGAGGCCCAGGTAGCTGACGGAGATCACGCGGCGGCCCTGGTCGCGCGCGCGGTCGCGGTCGGCGAAGGTGTACAGCTGCTCGATGTAGCCGATCGGGTGGTGCGTCTGGCGCTCGATCCAGGCGCGCATGCCGGCCTGCAGCGAGCGGTGCGTCTGCTCGAAAGGCCCGCTGGGCAGCGCCAGCCCCTTGTGCGTGGTCAGGATGCGCGCCTGGCCGGCCGTCACGGCGACGAGCACGGCCACCAGTTCGGCGGCGATGGCCTGGGTCGGCTGGGGCGGCTGGGCGGCTTCGGACAAAGGGCGTGGGGCGGGCGGGAAAGGCCCCGCATTGTGCCGTCGCCACGCTTCTATGATCCCGCTTCCCCCACTCCCTGCAGACCTTGCCGGTGCGCCTGAACCTCTATTCGCTGCAACTCTTCGTCGCCGTGGTCGAGGAAGGCACGATCGCCGCGGCGGCCGAGCGCGAGCACATCGCCACCTCGGCGCTCAGCAAGCGCATTTCCGAACTCGAGCGCCAGGTCGGCACGCCGCTCTTGATCCGCCGCGCGCGCGGGGTCGAGCCGACCGAGGCCGGCCGCAACCTGGCGCGCGGCGCGCGCCAGCTGCTGCACAACGCCGAGGGCCTGGCCGACACGATCCGCGACCAGGCCAGCGGCGCGGCCGGCCATGTGCGGCTGGCGGCCAACCTGTCGTCGATCACGCAGTTCCTGCCCGGCGACCTGGCCCGCTTCGCGCGCCAGCACCCGCGCGTGCAGATCGACCTCGAGGAGCGCGTGAGCTCGGTCGTCACGCGGCTGGTGCTGGACAACGCGGCCGACATCGGCATCTTCACGAGCGCGCTGGACCTGCAGGGCCTCACGGTGTTCCCGTACCGGCGCGACCGCATGGTGCTGGTGGTGCCCGCCGCGCACCCGCTGGCCGGCCACCGCGCGCTGGCCTATGCCGACACGCTGGAGTACGACCAGGTCGGCATGCACCGCGGCAGCGCCGGCAACGAGATGCTCATGCGCGCGGCCACGGCCGCGAACCGGCCGTTGCGCATGCGCTTCCAGGTGACCTCCTACGACGCGATGGTCGCCATGGTCAAGGCCGGCTTCGGCGTGGGCGTGATGCCGGGCGATGCGCTGGCGCTGTACGCGGGCGATGGCCTGGCCACCATCGCGCTGACCGACGGCTGGGCCAGCCGCGAACTCAAGATCTGCGTGCGCGCGGGCGACGGCCTGCACAGCGCAGGCCGGCTGCTGCTGGCGCACCTGCAGGCGGCGGCTCTAAGCTGACAGTGCCGCGATCTCGGCCTCGCCGAGCCCGGCCTCGCGCAACACCTCGGCCGTGTGCGCGCCCGGGTCCGGCGCCGGCAGCCGCACGGCGCAGGGCGCCTCGGAGAACTTGACCGGAAAGCCGTTCATGCGCACCGGGCCGTGGCCCGGGTGCTCCACCTCCAGCACCATCTGCTGCGACAGCACCTGCGGGTCGCTGTAGACCTCGGCCAGGTTCATGACCGTGCCGCAGGGCACGCCGGCCGCGTTGAGCGTGGCGATCCAGTGCGCCTTGTCGTGGCGCGACACGGCCACGTTCACATGCGCGTTGATCGCGGCACGGTGCTGCACGCGAAGCGCGTTGGTCGCAAAGCGCGGGTCTTCGCGCAGGTGGGTCAACTCCAGCGCCTGCAGCAGCTTCTGGTACACGGCATCGTTGGACGGCGCCACCGCGATCTCGCCGTCGCTGGCCGTGAACAGGCCGTAGGGCGCCACCAGCAGGTGGTCGTTGCCGGTGGGCACGGGCAGCTTGCCGCTGGCCAGGAAGTCCGCGCTCGCAAAGGCGCCGAAGCTGATCAGCCCGTCCACGAGCGAGGCGCCCACGCGCTCGCCCTGGCCCGTGCGCGCGCGCCGCACCAGCGCGGCGGCGGTGCCGAGCGCGGCGTAGCAGCCCGCGATCAGGTCGCTGATCGGCAGCGTGCTGCGCATGGGCCCGGTCTCCGGCGTGCCGTTCATGCTCATGAAGCCGCTCATGGCCTGGGCGATGAAGTCGAAGGCCGGCCGGTCCACATAGGGGCCGGACTGGCCGAAGCCGCTCACGCTGGTGTGCACGATGCCCGGGGCCAGCGCGCGCAGCTGCTCCCAGCCCAGGCCCATGCGCTCCATCACGCCCGGGCGGAAGTTGTCGACCACCACGTCGGCGCCCGCGATGAGCCGGCGCAGCGCGGCCATCCCGGCCTCGGACTTGAGGTCCAGCTGCACCGAACGCTTGTTGCGGTTGAACGAGGCGAAGTACCAGCTCATGCCGTCGACGATCTCGCCCTGGGCCCGCACCGGGTCGCCCTCGGGCGCCTCGATCTTGACGACGTCGGCCCCCATGTCGGCCAGCAGCATGGTGCAGAACGGACCGGAGAGGATGCGCGTCAGATCGATGACGCGGATGCCGCTCAACTGCATGGTGAAATCTCCTGGGTCTGAAGCAGGCGCGATCTTGCGCCACGCGCGCGGCCCACGCATCGCATTTGGCGATGCCGCCTTGCCCATCGGCCAAGCCTGCGCCGGCCCGCGCCGCTATGCTGGACGGAGGAGACCCGCATGCCCACCCCACCCACCTACCCCACCCAGGTCCGCATCACCGAGGTCGGCCTGCGCGACGGCCTGCAGTCCGAGGCCGCGTTCGTGCCCACCGCGACCAAGGTCGCGCTGCTGGAACGGCTCATGGACGCCGGCGTGCGCCACTTCGAAGCCACCTCCTTCGTCTCGCCGCGCGCCGTGCCGCAGCTGCGCGACGCGGCCGAACTGCTGGCCACGGTGCGGCGCCGCCCGGGCGTGCAGCTCTCGGTGCTGGCGCCCAACCGCAAGGGCGTGGAGCGCGCGCTGGCGGCCGATGCCGACGAGGCCGTGGTCTTCCTCTCTGCCTCCGAGACGCACAACCGCAAGAACCTGAACCGCAGCATCGCCGACTCGCTGCAGGACATGCGCGAGATCGCCGACATCGCACGCGGCGCACCCATGCGCCTGCACGGCGCCATCGCCTGCGCCTTCGGCTGCCCGTTCGAGGGCGACGTGGCGCTGGACCAGGTCGAGGCCATCGCGCGGCAGTTCGCCGAACTCGGCTTTTCCGGCCTCACGCTGGGCGACACCACGGGCATGGCCACGCCGCCGCTGGTGCGCGCCACCGTCGCGCGGCTGGCCGCGCGCGTGCCGCAGCTGCCCGTGGCGCTGCACTTCCACAACACGCGCGGACTGGGGCTGGCCAACGTGATGGAGGGCCTGGCGCTGGGCGTCACGCGCTACGAGGCCGCGCTGGCCGGCACGGGCGGCTGCCCGTTCGCGCCCGGTGCCACGGGCAACGTCTGCACCGAGGACACCGTGCACCTGATGGAGCAGCTCGGCATCGCCACCGGCATCGACCTCGATGCGCTGTGCGAGGCCGCGCGCGAACTCGAGCGCGTGCTGGGCCGGCCGCTGCCGGGCCAGGTCATGCGCGCCGGCCCGCGGCTGCGGCGCTACGCGGCCGAGGCGCAGGCGGCGGCCGTGGGCTGATCACTCCAGCTGGATCTTCGCGGCCGCGATCACCTCGCGCCACTGCGCGATGTCGGCGGCCAGCCGCTCGCCCAGCGCCTGCGGCGTGCCGGGCCGCACCTCGCCGCCCTGGGCATGGACGGCGCTCAACACCTCGGGCATCTGCAGCACCTTGGTCAGCGCGGCGTTGAGCTGCGCCACCACGGGCGCGGGCACGCCGGCCGGCGCGAACACCGCGTACCAGACGTTCACGTCGAAGTCCTTCACGCCGCTCTCGGCGATGGTCGGCACGTCCGGCAGGATGGCGCTGCGCCGGGCCGAGCTCACGGCCAGCGGCCGCAGCTTGCCGGCCTGCACCTGGGCCAGCGCCGAGGGGATGGAGGACGACAGCACCGTGACCTGGCCGCTGACCACGTCGACGAGCGCCGGCGCCGAGCCTTTGTACGGGATGTGCTGCATCTTCGCGCCCGCGCGCAGCTGGAACAGCTCGCCGACCAGGTGCGAGACCGTGCCGTTGCCGGCCGAGGCGAAGGTGATGCGCCCGGGCTCGCGCGCGGCCGCCACCACGTCGGCCAGCGTCTTGTAGGGCGAGGCGGACGAGGTCAGCAGGATGATGGGGAAGTCCGCCACGTTGATGACGGGCTGCAGGTCGCGCTGCGGCTGGTAGGCCAGGCCCTTGTACAGCAGCGGCGCCACGCCCAGGTTGTCGAGCTGGCCCAGCAACAGCGTGTGCCCGCTGTTCTCGGCCTTGGCCGCCTCGGCCACGCCGATGGTGCCGCCGGCGCCGGCCTTGTTGTCGGGCACCACGGTCCAGCCGGTGGACTCGGCCAGCCGCGTGGACACGGTGCGCGCCATGAAGTCGGTGCCGCCGCCGGGTGGGAACGGCACGATCATGCGGATCGGCTTGCTCGGAAAGGCCTGCGCGCGCGCCGGCGCGGCGGCGGCCAAGGCCAAGGTGGTGGCCAGCAGTTGTCTGCGGTCCATGCTGTCTCCTTCTGCTGTGGTGGTGTCAATCGATCACGGTCGCGCCCACGTGCCAGTGGGCGGGCGCATGGCCGGCCACGGGCGCCTGCCAGACCGAGACGCCGGTGTGGAACAGGCTGCCCAGGTAGACGGTGCGCAGGTCCGGCCCGCCGAAGGCCAGGCTGGACAGGTTGCGCAGGCTGAAGTGGCGGCCGGTGCTGATCTCCTCGAAGCCGAAGCGGTCGGCCGCGAAGGCGGCCTCGGCGGCGTCGATGGCGGCGTCGGCGCAATCCTCCAGGTGCACCTGGCAATGCCCGTCGGGCGTGACCTGCAGCAGCCGGTTGCTGACCACGCTGGTCAGCCAGATGCCGCCCTCGGCATCGAACTCCAGGCCGTCGGGCCAGGTGCCGCGGCCGAAGCGGCAGACCTCCTGGCGCGGGCCCAGCCGCGGGCCGGCCAGGATCTCGAAGCGCGAGAGCCGGCGTGCAATGGTCTCGTTGACGTAGAGCCAGCGCCCGCTCGGGTCCACGCGCAACTCGTTCGTGAAGCCCAGGCCGCTGGCCACGATCTCCATGCGGCCGCCCGGCCGCACCACGCCGATGGCGGCGTCGGCGTTGTCGTGGCGGAACGCCAGCTGGCGCGGCTTGTGCCGCGTGCACAGCGAGAGCCAGACGTTGCCGGCCGCGTCGGGGTACAGGAAGTTCAGCGACGATCGCGGCACGCCCTGGGCCTCGGTCAGGAAGGGTTCGAGCCGGCCCGGCGCCACGAGCCGCCAGGCGCCGCCGCGCGGCCCCACGTTGGCGATCAGGAAGCTGCCGTCGGCCAGCAGCGCGATGCCGTTGGCCACGAACTCCTCGGCCGGCCAGTCCACGGGCACGCCGGCAGCGCGGGCCGCGCCCACGCGCACCACGCCGCAGGCGCGGTCGCAGGCGTAGAGCCGGCCGTCGGCCAGCGCGATCACGGACTCCGGACGGTTCAGGTTGTCGCCGAGGACGGGCAAGGGCTGTGCGAGGACGGCCATCGTCAGGAATCCAGCACCACGCGCGATTCGCGCACCAGCCTGGCCCAGCGCGCGTACTCGCTGTCGACGAAGCGCTGGTACTGCGCCTGCGGCTGGATGTCGGCCTGCACGTAGAGCGCGCGCAGCTTGTCCTGGATGGCGGGCTCGGCGATCACGGCGCTGATCTCGCGGTGCAGCAGCGCCAGCACCTCGGGCGGCAGCCTGGCCGGCCCCATGAAGCCGACCCAGCTGCGCAGGTCCAGCGCCACGCCCTGCTCCGCGAGCGTGGGCAGCTGCGGCTGGTTGGGCGCGCGCTCGGGCGAGGCCAGGCCCAGCATGCGCAGGCCGCCGCCGCGCATGTGCTGCTCGGCGATCTGCATGGGCAGCACCGCGGCCTGCAGCTGCCCGCCGACCAGGCCGACCAGCAGCGGCGCCGTGCCCTGGTAGGGCACGTGGCGCAGGTCCAGCCCGTTCGGCCTGCCGCCAGCTTTCGATCGCCACATGGGCCGAGCTGCCCACGCCCCAGGTGCCGTAGGTCACGGTCTCGCGCCTGGCCAGGGCCAGCAGTTCGGCCGCGGTCTGCGCCGGCACCGAGGGGTGGACCGCCAGGCCGAACTGGAAGTAGCCGATCGGCGCGATGGCGCTGAAGTCCGTGCGCGCGTCGTAGGGCGGCTGCTTGAGCAGGTTGGGAAAGATCGAGTGCGAGTCCGAGGTCGCGTAGACCAGCGTGTAGCCGTCCGGCGGGCTCTTGGCCACGAGCGCGCTGCCGATGGTGCCCGTGGCGCCGCCGCGGTTCTCCACCACGACCTGCTGGCCCAGCCGCTCGCCGAGCCGGGCGCCCAGCATGCGCACCACCACGTCGCCCCCGCCGCCCGCGGCCCAGGGCACGACCACGCGCACGGGCTTGCCCGGAAAGGCATCGGCCCGCACCCGCGGGGCCAGGCTGGAAAGGCCCAGGCCGGCGGCGGCGGCCAGCCAGCGCCGGCGCGTCCAGTCCATGGGAATGCTGTGCTGCATCGCTTGTCTCCTTCGTCTGCGCCGGGCCTTGTGCGGCCCGTGCCGCAGTGCAATGATCCCGAGCCCGCCGGGCCGGCCGCGTTCATTTTTTTCGACCATGCATCGCGCCACGCGACGGCAGCCGACTGACACGGCGCTGACAAACACGGCGCCCCACCGCGTGAAAAACCTTCACAAACCCGTCGCGGGCATTTCACACCCCAGCGCGACCGCGCCCCCTACAGTCCCACGCGCCGTGCACCGAGCACCCAGGCGCCCGCCGCCTCACGCCCTGTTCACAACCACTTTTTCAATACCGGCAGGAGACCCGCCATGACCTGGCAGCAGATTTACGACCCGTTCGGCAACATGTTCCTATCGACCGCGCTCGCGGCGATTCCCGTGATCGTGATGCTCGGAGCCCTCGGCTTCTTCCACATCAAGGCCCACATCGCCGCCGGCATGGGCCTCGTCGCGGCGCTGATCGTGGCCGTGTTCGCCTACGGCATGCCGGCCGACATGGCCGGCCGCGCCGCCATGCTGGGCGGCTTCACGGGCCTGCTGCCGATCGGCTGGATCGTGCTGAACATCATCTTCCTGCACCAGCTGACCGAGCAGAACGGCAGCTTCAAGGTGCTGCAGGATTCGCTCTCGGGCATCACCGAAGACCGCCGCATCCAGCTGCTGCTGATCGCGTTCTGCTTCGGCGCCTTCTTCGAGGGCGCGGCCGGCTTCGGCACGCCCGTGGCCGTGACGGCCGCGATCCTGATCGGCCTGGGCTTCTCGCCGCTGGCCGCGTCCGGCCTGTCGCTGATCGCCAACACCGCGCCCGTGGCCTTCGGCGCGCTGGGCACGCCGGTCATCACGCTGGCCCAGGTGCACGGCTACGACTTGATGGAAGTCACGGCCATGATCGGCCGCCAGCTGCCCTTCTTCTCGCTGCTGGTGCCGTTCTGGCTGATCTGGGCCTTCGCCGGCCGCAAGGGCATGATGGAAATCTGGCCCGCGATCCTGGTGACCGGCCTGTCGTTCGCGATCCCGCAGTACCTGGTGTCCAACTTCATGGGCCCGGAGCTGGTGGACATCATCGCCGCCATCGTCTCCATGCTCTGCCTGGTCGCCTTCCTGCGCGTCTGGCAGCCCAAGAAGGTCTGGACCTCGCCCGCGCTGCGCGGCAAGGACCCCAGCGCCGCGGAGGCCAAGCCGCCGCAGCCCGTGGTGCGCCATTCCAAGGAGGCGCTGGTCGCCGCCTGGACGCCCTGGGCCATCCTGTCCATCTTCGTGTTCGTCTGGGGCCTGCCGCCCGTCAAGGCCTGGCTCAACGGCATCTTCGCGCCCAAGTTCCCGATCGAGGGCCTGCACAACCTGATCATGAAGGTGCCGCCGGTCGTGCCCACGCCGCACCCCGAGGCCGCCGTCTACACGCTGAACCTGCTGTCGGCCACCGGCACCGGCATCCTGCTGGCCGCCATCGTCTCGGCGCTGGTCATGAAGTACAACCCGGTCGCCATCGTGCGCACCTTCTTCAAGACCTTCTGGCTGGTGAAGTACTCGCTGCTGACCATCGTGCTGATGCTGGCCCTGGGCACGCTCACGCGCTTCTCGGGCACCGACACCACGCTGGGCCTGGCGTTCGCCAACACCGGCGTGCTGTACCCCTTCTTCGGCACGCTGATGGGCTGGATCGGCGTGGCGCTGACGGGTTCGGACACCGCCTCCAACGTGCTGTTCGGCGGCATGCAGAAGGTCGCGGCCGAGCAGCTGGGCCTGTCGCCCAACCTCATGGGCGCGGCCAACAGCTCGGGCGGCGTGATGGGCAAGATGATCGACGCGCAGTCCATCGTCGTCGCCTCCACGGCCACGCGCTGGTTCAACAAGGAAGGCGAGATCCTGCGCTACGTGTTCTTCCACTCGATCGCGCTGGCCTGCCTGGTGGGCCTGTACGTGACGATGCAGGCCTACGTCTGGCCGTTCACGCTCATGGTCGTGCGTTGACAATCGGCCCACCATGACCGTCATCACCACCATCGAGGATCTGCGGGTCCTCGCCGAAAAGCGCGTGCCGCGGATGTTCTACGACTACGCCGACTCCGGCTCGTGGACCGAAGGCACCTACCGCGCCAACGAGGCCGACTTCCACAAGATCCTGCTGCGCCAGCGCGTGGCCGTGAACATGGAGGGCCGCACGACGGCCACCACCATGGTCGGCCAGGCGGCCAGGATGCCCGTGGCCATCGCGCCCGTGGGCCTGACGGGCATGCAGCATGCCGACGGCGAGATCCACGCCGCGCGCGCGGCCGAGAAGTTCGGCATCCCGTTCACGCTGTCGACCATGAGCATCTGCTCGATCGAGGACATCGCCGAGCACACCAAGGCGCCGTTCTGGTTCCAGCTCTACATGATGCGCGACCGCGACGCCATGGCCCGCATGATCGAGCGCACCAAGGCCGCCAGGTGCAGCGCGCTGGTGCTCACGCTGGACCTGCAGGTGATCGGCCAGCGCCACAAGGACCTCAAGAACGGCCTCACGGCGCCGCCGCGGCCCACGCTGCGCAACATCGTGAACCTGGCCACCAAGCCGCGCTGGTGCCTGGGCATGCTGGGCACCCAGCGCCGCACCTTCCGCAACCTGGTGGGCCACGTGAAGGGCGTCAGCGACATGCGTTCGCTGTCGGCCTGGACCAACGAGCAGTTCGATCCGCGCCTGTCCTGGGCCGACATCGAATGGGTCAAGAAGCAATGGGGCGGCAAGCTGATCCTCAAGGGCATCATGGTGCCCGAGGACGCGCAGCTGGCCGTGGACGCCGGTGCCGACGCCATCGTGGTCAGCAACCACGGCGGCCGCCAGCTCGACGGCGCGCCCAGCAGCATCGCGGCACTGCCGCCCATCGTCGATGCCGTGGGCAGCAAGACCGAGGTGTGGATGGACGGCGGCATCCGCGGCGGCCAGGACGTGCTCAAGGCCTGGGCCCTGGGCGCGCGCGGCACCATGATCGGCCGCGCCATGGCCTACGGCCTGGGCGCCATGGGCGAGGCCGGCGTCACCAAGGCGCTGCAGATCCTGCACAAGGAGCTGGACGTGACCATGGCCTTCTGCGGCCATACCAACATCCAGAACGTGGACAGGAGCATCCTGCTGCCGGGCACGATCCCGGGCTGAACCGCAGCGTTCAGAACAGCGAGCCGTACACGCTCACCTGGTCGCGGCCGGCCTGCTTGGCCGCATACATGGCCTGGTCGGCGCGCTGCAGCACGGCGTCGAAGCCGGGGTCGTCCGCCTCCATGGTGCTGACGCCGAAACTGGCCGTGCAGCGCAGCGCCTGGCCTTCGAACGCGCCGCGCCAGTCGGCGACCAGCTCGCGCAGGCGCTCGGCGGTGCTTTGCGCGTCCTGCAGCCGCACCTCGGGCAGCAGCACCGCGAACTCCTCGCCGCCGATGCGCGCCAGGAAGTCCACCTCGCGCACCGCGCCGCGCACGATGCCGGCCACGGCGCGGATCACCATGTCGCCCGCCGCATGGCCGTGCGTGTCGTTGACCTGCTTGAAGAAATCGATGTCGAACACCAGCACGGCCAGCGGATGCCCGTAGCGCCGCGCGCGCAGGAATTCGCGCTCGGCCACCTCCTGGAAGGAACGCCGGTTGGCCACGCCGGTCAGCGCGTCCAGCCGCGCCAGCTGCTCGGCGTCGTCGCGCGCCCGCGCGAGTTCGGCCGTGCGCTCCTGCACCTGCTGCTCGAGCCGGATGTTGGCCTTCTCGAGCTGGAACGAAGCCTGCAGGCGCTGGCGCGTGGCCTGCGCCTGCGCGGCGCGGCGCTGCTGGTGCAGCAGGTTGATGCGGTCGGCCAGCGCCAGCGAAAGCAGCACCACGTCCACGAGGATGCCGAACTCGGCCGCGTGGAAGTGCACGACGGTGTAGGGCAGCAGGCCGCTGGCCGTCAGCGCCGTGACGAAGCTGCCCGTGAGGCTGGCCATGGTGGCCAGCACGAAGAAGCGCGCGGCGCGGTAGCCGCGCAGCCAGGCGCGCAGGCCGGCGGCCAGGATCAGCGGCGTGCACAGGAAGATGGAGTACACGGGCGTTGCGTTGTAGGCCACCGGGTCGCCGGCCACCGTCACCGCGGCCCAGGCCACGAGCAGCAGCACCAGGTAGGCCAGCATCACGCCGTGCACGCGCGGCGTGCGGGTGCGCGACTCCAGGAAGTGCATCGAGAACCACAGCGCCGTGACCTGGAAGCCGAAGATGAAGGGCGCGTGGGCCCAGTTGCTCCAGCGCGGCGATTCCGGCCAGAAGTACTGGTACGCAAAGCCGTTGTAGGAGGCGTTCATGAGGAAGAACGACAGCAGGTAGGCGCAGTAGGCCAGGTAGTTGCGGTCGCGCGTGGACGTCCAGATGAAGGCGTTGTAGAGCACCATCACGGCCAGGATGCCGTAGAACATGCCGTAGTAGGCCGACCAGCGCCGGTCGTTCTCGTGGAAGGCCTTCAGTTCCCAGAGCTCGATGGGCGTCATGAAGGCCTGCGTGCTGGTGATGCGCAGGTAGTAGGTGTGCTGGCCCGGTGCGATCTGCAGGCTGACCACGAACTGCGGCGCGTCGACCTCGCGTTCGCCGAACGGCAGCGTGTCGCCGAAGCGGCGGTGGACGGTCCGGCCGTCGGCACCGGAGGCGTCGAAGAAGTCCACGGTGTCCAGCCAGTTGGTGCGCAGCACCAGCAGCCGCTGCAGCGTGGCGGCGCCGGGATTGTTCAGCGTGAAGCGGAACCAGTAGGCGGACGAGGTGAAGCCGAAGCTGGACAGCCCGCCCTTGGGCGGTGCGAAGGGCCGGTCGCGCACCGCCTCCAGCGTCAGCTGGCCCGTGGGGTCTTCCAGCACCTCCGCGACCTCGTGCAGCACCACCAGGCCCTGCCCGGGCACGACCTGCACGGCCTGGGCCGACACCACGCCGGCGCAGAGCCACAGACAGATCCCCCACAGCCACCCCAGAGCCCTGCACATCGATCGGAACCCGGACGCCCGCACGACGACGGACGCCCCATGCGCACCGCCCCACGGCAAAGCCGCGCATTGTCGCAGCGCCGGCGCGACAGGCTGTACGCCGAATGGCGCCAGGGGATCTATTCCGGCCAGGAGAACCGGGGCGGGCGCTTTTGCAGGAAGTCCTGGATCGCGCTCTTGTGCTCGGGCGAGCCCATGGCCAGGGCCTGGGCGTCGGCCTCCAGGTTGAGCTGGCCGGCCAGGTCGCCCGTGGAGGCGCAGGCGCGCTTGATCAGGCTCACGGCCATGGGCGAGGCGCCCTCGAAGCTCTTGGCCAGCGCCAGCGCGCGCGGCAGCAGCTGCTCGGTCTCGACCACCTCCATCGCGATCCCCAGGCGCAGTGCCTCGTCGGCCTTGACCTCGCGCGCCGACAGCATGAGCTCGCGCGCGCGCTGCGGGCCGACGATGCGCGGCAGCGTGTAGAAGATGCCGCAGTCCGGCACCAGGCCGACCTTGAGGAAGGACACGCTCATGCGCGCGCGCGGCGTGGCGACGATGAAGTCGCCCGCCAGCGCCAGGCCGAAGCCCGCGCCGTAGGCCGCACCGTCCACCGCGCAGACCACGGGCTTGTCCAGGCGCAGCAGCTTGGCCAGCCAGTCGTGCAGCAGGTGCAGGCGGTCGCGCCAGCCGCCGTTGTCCAGGCCCACGGTGGCGATGTTGCGCAGGTCGCCGCCCGAGCAGAAATGCCCGTTGGCGCCCGTGATCACGAGGGCGCGGATGCCGGCGTCGGTGCGCACGCGCTCGACCACCTCGGCCACCTCCACGCGCATCTCGGGCGAGAGCGCGTTGCGCACGGGCGCGTCGTCCAGCGTCAGGATGGCGGTGGCGCCCTGTTGCTCGAAACGGATCTTGCTCATCCTTGCTCCTGCGTCACTGCGGGCCCGCGACCAGGTCGCGCCCACCGGGCAGCGAGCTGCCGCCGTCCACGTGCAGGATGGCGCCGGTCACGTAGCTGGCCAGGGACGAGGCCAGCACCAGGGCCATGCCGGCGACCTCGCGCGTGCTGCCCATGCGGCCCAGCGGCACGGAGTCGGTGACCCGCTTCTCGGCCGCGGCATCGGGCGCCAGGCGCTTCATGCCCTCGGTGCCGGCGATGGGCCCGGGCACCAGCGAGTTCACGCGGATGCCGTCCGGCCCCCACTCCATGGCCAGCACGCGCACCATCATGTCCAGCCCTGCCTTGGCCGCGCAGACGTGGGCCTGCAGCCTGGTCGGGTTGGCGGCCTGCGGCGCCGAGATGTTCAGCACCGAAGCGCCCGGCTTGCGCAGGAAGGCGTGGGCGGCGCGCACCACGTTGAAGCCGCCGATCAGGTCGATGTCGACCACGGTGCGAAAGCCCTTGGGCGACATGCCCAGCGCCGGGGCGACGAAGTTGCCGGCCGCGCCCGAGACCAGCACGTCGATGGGGCCGAAGCGCTCGTGCGCGGCGCGCAGCGCGGCCTCGATGGCCTCGGGCTCGCGCACGTCGGCGCTGTAGCCCTCGGCCTCGCCGCCATGGGCGCGCAACTGCGCCACGGCGCCCGCGATGCGCTCGGCCGAGCGGCTGGCGATGGCCACCCTGGCGCCGGCCTGCGCGAAGGCGTCGGCAATCGCCAGGTTGATGCCGGAGGAGCCACCGGCCACGAAGACGTGGCGGCCCTTGAAGTCGAGGAAGTCAGTGCTCATTGGTCGATCTTGATGTTGGCTTCACGGATGACGCGGCCCCAGATGTCCAGGTCGCGGCGCATCTCCCTGGCGAAGTCCGCCACGGGCTCGCCGCCGGGCAGCAGGCCCAGCTCCTCCAGGCGCTTGCGCACCTCGGGCCGGGCCAGGATGGCGTTGAGTTCGTCGGACAGCTTCTTGGCGATGGCCGGCGGCGTGGCCCCCTGCGTGAACAGCGCGAACCAGCCATAGGGCTCGAAGGACTTGTAGCCCAGCTCGGTGAAGGTCGGCGCGTTGGGCGCCAGCGGCGAACGGCGCGCGCCCGTCACGCCCAGCACCTTGACGCGCCCGCCGTCGACCTGCGCCGCGGCCGTCGTCGCGTCGATGAAGGCCGCACGGATCTGGCCGCCCATCAGGTCGGCCATCAGCGGGCCGGCGCCCTTGTAGTGCGCGATCGACAGGTCCAGCCCGGCCTGGCTGTTGAGCATGGCCGAGTGGATGTGGCCCGAGGTGCCGTTGCCGTAGGAGCCCAGCGCATAGGCGCGCGGGTCGGCCTTGGCCAGCTTGACGAACTCCTCGACCGTGTTGGCCGGCACGTCGCGGTGCACCATGAACAGGTCGGCCGACCGCGCGGCCACGGCCAGCGGCTGGAAGTCCTTGAGCAGGTCGTAGGGCAGCTTGGGGATCAGCGCCGGGTGCTGCACCATGACCGTGATGCCCATCAGGATGGTGTAGCCGTCGGCCGGCGCCTTGGCCACCATGTCGTTGCCGATCACGCCGCCCGCGCCCGGCTTGTTCTCCACGACCACCGTGGCCTTCCAGTTCTCGCCGAGCTTGGTCGCGAGCAGGCGGCCGATGGTGTCGGTGCCGCCGCCCGGGGCGTAGGGCACGACCATGCGCAGCGGCTTGTTCGGGAAGTCCTGCTGCGCCAGCGCCGGCAGGCCGGCAAGGCTGAACGTGGTGAAGGCCAGGGCCTGGCGGCGCGTGATCTCGGTCTTGTGCATGGGTTGGTCTCCTTGGGAATGGTTGTGCGTTTCTTCAGCAGCCGCGCGCGAAGGCTTCCTGGATCTCGCGCCAGGCCACCTTGCCGGTGTTGGACTTGGGCAGGGCCGCGCGGAACTCCACCGCGCGCGGGGCCTTGTACACCGCCATGCGCTCGCGGCACCAGGCGATCAACCCTGCCTCGTCGAGTGCCGCGCCGGGCCGCAGCACCACCACCGCGCAGACCGACTCGCCCTGCCTGGCGTCGGGCCGGGACACGATGCAGGCCTCGTGGATGGCCGGGTGTTCGTAGAGCATGCTCTCCACCTCGGCCGGCCAGACCTTGTAGCCGCTCACGTTGATCATGCGCTTCAGGCGGTCGCGCATGAAGAAGTAGCCGTCGGCGTCCATGCTCGCCAGGTCGCCGGTGCGGAAGTAGCGCTGGCCGTCGATCTCCATGAACGCCGCGCGGTTGGCGGCTTCGTCACGCCAGTAGCCCTGCATGACCTGGGCGCCGCGGCTGACCAGCTCGCCGGTCTCGCCGGGCGGCAGCTCGGCCAGCGTCTCGGGGTCGACGATGCGCGAATCCACGCCGAAGGTCGGGATGCCCAGGCACTGGCGCTTGCTGGCCTGCAGCGGGTTGCAATGCAGGAACGAGGCCGTCTCGGTGAGGCCGTAGCCCTCGATGTAGGTGATGCCGAAACGCTGCTTGAGCATGCTGGAGACGGCCTCGGGCATGGCCGCGCCGCCGCCGTTGAGCATGGCCAGGCTGGACAGGTCACGGCGCTGCGCCTCGGGATGCGCGAAGAAGTCGATCAGCATGGCCGGCGGCGAAGCCCAGACCGAGACGCGGTAGCGCTCGATCAGCGCGGCCGCGGCGCCGGCATCCCAGCGCGCGAGCATGACCACGGTGGCGCCCTGCCAGACCGGCATCAGCAGCGCGTTCTGCATGCCCAGCAGGTGGAACATGGGCGCCACGCCCAGCACCACGGATTCGGGGTGCAGCGAACGCCACAGGCAGGCCCCCACGGCGGATGCGATCAGGCTCTCATGCGTGTGCATGCAGCCCTTGGGGCGGCCCGTGGTGCCCGAGGTGTAGGGCAGCGCCGCCAGGTCGCCGGGCTGGCTGTCCACGGGCGTGGCCGGCGCGCCCGCCAGGGCATCGGCCCAGGCCACGCAGCCGGCCTGCGCCAGCGGCTGGCGCGGCGCGCGCACGGCCTCGGGCACGTTGAGTTCGGTCGGCGCGGTCAGCGCGTCGGCATAGCAGACCACCACCACCTCGCGCAGCGCGCCGCGGGCCAGCGCGGGCTGCATGGCCGGCAGCAGCTCCTGCGCCGCGATGGCGTGGCGCGCGCCGCTGTCCTCCAGGTAGTGGTCGACCTCGCCGGCCGTGCACATGGCGTTGACGGGCACGACCACGGCACCGCAGCGCTGCACGGCGAAGAAGCCGACCGCGAACTGCGGGCAGTTCTGGCTCATGAGCAGCACGCGGTCGCCCTGGGCGACGCCGGCGCGCTGCAGGTGGCCGGCCAGCGCCTCCACCTGGCGCAGGTACTCGGCATAGGTCAGCACGCTGTCGTAGTAGACGATGGCGGGCCGCTGCGGGTAGCGCGCGGCGCTGGTCGCCAGGTTGCCGAACAGCGTGGTCTGCGGCACGGCCAGCGCGTGCGGGAAGCCGCGCGGCCAGTGTTTCAGCCAGGGTCTGGTGTGCATGGTCAGCCGTTTTCCATCGCGCGGGCGATGATTTCCTTCATCACCTCGTTGGCGCCGCCGTAGATGCGGGCCACGCGCACGTCGGTGTACATGCGGGCGATCGGGAACTCCTGCATGTAGCCGTAGCCGCCGTGCAGCTGCAGGCACTCGTCCACCACCTCGCAGGTGGCCTGGCTGATCCACCACTTGGCCATGGCGGCGGTGGGCACGTCGAGTTCGTTGCGGGCCAGGCGGGCCACGCAGTCGTCGACGAAGCTGCGCGCGAACGCGGCCTTGGTCTGGCACTCGGCCAGCTTGAAGCGCGTGTTCTGCAGGTGCAGCAGCGTGTCGCCGAAGATCTTGCGCTCGCGCGTGTAGGCCAGCGTGTCGTCCACCGCGCGCTGCATGATGGCGGCGTTGCCGATGGCCAGCAGCAAGCGCTCGCGCGGCAGCTGCTGCATCAGGTGCACGAAGCCCTTGCCCTCCTCGCCGCCCAGCAGGTTGGCCTGCGGCACGCGCATGTCGTCGAAGAACAGTTCCACCGTGTCCTGGCCCTGCTGGCCGATCTTCTCGAGCAGGCGGCCGCGGCGGAAGCCCTTCAGGTCCTTGGTCTCGATCACGACCAGCGAGACGCCCTTGGCCTTGGCCGTCGGGTCGGTCTTGCAGGCCACGACGATGATGTCGGCCAGCAGGCCGTTGGTGATGAAGGTCTTGGCGCCGTTGATCACGTAGTCGGCACCAATCTTGACGGCGCTGGTCGTGATGCGCTGCAGGTCGGTGCCCGCGCCGGGCTCGGTCATGGCCACGGCGGCGACGGTCTCGCCGCGCGCGATGCCGGGGATCCAGCGCGTCTTCTGCGCCTCTGTGCCGTAGGCCAGCAGGTAGTGCGCGACGATGCCGCTGTGCACGTTGATCGAGAAGCTGTTGACCAGCGCGCGCATCTGCTCCTCGCAGACCACGGCCTCGTGCAGGAAGCTGCCACCGCCGCCGCCGTACTGCTCGGGCACGCCCGCGCAGAGCAGGCCCAGCTCGCCGGCCCGGCGCCAGATGGCGCGGTCCACGTGGCCCTGCTCCTGCCACTTCTTCTGGTGGGGCACGCACTCGGTCTCGAAGAAGCGGCGCGCGGTGTCGCGCACCATCTGCAGCTCGTCGGTCATCCAGGGCCGCTTGGCGGCGCTGAACGTCACGGCCGACCTCCGCCGCAGACCAAGACCTGGCCGCTCACGTAATTCGACTCCGGGATGCAGAACATGTAGACCGCACCCGCCGCCTCCTCCGCCGTACCGCCACGGCCCAGCGGGATCGTGGCTTCGGCGGCCTTGAGGCGGTCCGGCTGCACGCCGACCGCGATGGTGCGGCCACCGATGTCCACGCTGGCCTCGCCGGCCGTGAGCGGCTGCGTCAGCCGCGTCTGGATCAAGCCGAAGGCCACGCTGTTGACGTTGACCTTGTAGCGGCCCCATTCCTTGGCCATGGCCTTCGTCAACCCGTTGATGCCGGCCTTGGCGGCGGCGTAGTTGGCCTGGCCCGCGTTGCCGTACACGCCCGAGGTGGACGAGATGTTGACGACCTTGCGGAACACCGGCGCGTCGGCCTCCTTCTTGGCCGCCTCGCGGATGAAGTCGGCCGCGGCGCGCAGGATGCGGAACGGCGCGGTCAGGTGCACGGCCAGGATGTCTTCCCATTGCTGGTCGCTCATCTTCTGGATCACGTTGTCCCAGGTGTAGCCGGCGTTGTTGACGATGATGTCCACGCCGCCGAATTCCTTGAGCGCGGTGCCGACGAAGCGCGTGCCGAAGTCGGCATCGGTCACGCTGCCCACGCAGGCCACGGCCTGGCCGCCCGCGGCGCGGATGGCGGCCACGGTCTCGTTGGCCGGGCCTTCGTCCAGGTCGTTGACGACCAGGCGCGCGCCTTCGGAGGCCAGCTTGAGTGCGATGGCGTTGCCGATGCCCCGGCCGGAGCCGGAGACCAAGGCGACTTTGTCTTGGAGCTTGAGCGTCATGTCGTTCTCTTGGAAATCAGGAAAGGGCGACGACCGCGTCGCCGGAGAGCTTGGTTTGGCCGTTCTGGTCGGTGGTGGACAGTTCCACGCGCACGCGGCGCTCGCCGTCCTGCTCGAACTTCTCGGTCACGCGGCCTTCGCAGCGGACCTTGGCGCCGACCTGCGTGATGGCGACGAAGCGCACGCCGTACTCGCGCAGCGCGCTCTGCGGCACCCAGTTGGTCAGCAGGCGGCCCAGGTAGGCCATGGACAGCATGCCGTGCGCGAACACGTCGCCGACGCCGGCGGCCTTGGCGAAGTCGGTGTCCACGTGGATGGGGTTGTGGTCGCCGGAGGCGCCGCAGTACAGCGCCAGCGTGAGGCGCGAGATGGCTTCGGTCTCGAAGGCGGGCAACGCGTCGCCGACGTGGATCTGGTCGTAGGAAATCGTCATCCCGTGCTCCTCATCCGTTTCTCATCACCGTGACGCCCTTGAGGTCGGCCACGTGCTCGCCGCGCTGGTTGGTCACGCGCGTCGCGCGCACGACGAACTCCAGCGCCCCGCCCTTCTTGTCGTAGATGTCCTCGATGCGCTGCGCGAAGGTCAGCTGGTCGCCGGCATAGGCCGGGCGGTGGTAGACGAAGCGCTGCTCGCCGTGCAGCAGGCGGCGGTAGTCCAGGCCCAGCAGGTTGCGCAGCGCGGCCGGGTCGGGCGATTCCATCTCCAGGCAGAACAGGAAGGTGGGCGGCACGGGCAGCGCGGGGTGGCCGGCATCGCGCGCGGCGGACTCGTCGCTGTAGAGCGGGTCCTGCTGGCCCGTGGCCTTGGCGAAGAAGCGCAGGCGCGAGGCTTCCACGGCGACCGTGAAGGCCGGCTGGGTGTGGCCGATGTATTTCTTGTCGATCATGGTCAGACGCGCTCGTACAGGGTCACGACGCAGGCGCCGCCCAGGCCCAGGTTGTGCTGCAGCGCGAGGCGCGCGCCTTCCACCTGGCGCTGGTCGGCTGTGCCGCGCAGCTGGTGCGTGAGCTCGTAGCACTGCGCCAGGCCCGTGGCGCCCAGCGGGTGGCCCTTGGACAGGAGGCCGCCCGAGGGGTTGGTCACGACCTTGCCGCCGTAGGTGTTGTCGCCGTCCAGGATGAACTTCTCGGCCGTGCCCTCGGGCGTGAGGCTCAAGGCCTCGTAGGTGATGAGTTCGTTGGCCGTGAAGCAGTCGTGCAGCTCGACCACGTCCACGTCCTCGGGGCCCACGCCGGCGGCTTCGTAGACCTGCCTGGCGGCGGCGGCCGTCATGTCGTAGCCGACCACGCGGCGCATGTCGCCGCTGTCGAAGGTGCTGGGCGTGTCGGTCGTCATGGACTGGGCCGCGATGCGCACCTTGAGCGCGATGCCGTGCTTCCTGGCGAATTCTTCCGAGCACACGATGGTGGCGGCCGCGCCGCAGGTCGGCGGGCAGCATTGCAGGCGCGTGAGCGGGTCGAACACGGCCGGCGATGCCATGACCTCTTCCAGCGTCACGGTGTCGCGGAACACGGCGAGCGGGTTGCGCGCGGCGTGCTGGCGGGCCTTGACCGAGATGCGGCCGAAGGTGTCGGGCCGGATGCCGTACTGCTTGATGTAGTCGCGGCCGGCGCCGCCGAAGAACTGGGCCGCGCGCGGCGCGGTGGGCTCGACGCCCTGCAGGCCGGCCATGGTCTCGGCGAAGCGCGCCATGGGCGAGGGACGGTCGTCGTAGGCGCCCTTGAGCGCGCCCGGCACCATCTGCTCGAAGCCCAGCGCGATCGCGCACTCGGCCACGCCGCTCTCCACGGCCTGGCGCGCGAGGAACAGCGCCGACGAGCCGCTGGAGCAGTTGTTGTTGAGGTTGAACACGGGGATGCCCGTCAGGCCCACGCCGTAGATGGCGGCTTGGCCCGCGGTGGAGTCGCCGTAGACGTAGCTCACGTAGGCCTGCTGCACCGCGTCGTAGGGCACGCCGGCATCCTGGAGCGCGAGCTCGGCCGCGCGCGCGCCCATCACGTTGTAGGCCTCGCTCTTGCCGGGCTTGGTGAAGGGGATCATCCCGACGCCGGCGACGTAGACATTGCGTTGCATGTGCTGTCTTCCTCTGGTTGAAATGGCAGGCGGCGCACGGCGGGCGCGCACTGCGGATGGCGAGGAAGTCTAGGGATGGGCCAGCGCCGCGCCCATGGCCGAAGCGATGGGCCGCATTGGCCCGAACGCTCAAAAGCGCCAGTGCCTCGGGTTAACCCGAGGTGTCAGCCCAGGCGTTCCTGCCGGTAGGCGCCGGGCGCCAAACCGGTCCAGCCCTTGAACGCGCGGTGGAAGGTGCTGGCTTCGGAGAAGCCCAGCCGCCCGGCGATCTCGGGCAGCGTGAGGCCGGGCTGCGTCAGGTAGTCGATGGCGGCGTCGCGCAGCAGATCGTCGCGGATCGCGCGAAAGCCCGCCCTCTTCGCGCAGGCGCCGGCGCAGCGTCTGCGGCGTCATCGCGAGCTGTGCGCCGACCTGTTCGAGCGACGGCATCTCCCGGCCCAGGTGGTGGCGCAGGATGCGGCGGATGCGTTCGGCCAGGCTGCTGTCGTCGCGGTACTTGAGCAGCAGGCTGGCAGGTGCCTGCGCCAGGAAGGCCTGCAGGCTTTCGGTGGTCTGCACGATGGGCAGCGAGAGCCAGCGCGCCTCGAAGCGCCAACCGGTGCGCAGGCCGTAGCGCGGCGGCGCCTGGAACAGCTGCGGCGCATCGCCCAGGCGATCGGCCTCGGTGTGGGGCAGTTCCACGATCGCCAGGGGCAGGCGCCGCGCCACGAGCCAGCAGACCAGGCCATAGCCGAGGAACGCGAAGCAGCGCATGGCGTAGCTCAACAGGTCGTCGACGGGCAGGCGCGGCATCAGCGACATGCTGGCCATGCCGTCGTGCACCCGCAGCCGCGGCGTGAAGTCCGACAGCAGCAGCCGGTAGTGGCGCAGGCCGGCATGCAAGGCTTCTTCCAGCGTGCGGCAGCCCACGGCGAGGCGGCAGGCGGCCTCGAAGCTGCCCAGCGGCAGCGGCCGGCGGCACAGGCCCCAGAGCTCGTCGCGCAGGCTGTGGCGCAGTTCGAAGATCAGCGCGGCGTACTGCGCCTGGCTCACGCGCGCGAGGGGCGAGGCCAGCAGCTCGGGCGGAATGCCGGCGCGCAGCAGCAGCGCGTCGACGTCGCGGCCGGCCCGGCGCGCGCCCAGCACGATCTGCTGGACCTGGCCGATGGAGATGGTCTGCCGGGTGTTGCCGCTGGAGGGTGGGGGCATGGGACGCGGCAAATTCTAGAGGCCGCGCCCCGTGCGCCCTGTCACCTGCGCAGCCGGCCCATGCCGGCCTGTCAGGCCATCTTCGCGTGCTCGGCACGCAGCTGGGTCTTGAGCACCTTGCCGGCCGCCGACAGCGGCAGCGCGGCCGCGAAGGCCAGGCTGCGCGGGCACTTGTAGCCCGCCAGCCGCGTCGCGGCAATGGGCCCTGATGCCTTCCGCCAGTTCGGCGCTCTCGGCCACGCCCGGGCGCAGCACCACGACCGCGTGCACGGCCTCGCCCCAGCGCGCATCGGGCACGCCGATGACGGCGGCGTCGATGACGTCGGCGTGGCTGCGCAGCGCGGCCTCGACCTCGCCCGAGTAGACGTTCTCGCCGCCGCTGATGATCATGTCCTTCAACCGGTCGGCGATGAAGATGAAGCCGTCCTCGTCCATGCGGCCGCCGTCGCCCGTGTGCAGCCAGCCGTTGCGCAGGGCCTGGGCCGTGGCCTCGGGCAGCTTCCAGTAGCCGCTGGTGACCATGGGGCCGCGGATGACGATCTCGCCGACCTGGCCGCGCGGGCACTCGCGCCCTTCGGGGTCGAGGATGCCGATCTCCGCCCCAGGCCGGCGCGGCCGACCGAGCGCAGGCGCTCGGCCGGTGCGCCGGGCCGGTGGTTGGCGGGCAGGTTGATGCAGGCCGCACCCGAGGTCTCGGTCAGGCCATAGGCCTGGAAGAACTCGGCGTTCGGCCAGGTGGCCAGCGCGCGGTCCAGCAGGTCGGGCGGCATCGGCGCGGCGCCGAAGGCGATGCGGTTCAGGCTCTGCACCTTGGCCGCGTCGAAGTCGGGCGCCTCCAGCAGCGCCTGCAGCATGGTGGGCACGACGATGGTGTCGGTGATGCCGTGTTCGAAGACCGCGTCGAGCACGGCCTCGGCGTGGAACTGCGGCATGGTGACCCAGCTGCCGCCCACGATGCTCTGGCCGATCAGCCGGCCCAGGCCCGCCACATGGAACAGCGGCGCGACCAGCAGCGAGACGCTGTCGGGCGCGTTGTTGAGCTCGGCGCCGCGCGTCATCGAGGCCGACCAGAAGTTCAGGTGCGTGAGCATCACACCCTTGGAACGGCCCGTGGTGCCGCCCGTGTAGAGGATGGCGGCCAGGGCCTCGCCGCCCACGCGCGCGTCGTCCACGGGGGCCGTGGCGGCGGCCTGGGCGGCGAAATCGGCCATGGGCAGCACCCGGGCCAGGTCGGCCAGTTCGGCGCAGGGGGTGGCGAGGCCGGCATCGGCCAGCAGCAGCGGCGCGCCGCAGTCGGCCAGCGCGTAGCGCAGCTCGGGCACGCTCCAGCGCGTGTTGAGCGGGCAGGCCACGGCCCCGAGCCACCAGCAGGCCCACAGGCCCATGACCATGGCGTCGTCGTTGGGCGCGAGCAGTGCCACGCGCTTGCCCTGGGCGATGCCGCGCGCACGCAGCACGGCGGCGCGGCGGGCCACCTGGTCGAGCAGCTGGGCGAAGGTGTAGCTGCGCCCGGCATCGGGCGCGAGGTGGCGCAGCGCGGTCTTCTCGGGATGGCGTTGCAGCGAGCGGTGCAGACCTTGGGTCAGGTACATGGTCGGAATCCTTGGCGCACCGAGGGCGCGAGGTCGTTGCCGTGCCCGCCCGCATGCGCATCGCGGGCGGGCATGGCGCCGACGCTGCCGGCCTTGCGCGGCGCGATCACCCGCCGCGGCGCGCCGACGACGAACGGCGGCGAGGCGGTGACGGGCAGGCGCCGGAAGATGGGGTGTGGCATGGGGCGCAGTATCTGGAGCACCCCGCAGGCCATCAATGGCCGAATGGCCGGGGCCATTGGCCCAAAGTGACAAAGGCATTCGACCCCAGGGAAAACCCCGAGGCGGCTACAGCAGGCGCTGCAGGCTGGCTTCCAGTTGCTCGGTCGGCAGCCGCCGAAAGCCCGAGCGCGCGAAGCGCTGCAGGCGGCCGATGGCGAAGGCCGTCAGCACCGAGGCGTGGACGTTGGCATCCACCGTGGGCGTGGCCGCGCCGCCTTCGGCCAGCGGCCGCCCGCAAGCTCTGGCGCAGGCTGGACTCGATGTTGTCGAAGAACTGGTTCATGCGCGCTGCAGGCGCTCGTTCTCCAGCACCAGCGCGTCGCCGGCCATCACGCGCGCCATGCCGGGGTTCTTCTCGGCGAACTGCAGCAGCACGCCCAGGATGCTGGCCACGCGCCGGCGCTGCGTGGCCGCGTCGGGCAGCGCGCCGTCGATGTCGGCCGTGATCTGGTTGACCAGCGTGAACACGCTGTGCTCGATGAATTCGATCAGGCCCTCGAACATCTGGGCCTTGCTCGCGAAATGCCGGTACAGCGCGGCCTCCTGACCCTCCAGCCGCGCCGGCCAGGGCCGCGGTGGTGACGCGCTCGCCGCCGGGCTGCTCGAGTATCGCCGCCAGCGTCTGCAGGATCTGCAGCCGGCGTTCGCCCGGCCGCGGCCGCTTGCGTGGCGCGGCAGCGGCGGCCGCGGCGAGGCGTCTGCGCCGCCTGCGGGCAGCAGGAAGGGAATGCGGCGGCGTCTCGGGCATGCGGGCGGCCGACCTCAGCGCGCGCGGATCATGGTGCCGTAGGCCTGGTCGGTAAGGATTTCGAGCAGCATCGCGTGCGGCACGCGGCCATCGACGATGTGCACGGCGTTCACGCCGCCTTGGCCGCGTCGATCGCGCCGGCGCTTGGGCAGCATGCCGCCGGAGATGGTGCCGTCGGCGAACAGTTCGTTGATCTCGCGCGACGTCAGTTCGGTCAGCAGCCGCGCCGGTCTTGTTCCAGCACGCCCGGGATGTTGGTCAGCATGCATCAGTTTTTCGGCCTGCAGCACCGTGGCGAGCTTGCTGGCGACGACGTCGGCGTTGATGTTGTAGCTCTCGTTGCTCTCGCCAAAGCCGATCGGGCTGATGACGGGGATGAACTGGTCGTCCTGCAGCGCCTTGACCACGCTCGGGATCGATGGCCATGATGTCGCCGACCAGGCCCACGTCGTGAACTAGCGTCGGGTTGGCCTTGTCGGGCATCCCAGCTTCTGTGCGCGGATCAGGCCGCCGTCGCGGCCGGTCAGGCCCACGGCCTTGCCGCCAGCCTGGTTGATCAGGCCCACGATGTCTTGCTGCACCTCGCCGGCCAGCACCCATTCGACCACTTCCATGGTCTCCGCGTCGGTCACGCGCATGCCCTGGATGAAGCTGGCCTTGCTTGCCCAGGCGCTTCGAGCGCCGTCTCGATCTGCGGGCCGCCGCCGTGCACGACCACGGGGTTCATGCCGACCAGCTTGAGCAGCACCACGTCTTCGGCGAAGTCGGCCTGCAGGGCCGGATCGGTCATGGCGTTGCCGCCGTACTTGATGACGATGGTCTTGCCATGGAACTTGCGGATGTACGGCAGGGCCTGGGCCAGGATCTCGGCCTTGTCGCGCGGGGCGATGGCAGACAGGTCGGGCTCGGTGGGGCTGGTCATGGCGGGCACTCCGGAGGCTGCTGGAAACTGCGGCGGATTGTAGGGTCCGCCATGTGTCACTTTCCGAGCCAGCGCGGCACCTTGAAGCGGATGATCATGAGGTAGGCGCCGACGTAGGTGACCACGAACAGCAGGCAGAAACCCGCCAGCACCGCCGTGTTGCTCCAGAACATGACGGCCGGCGCCACGGTGAGCAGCGAGAAGATCCACAGGTAGGGCGAGGTGCGGTTGTTGCGCGCCAGCAGGTCGCTGGCCTCGTCGTCCTCGAACACCACGCGCACGACGCGGCGGAAGATCAACTGGTGCAGGTGCAGCGCATCGGCGGTGCTGGGCGACTGGCCGCGCGCGAGCTTGCGGTAGACCGAGAACAGCGTTTCGCTGACCGGGTAGATCAGCAGCAGCATCGGGAACCAGGGCGAGACGGTCGGATGGCGCTGCACCAGCAGCACACAGGCCACGGCGATCACGAGGCCCCAGATGTAGGCCCCGCCATCGCCCGCGAAGATCTTGCCGTAGGGGTAGTTCCAGAGCAGGAACCCGCCCGTCGCACCCACGAGGCAGACCAGCATGGCCGCCAGTTGCCGGTCGCCCACCTGCAGGGCCACGTGGACCAGGGCCAGGCTGATCAGGATGGCGACCATGCCCGCCAGGCCGTTGTAGCCGTCGATGAGGTTGAAGGCGTGCGGCAGGCCGGCGATGGCGACCATGGCGAAGATGACGGCGGCAAGCGGGACGGCCTGCAGCCAGTCGTCGACCGGAGCGAAGCCGATGCGGCGCACGCCGAGGTCGAGCAGCCAGCACAGCAGAACGGCAGACAGAGCGGTCAGGCCCAGGCGCAGGCGGGCGCGCAAGCGCTGGGTCATGTCCTCGGCGATGCCGGCGAACACGGCGGGAGCCATGCACATGGCCATGAGCCAGAGAAAGGTGGAGTTGGCGCGCCAGTCGACATTGAGGGAAGCAGCCTGGGGGGTGCCAGCGTAGGCCCAGGCGAAGACCAAGCCGAAGAAGATGCCCGCGCCACCGATGCGGGGGACGTGGCCACGGTGGAAGCGCTGCGGCATGTCGTGGGCGTACTGGCGTGCGTGGCGGCGCGCGAGCCGGATGACGATGTAGGCTGCGAAGGCGGAGATGAGGAAGCTGAAGACGACGAGGAAGACCATGGGGGGCGGGGAACCTAGAATTCCCTGCACGAAATTAGACCATGCCCATTACGCCACGCCGACCGATCACCGTTTCCATTGTCAGCCATGGGCAGCAAGGCCTGATCGTACCGTTGCTTGAACAGCTGAACCGTTTCAGCGCGACGTCCATCGAAACGGTGGTGCTGACTGTCAACATCCAGGAATTGGACTTGATTGACGATGCTGCATACAGTTTTCCCATCAGACGCATCGTCAACCCCAGCCCTCGCGGTTTCGGTACCAACCACAACGCTGCGTTCGTGCAGTGCGACACAACGTGGTTTCTGGTGTTGAACCCAGACATGCGGCTTGAAACCGACGTTATCGGCCAATTGCTGGGCGACGCAAGTTCTCGGACAGGCCTGCTCGCTCCGCGCATCTTCGAGCCAGGCAAGCATCTCCCTGAGCCTCACCGCGGATTGATAACACCTTGTGAAATTCTCAAGCGCCGAATACGCCGTCACACGCCTCCAGAAAGGCCTGCATGGATTCCCGGCATGTTCATGCTCTTTCGCTCCCAAGCGTTTCGAGATCTCAAGGGCTTCAATGAACGCTATTTCATGTACGGCGAAGATTTCGACATCTGCGCCCGATTGAGGCTGGCTGACTGGAATATCGACATCGATGAGAGTCTCAGTGCAGTACATGCTGCTCAGCGGGCCAGCCATCGCCAAGCACGCCATTTGGCCTGGCACATGTCGAGTCTTTTCAAGGTATGGCTCTCGCCGCATTTCTGGAACTACAAAGCCCTCTTGCGCCGATCAACGACAAAGATCGACTAAAAGAAGGCCCTGCCGTCACGGCAAGCCTACGCAGTTGTGAAAGGTTTACGAGCTTCGAAAACCAGTGCAAGCTTGCCGATGATGCCTGCGCCAGGATTGTATGCATCCCAGGCATTCACATCAAAGCCGATATCACGCAATTTGAGGATCATTTCGATACCAAAAATGGTCCATACCAGAATTCCTTCATCTGGCCTGACCGGATCACCGTGAAACAATTTTTCCGCCAGATATTTGATCTCTCCATCTACCAACTCGGCACGAATATCATCGCGAGCGGCATTCACCGAAAAGGGCACCGTAAAAATATGGCGCCCTCCCGGCTTCAGTATCCTGAAAACTTCCCGATGTGCTGCATAGGGGCTTGGCATATGCTCCAGAACGTCACTGGAGAGCATGAGATCAATCGATTCCGAAGGGATGGACAAGTTCTGGAGGTCCTCGTGTCTTCTACCATCGACATTCTGGCCGGGACTATAATCCGGACCAAAATACTCGGAGTTTAGATAATTGGTTCCACCCCTCAATACAGCATCCAATGCCCCAGTGGTTTCTGTATTGTAGACAGCAACCGAAGGCGGGAGTGCAAGGGGACCATCCTCACCAAGGCAAAAACAGTGCCGCACCATGCTGGCAATCTGCCGCTGGCGGTTGAACGAGCCACAGGATGAGCAGTATCCAGACTCTCGTAAATTTGAAGTGAACCCGCGAAAAAAACAGGAAGCTCCACATATCGGGCAGTCGCCCGGGATATCTTGCCCAAGATCGCCCACGTGGGCGGAATCGTGCCGTGATTCGAACGAAAAAAGGCGAACCGGGCGGCTCACTTCCAATTTGCGAGCAGCTTGATCTTCAAGGCACGCCTCAATTCCATCCATTCTCCCTGCCAAAACAGCCAATTCCGAGGAGATAGCGGCAACAGATGCCTCTATCGGCGCAACACGCAACTCGATCAGTTCTGCGACACGGTCTTTTACCGGTCGCCAGAGATGTTTCAAAACGCTCATCCGATCTCCTAAGAAGCTAGCAACGCACTGAACTTCAGCCCCCGAAAAAGGAGGAATTTAATTTCTATTCATCTCGAACGACGTAGGCACCATTTTTATCTCCCGCCTGCGCTTCATTGAGTTGACTTTTCTGTCCACCGTGATCACTAAAATCCACGACAGTACCAGCGTCACGGCGAACGAAACAAGGAAGAAAGTAAATCCGCGGATTTCGAAGCCCCACATCAGAACCATGACACCAACCGCGGTGTGAAGGAGGTAGATCGGATACGACAGGTCCCCCAAGACCGAATCGAATCGATTCGATCGCACAGATGCCAATGAAATCAGCACCCATCCCGACAATGCAACAGATGCGTAAAGCCCATAAGTCCAAGGCCAGGTCCCGTGCCATAGCCAGACAAGACAATGAGCCACCCATGCCATCGTGCTAAGTACAGGAGAGCTTAGCTTGAGCAGATGATCTCGGTAATGAGAGATCAATGAGCCAAATGAAAATACCCAGAAACAAGTCAAAAAGGAGGAGTATCTTACCGCAAATGAATCAGTTTGAAACCCATATTTTGCGTTGATCAGGAGACTAAGAACAAGCCCCAGCCATGCTGCGGCTCTGGAAAACGCCATAAGCGGCATCAAAATATAAGCCCCAACCTCAATTGCCAACGCACTGGATACAGGAACCAACAGTCCCCAACTTGGAAGCGGAAGCAGCGAAATGTTGACAAACCAGGCATTGGCATTCTGAGGCCAGATGAACTCTGGATTCAGCTCCGAAGCATTCACTGAGAACTTCACGGCCAACACCAGGATCGCCGCACCCATGACGAGCGATATCCAATACAAAGGATAGATTCGCAGGAATCTATTGTGCGCATAGTCCAACAGCCCCTGGCCATCATGCCCATACTTGTACCGAAGCACGTGCGTCATGAGATAGCCGCTCAAGCAATAGAACCCCCATACCGCGTAAGCCGCCGGCCCGTGGATCATCCCACTCCAAAGATGGGAGATCAACACCAAGAATGCCAAAAAGAATCGCCAACTTCCTAGCCCAAACATTGAATTTCCTTGTGTTTCAAATTATTTTTACCAGAAACTCCGTCTGCCAATTTCCATGCAGCAGGCCTAACGGAAAGAAATCTCGGACAGAAAAATAAAGCCGTCTGTGTTGGAGCCTCCATAAACAATGGCTGCTGCCGCATTTCTCGGAGACACGACATATTGGCGGTATGTCTGCAATTCATCGGTGCAATCGAATACCTTGATGTCCGTATTGATGAATTCGCCTTTTGCATCTTGCCAATTCACTTGCACGCGCCCCTGCGTCATGGGGCCGGCGCATCTTGCAGTCACCTCATTGCGATAGAGGCGCCCCGGCTGCACAGGCAAGCCCTGGGCTACCGAATTATTGGCATTGACAGATACGCCGCCACTCGGCGCCTGAATGGCCCCGGCGCCGATGATCCAATCTGCCGCGCCGCTGATACCCGGGTCCTTCAATAGCTCAGTGGAGAATCGGGCTTCTTCCCTCAATCGCCGAACCGAAATTCTTCCTATCCGGACAATCTCATTCGAACTGGATTCCAACAATTTTTGAAGCTGCTCGCCGCCCCACTCCGAAGAAACAATAAAGTAATCCACGCCATAATCTGCCAGAACCCCTGCCACATCCTTCTCAGAGCGGATCGAGCGCGCTTTTTCAAAGAATTCGTGGTTGTACCAGCTTGGATATAGGGCGTCGGCATGCAAGCCCGCGCCGTAGGCCTCCCTCGTGAAGAATGCAACGGGCTTGTTGCGCAAATTGACTTGATTTACAGCCTCGACAGCAAGCCTGACAGGAGACCTCTGCTCCAAGTAATAGTCTCGGTATTGACCATTCAGGAGGAGTGCCAACGGAAACTCGCGGTAAGTCCAAGTGGCCGAGCAAAAGAACATGAGGTTCAGTCCCAGCACGGTGGTGAACGCCACGCGCAAGCAGGCGGAGATTCGGGCCGAAACGGCAAACCCGGACAAGGCTGCCAGCATCAGTGCAGCTCCGATGGCATAGACCGGTAGGATGTAGCGCAGATAGCTCTGCGAGCGGAATACCAGGAAAGTCGCCAGCACGACCAATACGAGCAAGGCCAGCATGCGCCGGGATCGTGACCAGAGAGCGGCAAGCACGGCCGCCGGGAACAGCACCAGCCATTCAAAGCCTGCGCCGCCGGTCGTCGCCTCCATGTACTTGCCGGCGTCGAACAGCGCGAGATACGGCGTGGCCCAGCCCAATCCGCTGTTGTACAGCACGTTGTTGAAGTTCTGCGCCGGGTAATAGGGTGACTGGAATACACCGTTGTAGAACGGAAAAACCGGATTTTGGGCGATCACATAGGCTGTTGCATACGGAATCGCAGCCACCACCGCAAACACAACGAAAGCGTACACGAAGCTGCGTTGACGCACTACGGAGAACATGCGGCGCCACGCCACGGCGCTTGACAGTGCCAGCGGCGGCAGAAACAGCAGCGTGATCGCTTTCGCATTTGCCGCCAAGCCCAGTAGTAACGCGGCCAGTATGAGTTGTGCGGGTTGCGTGTCCCGGTCCAGGACGAGCCGCAGTAGCGCGACCGCACCTGCGACGACGAAGCAGGACCAGATTGCCTCGACATGCAACGAATTCGTCTCGGTAAACAGCAGCGGTGTGGACAACAGCAGCACCGGAACCAGTCGGGCCCAGCGCTGGTGGGCACCTAGCCACACCGCCAAACACTGGCTCTGCCACGCCAGCAGGAAGCTGAACGACAGATTGATCAAACGGCTCGCGGTCTCTCCGCCCAGCAAGTAGCCAGCCGAGAAAATCCAATCCGCCAACATTGGAATCAATGCCATGGCGTACAGCGTGGGGTCGAATCCCCATTGATGGCGGTGCAGCAGCTGCGATGGCACCAGCAGATGCAACGTCAAAGCGTCGAAACCCAGTTCCGGCATCAATGCGTAGACGAAGTGCACCAGGGCCAGGGCCAGTAGCATGCCGCGTGCAATGCTCGGCGACTGAGTGTCCGCATTGGCCTGCCGCCAGAAGGCCGGTGCAGCCCGCGCCAACTGAGCCAGTTCACGACGACGGATCCACAGGGGAGCGGCCACCAGCGCAGCGTACAGCGCTGGATAGTTGACAGGCAGATGTGCCAGCCCCCCGATGAGCAGGCCATAGCTGCCTGCACCGAGCAGCCACCGACTCACATGCTTGTCCGCGACCGACTCGCACCGCAGACATCGCAGCACGAAGCCGCCCAGCAGGTAGCATGACAGAGCGAAGACCAAGCTAACCAGCAAAGCCCACAGTTGGCCGGCCAGCGTCGCGAAGCCCACGAACAACAGCGCAGCAACAGGCAGCTTGCCGCCTCGGCTGCTGCGCCCGAAGAGCCAAGCTGCCGCGCCGACAAACAATAGGAAATAGATGAGGTCGCGGTCAGAAGACCAGGGGAGCAATCGGCTGCCACCATGTGTGGCCAAGCCAAAAATGCTCAGGCCCATTCCGGCCAACACCGTGGTGGCACACAACACGCCAGCCAACTTCTTGTGCGCATTCATCGACGGACACTCCCCGCCTCGAACACCCACTTTCTTTTCAACAGGAACGATGGCACCGAGCCGAGCAAGGCGGCCACCAGGAACGCGAGGTGGTCACCCGCATTCCCGGCGCCCATTCTGTTCATGGCGGAACGCAGCAGCATGGATAGCAGCGAGACCAACACCATGATGGACAGGTTGGCCAGAACGAAGCGCCAGAACACGCCTGGCTTGTCGAAGATCCAGGCGCGCTGAATCAGGAAATTCACGACGATCAAGGGGATGTAGGTGAGTACGCTGGCTGCACCATATGCCAGTGCCGTGGAGCCGCCCAGCCCTTTGTAGATCAGCAACTGCAGCCCCCACGCGACGACGCCCAGGATGCCGCCGTTGATGAAGAATTTGGCGTACTGGATCAGCATGCCTGCTTCTTGCGTATGACCGTCACTTGGTGCAGCGACCAATGCTTGGCCAGCGGCTTGCCAAGACGCTCCAGCAGCCGAATGGGGCCACCGAGCACACCGGGCACAAGTTGTCGGAAGTTCAAACCTCCCGACAGTAGATACCTGAACGCATTCAACTCGTAGCCCCGATGCACAACGTCGAGCGTCGCACCGTACAGCGAATGAAATTTCTGCTTGTCGCGATCGAAGACGATGTGGGCCAGCGCCTGGTTCGCGCCGGACAGTGGGCCGCCGATCGCAGCGGTTGTCCATTGCGGCGCGTCGGGATCGAAATGCTCGTCGAACATGCAGCTTGCGGTGCAAGGAGGCGGAAGCAAAGCCCCCGTGGGGTTCTACCAGAATGCAACCGCCGCCTGGCACGAGCACGCGCGTCAATTCCTTGAAGAAAAGATGCGGGTCGGGCAGATGGTGAAACACGTTGATGGCGTACACGCACCGGACGGTCTCGTCCTGAAAAGTCATGGCCTGCGCATCAAGCTCCATGTCGATGTTGGGCGCATGGCGGATGTCCGAAGTGATCAGCTGCGGGCGGATGGTCTTGAAAAATCCGGCGCCGGTGCCGAGTTCGACTTCCAGCCCGTCCTTTGCGAGCAACTGGTCGGACAGGCTCGCCATGTCCCGGTAGAAGGTTTCGAAGGCTGACTTGAGCAATGGCTTTCTCAGCAGCACTTCGCGATGAATATCCAGCAAGCGGTTGTCGTCCACATCGACGCCGCGGACCATAGGTTCATACAGGTAATTTCGAATCTGGTCGAGCATTTGTTCAATCTCTCAGCGAAGACGTGTGCCTGGCTGATTGGTTTGCCAGGAAACCGTCCAGGCTATCACTGTTGACGGGTGAAGGAATTCTCAGTGCAGCAGCCAGCTTGAGGGACACAAGAATGACGCGCGACGGAATATTGACAATCCAACGGCGTCGCTGCACCTCCGGAGCAGCCGCCATCACCAGCTCGCGCAGGCTCGACAGCTTCGGCTCGAAGAGATTGACTTCTCGTACCGCTGATGGCGCCTCGATCAACCGCAGCGTCTCATGCGCCAGCCTGTCGATGCGGATGACGGGAACGCGGCCATGCCCACCATCAGGAAGTGGGATGATGGGCGAGCGCCGCACCCAGTTCTCGATCCGCCCATAGATGCCGCCTGGCCCGACCACCAGCCCCGGGCGGACGATGACCACGCTGTGCAGCGGCGCACTGGCCTGCTCGATGGCATATTTCGTACGCCCGTAGATCGACGTCGCGTGCGCTCCCGCCGAATAGGACGAGAAGAACAACTGGCGCTGCACACCGGACACATCGAGCAATTGCATGATGCGCAGTGTGTCCGACAGGGTGGTTCGCGCGCCCGGCTCTCCGTGGAAATCATGGGCCAGGTGAATCGCGGCTTGCGCCCCCCGGATCGCATCGGACGGAACCTCCTGCCCGAATCGCCATGGGACGCAGGCGCCGTCGAAGCCCGGAATGGCATCGGCGCGGCACAGAGCGACGACCTCGTGACCGGCGCGAGCGAGACTGCGTGTGAGGTGGGAGCCGATGAATCCGGCAGCTCCGAAGATCAGTATCCGCATCCGGCGCAATCGTCGGCAATGCGCGCGGCATTGGCCATCATGGTGAGTGAATGGTTCTTTGCAGGAAGACTGGGCAACGCGGCGCCATCGAGGACCCGGACCCGCCGTTTGTCCCACAACCGGCCGTCCACATGGGTCTCGAAGGGACTGGGTTCCCGCCGCATTGGCAGGCATCCGGCGTAGTGGAAACCCCGCCCTGGCTCGGACATCGAGCCCCAGCGCGCCAGCGAGTGCGCACCCAGCGGCCTCAGGTGCTTCACCAAGCGGTCCAGACGGTCATAGCGAGGCCGGTGACCGTAGTCGATCCGAATCGATCCATCCTCAACCAGCCGCAGCCGGTTCTCACGGGAAGGTCTCGACAGTTCCCAAATCTGCGCCACCAGCATGCCCCCGAGCAAGAAGGGCAGGAGGTCGACCGCACGGGCCATCGGCAATGGAATGTCGCCCAACAGGTCGGACCACAGCAAGCCACCTGGATAGTAGAAACTGACCATGTCGCGTTGAGGCTGGTCGTTGAACGTCGCTAGCAACTGGACCGGAAAGCTCTGCTCCGGGAGCATGCTGCCGAACATGCGCGGAACGAAGAAAGGCGCCAACATCGGCGTATGGTCGATGAAGCCGCATGACTGCCCGATGGCGTTGGCGTTCAACAGTACAAGCCTTGCAGTCTGCAGCGCGCCGCACGCCAGCAGCAAGTGCTTGGCACGCACCGTGTGCAGCCGCTGGGTCCGCCGGTCCAGCACCTGGATTTCGACGCCCTCGGAGGACTCGCCGTAGCGCACAACCTCGGAGTGGTCGAGATGTGCGATGGCATCTTCTTGAACCAACTCCCGCAGCGTCCTGGTCGCCGAATAAATGCTCGGGTCGTCGGCCGAGAAAAATTCGGTTTCCCCGAAAGAGTACGCGGGATACCCACGGTAGGGTTGTGTCAGTACGGCCAGGCGTGCGCGTCCCAACACCAGCCCTCGCCGGCGACCGCGTCGGGCATAGCGACGCAGCAGGTGATCCGCAGCCGGGACCAGGGGGACAGGCTCCAGCAGATTCTCACCGCCTCCCAGATAACCATTCATGTCATCGATCGAACCGGAGATTCCAATGTGGCGTTCCAGATCCATGTAATGCGGCTCGAGGGCTTCGATGCGAAGAGGCCAGTCCCCGGCTTCAGCCAGATCCTCCCGCGTGTAGCGCAACAGTTGGGCACCCCAGGCATTGGACATTCCGCCTTGCGCATGGCTTGCAGCAGCCGAGAGGCTGCGGCTACCGTCCGCCCGATAGACCTCGTAAGCCTGACCAGACAGCACGTGCCGCATGCCAGGGGCACGCAGTTTGGGATGCACGCGTTCTGGTGTGACCAAATTGGCCAGCATTTCCCACCGCTCGCCCAGAACCGCCTGGATGTCGCCGGTGTTCAGCGCCTGCCGCAGCGACGGATGCGCGAAGCGGTGTTGCGGCAACTCGCCGACGTCGACCACGCACGTGCCACGATGCTTCAGTCGGCGCGCCGCCGCCATCCCTGCCGGGCCAGACCCGACGATAAGGTAGTTAAATGAGTCCATGGCGTGCGCGCAGTACGCGCCCCCATAACAACTGCGTCCCAGCGGCGATGCAGACAGTGACAAAGCGACAGAGGGTGCAGCGTACCGACGGGGTGCCGCGCGAAAACTCGGCATGCGATGCATCCGCTTCCGCCAGATAGGCAACCAACAACAGCTTGGCACTGAGCGGATGTCGCCGGCCAGGCCTTCTCAACCAAGGCTCGATGGCCAAGGCGTCCAGATCCCGCTCCACGATGGTCCGAACGGTGGCCAACTCAACTGCCTTGAACGCCTGCAACTCCGGCAAGTCACTGTGTGCACGGCAGTACGCATCCACGAACTGGGCCGAAGCTCCGCGCCCGAAGAAATGCTGGTGCAAAAACCGCGCCTCGCGCATCAGCGGCGCAGCAGCAGAAACTGCGTCATCCACGGCTGCTACGCGGATAACTGTCGGCCAGCATCTCTCGTTCGAACGCCAGTTTGTCCTGATGGGCGATGGAATCGAGAATCAAGGCGATCGCGGCAAACATCATGGCGACGAGTTCCAAACCCGTCGCCAGGATCGCCAGCGGAACATGGTAGATGTATTGCTCGGTAATCCATTCATGGATGACGGGTGCGCCTGCCAGCAAGCCAAGCAACGCAAAAAAAGTTGCGGCGCCGCCGAAGAACAACAATGGCTTGTAATAACGAAGAATGTTTCCGATCGACCTCAGCACCCGCATGCCGTCGCGCACGGTATTGAGCTTGGACATACTACCGGCAGGCCGGTCCCGGTACTCCACCGCGATCTCGACGATCCTGAAACGTTTGTCCAGCGCGTGCAGCGTCATATCCGTTTCGATTTCGAAACCCTCCACCACAATAGGATAGGTCTTGACGAATCGTCGATTGAACACCCTGTAGCCGCTCATGATGTCGGCAAGGTCGGCATTGAACAGCTTGTTCACGAGGTCCCGTACAAGGCGATTGCCAAAGCCGTGCATAGGACGCTTGTTCTCCGCGGCATAGTGACCGGCGCTGTGTCGGTCGCCCACTGCAACATCTGCATTGCCAGACATGATGGGAGCAATCAGGTCGTGGACCTTGGCGGCAGGATAGGTGGTATCAGCATCGGACAGCACATAGATGTCGGCATCCACATCCAGAAATGCACGACGCACCGCATTGCCCTTGCCTGGGCGCAGCTCGTTGATCACCCCGCCATGGCAGCCGAGTTCAGCAAGCGTGGCCGCGGCAATTTGCGCTGTCCGGTCACTCGAACGGTTGTTGACAACCCAAACCGCGGCGTGCGGCAACTCCCGGTGGAATTCGGTCATCGTGGCCGCAATGGTCTGCCTCTTCGTTGTAGGCAGGAAGGATGATGGCAATTCGGTTCATGGTTTCTTTGGTAGCGCAAGCGCCGACTTCCCTGATCGTCGAAGGCGATGCCGCCGATTCAGGCGCGGCCATTGATATCCATCTCAAATACCTGACGCAACGCAGCCCGCGAAAAGCGGGCATGGACGAAGTCCGATCCAGCAACAGCCGCAGTCTTCCATGCCTGCGCGTCGGACATCAGGCGGATCAACGCATCTGCGATCTCCTGGGCATCGTCTGCCACCAAGGCCACGTCTTCGATTCCAGTCAGCCCCTGGGCTCCAACCGAGGTCGTCACCAGCGGCAACGCATGGTGCAACGCTTCCAGCACCTTACCCTTGACGCCGGCGCCAAACCGTAGCGGCACCACAGCGGCCCCGCTGCGCCTGTAGTGGGCATGTAGCGCATCATCGCTGACATGCCCGGTCACGCGAACGCCATCACTCGCGAGGAGTTGCACCTCCGCAGTCGGATTGGACCCGACCAACGCCAGACTGGCCCCTGGGAGCTTGTCTTTGATGCGGGGAAAGATGTCCTTCACCAACCACTTCGCCGCATCCACGTTGGGTGGATGTCCGAAACCTGCGACGAACAGGAGCGCATGCAGTTCGCGCCCCTCGCGCGTGACGGAAGGATATGGCTGCTCGAAGAAGTACAGCGGTACGGTCCGCGCAGCCGCATGAGGCAACAAGGCATGCACGGTCTGCGTTTCGGTCGCGGAGGGGTAGTACACGACGTCGCTGTTGCGCCACAGCATCTCCTCGACAGCGCGGATCTGTGCAGCCTCGCGGCGCAAGCGCTCCTCTCCCGTTTTATCGAACTCGAGCAGCAGACGTGCATAGTGCAGGTCGTGCCCGTAGTACAGAAGCTTGGCCCGGGTATGGGTACGCACGGCCTCCCAGTGGTCTGCTGCGATGTGAGGACGGTTCAAAAAAACGTAGTCGAGATCCTGCGCATGCGCCTGAATCCACTCCGCGTAACGCCCGACGAATTCGTTGCCATAGAAGACCTCGATCCCCTCCTGCTCGAGCAATGGCGCGTAGTGCGTGTCGTGCCAGTGGTTGGCAGGCCAGAACTTCACGTTCAACCCCATGGCCTTGAACTCGCGCAGGAAGCACCAGATGCTGCGCGAGCCGGCATCCCTGTCGGGCTGCGGCACGTAATGGTCTACAACCAGGATCGTGCGTTGGCCAATGGAACGGTCGTGCGCCCTGAACGGATTGACGCCGTTGTCCAGGTGCTCTCGCTCCAGAAGCGATTTCCAGCGGGCGTAGAACTTCTTCTGGTTCTCGACTTGGTGCGCCTTGATGCCGCTTCCGGTATCCGTCCCGTGGGAGATTCCTTCGTAATGGATGACAACCGACTGCGGCTGGTACATCACCTTCTTGCCTGCGGCGCGCACGCGGAAAGCCAGGTCGGTGTCTTCGTAGTAGGCCGGCAGGTAATGTTCGTCGAAGCCGCCGAGCTGCCGCCACAGCGCCATGGGGATCAGCAAGGACGCGCCTGAGCAGTAGTCGGCCTCTTTGACGTAGTTGTAGACGGGGCGCGACGGATCGTCGAGCCTCCCCCAATTCCAGGCCGAGCCGTCGCGCCACAGGATGCCACCGGCCTCCTGCAGCCGCCCGTCCGGGTAGACCAACTTGGAGCCGACCATGCCGCAGTCGGCGTGCTTGTCGAACACGGCCAGCATGCTGTCGAGCCAGCCCGCGGTGACCTCGGTATCGTTGTTCAGCAAATAGAGATAACGTCCTTTGGCATGCTTTGCCGCAGCATTGCATGAGCGCAGGAACCCCAAATTCTGTGGATGCCTGACGTAGCGCAGGCCTGGGATGCGGCGAACCAGATCGATCTTCTGGTCGCCCGATGCATCCTCGACGACCAGGACCTCTACGGCGGCACGCGGCATGTGCTCAGCAATGGAGCGCAGGCAGGCCAGCGTGTGTTCCAGATTTCCATAGGTGGGAATGACGATGGACACCTCCGGCTTGGCCACCGCCGGAAAACGCAGCGAAGCCAGCACCTCGGTGAACGCCTGCGGCGCCACCGGGCCGACGCCCATGGGAACCAGGGCGGGACCCTGTTGCTGGCGGCGCCAGATCTCGTAGTGCACGACACCGTCGAACAACGGTCCGGCAATGCGGTAGGCGATGGCCGCCGCCTTGTCCTTCACATGGGACGGTAGCGGGGTGCGCCGGTAGGCGGTACGCGCCCACCGCACGAGTTCGGGCCCCATCAGTGTGCGAATCGTCGTCCATTCGCCGCGCAGCATGCGGCCCAGCATGCGCAGTGGCCTCGTGATGCGCCAGGACAAGGATCCTGCCAGTGCCGCGCGTTTGGCCTCCACCTCCGCGAAGCGCTGATCCGACAGCGCCTTCGCGGCATGCATGTCGTCATACGCCTGTCGGATCGATGCCAAGCCGCTGTGCGCATCGTCGCACACAGCCTGCAGTTGCGTCAGCCTGCCTTGCAGATCGCTGACGGTGGCCCGCAATGTCGAGCCTTCCGCCTGGGCGTCGTCGCGTTCGCTTTGCGTCAACGCCAGCCGTGCTTCCAGATCACCCAGCACAGCGCGCAGCACGGTGCCTTCGGCCTGGGCATCGTCGCGTTCACGCTGGCGCTGCTCCATCTGCAATTGCAGCGCATCTGCCTCGGCGCGGGCCAAGGAGAACACGGAGCGTGCCTCGTCCCGCTCGCGCTCGACCAGCCCGACACGCAAGAGGAGCGCATCGCGCGCTTCACGTGCCTGTACGACCGCGCCATCGAGGGCCTGGTAGTCGCGCTGCGCCTTGCCGAGCGCCGCATCCAGTTGCAATGCCCATGCCGTGCGCTCGTCATACTCGCGCTGCAATTGCCCATGCCGCGCCGCCAGTTCGCGCAGCGCCGCATCGCGCCGAACCAGGGCTTGCGACAGGTTCTCGGTCGGCAAGGCGACTCTGGCTGCCCAGTCGGCTGCCTTAGAAGCAGGTTTGCCGCTCAGCGTCGCCTGTACCTCGGCCTCGGCACCAGCATAGTTTTCCACGTCGTGCGCTTCGACCTGCAGCCCCGCCGCGCGCAAGCCCCCCAGCACGAAGTCCAGGCGCGTGATGTCCTGTGCATCGGCACACCGCCCGAAGCGGGTCACGCCGTTGATCAGCAGCAGCAGTGCGCGGTACAGCAGCCAGCCGACGGAAATGCCGCTCTGCAGTTCCCACTCTCGATCGATCACCTCGCACCCGCGCCCGTCGGCACGCACGATGATGTTCTGCGGCACCAGATCGAAGAACAAGCCAGGCAGTTGCGTATCGGCAGACCAGGGACGGGGCGGCAGCGGTACAAGGCCGGCAAGTTCACTGGCGACATTCAGATAGTTTTGCAGCAAGGCGCCCACTTGGCAGAAGGTCCAGCCATCGCGGGAAACGGTGCGCAGCAGCGACTGCGACAGGGGCTCGCCCTGCACGTAGTCGGCGGTTGGCGGCACACCATGCAGCACCCGCGCGGAGGCGCTTGCGCCTTCCTGGCTCAGCAGCCGGTATTGCAGCGCCACGGCCCCGTCGCCCCCACGCACGAAGCGCGTCTCCTTGCAATAGGGTCGGGCGCGCTCCGTGCTGTAGTGCAAGGCCAGCACTTCGAGGCCGACGTCGGCTGACGGCGACGGCGTCGCCACGAACAGGAAGGAGTTGGCCAAGTCCATCGCCAAACCGTTGCGGGAGAGCACCGGCCAGACCAGTTCAGGCGAAAACGCCAGCACTTCGGGCAACTGCGGATCGCGCCGCACGCTCTGCCAGGCCAGCGCTGCGGCGTCGAAATCCGCCGCACGAAAGCCCTCCTCCGTGACGATGGACACCGGCAGCTTGTAGTCCGGAAACGGCGCCATGCATTGCACCTGTGCGAAGCCGGCCTCGCGCAGCAGGGCTTGCAGCGCGGCACGTCCGAACGTCTGGGCCTGGTCCACCAGGTATTGGTCCTCCAAGCCGTACATCGGCACGCCAAGATGGTCTTCCGGCGCCGCGGCAAAATATTTGAGGCCGAGCTGGTTTTCGATGGCAATGATCAGCCGGCCGTGCGGCTTGAGCAATGCGCGTGCGCGCTGCAGCATGGCCAAAGTGGGCGACGCGCCCGCCACGAAGCGGTTGGCATACTCGAGCACCCCGATCAGCGTCACCATGTCGAACCGCTGCGCGGTCGAGAAATGCTCGAAGCTGTCGGCCACCACTTCCACATTCGCCAGGTCGCGCGTACGCGAACGTGCGATGCCGGCGCGCCGTGGCGAGCCCTCGAGAGCCAGCACCTGCGCACCGCTCTCACCAAGGTAGCGCGTGATGGCGCCGCAACCAGCGCCGATCTCCAACACATGCGCACCTGCCAGCGTCGGTTCAAAGGGCCGCAGAATATTGGCGCGCGTGCCTGTCAGGTGGTACAGCGACGGCCAGTCGGTGCAATGCCCTCGCAGTTCGGTTGACAAAACACTGAGGTCCGCGGCATTGGCGACGATGGCCCCGATGCGTTGCTCGACTTCGTCGCCATCGCTATACGCGATGCCGCCAAATCCGTCACGCGTCCATACTTGCGCTGCCGGATCAAGCGCGTACCCCGTGTCCAGAAGATGATCTTTCATGAAGAGGCCGAAATTTCCCTGAAGCTCAGGCCCAGATCCGCCAGTCCGAAGAACCGCGCGTCGGGCCCCACTTGAAGATGAATGGAGTCGTAGCGTCGGTCGTGCGGCACGATGTCTTCGCCCTCACGTGTTGCGACGCCAAGCGAGATGAAATAGTCCCCTTGCGCCAGACGGCATGTGAATACCATTTCGACGGCGACGAAAGAATCGGACCTGCCCAAGGCTTTGATGCCATCCGCATCGAGCGTTTCCGAGTTGGCACCGTACACGGTCACCCCCTCTTTGGTCTTGATGGTCACGCCAAGGATGGGGCGCAGCAGTTCCTTCTGAAAGCGGATGGAAACGCCGAGCCGGATCGTTTGCCCGTTCGACAGTACGGCCGGATACAGTTCTTCGTCCGCTGCAAGGTAGAAGTCCAGGATTGCCGCCGAGCCATCACCCCAACGGTACTCATGGGGGTTGTAACCCGGGTGCCGCGCAAACAGGTCTTCCGCACAACTCAAAGGAAATGCAGCGCGCATCTGCGGAGCGGCAGTTGCACCTGCCGATGGCTGCACTAAAACTGGGGCCGTTGTGCGTTCTCGACCAAACAGCAGGTCCAGGTAGCGGTTGGCCACGCGCCTGGGTTCGCCGGCGTCCAGCACACCACCATCGCTCAACAGAATTGCCCGCGAGCAGTGCGTCACGATCTGCTCCGTGGAGTGCGTCACGAGCAGGATGCTGGTGCCGTTTTCCTTGAGCTGGCGCAGACGTTCGAAGCAGCGGGCCTGGAACTTCGCGTCACCGACAGCGAGGGCTTCGTCGACGATCAGGATGTCGGGCTCGACCTGGGCCTGCACGGCGAAGGCCAGCCGGACCATCATGCCGCTGGAATAGGTCTTGACGGGCTGATCCACGAAATCGCCGATGTCGGCAAACTCGACGATCGCCTCGTACCGCGCATCGGTTTCCTGCTTCGACAACCCGAGCAGAGCCGCGTTCATGTAGACGTTGTCGCGCCCCGTGAACTCGGGGTTGAATCCGGATCCGAGTTCCAGCAGCGCAGCGACCCGGCCTCGGGTTTCGACGGCCCCACCGGTCGGCGACAGGGTGCCGCAAATGAGCTGCAGCAAGGTGGATTTGCCGGCGCCATTGCGGCCCAGGATGCCCACCGTCTCGCCCCGGCCGACCTCGAAGGAAACGTCGTGCAATGCCCAGAATTCGCGGCAATATGCTTTGGGGGGTTGTCCGGTCCAACGCCGCAAACGCGGCATCAAGAACGATTTCAGCCTGTCGCTGGGTCGTTCATAGATCTGGTAGCACTTGCTCAGGTTCTCGACCCGGATCGCGACGTCGTCAGAGGACATCGGCGAACCCCTTGCGAACGCGCGCGAACCAGTTCCATCCCAGCCATGCCACGGCGTACGCCACCAGCCAGTACCCCGCCCAGCCAAGCCAGTTCACGGGCTCGCCCCAGATCGCTGCGTTGCGCACCTGCTCCAGGATGAACGTGATCGGATTGAGATAGAGGTATTGCGCAAAGCCCGCAGGCACGGAATGCAGCGGATAGAAGACAGGCGCCAGAAACATCAGGAGTGCCGTCACGATGCCCATCAGTTGCCCGATATCGCGCAGGTAGACACCCAGCGAGGACACGACCCAGACCAGGCCGACTGTCATCAAGGCCAGTGGGGACACCAGCACCGGTACCAGCAGGAACGACCAGGGAATGCTGCCCTGCCACAGGAGCAGCGCACCGGCGAAGATGAGTAGCGCGATCAGGAAATGGAACAGGGCGGTGCCCACCGACACCCAGGCCAGGGTTTCCAGCGGAAATACGATCTTCTTGACCAAGTTGGCGTTGCCCACGATCAGCGTCGGCGCGCGTTGCAGGCACTCGGCCACCATCGCATGGATGATGAGCCCCCCGAACATCACGACAGCAAACTCCAGCGGATCGGTGGAAGCGGCCCGCCACCGGGACTTGAAGACCACACCGAACACGAAGGTGTAGATGGTCAGCATCAACAACGGGTTGATGAACGACCACACGATGCCGAGAAAGGACCCCGCGTAGCGTCCGACCACCTCGCGTCGGACCAACTGGCTGATCAGCGACCGGTGCCTCCACAAGGATTGGATGACGGCGGTCGGCGCACTCGCAGACACCGTCAAGGAAAGACCTCGGCCTGGACAAACGGCAGTCCCAGCTGGTCCTTGCCCGAAAGTTGTGGCATGCCACCAGACTGCGGCCAGGAGACTGCGAGCGTCGGGTCGTTCCACGCGATGCAACGCTCGTGCGTGGCCGCGTAGTAATCGGTCGTCTTGTAGAGAAAGTCGGCCGTGTCGCTCAGCACCAGGAATCCGTGCGCAAAGCCAGGCGGCACCCAGAGTTGGCTGTGGTTGTCCTCCGTCAGCTCCGCGCCTACCCATTGCCCGAAGCTCGGCGACGACGCACGGATGTCAACGGCAACGTCGAACACCGCGCCGCGCACCACACGCACCAACTTGCCCTGGGCATGTGGCGGCAACTGGTAGTGCAGTCCGCGTAGCACACCCTTGGCACTGCGGCTGTGGTTGTCCTGCACGAAATCGAGCGCCACCCCAGTTGCCGCACGAAAAGCCTCGGCATTGAAACTCTCATAGAAAAAGCCGCGCGCATCGCCGAACACCTTCGGCTCGATCAACAGGACATCAGGAATTGCGAGCCGCGTCACCTTCATCAAAACACCTGTTCCTTCAGCAAACGCAGCAGATACTGGCCATAGCCCCCCTTGAGCAAGGGTGTCGCCAACTGCTCCAGTTGCGCGGCATCGACCCAGCCCTGGCGAAACGCGATTTCTTCCGGACACGCCACCTTCAGGCCTTGGCGATGCTCGATGGTCGCAATGAACTGGCTGGCTTCCAGCAGGCTTTCGTGCGTGCCGGTGTCCAGCCAAGCGTAGCCCCGGCCCATGATCTCGACGTCGAGCTTGCCCTCGTCGAGGTAGAGCCGGTTCAAGTCGGTGATCTCCAGTTCACCGCGCGCGGAGGGTTTGAGCTGCCTGGCCAGTTCTGCGGCCCGCCCGTCGTAAAAGTACAGGCCCGTCACCGCGTAGTTGGACTTGGGCTTTTGCGGCTTTTCTTCCAGGGAGAGCACCTTGCCCTCGGCATTGAATTGGGCAACGCCATAACGCTCCGGGTCGTGCACGTGGTACGCGAAGACGCTCGCTCCCTCCTCGCGCCCGCTTGCGCTCTCCAGCAGGTCCTGGAAATCATGGCCATGGAAGATGTTGTCGCCCAACACCAGAGTGCTCGGCGCGCCATCCAGAAAGGCCTCACCGATCAGAAAGGCCTGCGCCAGCCCATCTGGACTGGGCTGCACCGCATACTGCAAGCTCAGACCCCATTGGTTGCCGTCGCCCAGCAGTTGCTGGAACCGCGGCGTGTCCTGTGGCGTACTGATGACGAGGATTTCCCGGATGCCCGCCAGCATCAGCGTGCTGAGCGGGTAGTAGATCATCGGCTTGTCGTACACCGGCAGCAGTTGCTTGCTGATGGCCAGCGTGGCCGGGTGCAGCCGGGTGCCCGAACCGCCGGCCAGGATGATGCCTTTGCGTTTCGTCGTCATGCAGAGCGCTCCAGAGTTTCCATGAGCATGCGCGCGACGCCGGTCTGCCAGTGCGGCAGCACCAGGCCAAAGGTCTCGCGCAGCTTCTGCGTGTCCAAACGGCTGTTGCCAGGGCGCGGCGCCGCCACCCGGAAGGCACTTGACGGAACAGCCTGCACCGCCTCGCCCACAGCCTTGAGCGGCAACCCACGCTGCTGGGCAAAGTCGATCACGAAGCGTGCATAACCATGCCAGGAGGTTTCGCCCGCGGCGACCACGTGGTACAGGCCGGCCAACACATCGCCGCCGCCGGCCTGCACCCGGCATAGGGCCAAGGCGGTCACGTCGGCCAGCAGCTCCGCCCCGGTCGGCGCGCCGAACTGGTCGTCCACCACCGTCAATCGCTCGCGCTCGGCCGCCAGCCGCAGCATGGTCTTGGCGAAGTTCTGGCCGCGCGCAGCGTAGACCCAGCTGGTGCGAAAGATCAGGTGCCGTTGGCAATGCTGCTGGAGCAGCAGTTCGCCTTCCAGCTTGGTGCGGCCATAGACGGACAGCGGGCCGGTCGGGCTGCTTTCAGTCCAGGGTGCACTGCCACTGCCATCGAACACATAGTCGGTCGAGTAATGAACCATCCAGGCGCCCAACGCCTGCGCCTCGCGTGCGAGCACACCGACACCAACAGCGTTCAACGCGCGCGCAAACTCGGGCTCGCTTTCAGCCTTGTCCACCGCCGTGTGGGCGGCGGCATTCACGATGACGGTCGGCGCCACACGACGCACGGTTTCCGCCAGTTCTTCGGGCTGACTCAGGTCGCCGCACAAGTCTGTGCTGTCGAAATCCAACGCCACCAGTTCACCCAGCGGCGCAAGGCTGCGCTGCAGTTCCCAACCGACCTGGCCCTCTTTGCCCAGCAACAGGATCTTCATGCCGCAGCGCGCTCACCGTAGTTCGTCGACACCCACGCGCGGTAAGCGCCGCTCTGCACGCGCGCGACCCACTCGGCGTTCTCCAGGTACCACGCCACCGTCTTGCGGATACCGGTGTCGAAGGTCTCGGCCGGCTTCCAGCCAAGCTCGCGCTCGATCTTGCGCGCGTCGATGGCATAACGCCGGTCGTGCCCGGGACGGTCCGTCACATAGGCGATCTGCTCCGCATAGGACTTGCCATCGGCGCGCGGCCGCTTCTCGTCCAGCAGCGCGCAGACCGTGCGCACGATCTCCAGGTTGGGCTTCTCGTTCCAGCCGCCCACGTTGTAGGTCTCGCCGAGCTGCCCGGCCTCCAGCACGCGACGGATGGCGCTGCAGTGGTCGCCGACGTAGAGCCAGTCGCGGATCTGCTGCCCATCGCCATACACCGGCAGCGGCTTGCCGGCCAGCGCGTTGACGATCATCAGCGGAATCAGCTTCTCGGGGAAATGGAACGGGCCGTAGTTGTTGCTGCAGTTGGTCGTCAGCACCGGCAGGCCGTAGGTGTGGTGGTAGGCGCGCACCAGGTGGTCGCTGGCCGCCTTGCTGGCCGAATAGGGACTGTTGGGTTCGTAGCGGTGCTGCTCGGTGAAGGCTGGCGCCTGCGGGTCCAGCGAGCCATAGACCTCGTCGGTGGACACGTGCAGGAAGCGGAAGGCCGCCTTGCGCTCGGCCGGCAATGCACCCCAGTAGGCGCGGACGGCTTCCAGCAAACCGAAGGTGCCGACCACGTTGGTCTCGATGAAGGCGGCCGGGCCGTGGATGGAGCGGTCCACGTGCGACTCGGCCGCGAAGTTCACGACGGCGCGGACTTCGTTCTCCGCCAGCAGACGGCCGACCAGCGCCGTGTCGCCGATGTCCCCCTGCACGAACCGGTGCCGCGCATCGCCGGCCAGGCTGGCGAGGTTCTCGCGGTTGCCGGCGTAGGTCAGCTTGTCGAGGTTCACGACCGGTTCGCCAACCGTGGCAACCCAGTCCAGGACAAAGTTGGTGCCGATGAAGCCGGCGCCGCCGGTGACAAGAATCATGGGGAGTATCCGCAAAACGAACCAGCGATTATCGCAGGGCAGTTGTAACGCCAATGGCGCTTACAGTTACCGACATCCACTGCTTCGAGGATCCGCCATGGCCAAAAAATCCAATCCCTTCAACCCCTTCGGCGACGACGCCTCGGCCGCCCAGTTTGCCGAATCGGTCCGCGCCTCGGCCCAGCAGATCTGGCTGGCCGGCCTGGGCGCCTTCGCCAAGGCCCAGGCCGAGGGCAGCAAGGTCTTCGAGGGCCTGGTCAAGGACGGCACCGACATGCAGAACAAGACCCAGGCGGCTGCCCGGGAAGGGCTGCATGAAGCCGGCGCACGCTTTGGCAGCATGGCCAGCGAGTTCGGCGCGCGCGCCGCCGGCCAATGGGACAAGCTGGAAGGCATCTTCGAGGAGCGCGTGGCCAAGGCATTGCGCAAGCTCGGCGTGCCGCGGATCGAGGAACTGGAGCAGCTGGCCGCGCGCGTCGAGGCGCTGGAACGCGCGGCCCAGCGCCCGGCAGCGGCACGCAAGACCGCCGCCCGGCCCCGCCACGCCGCGGCCACGCCACCGCCGGCCGCACCAGCCAAACGCGCCGCCCGCAAGCGCGCGGCGCCACGCAAGGACTGAACGGCCGTGCCCGAAGACAAGACCTGGGTGCCGAGGCATTGCGGGATCTCGCCGCGCAGGCCGCCACGGCGCCCTGCCCTTCCTGCGCCACGCTGCCCGCCACCGGCTGGGAAACCGTGCCCGTCTCGCTGGACCGCCAGCGCCTGGAAGCCCTGGGCACGCTCTACGACCCGCAGGCCGGCAACCCGCTGGAATCCACGCTGGAGGAATACCACCCCCAGCGCACGCGCTACTGGTCGGCCGACGCGCCCATCGCACCGGCCTGGTTCCCCTACAACCGCTGCGGCGTCTGGCGCTGCCGGACCTGCGCCACCGTGTTCCTGCGCTATGCCGAGCATGGCGGCTACTTCGAGGAGGAGCGCATCCGCCGCGTCGTGCCGGCCCTGGTCGACGTGGCGGCGCCGCCACCGGGAAATACCTAGCGGCCGGCGGCCGCTGGCTGCGGCATGCTGCCGCCCCAGGGAGGACCGATGCCGAAGAAAGCCCCGCGCCGCACGGCCGAACGCATCCTGGAAGTGACGCTGGCGCTGTTCAACCGCTTCGGCGCGCCCAACGTGTCGACGACGCTGATCGCGGCCGAACTGGGCATCAGCCCCGGCAACCTCTACTACCACTACCCCGCCAAGGACGAACTGCTGGGCGCGCTGTTCGACCGCTACGCCCGGCACATGCACGAACTGCTGGACGCAGGCGCCGAGGTGCGCGACGTGGAAGACGCCTGGTTCTTCCTGCACAGCCTGTTCGAGCGCATCTGGGAGTACCGCTTCCTCTACCGCGACCTCAACGACCTGCTCAGCAACCACCGCCGGCTCGAGCAACAGGTGCAGCAGGTGCTGCAGGGCAAGACGCGGGCGGTGCGCGACATGCTGGCCGGCCTGTCGGCCAGCGGCGCGCTGCAGATCGACCCGCGCACGGCCGAGCCCACCGCCACCAGCATGGTGGTGGTGTTGAGCTGGTGGCTCAGCTACGAATACGCCCGCGCGCCGCGCGACGCGCTGGAACCGGCCGCGGCGCAGGCCGCCCTGCTGCGCGGCGCCTACCATGTGCTGACGCTGCTGGCGCCCTACCTGGTGCCGGCGCAGCGTAAGCACCTGCTCGCGCTGGTCGCGGCCTATGCCGGCGAAGCGCCCGTCACGCAAACCACCTAGACTCGGACCCGATACCCGCCACAAAAGAGGAGACCACGATGGGCGACTGGAGCGCATTCCCGCATGCGGGCGCATTCCATCTCGATGCAGCCGGCGTGCTCCAGCGTTGGACCAGGCTGCACGCCGGCGATGCCGAGCCGCCGCCCGCCGACCCGGCCGTGCTGCAAGCCTGGGTGCTGTTCCACAACGGCGATTTCGAACAGGCCTGCGCGGCGGGCCTGGCGGCCGGCGGCGCCGGCTTGACCGTGGCCAACAAAGCCACCGCCATCTACGCCAACTACCTGGAGCGCAGCGAGAAGGAGCGGCTGGACCTGTTCCGCCTGGTCGCCGACGCGGGCCGAGCAGCAGGCCCAGGCCACGCCGGACAACCCCAACGCCTGGTACTGGCAAGCCTATGCGCTGGGCCGCTACAGCCAGGGCATCAGCCTCGCCAAGGCCCTGGCCCAGGGCCTGGGCACCAAGGTCAAGGAATCGCTGGAGAAGGTCATCGCGCTGTCGCCCCAGCATGCCGATGCCCACCTCGCGCTGGGCACCTTCCATGCCGAGGTCATCGACAAGGTCGGCGCCCTGATCGGCTCCATGACCTACGGCGCCAAGAAGGAGGTCGGCCTGCGCATGTTCCGCCACGGCCTGGAACTGCATCCGGCATCGGTCATCGGCATGGTCGAGTACGCCCACGCGCTGCTGATGCTGGAAGGCGACAGCCGCATGGACGAAGCCAACCGCCTCTACGAGCGCGCCGCGGCCGCCGAACCGCAGGACGCCACCGAGCGCCTGGACGTGGACCTCGCCCAGGCCGCGCTGGCGGACTGACAGCGCACGCGCGCCCGTCCTACAGCGCGACCCGGCCCAGGGCGCTGGCCGTGCCTGCATGCAGCGGCGAGCATGGGAGGGACCCCACCAGGAGCCCTTTCCATGCTGAACATCTTCGAAGCCCTGCGCATCAGCCACCAGCTGCAACGTGCGCTGGCCGACCAACTGGTCGCCACCAGCGGCGACAGCCCCGAGCGCCAGCGGCTGTTCCGCGACCTGCGCCGCGAGCTGGCCGCACACGAGACCGCGGAGGAGCGCTGCTTCTACGTCCCGCTCATGGAGCACGACGCCGCCGTCGACACCTCGCGCCACGGCATCGCGGAGCACCACGAGATGGACGAGATGGTGGAAGAGCTGATGGACCTGGAGATGTCCTCGCCGGCCTGGCTCGCCAAGGCGCGTGCGCTGCACCACAAGCTGCACCACCACCTGGACGAAGAGGAGCAGAAATTCTTCCAACTGGCCGGCAAGGTGCTCAGCGCGACGCAGAAGACGGCCCTGGCCAAGGAGTACGAGGCAGAATTCACCACACAGCGCGTGCAGGCCTGATGCCGTCGGGGCCGAAGCGCCGTGCGCCCGCTGAAGTCCAAGAGGAACCCGCCATGTCCGAACTGCAGACCGCCTTCCAGGCCGCCGTCGTTGCGTCCCAGCAGCGCAGCCAGCGCCCCGACAACGCCACACTGCTGCGCCTGTATGGCCTGTACAAGCAGGCCAGCACCGGTGACAACAAGGTCCCCAAGCCCGGCTTCTCCGACATGGTCGGCCGCGCCAAGTGGGACGCCTGGAACAAGCTGCAAGGCATGTCGGCCGAAGACGCGATGCAGCAGTACATCGACGCCATCGCCGCGCTCGACGACTGACGCCTCACCGCGCCGCCAGCGCGGCCAAAGCAGCATCGCGCCGGGCCTTGGGCTGGGCCGCCAGCGCCGCCACGGCGGCGTGGAAGCGCGCCCAATCGCGGCCTTCGCGCGCGAACAAGGCCTCGAAGGCGGGAACCTGCCCGTCGTAGGCCGCCTGCACGCCGAACACGGCATTGTTGGCACGCGCGATGTAGGCGTCGTAGCCGGCAAAGCCCGCCCAGTGCTCGCGCTTGAGCCGCGCATAGGCTTCGTGGAAGTCCGCCATGGCGCGGGCCTTGCGCTGTTCCATGGGCTCGGGATTGGCGTCGTCGGCGTACACCGCGGCCAGTGCCTGGCGCGTGTCCAGCATCAGTGCACGCAATTCGCGGCGGCGCCCGTCGAAGCGCAGGTAGGCCTCGCGCGCGGCATCGCCGGCCTGGCTGGCCAGCCACTCGGCGCCGCCAAGCCGCTCGACCGCCGTGGCGTAGGACTCGTTGAAGGTGGTGTCGTCCTTCACGTAGACGACCTGGTGCGCGAGTTCGTGGAACAGCAGGCGGGCCAGCTCACCTTCGTTGGAGCGGATGAAGGTGTTGAGCAACGGGTCGCCGCCCAGCCAGTTCATCCAGCCCAGCGTGGAGTAGGCCGGCACGCCGTAGACGTTCGTCTCCATGCCGTCGGCGCGCAGCTGCTCCGCCAGCGCCCGCGCCTCGGCTTCGTCGAAGTAGCCGCGGTAGCCGATGCAGCCCGTGAACGGGAAGCACCAGGTCTTCAGCGTCAGCGAGTACGGCGGCGCGGCCACGGCATTCCACACGGCCGCCTGGCGGTGCAGGTCGGCGTAACGGTGGTAACTCGCGTTGTCGGGCAGATGCAGACGCTCCACCGCAAACCGGCGCATGCGCTGCGCCAGCTCCAGCCGCTGGCGCAGCTCGGGCGGCGTCGCGGGGTCGTCCAGCCAGTCCTGGATCGGCCGGGCCGCCTGCATCAGCGCCAGGTGCCCGCGTGCGGACTGCAGGTAGTAGGACAGGTCGGCGCACCCCGCCAGGGCCGACAGCGCCAGCGCGGCGCCAACGCGCTTGAGCAATGCACGATTCCACACATCGGGCAGTTTACGGGCAGACCATCCGCACTCTGGCACGCAGGTTGCTGGCGATTCGGCACGCCCTCCGTGTTCCGTGCAACGGCCGTGAACCAAGACGCCCCGCCAGCGTCGAACAGCTGACATGCCAAAGCCTCCCCGTCCCAAGAGCCAGTACGGTCGACTCACCGCGCTCGCCAGCGGCCACCACCTCGCCACCTTGACGGCCCAGCGCGTGGTCGAGCAAGGCGGTTCGCTGGTGGACGCCATGGTGGCCGCGTCGGCAATGTTGACAGTGACCTTGCCGCACGCCGGATCGCTGGGCGGCTGCGGCGTGCTGCTGGTCTATGACGCGGCCTCGCACCAGGTGCAGGTGCTCAACGGCACCGGCCGGGCGCCGGCCGCCACGCCGGTCGCGGCGGAACTGGCCGGCACCGGCCTGCCGCGGCACGGCGTGCGCTCGGCAGTCACGCCCACGCTGGCGCGCCTGTGGGCGCGTGCCCACGAACGCTTCGGCCGGCTGCCCTGGGCGCAGCTGCTGGCGCCCGCCACCGCCGCGGCCTCGGCCGGCATCGGCACCTCCGAAGAGCTCGCGCGCAACCTGCTGCAGGCCGATCCGCAGGTCGCGGCGCAACCGGGCTTCACCGACGCATTCCACCGCAACGGCCAGCCGCTCGCCGCGGGCCAACCGATGCGCCAGCCGCAGCTGGCCGAGGTGCTGCAGGCCATCGCGCGCCAGGGCGAGGCGGGCTTCTACAGCGGCTGGGTCGCGCGCAGCCTGGCCGCCTTCTGCGCCGAGCACGGCGGCTGGCTGGGCCAGGACGACCTGGCCCAGGCCCAGGCCGACTGGTGGGAGAGCTGGAGCACGCACTACGCCGGCCGCCAGGTGCACGTGGCGCCGCCCAACTCGGCCGGCGTGCTGATGCTGCGCCAGCTGAACCTGCGGGCCGCCGCCGGCGTGGCGCAGAACGACCCGGCGCACGACGTGCTGCGCGCCGTGGCCGTGCTGCAACGCTACCGCGCCCGCCTGGGCGACCCGGCGCGCCGCCGCCTGATGCCGGCCGACTTCGAGCTCGGCGAGCGCCACATCGGCAGCGGCCCGCTCGATGCGGGCGCGACGCGGCTGGCGCCCGCCGATGCCACCGGCTTCGTCGCCATGGACGTGGACGGCAACGCCGTCGCCTTGCTGCAGAGCGTGTTCCAGCCGCTGGGCAGCGGCGCCGTGGACCCCGGCACCGGCGTGCTGCTGAACAACCGCATGGCCGAATTCCGTGCCGAGCCCGGCCTGCCCAACAGCGTGCAGCCGCGCGCCCGTCCGGCGCACACGCTGTCGCCCTGGATCGTGGTGCACGGCAACCGGGCCGAGCTGGCCGCCATCTCGCCCGGCGGCATCGGCCAGACCACCGGCGGCCTGCAGCTGGCCAGCGGCGCCCTGGAGAGCGAGGCCACGCTGGGCGAACTCGCGGGGCGGCCGCGCTGGAGCTTCAACGATGCGGGCGAGGTGCTGCTGGAAGCCGGCATGGACGCGGCCGTGGCGCCGACCTTGCGCGCACACGGGCTCACCGTGCAGGAAGACGCCGGCCAGCAGCTGCAGTTCGGCTCGGTCAAGGCGGTGCGCGCCCACGCGCATGGCGGCCTGGAAGCCGTGGCCGACCTGCGCCGGCAGGCGCATGCCGTGGCCTGGTAGTGCGCACGGCCGCGGCCGGCGGCCATTTTTGTCAGTCGGGCAGCACGGCCGTGGCCTCGATCTCCACCTTGGCCCGCGCCTCCATCAGCGCGCCGACCTCCACGCAGCTCATGGCCGGGAAATGCCGGCCGATGTGCGTACGGTAGGCTTGACCCAGTTCGCGCTGGCGGCGCAGGTACTCCGCGCGGTCGGTCACATACCAGGTCATGCGCACGATGTGTTCGGGGCCGGCGCCGGCCTCGCGCAGCACGGCCACCACATTGGCCAGGGCCTGGGCGGTCTGGTCGATGAAATCGTCGCTCTCGAACTGCTGGGCGGCGTTCCAGCCGATCTGGCCGCCCACGCACACCAGCGTGCCGCGTGCGGCCACGCCGTTCGCATAGCCCTTGGCGGGGGCCCAGCCGGGGGGTTGCAGGAACTTCATGGCTCCCTCAGCTTGTAGCGCTGCAGCTTGCCGGTCTCAGTGCGCGGCAATGCCGGCAGGAACGCCACCTCGCGCGGGTACTTGTAGGGTGCCAGCCGGGCCTTCACATGCTCCTGCAGCGCGTGCACCAGCGCCGCGTCGCCGCAGTGGCCTGGGCGCAGCACGCAGAAGGCCTTGACCAGCATGCCGCGCTCGGCATCGGGCTTGCCGACCACGGCGCATTCGGCCACGGCCGGGTGCTGCAGCAGCACGTCCTCGACCTCGGGGCCGCCCACGTTGTAGCCCGCCGTGACGATCATGTCGTCGGCGCGGGCCTGGTAGAAGAAGTAGCCGTCGGCGTCCTCGACGAAGGCGTCGCCCGGGTAGTTCCAGCCCTGCTGCACGTACTGCGTCTGGCGCGCATCGTCCAGGTAGCGGCAGCCCACGGGGCCGACCAGCGCCAGGCGGCCGACGCTGCCGCGCGGCAGTTCGCGGCCCTCGTCGTCGACCACCCGGGCCGTGAAGCCCGGCACCACCTGGCCCACGGCACCGCGCCGCACGCGCTCGGGCGGCGAGGAGATGTAGATGTGGAACACCTCGGTGCCGCCGATGCCGTCGAGCATCTCGATGCCCGTGGCCTCCTTCCAGAGCTGGCGCGTGGCGTCGGGCAGCGCCTCGCCGGCACTGACGCAGATGCGCAGCTGCGCCAGCCCGCCCAGCGCCTTGGCGTGCGGCGCCATCTGGCGGTAGAAGGTCGGCGCCGTGTAGCAGATGGTGGCGCCGACCGCGCGCGCCTGGCGCACCAGGCTCTCGGGCGTGTAGGGCGCATCGGGGAAGTAGACCGAGGCGCCCGCCCACATCGGGAACAGCAGCAGCCCGCCCAGGCCGAACGTGAACGCCAGCGGCGGCGAGCCGACCACGGTGTCCTCGCTGCGCGCGCGCAGCACATGGCGCGGCCAGCAATTGCACATGGCCAGCACGTCGCGGTGGCTGATGACGGGCGCCTTGGGTCGGCCCGTGGTGCCCGAGGTGAAGGCGATCAGCGCGATGTCGTCGGCCGCCGTCGGGCAGGCGGCGAAGCGGCCCGGCTTGCGTGCCGCGCGCGCCTCCAGGCTGCCCGCATCTCCGGCCGCGTGGAAGACCAGCGTGCCGGCCGGCAGCTCGTCCGCGCCAGGCGCCTGGCGCAGTTCGTCCAGCAGCCGCGCCTCGCACAGCGCCGCGGCCGGCTGCGCCTTGGCGATGATCTCGCCGAGCTCGCGCGCGCGCAGCAGGGGCATGGTGGCCACCGCGATCAGCCCGGCCTTGACCACGGCCAGCCAGGCCAGCGCCAGCGTGACCGAGTTGCCGCCGCGCAGCAGCACGCGGTTGCCGGGCACCAGGCCCAGGTCCTCGGTCAGCAGCTGGGCGATGCGGTCGACCTCGGCGCGCGCTTCGCGGTAGCTCAGCGTGCGCGCGGCCGAGCGCAGCAGCGGGCGGTCGGCCCAGGGCCGCCCGGCCGCCTTGTCCAGCAGCTCCTCGACCAGGTTGAGCTGGTCGGGCAGCTGCAGCTCCGGCAGGTCGTAGCGCAGCTGCGCGCATTGCGCCGGCGGCGGCAGGCGCTCGTGCACGAAGCGATCGAGCTGCGCGCTGGTGCCGCGTGCCATGCTCAGTCTCCCTGGAAGACGGGCTTGCGCCTGGCTGCGAAGGCCTCGTAGGCGCGGCGGAAATCTTCCGTCTGCATGCAGATCGCCTGGGCCTGGGCCTCGGCCTCGATGGCCTGGTCGATGCCCATGGACCATTCCTGCGCCAGCATGGTCTTGGTCATGCCGTGGGCGAAGCTGGGGCCCGCGGCGAGCTCGCGCGCCATGGCCTGGGCTTCGGACAGCAGCGCGCCGGGCGCATGCAGGGCATTGAAGAAGCCCCAGGCCAGGCCTTCGGCAGCCGTCATGGCGCGGCCCGTGTACAGCAGCTCGGACGCGCGGCCCTGGCCGATCACGCGCGGCAGCAGCGCGCAGGCGCCCATGTCGGCACCGGCCAGGCCCACGCGCGTGAACAGGAAGGCCGTGCGCGCCGCCTCCGTGCCGTAGCGCAGGTCGCAGGCCAGGGCCAGCATCGCGCCGGCGCCGGCGCAGACACCGTCGATGGCACCCACGATGGGCTGCGGGCAGGCGCGCATGCACTTGACCAGTTCGCCCGTCATGCGCGTGAAGGCCAGCAGCTCGGGCATGGGCATGCGGGTCAGCGGGCCGATGATCTCGTGCACGTCGCCGCCCGAGCAGAAATTGCCGCCGGCCCCGGCCAGCACCACGGCCCTGACGTCGGTGGCGAAGCGCAGGCCGTGGAACAGGTCGCGCAGCTCGGCATAGGAGTCGAAGCTCAGCGGGTTCTTGCGCTCGGGCCGGCGCAAGGTGATGGTGGCCACGCCCGCCTCCAGCTGCCAGTCGACATGGCGGCCCTGGTAGCCGGCGCGCTCGGAGAACTGGGCGCGCATGGGGTTGTCCGCGCCGATGGGATAGGTCATTCGGTCTCCAGGAAGTTGTGTTGCGTGTGCTGCTTGACCCTGCCCAGCAGCTTGTGCAGCGTGGCGATGTCGCGCCCGCCGAGGCCGGCGAAGGCCTCGACGATCCACTGCTCGTGCTGCTGCGCCATGGCGCGGAACTGGGCGCGGCCGCGCGCCGTCAGCCGCACGCGGCAGGCACGCCGGTCGCCCTCCACGTCCACGCGCTCCACCAGTCCTTCGGCGACCAGTTGGTCGGTGATGCCCGTGACGTTGCCGCCCGTCACCATCAGGCGGGCCGAAAGTTCGCGCATCTTGAGTCCCGCGGGCACGCGCTCGAGCTGGGCCATCAGGTCGAAGCGCGGCAAGGTGGTGCCGAACTGGGTGCGCAGGCGCGCGCGGATCTGGCGTTCGACCTGCTGGGTGCAGGTCAGCATGCGCAGCCACAGGCGCAGCTCCTCCGGGTGTTCGCTGTGGGCGCGGGCTTCGAGGTCCATGTCAGTGGTGAGGTTCGTCCGTGGCGGCACGCCGGCGCGCCAGTTCGCGCAACAGCTGGTCGCGCCCGGCCAGGTAGGGCAGCGGCCAGTCGGGCTGCGGCGCGGCCTGCAGGCGCGCGGCTTCGTGCAAGGTCCAGGCCGGGTCGGCCAGGTGCGGACGCGCCACGGCGCACAGGTCGGCCCGGCCCGCGGCGATGATGCCGTTGGCCTGGTCGCCCTCGGTGATGGCGCCGACCGCGATGGTGCGGATGCCCACCTCCTGGCGGATGCGGTCGGCGAACGGGGTCTGGTACATGCGGCCGTAGACCGGCCGGGCCGCGCGCGTGGTCTGGCCCGAGGACACGTCGATCACGTCGCAGCCGGCGGCCTGGAAGGCGCGCGCGACCGCCACGGCGTCGTCGGCGGTGTGGCCGCCGGGGGCCCAGTCGTGCGCGGAGATGCGCACGCTCATGGGCCGCTCGGCGGGCCAGGCGGCGCGCATCGCGGCGAAGACCTCCAGCGGATAGCGCAGCCGGTTCTCCAGGGGGCCGCCGTAGGCGTCGCTGCGCAGGTTGGTCAGCGGCGTGATGAAGCTCGACAGCAGGTAGCCGTGCGCGCAGTGCAGCTCCAGCCAGTCGAAGCCGGCCACGGCGGCGCGCTCGGTGGCGGCCACGAAGGCGTCGCGCAGCGCATCCATGTCGGCACGCGTCATGGCCTGCGGCACCTGGTTGTCGGGACCATAGGCCAGGGCGCTCGCGGCCAGCAGGGGCCAGTTGCCCGCGGGCAGCGGCGCGTCCGCCGTTTCCCAGCCGCGCTGGGTCGAGCCCTTGGGGCCGCTGTGGCCCAGCTGCAGGCCGATGGCGGCGCTGCTGCTCGCATGCACGAAGTCGACGATGCGCGCGAAGGACTGCTGCTGCGCCGCGTTCCACAGGCCCGGACAGCCCGGCGTGATGCGGCCCTCGGGCGTCGGGCTGGTCATCTCCACGACCACCATGGCCGCGCCACCCAGTGCGCGCGCGCCCAGGTGCACGAGGTGGAAGTCCTGCGGCACGCCGTCGACGGCGCTGTAGGTGGCCATGGGCGAGACCAGGATGCGGTTCTTGAGCGTGAGCCCGCGCACCGTGAGCGGCAGCAGCATGGGCAGCCGCGCCGCGGTGCCGCCGGCCAGCCAGCGCTCATGGTCGCCGAGCCAGCGCGCGTCGCGCAGGCGCAGGTTCTCGTGGCCGATGCGCTGCGAGCGCGTGAGCAGCGAGTACATGAACTGCTCCATCGGCAGGCCGCTGTAGCGCGCCACGTTCTCGAACCACTCGGTGGAGTTGCGCGCGGCATTCTGGATCTTGAGCACCTCCACGCTGCGGCGCGCCTCGAAGGCGGCCAGTGCCGCGTCCAGGTCGGGCTCCGCCGCCACGGCGCCGGCCAGGTCGATCGCGTCCTCCAGCGCCAGCCTGGTGCCGCTGCCGATCGAGAAATGCGCCGTGTGCGCGGCATCGCCCATCAGCACCACGGGCACGCTGCGGCCATCGAGCGCGAGCCGGTGCACCCAACGCTCGCAGACCACGCGCGGAAAGCGGATCCAGATGGCCGAGCCCCGCAGGTGCGCGGCATTGCTGATGAGCTTCTCGCCGTCCAGGTAGCGCGCGAACAGCCGCTCGCAGAACGCGATCGCGTCCTCCTGCGCCATGCGGTCCAGGCCATGGGCCTGCCAGACGGCCTCGGGCGTCTCGACGATGAAGGTCGACGTCTCGCCGTCGAACTGGTAGGCATGGGCCTGGAACCAGCCATGCTCGGTCTGCTCGAAGGCGAAGGTGAAGGCATCGAAGCGCCTGCGCGTGCCCAGCCAGACGAAGCGGCAGGCGCGCAGGTCCACGTCGGGCCGGAAGGTCCCGGCATGGCGTTGGCGCACGCGGCTGTTCAGGCCGTCGCAGGCGATGACGAGATCGGCCCCGTACTGCCGCGCCACGGCCTGGTCGTCATGCACCTCGGTCTCGAACACCAGCTGCACGCCCAGCGCGGTGCAGCGCGCCTGCAGGATGTCCAGCAACCGCTTGCGGCCGATGCCGCAAAAGCCGTGGCCACCGGAGCGCAGGCTGCGGCCCTTGAAGAAGACCTCGATGTCGTCCCAGTGGTGGAACTGCTCGCCGATGCGCGCCGCCGAGTCCGGGTCCGCCGCCTGCAGGTTCTCCAGGGTCTGGTCGGACAGCACCACGCCCCAGCCGAAGGTGTCGCCGGCGCGGTTGCGCTCCAGCACCGTGACCCGGTGCGCAGGGTTCTGCCGCTGCATCAGCAGCGCGAAGTACAGGCCGGCAGGCCCTCCGCCGATGCACAGGATGTTCATGCCCAAATAGTTTAGACATGAACTATTGGATGTCAACCGGATCGGACGGGCCCGGTATGCGGCCCTGTCCTACAGAACCATGCCTTGACCAGGGCTTTCGCAATTGGCAAGAATTTGTTGCATGCGCAACCCCCTCATTCCCAAGATCGAGGCCCAGCTGCAGGGCCTGCCGGTTCCCGTCGCACTGCAGCTGCCGGCGGGCGAACGCGTGGGCGCCAGCGGCGCCAAGGTCACGCTGTCGTTCCAGGACTGGTCCAGCCTGGCCACCATGGCCGCCGGCCAGATCGGCCGGCTGGCCGAGGACTTCGTCGAAAGCCGCGTACAGCTGCAGGGCCGCATGCGCGACCTCATGGAAGTGGCGGCGCGGCTGCTGCCGGGGCATCCGGGCGAGCAGGCCTCGTCGGGCTGGTGGGGCAACATGCTGCGCCGCGCCAGGTCGCTGGCCGCGCACTCGCACGCCAAGGACGCCGAGCAGATCCAGTTCCACTACGACGTCTCGGACGACTTCTACGCGCTGTGGCTGGACGACAAGCGCGTCTACTCCTGCGCCTACTTCCGCGAGGCCAACATGGGCCTTGGCGAGGCCCAGGAGGCCAAGCTCGACCACATCTGCAGGAAGCTCATGCTGCGCAGCGGCGAGCGCTTCCTGGACGTGGGCGCGGGCTGGGGCGGCCTGCTGCTGTGGGCCGCCGAGCACTACGGCGTGGACGCCACGGGCATCACGCTCTCGCACAACCAGCACGCGCACGTGAACCGCGAGATCGCGCGGCGCGGCCTGTCGGGCCGGGTGCGCATGCTGCTGTGCGACTACCGGGACCTGGACGCCGAGCCGTTCGACAAGATCGCCTCGGTCGGCATGTTCGAGCATGTGGGCCGCGCCAACATGCCGACCTACTTCGCGCGCATCCACGATCTGCTCAAGCCGGGCGGCCTGGTGCTCAACCACGGCATCACGGGCTCGTCGGTCCACCACGACCAGCTCGGCGCCGGCATGGGCGACTTCATCGAGAAGTACATCTTCCCGGGCGGCGAACTGCTGCACGTCTCGCACGTGCTGCGCGAGCTGGCCGGCGCCGGCCTGGAGATGGTGGACACCGAGAACCTGCGCCCGCACTACGCGCGCACGCTGTGGGCCTGGTCCGATGCATTGGAGGCGCGGCTGGACGAGGCGCGGCAGGTGCTGGCGGCCACGGCCAGGGACGCCGGCAACGCCGAGCGCGTGCTGCGCGCCTACCGGCTGTACCTGGCCGGCAGCGCCATGAGCTTCGAGCACGACTGGATCTCGCTGCACCAGATGCTGGCCAGCCGGCCCAGCGGCAGCACGCGCGGCGGCCCGATGACGGGCGCACAATCGCCCTATCCGTTCAACCGCGGCTACATGTACCGCTGACCCCCATGTTGTTCAAGTTCAAGTCCAAGGCCACCGGCGACCTCATCATGCTGGAGCCCAACGGGCGCCGCGTCCTGCAGCTGATCGGCAAGGAGCCCGAACCCAGCGGCATCATCCAGCCCGAGCAGATGACGCAGGCCGTCGCCGCGCTGGAGAAGGCCATCGCCGAGGAAGAGGCGGCCCAGAAGGCCGCCGAGGACGAGGCCCGCGCCAAAGGCGAGCAGCCCAGGAGCAAGCCCGAGGTGGTGTCGCTGCGCCAGCGCGCCGTGCCCTTCATCGAGATGCTGCGGCGCGCCGAGGCCGCGGGCAAGGAAGTGGTCTGGGGCGTCTAGCCCCCTTCAGTCCACCTTCGCGCCCGAGGCCTTGACCACGGGCTGCCACTTCTTCAGTTCCGCACCGATCAGCGCCGCGAACTGCTGCGGCGTGTTGCCGCTCGGGATCGCGCCCTGGGCCAGCAGGCGCTCGTTGACCTCGTGCGTCTTGATGGCCTTGGCCACGTCCTGCTGGATGCGGTTGACGATCTCGGGCGGCGTGCCCGCGGGTGCCAGCAGGCCGAACCATGAACTGGCCTCGAAGCCCTTGAGCGCGGGCCCGCCGGCCTGCTCCACGGTGGGCACGTCGGGCAGCGCGGCCGAGCGCTGGGCGCTCGTCACGGCCAGCGCGGTCAGCTTGCCGGCCTTGATCTGCTGCAGGGCCGAGGGCAGGTTGTCGAACATCACGTCCATGTTGCCCGCCACCATGTCCATGAGCGCAGGGCCCGAGCCCTTGTACGGGAAGTGCACCATGTAGGCCCCCGTCATGGTCTTGAACAGTTCGCCGGCCATGTGGATCGAGGTGCCGTTGCCGCTGGAGGCCATGTTGAGCTTGCCCGGATTCGCCTTGGCATAGGCGATGAAGTCCTGCACGTTGTGGATCTTCAGCGCGCGCGCCTTGTCGGCATTGACCACCATCACGTTGGGCACGCCGGCCACCAGGCTGATCGGCGCGAAGTCCTTCACCGGGTCGTAGGGCATCTTGTCGTAGAGCCACTTGTTGATGGCGTGCGTGCCCACCGTGCCCATCAGGATGGTGTAGCCGTCCGGTGCTGCCTTGGCCACGATGTCGGCGCCGATGTTGCCGCCGGCGCCGGCCTTGTTGTCCACCACCACGGGCTGGCCCAGCGACTTGGTCAGCTCCACCGCGACCGCACGGGCCAGGATGTCGGTGGTGCCGCCGGGCGCGAACGGCACGACCATGCGGATGGGCTTGCTGGGCCAGCCCGCCTGGGCCAGCACGGGCAGGGCCTGGGCGCAGGCGGCCAGGGCGGCGGCGCCCAGCAGCAGGCGGCGGATCGACAGGAGAGAGCGCATGGGAGGTTCCTCGTTCAGTTCCACAGGGGCCGCGCGGAGGCGGCCGCTTCGTCCGGGCGGTGCGGCGCCGCCTGCGGCACGGCCAGCGCCCGCTGGGCCTGCTGCCGCGCCTGGCGTTCGATCCGCTGCAGCGCCTGGGCGCTGCCGCCCAGGGCCAGGTAGCGAGCGCAGGCCCGGGCGATGGCATCGGTCTCGCGGCCGGCCGGCGCGCAGGCCGCGCCGCGGTAGCGGCGCGCGTGCAGCAGGCAGGGCCCGGCCCCGCCGCGCAGCTGCGCCACGAGCCGCCCGGCCATCGCATGGACGGCTTGCACATCGCTGCCGTCGACCTGCTCGGCTGGCACGCCCATGGCCACGGCCCGCGCCGAGGCGTCCTCGCCGGCCGCGGCCAGCCGCCAGGGGTTGTCTTCGCAGACGAACAGCACGGGCAGCGCGTAGACCTTGGCCCAGTTCAACGACTCCAGGAACGGCCCCGGGTGCAGCGCGGCATCGCCGAAGAAGCACACCGTGACACCGTCCTTGCCCTGCAGCTTGGCACCGTGCGCGGCGCCCACCGCGACGTGCATGGCGTCGTGCGCGCCCGCGGCCTGGCCCAGCAGCCCGGCCAGCGTCTGGCCATGGCCACGGTGCGTGGCGGTCAGGTGGTCGCCGGGCCGCAGGTGGGCGCAGACGCCCACGGGCACGGCCTCCTGGCCGGCGAAGGAAGGGCCATCCTGGCGGGCCGCCTCGGCGGCGTCCTCGAATGCGCGGATGCGCAGCATGCCGCGCAACAGGTCTTCGAGCGTGGAAAGGGCAAGCGAAGCAGGCATCTTGTCTCCAGCGCGGTCCGGTCGCGCGTGGCCGCCATGCTAGGCGAGCACCCTGCCGCGCTGCGCCAGGGGTTACCCGGGCGACAGCGACTACGGGAAAGTCCGGAGCACCCGTCCGGCGAGCGCGCGGATGCTTGGCTGCCCCACGACAACAAAGGAGACACGCGATGCCCGTTCGTTCCCTTGCCGCGCTGGCCCTGGCCGTGCTGGCGTGTTCGGTGGCGGCGCAGACGCCGGCCGAGCGCGCGGCGAGCGCCGTGAAGAAGGTCAATGGCAGCTTCATCCGCGCCAACGCGGCCAAGACGCCGGACTGGCCCAGCGTCGGACTCGACTACGCCGAGACGCGCTACAGCCGGCTGAACCAGATCAACACCGGCAACGTGCAGCAGCTCGGGCTGGTCTGGTCGTACAACCTCGAGAGCACGCGCGGCGTGGAGGCCACGCCCCTGGTCGTCGACGGCGTGATGTACGTGACGGCCTCGTGGAGCGTGGTGCACGCCATCGACGTGCGCACCGGCCAGCGCATCTGGACCTACGACCCGCAGGTCGACAGGTCCAAGGGCTTTCGCGGCTGCTGCGACGTGGTCAACCGCGGTGTCGCGCTGTGGGAGGGCAAGGTCTACGTTGGCGCCTACGACGGCCGCCTGGTGGCGCTGGACGCGGCCAGCGGCCGCGTGCTGTGGGAGAAGGACACGCTGATCGACCACGCACGCAGCTACACCATCACGGGCGCGCCGCGCGTGTTCAAGGGCAAGGTCCTGATCGGCAACGGCGGCGCCGAGTACGGCGTGCGCGGCTACATCACGGCCTACGACGCCCACACCGGCGACCAGAAGTGGCGCTGGTTCACGGTGCCGGGCGATCCGGCCAAGCCCTTCGAGGATGCGTCGATGGCCCGCGCGGCCAAGACCTGGGACCCGGCCGGCAGGTACTGGGAGGCCGGCGGCGGCGGAACCGTATGGGACACCATGGCCTTCGACCCCGAACTCAACCTGATGTACATCGGCACCGGCAACGGCTCGCCCTGGGCCCGCAGCAAGCGCAGCCCGGCCGGCGGCGACAACCTGTACCTGGCCTCCATCGTCGCGCTGGACCCGGACACCGGCGCCTACAAGTGGCACTACCAGGAGACGCCCGGCGACAACTGGGACTACACCTCCACGCAGCCCATGATCCTGGCGGACCTCAAGGTCGGCGGCAAGCCGCGCAAGGTGATCCTGCACGCGCCCAAGAACGGCTTCTTCTTCGTGATCGACCGCACCAACGGCCAATTCATCTCGGCCAGGAACTTCGTCGAGGTGAACTGGGCCTCTGGCTACGACGCCAAGGGCCGGCCGATCGAGATCGCCGCGGCGCGCCAGAACGACAAGCCCGGCGACAGCATCCCCGGCCCCTACGGCGCGCACAACTGGCACCCGATGTCGTTCAACCCGCAGACGGGCCTGGTCTACCTGCCGGCCCAGCACGTGCCGCTGAACCTCATGGACGACAAGGACTGGAAGTTCAACGAGAACGTGGCGCTGCGCCCGCATTCCAACCAGGGCTGGAACACCGCCATGTTCCTGAACGCCGCGCCGCCCACGAGCAAGCCCATGGGCCGGCTCGTGGCCTGGGACCCGGTGGCGCAGAAGGAAGCCTGGGGCGTGGAGCATGTCTCGCCCTGGAACGGCGGCACGCTGACCACGGCCGGCAACCTCGTGTTCCAGGGCACGGCCGACGGGCGCATGGTGGCCTACGACGCCAAGACCGGCGCCAAGCTCTGGGAGACGCCCACCGGCACCGGCGTGGTGGCCGCGCCGTCCACCTACCTCGTGGACGGCAAGCAGTACGTGTCGATCGCGGTGGGCTGGGGCGGCGTCTACGGCCAGGCCGCGCGCGCCACCGAGCGCCAGGGCCCCGGCACGGTCTACACCTTCGCGGTGGGTGGCCAGGCCAAGATGCCCGACTTCGTGGAGTACCGCGCGGGCAAGCTGCTGCAGGGCGTGAAGTACGACGCCGCCAAGGTCGAGGCCGGCACCGGGCTGTACGTCAGCAACTGCGTGCTGTGCCACGGCGTTCCGGGCGTGGACCGCGGCGGCAACATCCCCAACCTGGGCTACATGGACGCAGCCTACATCGAGCACCTGGACAAGTTCCTGTTCAAGGGCCCGGCCATGGCGCGCGGCATGCCGGACTTCACGGGCAAGCTCTCGATGGACGACGTGGAAGCCATCAAGGCCTTCATCCAGGGCACGGCCGACGCGGTGCGGCCCAAGTAAAGCAGCCCAGGTGATGTGGCCTTCATGAAATTGATATTTCATTCTCATTAGAATGACGGGCCGCATCTTCCGCGGCCCGTTCCCTTGCGCCACCTGACCCGCCTACTGCTGCTGCGCCTGCTGCTGGTGGCCGTGTTGTTCAACACGGCCATCGGCGTTCCGGCGCATGCCATCGAGCACCTGCGTGAAACGCAGGCCAGCCTGCCCGATGCCGACCCGCCGGCCGAGCACGCCGAAGCGCACGCGGCCTGCGCCTGGTGCAGCAGCCACGCGCAGCTGGCGCATGCGCTGGATGCGGCGGCGCCGCAGCCGATCCCCGACGCCATCGCCGGCCATGCCATCGCCTGGCACGGCGCCAGCGCAGGCCCGAGCGCGGACCGCTGGCCGTTCCGCTCGCGCGACCCACCGCAAGCCTGAGACCCCGCCGCCCGCGCGGCGCCCATCCGTCCGGCCCTGGCCGGCCACCGTCCCAGCCTGCCCGCCATCCGGCCGGGCGGCGCCTTGCTGTCTCTCGCCCATGTCCATTCCTCCGTTCACGCGGCGGCTGCTGCCGCTCGCGCTTTGCACCGCCCTGCCCGTCCTCGCCCAGGACGCCCAGCTCTCCACCGTCGAGGTGGTCGGCCGCACCGCCTCCGGCGCCTACCACGCCGAAGAAGCGGCGGGCGCCAAGACCGAACTGCCGTTGCGCGAGCTGCCGCAGTCGGTGCGCATCGTCACGCGCCAGGCCATCGACGACCTGGGCGCGACCAAGCTCGACGACGTGCTCGACTACGTGGGCGGCGTCTCGCGCCAGAACAACTTCGGCGGGCTCTGGGACAACATCGCCATCCGCGGCATGCCCGGCGACCAGAACGTGGGCATGGCCACGCTGTTCAACGGCTTCTCGTCGGGCCGTGGCTTCAACGCGCCGCGCGACCTGGCCGGCGTGGAACGCATCGAGTTCTTGAAGGGCCCGGCCGCCGCGCTGTACGGCAGCAGCGAGCCGGGCGGCACGCTCAACGTGGTGTCCAAGCGGCCGCTCTGGAAGGCCGCGCACGCGGTCGAGGCCTACGGCGGCAGCCATGGCCTCAAGCGCGGCGCGCTCGACAGCACCGGCCCCCTCGGCGACAAGCTGGCCTACCGGCTCAACGTGGCGGTGGAAGACCGCGACGGCTGGCGCGACCATGTGGGCGCGCAGCGCCAGGTCATCGCTCCGGCCTTCACCTGGAAGCTGACCCGCGACACGGTGCTCGACTACACGGGCGAGATCCTGCGCCACGAGACGCCGCTGGACCGCGGCGTGGTGGCCGTGGACGGCCGGCTCGGCGCGATCCCGCGCACGCGCTTCCTGGGCGAGCCGGCCGACGGCGACGTGCGCGTGGACAACCGCACGCACCAGCTCATCCTCTCGCACATGTGGGCCAGCGGCTGGACCGGCCGGCTCGGCCTGTCGCAGCGCTCCACGGGCATCCACGGCTACTCGACCGAAGCCAATGCCCTGCAGGCGGGCGGGCTGCTCACGCGCCAGCGCCGCCTGCGCGACTACCACTCGGACGACCTCGCCATGCAGGCCGAGTTGCAGGGCCGCGTGGAGACGGGCGGGCTGTCGCACGACCTGCTATTCGGCGCCGAGCGTTTCCGCTTCGAAATGGACACGCGCATGCTGCGCGTGAACCCCAGCGCCACCCAGCCCTACGCCATCGACATCTACAACCCCGTCTACGGCCAGGCCCAGCCCACGCCGCTGGCCAACACCGATACCTTCGAGCGCCAGCGCAACACGGCGTTCTACCTGCAGGACGCCATCACGCTCGCGCCCGCCTGGCGCCTGCTGGCCGGCGTGCGTGTGGACCGCTACGACCAGTCGCTGCTGAACCGCCGCACGGGCGTCACGACGCCGCAGGAGCCCTCGTCCACCTCGCCGCGCGTGGGCCTGAGCTGGCTGCCCTCCGCGCAGTGGACGGTCTACGCCAACGCCGGCCGCTCGTTCCGGCCCAACACCGGCAGCGACGTGGCCGGCAACAGCTTCGCGCCCGAGACCGGCCGCGCGCTGGAGCTCGGCGCCAAATGGGAGAGCCGCGACCAACGCATCGGCGCCACGGCCGCGCTGTTCGAGATCCGCAAGCGCAATGTGCTGACCTCCGACCCGGCCAACGCGGGCCATTCGGTGGCTGCCGGCGAGGTCCGCTCGCGCGGGCTGGAACTGGACCTGGCCGGCCAGTTGAGCACGCACTGGCGGCTGAACGCCAGCCTGGTACTCAACGACGTGGAGATCGCGCGCGACAACAACCTCGAGGTGGGCGGCCGCCTGCTCAACGTGCCGCGCGTGAACGGCAGCCTGCTGGCCGTCTACGAGGACGCGCTGGCCAACGGCCAGCGCTACGGCATCGGCGGCGGCGTCACGCACATGGGCCGGCGCCTGGGCCAGGCCCGCACGCAGGCCGAGGCCGATGCCGGCACGCCCGCGTTCGAGCTGCCGCACTACACCACGGCCAAGCTGGTCGCCTACTGGCGCGTGACGCCCCTGCTGCGCCTCACGCTGGACGTGGACAACCTGTTCAACGCCACCTACTACACGAGCTCGTTCAGCCGCCTGTGGGTCACGCCCGGCATGGAACGCGCGATCACGGTCGGCCTGCAGGCGAAGTTCTGAGATGGCCCACCCCGCATTGCACGCCCAGGCCATCGAGGCCGGCTACGCCGGCCGCAGCATCCTGCGCGGCCTCGATCTGGCCGTCGCCCCCGGCGAGACCTACGCCCTGCTGGGCGCCAACGGCGCCGGCAAGACCACCACGTTGAGCCTGTTCCTGGGCTTCGTGCAGCCCACGCGCGGCCAGGTGCGCGTGCTCGGCGCCGATCCCGTGGCCCAGGCCGCCCAGGCGCGCCGCCAGATCGCCTACATCCCCGAGAACGTGGCGCTGTACGAGCACCTCAGTGCGCGCGAGAACCTGGCCTATTTCCTGGATCTCGCGGGCCAGCACCAGGGCGCCGACGCCATCGCCGCCGCGCTCGCGCGCGCCGGCCTGGACGCCGACGCCCATGGCCGGCGCGTGGCCGGCTTCTCCAAGGGCATGCGGCAGAAGGTGGCCATCGGCCTTGCGCTGGCGCGCCAGGTGCCGGTGCTGCTGCTGGACGAGCCCACCTCGGGCCTGGACCCGCAGGCCCAGGCCGAGTTCAGCCGCCTGCTGGCCTGGCTGCGCGGCGAGGGCGTGGCCATCCTGATGGTCACGCACGACCTGCTGGGCGCGGCCGAGGTGGCCGACCGCATCGGCTTCCTGGACCAGGGGCGTTTGCTCGACGAGGTGTCGGCCAGCGGCGCCGAGCGCTTCGACGTGCGCGCGCTGCACCGGCGCTACGCGACGGCGGGAGCCACGCCATGAGCACCGCCGGGTCGCCCCAAGGTGCTCGCACCGCAGGCGCAGCCGAAGGTTCGACAGTTCGCCCGGTGCTGCGCATCGCCACGCAAGAGTGGCGCTGGCTGCGGCGCGACCGCGTGGCCGTGCTGGGCCTGGCCCTGGTGTTGCTGTTGACGGCCGTGTCCATCTTCCACGCGGCCGAACAGCGCGACGCGCTGGCGGCCGAGCGCGCACGCCGCCAGAGCCAGGCGGACCAGGCCTTCGAGGCCTCGCCCGACCGGCACCCGCACCGCATGGTGCACTACGGCCACTTCGTATTCCGGCCGCTGAATCCGCTGGCCGCCTTCGACCCCGGCATCGACGCGCAGACCGGCCACACGCTGTTCCTCGAAGGCCACCGCCAGAACAGCGCCAACTTCAGCGAGGCGCGCCAGTCCTCGCTGCTGCTGCGTTTCGGCCAGCTCACGCCGGCCTTCGTGCTGCAGGTGCTGGCGCCGCTGCTGCTGGTGTTCGCCGGCCACGCCATGCTGGCGCGCGAGCGCGAGGCGGGCACGCTGCGCCAGCTGCTGGCCCAGGGCGTGCGCCCGGCGCAGATCGTGCAGGGCAAGCTGCTCGCGCTGGCCGGTCTGGCCGGCCTGCTGCTGCTGCCGGCCTGGCTGGCGCTGGGCTGGATGGCGCTGGCCACACCGGCACCCGCGCTGCTGGCCGGCGTGCTCGCGGCGGGCTACACGGGGTGGCTGACGCTGTGGGTGCTGGGGATCGTGTGCGTCTCGGCCTGGCTCCAGCAGGCGCGCAGCGCGCTCGTGGCGCTGCTGGCCGTCTGGGCCGTGGGCGTGGTGCTGCTGCCGCGCCTGGCCGCCGAATGGGCGGCCGCGGACCGGCCGCTGCCCACGCGCGTGGAGACCGACATCGCCATCGCGCGCGAACTCGCGGCCCTGGGCGACAGCCACGACGCCCAGGACCCCTACTTCGCCAGCTTCCGCGCGCGCACGCTGGCGCAGTACGGTGTCGCCCGCGTGGAGGATCTGCCACTCAACTACAAGGGCCTGGTCGCCATGGAGGGAGAACGCCTCACGTCCGAGCTGTTCGTCCAGCACGCCGCCGCCGGCTTCGCGCTGCAGGAGGCCCAGTTGCAGGCGGTCGACCGCTTCGCGCCGCTGTCCCCGGTGCTCGCGCTGCGCCGGCTGTCCATGGCTGCGGCCGGCACCGACCTGGTGGCCTACCGCAGCTTCCTGGAACAGAGCGAGCGCCACCGCTACCGGCTGGTGCAGGCGCTGAACCGGCTGCAGGCCGAGAAGCTCACGCTGGCGACCGACCGCTCCAGCCGCGACGACCGCATCGGCGCCCAGCACTGGCACGATCTCGCGCAGTTCCAGTTCGAGCCCGCACCCACGGCGCAGGCCCTGCGCGCGGCGGCGCCCGCGGCCGTGGTGCTGCTGCTGTGGCTGGCCGCGCTCGGTGGTGCGCTGGCCCTGGCCACGCGCCGGATCGCGCAGGTGGCGCGATGAGGGCCTGGCTGCACGAATGGCGCCTGCTGGCGCGCACCCCGCTGGCGGCGCTCGCGCTGCTCCTGCTGCTGGCACTGTCCGGCCTGGCCGTGGGGTCGGGCGCGCGCGAGGTCGCGCGTCAGCAGCAGACCCTGGCCCGGCTGGCGCCGCTGCAGCACCAGGACCTGGCGGCCCAGCTGCGCAAGCCCCTGGCCCGCGGCGATGCCGGCTCGGCCGCCTACTACGGCCAGCACGCCACCTGGAGCCCGCCCTCGGACACGGCCTTCCTGGCCGGAGGCCTGCGCGACAGCGCACCGCTGCTGCTGCGCGTGCGTGCGCTGGCGCTGCAGTCGCAGCTGCACGAGGGCGAGAGCTTCAACCCCGAACTGGCCCTGGCTGGCCGCTTCGACTGGGCCTTCGTGCTGGTCTACCTGGCGCCGCTGGTGCTGGTCGCGCTGCTGTACGACCTGGTCTCGGGCGAGCGCCGGACCGGCCGGCTCGGCACGCTGCTGGCCCTGCCCGGTGCCGGCGCCCGGCTGTGGCTGCGCCGCGCCGGCCTGCGCGCGGCGCTGGTCGCGCTGTGCCTGCTGCTGCCGGTGGGCGCCGGCGCGCTCGCGCTGGGCACGCCGCCCGCGGCGCTGGCCACCGCGGTGGCGGCGGCGCTGGCCTATGTGGCGTTCTGGACCGGCCTGGCCCTGCTGGTCGGCGCGCGTGGCCGCAGCCCGGCCGCCCATGCCACGGCCCTGATGGGCTGCTGGGTGCTGCTGACCCTGGTGCTGCCCACGCTGGCCCAGACCGCGCTGACACGCGCCCTGCCCGCGCCCCAGGGCGTGGAGCTGGCGCTGGCCCAGCGCGAACAGGTGCACGGCGCCTGGGACCTGCCGCGCGAGGAGACGATGGCGCGCTTCTTCGCCAGCCACCCCGAATGGCAGGACACGGCGCCATTGCCCGCGGGCTTCCACTGGAAGTGGTACTTCGCCTTCCAGCAGCTCGGCGACGAGGGCGTGGCCGCGGACGTGCAGGCCTGGCGCGCGACGCTGCAGGCGCGCCAGCGCTGGACCGGGCGGCTGGGCTGGCTGCTGCCCGGCGTGGGCGTGCAGGCCGTGCTGCACCGGGCGGCGGCCACCGACCTGCCGGCCCAGCTGGCACAGCAGGACGCGGTGGCGGCCTTCCACACGCGGCTGCGCGGCTTCTTCTACCCCTACCTGTTCAGCGACCGGCCATTCGGGGTGGACGACTTCGCCCGCATGCCGCGCTTCACGCCGCCCCCACCGCGCACGGACGGCACGGCCACGCCGCTGGCTGCATTGGCGGCGGTCGCCGCGCTCGCGCTGCTGGCCGGCGCCTTCGCCATGCGCCGGCTGCGGCCATGAAAAAGCCGCCGGGCTTGCGCGCGGCGGCTTGTCGTCGGAGCGGGTCCGGCTTCAGTCGGCGTACTGGCCGGCGGCCTTGATGACGGGGCCGAAGCGCGCCACCTCGGCCTGCACGAACTTCTTGTGCTCGGCCGGCTCGACGCGCTTGTCGTTCGCCACCACGGCACCCAGGCCCTCCTGCTTCTTGATGAAGTCGGCATCCTTCAGCGCGGCCTTCATCGCCGTGTTGAGCTTGGTCAGCACCGCGGCCGGCGTGCCCTTGGGCGCGTACAGGCCGTGCCAGATCGTGACCTGGAAGTTCTTCAGGCCGGCCTCGTCCAGCGTCGGCAGGTCCTTCAGCGCGGGCGTGGACAGGCGCTTGGTCGTCGTCACGGCATAGGCCTTGACCTTCTTGGCCTCGATCTGCGAGGTGGTGTTGGTGGTCTGGTCGCACAGCAGGTCGATCTGGCCGCCCAGCAGGTCGGCGATGGCCGGCGCCGTGCCCTTGTACGGCACGGTGGTCATCTCGGCCTTGAGTTCGCTCTGGAACATCAGGCCGCACAGGTGCGAGGCCGAGCCGATGCCGGCATTGCCCAGGTTCACCTTGCCGCCGCTCTGGCCGATCCAGGTGCGCAGCTCGGCGAAGTTGTTGGCCGCCAGGCCCGGCTTGCCGATCACCGTCATGGGCACGTCGTTGACGATGCCCAGGTACTCGAAGTCAGTCTCGTAGTTGTAGGACAGCTTGCGGTACAGCACCGGCGTGGTGGCCATGCCCACGTGGGTCAGCAGCAGCGTGTAGCCGTCGTTCTTGGCCCGCGCGACCTTGGTCGTGCCGATGGTGCTGCCGGCGCCGCCCACGTTCTCGATCACGATGGGGTTGCTGTTCATCTGCCGCTGCATGGCCTCGGCCAGATCGCGCGCCACACGGTCGGTGGGGCCGCCGGCAGCGAAGGGCACCACGATGGTGATGGGCTTGCCGCCCGGGAAATCCTGGGCTTGCGCGCCCACCGCAGCAACCGCCAGCGCCACAACCGTCAACAGCTTGTTCATCCTGACTCCTCTACAACCGAAGTGAAATAACGGCGCGCATGGTAGCCCCCCAGAATGTGTAGGGAAATTCAGACAAGCCCCAGGGTCCGCATCACTAACGGTAGCTGCGCTGGTCGTCGATGAGCTTGCCGTCGTCGGGCAGGCTGCCGGCCGCGCACCACAGCACCTCGCCGCGCAGCTTGGTCAGTTCGCGGATGGCCTCGGCCACGCGCGCGCGCATGCCCTCGTCGGGCGTGGCGCACTCCGCATGCAGCGCCATCGCATCGCTGGCCATCTCGCCGCTGACGACCAGGCGCACGCGGCCGAGCGCGGGGAAGCGCCGCACGATCTCCTGCACCTGGCTGGGGTGCACGAACATGCCACGCACCTTGGTGGTCTGGTCGGCACGGCCCAGCCAGCCCTTGATGCGCGTGTTGGTGCGGCCCGTGGGGCAAGGCCCCGGCAGCACGGCCGAGAGGTCGCCCGTGCCGAAGCGGATCAGCGGGTAGTCGGCATCGAAGCTGGTCACCACGACCTCGCCGACCTCGCCCTCGCCGAGCGGCACGCCGTCCGGCCCGACGATCTCGACGATGACCTGCTCGTCCAGCACCAGGCCTTCGCGCGCGGGCGTCTCGTAGGCGATCAGGCCGATGTCGGCCGTGGCATAGCACTGGTAGGCGGCGATGCCCCGGGCCTGGAACCAGTCGCGCAGCGAGGGCGGGCAGGCCTCGCCGCTGACCAGGGCCTTGGAGATGGACAGCGGCCGGCCCGCGGCCTTCTCGAGCGCGATCTTGAGGAAGCTCGGCGTGCCGCAGTAGCCGTGCGGGCGCAGGTCGTCCATGGCCTGCAGCTGCATTTCGGTGTTGCCCACGCCGCCCGGGAACACCGTGCAGCCCAGCGCCAGCGCGCCCTCTTCCATCATGGCGCCGGCCGGTGTCAGGTGGTAGCTGAAGCTGTTGTGCACGAGCTCCCCGCCGCGGAACCCGGCCGCGTACATGGCACGCGACATGCGCCAGCTGTCTTCGTCCACGCCCTGCGGCTCGTAGAGCGGGCCAGGCGACTGGAACACGCGCTTGGCGCGCCGCGCCAGGTGCAGGCCGCTCCAGCCGCTCGCGGAATAGCCGCCGAAGGGGTCGCCGCCGGCCGCGCGCGCGGCCTGCTGGCGCGCCAGCAGCTCGTGCTTGCGCAGCACCGGCAGGCTGGCCAGCGCGGCCCGGCTCCGGATGGCCGCCGGGTCCACCTGCGCGAGCCGCTCGGCCTGGGCCGGGCTGTGCGTCTTGGCGTGGGCCACGAGGCCGGGCAAGGCCGCCATCAGCGCGGCTTCGCGCTCGGCGGGGTCGCGCGTCTCGCGCGCATCGAGGGTGGCGGCATTCATATGAACAGTCCAGAAATGGAAAGCAATGCGGCTTGCACGCCGCGGTGCGAACGGCCGCGGAGCAGGCCATGCCAGCGCAGCCGCGGAACTGGCTCTGCCAGGCCGCCGGGTGCGCCCTCCTCGCGCAGCGGCGGTGGGAACGGCGCAGCCGCTTGGGGGGATCTCATGCAAGCCAGCGCTTGCGGCGCTTGTAGCTCTTGACGTCGCGGAAGCTCTTGCGGCCTTCGCCGCCGGTGCCGAGGTAGAACTCCTTGACGTCCTCGTTCTCGCGCAGCGCGCTGGCGGCACCGTCCATGACCACGCGCCCGCTCTCCAGGATGTAGCCGAAATCGGCGTAGCGCAGCGCCATGTTGGTGTTCTGCTCGGCCAGCAGGAAGGTCACGCGCTCCTTGGTGTTGAGGTCCTTCACGATCTCGAACACCTCCTCGACGATCTGCGGCGCCAGGCCCATGGAGGGCTCGTCGAGCAGCACCATCTTCGGGTTGGCCATCAGCGCGCGGCCGATCGCGCACATCTGCTGCTCGCCGCCCGAGGTGTAGGCGGCCTGGCTGGTGCGCCGCGTCTTGAGCCGCGGGAAGTAGGCGTAGACCTTCTCCAGCGTCTGCTCGACGGCGGCGCGGCCGTCCTTGCGCGTATAGGCCCCGGTCATGAGGTTCTCCTCGATGGTCAGGTGGGCGAAGCAGTGCCGGCCCTCCATGACCTGGATCACGCCGCGGTCCACGAGCTCGGCCGGCGTCAGGTTCTCGATGCGCTCGCCGCGCAGCGCGATCGAGCCCTTGGTCACCGCGCCGCGCTCGGCGTGCAGCAGGTTGGACACCGCCCGCAGGGTGGTGGTCTTGCCGGCCCCGTTGGCGCCCAGCAGGGCCACGATGCTGCCTTCGTCCACGCGCAGCGAGACGCCCTTCAACACCAGGATCACGTGGTTGTAGATGACCTCGATGCCGTTGACATCGAGGAACTCGCGGCGCTCGGCCGAAGGCAGTGCGGACATGGTTTCAGGAGCAGGAACGCGGCGTGATCTTCTTGTCGGCCGCGTACTTGGCCGACAGTTCCTTGACCAGCGGGTCGATCAGGCTCTTGTCGGACTGGTACCAGTCCGAGGTGATGTTCCACTTGCCGCCGTCCCATTGGACGATGCGCGCCCAGTCCGTGCCCATGTGGTTGCTGCACGAGGTCTTGACGGGGCGCATGATCTCGCCGAAGCCCAGGGCCTTGAGCTTGTCGGCCGTGAGGTCCAGGTTCTCCATGCCCCACTTGATCTGCTCGGGCGTCATGACCTTGCCCTTGCCGAACTTCTCCTGCGCGGTGCGGATGGCCTCGACCTGCAGCATGGAGATCATCATGCCGCGCGTGTGCGCCATCACGCCGACCTCGCCGGCATTGCCGGCCGTGCCCTGGCCCTTGTCGTAGACGAACTTCTTGAGGTCGTCGTGCACCTTGTCCTTGGCCGCGCTGTTGTGGATGGTGATCGCGTTGTAGCCCTTGGCGCCGGCGCCGATGTCCTTCACGTCGTGGTCCGAGCCGGCCCACCAGACCGCGTAGATCTTGTCGCGCGCATAGCCCGTGGCCTGGGCCTCGCGCACGGCGGCAGGCGTCATCACGCCGGCCGACCACAGCAGCACGTAGTCGGGCCGCTGCTGGCGGATCTGCAGCCAGGTGCTCTTTTGCTCCACGCCGGGCGGCGTGACCGGGAACAGCGAAAGCTCGAAGCCGTCCTTGGCGGCGCGCTTCTGCAGCAGCGCGATCGGCTCCTTGCCGTAGGGCGAGTCGTGGTAGACCAGCGCGATCTTCTTGCCCTTGAGGCTGCCCTTCTCCTTCTTGAGGATGTCCTGCACCATCACGTCGGCGGCGGTCCAGTAGGTGCCCAGCAGCGGGAAGTTCCATTCGAACACCGTGCCGTCGACCGACTGCGACAGGCCGTAGCCCATGGTCACCACCGACATCTTGTCGGCGAAGGCCTTGTCGGTCACGGCGAAGGTGATGCCGGTGGACTGGGTGTCGAAGCCGGCCGCGCCGCCGCTCTTGCCCTTCAGGCGCTCGTAGCACTCCACGCCCTTGGCCGCGTCGTAGGCGGTCTCGCATTCCTCGAAGCTCAGCTTGACGCCGTTGACGCCGCCGTCGCGCGCGTTGACGAGCTTCAGGTAGTCCTGCTTGCCGTCGGCCCATGGGATGCCCAGCGGCGCGAACTGGCCCGTGCGGTAGACCAGGAGCGGCACGAACTGCTCGGCCTGGGCGTGGGCGCCGGGCGCGGCCAGCATGGACAGGCTGGCCGCGGCGACGGCAGCAAGGGTTTTCAGCTTCATGGGATGTCTCCTGGGGGTGGGTGGGAAAACGCAGCGGGGAATCAATGCGGGAAAGGCCACAGGCGCAGCTTCTCGCGCGCCGTGAGCCACAGGCGCGCCAGGCCGTGCGGCTCGACGATCAGGAAGAACACGATCAGCGCGCCGAAGATCATGTGCTCCAGGTGCGAGGCCGTGGCCGTGGACAGCGGCAGGCCCAGCCAGTGCGGCACGTAGTTGAGCAGCAGCGGCAGCAGCACCATGAAGGCCGCGCCGAAGAATGCGCCCGAGATGGAGCCCAGGCCGCCGATGATGACCATGAACAGCAGCTGGAACGAGCGGTCGATGCTGAAGGCCGCCGGCTCCCAGGAGCCCAGGTGCACGAAGCCCCACAGCGCGCCGGCCACGCCGACGATGAAGGAGCTGACCGCGAAGGCCGAGAGCTTGGCGTAGACCGGGCGGATGCCGATCACGGCCGCCGCCACGTCCATGTCGCGGATCGCCATCCACTGGCGGCCGATGGCGCCGCGCACGAGGTTCTTGGCCAGCAGCGCGAACACGCAGACGATGCCCAGGCACAGCAGGTACTTCTGCACCGGCGTCTCGACCGGCACGCCGAAGAACGACAGCGCGCCCACGCTGACCGAACCCGAAGGCGAATCGTTCGTGACCCACCGGACGCGGTTGGTGAACCAGTCCGTGAAGAACTGCGCCGCGAGCGTGGCCACGGCCAGGTACAGCCCGCGGATGCGCAGGCTCGGGATGCCGAACAGCACGCCGAACACCGTGGACGCGAGCCCGCCGCCGATCAGCGCCAGCAGCAGCGGCATGCCCTCGAAGCGCACCTGCAGGTTGTAGGCCGCGTAGGCGCCGATGGCCATGAACGCCCCCGTGCCCAGCGAGATCTGGCCGCAGTAGCCGACCAGGATGTTCAGGCCCAGCGCCGCGAGCGACAGGATCAGGAACGGGATCAGGATCGCGCGGAAGAAGTAGTCGCTGGCCAGCATGGGCACGGCCACGAAAGCCACCGCCAGCAGCAGCCAGATGCCGATGCGGTCCTGCAGCACCGGGAAGATCTGCAGGTCGGCGCGGTAGGTCTGCTTGAACTGGCCGTTTTCTCTGTAGAGCATGTCTTAGACCCGGTCGATGATCTTGTCGCCGAAGAGGCCCTGCGGCCGCACCAGCAGGAAACCCAGGGCCAGCACGTAGGCGAACCAGTTCTCGATGCCGCCGCCCAGCATGGGGCCGATGTAGATCTCCGAGAGCTTCTCGCCCGCGCCGATGATGAGGCCGCCCACGATGGCGCCCGGCACCGAGGTGAGCCCGCCCAGGATCACCACCGGCAGCGCCTTGAGCGCGACCAGGGAGATCGAGAACTGCACGCCGAGCTTGGAGCCCCAGATGATGCCGGCCACCAGCGCGACGATGCCGCCGATGGTCCAGACGATGACCCAGATGCGCGACAGCGGGATGCCGATGGACTGCGCGGCCTGGTGGTCGTCGGCCACGGCGCGCAGCGCGCGGCCGGTCGGCGTCTTCTGGAAGAACAGCGTGAGGCCGATCACGAGCAGCGCCGAGATCAATGCCGCGTAGAGGTCTTCCTTGCTCAGCAGCAGGCCGCCCTCGAAGGTGTTCTCCAGCACCATCATCGGGTCCTTGGGCATGCCCACGTCGATCTTGTAGGTGGCGCTGCCGAACAGCAGCTGGCCCGCGCCGTCGATGAAGTAGGCGATGCCCAGCGTGGCCATCAGCAGCGCGATCGGCTCCTGGCCGACCAGTTGGCGCAGCGCCAGCCGCTCGATCAGCCAGGCCAGCACGGCCATCAGCGCGATCGCCGCGACCAGCGCCAGCAGGTTGGCCAGCAGCAGGCTCTCGAAGCCCAGCAGCTGCGGGAACCATTCCGAGAAGCGCGCCATGGCCAGCGCCGCGAACAGCACCATCGCGCCCTGCGCGAAGTTGAAGACGCCCGAGGCCTTGAAGATCAGCACGAAGCCCAGCGCCACGAGCGCATAGAGCATGCCGGCCATGAGACCGCCGAACAGTGTTTCGAGGAAGAATCCCATGGCTCTCTCTAGTGCGTGGTGCCGAGGTAGGCGCGGATCACGTCTTCGTTGGCACGCACGGCGTCTGGCGTGCCGTCGCCGATCTTCTTGCCGTAGTCCAGCACGACCACGCGGTCCGAGATGTCCATGACCACGCCCATGTCGTGCTCGATCAGCACGACGGTGGTGCCGAACTCGTCGTTGACGTCGAGGATGAAGCGGCACATGTCCTGCTTCTCCTCCACGTTCATGCCGGCCATGGGCTCGTCGAGCAACAGCACCTGCGGCTCCATGGCCAGCGCGCGGCCCAGGTCCACGCGCTTCTGCAGGCCGTAGGGCAGGCGGCCCACGGGCGTCTTGCGGAAGGGCTGGATCTCCAGGAAGTCGATGATGCGTTCGACCTTCTCGCGGTGCGCGATCTCCTCGCGCTCGGCCGGGCCCCAGCGCAGCGCCTGCAGGAAGAGGTTGCTCTTCATGCGCAGGTTGCGGCCGGTCATGATGTTGTCCAGCACGCTCATGCCCTTGAACAGGGCCAGGTTCTGGAAGGTGCGCGCCACGCCCATCTCGGCAACCTGGCGCGAGTTCATGTGCTTGAAGGTCTGGCCGCGGAAGGTGATGGCGCCTTCCTGCGGCGCGTAGACGCCGTTGATGCAGTTGAGCATGGAGCTCTTGCCCGCGCCGTTGGGGCCGATGATGGCGCGGATCTCGTGCTCGCGCACGTCGAAGCTGATGTCGGTCAGCGCCTTCACGCCGCCGAAGCGCAGGCTGATGTTGCGCACTTCCAAGATCACGTCGCCGATCTTGCGGCCCGTGGCCGGGGCCTGCGGCGAGGGGGGCAGCTGGGTGTCGGTCATGGTGGGGTCGAACATCAGGCCGCCTTGCGTACCGCGGGGAAGGTCTTGGTGTCGAGGATGTCGAGCGTGGCGCTCACGCTGCCCGTGCGCCCATCCTCGAACTTGACCTGGGTCTCGATGAACTGCCGGTCCTTGCCGCCGTACAGCGCGTCGATCAGCACCGCGTACTTCTCGGCGATGAAGCCACGGCGGACCTTGTTGGTGCGCGTGAGCTCGTTGTCGTCGGCATCGAGCTCCTTGTGCAGCACGAGGAAGCGGCTGACCTGGCTGCCGGCCAGCATGCCGTCCTGCGCGAGGTCGGCGTTGACCTTCTCCACGCATTCGCGCATGAGCGCGTAGACCTCGGGCTTGCCGGCCAGGTCGGTGTAGCCCGCGTAGGGCAGGTTGCGGCGCTCGGCCCAGTTGCCCACGGCCTCGAAGTCGATGTTGAGCATCACGCAGACCGTGGCGCGGCCGTCGCCATAGGCCACGGCCTCCTTGACGTAGGGGAAGAACTTGAGCTTGTTCTCCACGTACTTGGGCGCGAACATGGCGCCGTCGTTGGCGCCGCCGGCCAGGCGGCCGACGTCCTTCACGCGGTCGATGATCTTCAGCTGGCCGCTCGCGTCGAGGAAGCCGGCATCGCTGGTGTGGTACCAGCCGTCGGCCGTCAGCACCTCGTCGGTGGCCTTCTGGTTCTTGTAGTAGCCCTTGAGCAGCCCGGCCGAGCGCACCAGGATCTCGCCGTTGTCGGCCACCTTGATCTCCACGCCCTCGATGGGCACGCCCACGGTGTCGGCACGCACGGCGTTGTCGGGCTGCAGGCAGACGAACACCGCCGTCTCGGTGGAGCCGTAGAGCTGCTTGAGGTTGATGCCGATGGCGCGGTAGAAGGTGAACAGGTCCGGGCCGATGGCCTCGCCGGCGGTGTAGGCCACCCGCACGCGCGAGAAGCCCAGCGTGTTGCGCAGCGGGCCGTAGACGCACAGGTCGCCGAGCGCGTAGAGCAGCCGGTCCGAAAGCGAGAGCGGCTTGCCGTCCATGCGCGCGGGGCCGACGCGGCGCGCCACGTCCATGAAGCGGTGGAACAGCGCGCGCTTCAGGCGGCCCGCGTCTTCCATGCGGATCATCACGCTGGTCAAGAGGCCTTCGAACACGCGCGGCGGCGCGAAGTAGTAGGTCGGGCCGATCTCCTTGAGGTCGATGCTGACGGTGGCGGCCGACTCGGGGCAGTTGACCACGTAGCCGCAGGCCAGCCACTGCGAATAGCTGAAGATGTTCTGGCCGATCCAGGCCGGCGGCAGGTAGGCCAGCACGTCCTCGTCGGCCGTGAGCTTGTCGAAGTCGGCGCCGGCCCGGGCGCGGTTGAGCAGGCTGCGGTGGGTGTGGACCACGCCCTTGGGGTTGCCGGTGGTGCCGGAGGTGAAGAACATGGCGCCCACGTCGTCGGGGCTGCCCTCGGCCACCCGGGCCTGGAAGAAGCCGCTGTCCTGCGCGGCGCGGGCCTGGCCCAGTTCCAGCAGTTCCGCGAGGCTGGCCAGGCCGGTCTCGCTGTAGTTGCGCAGGCCGCGCGGGTCGTCGTACCAGATGCGCGCGAGCGCCGGGTACTGGCCGCGCACCTCCAGCATCTTGTCGACCTGCTCCTGGTCTTCCACCACGCACATGCGCACTTCGGCGTTGGACTGCGGGAACACGCACTCGGCCGCCACGGCGTCCTGGTACAGCGGCACGGGAATCGCGCCCAGCGCCTGCGCGGCCAGCATGCAGGCGTACAGCCGCGGCCGGTTGGCGCCCACCACCGCGAGGTGCTCGCCGCGCTGCAGGCCGGCCAGCTGCAGGCCGCAGGCGGCGTGCTCGACCATGGTGGCCAGTTCGCGCCAGGTCAGCGTCTGCCAGATGCCGAATTCCTTCTCGCGCATGGCCGGCGCATCCGGCCGTTCGGCGGCGTGCTTCAGCAGCAGTTGGGGAAAGGTGGTGTCCATGACGCTCCTAGGTTCGGCTCCGGCAGGCGCAGCCGTGCAGAAGTGGCCCGCATCGTAGGCGGGACTTTGACGCCACGATGTCGGCTCAACGACAATTTAAGGGTGACCCCTCCCCAGGACTTACCCGAAGCCCCGCTGCACCAGCGCCGCCGCCAGCCCACGGTATGCGAACTCGATGCCATTCCCTGGCTGGCCAAGCTCACGCCGCCGGAGCGGGCCGGCGTGCTGCCCGAGATCACGGCCGTCGACGCCAGGCCGGGCGACCATGTCTGCCGCATCGGCCGGCCCGTGACCTACTGGTTCGGCGTGATCGAAGGCCTGCTCAAGATGAGCTCGGAGACCGCGCTGGGCCAGACCATGACCTTCGCCGGCCTGCCCTCGGGTGGCTGGTTCGGCGAGGGCACGGCCCTGAAGCGCGAACCCTACCGCTACAACGTGCAGGCGCTGCGCGCCAGCGTGGTCGCCGGCATCCCGGTGGACAGTTTCCACTGGTTGCTGGACCATTCGATCGGCTTCAACCGCTTCGTCATGAACCAGCTCAACGAGCGTCTCGGCCAGTTCATCGCCGCGCGCGAGATCGACCGCCTGGCCGACCCCGACGTGCGCGTGGCGCGCAACCTGGCCGCGCTGTTCAACCCCGTGCTCTACCCCGGCGTGGGCCAGGTGCTGCGCATCACGCAGCAGGAGTTGGCCTACCTCGTGGGCCTGTCGCGCCAGCGCGTGAACGAGGCCCTGGCCACGCTGCAGCAGGCCGGCCTGATCCGCACCGAGTACGGCGGCCTGCGCGTGCTGGACCTGGAACGCCTGCGCACCGAGGTGCCGGGCCGTGCCGCTGTCACCTGACACCACAGGTGTATCGTTATGTATCCTCCGAACCACCCCGCGCCCCGCACAGGCCCCCCATGAAACAGCTCCTTCTTTCCCTCGGCGCCGCCCTGGCGCTGACCGCCGGCAGCGCGATGGCGCAGACGGCCGGCTATGTGAAGACCACCAGCGGCCAGGCCAGCATCGTCTCGGCCGGCAAGGCCGTGCCCGCCCAGGCCGGCATGGCGCTCGCGGTGGGCGACGTGGTGCGGACCGGCGCGGACGGCAGCCTGGGCATCACGCTCAAGGACAACACCATGCTGTCCTTCGGGCCGTCGACCACCTTCACGCTGGAAGACTTCCTGTTCACGCCGGCCGAAGGCGGCCTGCAGCTGGTCGGCAACATCGCCGCCGGCAGCCTGCAGTACGTGTCGGGCGCCATCGCCAGGCTCAAGCCCGAGGCCGTCAGGATCAAGACGCCGACCGGCATCATCGGCGTGCGCGGCACGCGCTTCGTCGCGGTGGTGCAGCCATGATGCGGCGCCACGCCCTCCTGCTCGCCGCCTTGCTGCTGGCCGGCTGCGCCACGCCGCCGGCACCGCCGCGGGCCTATGTCGCGCTGCTGGAGAACGCCGACGGCAGCACCGGCCGCGTGGTCTACAGCAGTCCCGCCGGCACGGCCGAACTGAAGGAGCCGCGCCAGGCCGTGCCGCTGGACGGCCCGGCCACGGTGTTCACCGTGAGCCCCGAGCAGTTGCAGCGCGACGCCGGCGCGGCCATGGCGGCCCAGCCGCGCGCGCCGCGCGTGTTCGTGCTGTACTTCGACGTGGGCAATGCGCAGATCACGGCGGCCTCCCAGGCGCTGCTGGCCGACATCCTGGCCGACGTGAAGAGTCGGCCCACGGCCGACCTGTCCATCGTCGGCCACACCGACACCGTGGGCAGCGCCGCGCAGAACGCGGCGCTCGCGCTGCGCCGGGCCGAACAGGTCGGCCAGTTGCTCAAAGAGGCCATCGCCGCGGCCCAGCATACGGACATCACCTCGCACGGCGAGACCAACCTGCTGGTGCTCACGCCGGACGAGACCGCCGAGCCGCGCAACCGGCGCGTCGAAGTCACGGTCCGCTGATCACTTCCCGTCGAGCACGACGAGGTCGCCGCGCTCGCCGCGGCGCAGGCGCTCCAGGTGCATGCGCACCAGGGCGTCGTCCGGCTGCTGGCGGGCCAGCGCCTCGAACAGCGCCAGCACCTCGGGCGCGCCCTGCTCCAGCGCCGCATAGGCCTGCACGTAGGCCGCCAGCGCCGCCGCGTCCACCGGGCCCGGCAGGCCGTCGTGCAGCGGCTGGAACACGCGCAGCGCCCGGGTCTTGCCCTGGGGCCGCAGCCGCGCCACCGGCCGCACCTGCGCCCCGGTGCAGCCCGCCAGCACGGCCTCGGACACGCAGACGCGCGTGCCCAGGTACTTGTTGGCGCCTTCGAGCCGCGAGGCGGTGTTCACGGCGTCGCCCAGTGCCCGGTAGTCGAACATGGCGCGGCCGCCGAAGTTGCCGACGATGACCTCGCCGCTGTGCACGCCGATGCGCGTGTGCCCCAGCGCGCGGCCCTGTGCATAGGCATGGGCGAAGCGCTGCATCTCCAGCGCGCAGTCGTAGGCGCGCTGGCGGTGGTCGCGCTGGGCCAGCGGGGCCGAGAACATGATGGCCAGCGCATCGCCGATGATGCGGTCCAGCGTGCCCTGGTGGCGGAACACGATGGCGATCATGCCGTCCAGGTAGCCGTTGAGCAGGCCCACCGCGTCGGCCGGGTCGATGCGCTCCATGAGCCCCGTGAAGCCGGCCAGGTCGGTGAAGATGAAGCTGCATTCGCGCCTTTGCCCCGACAGCGCCAGTTGCTCGGGATGCTGCACGATGTGCGAGACCAGGTTGGGCGAGACATAGCGCGAGAACGCACGCGCCAGCCAGCGCCGGCGCTGCTCGCTGGCCTGGTAGCGCACCGCGCTGGGCACGAGGAAGGCGGCCAGCACGCCGAGCGCCGGCGTCAGCGGGTCGACCAGCAGGCGCTGGGCCGAGAAGGCCCACCAGCCCAGGCCGGCGAACAGGCCCAGCACCGCCAGCAGCGCCGCCGCCGATGGCAGCGGCCCGCGCCGCAGCGCCAGCGCGCCGACCAGCAGGCCGCCCAGCAGCAGCGCCAGCGCCTCCAGCGCCTCCATCCCGGCCGGCCGCTGCAGCAGCGTGCCGGACAGCATCTGCTCCAGCGCCTGCGCATGCACTTCCACGCCCGGCACCACGCCGGCCAGCGGCGTGAAGCGCAGGTCCTGCAGGCCCTGGGCCGAGCTGCCCACCAGCAGCAGGCGGCCGCGCAGTTCTCCCCCGTCGACCTGGCCCTGCAGCAGCTGCCAGGCCGGGATGCGGCGCGCCGGGCCGCCGTGGCTGAAGTGCAGCCAGAGCTCGCCGTCGGCCGTGACCGGCAGCGCACGGCGGCCCACCCGCAGTTCGCGCAGGCCGCCGGCCGGCCCGCCGTCGGCGCGCAGCAGGATGTTGTGCTGGCCCTGGGCCACGCGCAGCATCTCCACCGACAGCGAGGACAGCAGCCGCTCGCCCGTGCGCAGCACCAGCGGCACGCGGCGCAGCACGCCGTCGCCGTCGGGCAGGAACGACAGCGCACCGAGCCCGGCCGCCGCCTCGGCCAAGAGCGGCAGCGGCGCCACCACGCCGCCGCCCTGCGGCACGTAGGCCAGCGCCGGCGCGCCCAGCTGCACGTAGCGGGCGCGCTCGGGCAGCCCCGCCGCGCCGCCGCCATCGGGCCGCAGCGAAAAGCCCAGCACGGCCGGCGCACCGGCCAGGCTGGCGGCGAAGCGCGCATCGGGGTCGGGCAGGGCCAGCACGGCGGCGCGCGCGGCCGCCGGCAGCGCGTCCAGCTGCGGCAGGGCCCGCGGCGCGCTGCGGTCGGGCTCGGCGAACACGGCGTCGAAACCGACCACCGCGGCCCCGCCCGCGCGGGCGCGCTCGACCAGTTCGGCCATGCGCGTGCGGGGCCAGGGCCACTGCCCCAGCCGCGCCAGGCTCTCCTCGTCCACGTCGACGATGCGCACGCCCATGTCCTGCGCCACGCGCGGCTGCCAGCGCTGGTACTGGTCGAACACGGCATGGCGCATGGCGCGCAGCCAGGCCGGATCGGCCAGCACCACGGCGAGGGCCAATGCCAGCGTCGCGCCCAACACGGCCAGCTGGCCGACCGCCCGCCAACGACGGTTCATGCGCTGCCGCCGGCCAGCAGGCCGCGGATGCAGTCCAGCAGCACGGCGCGCTGGAATGGCTTGGTCACGACCGCGCTGGCGCCGGCCTGCAGCGCGCGCGCATGGTCTTGCGCGTCCGCGCGCGCGGTCAGCAGCAGCACCGGCAGCGTGCCGTAGCGGGGCTCGGCGCGCAGCATGCGCAGCAGGGTCTCGCCGTCGAGCTCGGGCATCATCGCGTCGGTCAGCAGCAGGTCGGGCAGCTGCGCCTGCAGCGCGGCCAGCGCGGCCCGCCCGTCCGCCACGGCACGCACGCGGTAGCCCTCCAGCCCCAGCAGGCGCTGCAGGTTGGCGCGGATCGCCGGTTCGTCCTCGGCCACCAGGATGCTGGCGCCGGCCAGGGGTGCATCACTCACAGCAGCACCCGGAAGCAGCAGCCCTGCCCGGCCTCGCTCAGCACCTCGATGCTGCCGCCATGGGCCTCCACCGCCTTCTTGGCGATCGCCAGGCCCAGGCCGGTGCCCGGGATCGCGCCCACGTTGCTGGCGCGGTGGAAGGTCTCGAACAGGTGCGCCTGCTCGGCCTGCGGGATGCCGATGCCGTGGTCGCTGACCTCGAACACGCGGCGCGCGCCGTCGTCGCACACCCGCAGGCAGACGCGGCCGCCCTGCGGCGAGTACTTGACGGCGTTGGACAGCAGGTTGCCCAGCACATGGCGCAGCAGGCGTTCGTCGAACTGGCCCTCGGGCCGGGCGCTGCGGTATTCGACGACGATGTCGGCGGCGCGCTCGGGGTACTGGCTGCGGGCCTCCTCGGCGCAGCGGCGGCACAGCGCGGCCAGGTCCAGCGGCTGCGGCCGGCAATCCAGCATCTGGGCATCGGCCCGGCCGATCAGCAGCATGCGGTCCAGCATGCCGGTCATGCGCTGCACGCCGGCGACGATGCCTTGCAGCACCTCCTGCTGCTCCTGGGCCGGCATGCGGTCGCCGTAGTGCGCGATGAGCTCGGCCGAGGACAGGATGGTGGCCAGCGGCGTGCGGAACTCGTGGCTGGTCATGGCGACGAAGCGCGAGCGCAGCACGTTGAGCTCCTGCTGGCGCACCAGCGCGGCGCGGATGTCGTCCTCGGCGCGCTTGCGGTCGGTGATGTCCAGGAAGGTCCAGATCGCGCCGGCCTCGGGGTTCTTGCCGAACACGCAGCGCCCGGCCAGCTGCACCCAGATGCGTTCGCCGTTCTTGCGCACCATCTGGCGCTCGCTGGTGTAGTGGCCGTCGCGGCGCAGGTGCTCGGCCGTCAACGCGCCTTCGCGCTGGTAGCTCTCCTCGTCCGGGTACAGCATGCGCGAGGGCTGGCCGGTCAGCTCCTCGCGGCTGTAGCCCATGATCTCGAGGAACTTGTCGTTGACCCAGCGGATGTGCCGGTTCACGTTGAAGGCGATGCCCACCAGCACGCTGGCGAAGATGGCCTCGCGCTCGGACAGGGTGCGCTGCAGCGCCACCTCGAGCTCCTTGCGCTCGGTCACGTCCATGACGGTCCAGACGGTGCCGCGCGTGGCATCGCTGGAGCTGACGGCCGTGCCGGTGACCGAGGCCCAGAACAGCGCGCCATCGCGCCGGCGCAGCTGCAGCTCGGCCTCGTAGGGCTGCAGCGCGGCCATGCGCGCGGCGATGGCGGCGCTGGTGCGGGCATGGTCCTCGGGCGTGGGGAACAGGGAGTCGAACGCCACCTCGGCCCAGTTCGGCGCGCTGCGCAGCGGGCGGTCGGTGCGGAAGATCCGGCCCATGGCGCGGTTGGCCCAGCGCAGCTGGCGGCCCTGCGTCAGGAAGGCGATGCCCACGCGCGAGTTCTCCAGGATGGTCTCGCGCTCGGCCAGCGTGTCGCGCAGCCGCGCCTGCAGCGCCTTACGCCGGCTCACGTCGGAGAAGAAGCCGAGCGAAGCGCTCTTGCCCTCCCAGGGCACCTGGGTCACGCCGATCTCGATCCAGGTGGTGCTGCCGTCCGCATGCTGCAGGCGCAGCTCGTAGCGGTCGGGCACGGACTCGCCGGCCACACGCCGGCGCTGGCGCTCGGCCACCATGGCGCGGTCGTCCGGGTGCACGGCGTCGGCGAAGCTCTGGCCCAGCAGTTCGCGCCGCGTCCTGCGCGCGATCCGCAGCGCGCGCTCGTTGACGAAGACGAAGCGGTCGTCCTGGATCACGACCATGCCCTCGCCCACATGCTCGACGACGGCGCGGTAGCGCTCCTCGGAGCGGTGCAGCGCCTCCAGCATCATCTTGCGGTCGGTGATGTCGGTGAAGAAGGTCAGCGTGGCGCGCTGGCCCGACCAGGGCACGATGGTGGTGCCCATCTCGATCCAGCGCTGCGCGCCGTCGCCGTCCAGCAGGCGCACCTCGTAGCGGCTCTCCACGGGCTCGCCGGCCAGCCGGCGCCGGCGCCGGTCCACCACCATGGCGCGGTCGTCCGGGTGCAGCAGCTGCAGGTAGCCGCGCGCATCGAGCTCGGCGCGCGTCATGCGCATGATCTCCAGCGCGCGCAGGTTCACGAACACCGGCTTGTCGTCCTCGATCACGACCATCGTGCCTTCGCCCGCGTGCTCGACCACGGCGCGCATGCGCTGCTCGGACACGCGGATCTCCTCCGTCATGGCCTTGTGCTCGGTGACGTCGGTGAAGAAGATCAGCGCGGCCGGCGCGCCGCCCCAGGGCACGACGGCCACGCCGATGGCGATCCAGCGCACCACGTCGCCGGGCAGCAGCAGGCGCAGCTCGTAGTGGTCGGGCGGGCGGCCGCCGGCCAGGCGCAGGCGCTGGCGTTCCAGCACCAGGGCCTGGTCCTCGGGATGCACGCGCGTGAGAAAGCCGATCTGCTGCATCTGCGCCGGCGGCATGTCGACGATCTGCGCCGCGCGCGGGTTGGCGTAGACGATCTTCTCGTCCTGGATGACCACCATGCCTTCGCTCAGGTGCTCGAGCACGGCGCGGAAGCGCTCCTCCGAAGCGTGCAGCGCGGCGCGCGTGGCCTTGGCTTCGGTGATGTCGGAGAAGAACACCATGGTCGCCGGTTCGCCGCCCCAGGGCACGACGGTGGCATGCACGTCCAGCCAGCGCAGCTCGCCGCCGGGCAGCAGGCGGCGCAGTTCGTAGCGGTGCTCGGCCCGGTCGCCGCGCTGGCGCGCCTGCTGGCGCACGGCCGCCAGGCCGCGGTCGTCCGGATGCAGCCACTGCAGGTAGTCGGCGCCGTCGACCTCGCCGGGCTGCAGCCGCATGACGGCCAGCGCGCGCGCGTTCCAGAACGCCACGCGGCCGTGCTGGATCACGGCCATGCCCTGCCCCAGGTGCTCCACCAGCGCACGGTAGCGCGCCTCGGACTGGCGCAGCGCGCGCTGGGTGGACTGGCGCTCGGACACGTCGCGCAGGAACAGCCCGGCCATGCCGCCGCCGGGCAACGAGAACGGCGACAGCTCCAGCGTGATGGCCCGGCCGTCGCGGCGCAGCACGTCGAGTTCGAGCAGGCCATCCAGCCCGCGCGTGGCGCCGCTCTCCAGGTAGGTCTGCAGGCCGCTGGCGTGCAGTTCGTCGGCATGCAGCGGCACCAGCAGCGCGGCCAGCGGCTGGCCCAGGGCTTCGCAGCGCGGCCAGCCGAGCAGGCGTTCGGCGGCCGGATTGCACTCGACCACGCAGCCTGCCGCATCGGTGGCGAGCACGCCATCGCGCGCATGCGCGATGAGCTGCGCGGCGAAGCCGGCGCTGGCGGAGGGGTCGGCGGATGCGGCGCGCATGGTGGGCACTGGGCCGTTCTGGGGCGGCCCAGCATAGCGCATGCCGCGCCTACAATCCGACCCGTCCCATCCCTGTCAAGGAGACCTGCAGATGGAGCCGCTGGACAGCGCCAACCGGCCGCGGCTGCTGGTGGTCGACGACGAAGCTGCGTTGCGCGACGTGCTGGCGCGCTACTTCGTCCACAACAATTTCGACGTGCGCACCGCGGCCGACGCGGGCCAGGCGCGCGCCTTGATCGCCGCCGCGGTGCCCGACCTGGTGCTGGTGGACGTGAACATGCCGGGCGAGAGCGGCCTGTCGCTGGCGCGCTGGCTGCGCGAGACCCATCCGCGCGTGGGCCTGGTCATGCTGACCGGCGCGTCCGATGCGGTGGACCGCATCGTCGGCCTGGAAGTCGGCGCCGACGACTACGTGACCAAGCCCTTCGAGACGCGCGAACTGCTGGCGCGCCTGCGCAACCTGCTGCGCCGGCTCGCACCGGGCCCCGCGGCGCTGCCTGCGCCCCATCCGCGGCGCGCGCGCTTCGGGCTGTGCGAACTCGATCTCGACGCGCGCCGGCTGCTGCGCTGCGACGACGGCAGCGAGGTGCCGGTGTCGGCCACCGAGTTCGACCTGCTGGCCCTGTTCTCGCGCCACCCGAACCGGCCGCTGAACCGCGACCAGATCATGAGCCACGGCCACAACCGCAGCTGGGACGCGCTGGACCGCTCGATCGACCTGCGCGTGATGCGGCTGCGCCGCAAGATCGAGCCCAACCCGGACAAGCCCCGCGTGCTCAAGACCGTGCGCAGCGTGGGCTACATGTACGTGCCCGACGGGGAGTGACCCGGGTCATGCCCGGGCCGTGCGTCAGGGCCGGTCGCGCGGCACCACGCGCGTGTCGAGCGCCGCGGGCTGGTAGTCCGGCTCGAAGGTGCAGCCGGCACCGAACTGCGCCTCGAAGCCGGGGCATTGCCGGGCGATCTCGGCCGGCGTGGGCTTGGCGCCCTGCTCCACCCAGCGCAGCAGCGCCGCCAGCAGCGCGGGGTAGGTCGGGTCGCTGATGTAGCTGTGCGTGCCTTCGCGCGTGAAGGTCTGCACCAGGCGTGCGCCGCTGCCGCCGCTCTCCATGGTCTGCCGGAAGTACGCGTCGAGCTCGACGAAGGCGGTCGGGTCGCTGATCCACTTGGCGCCCAGCACGGGCACCGGGATGCGGCCCGTGGGGTCGGTGTCGGCCGCGAAGCGCTGCACCGCCTGCGGGTCGGCACGGTAGCGCAGCACGCCCGCGTTGAGCGCCGCATCGTCGGCCGAGCCGCTGTAGACCGCGCCCGTGTTGCCGAAGGGGCTGGCGCCGCCCGTGCGCCTGGACACCACATCCTGGAAGTGGAAGGTGCCCCAGTTCAGGTGCGCCTGGACGGCACTGGCCGGGATGCGGACCACGCGGCTGATGGTGTCCACCCTGGCCTGCTGCTCGGGCGTGCGCTGCGCGGCCGGCAGGTTCAGACCCAGGCACTCGGCGGTGCGGGCGTTGAGGTCGGACTGCGCCATCGTCACGCCGGCCGGCAGGCCGATGTTGAGGGGGTACTGCGCCTCGCCGGGCCGCGGGTGGTTGTTGCACAGGTACTGGTAGACCACGCGCAGGTCGGTGCGGAAGTCGTAGGAGCGCGTGCCGCCGGCCAGCACGCCGCTGGTCAGCAGCACGGCGTCGTAGGGCTGGCTGCCCACGGTCTCGGCCGTGAACATCTCGGCCGCCTTGGCCGCCACGCCCGCGCCCCAGGACTGGCCGTGCAGGATGGTGCGCTGCGGCCGCGCCACGTGCGCGCGGAAGATGCGGCGCAGGCGTTCGGTGTCCTCGGCGGCGGCGCGCACCTCCACGCCGCCCTGGCGGAAGGTCGAGCCGGCCCAGGCATAGCCGGCCTTGACCATGACGGCCCAGCGCGTGAGGTCTTCGGTGGCGCGCTCCATGGTGGGCGCGTCCAGGCTGGGGCCGCCGTGCGCGTGCAGCACGAGGTGGCCGTTCCAGTCCTGCGGCATGGCGATCAGGTAGTAGGCGCCGGCCGAGTCCTGGCCCTGCAGGCAGCGCGCCGTGGCCGGCACGGCGGCGGGGCAGGCGGCGGCCTGCGGCGCGGCCTCCTCGGGACCGTCGTCGCCGCCGCAGGCGCCGAGCAGCCAGGCGCTGGCCAGCAGCAGGCCCAGGCGGGCGGTCGGATGGCGCGCAAGGGTGGGCAATGGCATGGTGTCTCCAATGTGTCGTCGAAAGCGAAGCGATGCTAGGTATTGCCCACGCAGATGGCAAAGACCCGATCCGTCTGCTCTCGATATCATGAAGATATGGATCTGCGCCAGCTCCGCTACTTCCTGGCCGTGGCCCGGGCCGGCCACATCACGCGCGCGGCCGAGGAACTGGGCATGCAGCAGCCGCCGTTGAGCCAGCAGATCAAGGCGCTGGAGACCGAGCTCGGCATGCCGCTGTTCCAGCGCCATCCGCGCGGCGTGCGCCTGACCGACGCCGGCCAGCGCCTGCAGGACGAGGCCGGCCGCCTGCTGGCCGACTTCGACGCCATGCGCGCGCGCATGCTGTCGCTCAGCGACGGGCGCCACGGCCCGCTGTCGGTCGGCTTCACGAGCTCGGCCGCCGCCCATGCCTTCACGCCCGAGACGCTGCGCGCCTGCCGCAGCCGCTATCCGGGCATCGAGCTGACCGTGCGCGAGAACAACGCCGCCGAGATCACCGAGGCCGTGGCGGCCGCGCGGCTGCACTGCGGCTTCCTGCGCGTGCCGGTGTCCGCGCCGCCCGGCGTGGTGCTGCAGCAGTTGCTCAGCGAACCGGCCGTGCTGGCCGTGCCGCGCGGCCATGCGCTGGCCCGTGCGGCGGACTGCGCGGCGCTGCGCGACCTGCAGGACCAGCCGCTGGTGCTGGTGCGGCGGCCCGGTGCGCCGGGGCTGTATGCCAACCTGCTGGCGCTGTGCGCGCAACAGGGCGTGCGCGTGCGCATCGCCGCCGAGGTCGAGCGCATGATGACCAACCTGAACCTCGTCGCGGCCGGCGCCGGCATCTCGGTGGTGCCGGCGTCCATGCGCGGCGTGCACGCGCACGCCGTCGTCTACCGTGCGCTGGAACCTGCGGCGGGGCTCGATGCGCCGCTGACCCTGGCCTGGCGCGAAGCCGACCGCGGCGGCCCCACGGCCACCTTCGTCGCGCTGGTGCAGCGGCTGGCCGCCGCGCACCGCCGCAAGACCCGGCACGGCGCGGACCGGGAGCCGGCATGACGGCGCGCCGCACGCTGCTGCTGGGCACCGCCGCCGCGCTGTGCGCGCCGGCCCTGGCCAGCACGCCCTGGCCCAGCCGGCCGCTGCGCCTGCTGGTGGCCTATGCGACCGGCGGCGTCAGCGACGACATCACGCGGCTGCTGGCCGAGCGCCTGGCCCAGCGCATCGGCGTGCCGGTGGTGGTGGAGAACCGCGCCGGTGCCGGCGGCACCCTGGCCATGGCCGCGCTGGCGCGGGCGCCGGCCGATGGCCACACGCTGTGCTTCTCGGCCATCACGCCGCTGACGGTGGCGCCGCTGCTGGGCCCGGTGCGCTACGACCCGCAGCGCGACATCGCCCCCGTGGCCGGCGTGATGTCGACCCCGGTCCTGGTGGTCGCCACGCCGGCGCTGGCCGCGCGCGACCTGCCCGAGGCCCTGGCCCGCGCCGGCACCGGCGGCCTGCGCTGGGCCACCTCGGGCCGGGGCACCACCGGCCACCTGGTCATGGAACAGGTACGCCGCGCCAGCGGCGTGGCGATCACCCACGTGCCCTACAAGGGCGGCAGCCAGCAGATCAGCGACGCGCTGGGCGGCCAGTTCGAACTGCTGTCCACCAACGTGGGCACGGTGCAGCTGGGCCACGTGCGCCGCGGCCGGCTGCAGGCGCTGGCGGTCGGCGCGCCGGCGCGCGTGCCCGTGCTGCCGGCGGTGCCGACCCTGGCCGAAGCCGGCTTTCCCGCCGCCAACCTGTGGTCGCTGTTCGGCCTGTTCGCACCGGGCGACACGCCGGCCGGCCTGCGCGAGCAGATCAACACCGAGGTCAACGCCGTGCTCTCCGAGCCCGATCTGCAGGCGCGGCTCGTGGCCGTGAACAACCTGCCGCTGCTGGACAGCCCGCGCGGCTTTGCGCAGCTCATCGCGCAGGAGGCGGCGGTGCACCGGGAGCTGCTGCAGCAGCGTTGAGTCAAGGCAGTGCGTCGATGCGCTCGGCGCGGTGGGCGCCGTTCTGGTGCAGCACCAGCGCGTTGATGCGGCCGTCGGCGTCGCGCACGAACTGCAGTTCGGCCGGCACCACCTCGTAGAAGTAGCGGTCGCGCTGGCCCGGCCGCGCGAACACCGGGAAGGCCGGCTGCTGCGCCAGCCGCGCGATGAGCTGGCCGGGTTCGGCACGGATGCTGAACTGCGCGCCGTTGTCCAGGCGGTAGCGGCCCACGGCATCGGCCACATCGCCCTGTGCCGGGATGGCCATGGTCACCGCGCGCGCGCTGCGCCGGGCCTGCTGCTCGGCACCGCCCTGCTGCACCGTGAGCTGCGCCGGCTCGGCCTGGGTGTCGAACTGCAGCAGCAGGCCGCGCTCGGGCCGTGCGAAGCGGCCCGGCCCCACGGGCACCAGCGGCGCGAAGCCCAGCGCGCCGCCACGCGCGTAGAGCTGGCCTTCGTGCAGCAGCACGCGGAACAGCGTGCCATCGCCGCTGCGGTACTCGCCGGTCAGGGGCTCCAGCTGGGCCGGCGCCACGGCGATGGGTTCGGAGGGCACCGGGAACAGCGCCGCCAGCACGCGGCCGCGCAGCGTGGGCAGGGCCGCACGCGCATTGCTGGCGCTGGCCACCAGCACCTGCCGGCCTTCGGGCATCAGCATCCAGAGCGTGCGGTAGCCGCCGGTCAGCCCGTCGTGCAGGTAGACGCGGCGCTCGGGCGGGCCGAGGACGAGGATGCCGTAGCCGATGTCGCCGCCCGCGTAGCGGCCCAGCGGCGTCAGCAGGCGTTCGGCCGCGGGCCCGAGCGGCCCCGCGCGGCCGTCCAGGATGGCCTGGCCGAAGCGCAGCAGGTCGGCCGTGCTCGAGCGCAGCGCGCCGGCACCGGCATAGGCATCCATGTCCCACAGCGGCGCCACGGCCTCGCCCTGGAAGGCCGGCAGCATGCGCGCGCGCTGCGCGGCATCCAGCGTCTGCACCGTGTCGTGCATGCCCAGCGGCACGGCGATGCGTTCGCGCACCAGCGTCTCCCAGGACTGGCCATGGTGCAGCGCCAGCAGGTTGCCGAGCAGCGCCATGCCGAGGTTGCTGTAGTGCGGCGCGCAGGGTGGCTGGCCGGCCAGCACCAGCTGCGGCAGCGCGTCCCAGAGCTGCGCGGGAGTCAGCGTGCGGATCTCGGCCACGGCGTCGGGGCCGTCGGCCGACAGGGTGCGCGGCAGGCAGGCGCTGTGCGTGACCAGCTGGCGCAGCGTGAGCGCCGCGACGGGCGTGCCCTGCGTCTGGCGCGGCAGGTGCTGGCCCAGCGGGTCGTCCAAAGCGAGCTCGCCGCGCTCCACGGCCTGGGCCAGCAGCAGGCCGGTGAACACCTTGCTGACCGAGCCGATCTCGAACAGCGCATGGTCGGCGTCGACCGCGCGCTCGGGCTGGCTGGCGCTGCCGCGCAGGGTCTGCGTGCCGCGCGCGATCGCGACGACGGCGGCGCCGCGCTCACCGCCCAGCAGTTGCCCGGCCAGGCGCTGCGGGTCGGGCAACTCCGGCAGCGGTTGCGCCAGCGCCGCGCCGGTGCACAGCGCGAGCCACCAGGCCCGCGCGGTCAAGCCGGCTCCATGCCCTGGCGCTGCTTGGCCTGGGCCGCGGCCGGCGCGGCGAAGAAGGCCAGCAGCGCACGCGCGGCGTCCGGCTGGCTGGCCTGGCACGCGATGCCGCCCGAGAACACGGTGGTGATCTGCACCTGCGGCGGCAGCGGGCCGAGCAGGTCGATGCCTTGCAGGTGGATCAGCTCGGCCAGCTGCTGGAAGCCCAGCGCGGCCTCGCCCTTGGCCACCAGCGAGCCCACGGGCACGCCGGGCGGCGCCTGCACGGTGCGGCTCTTGAGTTCGTCGGCGATGCCCCAGCGCTCGAACAGCCGGACGAGCTGCACGCCGCTCGGGCCGGTGGAGTAGCTGATGCTGGGCGCGGCCAGCACGGCGGCCTTCAGGGCCTGCTCGCTGCCGATGTCGGGCCGGGGCGCGCCGGCGCGCACGGCCACGGCCACGCCCGAGCGCACGATGTCCATGCGGCTGCCGGTTTCCACGGCGCCGCCGGCGATGAGCTTGTCGATGGCGTCCTGCGCCAGCATCACGAGGTCGAAGGGCTCGCCGGCCTGCACGCGCTTGGCGGCATCGACGCCGCCCACGGATTCGAGCGCGATGTCCACCGCGTGGTCTTGCCGGTAAAGCGCGACGAGTTCGGCCAGCACCTGCTTGGTGGCCATCGAGGAAATGATCTTGAGCGTGGAGGCCATGGGCCCGTCTCCTGCAGGAAGGGTGGTGACGGGCCGGATTATCGGAGCGTCAACCGCGGATCTTCGCTGCGATGCGCACGGCCTCGTTGAGCGTGGTCAGTTGCTCGGCATGCAGCGCCGCGAGCCGGGCCAGCTTCTGGCGGCCGGCCGGCAGCAGATGCACCTCGACCTGGCGCCGGTCCGTGGCGCTTGCATGGCGCTCGACCAGGCCGGCTTCCTCGCAGCGCGTGACCAGCGCCACCACGCCGTGCGGCTGGGCCTGCAGGCAGTCCGCCAGTTCGCCGATGGTGGCCCACTCGCGGCCGGGAAAGCCCTGCGTGTGCAGCAGCAGCTGGTATTGCAGCGCCGTGATGCCCTCGGCGCGCGCGGCGTCCTCGCTGAAGCGCAGGAAGCGGCGCAGCTGGTAGCGGAAGTCGGACAGTGCCTCGTAGCGCTGCTTGTCGGTTGCCCCCTTGCGGTCGGCCATGGCGGTGCTCGTCCTCTCTTTTGCGCGGAAATGGTAGCAGTGCAGGTCGTATGGAAATGGGTGGAAGCCCCGAGGCCGGCCTCACTGGAATGGTTCATGTGGTGACGCAATCGAGCCCGAGGAGGAGCGCGCGGTCTACACGGCCTGGGTCACCGGCATCTGGCCCACGGCGCAGGACTGCAAGGACATGACGCCGGCCATCCTGCGCGGCCGGGCCCCTTCGCTGTCAGAACTTCAGCGTCTTGAACAGGTTGTTGTACTGGTCCGTCCACAGCGGTGCGCCGGGCGTGGGCGGCAGCAGCCAGCCGGCCTCCTGCATGCGGTCGGGGATGCTGCGGCCGACCAGCACCCAGCTCGTGAAGCTCAGGTGGTCCTCGACCGGGCTGTCGTCGACCTGCCAGGCTTGCAGGCCGTGGGCCTGGGCCAGCTGGGCCACCACGGGCGAGAGGTCCAGGTAGCGGTTGGAGATGTGGAAGGCCACGAGCCCGTCGGCCTTCAGGTGCGCCAGGTACACGCCCAGCGCCTCCCGCGTGAGCAGGTGCACCGGGATCGAGTCGCTCGAGAAGGCGTCGACCGCGATCACGTCGTAGCCGCCCGGCTGGCCCGCGGCCAGCTCGCGCTCCATCGACAGGCGCGCATCGCCCAGCCGCAGCTGCGGCGTGGTGGGCGCATCGGCGATGTAGCGGAACCAGCGCCGCGCGGCCTCGACCACCTGGGTGTCCAGTTCGTAGACGATGTAGTCGTCGCCGCCCCGCGCGTAGCTCAGCAGCGTGCCCGTGCCCAGGCCCACCGAGCCCACGCGCAGCGGCCCGGCCTCGCCCTTGTAGGCCAGCAGGCGGCCGATGCCGCTGGTCTCGCCGTAGTAGCTGGTGGGTTTGCGGCGCCGGTCCTCGGCCGTGTACTGCTCGCCGTGCATGATGGTGCCGTGCAGCAGGCGGCGCACCTCCTCCTCGCCGCTGCCGGCCTGGGTCACGCGCAGCATGCCGTAGGTGTTGCGGGCGCTGGCGATGCTGCCCGCATGCTGGGCGCGCACGTACTCCAGGCCGTACCAGGACACCCCGCCCACGGCCACCAGCGCCGCGGCCAGCGGCAGCGCGCGCAGCGACCAGCGCCCCAGCCCCGCGCGCCAGCCGGCCAGCAGGCCCACCAGCGTGACGGCCAGCAGCAGGCCCGGCAGTTCCCAGTAGGCCGTCAGCACGCGCGGCGCGACCAGGCCCACGCCCAGCCCGCCGATGGCGCCGCCCAGCGCCATGCACAGGTAAAAGCGCGTGAGGTGCCGCGGCGCGGGCCGCAGCGCCGCCATCTCGCCATGGCAGACCATGCAGACCAGGAACAGGCCGCAGGCGAACAGCGGGATCGCGATCCGGATGTGCAGCACGCCGTTGCTGGCCGACAGCGCCCAGGCCATGGCCACGGTCACGGCCAGCGTGGGCAGCAGCCAGAGCCGGCGCGCCACCGGGCCCAGGTACCAGCCGCGCCCGCCGCGGCCCTCGAACACCAGCATGAAGGACAGCAGGTACAGCGCCAGCGGCACGATCCACAGGAAGGGGATGGAGGCGACGTTCTGCGTCATGTGCGTGGTCACGGCCAGCAGCAGGGCCGAGGGCAGCATGGCCAGCAGCGTCCAGACCGCGTGCAGGCCCAGGCCGGGCACGGGCTCGGCGGCCTGCACGGCACGGCCCAGCGTGGCGGCGCCCGCGGCGGCCGGCGCGGCCACGGCGGTGGCACGCCAGGCCACGCCGGCGCAGCCCAGCGCGAACACCGCGTAGGCCACGCTCCAGGCACGCGACTGGATGCCGCTGTCGAACCAGGGTTCCACCAGGAAGGGATAGGCCAGCAGCGCCGCCAGGGAGCCCGCGTTGGACCAGGCGAACAGCCGGTAGACCTGGCGCTGCTGCGCCGGCGCCACGGCCTGGCTGAGCCAGCGCTGCAGCAGCGGCGAGGTGGCGGCCAGCGACATGTAGGGCAGGCCCACGGTGACCACCAGCAGCGCCAGGATGCCGCGCGCGGCGTCGGCCTCGCCGGCCGGCTTGTAGACGGCGTCGGGCACGATGGGCAGCGTCAGCAGCGCGGCCGCCAGCAGCGCCAGGTGCACCGCGCGCTGCATGCGCGGCGGCCGCGCCTGCAGCCAGTGGGCATACAGGTAGCCGGCCAGCAGCGCGCACTGGAAGAACACCATGCTGACCGTCCACACCGCCGAACTGCCGCCGAACCAGGGCAGGATCTGCTTGGCCAGGATGGGCTGCACGAGGAACAGCAGGAAGCTGGAAAGGACGATGGTGGCGCCGCTGGCGAGAGTGATGAGCATCGAGGGTCCTGGTGCGAGGTCGGCGCATTCTGCACAGAGCGCCGCCGGGGCACCGTAGGAGAACACCCACGGCCGGAACGCCTGTCGTCCGCTGGCGGGCCGGCCCAGGCCCCCGGATGCTCGGTGCAACGGACATGGTGTCCAGGGAGTCGCGCATGGCACAGAAGGCTGAAATCACGGGCAAGGTGGAATACCGCGAGGGCGACGGCCCGCTGCTGCACATCCGCAAGGGGCCGGTTGAGGTCACGACCACCGACCTGGACGCCACGCTGAGCTGGCAGGACGAGGGCGGCGAGGTGCGCAGCAGCACCGCCATGCCAATCGCCGACTTCAAACGCTACCTGGCCGAAGGGGCGATCCGGCTGGCCGGCTGACGCCGCGCGGCGCGCGGGCCACAATCGCCGGCCGATGTCCCTGCGCGCCTTCCACCCCGCCGTCGCGGCTTGGTTCCGCCGGGCCTTCCGGCGCGCCACGCCGGCGCAGCGCGCGGCCTGGCCCAGCATCCGCGCCGGCCGCCACACGCTGGTGGCGGCGCCCACGGGCTCGGGCAAGACGCTGACGGCCTTCCTCGCGGCCCTGGACGACCTGGTGCGCCAGGGCCTGTCGCCGGCGGGGCTGGCGGACGGCACGCAGGTGGTCTACGTGTCGCCGCTCAAGGCCCTGTCCAACGACATCGCGCTGAACCTGACGGCGCCGCTCGAAGGCATCCGCGCCGAACTGGCCGCGCGCGGCCTGCCCGCGCCGGCCATCCGCGTGGCCGTGCGCACGGGCGACACGCCGGCGCGCGAGCGCGCGCTGAGCATCCGCCAGCCGCCGCACATCCTGGTCACGACGCCCGAATCGCTCTACGTGCTGCTGGGCTCGGCCTCGGGGAGACGGCTGCTGGGCGGTGTGCGCAGCGTCATCGTCGACGAGATCCACGCGCTGGCCGCCAACAAGCGGGGCAGCCACCTGGCGCTCTCGCTGGAGCGGCTGCAGGCGCTGACGGGCCGGCCGCCCACGCGCATCGGGCTGTCGGCCACGCAAAAGCCCATCGAGGAGGTGGCGCGCTTCCTGGTCGGCGCGGCGGCCGTCGATGCCAGCGGCCGGGCCGACTGCGCCATCGTCGACATCGGCTACGCCAAGCGCCGCGATCTCGGGCTGGAGCTGCCGCCCACGCCGCTGGCTGCGGTGATGTCGAACGCGCAGTGGGAGCAGGTCTACGGCCGCGTGGCCGAACTCGCGCTCGCGCACCGCACCACGCTGGTCTTCGTCAACACGCGGCGCATGGCCGAGCGCGCCACGCGCCACCTGGCCGAGCGGCTCGGCAGGGAGGCCGTTGCCGCCCACCACGGCAGCCTGGCGCGCGAACTGCGGCTGGACGCCGAGCAGCGCTTGAAGCGCGGCGAACTCAAGCTGCTGGTGGCCACAGCCTCGCTGGAACTGGGCCTGGACATCGGCGAGGTCGACCTGGTCTGCCAGCTCGGCTCGCCGCGCGCGATCTCCACCTTCCTGCAACGCGCCGGCCGCTCCGGCCACGCGGTGGGCGGCGTGCCCAAGGCGCGGCTGTTCCCGCAGTCGCAGGGCGAGCTGCTGGAATGCGCGGCGCTGCTGGACTGCGTGCGCCGCGCCGAGCTCGACACCTTGTCCATCGTGCCGCAGCCGCTCGACGTGCTGGCCCAGCAGATCGTGGCCGAGACCGCCTGCCAGGAGTGGCACGAGGACGCACTCTACGCGCTGGTGCGCCGCGCCTGGCCCTACGCCGGCCTCGCGCGCGCCGACTTCGACGCCGTGGTGCGCATGCTGGCCGAAGGCACCAGCACGCGCCAGGGCCAGCGCGGCAGCTACGTGCACCGCGACGCCGTACACCAGCTGCTGCGCGAGCGCAAGGGCGCGCGCATGACGGCGCTGACCTCGGGCGGCACCATCCCCGACACGGGCGACTACGCCGTGCTGCTGGAGCCGCAGGCCCAGACCATCGGCAACGTCAACGAAGACTTCGCCGTCGAGAGCCTGGCCGGCGACGTGTTCCAGCTCGGCAACACGAGCTACCGCATCCTCAAGATCGAGCCCGGCCGCGTGCGCGTGGAGGACGCCCAGGGCGCCGCACCCAACATCCCGTTCTGGCTCGGCGAGGCGCCGGGCCGCAGCGACGCGCTGTCGCTGGGCGTCTCGCGGCTGCGCGCCGAACTCGCGCAGCGGCTGCGGCCCGACCCGGCCGCGGCCCGCGACTGGTTGCGGCAGGAACTCGCACTGGACGAGGACGCCGCGCAGCAGCTCGTCGACCCGCTCGACCGCACGCTGGCAGCGCTCGGTGCGCTGCCCACGCAGCAATGCGTGGTGCTGGAGCGTTTCTTCGACGCCTCCGGCGGCATGCAGCTGGTGCTGCACGCGCCCTTCGGCAGCCGGCTCAACCGCGCCTGGGGCCTGGCGCTGCGCAAGCGCTTTTGCCGCAGCTTCAACTTCGAGCTGCAGGCCGCGGCCACGGACGACGCCATCGTGCTCTCGCTGTCGACCAGCCACAGCTTCGCGCTCGAGGAGGTCGCGCGCTACCTGCACCCGGCCACGGCGCTGGACGTGCTGGTACAGGCCGTGCTCGACGCCCCGCTGTTCGGCGTGCGCTGGCGCTGGAACGCCACCACGGCCCTCGCGCTGCCGCGCTTCGCGGGCGGGCGCCGCGTGGCGCCGCAACTGCAGCGCATGAAGTCCGAGGACCTGCTGGCCGCCGTGTTCCCCGACCAGGTGGCCTGCGCCGAGAACCTGCAGGGCCCGCGCGAGGTGCCCGCCCACCCGCTCGTGGCGCAGACGCTGCACGACTGCCTGCACGAGGCCATGGACAGCGCCGGCTGGCTGCGCGTGCTGCAGGGCCTGTTCGACGGCAGCGTGGCCGTGGTCGCGCGCGATCTGCCCGCGCCCTCGCCGCTGGCGGCCGAGGCGCTCAACGCACGGCCCTATGCCTTCCTGGACGATGCGCCGCTGGAAGAGCGCCGCACCCAGGCCGTGCAGAGCCGGCGCTACGCCGACCCCGCGAGCGGCGACGCTCTGGGCCAGCTCGACCCCGGCGCCATCGCCAGCGTGCGCGAGCAGGCCTGGCCGCAGGCCCGCACGGCCGACGAGCTGCACGAGGCGCTGTGCGGCCTGGGCGTGCTGACCGAGGCCGAGGCCGCCAGCCCCGCACACTGGCCCCATCTGCTGGCGCAGCTGGTGCAGGCCGGACGCACCACGCGGCTCGTGCTGGACGGCGGCGCGGCCCTGTGGGTCGCGGCCGAGCGGCTGGCGCTGCTGCAGCTGCTGCATCCGCAGGGCCGGCCCACGCCGCCGCTGGCCCAGCTGCCGGCCAGCGACGCCACGGCCCCCGACGAGGCCGCCACCGCCCTGCTGCGCATGCGCCTGTCGGGCCTGGGCCCGGTCACCCCGGCCCGGCTGGCCGCCGATCTGCACCTGCCGCCGGCGACCGTGCAGGCCGCCCTGGCCGCGCTGCAGCGCGAGGGCTCGGCCATGCAGGGCGTCTTCACGCCCGGTGCGCCCGGCCCCGAATGGTGCGAGCGCCACCTGCTCGCGCGCATCCACCGCTACACGCTGCACCAGCTGCGTCGCGAGATCGAGCCCGTGGAGCCGCGCGAGTTCATGCGCTTCCTGTTCGACTGGCAGCACGTGGGCGCAGCCAGCCGCATGCGCGGCCCCGAGGCGCTGGGCGGCCTCTTGGCCCAGCTCGAAGGCTACGAGGCGCCCGCCGCGGCCTGGGAGGCCGACCTGCTGCCCGCGCGGCTGGCCGACTACACCAGCGGCTGGCTGGACGAACTCACCACCGCCGGCCGCAGCCTCTGGGCCCGGCTGCGGCCGGCCGACCCGGGCGGCCGCAGCGGCGGCGCCGTGGCCCTGCGCGCCGCGCCCATCGTGCTGCTGCCGCGCCGCCATGCCGGCACCTGGACGCAGCTGGCGCCCGCCCCGTCCGGCGAGGCCCGGGCCAGCGGCCGCGCGCGCCGCGTGCTGGACTGGCTGGCCGCGCACGGCGCCTCGTTCTTCGACGAGATCGAGGCCGGCGCCCGGCTGCTGCCGGCCGAGCTCGAGGACGCGCTGGCCGAACTCGTCGCCCATGGCCAGGTGCACTGCGACAGCACGGCCGGCCTGCGCGCGCTGATGCTGCCGGCCGCCAAGCGCAGCGCCAACGCGCGCCGGCGCCGTGGCGTGGCGCTGTTCGGCGTGCAGGACGCCGGCCGCTGGACCCTGGTGCGCCGCCCCGCGGCCGAGCCCGCGCCCACGGCCCAGGCTGAGGCGCTGGAGCATGTAGCCCAGGCCCTGCTGCGCCGCTACGGCGTGGTCTGCTGGAACCTGCTCGAGCGCGAGGCGCCCTGGCTGCCGCGCTGGCGCGACCTGGTGCGCGTGTACCGGCGGCTGGAGGCGCGCGGCGAACTGCGCGGCGGCCGCTTCATCGCCGGCGTGGCGGGCGAGCAGTTCGCGCTGCCCGAGGCCATCGCCGCGCTGCGCCAGACGCGCCGCCAGGCCCACGACGGGCAACTCGTCTGCCTGGCGGCCAGCGACCCGGCCAACCTGCTCGGCAGCATCCTGCCCGGCAGCCGCGTGCCGCGCCAGGCCGGCGCGCGCGTGCTCTACCGCGACGGGCTGGCCATCGCCAGCTGGACGGCCGGGCGCATGGAGGCGCTGGTGGCGCTGACCCCGGCCGAGCAGGCCGAGGCCGCGCGCGTGCTGGGCCAGCTGCCGGCGCCACGCACGCCGGCCGCCCTGTCCGCAGCGGGTTGAAGCGGCCCCTGCACGGGACGGGGCTTTCGCCGCGCGGTGGAGACCGGAGGATGCGCGGGCGCGTCACCTGCACACCACGGCGGTGCCGGGGAACTGGGCACCGAAGGCCGCGCGGAATCGCACCGGCGGCATGCGGTGGGGCTCGGCGCGCGACGCACCGTTCGACGTCCGACATCACGGTGCGCTCCGCGTCCGATCCTGGGCGGCAAACGCGTCCTTCATCAGCTTGACGATCTGCTGTTGCCGCGCGGGCGACATGCGTTCGAGCGGCGCAGCCGTACTGATGGCGGCATCGAACTTTCCCTTGGTGCTCGAGACGGCGATCCCGACACCGAGCGTGTTCTGGGCGACGTGGTTGGCCACCACCGACCATCCTCGCTCACGGGTGGCCGCCAACAGCTTGAGCAGCCGCGCCTTGGTCATGCCGCCGTAGGCATCCAGCGCCGCGGCATTGGACTCGGCAATGCTTTCGGCCTCGGCAGGGGGCAGCGTGGCGAGCAGCGCCAGGCCGGCAGCGCCCACCCCGAGCGGCTGCCTGCGTCCGACCTGGACGCCCAGCACCTGGACAGGGAATGTGCCGATGTGCCGTGCAACGCAATGGGCCTGCGTGCCTTCGCGCACGACGGCGAATGCAGCGTCTCCCGTCAGGCTGCTGACCCTCTCCAGCACCGGCGCCAGCCGCCTGGCCGATGCGTCTGCATGGGAAGCCGCATGGGGAGCGAGCCTGGCCGCGGGAACGTAGTGGAAGCGCCCGGCGGTCGCGATGTAGCCACAGTCCTGCAACGTCGCCAGCAGGCGGTAGACGGTGGCGCGTTCCAACTGGCACTCGCCCATGATCTCCGAGACCCGGACCCCTTCGCCGGCGTGCCGGCCGATGCAGTCCAGCACCGCCAGGCCGCGCAGCAGGGAGCGGTTGCCTGCGTCCTTGGCGACCTTGCCACGCGTCGTACCGGTCAACGACATCTCCTGAAGTTCATCCGCTGAGCGGACATTCTAGGGATCGCAGTTCGGCCCCTAGCTGAAAGAATTTCTGCACCAACCCAATCCACACAGCAAGGAGACGACATGAAAAGCCCATGCAGCCGGGGCCGGCGCAGCTTTGTCTTTTCGGCGGGTGCCGCCGCATTGGCATCGGTTCTACCCCACGGCCGAAGCTTCGGCAGCGAGCCCGCCTATCCATCTCGACCGGTGACCATCGTCGTCCCGTTTGCGCCTGGCGGGGGCTCGGACATCGTCGCGCGCATGCTCGCGATCGACCTGTCCAAGCGATGGGGAACGGCCGTCGTGGTGGAGAACAAGCCGGGCGCGGGCGGACAGATCGGCAACGCCTTCGTCGCCAGAGCAGCACCGGACGGCCACACGCTGCTGTTGGGCATCACGACGCTGATTCAGGCGCCCAGCCTGTACAGGAACCTGCCCTACGACGCATTCCGCGACTTCACGCCGCTTGCCCAACTGGCGACCTCGTCCAATTTCCTGGTGCTGCCGGCCTCCTCGCCCACCGGCACACTCAAGGAATTCGTGGCGTCGGTCCGCGCCCGACCTGGCAAGGTGAGCTACGGCTCGAACGGCAACGCCGGCACCTCACACCTGCACGGTGCGTTGCTCAATGCATCGCAGAAGCTCGACATGGTCCACGTTCCGTACAACGGTTCAGGCCCGCTTCTGACCGCGCTGCTCGGGCAGCAGGTCGATTGCGCGTTCGTCGATATTGCCCCGCTGCGGCCGCATGTGCTGGCCGGCAAGCTCAAGGTGATCGCGGTGACGGGGCCCAGGCGCTCTGCGGCCTTTCCGCAGACGCCGACGCTCGAGGAGCTCGGCGTGCCAGGCTTCGAGCCAGTGGGCTGGTTCTCGCTGTTCGGCCCGGCCAACCTGCCCGAGGCGGTTGCCAGCAAGGTTTCCACCACGGCGCTGCAGGCGATGCGCACGCCCGAAGTGGAAAAGCGCCTGGAAGAGCTCGGGCTCACGCCGTCGCAGTTGAGCACGCAGGCCTTCGCCGAAGCGATGAAGACCGATTTTCCGAAGTGGCAGAAGATGATTCGAGAAGGAGATGTCCATGTCGAATGAAGCACCGGCGCGCAGCGCGCTGTTCCAGGGTGCGACCGTCGCCGACCAGCTGGTCGCCGCGATCTCCCGCTACCCCGAGCGCAACGCCTTCGTCAGCGATGAAGCCGTCGTCACCTACAGGGAACTGGGCGAGTGGATCAGCAGGCTGGCGCAGTTGTTCGACAGCCTCGGCCTGAAGCCCGGCGCACACGGTGGCGCAGCTGGGCGTCAACCGCTTCGAGGTGTTCGCAGTCATCGCCGCGGTGTACCTGCGCGGCCTGCGCTCCGTCACCCTGCACGCCATGGGCAGCGAGGACGACCACGCCTATGTGCTGAACGACAGCGGCGCCGACCTCGTCATCGCCGATGCGTACCACGGCGCGCGCGCGGCCGTCCTGCGCGAACGCTGCACGGGTGTGCGCCACTGGATGTCGCTCGGGGAACTGCCAGGCTTTCAGGCGCTGGAATCGGCGGTCGGCGCCTTCGCCCCGCAGCCGCTGGTCGGCACCGGGCAGGCCGAAGACATCATCCGGCTCGCCTACACCGGCGGCACGACCGGACGCCCGAAGGGCGTCATGCTGTCCAACCGCGCGCTGTTGACCAATGCATTGCTGGACCTCGCGGCCAAGGAATGGCCGGCGCAGCTGCGCTACCTCTGCGCGGCCCCGATCTCCCACGGCGCCGGCTCCCTGGTCGTGCCCTGCCTGATGCAAGGCGGCAGCGTGACGCTGCTGCGTTCGTTCAGCGTGGACGGCTTCATCGAGACGGTCAAGCGCCACGACTGCAACGTCACCTGGCTGGTGCCGACCATGCTGTATGGACTGCTGGACTCCAGCCGCAACGCCGAGGTGGACTGGTCGCGCTTCCACGCGCTGATCTACAGCGGCGCACCGGCATCGCCGGCCCGCATCAGGCAGGCGTTGTCGGTCATGGGGCCCATCCTGATCCAGAGCTATGGGCAGACGGAAGCGCCCAACGATCTCCTCATCCTGGGCCGCGAGGAGCACGCGCGGCTGACGGACGCCCAGCTGGCCAGCGCCGGCCGCCCGTACCCGCAGGTGCGCCTGGCTTTGCTGGGCGAAGACGGCGAACCCGTGGCCGACGGCCAGGTCGGCGAAATCTGCGTGCGCGGCCCCCTGGTGATGTCGGGCTACCTGAACAAGCCGGAGGAGACCGCCGCAGCGCTGGCCGGCGACTGGCTGCACACCGGCGATGTGGCCTACCGCGACGCCGACGGCCTGTACTACATCGTGGACCGCAAGAAGGATCTCATCATCTCGGGCGGCTTCAACGTCTATCCCAAGGAAGTCGAAGACGCCATCTGCAGCCAGCCCGGCGTCGCCGCGGCCGCCGTGATCGGCGTGCCCGACCCGAAGTGGGGAGAAATGGTGATGGCCTACGTGCAGCCGCGGCCGGGCAGCGTCCTGGATGCGGACGCCATCACCGAGGGCGTGCGCCAGGCCAAGGGCGCCGTCGCCACGCCCAAGCGCGTCGAGTTCCTGCCAGCGCTGCCGCTGACGGCCCTGGGCAAGGTCGACAAGAAGGCGCTGCGGTCCCGGCACTGGGCGGCCGGCGAGCGCGCGGTGAACTGAACGAAGGGAACGACGAATGCAAGAGTCCAAAGCCTACATCTGTGGCGCCTTCGAACATCCCACGCGCCATGCGCCGGACAAGTCCGTCGTGCAGTTGCACGCCGAATGCGCTGCCGGCGCGCTGGCCGATGCCGGCCTGACGCTGGACGACGTCGACGGCTACTTCTGCGCCGGCGACGCGCCGGGAGCCACGCCCCTGGTCATGGCCGACCACCTGAACCTGAAGCTTCGTTGGGTCGACGGCACCGACCTGGGCGGCTGCTCCTACATCACGCTGGTCGCGCACGCGGCGGCCGCCATCGCGGCGGGACGCTGCTCGGTCGCGCTGATCACCATGGCCGGCCGCCCGCGCAGCGCCGGCCAGTCGGTCGGCGTGAAGCCGCGCGCCCTGCCGCCGGACCGCCCCGAGACGCCTTACGACAGCGCGAGCAACTGGACCATCGCGCCCATCTACGGCATGGTGGCGCAGCGCCACATGCACCAGTACGGCACCACCTCGGCGCAGCTTGCCGCCGTCAAGGTCGCGGCGTCCACGCATGCGCAGCACAACCCGCACGCGTTGCTGAAGAAGCGCGTGACCGTGGAGGACGTGCTCGCGTCCGGCGTCATCGCGGACCCGCTGCACAAGATGGACTGCTGCGTCATCACCGACGGCGGCGGCGCACTGGTCGTCACCGACAAGGCCACCGCGCTGCGGGCCAAGCGTCCGCTCGTCAAGGTGATGGGCAGCGGCGAGACCATCCAGACCAACGCCGGCGGCGTGGTCGATGCTCACGGCCACCGGCGCTGCGCAATCCGGCCGCCTGGCCTTCGCCCAGGCCGGCCTGCAGCCGCGCGACATCCAGTACGCGTCGATCTACGACAACTTCACCATCATGGTGATCCTGCAGCTCGAAGACCTCGGCTTCTGCAAGCGCGGCCAGGGCGGCGCCTTCGTGGCCGAGGGCAACCTGGTCTCCGGCCAGGGAGCGCTGCCGTGGAACACCGATGGCGGCGGGCTGTGCAACAACCACCCGCAGAACCGCGGTGGCGTCACCAAAGTGATCGAGGCCGTGCGCCAGCTGCGCGGCGAGGCGCATCCCAAGGTGCAGGTGCCGGACTGCGCGTTCGCGCTGGCCTCGGGCCCGGGCTTCGTGCTGGGCGCGGGCCACGCCCATTCTTCGCTGATCCTGGGGAGAGACTGACATGAGCGACATCTGGCGTGAAGACCCTTACGTGGCCGCGCATCCGGACCATTTGCCGTTCTGGCAGGCGGCCGAGCAAGGGCAACTGCTCGGCAAGGCCTGCACGGACTGCGGCAAGCACCATTGGTACCCGCGCACCGTGTGCCCGTTCTGCCGCAGCAGCAGGACCGCATGGGTGCCTCTCAGCGGGCGCGGCGAGGTCTATGCCTGCTCCACGCTGCGCCGGGCCGACCCGCCCTACACCCTGGCCTACGTGCAGTTGGCCGAAGGCCCGACCATGCTGACCAACCTGGTGGACATGGCCGAGGCGGACATGCGCATCGGCGCGCCGGTGCAGGTGGTCTTCCGGCGCACCGCAGACGGCCGCATGGCCCCCAAGTTCACGAGCATCACGACACCATGAGCCATCTGTTTCCGAACACCTCCGCCATCGTCACCGGCGGCGCGTCCGGCCTGGGCCTGGCGGCCGTGCGCGAACTCGTGCGGCGCGAGGTCCACGTCGTCATCCTCGATCTGCCGACCTCCAAGGGCGCGGACGTCTGCGCCGAGCTCGGACCGCTCGCACGCTTCTCACCCGGCACGGTGACCTCGGAGGCCGACGTGCAGCAGGCCATCGCCACCGCGGCCGCCGTGGCACCGCTGCGCTGGCTGGTCCATTGCGCCGGCCGCGGCGCACCGATCCGGCTGGTCGAGAAGGACGGCTCCCCGGGCTCCCTGGAGAAATTCACCGAGGTCACGCACCTGAACGTGATCGGCACCTTCAACGTGCTGCGGCTGGCGGCCGCGCAGATGGCCAGGAACGAGATCCACGGAGACAGCGGCCAGCGCGGCGCTTGCGTGCTGACGGCTTCCGTGGCGGCCTTCGAAGGGCAGATCGGCCAGATCGCGTACAGCGCAGGCAAGGCGGCCATCGTCGGCATGACGCTGGTGTCGGCACGCGACATGGCCAAGCACGGCATCCGGGTCAACACGATTGCGCCGGGCCTGTTCGACACGCCGGCGCTGGTGCGCCTGTCCGACCAGGTCAAGGCCGGCCTGGCCGCCTCCATCCCGTTCCCGTCGCGGCTGGGCCGCCCGGTGGAGTTCGCGCGGCTGGCGCTGCACCTGCTCGAGAACGACATGATGAACGGCGAAACGGTGCGGCTGGACGGCGCCATCCGGATGCAGCCGCGATGACGGGCACCGCAACTCCCGCACTGCCGTTGAGCCTGGCCGGCCGCACGGCGTTCGTCGCCGGCGGCGGCTCGGCCGGCCCCGGCTGGAGCATCGGCCGCGCGGCCTGCGTCACCTATGCGCGCCAGGGTGCCAGCGTCTGCGTCGCCGACCGCGACGAGGCCTCGGCCGCCGAGACCGTGCGGCTGATCGAACAGGAGGGGGGCCGCGCCGTCGCGCTCACCGGCGACGCGGCGGATGCGCAGGAGGCGGAGCGCCTGTTCCGCCAGGCCCGTGCCGCGTTCGGCGCCATCGACGTGCTGCACTACAACGTCGGCATCGGCAAGGTGGGCGGCGCCGCGGCCACCTCGGCCGACGACCTCGCGCGCATCCACGCCGTGAACGTGGGCGGCCTGCTGCTGGCCACGCAGGCGGTGCTGCCCGACATGCTGGAACGCCGGCGTGGCGCCATCGTCGCCGTCTCGTCCATCGCCGCGCACCGCTACCTGGGCTATCCGCACCTGGCCTACGGCGTGACCAAGGCCGGGGTGGAGCAGTTCATCCGCCTCGTCGCGCTGGAGCATGCCGCGGCCGGCGTGCGCGCCAACACCGTCGTGCCCGGCCTGATCGACACGCCGCGCATCGCGACGACGGTGGCCGCGCAATTCGACGCGAACGACTTCGAGGCCGCACGCCAGGCCCGCGCCCGGCAGGTGCCGAACGGGCGCATGGGCACGGCCTGGGACGTCGCCCACGCCTGCGGCTTCCTGGTGTCCGATGCCGCCGCATACGTCACGGGCACGACGCTGATGGTCGATGGCGGCATCTCCGGCAAATACGTCTGAACCCGTGCGCGGGCGCGGACATTCGCAACGACAGGAGGCAACGATGAACGAACGGGTGCTCATCACGGGCGGATGCGCGGGCATCGGCGCCGCCATCGCCGAGCAGTGCCGGCGCCGGGGCTGGGACACGGTCGTCGTGGACAAGGCTGCGAACGCCATCGGCCCGGGACCCATCCGCACCGAGCTGTTCGAACGGGTGAATTCGGCAGGCTCGCCGCGCACGCAGGCCATCATCGACGGCGTGCCGGTCAAGCGCCTGGGCGAACCGGCGGACGTGGCGGCCGCGGCCGATTTCTTCCTCGGCGTCTCCAGCGGCTTCGTCACCGGACAGGTGTTGTACGTGTGCGGGGGAATGACCGTCGGGGTCGCGGCAGTCTGAATGCCGCGCATCGAGCGCGACGACGCCGCAGCCAAGGGGGCGCTTCCTCCGTGCCCGTTCGTGTCCGGCCACGGCCGCAAAGAAAAACGCCTTAGGAGCCGAAGCGCCTAAGGCATTGATTTCATTGGAATTTGGTGGCCTGGGTCGGAATCGAACCAACGACACGCGGATTTTCAATCCGCTGCTCTACCAACTGAGCTACCGGGCCGGGGAGCCTATGAGTATATATCAAATTGCGGCACGTTTGCCGCGCGAGAGGTCGACACCCAATTGTTTGAGCTTGCGGTACAGGTGCGTGCGCTCCAGGCCGGTCTTTTCGGCGACGCGCGTCATCGAGCCGCCTTCCTGTGCCAGGTGGAATTCGAAGTAGGCCTTCTCGAAACCGTCGCGCGCCTCGCGCAGGGGCTTGTCGAGCTCGAAGGTCTGGCGCGCCTGCGGGCCGCTGTCGGCCACCACCGCCGCAGGGGCACTGCCCAGCGCCCCCGGCAGGGGAACGGCATCGACCGGCTCGGCCTTGGCTTCGACCACGCCGGGGATGGCCACGCCCGGCAGGCCGGGCCTGCGCGCCGCATTGCGGGCCAGCGCCTGCTCCACCGCCTTGAGCAGCTTTTGCAGCGTGATCGGCTTTTCGAGAAAGGAGTGCGCGCCGATCTTGGTGGCCTCGACGGCCGTGTCGATGGTGGCGTGGCCGCTCATCATGATGACCGGCATGGTCAGCGTGCCGGCACTCGACCACTCCTTGAGCAGCGAGACGCCGTCGGTGTCGGGCATCCAGATGTCCAGCAGCACGAGGTCGGGCCGGGCGCGGGCGCGTGCGGCGCGGGCCTGGGCCGCGTTCTCGGCCAGCTCGATGTTGTGGCCTTCGTCGTTGAGGATTTCGGAGAGCAGGTCCCGGATCCCCAGTTCGTCGTCGACCACGAGTATGTTTGCCATTTTTTGGGTAAGCGCAGTTGCCGGTTGCCGTCGATCGGGCAGCTAGGCCACCCCATCGACGGCGAATGATAACGACACTTGCGCGCCGATCACGACACCATCGACCACGCGATTCGCAAGGTCGATGCGCGCATGGTGTTCGTCGGCGATCTTCTTGACGACCGCGAGGCCCAGCCCGGTGCCGCGCGGCTTGGTCGTCACGTAGGGTTCGAACGCGCGCTTGAGCAGCGCGTCGGGGAAGCCCGTGCCCTGGTCGCGCACCGACAGGCGCACGCGCTGCGCCTGCTCCAGCCACTGCGTGCGCAGGCGCACCGCCCCGCCGTCTTCGGCGCCGGCACCGCGCCCGCCGGCCTCGGTGGCGTCCTGCGCGTTCTGCAGCAGGTTGTGGATGACCTGGCGCAGCTGCTCGGCATCGCCGCGGATGGGCGGGCAGCGCGCGTCCAGGTCCAGCAGCACGGGCACGGCCGCGCCTTCCTGCGGGTACAGCTGCATGACGTTGTGCACCAGCGCATTGAGGTCCAGCGGCTTGAGGTCGGCCGCGGGCAGGCGCGCGTAGTCGCGGAACTCGTTGACCAGCCGCTTCATGGCGTCGACCTGCTCGACGATGGTGCGCACGGACTTGGCCAGCAGCGCGCGCTCGGTCTCGCCCTCGAGCTTGGGTTCGAGCTTCATCTGCAGCCGCTCGGCCGACAGCTGGATCGGCGTGAGCGGGTTCTTGATCTCGTGCGCGAGCCGGCGCGCCACCTCGCCCCAGGCCTGGGCGCGCTGGGCCGAGACGATCTCGGAGATGTCGTCGAACACCAGCAGCCGCGTCTGGTCGGGCAGCTGCGCGCCGCGCGCCAGCAGCACCACGGCGTCCTGCGAGAACGCCGACTGCGCGGCATGCAGTTCGAAGGGCTGCTGCCAGTGGTCCAGGCCATGGTGGTCGCGGCCTTCGTCGAGCCGCTCGAACTGGGTCTGCACGCTGTGCGCCAGCAGGTCCAGGCCGCCGACCGCGGCCAGCGGCTGGCCTTCGAAGGCGGCCAGCGGCGCGCGCAGGATGCGCGTGGCACCGGGGTTGGACGAGAGCACGCGGCCCTGCGCATCGAGCACGATGACGCCGGAGGTCAGGTTGTCCAGGATGGTCTGCAGGTTGGCCCGCGCATGGTCGAGCTGCTCCATGCTGTGGTCGGCGGCCTGGCGCGCATCGAGCAGCTGCTGCGTCATGTCGGCGAACGAGCGCGTGAGGCCGGCCAGTTCGTCGCGGCTTTGCAGCACGGCCTTGGGCGTGAGGTCGCCCGCGGCCACCTGGCGCACGCCATCGGCCAGCAGCAGCAGCGGCCGGGCCAGCTGGTTGCCCAGCAGCACCGCGAGCAGCACGGCGCCGAACACCGCCAGGAACAGGCTCAGCGTGAGCGTGCCGATGTACATGCGCTGCAGGCCCGGCGCGGGCCAGCGCGCGCTCCTGGTACTCGCGGTTGGCCTCCTGTACGGCCAGCGCGTTGTCCACCAGCACCTGGGGCAGGCGCTGGCTGGCCTGCAGGAAGCGCGGCTCGGCCAGCAGCCCGACGCTGGCGCTGGGCACCAGCGCCAGGGCTTTGACGCGCCCCTGGGCGGCCACGCCGGGCACCGGGTCGTCCAGGCCCTCGACCATGGCGACCACGCGCTGGTTGCGCGCGTTGCGCAGCTGCTGGGCCGTGACACGCTCGGGCGTGAGCAGCACGCTGGACTGGCCCGCACTGGCGATCAGCTGGCCGGTGGCGCTCCACAGCACCACCTCGCTGGCGGCCAGTTGGTCGCGGATGCGCTCCAGCGCGAGGCCGGCGGCGGCATCCGGCACTTCGGCCAACTGGCCGCTGGCGATGCGGGTCTTGTTGCCCAGGTCGTTCGCCAGCGACCTCCAGCGTGATGCGGCCGAGATTCACGCCGGCATCGAGCGCGCCCTCGACCTTGACGTCGAACCAGCTTTCGATCGACCGCGACACGAACTGGTAGGACACGACATAGATGACTACGCCCGGCACCACACCCGACCAGGGCGAAGATGGCCGCCAGCTTGACCAGCAGCCGGCTGCCGAAGCGCCCGCGCCGCACGCGGATGGCCAGCCGCACCATGGCCCACAGGATCACGGCGGCCAGCACGCTGGCGACCACCACGTTGAGCACGAACAGCCGCGCGTAGTTGCGCTCGTAGAGTTCGCGGTTGTTGGTGGCCTGCGCCAGCAGGAACAGCAGCACCAGGCCCAGGCCCAGGATCACGGCGGCGCCGATGCCCACGGCCCAGCGGATCGCGCGGGCGCGGCGCGGGTCCACGCCGCCGGCGGCGTGCGGCAGGCCGGTGTTCACCTGCTGCCTCCGCCGGCATCTTCACGCTGGCACTGGCCGCGATGCTCCATTCGGACTGGCCGACGGCGCCGATCTGGAACGGCCGCGGCAGCTGCGAGACGTCCAGCCCGAAGCGAAAGCGCAGCAGGTGCGGGCTGTCGGTGGGGATGTCGGCCGCGCGCGCGATCTGCCAGCGGCCGAAGCGCTGCACGCTGGCCAGCGCCTCGGGCAGCGAATCGAAGGTCTGCGCCAGCGTCACGCCCAGGCCGGAGGTCTCGATGGGCCGTGAACCGACGTTGCAGCCGCCAGCGCCGCGTGAGCGGCTGGTAGGCCAGCCGCATGTGGCGCGTGGCGCTGGACATGGTCTTGTCGGTCCAGTACCAGCGCTCGCGCACGATCTCCGCCTCGGCCACGAAGAACATGGGGATGCCCTTGTGCAGCGCGTCCTCGACCTGCGGGGACAGCTCGAACTGCACGTCGGCGCTGAGTTCCAGCTCGCCGTCCACGCGCTGCACCTTGAGCTGGGTGATTCCGCCGCCGACCCCGCTGCCGGCGCGTCGGCCTGCGCGCCAGGCGCAGGCCGAGCAGCAGCGCCAGCCCAGAAGCTAGCGCGTGCCTTTCTCCAGCAATGCGTAAAAAAAGCCGTCGTGCTCACGCTGGAGATTGTCCGGGACGGCACCGGCGCCGCCCGGCGTTGCAGGGGATTAAATGGCCAGGCGATGGCAGCAATCGCGCCTCATTGTGGTGCGCAACAAACGTTTCGATGCTGTTCGCGGCCTTCGGCCGGAAGACCGAACAGGTGGCAACAAAAGCCGCCCGCCCGGTGCCACGAGCGGCCACAGGGCTGCCAGCAGCCGGTCCTGTGGGCCACGAGTTGGGCGATGTCGCTTTCGCGGCGTAGCCAGCGCACGTCGGGATGGCGCCGCACGATGCCCGAGGCGCTGCAGGGCGCGTCGAGCAGGATGGCGTCGAAGGGCCGCCCATCCCACCAGGCGGCGGCATCGGCCGCGTCCGCGGCGCGCACTTCGGCCGCCACGCCCAGGCGTGCCAGGTTCTCGTGGATGCGCGCGCAGCGGGCTCGGGTCACGTCCAGCGCAGTCAGTTCCGCGTCGGCGCACTCCAGCAGGTGGGCGGTCTTGCCGCCGGGCGCCGCGCAGGCGTCCAGCAAACGCAGTGGACGGCCCGCCAGGCGCGCGCCAGGCCGTCCAGCAGCAGCGGCGCGGCGAGTTGGGCCGCGGCATCCTGCACCGACCAGGCGCCGTCGGCATAGCCAGGCAGCTCCGTGCACCGGGCGTGGGTGCGGCAGCACGAGGCCGGTCTCGCCGATGGCCAGGGCCGCGATGCCTTCGGCCTGCAGGCGTGCCTGCATGGTCGGCATCGCGTGGCCGGCGCCGCCGGTTCACGCGCAGCGTCAACGGCGCCGGCATGGTTGGAGGCCGCAGCACGGCCTGCCAGTCCTGCGGGATAATCGCGTTGCAGCGCTCGATCCACCAGCGCGGGTGGTTCCATTGTGCGACCGGATCGCGCGCGCTCGCCGCGACCAGCGCATCACGCTCGCGCAGGAAGCGGCGCAGGCAGGCGTTGACGAAACCGCCTGCGCACGCGCGCAGGCTCGCCGCGGGCGGCTTCTACGGCCTGATCGACCAGGGTGAACGGGGTCGTACGGGGCATTCGCCTCGTCACGCACACGAGCGCCAGCGCCAGTACACAGCAGGGCATCGGCCAGCGGCGGTGGCGCGCGCTTGGCCAGCAGGCGGCGCAAGCGCCTCGGCACGGCCGAGCTGCGCGCAAGGCAGTGGAACACGATGGACTGCACCCCGGGACGGAACGCCGGCGTCCACCCCGGCCAGCGCCGTGCGTGCCGGAGGTGCCGGCACGCACTGCCTGCCACCGCGGCCGCCGCCGCCTGCAGTTGCCGCCACAGCGGTGGACGCTCTGGGTCGTGTTCAAAGGCTCATCGCCAGCGTGTCCGCCCAGATGTTCCGGGCCCAGTTCATCGCGTAGACGCCTTCGAGTTCGGTCGGCCCCGTGCTCACGCCGCCGGAGCCGGCCACGGTCTTGAAGGTCTTCTCGGCCGCGTCGTAGGCGTGCACGCTGGCCACGTGCACCACGTTGCGTGTCGTCGACGAAGCTGTAGCAGGTGTTGTTGAGCATGGGCGCGGGGTTGATCTCCCAGCCCGCGAGCTGCGCCACGATGGCCGCGGCCGCCACCTTGCCATGGCTGTTGGCCATGTGGCCGCTCTTGGGCATGGCCGGCGCGATCTGGATGGAATCGCCGACCACGAACACGTCGCGCGCGGCCGTCGATTCGAAGCTCTGGTAGTTCACGCCGCACCAGCGGTTGTTGGCCGTGTCGTTGAGGCCGGCCTGCACCGCGATGGCGCCGGCGCGCATGGACGGCAGCGCGTTGATGACCTGGGCCTCGACGTCGTCGTGCACCTCGAACTTGACCAGGCCGGCCCTGGCGTCGACGGCCACGGTCTTGTGCTGGCTGCGGTACTCGACGATGCCTTTGTACTGCTCGGCCCAGACCTTCTTGAACAGCGGCCCCTTGGAAGTGACGTCCGGGTTCGCGTCCAGGATCAGCACCTTGCTGCGCGGCTTGACGTTCTTGAAGTACCAGGCCACCTGGCTGGCCCGCTCGTAGGGCCCGGGCGGGCAGCGGTACGGCGCCTCTGGAATGGTGATGGCGTAGACGCCGCCGTCGGGCATGGCCTCGAGCTGGCGCCGCAGCGCCACGGTCTCCGGGCCGGCCTTCCAGGCCTGCAGGATCTGGCCCGACGCATGCGCGGCCTGCAGGCCCTCGATGCTGCCGAACTGCAGTTCCACGCCGGGCGAGACCACCAGCTTGTCGTAGCCGATGGTGGCGCCGCCGGCCAGCCTGACGGTGCGCGCCGCGGTGTCGATGGCGGTGGCGCTGTCGCGCACGCGCCTCACGCCGTGGCGGCGCGTGAGCTCGGTGTAGGGCGAGGTGACTTCGGCGATCTGGCGGCTGCCACCGACCACGAGGTTGGAGATCGGGCAGGAGACGAAGGCCTCGTTCGGCTCGATCAGCACCACGTCGATCCTGTAGTCCGACAGCATGCGCACGTACTTGGCCGCGGTGGCGCCGCCGTAGCCGCCGCCGATGACCACGACCTTGGCCCTGGACGGGATCGAGCCCGTGCTGGCGCAACCGGCCAGGCCCAGCAGCGCCAGTCCGGCGGAGGAATGCAGGAAGGAACGTCGTTGCATGGTGGCGCGCTCCCTACTTGCTCTGGGCTGCGAAGTAGGCGGCGATCTGCGCGATCTGCGCATCGCTGTAGCCCTTGGCCAGCTGGTGCATGATGGTCGCGCTGCGCGTGCCGGCCTTGAACGCGGCCATCTGCGCGGTCAGCTGCTCGGCCGGCATGCCGGCCAGGGACACCACGCTGGAGCCCGGCTGCGCCTTGCCCTGGGTGCCGTGGCAGCTGGCGCAGGTGGCGGCCAGGCTGCGCATGTACAGCGCGTCCTGGTCCTGGGCTGCGGCCGGCATCGCCGTCGCAGCCAGGCTGGCCGCGGCGGCCAGCATCGTGTTCCATCGCATGGGCAGCTTCTCCTCGGGCCAGCCGGTTGTCGGGGCCCGCCAGTATCCACGACGGCATGCAGCCCTGACAGACATTGCTGCATCTGGCTGGCTATAGCGTGCGGGCCCGCCGGAAACCGAACAGCCAGGCCAGCAGCACCGCCGGAAACTGGCGCACCGCCCGGTTGTAGACCTCGACCGCGGCCGCGTAGGCGCGCTCGGCGCCCTGCACCTGGGTGCCCACGGCCTCCCACTCCGAACGCAGCGCCGCCACCGGCTGGCCGCTGCGCGCACGCGCCAGCGTCTCGTCGTCCAGGTACTGCCAGGCCATGGCCAGCACGGCGCGCGCGGCGACCAGGCCGGCCATGGCCGCCGTGTCCCAGGGCTTGCCGCGCACGGCGGCCAGCGACGCCGAGAACTGCGCACTGGCCGCGCGCAGGTTGCTCCAGGCATCGCCGGCGCGCGGCGGTGCATCGCCCGGCGGCGGCTCGGGCGCATGCTCGGCCATCCAGGCGGCATAGCGCTCCAGCTGCGCGACCAGGCTCGCGAAGATGGACCAGACCTTGGTGCGCAGGCGCACCAGGCGGTTGTAGGCGCCCACGCCCCAGAACAGCAGCAGCGCGGCCACGCCGCCCCAGACCAGCCAGGCACTCCAGGCCGCTTGCATCACGTGCGCATTTCCATCGATCGGTCCACCATGAAAAAACCCCGGGGCCATGATAGGGACCCCGGGGTCGGGCCGGCGCGATGCCGGCAGTGCGGTACGGCTTACTCGCCGGCCGGGGCTTTGCCAGCGGCGTCGGCCGTGGCTTCCTGGCCAGCCAGCTCGGCGGCCTCGGCTTCGGCGATGGCGCGGCGCTCGGCGTCGTCCATCGCGTCCTTGGCCTTGCGTGCCTGGTGGTAGGCCATGCCGGTGCCCGCGGGGATCAGGCGGCCGACGATGACGTTTTCCTTCAGGCCGCGCAGCTCGTCGCGCTTGCCCATGATGGCCGCTTCGGTCAGCACGCGCGTGGTTTCCTGGAAGGACGCGGCGGAGATGAACGAGTCGGTCGACAGCGAGGCCTTGGTGATGCCCAGCAGCAGGTTGCTGTAGGTCGCCGGGATCTTGCCGTCGCGCTGCAGTGCCTCGTTGGTGTTCAGGATCTCGGAACGCTCGACCTGTTCACCCGCGATGTAGCCGGACTCGCCGACGTTGTCGACCACGACACGGCGCAGCATCTGGCGAACGATCACCTCGATGTGCTTGTCGTTGATCTTCACGCCCTGCAGGCGGTAGACGTCCTGCACCTCGTCGACGATGTAGCGCGCCAGTTCCTCGACACCCAGCAGGCGCAGGATGTCCTGCGGATCGGCCGGACCGTCGACGATGGACTCGCCCTTGTTGACCACCTGGCCTTCGTGCACCACGATGTTCTTTTCCTTGGGCACCAGCTCTTCCCAGACCTTGCCTTCCGGATCGGTGATCTGCAGGCGGATCTTGCCCTTGGTCTCCTTGCCGAACGACACGGTACCGGTCTGCTCCGCGAGCAGGCCCTTGTCCTTGGGCGTGCGGGCTTCGAACAGTTCGGCCACCCGCGGCAGACCGCCGGTGATGTCGCGCGTCTTCTGGCCTTCGACCGGGATGCGGGCCAGCACTTCGCCGGGGCCGACCTCTTCACCGTCGCGCACCTGGATCAGCGCGCCGATCGGGAAGCCGATCGTCACCGAGTGGTCGGTGCCGGGGATCTTGACCTCGTTGCCGTTGGCATCGACGAGCTTGATCTGCGGACGCACGACCTTCACCGCACCGCGGCGCTTGGGGTCGATGACCACCAGCGTGGACAGGCCCGTCACTTCGTCGACCTGGCGGGCGACCGTGAGGCCCTCCTCCACGTTCTCGAACTTCGAGCCGGCCCGCGAACTCGGTGATGATGGGGCGCGTCAGCGGGTCCCAGTTGGCCAGCACGGTGCCGGCCTTGATGGCCTGGTCGGCCTTGACCGCCAGCGTCGCACCGTAGGGCACCTTGTGGCGCTCGCGCTCGCGGCCGTGCTCGGAGATGATGATCTCGCCCGAACGCGCGATCACCACCAACTCGCCCTTGCTGTTGGTCACGTAGCGCATCGTGGCGTTGAAGCCCACGTTGCCGCTGGACTTGGCTTCCACGCTGGAGGCGATGGCCGCACGCGAGGCCGCACCACCGATGTGGAAAGTCCGCATCGTCAGCTGCGTGCCGGGTTCGCCGATGGACTGGGCGGCGATCACGCCGACGGCTTCGCCGGTGTTGATCAGGCCACCGCGGCCCAGGTCGCGGCCGTAGCACTTGGCGCAGATGCCGAAGCGCGTGGCGCAGGTCAGCGCGGTGCGGACCTTGACCTCGTCGACGCCGGCGGATTCCAGCTCGTCGATGGTGTCTTCTTCCAGCATCTCGCCGGCGGCCAGCAGCACCGAGCGGTTCTCGGGGTGCAGCACGTCCTCGGCCGTGGTGCGGCCCAGCACGCGGTCGCGCAGCGACTCGATGACTTCACCGCCCTCGACGATGGCGCGCATGACGGTGCCGTCGTGCGTGCCGCAGTCGTCTTCGGTCACGACCAGGTCCTGCGTCACGTCGACCAGGCGGCGCGTCAGGTAGCCCGAGTTCGCCGTCTTCAGCGCCGTGTCGGCCAGACCCTTGCGGGCACCGTGGGTGGAGATGAAGTACTCCAGCACGTTCAGGCCTTCGCGGAAGTTCGCCGTGATGGGCGTCTCGATGATGGAGCCGTCCGGCTTGGCCATCAGGCCCCGCATGCCGGCCACCTGGCGGATCTGCGCGGCGGAACCGCGGGCGCCCGAGTCGGCCATCATGTAGATGGAGTTGAAGGACTCCTGGTCCACTTCCTTGCCGTGGCGGTCGGTGACCTTCTGCTTGGACAGCTGGGCCATCATCACCTTGGACACTTCGTCGCCCGACTTGCCCCAGATGTCCACCACCTTGTTGTAGCGCTCGCCCGCGGTCACGAGACCGGAGACGTACTGCTGCTCGATCTCCTTCACTTCCTTCTGCGCGCGCTCGATGATGCCGCGCTTCTCCTTGGGCACCAGCATGTCGTCGATGCAGATGGAAATGCCGGCCTTGGTCGCCAGGCGGAAGCCGGACTGCAGCAGCTTGTCGGCGAAGACCACGGTTTCCTTGAGGCCGCACTTGCGGAAGCTGACGTTGATCAGCTTGGAGATTTCCTTCTTCTTGAGCGCCTTGTTCATGTTGGCGAACGGCAGGCCCTTGGGCAGGATCTCCGACAGCAGCGCGCGGCCGCCCGTGGTTTCCACCAGGCTGGTCGAGGGCACGAACTCGCCCGTGGCCTTGTCCTTCGTGTACTCGGTCAGGCGCACGTTGATCTTGGCGTTCAGGTCGAGCTCGCCCGCGTCGAAGGCACGGCGCACTTCACCGGTGTCGGCGAAGATCAGGCCCTCGCCCTTGCCGTTGATGCGCTCGCGCGTCGTGTAGTACAGGCCCAGCACCACGTCCTGCGACGGCACGATGGACGGCTCGCCCGAGGCGGGGAACAGGATGTTGTTGGAGGCCAGCATCAGCGTGCGGGCTTCCATCTGCGCTTCCACGGACAGCGGCACGTGCACGGCCATCTGGTCGCCGTCGAAGTCGGCGTTGAAGGCGGCGCAGACCAGCGGGTGCAGCTGGATGGCCTTGCCTTCGATCAGGATCGGCTCGAAGGCCTGGATGCCCAGACGGTGCAGCGTCGGAGCACGGTTCAGCATGACCGGGTGCTCCTTGATGACCTCTTCCAGGATGTCCCAGACCACCGGCGTGCCGGACTCGACTTCCTTCTTCGCGGCCTTGATCGTGGTCGCGATGCCCATGGCTTCCAGGCGCGAGAAGATGAAGGGCTTGAACAGCTCCAGCGCCATCAGCTTGGGCAGGCCGCACTGGTGCAGCTTGAGCGTCGGGCCCACCACGATGACCGAACGGCCCGAGTAGTCCACGCGCTTGCCCAGCAGGTTCTGGCGGAAGCGGCCGCTCTTGCCCTTGATCATGTCGGCCAGCGACTTCAGGGCGCGCTTGTTCGCGCCCGTCATGGCCTTGCCGCGGCGGCCGTTGTCCAGCAGGGAGTCGACGGCCTCCTGCAGCATGCGCTTTTCGTTGCGCGCGATGATCTCGGGCGCCTTCAGCTCCAGCAGGCGGCGCAGGCGGCTGTTGCGGTTGATGACGCGGCGGTACAGGTCGTTCAGGTCCGACGTGGCGAAGCGGCCGCCGTCCAGCGGCACCAGCGGACGCAGGTCCGGCGGCAGCACGGGCAGCACGTCCAGCACCATCCACTCGGGCTTGATGCCGGACTTCTTGAACGCTTCCAGCAGCTTGAGCCGCTTGGCGTTCTTCTTGATCTTGACTTCCGAGCCGGTCAGGTCGTTGCGCAGCTTGTCGATGGCATCGTCGATGTCGATGCTCTCGAGCAGGTCCTTGATGCCCTCGGCCCCCATCTTGGCCTGGAATTCGTCGCCGTATTCCTTGCGCTTCGCGTCATGGTCGTCCTCGGTCATGATCGCGTACTTCTTCAGCGGGGTCATGCCGGGGTCGGTCACGACGTACGCTTCGAAGTACAGCACGCGCTCGATGTCGCGCAGCGTCATGTCCAGCACCAGGCCCAGGCGCGAGGGCAGCGACTTCAGGAACCAGATGTGGGCGCAGGGCGCGGCCAGGTCGATGTGGCCCATGCGCTCGCGGCGCACCTTGGTCTGCGTGACTTCGACGCCGCACTTCTCGCAGATGACGCCGCGGTGCTTGAGGCGCTTGTACTTGCCGCACAGGCACTCGTAGTCCTTGATGGGGCCGAAGATCTTGGCGCAGAACAGGCCGTCGCGCTCGGGCTTGAACGTGCGGTAGTTGATGGTCTCGGGCTTCTTCACCTCACCGAAGGACCAGGAACGGATCTTCTCGGGCGAGGCCATGCCGATCTTGATCGCATCGAAATGCTGATCCGGCGTGAACTGCTTGAACAGGTCGAGTAGTGACTTCATAGCGTTGTTTCCTTTGCCTTGCCCTGATTAGCTGCGTTCCAGCTCGATGTCCAGGCCGAGCGAGCGGATTTCCTTGACCAGCACGTTGAACGATTCCGGCATGCCGGCCTCGATGGCGTGTTCGCCCTTGACGATGGACTCGTACACCTTGGTACGGCCGACCACGTCGTCGGACTTCACGGTCAGCATTTCCTGCAGGGTGTAGGAAGCGCCGTAGGCTTCCAGCGCCCACACTTCCATTTCCCCGAAACGCTGGCCGCCGAACTGGGCCTTGCCGCCCAGCGGTTGCTGCGTGACCAGCGAGTACGGGCCGGTCGAGCGCGCGTGCATCTTGTCGTCCACCAGGTGGTGCAGCTTCAGGAAGTGCATGTAGCCCACGGTGGTCGGGCGCTCGAAGCGCTCGCCGGTGCGGCCGTCGAACAGGTAGGCCTGGGTGCGCGTCTCCGTCAGGCCCTTGGCCGCGGCGATCTCGTCCGGGTAGCCCAGCTTGAGCATGGCGCGGATGTCTTCTTCGGCAGCGCCGTCGAACACCGGCGTCGCGAAGGGCACGCCCTGCGACAGGTTCTGCGCCATCTCCAGCACCTGGCCGTCGTCCAGCTCGGCCAGGTCTTCCTTGCGGCCGGCGCTGTTGTAGACGGACTCCAGGTAGCCGCGCAGCTCGTTGGCGCGCGCCTCGCGCTGCAGCATGTCGCCGATGCGCTGGCCGATGCCCTTGGCAGCCCAGCCCAGGTGCACTTCCAGCACCTGGCCCACGTTCATGCGCGACGGCACGCCCAGCGGGTTCAGGCAGATGTCGCACGGCGTGCCATCGGCCATGTAGGGCATGTCTTCGATCGGGACGATCTTGGACACCACGCCCTTGTTGCCGTGGCGGCCGGCCATCTTGTCGCCGGGCTGCAGGCGGCGCTTGACGGCCAGGTAGACCTTGACCATCTTGAGCACGCCCGCGGGCAGCTCGTCGCCCTGCGTGAGCTTCTTGCGCTTCTCCTCGAAGGCCAGGTCGAAGCTGTGGCGCTGCTGCTCGATCGAGTTCTTGATCGATTCAAGCTGGGACGCGACCTCGTCTTCCGCCGGGCGGATGTCGAACCAGTGGAACTTCTCGACCGAGGCCAGGTAGGCCTTGTCGATCTTCGTGCCCTTGGCCAGGCGCTGCGGGCCGCCGTTGGCGACGCGGCCGTTCAGCAGCTTCTCGATCCGGTCGAACGCGTCGGCCTCGACGATGCGCAGCTGGTCGTTCAGGTCCAGGCGGAAGCGCTTGAGTTCGTCGTCGATGATCTGCTGGGCGCGCTTGTCGCGCTGGATGCCTTCGCGCGTGAACACCTGCACGTCGATGACCGTGCCCTGCGAGCCCTGGTCCACGCGCAGCGAGGTGTCCTTCACGTCGGAAGCCTTCTCGCCGAAGATGGCGCGCAGCAGCTTCTCTCGGGCGTCAGCGTGGTCTCGCCCTTGGGCGTGACCTTGCCGACCAGCGTGTCGCCGGGCATGACTTCGGCGCCCACGTAGATGATGCCGGACTCGTCCAGGCGGTTGAGCTGCTGCTCGGCCAGGTTCGGGATGTCGCGCGTGATTTCCTCGGCACCCAGCTTGGTGTCGCGGGCCATCACCACCAGCTCCTCGATGTGGATCGAGGTGTAGCGGTCGTCGGCGACCACGCGTTCGGAGATCAGGATCGAGTCTTCGAAGTTGTAGCCGTTCCAGGGCATGAAGCCGATCAGCATGTTCTGGCCCAGGGCCAGTTCACCCAGGTCGGTGGAGGCGCCGTCGGCCACCACGTCGCCCTTGGCCAGCAGGTCGCCGCGCTTGACGATGGGACGCTGGTGGATGTTGGTGTTCTGGTTGGAACGCTGGTACTTGATCAGGTTGTAGATGTCCACGCCGACCTCGCCGGCGACGGCTTCGGCGTCGTTCACACGCACCACGATGCGGGTGGCGTCCACGTAGTCGACGATGCCGCCGCGGCGGGCCGTGACCACGGTGCCGGAGTCGACCGCGGAGACGCGCTCGATGCCGGTGCCGACGAACGGCTTCTCGGGGCGCAGCACGGGCACGGCCTGGCGCTGCATGTTGGCGCCCATCAGCGCGCGGTTCGCATCGTCGTGCTCCAGGAAGGGCACGAGCGAGGCCGCCACGGAGACGATCTGCGCGGGCGACACGTCCATGTACTGGATGCGCTCGGCGCTGACCAGGATGGACTCGCCCTTCTCGCGGGCCGACACCAGTTCGCCGGTCAGCTGGCCTTGCTCGTTGAGTTCGGCGTTGGCCTGGGCGATGACGTACTTGCCTTCCTCGATGGCCGACAGGTAGTCGATCTGGTCGGTGACCTTGCCGTCCACGACACGGCGGTACGGCGTCTCGATGAAGCCGTACTCGTTCAGGCGGGCGTACAGGGCCAGCGAGTTGATCAGGCCGATGTTCGGGCCTTCCGGCGTCTCGATCGGGCAGACGCGGCCGTAGTGGGTCACGTGCACGTCGCGCACCTCGAAGCCGGCGCGTTCGCGGGTCAGACCGCCCGGGCCCAGGGCCGAGACGCGGCGCTTGTGCGTGATCTCGGACAGCGGGTTGGTCTGGTCCATGAACTGCGACAGCTGCGAGGCACCGAAGAACTCCTTCAGGGCCGCGGAAATCGGCTTGGAGTTGATCAGGTCGTGCGGCATCAGCGGCTCTTGCTCGGCCTGGCCCAGACGTTCCTTGACGGCCTTCTCGATGCGGGCGAGGCCGGCGCGGTACTGGTTCTCGGCCAGTTCGCCGACGCAGCGCACGCGGCGGTTGCCCAGGTGGTCGATGTCGTCGACTTCGCCGCGGCCGTTGCGCAGGTCCACCAGGATCTTGACCACGGCGAGGATGTCCTCGTTGGTCAGCACCATGGGGCCGGTCGATTCGTCGCGGCCGACCTTGGCGTTGAACTTCATGCGGCCCACGCGCGACAGGTCGTAGGTGTCCGGGTTGTAGAACAGGCGCTGGAACAGGGCCTGCACGGCGTCTTCCGTCGGCGGCTCGCCGGGGCGCATCATGCGGTAGATGGCCACGCGCGCGGCGAACTCGTCGGCGGTCTCGTCCGAGCGCAGGGTCTGGCTGATGTAGGCGCCCTGGTCGAGTTCGTTGGTGTAGATCGCGGGCAGGTCCTGCACGCCGGCCGAGCGCAGCTTCTTGAGCAGCGCTTCGGTCAGTTCGTCGTTGGCCTTGGCGATGATCTCGCCGGTGTCGGCGTCGACGATGTTGCGCGCGACCACGCGGCCGATCAGGAAGTCCTCGGGCACGCTGATGTGCGTGGTGCCGGACTGCTCGAGCTCACGCGTGTGGCGGGCCGTGACGCGCTTGTCCTTGGCCACGATGACCTTGCCCGACTTGTCGGTGATGTCGAAGCGGGCGATCTCGCCGCGCAGGCGCTCGGGGACGAACTCCATCTGCGCGCCGCTGTCCATCAGGCGGAAGTTGTCGTTGACGAAGAAGTTCGCCAGGATCGATTCCGGGTTCAGGCCGATGGCCTTGAGCAGGATGGTGACCGGCATCTTGCGGCGGCGGTCGACGCGGAAGTACAGGATGTCCTTCGGGTCGAACTCGAAGTCCAGCCAGGAGCCGCGGTAGGGGATGATGCGCGCGGAGAACAGCAGCTTGCCCGAGCTGTGCGTCTTGCCCTTGTCGTGCTCGAAGAACACGCCCGGCGAACGGTGCAGCTGCGAGACGATCACGCGCTCGGTGCCGTTGACGATGAAGGAGCCCTTCTCGGTCATCAGGGGCACCTCGCCCATGTAGACCTCCTGCTCCTTGACTTCCTTGACCACCTTGGACTGCGGCGTCGACGACTCGCGGTCGTAGATGATCAGCTGCACCTTGGCGCGCACGGCCGAGGCGAAGGTCAGGCCGCGCGTCTGGCACTCGCGCACGTCGAAGGCCGGCTTGGCGAGGTTGTACTCGACGTACTTCATCTCGACATAGCCGTTGTGCGAGACGATGGGGAAGGCCGCTTCGAACGCCGCCTGCAAGCCCTCGGTCGCGCGTTTCGCGGGGACGATGTCCGCCTGCAGGAACGCGGTGTACGCGTCCTTTTGCATCTGCAGCAGGTAGGGAACGTCCAACACGCTGTCGCGGCTGCCAAAGTTCTTGCGAATGCGCTTTCGTTCGGTGTAGGTATAGGCCATGAATTCTCCGGGCGAGGATACAAATCCTGCGACTGAGGCACCGGCACATGCTCCTGTGCGGTGAACTTGGCGGCTGGCCACTACCAACCTCTGGCGGACGGCGATGCGTTGCACATCGCCCGTACCAAGTCGTCTTTTGCAGTCGAGTCAAAAGACACTCGAAAGGGGATTGGACCGCTTTCGGCTGCCTTCTGCAGCAGGGATGGAGCCCATCCCCACAAGCACCAAAGGCTGGAGGCCCGAATCGGACGCTCCAGCCTTGGAGAACCAAGTGATTACTTGAGTTCGACCTTGGCGCCAGCTTCTTCCAGCTTCTTCTTGGCGGCTTCGGCGTCGGCCTTGGCAATGCCTTCCTTGACGTTCTTCGGAGCGCCGTCGACCAGGTCCTTGGCTTCCTTCAGGCCCAGGCCCGTGATTTCGCGCACGGCCTTGATGACGGAGACCTTGTTCGCGCCGGCTTCGAGCAGCACGACGTTGAATTCGGTCTTTCTTCGGCGGCCGGAGCAGCGGCGCCGCCGCCGCCAGCGGCGGGAGCAGCCATGGCGGCTGCGCTCACGCCGAACTTCTCTTCGATGGCCTTGACCAGGTCGTTGAGCTCGAGGACCGTCATGCTGTCGAGGGCGGTCAGGAATGCGTCTTTATCGAATGCCATTTTGATTTCCTAAATAAGTTGGTTGTGCCGCGCGATCGTTCGATCAGGCTGCGGCGGCTTCGGCTGCGGGAGCCTCGGCTGCGGGTTCTGCGCCTTCGCCCTTCTTGGCCGCCAGCGCGCCCAGCACCACGGCCGTGCGCGAGATCGGGGACATCAGCAGGCCGCACAGTTGGGCCAGCAGGACTTCCTTCGAAGGGATGTTTGCCAATTGCTTGACGCCGTCGACATCCAGGGCCTTGCCGGCGAACGCACCGCCGCGGATGACCAACTTGTCGTTGGTCTTCGCGAACTCGGACACCACTTTCGCGGCGGCCACGGCGTCGACGGAGAAGCCATAGATCAGCGGGCCGGTCATCTGGTCGGACGCGACTTCGAATGCGCTGCCAGCGACAGCGCGGCGGGCCAGCGTGTTCTTCAACACGGACAGGCTCACGCCAGCGCCGCGCGCGGTGGAGCGCAGGCGGGTCATGTCGGCGACCGTGATGCCGCGGTATTCCGCCATCACGAGCGTCTGAGCATTTGCGGCGAGGCTGGTCACTTCGGTGATGACCGCTTCTTTCTCACTGCGATTCAGACTCAAGGTCTACTCCTTTGGTTTGTGTCTTCGGGCCGGAGCCTTCCGACACGCCTTCTTGCAGCGACCAACTGTTCAGGAAAAATCCATCTGCAGCGGGATCGCCATCTGCGTTGGCTGCTTGCGCGATTAAGTCCCCTTGCCATCGCTCCGGGACACCAACGGTCTTGGATGGCCCGGGCGGTCTTGCGACCACCCGGCCCACCACCTTGGGCCACCCCTTGCGGGGCCGCCCAAATCTCTTGCGATTACGCCGAGATGGACTGGGTGTCCACGCGGACGCCCACACCCATGGTCGACGAGACCGCCACCTTGCGCAGGTACAGGCCCTTGCTGGAAGCCGGCTTGGCCTTGTTCAGCGCATCGATCAGGGCCACCAGGTTGCCTTGCAGCTTGTCCGATTCGAACGAGCGGCGGCCGATGGTGCCGTGGATGATGCCGGCCTTGTCGACGCGGAACTGGACCTGGCCAGCCTTGGCGTTCTTCACGGCCGTGGCCACGTCGGGCGTCACGGTGCCGACCTTGGGGTTCGGCATCAGGCCGCGCGGGCCCAGGATCTGGCCCAGCGTACCGACCACGCGCATGGCGTCCGGCGCGGCGATGACCACGTCGAAGGGCATGTCGCCGGCCTTGACCTGGGCAGCCAGGTCGTCCATGCCGACGATGTCGGCGCCGGCGGCCTTGGCTTCCTCGGCCTTGGCGCCCTGGGCGAACACGGCGACGCGCTTGGTCTTGCCGGTGCCGTTGGGCAGCACGACGGCGCCACGCACGACCTGGTCGGACTTCTTGGCGTCGATGCCCAGTTGCACGGCCACGTCGATGGATTCATCGAACTTGGCGGTGGCGGCTTCCTTGACGATGGCCAGGGCGTCGGCCAGGGCGTACAGCTTGGTGCTGTCGACCTTGCCCTGCAGGGCTTTTTGCTTCTTGGTCAGCTTGGTCATTTAGACGCCCTCCACCGTGATGCCCATGGAACGGGCGGAACCGGCCAGCGTGCGGATGGCGGCATCCACGTCGGCGGCGTTCATGTCCTTCAGCTTGGTCTTGGCGATCTCTTCGAGCTGGGCGCGCGTGATCTTGCCGACCTTGACGGTGTGCGGCGTGGCCGAACCCTTGTCCAGCTTGACGGCCTTCTTGATCAGGGTCGTCGCGGGCGGGGTCTTGATGACGAAGGTGAAGCTCTTGTCCGCGAACGCGGTGATCACCACCGGCAGCGGCAGACCCGGCTCGACGCCCTGGGTCTGGGCGTTGAACGCCTTGCAGAACTCCATGATGTTCAGGCCGCGCTGACCCAGGGCCGGGCCGATCGGGGGGGACGGGTTGGCCTTACCAGCTGGCACTTGCAGCTTGATGAAGCCGACGATTTTCTTCGCCATGAATGAACTCCTTGCGGGTACCAACGCCTCGGTCAGCCTGTACAGGCCGCCTCGGCTCCCCGGGGGTGAAGACTCTTTC
>JASGJO010000046.1:0-119479 GCA_049840715.1 Pseudorhodoferax sp.
TCCGCTGATCGGCCTGGCGCTGGTCGATGGCCTGGACTGGCTGCCGGCGCTGTTCGGTGCGGTCTGGGTGCCGCCGACGGTGCAACAGGAGGTCTTGCCGGGGCTGGGCGCTCCGGGCGAGGTGGAGATCGCGGCAGCCCTGCGCCGCAAGCAGTTGCGGCCATGGCGCAAGGCCATCCCCACAGCAGAGCCTGCGCTGCCGGACCTCGATGCCGGGGAAACGGAATGCCTGCACATCGCGATGGCCGCCGGTCCGGGTCAGGCCCTGGTGCTCATGGACGAACGTGCCGGCCGTGCCGTGGCAGCCGAGCGCGGCGTGCGCGTCGCCGGCACGGCTGCGCTGATCGGCCTGGCGAAGAAGCGCGGCCTCATCGATGCGGCCAAGCCACGCTTCGCGCGGCTGCATGGATCGGACTTCCGGATCAGTGCGGCCGTGATCCGCCGGGTGTTGCAGGACGTCGGCGAAGCCTGAACCCAGGACGCGTTCCTGGATGAGGTCTGGGCCGCCCACTGGTCCGCACGACAGGACCAGCAGGTTCCATTGAGTCCCGGGCCCCGCATGCCTAGCATGCCGCCATTCCCCACAGACCCGGAGACAGCATGCCTTCCCCGTTCACGCGCCGCGCCGGCCTGGCCGCGCTGCTGCTGGCCGCCTCGGCCATCGCCCCGTTCACCGCCCATGCCCAGGGCCGCCCCATCACCATCGTCGTCGGCAGCCCGCCCGGCGGCACCACCGACACGCTGGCCCGCGTGATCGGCCGCATGGTGGGCGACACGCTGGGCCAGCCCGTCGTCGTCGAGAACCGCGCCGGCGCCGGCGGCAACATCGCCGCCAGCTTCGTGGCCAAGGCCCCGCCGGACGGCAACACGCTGCTCATGAGCTTCACGGGCCACACCATCAACGCCACGCTGTACAGGAACCTGGGCTTCGATCCGGTCAAGGACTTCACGCCCATCACCATGGTCGCCAAGGTGCCGAGCGTGCTGATCGCGCGCAAGGGCCTGCCGTTCTCCGACATCGCCGGCCTGGTCGCCTACGCCAGGAAGAACCCCGGCAAGCTGAACTTCGCGATCGGCGCGCAGGGCTCCTCGCTGCACCTGGCCAGCGAGCAGTTCAAGATGGCCACCGGCACCGACATCGTGAACGTCCCGTACAAGGGCACGGGCCCGGCGCTGGCCGATGTGCTGGCCGGCACCGTGGACCTGATGTTCGCGAGCACCGTCAACGTGCTGCCGCACCAGAAGACCGGCGCCATCCAGCTGCTGGGCGTCAGCAGCAGGACGGCCCTGCCGCAGTTCCCGGGCGTGCCGCCGCTGGCGCAGACGGTCAAGGGCTTCGAGTCGCAGGCCTGGTTCGGCCTGTTCGGCCCGGCCAAAATGCCCAGGGAGACGACGGACCGGCTCTACGCCGCCATCAAGAAGGCCGTTGAGTCGCCGTCCTACCAGGAGCGCATGCAGACCGAGGCCGCCAGCGCCGTCGACATGACGCCCGAAGCCTTCGCCGGGTTCGTGGTGCAGGACGTGCAGGACTGGGCCAGGATCATCAAGGCCTCGGGCGCGACCGTCGAATGAGCACCGCGACCTCCACGGCCGCGCCGCAGACGCTGGCGCAAAAGCTCGTGGCGCGCGCCGCCGGCGTGGCGCACGCCACGCCGGGCGAGACCGTGACCTGCAGGGTCGACCTGGCCATGATGCACGACTCGGGCGGCCCGCGCCGCGTCAAGCCCATGCTGGAACAGCTCGGCGCCAAGGTCTGGGACCCCGGCAAGGTGGTGGTCGTGACCGACCACTACGTGCCCGCGCACGACGACGACAGCCGCGCCATCGTGCAGATCGCGCGCGACTGGGTGCGCGAGGCCGGCGTGGCCCGCTTCCACGACATGGAGGGCATCTGCCACGTGGTCGTGCCGCAGAAGGGCTACCTGCGCCCCGGCATGTTCGCCGTGGGCGGCGACAGCCATTCGCCCACGGGCGGGGCCTTCGGCGCCTACATGTTCGGCGTGGGCGCCACCGACATGCTGGGCGTGCTGGTGACCGGCGAGATCTGGCTGCAGGTGCCGCACACCATCCGCATGGTCTGGGACGGACGGCTCGCGCCCGGCGTCTCGGCCAAGGACATGATGCTCTACCTGTGCCGGCGCTTCGGCATGGAGGGCGGCCAGTACCAGGCCGTCGAGTACGCGGGCGGCGCGGTCGAGGCCCTGCCCATGCAGGAACGCATGACGCTGGCCAACATGACGGCCGAACTCGGCGGCCAGGCCGGCCTGGTGGCGCCCGACGCGACCACCCGGGCCTGGCTCGCGCAGGCCGGCGCCGGCGACGTGGACATCGCGCCCTGGCACAGCGACGCCGGCGCGCCCGTGCTGGCCGAGCACCGCTTCGCGGCCGGCCGGCTGCCGCCCCAGGTGGCCGAGCCGCACAGCCCCGCGCGCGGCCACGACGTGGACGCGCTGGCCAGCACCGCCATCAACCTCGCCTACGTGGGCGCCTGTACCGGCGCCAAGCTGGAAGACCTGCGCATGGCGGCCCAGGTGCTGCGCGGCCGCAAGGTCGCGCGCGGCGTGCGCCTGCTGGTGGCGCCGGCCAGCCTGCAGGACCAGCAGCAGGCCGCGCGCGAAGGCGTGCTGGGCGCGCTGACGGACGCCGGCGCCGAACTGCTGCCCACGGGCTGCGGCGCCTGCGCCGGCTACGGCGCCCACACCTTCGGCGACGACACCGTGGCCATCAGCACCACGGCGCGCAACTTCAAAGGCCGCATGGGCTCGGCCCAGGCGCAGATCTACCTGGGCTCGCCCTGGACCGTGGCCGCCTCGGCCGTCGCCGGCCGCGTGGCCGACCCGCGGGAGATGCTGGCATGAACACGCGGTTGCACCCCGCCACCGGCCGGGCCTGGCTGCTCGGCGACGACCTCAACACCGACCTGCTCGCACCGGGCCGCACCATGAAGCTGCCGATCGCCGAGATCGCCCGGCATTGCCTGGAATCGGTCGAGCCGCGCTTCGCGGCCGAGGCGCGCCCCGGCGACATCCTGTTCGCGGGCCGCAACTTCGGCGCCGGCTCCTCGCGCGAGCAGGCGGCCGAGGTGCTGCGCCACATGGGCATCGCCTGCGTGGTCGCGCAGTCGTTCTCGGGCATCTTCTATCGCAATGCCTTCAACCTGGGCCTGCCGCTCCTGGTCTGCGACCAGGCGCCCACGGTCGCGGCCGGCTCGCCCGTGGCCTGCGACCTGGACAGCGCCAGCGTGCACGACCACCGCAGCGGCCGCGTGCTGGCCTGCGTGGCGCCGCCCGCCCACCTGATCGCCATGGTCCGCGCCGGCGGCCTGGTGCCCCACCTCGCCCAACGCCTGGCCGCCCGGCGCGCCAGCACCGCCGCATGACCGCCTTCAAGACCCGGCTGCAGTCGCCGGACATCGTCACCGCCCCCGGCGTCTACGACGCCTTCTCCGCGCTGCTCGTGGCGCAGGCCGGCTTCGACGCCGCCTACCTCTCGGGCGCCTCCATCGCCTACACGCGCTTCGGCCGGCCCGACATCGGCCTGCTGTCGCTCGACGACGTGGCCCATGTGACGGGCAGCATCCGCGAACGCGTGGGCCTGCACCTCATCGTCGATGCCGACACCGGCTTCGGCAACGCGCTGAACGTGCAGCGCACGGTGCGCCTGCTCGAACGCGCGGGCGCCAGCGCCATCCAGCTCGAAGACCAGACCAGCCCCAAGCGCTGCGGCCACCTGGACGGCAAGACCCTGGTCCCGGCGGCGGAGATGGCCGGGAAGATCCGCGCGGCCGTGGACGCGCGCCGCAGCGCCGACACGCTGGTCGTGGCCCGCACCGACGCAGTCGCCGTCGAGGGCCTGGACGCCGCGCTCGACCGCATGGACCGCTATGCCGACGCAGGCGCCGACGTGCTGTTCGTCGAAGCCCTGCGCACGCCGGCCGACATGGCCACGGCCCTCAAACGCCTGGCGCCGCGCGCGCCCATGCTGGCCAACATGGTCGAAGGCGGCAAGACGCCCATCCTGCCGGCGGCCGAGCTGCAGGCCCTGGGCTACCGCATCGCGATCTTCCCGGGCGGCACGGTGCGTGCGTTGAGCTTCGCGCTGCAGGGCTACCTGGCCAGCCTGCGCCAGCACGGCACGACCGAACCCTGGTGGCCGCAGATGCTGCAGTTCGACCAGCTGAACCGGCTCATCGGCACGCCCGAGATGCTGGCCGAGGGCAAGAAGTACGGGTGAGCGCAGCGGGGAGCATGGGGGCCGGATGGGTGCCGGGGCGGCGTACAGTGGCCAGGTGAGCACCGACGACACCCCGCTGCCGCGCTTCCACCAGGTCCGGCTGGTGCTGCGCGAGCGCCTGAAGACCGGCGTCTACGAGCGCGGCCTGCCGCTGCCCGGCGAGCGCCAGCTGGCCGAGGAGTTCGGCGTGGCGCGCGTGACGGTGCGCTCGGCGCTGGCCCGGCTCGAGGAGGAAGGCCTGGTCGTGCGCCTGCGCGGCAAGGGCACGCTGCCGGCCACGCAGGCCGAGCCGCCCAGGCACCTGCGGCTGCGCGGCGGCCTGCTCGACAACATCGTCAACATGGGCCGGCGCACGCGCGTGACGGTGCTCGAACGGCGCCTGCTGCCCGCCCCTTCGCACGCGGCCGAGGCATTGCGCGTGGCGCCCGGCAGCCGCGTGCTCAAGGTCGTGCGCGTGCGCAAGTTCAAGGGCCAGCCCATCGCCTACACCGAGGTGTTCCTGCCGCCCGACCTGGCCGGCGCGGTCGACAAGCCCACGCTGCAGGACGTGCCCATGCTGGTCGCGCTCGAGCAGCACGGCGTGCAGGTGGAATCGGCCGAGCAGACGCTGGGGGCGGCGCTCGCCGACCTGCACGTGGCCGAGGCCCTGCGCGTGCCGCCCGGCACGCCGCTGCTGCGCGTGGTGCGCGTGGCCTTCGACCGGGACGGGCGGCCCGTGCAGTTCCTGACCGGGCTCTACCACCCCACGCGCTACGAGTACCACATGCAGCTCTCGCGCGTGGGCGGCGCGACCAAGGTCTGGATCGAGAACGACCGGCCGCCGGAGGCGGCGGGGTCGAGCCCCGCCTGCCGCCTGTCAGCGCTGGCCCGCAGCGCCCAGCAACCCGCGCAGCCGCCGCAGCTCGCGCTGCAGATCGATGATCAGCGCGGCAGCGTCCACGCCCACGTCGAAGTCGCGCTGCAAACGCCGCGCCTCCAGCGCGGAGCGCAGCGCGTCGCCGTGGAAGGCCCATTGCGCGCGCGGCGCCTCGGGCGCGGTCGGCGCGATCACGCCGGCCTCGACGAGCTCCAGCACCCACTCGAGCCGGTCGCCGGCGGCGCGTGCGATCTCCTCCGCGCGCAGCGGATGGTCTTCGTCCAACGGCACGCACTGCACGATGGACACCGTGGTTTGACGGATCTGCATGTTCAGGCTCCCATGGCGGCCAGGTGGGCGCGCGGGTCGAAGCCGGCCGCGGCCTGGGCCAGCGCCTCGTAGGCCGCGCGTGCGGCGGCGGAGTCGGCCGGCGGCAGCGCGATCTCCAGTTCCAGGAACAGGTGGCCAGGGCGACTTGCCCCCGAAGCCGCGCTCCTTGAGCCGCAGCTTGCGGCCGCTGCGCGAGTTCGGCGGCACGGTGACCTCGACCTCGCCGCCGGCCGGCAGCGGCACGCGCACCTGGGCGCCCAGCGCGGCCTCGCTGGGCGTCACGGGCAGGCGCATGGTGAGGTCCTTGCCGTCGACGCGCCAGCGCGCATCGGGCGCGATGCGCACCTCCAGGAACAGGTCGCCCGCCGGTTCGCCGCCGTGGCCGGGCAGGCCCTGGCCCGCGAGCCGGATGAACTGCCCAGGCCGCACGCCCGCGGGAATGCGCACCTGCAATGTGCGCTGCACGAGCTGCGGCTCGCCCTGCGCGTCGAGTTCCAGCGCGCGCAGCTGCAGCTGGCGCTCGCCGCCGCGGAAGGCCGGTGGCCACGTCGATCTCGATCGCGGCATGCTGGTCCTCGCCGCGCATGCGCGGCTGCTGCCGGCCGGCCTGGCGGCGCTGCGCGGCGCCGAACAGCGAGGAGAAGAATTCGCTGAAGTCGGCATCGTCGGCCGGGCCGCCGCCGCTGCGGCTGAACTCGAAGCCCTGGTCCCAGCCCGGCGGCGGCGTGAAGCCGGCACCGTCGGCGGCACCGTGCTGGCCGCTGGCCACGCGCGCGGCCAGCGTGTCGTAGGCGGCGCGCTTGTCCTTGTCGCGCAGCACGTCGTAGGCCTCGTTGACCTCGCGCATGCGCTGCTCCGCGTCGGGTTCCTTGCTGACGTCGGGGTGGTACTTGCGGGCGAGCTTGCGGTAGGACTTGCGGACCTCGTCGTCCGATGCGGTCTTCGGCACGCCCAAGGCACTGTAGTAATCCTTGAATTCCATGGGGTTGGCGAGAAGGGAGTGATGCCGGACATGGTGGGGGCGGACCCGCCATTTTGCAAGACGGGCATCCTCCAGGCGCGGGCGTGCGATCCATGCGGCAAGCCGATGGCACCAGGCTCATCGCATCAGGCCCATCATCCGGCGCGCGACCGCCGGGCCTGGCGCGCACAGCGCGGGCGCCGTCGGTGCCTGCCTACGTCCGGGCGCCGCCTTCGCCGGCTGCGCCGCGGCGCGCGCGGCGCGAGGCTGGTGTTGCGCGCACGCCCCCGGCCACCGCCGCCCGCGGCGGCGGCCGATCCCCTGCGTGCGCCCCCACGACAGGAGCACCCCGATGAATGCCACCGACCCGCCGGCAGCGCCGGCCGACGATCCGCTCGCGCTGACCCGCCGCGACCTGCTGCTGACCAGCGCCGCCACCGTGGCCACGGCCCAGGGCGCCGAGGCCGCACCGGCGCCCCCCAGGCCCGCGCCCGGCGCGCTGCCCCTGCACCGCCTCACGCTGACCGTCAACGGCCAGCGCCACACCGTCGAGATCGACACCCGCACCACGCTGCTGGACCTGCTGCGCGAAGGCCTGCACCTGAACGGCAGCAAGAAGGGCTGCGACCACGGCCAGTGCGGCGCCTGCACCGTCATCGTCGACGGCCGGCGCATCAACGCCTGCCTGTCGCTCGCGCTGCTGCACGAAGGCGGCAGCGTGACCACCATCGAAGGCCTGGGCCGGCCGGGCGCGCTGCACCCGATGCAGGCCGCCTTCGTCAAGCACGACGGCTACCAGTGCGGCTACTGCACGCCGGGCCAGATCTGTTCGGCCGTGGCCGTGGTCGACGAGATGCGCGCGGGCATTCCCAGCCATGTGAGCGCCGACCTGAACGCCAAGCCGCTGCTGTCGGCGCAGGAGCTGCGCGAACGCATGAGCGGCAACATCTGCCGCTGCGGCGCCTACTCCAACATCGTCGATGCGATCGCCGAGGTCGCGGGAGGCCGAGCATGAAAGCCTTCACCTTCGAACGCGCCCGAACCCCCGCCGAGGCCGCGGCCGCGGTCGCGCGCCGGCCGGGCGCCCGCTTCATCGCCGGCGGTACCAACCTGCTCGACCTCATGAAGCTGCAGATCGAGACACCGCCGCACCTGGTCGACGTGAACGGCCTGGCGCTGGACCGCATCGAGGCCGCGCCGGGCGGCGGCCTGCGCATCGGCGCGCTGGTGCGCAACACCGACCTGGCGGCCGACGCGCGCGTGCGCAGGGACTACGCCGTGCTTTCGCGCGCCCTGCTGGCCGGCGCCTCGGGCCAGCTGCGCAACAAGGCCACCACGGCCGGCAACCTGCTGCAGCGCACGCGCTGCCCCTACTTCTACGACACCGACCAGGCCTGCAACAAGCGCCGGCCCGGCAGCGGCTGCGCGGCGCTCGACGGCATCAACCGCCAGCACGCCATCGTGGGCACCAGCAGCGCCTGCATCGCCACCCACCCGAGCGACATGGCCGTGGCCATGCGCGTGCTCGACGCGACGGTGCAGACCGTGCGGCCCGATGGAACGGCGCGCAGCATCCCGATCGCCGACTTCCACCGCCTGCCCGGCAACACGCCGCAGCACGAGACCGCGCTGCAGGCCGGCGAGCTCATCACCGCCGTGACGCTGCCGCCGCCCGTCGGCGGGCGCCACGTATACCGCAAGGTGCGCGACCGGGCGTCCTACGCCTTCGCGCTGGTGTCGGTGGCCGCCATCGTGCAGCGCGACGGCCGCGGCCGCGTGGCGCTGGGCGGCGTGGCCCACAAGCCCTGGCGCATGGAGGCGGCCGAGGCCGCGCTCCCCAACGGCGCCGAAGCCTTCACGGCGCAGCTGCTGGCGGGCGCGCGCACCACCGCCCACAACGCCTTCAAGCTGCCGCTGGTCGCGCGCATGCTGGCCGACGTGCTGCAGGAAACCGGGAGGACCACATGAAGTTCGACGCACCCGCCACCACCAACCCGATCGACCAGCTCAAGCTGGTCGGCCAGCCCCTGAACCGCATCGACGGCCCGTACAAGACCACCGGCACCGCACCCTATGCCTATGAGCACCACGAACTGCCCGGCACCGCCTACGGCTTGGTGGTGGGCGCCGGCATCGCCAAGGGCCGCATCGCGGCCATGGACATCCGCGCGGCCCGCGCCGCCCCGGGCGTGCTGGCCGTGGTCACGGCGCGCAATGCGGGCAAGCTCGGCAAGGGCAGGATGAACACCGCCAAGCTGCTGGGCGGCCCGCAGATCGACCACTACCACCAGGCCGTGGCGCTGGTGGTGGCGCAGACCTTCGAGCAGGCGCGCGCCGCGGCCGCGCTGGTGCAGCTGCGCTACGAGGGCGGCCGCGGCGCCTACGACCTGTCGCTCGCCAAGGACGGCGCCAGGCCGCCCGAGCCGAACGAGAACACCGGCCCGGTGGAAACCCGCGTGGGCGACTTCGACGGCGCCTACGCCGCCGCGCCCGTGCAGCTGGACTGCACCTACACCACGCCCGACCAGTCGCACGCGATGATGGAGCCGCACGCCACGCTCGCCGTCTGGAACGACGACGGCGCCCTCACCGTGTGGACCGCCAACCAGATGATCGACTGGGGTGCCGGCGACCTCGCCCGGACCCTGGGTCTGCCCAAGGAGAAGGTGCGCCTGATCTCCACCTTCGTCGGCGGCGGCTTCGGCGGCAAGCTGTTCGTGCGCGCCGACGCGCTGCTGGCCGCGCTCGGCGCGCGCGCCGCCAGGCGGCCCGTGAAGGTGGCGCTGCAGCGCCCGCTGATCGCCAACAACACCACGCACCGGCCCGCCACCATCCAGCGCATCCGCCTGGGCGCGGACCGGGACGGGCGGCTGACCGCGGTCGCGCACGAGAGCTGGTCGGGCGACCTGCCCGGCGGCGGCCCCGAGACCGCCGTGAACCAGACCCGGCTGCTGTACGCCGGCGCCAACCGCATGACGGCCATGAAGCTCGCCGTGCTGGACCTGCCCGAGGGCAACGCCATGCGCGCGCCCGGCGAGGCGCCCGGCATGATGGCGCTCGAAGTGGCCATGGACGAGATGGCCGAGCGCCTGGGCATGGACCCGATCGCCTTGCGCATCCTCAACGACACGCAGGTCGACCCCGAGAAGCCCTCGCGGCCGTTCACGCAGCGCCAGCTCACGCGCTGCCTGCAGCTGGGCGCCGAGCGCTTCGGCTGGGCCGCGCGCAAGAGCCGGCCCGGCCAGCAGCGCGACGGCCGCTGGCTGGTCGGCCTGGGCGTGGCCGCGGCCTTTCGCAACAACATGCTGCAGAACTCGGCCGCGCGCGTGCGGCTGGACACCAGGGGCATGCTCACGGTGGACACCGACATGACCGACATCGGCACCGGCAGCTACACCATCATCGCGCAGACCGCGGCCGAGACCATGGGCCTGCCGCTGGAGCGCGTCACGGTGCGGCTCGGCGATTCGCTGCTGCCCGTGTCCTGCGGCTCGGGCGGGCAATGGGGCGCGGCCAACTCGACGGCCGGCGTCTACGCGGCCTGCATGGAGCTGCGCCAGCAGGTGGCCGAGCGGCTGGGCCTGGACCCGGCGCAGGCGCGCTTCGAGGGCGGCCAGGTGCGCGTGGGCGAACGCAGCCTGCCGCTCGCACAGGCTTCGGCCGACCGCGAGCTCGTGGCCGAGGACAAGATCGAGTACCCCAAGGAGTTCTCCGAACAGGCCCAGCAGTCGACCTTCGGCGCGCACTTCGTCGAGGTCGGCGTGGACGTGGCCAGCTGCGAGATCCGCGTGCGCCGCATGCTGGCCGTCTGCGCGGCCGGCCGCATCCTGAACCCCAAGACCGCGCGCAGCCAGGTGATCGGCGCGATGACCATGGGCGTGGGCGCCGCGCTCATGGAAGACCTGGCCGTGGACAAGCGCCTGCGGCTTCTTCGTGCACCACGACCTGGCCGCCTACGAGGTGCCCGTGCACGCCGACATCCCGCACCAGGAGGTGGTGTTCCTCGACGAGGTCGACCCCATGTCCACGCCGCTCAAGGCCAAGGGCGTGGGCGAGCTCGGCATCTGCGGCGTCGGCGCGGCCGTGGCCAACGCCGTCTACAACGCCACCGGCGTGCGCGTGCGCGACTACCCGGTCACGCTGGACAAGCTGCTCGCGCACATGGCGCCGCAGGGTCAGTCGGCGTAGCCGGGGTTCGTGCGGTCCAGCACGCGCATCATGGCCGCGAAGTACAGCGCCTCGCGCTCGGCGCGCGAATGGCTGTCGTTCGGATTCGGCCTGTCCACCCTGGCCACCATCTCGTCGGACAGCAGCGCCAGCGGCTGGCCCGTCGCCATGGCCAGCAGCTGGGCCTTGCAGACCCGTTCGAGCCGGTACAGCCGGCGGTAGGCCTGGGCCACGGTGTCGCCCACCGTCACGACACCGTGGTTCTTCATGAACAGCACATGCTTGTCGCCGATGATGCCGGCCAGGCGCTCGCCTTCGCCCAGCTCGGCCGCCAGGCCCGTGTAGCCGTCGTCGTAGGCGATGTTCTTGCTCAGGAAGGCCGCGGTCTGGCTGCCGGGCAGCAGGCGGTTGTCCTGGAGCATGTTGAGCGCCAGCGCCCAGGTCTGGTGGGTGTGCAGCACCACCTTGGCGCCGGTGATGCGGTGCAGCGGCGCGTGGATGCTCAGCGCGCTCAGCTCCAGGCTGCCGTGGCCTTCGAGGATCTCGCCCTGCTCGTTGAACACGATCAGGTCGCTGGCCCGGGCCTCGGACCAGTGCAGGCCGAAGGGCAGCACCAGGAAGCGGTCGGTTCGTGCCCGGCACGACCATGGTGAAGTGGTTGTCGATGCCTTCCTCCAGGCCGTCGTGCACGGCCAGGCGGTTGGCGGCGGCCAGGTGCACGCGCGCCTGGCGGATGGCCTCGCCGGGCGCGACGGCGTGCAGATGGCTGGCGGATCTCTGTGCTGTGGCGTTCATGGGTCCTCGTGGGGTGCAGGGTTGACGTAAAGTCCCGCGGTCGCCGGGGACTGGCAGCTGGTCCGCAGGCATTGTCCCGTGTTGTTCCGAAAAGACTGTCCCGTATGAAACTGCTGCTGCAACGCGTGCGCCAGGCCCATGTGGTCGTCGAGGGCGAGACCATCGGTGCCATCGGCCAGGGCCTGCTGGCGCTGGTCTGCGCCGAACGCGGCGACACCGAGGAGAAGGCCGACAGGCTGCTGGCCAAGATGCTCAAGCTGCGCATCTTCTCCGACGATGCCGGCAAGATGAACTTGAGCGTGCAGGACGTGGGCGGCGGCCTGCTGCTGGTCAGCCAGTTCACGCTGGCGGCCGACACCGGCAGCGGCAACCGGCCCGGCTTCTCGGGCGCGGCCGCGCCCGAGGAAGGGCGCCGGCTGTACGGCCATTTCGTCGAGCGTGCCCGGGCGCTGCACCCGGTGGTGGCCACGGGCCGCTTCGCCGCCGACATGCAGGTGCATCTGGTCAACGACGGGCCGGTGACGATTCCCATGCAAGCCTGAACGACAAGGAGACGACATGACCAAGGAAACGGTGGGACTGATCGGCCTGGGCGCCATGGGCGCCGGCATCGCCGCCACATTGCGGCGCAACGGCCATGCGCTGCGCGTGTGCGACGCGCGGCCCGGCGTGGCCGCGGCCTTCGCGGCCGGCGGCGGCACGGCCTGCGCCAGCCCGGCCGAGGTGGCGCAGGGCTGCGGCGTGGTGGTCTCGGTGGTCGTCAACGCGCAGCAGACCGAGGCCGTGCTGTTCGGCGAGAACGGCGCCGCCGCGGCCATGGCCCCCGGCAGCGTGTTCGTGATGTGCTCCACGGTGGACCCGAACTGGTCGGTCGCGCTCGAGGCGCGGCTGGCCGCGCTGGGCCTGCTCTACCTCGACGCGCCGATCTCCGGCGGCGCCGCCAAGGCGGCCGACGGCCAGATGACCATGATGACGGCCGGCACGCCCGCCGCCTATGCCAGGGCCGGCGGCGTGCTGGACGCCATGGCCGGCAAGGTCTACCGCCTGGGCGACAAGGCCGGCGCCGGCAGCAAGGTCAAGATCATCAACCAGCTGCTGGCCGGCGTGCACATCGCGGCGGCCGCCGAGGCCATGGCGCTGGGCCTGCGCGAAGGCGTGGACGCGGCCGCGCTGTACGAGGTCATCACGCACAGCGCGGGCAACAGCTGGATGTTCGAGAACCGCATGGCCCACGTGCTGGCCGGCGACTACACGCCGCTGTCGGCCGTGGACATCTTCGTCAAGGACCTGGGCCTGGTGCTGGACACCGCGCGCGCCAGCAAATTCCCGCTGCCGCTGGCGGCCACGGCGCACCAGATGTTCATGCAGGCGTCGACGGCCGGGCATGCGGCCGAGGACGATGCGGCGGTGATCAAGATTTTTCCGGGGATCACGCTGCCGAAGGCCGGTTGAGCGGGCCGCCCACGGCCGGGCCCGCGGCTGTGCTCAGTTGACGGCGGGAAAGTGCATCGGGGCGATCACCGTGACAGGCACCGCCACGCCGCCCTCGACATAGGGCACGAACCGCATCTTGCGCATCGCGCCCAGTGCGGCGCCGTCGACCCGCGGGAGCGCGCTGCTCTGCACCACTTCGCTCTGCAGCACCTGGCCGGTCTCGTCCACGTGCAGACGGAGCACCACGGTCGCGGCGGGGCTGTTGGACTGCCGATGGACGAGCAGCGACGTCTGGATCCGTTGGGTCGGCCGCATCTGGTCGATGCCCACCAGCCTGGCCGGCCACACGCGCTCGGGACTGCCCGTGGCGCATGCCCCCAGAAGCGACAGCGCGGCGGCGCACAGTGCGAGACGGAAACGGAAATTCATTGCTGGCATCGGGCGGTCCGGTGTGTCGGCGGAAGAAAGGCGGCGCGTCGATTCTGCCTGCCGCGCCGCCCCCCGCCATGCCGTGCGCCACCTGCGCGACAGCCTGGACCACCGGCGCCCACCAGAATCCGCGGCTCCACCACCACGGTCCCTGCCACCATGCAAGCCCTGCGCGTCCACGCCTTCGACCAGCCGCCGCGGCTGGACACCCTGCCCTCCCCCGAGCCCGCCGCGGGCGAGGTGCGCGTGCGCGTGCAGGCCTGCGGCATCTCGTTCTTCGACCTGCTGATCGCGCGCGGCGCCTACCAGTGGAAGCCGCCGCTGCCGTTCACGGTGGGCAGCGAGTTCGCGGGCACGGTCGATGCGCTGGGTGCGGGCGCGGAAGGCTTCGCCGTCGGCGACCGCGTCTGCGGCTCGCTGTCCATCGGCGGCTGGGCCGACCAGGTCTGCGTGACCGCCGGCGCGCTGCAGCATGTGGCGCCGCAGGCCGCGATCGACGAGGCGGCCGTGCTGCACACGCCCTACGGCACGGCCTTGTATGCCCTGCGCGAGCGCGGCCAGCTGCAGGCCGGCGAGACGGTGCTGGTGCTGGGCGCCACCGGCAGCATCGGCGATGCGGGCGTGCAGACCGCCAAGGCGCTGGGCGCGCGCGTGATCGCCGCGGTCTCCGGCCCGGCCAAGCAGGCCACGGCCCGGCTGGCCGGTGCCGACGAGGTGGTCGACGTGCAGTCCGCCGGCTGGAAGGACGAAGTGAAGGCCCTGGCCGGCCCGCGCGGCGTGGACGTGGTGCTGGACCCGGTCGGCGGCGAGGCCATGGACATCGCCTTCCGCACGCTGGGCTGGGGCGGTCGCCACCTCGTGGTGGGCTTCGCGGGCGGCAGCATCGGCAGCCTCAAGGCCAACCTGTGCATCGTCAAGGGCGCCTCGCTGATCGGCGTGGACCTGCGCCAGTACCGCGAGCGCCAGCCCGAGGCCATGCACCGGCTGCTGGCCGATGTGACGGCGCTGCACGGCCAGAGCCGCATCCGGCCGCGCATCGCCGCGCACTTTCCGCTCGCGCAGGCGGCGCAGGCCTTCGCCATGGCCGGCGCGCGCACGACCACCGGGCGCGTGATCCTGGATTTCTGAAGCCGTTCAGGTGCCGCCCACGTAGGGGTTGACCTGCCGTTCGCGGCCGAAGCTGCTTTCCGGCCCGTGGCCGGGGATGAACACCGTCTCGTCGCCCATGGGCCACAGGCGCTGGACGATGCTGTCCAGCAGCTGCTGGTGGTTGCCCTGCGGGAAATCGGTGCGGCCGATGGAGCCGGCGAACAGCACGTCGCCGACGAAGGCGCGCTGGATCTGCGGCGCATGGAACACCACGTGGCCCGGCGTGTGGCCCGGGCAGTGGCGCACCTGCAGGCGGTGGGCCCCCAGGGTGACGCTGTCGCCATCGGCCAGCCAGCGCGTGGGCGTGAAGGCCCTGGCCGGTGGGAAGCCGAACATCCGGCTCTGCTGCGGCAGGCCGTCGATCCAGAACTGGTCGCCCGGATGCGGGCCGACGATGGGCAGGCCCAGGCGTTCGGCCAGCTCGCCCGTGCCGCCGGCGTGGTCGATGTGGGCGTGGGTCAGCCAGATCTGTTCGAGCTTCAGGCCGCGTTCTTCGACGGCGGCCAGGATGCGGTCCAGGTCGCCGCCCGGGTCGATGACGGCGGCCTGCAGGCTCGCGTCGTCCCAGACCAGGGAACAGTTCTGCTGGAATTGCGTGACGGGGATGGTGTGGTAGCGCAGCATGGGCGTGGGGTTCGGGAATCTCGCCCCCCCATTGTGCTGACGTCCCGCCCCCGCGCCGGCCCGCTGCTTCAGCGCCAGCCCAGCGCCGGCGCCACCTGCTGGAGGATCGTCCCGATCACGTGCGCGTTGTAGTCCACCCCGAGTTGGTTGGGCACGGTCAGCAGCAGCGTGTCGGCCTCGGCGATGGCCTCGTCCTGCGCCAGCTGGCGCACCAGCGTCTCGGGTTCGGCGGCGTAGCTGCGGCCGAAGATGGCCTGCGTCCTGTCGTCGATGAAGCCGATCTGGTCGCCGTCCTGGCCGCTGCGCCCGAAATACATGCGGTCCATGTCGCTCACCAGCGCGAAGATGCTGCGGCTCACCGACACCCGCGGCGTGCGGGCGTGGCCGGCCTCCTGCCAGGCCGCGCGGTAGGCGCGGATCTGCCTGGCCTGCTGCACGTGGAAGGGTTCGCCCGTCTCGTCGTTCTTGAGCGTGGAACTCTGCAGGTGCATGCCGAGCCTGGCCGCCCAGACCGCCGTCGCGTTCGAGCTCGATCCCCACCAGATGCGCTCGCGCAGGCCCGGGGCGTGCGGTTCCAGGCGCAGCAGGCCGGGCGGGTTCGGGAACATCGGCCGCGGGTTGGGCTGCGCGAAGCCCTGGCCCCGCAGCACGTCGAGCAGCACCTCGGTGCGCTGGCGGGCCATGTCGGCCTCGGTCTGGCCCTCGGCGGGTGCATGGCCGAAATGGCGCCAGCCATCGATGACCTGCTCGGGCGAGCCACGGCTGATGCCCAGCTGCAGGCGCCCGCCGGCGATCAGGTCGGCGGCCCCCGCGTCCTCGGCCATGTAGAGCGGGTTCTCGTAGCGCATGTCGATCACGCCCGTGCCGATCTCGATGCGCCGGGTCTTCGCGCCGATGGCCGCCAGCAGCGGGAACGGCGCGCTGAGCTGGCGCGCGAAATGGTGCACGCGGAAGTAGGCGCCGTCGGCACCCAGCTCCTCGGCCGCCACGGCCAGCTCGATGGACTGCAGCAGCGCATCGGCGGCCGAGCGGGTCTGCGATGAGGGCGACGGCGTCCAGTGGCCGAACGAGAGGAATCCGATCTTCTTCATGGGAGGTGCTTTGCAAGCGGCATGGCGATGGGGCCACTATGCCCGGTTCGCAGAACCAGCGTGCGGCAGCGCCCTCGAACTGGCCACGCGCGGGCGCGCGGTGCCGGGCGCGCCGCAGCGGCGCGGCCGGCCTGGACGCTCACGACACGGCGCAGGTCCCGGCGCCCTCGCTGCAGGCCTGCACGGCGCGGTTGCGGCCCTGGGCCTTGGCCCGCAGCAGCGCCTGGTCGGCCCGGTCCAGCAGCTGCTCCAGCGGCGGCGCCCTGTCTTCCATGCGGAAGATCACGAAGCCCACCGAGAAGCTGAACGGCAGGCTGCGGCCGTCGCGCAGGCTCAGCGGCTGCTCGGTGCGCTGCAGCACGCGCTGCGCGAAGCGGTGCGCGCGCTCGGTGTCGCAGTCGTGCAGCAGCAGGCAGAACTCCTCGCCGCCGTAGCGGCCGGCCAGGTCGTTGAGGCGGATGCTGCCGTTCAGCAGCCGCGCCGCATGGGCGATGACCTTGTCGCCCACGAGGTGGCCGTGCGTGTCGTTGATGCGCTTGAAATGGTCCAGGTCCAGCATGACCACGGCGAAGACGTCGCCCACGTTGGCCATCTGCAGCGCGGCCTGGGCTTTCTCGAAGAACACGCCGCGCGCGTACAGGCCGGTCAGGCTGTCGCGCTGGTAGCTGTGCTGCAGCGCGACGCGCTGGCGCTCGTGCAGCACGGAGAAGAAGGCCAGCGAGCAGCTGGCCACGAACACCAGGCCCACCACCAGCATGGGGTGGCTGGACAGCACGCCCTGGCCGCCCGGGCGCCAGATGCCGCTGGCGGAGGACAGCGCGCGCAGCAGGAAGCTGGCGGCCACCGCGAGCAGCAGGCCCAGCACCCAGGTTTCCGGCGCCGCCCGCGGGCGCAAGGCCAGCTGGGGCAGGAACAGCCAGGCGCCATGCAGCAGCAACAGGCCCATTCCCAGGGAACAGATGGCGGCCAGCACGGGATAGGACGCCTGCCGGGCCTGGGCGCCCAGCAGCGCGGCCATGGTGAGCGACACCAGGGCCCAGTTCCAGCGCGCGCGGCGCGGGCTGCCGCCGTCCAGCGCGGCGAAGGCCATGCCCATCACGGCCACGGCGCTCAGCACGGCCAGGTTGGGCACGGCGTAGGCCAATGCGCCGGGCAGCAGCGGACGGGCCAGGAACCCGGCGGCCGCGACGGCCACGCACAGCAGCGCGAACGCCCACAGCCGCAGCGGACGCCGAAAGCCCGGCATGCCGTGCGCGGCGCTCAGCGAGAACGCCGCCGTGAGCAGGGCGAACAGCCCGAGGAAGACGAACAGAGCGCCTGGGGTCAGCGGAGGTGCGGGAAGAAGCGGCACGACGGGCCCGGGTCAGGAAATATCTGGTTGCATTCTCACCGCTGCGGCCGTCGTCCCGGTGAACGCATGCAACTTGCCCCCCCCTGCGCCTGCGCGAAGACTTGCGGCCGGGTGTTCCGGCGGGTGTCGGGAATGGCGCCGCCCCCTGGCGCCAGCGGGGCCGGTTCAGGCGGCGCCCATGCCCTGGGCGTCCTCGCCCACCTCGGCGCCATGCCGGTGCCACCAGCGCCAGGCGAGGAAGCCCGCCAGGCCCAGCGCGGCCAGGGCGGCCAGCGCCATGCCGGCCGCGGCCAGGCCGTCCAGCAGCGTGCCGAGCTGGCGGCTGAAGGCCGCGCCCAGCGCGAGGTACAGCGCCGACCAGAGCGCGCTGGCCAGCGTGTCGTTGAGCAGGAAGCGGCGCGGGGACATGCCCGCCGCACCGGCCATGGGCGCGGCGACGACCGACACGCCCGGCACGAACTTGGCGGCCAGCAGCGCGCCGCCGCCGTGGCGGGCCATCAGCGACGCGCTGCCGCCCACGCAGGAATCGGGCGACAGCGAGAAGCGGCACAGCCAGCCCATGATGCGGTGGCCGTAGCGCCGACCCGCCAGGTACCAGAGCCCGTCGCCCAGCACGTTGGCCAGCGTGGCCACGGCCAGCGCCGGCAGCCACAGCGCCAGCAGGCCGCCCGGCGCGCCCACGGCCACGCCGCCGGCCACGACCAGCAGCGGCGCCGCCGGCAGCGGCACCCCGGCCCGCGCCGCCAGCGTGACGGCGAAGACGAGCGCCAGCCCGTACTCGACCATCAGTGACGACAAGGCTTGCATGGGCTGGGGCTCCGTGGGTTGAAGAAGAAAAGAAAGGGGAGAGGCTTCAGGCGGCCGGGTTGCCGAGCACGCAGGCGCACTGCAGCGGCGGGTGCGCGGGCGAGGAAGGCGCGGACGGCTGGCTGCCGGCCCAGGCGATGTTGGCGGCGGCGCCGAGGATGGTCATCGTGAGGACGAGGGTGTTTTTCATGGTGGGAGAACTGTAGGCCGCCAGGGCCCGCGGATAAATCCCATGCCGAGCAACGCGCTGTTTCCAAAACAGCAAACAAGCCCTTGCCATCAGGGTGAACCCGGATGGCCTGGCACGCCGTTTGCAATATGGTTGCACCCTCCAGTTTGAAAAGGTGCAACCCGCGTCCCGCACGCGCATGCAGGCGAAAGATGAGTTTGACGACATTGGGCATCAAGGTGGACGAACTGTTCCGCTCCCGGCTGAAAGCCGCGGCGGAAGCCGTGGGGCGCAGCCCGCACTGGTTCATCAAGCAGGCCGTTTTGAGCGCGATCGAGAAGGTCGAAGGCGGTTTCGTGCCGGGACGGCTGGTGGGCGCCGGTGAACTGGGCACCGCGATGGACGGCCTCGCGCACCTCGAAGGTGCAACCGAAATGTTCAACGGCGCCACGACGGTACAACCATTCCTTGTCTTCGCCCAGGGGGTTGCACCGCAGTCGGTGCGGCGTGCCGCCATCACCGCCGCCTACCGCCGCCCGGAGGCCGAATGCGTGCCCCTGCTGCTGGGCCAGGCCCGGCAGCCGGCCGCGGCCACCGCCAAGGCCGAGGCGCTGGCGCGCAAGCTCGTCACGGCGCTGCGCGCGCGCGGCACCGGCGGCGGCGTGGAAGGCCTGCTGCAGGAGTTCTCGCTGTCCAGCCAGGAGGGCGTGGCGCTGATGTGCATGGCCGAGGCGCTGCTGCGCATCCCCGACCGGGCCACGCGCGACGCGCTGATCCGCGACAAGATCAGCCAGGGCGACTGGCAGTCGCACGTGGGCCACTCGCCCTCGCTGTTCGTCAACGCCGCCACCTGGGGCCTGCTGCTGACGGGCAAGCTGGTCGCCACCAGCAGCGAGAAATCGCTGTCCTCGGCGCTGTCGCGGCTGATCGGCAAGGGCGGCGAGCCGCTGATCCGCAAGGGCGTGGACACGGCCATGCGCGTGATGGGCGAGCAGTTCGTGACGGGCGAGTCGATCTCCGCGGCGCTGGCCAATGCCCGCAAGCTGGAGGCCCGGGGCTTTCGCTACTCCTACGACATGCTGGGCGAGGCCGCCACCACGGCCGAGGACGCCGCGCGCTACCTGGGGCTGTACGAGCAGGCCATCCATGCCATCGGCCGCGCCAGCGCGGGCCGCGGCATCTACGAGGGCCCCGGCATCTCGATCAAGCTGTCGGCGCTGCACCCGCGCTATGCGCGCGCCCAGCACGAGCGCGTGGTGGGCGAGCTGCTGCCGCGCATGCGCGAACTGGCCCTGCTGGCGCGCCGCTACGACATCGGCCTGAACATCGACGCCGAGGAGGCCGACCGGCTGGAACTCTCGCTGGACCTGCTGGAGGCCCTGTGCTTCGACCCCGGGCTGCAGGGCTGGGACGGCATCGGCTTCGTGGTGCAGGCCTACCAGAAGCGCTGCCCCTTCGTGATCGACCACCTGGTCGAGCTGGCCCAGCGCAGCGGCCGGCGCCTGATGGTGCGGCTGGTCAAGGGCGCCTACTGGGACAGCGAGATCAAGCGCGCCCAGGTCGACGGGCTGGAGGACTACCCGGTGTTCACGCGCAAGCTGCACACCGACATCTCCTACCTGGCCTGCGCGCGCAAGCTGCTCGCCGAGCCGCAGGCGATCTACCCCCAGTTCGCCACCCACAACGCCTACACGCTGGCCGCCATCTACCAGATGGCCGGCAACAACTACTACCCCGGCCAGTACGAGTTCCAGTGCCTGCACGGCATGGGCGAGCCGCTCTACGAGGAGGTGGTGGGCGCCGTGGCCGACGGCAAGCTGGCCCGGCCCTGCCGCATCTACGCGCCGGTCGGCACGCACGAGACGCTGCTGGCCTACCTGGTGCGCCGCCTGCTGGAGAACGGCGCCAACACCTCGTTCGTGAACCAGATCGCCGACCCGCGCGTGCCGGTGGACGCGCTGGTCGCCGACCCCGTGGCCGCGGCCGAGCGCGCGCAGCCGCTGGGCGCGCCGCACGAGCGCATCCCGCTGCCGCGCGACCTGTTCCGCGGCAGCGACGGCCAGGGCCGCGCCAACTCCGCCGGGCTGGACCTGTCCAACGAACAGCGCCTGGCCTCGCTGGCCACCGCGCTGCTGGGCAGCACCGGCCGTGCCTGGCAGGCCGGCCCCACGGGCGCCCCCTGGGAGGCCGGGCGCGCCCGGCCCGTGCGCAACCCGGCCGACCGGCGCGACGTGGTCGGCCAGGTGCTCGAAGCCAGCGAAGCCCAGGTCGACGCCGCGCTGGCGGCCGCACAGGATGCCGCGCCGATCTGGCAGTCCACGCCGCCGGCCGAGCGCGCGCGCTGCCTGGAGCGGGCCGCCGATGCGCTGGAGGCGCAGATGCAGCAGCTGCTGGGCCTCATCGTGCGCGAGGCCGGCAAGACCCTGCCCAACGCCATCGCCGAGGTGCGCGAGGCGGTGGACTTCCTGCGCTACTACGCGGCCCAGGCCCGCGCGGAACTGGCCGCCGACGCCGAGCCGCCGTCCTTGCCCCTGGGCCCCGTGCTGTGCATCAGCCCCTGGAACTTCCCGCTGGCCATCTTCACGGGCCAGCTGGCCGCGGCGCTGGCGGCCGGCAACGTGGTGCTGGCCAAGCCGGCCGAGCAGACGCCGCTGGTCGCGGCCTGCGCGGTCGAGATCCTGCATGCCGCCGGCGTGCCCCCCGGCGCGCTGCAGCTGCTGCCCGGCGCCGGCGAGACCGTGGGCGCGCGCCTGGTGGCCGACACCCGCGTGCGCGGCGTGATGTTCACCGGTTCCACCGAGGTGGCGCGTTCGATCGCGCGCCAGCTGGCCGAGCGGCTGGACGACCAGGGCCGCACCATCCCGCTGATCGCCGAGACCGGCGGCCAGAACGCCATGGTGGTCGACTCCTCGGCCCTGCCCGAGCAGGTGGTGCTGGACGTGCTGCAGTCGGCCTACGACTCGGCCGGCCAGCGCTGCTCGGCGCTGCGCCTCCTGTGCCTGCAGGAAGACGTGGCCGACCGCATGCTGGCCATGCTGCGCGGCGCGCTGCACGAACTGGCCGTGGGCAACCCCGACCGCCTGGAGACCGACGTGGGCCCGGTCATCGACGAGGCCGCGCGCGAGGCCATCGAGAAGCACGTGGCGGCCATGGCCGCGGCCGGCTGCCCGGTCGAGCGGCTGCCGCTGCCGCCGGCCTGCGCGCAGGGCAGCTTCGTGGCGCCGGCGCTGGTCGAGATCGACAGCCCGGCCCAGCTCGAACGCGAGGTCTTCGGCCCCGTGCTGCACGTGCTGCGCTACCGGCGCGACGACCTGGCCAGGCTCATCGACGCCATCAATGCCACCGGCTATGGCCTGACCTTCGGCCTGCACACGCGCATCGACGAGACCATCGCCCAGGTGACGGCGCGCATCCACGCCGGCAACGTCTACGTGAACCGCAACGTGGTCGGCGCCGTGGTCGGCGTGCAGCCCTTCGGCGGCGAAGGTCTGTCGGGCACCGGGCCCAAGGCCGGCGGCCCGCTCTACCTGCACCGGCTGCTGGCCGCCGGCCCGCGCCCCGCGCTGCGCCTGCACGAAGCCACCGTGCTGCCCGGCCCGACCGGCGAGCGCAACCTGTACAGCCTGGCGCCGCGCGGCACCGTGCTGTGCGTGGCGGCCACGCCGGCCGGCGCGCAGGCGCAGTGGGAGGCCGCGCGCGCCACCGGCAACCGCGTGCTGTGGACCGACACGCCGGCCGCGCGCGCGCAGCTGGCGGCGCTGCCCGAGGCCGAGCGCGCCCAGGCGCGCGTGCTGGCCGAGGAGCAGGCCCTGGCGGCCGACGTCCACGCCGCGCTGTTCGAAGGCGACCCCGACGCGCTGCGCGCGCTGAACCGCCGGCTGGCGCAGCGCGACGGCCCCATCCTGTCCGTGCAGGGCCTGGCCAGCGACGAGATCGCCGGCGGCCGTGGCCGCTATGCGCTGGAGCGGCTGGTGCTCGAGCGCGCCGTCAGCACCAACACCGCGGCCGCCGGCGGCAACGCCTCGCTCATGACCATCGGCTGATGCCCCGCGCCCTCTTTCCCGACCCGCGGCCACGCGCCGCATTTTTTTCCATCAACGAGCATCCAAGGAGTCTCGCCACCATGCTTTCGAACCGCCGCCATGCCCTCGCCCTCGCCGCGCTGAGCCTTTGCGCCTGGACCTCCCATGCCCATGCACAGGACAGCGTCCGCATGGGTGCCGTGCTATCCCTGACCGGCTCCAACGCCACCGTGGGCGAGGACGTGCGCCGTGCCGTGGCGCTGGCCGCCGAGAAGGTCAACGCCCAGGGCGGCGTGATGGGCAGGAAGTTCGAGGTCGTCATCGAGGACTCGGGCGGCAACGCCACCACGGCCCTGAACGCCGCGCGCAAGCTGGTCACGGTGGACAAGGTGCCGGTCATCATCGGCGAATACTCCTCGGGCATCACGCTGCCCATGGCCCAGTACATCGTCAAGGAGGGCGTGGCGCACATCAACATCGCCAGCACCAGCGTGAAGATCCGCGAGCTGGGCGCCACCTCGTTCAACCTGATCGGCCTGGAGAACCTGGGCAACAGGTTCTCGGCCGCCGACACCTGGGCGCTGGGCTACCGCAAGGTCGCGATGCTGGCCCCCAACAACGCCTACGGCCAGGGCGTGGCCCATGGCTTCAAGGAGGAGTTCGAGAAGCTGGGCGGCAAGATCGTCACCGAGCTGCTCTACACGCAGGGCCAGTCCACCTACCGCCGCGAACTGCAGCAGATGGCGCGCAGCCAGCCCGACGCCTACATCTACACCGCCTACGGCCAGGAGTCGGCCGTCATCAACCGCGAGGCCTTCGAGCTGGGCCTGCGCCAGCAGCCCTGGTACGCCATCCTGCTCAGCATGAGCCTGTCGGACACGCCGGCCAACATCGCCCAGGGCCAGCTGGGCATGGAGGTGGGCAACGTCTACGGCGAGGCCGGCAAGGCCTATGCCGAGGCCTTCGCCGCCAAGTACAAGGAAGGCATCAAGACCTCGTACACGGGCTACGCCTACGACGCCGTGCTGCTGACGGCCGCGGCCATGAACAAGGCCAAGTCCACCGACACCGCCGCCGTGCAGGCCGCGCTCAAGGAACTCGGCAAGGGCGGCTACGTGGGCGTGACCGGCCCCATCGTGCTGGACGCCGAGCGCCAGCGCGTCGACCCGCCGTACGCCAAGCTCAAGTACGACGGCAAGGTCGTCCCGCGCTGATCCTGCGCCAACGTCCGCGCCCGGCCCCGTGCCGGGCGCGGCTTTCCCGCATCCGCCGCACGGCCGCCCTCCCATGCTCCAACTCCTCATCGACACCCTGCTGCGCGCGTCCGACCTGGCCCTGGTCGCGCTCGGCCTGTCCACCGTCTACGGACTGGTGAAGTTCCCCAACATCGCGCACGTGCAGATCGCCATGGTCGGCGCCTACGCCAGCTTCGCGCTGCATGCCGCGGCGCTGCCGCTGCCGCTGGCCATCGCGCTGGCCAGCCTCGCCACCGGCCTGCTCACGCTGGCGCTGCACGTGGCCGTGTTCCAGCGCCTGCTGCGCGGCGGCCCGGCCATCGCCATGATCGGCTCGCTGGCCGTGGCCATGCTCGTCGTGGCCGGCGTGCAGGGCTTCGCCGGCTCCTTCCCGCGCATGTTCAACCTGCCGCTGGCCCAGCCCATCGTGCTCGGCGAGGCGCGCATCTCGCACACCCAGCTGTGGGCCATGTCGGTCACGGGGGTGCTGCTGGCGCTGTTCGCGCTGCTGCTGTTCGCCACGCGCGCCGGCCGCGCGCTGCGCGCCATGGCCTCCAACGCGCCGCTGGCCGCGGCCTCGGGCCTGCAGGCCGGCCGGCTCACGCTGGCCGTGAGCTTCGGCAGCGGCGCGCTGGCCGGCCTGGGCGGCGGCCTGCTGGCGCTGTCCACCGGCGCCCACGTGCAGCTGGGCAACGACCTGCTGCTGCCGGTGTTCGCGGCCGCCATCCTGGGCGGCCTGGGCAACCCGCTGGGCGCGGTGGCCGGCGCGGTGCTGATCGCGCTGACCGAGACGCTGGTGACCAACCTCAACTTCGGCTGGCTCGTGGGCCGGGAGCTGGCCTTCCTGCCGGTGGCCTACATCGGTGCCGCCTCCTTCCTGATCCTGCTGCTGGCCCTGCTGTTCAAGCCCTACGGCCTGTTCGACCGCGAGGTGCGCCGTGTTTGATTTCCTGCTCTCTTCCCTGACCTTCGCCGGCATCTACGCGCTGATGGCGCTGGGCCTGAACCTGCAGGCCGGCTATGCGGGCCTGCTGAACTTCGGCAACATCGCCTTCGCCGGCCTGGGCGCCTACGCCACCGGCATCGTCATGCAGGCCGGCGGCCCGGCCTGGGCCGGCGCGGCCACCGGCATCGCGCTGGCCATGGCGCTGGGCTGGTGCATCGCGCGGCTGGGGCGCCAGCTCGGCTCGGACTACTGGGGCATCGCCACGCTGGCCATCGCCGAGATCCTGCGCACCGTGGCCACCAACGAGGGCTGGCTCACGGGCGGGGCCAACGGCATCACGGCCATCCCTTCGCTGTTCGAGGGGCTGGCGCGGCCCTGGAACGCGGTGGCCTTCCTGGCCTTCGTGCTGGCGCTGGTGGCGCTGGCCGCCTGGGGCTGCAGCCGCCTGGGCAACGGCCGCTTCGGCCGCGCGCTGCGGCTCATGCGCGAGGAGCCCAGGCTTGCGGCCTGCATGGGCTACGACCTGCAGTCGCTCAAGTCGCGCGCCGTCATGGGCGGCGCCGCGCTGACGGCCATCGCCGGCTCGCTGTACGCGCACTACATGAGCTTCGCCGGGCCGGACTACATGCTGGCGGCCGAGACCTTCCTGCTCTGGACCATGGTCATGATCGGCGGCCTGGGCAACACCGCCGGCGTGCTGGTCGGCGTGCTGGTGGTGCAGGCGGCGCACACGCTGGTGCCCTTCGCCAAGGACCAGTTCCAGTTCAGCTCGGACACGGCCGGCGCCATGCGCATCGGCCTGATCGGCCTGATCCTCCTGGCCTGCCTGCTGTGGCGCAGCGAAGGCCTGGTGCCCGAAAAACTCCGGAAGATCCCATGAGCGACAACCTCCTGCAAATCGCCGGCCTCGCAAAGGCCTTCGGCGGCAACGTCGTGCTCGACGGCGTGGACATGGCCGTGGCGCGCGGCGAGATCGTCGGCCTGCTGGGCCCCAACGGCTCGGGCAAGAGCACGCTGCTCAACATCGCCACCGGCTTCGAGGCCATCGGCCGCGGCAGCATCGTCTTCGACGGCCAGCGCATCGAGCGGCTGGCGGCCCACCGCATCGTGGCCAGCGGCATCGCGCGCACCTTCCAGCTGCCCTCCATGCCGACCAGGATGTCGGTCATGGAGGTGGCGATGGCCGCCAGCACCGCGCGCCACGGCGTCTGGGACACGCTGCTGCGCCCGGCCCCGGCGCGCCAGGCCGAGGAAGCCGCACGCGACAAGGCCGCGCGGCTGCTGCGCGAGCTGCTGCTCGAACCCGTGCGCGACCTGCCGGCCTCGGCCCTGTCGGGCGGGCAGAAGAAGCTGCTGGGCATCGTCTGCGCGCTGATGGGCGACCCGCGCATGCTGATGCTGGACGAGCCCACCGCCGGCGTGCACCCCAACCTGCGCAACGACATCGTCCAGGCCCTTTTGAGACTGAACGCCGCCGGCATGACGCTGGTGGTGGTGGAGCACGACATGCACTTCATCCAATCCCTGTGCACGCGCTGCGTGGTGCTGGACCGCGGCCGCATCGTGGCCAGTTGCCGGCCCGACGAGCTGGCCACCAACGAGCGCGTGGCCGAGGCCTACCTGGGCACGGCCGCCCACCCGCACGCCGCGGCCGCGCAGGAGGAGTTCGCATGATCGAGGTGCGCGACGTGGTGGCCGGCTACAGCCGGGAAGTGGACATCCTGAAGGGCATCGCCCTGCACGCGCGCGAGCGCGAGATCGTGACCTTGCTGGGCCCGAACGGCTGCGGCAAGTCCACGCTGCTCAAGACCATCGCCGGCTTCCTGCTGCCGCGCCAGGGCAGCGTCCGGCTCGAAGGCGCGGAAGTCTCGCAGCGCACGGCGCCGGACAAGGTGCGCCGCCTGGGCGTGGGCTTCGTGCCGCAGACCGAGAACGTGTTCAGCGTGCTCTCGGTGCGCGAGAACCTGCAGGTGGGCGGCCACTACATGCCGCGCGACAAGGTCGCCGCGCGCATGGACGAACTCTGCACGCTCTACCCCGTGCTGGGCCGCAAGCTCCGGTCGCCGGCGGCGGCGCTGTCGGGCGGCGAACGCCAGATCCTGGCGCTGGCGCGCGCGCTGATGCCGCGCCCGCGCCTGCTGCTGCTGGACGAGCCCTCGGCCGGCCTGTCGCCCAAGGTGCTGCACGAGGTCTTCGACGCCATCGTGCGCGTGCGCGAACAGGAGGGCGTGACGGTGCTCATGGTCGAGCAGAACGCCATGGAGGCGCTGCGCATCTCGGACCGCGCCTACGTGCTGTCCATGGGCCAGGTGGCGCTGGAAGGCCGCGCCGCGGACCTGCTGCGCGACCCGCAGATGCGCGCGCTGTACCTGGGCGGGCGGGCGCCATGACGGGCGGCGGACGCATCGGCTTCGTCGGCGGCGGCAACATGGCCGGCGCCATCCTGGGCGGCCTGCTGGAAGGCGGCTGGCCGCGCGGGGACGTCGTGGTGGTCGAACCCGACGCAGGCGCGCGCGGGCGGCTGCGCGACGGCCTGGGCCTGGCGGCCGACGCCGCGGCCTCGCCGGCCCTGGCCGCGTGCGGGGCCATCGTCTGGGCCGTCAAGCCGCAGCAGCTGCGCGCCGCCGCCACGGCGGCCGCGCCGTACATCGGCCAGGCGCTGCAGGTCAGCATCGCCGCGGGCATCCCCTGCGAGGCCCTGGCGCGCTGGACCGGCGCGCAGCGCGTGGTGCGCGCCATGCCCAACACGCCCGCGCTGGTCGGCCAGGGCATGACCGGCCTGTATGCCGCTCCCGGCGTCGGCGCAGGCGACCGCGAACTGGTGGAACGCCTGCTGGGCACCACGGGCCGCGTGGCCTGGGTGGCAAGCGAGTGCGACATCGATGCCGTGACCGCGCTGTCGGGCTCCGGCCCCGCCTACGTCTTCTACTTCATGGAAGCGCTGGTGCGCGCCGGCGCCGCGATGGGCCTGGCCGAAGCCGAGGCCAGGACGCTGGTGGCCCAGACCTTCCGCGGCGCGGCCGCCATGGTGCAGGCCAGCGACGAACCGCTCGCGCTGCTGCGCCAGCGCGTGACCTCGCCGGGCGGTACCACCGCCGCGGCGCTGGAACGGTTCGACGCCGCCGGCCTGGCCGACGCGATCGCCGGCGGCGCGCAGGCGGCCCGGCACCGTGCCGGCGAACTCGCGCGGGAGCTGGCGGCGGCCGATCAGCCGCCCAGGTAGGCCGCCCGCACGCCTTCGTTGGCCAGCATCTCGGCGCCCGTGCCCTGGCTCACGATGCGGCCGTTGGTCAGCAGGTAGGCGCGGTCGCACATCTGCAGCGCGGCGTAGGCGTTCTGCTCGACCATGAGCACCGTCGTGCCCTCGCGCCGCACCTCCTGCACGAGTGCGAAGACCATCTCGACGAAGTTGGGCGCCAGGCCCAGCGAGGGCTCGTCGAACATCACCAGGCGCGGGCGCGACATCAATGCGCGCGCGATGGCCAGCATCTGCTGCTCGCCGCCCGACAGCGTGCCGGCGGCCTGGCCGGCGCGCTCGCGCAGGCGCGGGAACCTGTCGAACATGCGCTCCATGTCCTGGCGCATGCGCTGGCGGTCGCTGCGGCGGTAGCCGCCCATCTCCAGGTTCTCGCGCACCGTGAGCTGCGGGAACACGCGCCGGCCCTCGGGGCAGTGCGCGATGCCGCGGTCGATGATCTGCGCCGGCATGGCGCCCGAGATCCGGTGGCCGTCGAAGTGGATGCTGCCGGTCGTGAGCGGCTCCAGCCCGCCGATGGCGCGCAGCGTGGTCGACTTGCCGGCGCCGTTGGCGCCGATCAGCACCACCAGTTCGCCCTCGCGCACCTCCAGCGTGACGCGGTCCACGCCCAGGGTGGCGCCGTAGCGCACGGAAACCTGTTCAAGCTTGAGCATGCTGCAGCCCCGATCCGAGGTAGGCACGAATGACTTCCGGGTCCTGCTGGATGGCCTTGGGGCCGCCCGTGGCGATGAGCTTGCCGTGGTTGAGCACGACGATGTGGTCGGAGATCGACATCACCATGTGCATGTCGTGCTCCACCAGCAGCACGGTGACGCCGCTGTCGCGGATGCGGCGCACCATCTCCTTGAAGGCGTCGGTCTCGGACGGGTTCAGGCCCGCGGCCGGCTCGTCCAGCAGCAGCACGCGCGGCTGCGCGGCCAGCGCCAGGCCCACGCCCAGCAGGCGCTGCTCGCCGTACGACAGGCCGCTGGCCAGCTCGCCGGCGCGCGCCTGCAGGCCCAGGAATCCCAGCATCTCCCAGGCCTGCGCACGCAGCCGTTCCTCCTCGCGCCGCAACCCCGTGCCGCGCAGCAGCGCCTGCAGCACGCCGGCCGTGCCGCGCAGGTGCAGGCCCGTCAGGATGTTGTCGAACACCGTGCAGCCCGCGAACACGCTGGTGCGCTGGAAGCTGCGCACCAGGCCGCGCCGGGCGATGCGGTCGGGCGCGAGGCCCGTCACGTCTTCGCCGAACAGCAGCACGCGGCCGGCTGCCGGGCGCATGTAGCCCGAGATCGCGTTGAAGGTGGTGGTCTTGCCGGCCCCGTTGGGGCCGATCAGGCTCACGATCTGGCCGGCTTCGACCGCGAAGCTCAGCTGGTCGACGGCGCGCAGGCCGGCGATCTGGACCGTGAGGCCTTCCAGGCGCAGGACTTCGCGCACTGCAATACCTTCGGCTTCGCCTGCGGTGCGCGCTTGCCGGGGGCGGCCTGGCACATCGCTCACTGGAGTACCTTCGGCTTCGCCTGCGGTGCGAGCACCTTGGGGCGGCCCGGCGGTGCTCATGCGGCCTCCCCTGCCACGGCGGCCTGCGGCGCGGCCGCCTTGGCCGCCGGCCGCCTGCGCAGCAGGCCGGACAGCGCCGGCACGATGCCGCGCGGCATGAAGATCAGGATCAGCACCATCAGCGCGCCGTACAGCATCCACTGCAGCTCGGGCTGCAGCGTGCCGCGCAGCTGCTCGGGCAGCAGGCCGAACAGCAGCCCGCCCACCACCGGCCCGGCCAGCGTGCCCTTGCCGCCGACGATGACCATGATGACCATGGTGATCGTGAACATGAACATGAAGACGTCGGGGTCGATGATGCGCACGGTGTGGGCGTAGAGCCCGCCCGCGGCGCCCGCGATGGCGGCCGCGCCGACCGCGGCGATGCGCAGGTAGTGCGTGACGGGCACGCCGATGGAGCGCGCCAGCGTCTCGTTCTCGCGCAGCGCCACCATGGCGCGGCCCGTGCGACTGTGCACCAGGGCCGCGACGATGAGCCAGGCCAGCACGGCCACGGCCAGCACCAGCCAGTAGGTCTGGGCCTTGGTCACCAGCTCGACGACGCCGGCAGGCGTCCACAGCGTCAGCGGCGGGATGTTGTTGAGCGCCATCGGCCCTTCGGTCAGGTCGACCCAGTTGGTGGCCACCATGCGCATCACCTGGGCGAAGCTGATGGTCACGATCACGAAGTAGGCGCCGCGCACGCGGAAGGCCAGCTTGCCGACCAGCCAGCCGAACAGGCCGGCCACCACGATGCCGCTCGTGAACGCCAGCCACACCGGCTTGGGCGCGACCACGAAGGGTGCGTCCAGGCCCGGCAGCGACACGTCGAAGCCCAACGACAGCAGCGCGCTGGTGTAGGCGCCGATGCCGAAGAAGGCCACGTGGCCCAGGCTCAGCTGGCCGGTGTAGCCCAGCAGCAGGTTCAGGCTGATGGCCGCGACGATGAAGATGCCGGCCGAGGCGACGACCGACAGCACGTAGGGATCGGGCCACCAGAACGGCAGGCCGGCCAGCGCCAGCACGCTGGCGGCGAACAGGATGGAGGAGGACTTCATGGCCTCAACCCACTCTTTCTTTCATGACGAACAGGCCCTGGGGCCGCAGCAGCATCACGCCCAGGATCACGAGGAAGCCGATCGCGTCGCGGTAGGCCGTGGAGATGTAGCCCGCGCCGAACTCCTCGATCAGCGCCAGCGCGAAGCCGCCCAGCGCGGCGCCGGCCAGGTTGCCCAGGCCGCCCAGGATCACGATGGCGAAGGCCTTCAGGCTGGCCAGGTCGCCCATGGTCGGGTTGACCACGAACACCGGCGCCAGCAGCGCGCCGGCCACGGCCGCCAGGCACGAGCCCAGCGCGAAGGTCAGCGTGTAGATGCGCGAGACGTTGACGCCGACGATCTTGGCCGCGTCCTTGTCCTGGAAGGTGGCGCGCATGGACAGGCCCAGCCGCGAGCGCTCGATCAGCAGGTAGAACGCCACCAGCAGCACCAGTGCCGTGACCAGCACGAACAGCCGGATCGGCGAGACCGAGACCGCGCCGAACACGATGGGCTCCTGCGAGAACGGCGAGGGCACGGCCTTGGCCACGCCGCCCCAGGCCAGCAGCTCGGCGTTCTGCAGCACGATCATCACGCCGATCATGATCAGCATGACCTCGTCGATGGCCGCAAGGTTGCGCCGGCGCAGCAGCAGCCATTCGATGGCCGCGCCGGCCGCCAGGCCGACCGCGGCGGCCATCAGCACCGAGCCGAAGTAGTTCAGGCCCAGCAGCGAGACGAAGCCGAAGGCCACGTAGGCACCCAGCGTGTACAGCTCGCCGTGCGCCATGTTGACCACCTTCATGATGCCGAAGATCAGCGTGAGGCCGATCCCGAGCAGCGCGTAGGTGGCTCCCAGCACGAGGCCGTTGAGCAGGTGTTGGAGGAACTGGTCCACGGGGTGCCCTGCGGCTCACTTCACCGAGACGGTGCCGTCCTTGAGCTCGACGACGTAGATGCTGGGCTCGTTCTGCCCGCTCTCCTTGCCGGCCGGGCCTTCCTTGACGAAGTGCACGTCGCCGTTGACGCCCTTGACCTGCACCTTCCAGAGCGCGTCGCGGATCGCGGCGGGCTCGGCCTTGCCGGCCATGCGGATGGCCTCGGCGATGGTCAGGATGCCGTCGTAGCCGCGGAAGCCCTCGGTCTGGCCGGCGAAGTCGAGCTTCCTGGCGTCCCAGGCGTCGGCGAACTCCTTGGCCACCGTGGGGTACTGCGCGCGCGCGACCTCCCAGGGCGCGAAGAACAGCAGGTGCTGGCTCGCATAGCCCTTGGGGCCGGGCGTCTTGAGCAGCGGCTCGGGGAAGGAGCCGCCGGTGGTGATGATGCGCTGCGGCAGCCGTTGCTCGCCGGCCTGGCGGATCGCCAGCGTGAGCTGCTCGATGCCCGAGGTCACGATCACGGTGTCGGAGCCGGTGGACTTCAGCGCGGCCAGCTGGGCCGACAGGTCGGTCGCGTCGGGCGCCATGGTCTCGGTGCGGCCCACGGCCACGCCCTTGGCCTCGAACATCTTCTTGAACTCGGTGGCCGCGCCCAGGCCCCAGTCGTTGTTGACGGAGAGGAAGTCGACCTTCCTGATCGCCGGGCTGAACGACTCCAGCTTCTTGCCGAAGGCCACGGCCTCCATGGCCGAGGTCGGGCTGATGCGGAAGATCCAGGGGTTGCCGGCCGTGGTGATCTTGCCCGAGGAGGCGGTCTCCACCACCATGGGCACGCCGTACTCCACGAGCTTGGGCATCACCGCCAGCGTGAAGGTGGAACTCCAGGCGCCCATCAGCACCGGCACCTTGTCCTTGAGGATCAGCTTCTCGACCGAGTTGACGGCCTCGCGCGGGTTGGACTTGTTGTCCTCGATGACGAGTTCGATCTGCTTGCCCAGGACCCCGCCCTTCTTGTTGATGACCTCCGCCGCGATGCGCGCGCCGTTGGTCACGTAGGTGCCGGAGGCCGCGACCGGGCCGGTCAGCGGCTGGGTGATGCCGATCTTGATGGTGTCCTGCGCGAACGCGGGGATGGCGATGGCGACGAACGCGGCGGCCAGCGCGCTGCGCAGGAGGTTGGGCGAGGTCATGGCGATGTTTCCTTGGGACGGTTGGGGAATTGGGAGATCAGCCCCGGCGCACGAACAGGCCCCGGAACCAGAGCTTGAACAGGCTCCAGAGGTCGATGGCGGCGGCCGGCGCGGGCGCGGCGGCGCGCGGCGTGGCGGGCTCGGGCGGCGGCGCGGGAAAGACCGTGGGCGCGCAGGCCACCGAAGCCGCGGCGGCCAGCGCTTCGGCGGTCTGCGGCGCCGCGGTTGCGGGCGGCGCTTCGGCCGCCTGCGGCAGCCGCGCCTGCAGGTTGTCGGCGAACTGGCGCGTCAGCTGTTCGGCCAGCGCGCGCACGATGCCTTCGCGGCTGAACTGCGCGAGCGAGCCCGTGACCGCGAACTCCACGGCCAGCGTGACGCGCGTGCCGGCGGCATCGGGCAGCAGCGCGAAGCGCGCCTGGCCTTTCACGCGGCTGTTGGTCTTGGCGTCGACGGCGCCGCCGGCGAAGCTGCCGCTCTGCGTGCCCTCGTCCAGCTGCAGCTGGCCCTGGCCCGCGAAGCCGGCCGCGATGGGCCCGAGCTTGACCTTGAACAGCAGCGGGATCTCGGCGCCGTCGACCAGTTCGGCGCCCGGCTTGATCGACGCGCCGGGCAGACACTCGACCATGAGCCGCACGTCGTGGAAGGCCTGCCAGACGCGCGCGGGTTCGGTGGCGAGCAGGAAGGGTTGCTCAAGCTGCATGCGCAGTCTCCGGGTGGGGTTGGGAAAGGCGCTCGCGCAGCACGCGCTGGATCGCCTGCACGATGCCCTGGTAGCCCGTGCAGCGGCACAGGTTGCCGGCCAGCTCCTCGCGGATGCGGGCCTCGTCGGCCTGGGGCAGGCGCAGCACGATGTCGCGCGCCGTCATCAGCATGCCGGGCGTGCAGTAGCCGCACTGCAGCGCGTGCTCGGCCGAGAAGGCCGCGCGCAGCCGGGCCATCACGGCGTCGTCGTCGAAGGCTTCCAGCGTGCGCACCTGGCGGCCGACGAAGCGCACGGCCGACTGCAGGCAGCTGCGCTGCGGCGCGCCGTCCACCTCGACCGTGCAGGCGCCGCAGACGCCGTGCTCGCAGCCGAGGTGCGTGGCGGTCAGGCCGCAGTGCTCGCGCAGCGCGTCGGCCAGGTGGGTGCGCGGCTCGATCTCGATCCGGTGGGCGCGGCCGTTGACCTCGAGCGCGATCTGCGCGGTCACGGCCGGCGGGAATTCCAGCAGGGGGGTGTTCATCGTGCGGTCTCCAGGTCGCCCAGCGCCAGCCGCAGCATCTCGGCCAGCATGGATTGGCGGGTGGCATCCAGGCCCAGGTCCTGTTCCGCGAGCCAGCGCGCGCGTTCGGTGTCCGAGGCCAGGCGGGCGAGCAGGCCGGCCCCGTCGACCACGCGCGGCGCGCCGTCCAGCGCGCCGAGCACCACGCGCTCGGTGCCGTCGGCCGGGTCCCGCAGGCAGGCGGCCAGCGCGTTGGCGAACTCGCCGGTCTTGCGGCAGAACTTGCGGTAGGCCCAGCGCGTGGCGGCGGAGCGGCGCGGCACGCGCACGGCGGTCAGCAGCTCGCCCTCGGCCAGGCAGGTCTCGAAGGCCGTGGCCATGAAGTCGGCGGCCGGCACCTCGCGCGCGCCGCCGGGGCCGGCCAGCAGGCAGGTGGCGCCCAGCAGCGGCATGGTGTTGACCCAGTCGGCCGCGGGATCGGCATGGCACAGGCTGCCGCCCAGCGTGCCGCGGTTGCGCACGGCGCGGTAGGCGATGCCGCGCGCCACGCAAGGCATGAGGCCGCGGGTGGGGTCGGGCACCCGGCCGTCCTCGATCTGCGCATGCGTGACCATGGCGCCGAAGCGCACGGCGTCCGCCGTCTCGTGCACGGCGCGCAGTTCTTCCAGGGCGTCGAGGTCCAGCAGCGTCTCGGGCTGGGCCAGGCGCAGGTTCAGCATGGCGCCCAGCGACTGGCCGCCCGCGATGGGCTTGGCGCCCCAGCTGCCGTCGACCAGGCGCGCGCTCAAGGCGGCCAGCGCGGCCGGCCGCTCCAGGGTGTAGGCCGCGGCCTTCATGCGCGGGCCTCCCGTGCAGCGGCCAGCGCGGCCAGCACGCGCTCGGGGCTGGCCGGGCATTCGGTCAGCTCGGCGCCCAGCGCGAACAGCGCGTCGTTGATCGCGTTGACGATGGCCGCCGGCGGCGCGATGGCCCCGCCCTCGCCGATGCCCTTCTGGCCGAACAGGCTGTGCGGGCTGGGCGTTTCCATGTGGCTGATCTTCAGCGGCGGCATCTCGCCCGCGCCGGGCAGGATGTAGTCGGCCAGCGTGGAGGCCAGCGGCTGGCCTTCGGCGTCGAACGGCATCTCCTCGTACAGCGCGGTGCCGATGCCCTGGGCCAGGCCGCCGATCAGCTGGCCCTCGACGATCATCGGGTTCAGTAGCACGCCGCCGTCCTCGCAGATCGCGTAGTCGAGCAGGCGCACCTGGCCGGTGGCGGTGTCGACCTCGACCGCGCAGGCATGGCAGGCATAGCTGAAGGTGCCGGTGTCGGGCTGGGTCTTGTAGCCCACCACGATCTCCAGGCCACCGGGGTCGATGCCGGGCGGGATCTTCTGCGGCGCGCGGTACCAGGTGCGCGCGATCTCGGCCAGCGTCAGCGCGCCGGCGCCGTCGGCCGTGCGGAAGCTGCCGCCCTCCAGGCGCAGCGTCTCGGCCGGCACCTCGAGCAGCACCGCGGCGATGGCGCGCATGCGCTCGGCCAGCGCCTTGGCAGGCCGTGCCGACCGCGCCGCCCGACATCACGGCGCAGCGCGAGCCCCAGGTGCCGGTGGAGTAGGGCGACTGCGCGGTGTCGCCGTGCACGAGGCGCACCTGCGCGATCGGGATGCCCAGCACGCTTGCGCGACCTGGGCCATCGAGGTCTCCATGCCCTGGCCGTGCGAATGCACGCCGAGGCGCAGTTCCAGCACGCCGTCGGGCGTGAAGCGCGCGGCGCACTGCTCGTAGCCCGGCACCATGGGAATGCCCCAGCCGTGGTAGACCGAGGTGCCGTGCGCGCCCTGCTCGCAGAACACGGCCAGGCCCAGGCCGATGCGGCGCGCCGGGCGCCGGGCGTGCGCTTCGCGCTGGCGCGCGCGCCAGGCGTTCCAGTCGAGCGCGGCGACGGCCCGGTCCATGGCCTGCAGGTAGTCGCCCGAGTCGAACAGCTTGTTCGTGATGTTGGTGTAGGGCATGGCGCTGGCCGGCACCAGGCTCTTGCGCGCGGACTTCGTGCGGCTCGATGCCGAGCTCACGCGCGGCGGCGTCCAGCATGAGCTCCAGCGCGAAGCACACGCCGGTGCGCGCCACGCCGCGGTAGGGCAGGATGGGCGGCTTGTTGGTGGCGGCCGAGCGCGTGCGGCAGCGGAACCAGTCCATCACGTAGGGGCCGGGCAGGATGGAGCCGACCTGCGCGGCTTCCAGGCAGGCGCTGAAGGGGTAGGACGAGTAGGCGCCGGAATCGACCACGGCGTCGCATTCGATGCCGGCCAGCCGGCCGTCGGCCTCGACCGTGACCGCGATGTCGTAGGCATGCTCGCGGCAGTTGGCGTTGGCGCTGAGCTGCTCGCGCCGGTCTTCCAGCCAGCGCACCGGCCGGCCCAGGTGCCTTGCCAGCCAGGCGCAGCAGATCTCCTCGGGCAGCAGGATGCCCTTGTAGCCGAAGCCGCCGCCGACGTCGGGCGAGACCACGCGCACCTGGCCCTGGTCCAGCCCCAGGCATTCCGCCAGGCCGGTGCGGTTGATGTGCGGCAGCTGGGCGGCCGAGTACATGACGAGCTGGTCCATGCGGTGGTCCCACCAGCACAGCACGGCCCGGCCCTCGAGCGGCGCCATGCACTGGCGCGACGTGCGCAGCCGGCGGCGCACGGTGCGGGCGGGGGCGCTGCTTTCTGCGACGCGGCGGTCCACCTGGGTCTCGGCGAACACGTTGTCGGCCCAGTCCTCGTGCAGCCGCGTGGCGGCGGCCATGGCTTCGTGCATGTCGGCCAGCACCGGCAGTTCGGCGTAGTCGACCTCGACCTGCGCGGCGATGTCCTCGGCGCGCGCACGCGTGGGTGCCACGCAGGCCGCGACCAGCTCGCCGACGTGCCGGACCTTGTCCCGCGCGAGCGGCCACTGCACCGAGCGCTTGAAACCCGGCAGCGCCGAGGCCGCCAGGATGGGCTGCACGCCGGCCAGGTCGGCCATGGTGTAGACCATGTTCTCGCAGCCGGCCGGCTTGGCGATGCCCTGGACGCGGGCATGGGCCAGCGGCGCGCGCACGAAGGCCACGTCCAGCATGTCGGGCATGCGGATGTCGCCGACGTACTGGCCGCGGCCCAGCAGCAGGCGCTGGTCTTCCTTGCGCTGCACGCGCTGGCCGATGCCCTGGCCGGCCGGCTGCAGCAGATGGAGGGAGGTAGGGGCGTTCATCGTGTTGTGTGGTGTGCCACGTATTTGGGACTCAGACGCGTGTCTGCCGGTACTTCTCGCTGCGGTAGTCGCCCGAACGCACGGGCGGGTACCTGGCCTCGCCGGGCGGCGCGACGCACTCGACCAGCGCGTCGTAGTTCGGGTGGTGGAAGAAGGCGATGGAGATGCGCTGCGCGGCCGCGCCCGCCTCGGCCGGCGGGTTCACGACGCGGTGCACATTGGAAACCCAGCGGTCGTTGGTCCAGCGCATCAGCAGGTCGCCGATGTTGACGACGAAGGTGTCGGGCGCGGTCTCCACGGGCAGCCACGCGCCCTGGCGCGTGCAGACCTGCAGGCCGCCGGCGGTGTTCTCGCCGTTCAGGATGGTCAGCAGGCCGTAGTCGGTGTGGGCGCCGGCGCGCAGCTGCCCGGGCGCGGGCGCCACCTTCTGCTCGGGGTAGAAGTTGATGCGCATCGCCGTGATGTGGCGGTCGATCTTGTCGTCGAAGAAGTCCTCGGGGATGCCCAGCGCCAGCGCGACCAGCGACATCATTTCGCCCGTGAGCCGCTCCATGTGCGCGTAGTAGGCGGCGGCCGCCTCGGCGAAGCCGGCCGGCGCGGCCGGCCAGCGGTTGGGAATGAAGTAGCGCCGCCCCTCCTCGCCCGTGAAGTAGGGCTCGTCGGGCCAGTGCTCGCGGCCGAAGTGGTAGTACTCCTTGAGGTCGCCCGGGGCGGCGCCTTCGTTGCCGCGCGACAGCGCGTCGAAGCCCAGCGCCCGCCAGCCGCGCGGCACGGCCGGGTCTTGCGGCGCGGCCTCGCGCTTGGCGCCCAGCGGCAGGTTGAAGAAGTGCCGGGCGTGGCCGCGCAGCGCATCGATGACCTGCAGCGGCACGCCGTGGCCGCGGATGGTGAAGAAGCCGATGTCGGTGCAGGCCGCTTCCATGGCGCGGGCCACGCGCAGGCGCGCGTCGGCGCGGCCGCCCAGCGCGGCGGACAGGTCGATGACGGGGATGGGGCTGGTCGTCATGGCCGCCTCAATGGAAGTAGGCGCCGCCGTCGACGACGAGCGTCTGGCCGGTGATGAAGGCGGACGGCGCGTCGGCGAAGAACTCGATGGCGCCGACCACGTCGTCCGGCAGCATGTCGCGGCCCAGCACGCGGCCGCGCAGCGAGGGGCCCTTGACGCCCTCGACCAGCACCGGGTTGGACAAGGCGCCTTCGGACAGCGTGAAGCCCGGCGCCACGCTGTTGACCAGCACCTTGTGCGCGCCGAGTTCGGTGGCCAGCGCCCGCGTGAGCGAGATCACCGCGCCCTTGCTGGCCACGTAGTGCGCCATGCCCGGGTTGCCCTTGAAGGCCACGCCCGAGGAGATGTTGACGATGCGCCCGCCGCCGGCGCGCCGGAAGGCCGGCAGCACGGCCTTGCAGGCCAGGAACACGCCCACCACGTTGACGTTCAGGACCTGCTGCCACTCCTGCGCCGTGAGCTGCTCGAAGGGCTTGGGCGTCAGCGAGGAATAGATGCCGGCGTTGTTGACCAGCACGTCGATGCGGCCGTAGCGGGCTTCGGCAGCCGCCGCCATGGCCTCGACCTGCTCGGGGCTGGAGACGTCGACCGCCACGCCCAGCGCGTCGAAGCCCTGGCCACGCAGCCTGGCGGCGGCCTCCTCGGCGCCGCTGCGGTCGGCCACGACGACCTTGGCACCGCGCGCGCCGAAGCGCTGCGCGACGGCGTGGCCGATGCCCTGTGCTGCTCCCGTGACGATGGCCACGGCCTGTTCCAGACCCATGTCGCTGTGCTCCTTGTGCTTGCACGGCGACAGAGCAACTGCCATGCCACTAGCGCAGCGGCGCCCCGGGCATGCTGATCCACGTCATTGAAACAAAAAGATTTTTTCTTTTCCCAACTACGTGGTGCACCACATATATGGGGCCTTTGCAGGGCTGCGGGCGCACCGTTGTGGCGCGCCGGCCGCGACGCCAAACCAAAACGGGGCGTACCGCGCATCGGCGGCGTTGGACTGCCGGGTGGGATTCAGCGCAGCTTCCAGGGCACCGCGCTGGCGTCGTTGTGCGATTCGACCAGCTGGATCAGCTGCAGCATGAAGTGCTCGCGCTCGGCCTCGGGCAGGTAGGCGATGGTGCGGTCGTGCGCGCGCTGGGCCGCGCCGTCCATGCGCTTGGCCAGGGCGCGGCCCTTGCGCGCGATGCGCACCAGCTTCACGCGCCGGTCGGCTTCGGACTGGCGGCGCTCGACCAGGCCGCGCGCCTCCAGCCGCGGCAGCACCTCGGCCACGCTGGTGCGCTCCAGGCCGACCTCGTAGGCCAGCGTGTTCTGGTCCATCTCGCCGTGCTCGGCCAGCACCGTGAGCAGGCTGTACTGCACCGGCGTGACGTTGTACTGCTGCGTCTCCTCGGCGAACAGCCAGGTGTGGATCTGGTGCAGCCGGCGGATCAGGAAGCCGGGCCGGGCGAACAGCGCGGAGCGCTCGCAGTAGTGCTCCAGCCGGGACCGGACCGGCAAGGGATCGTGTTCTTCTGTCATGCGCAAAGTCTAGCCGCGCCCCGGCCCCGGCCTGTGCACCAGATCGGCGCTTTCCGGCTGGCACAAATTGTGCGGTACACCACCTATCAGTTCTCACCACCGCACAGGAAGCAGGCAAGACAAATGACCAGCATGGTTCTGCAAGGGGGCCGGGTGATCGACCCCGGCGCCGGCCGCGACGGCGTATTCGACGTTCTCGTGACCGACGGGCGCATCGCCGCCATCGGCAACGACCTGGGTGCCGCGGTGCCGCCCGACGCCCAGCGCGTGGACTGCCGCGGCAAGCTGGTGCTGCCGGGCCTGATCGACACCCACGGCCATGTCTACCAGGGCGTGACGGGCCGCTTCGGCATGAACGCCGACCTGTGCGGCGTGCGCTCGGGCGTGACCACGCTGGTCGACCAGGGCGGGCCCGAGCTGCATCACGCTGCCGGGCTTTCGCCAGTACGTGGCCGAGCCCTCGCACACGCGCGTGCTGGCCTTCCTGTCGGCCTACCTGGTCGGCGGCCTGGAGGGCCACTACTACCCCGAGATGTACCGGCCCGAGTGCCTGGACGTGGACGCCACCGTCAAGTCCGCGCGGCAGAACCGCGACCTGGTGCGCGGCCTCAAGGCCCATGCCGAGATCGGCGGCTTCGCGCGCTGGGGCGTGCAGGTCATGCGCATCGCCTCGCGCATCGGCCGGGAGGCCGAACTGCCGGTCTACATCCACTTCGGCCAGCTGTGGCCCAAGCCCGAACAGGGCGGCCTGCCCGTGAACCCCGATTCCATCTTCAACCAGGTGGTGGAGATGCTCAAGCCGGGCGACATCCTGGCCCACCCGTTCAGCCGGCACCCGGGCGGCTTCGTCGAGCTGGACGGCACGCTCCACCCGCTGGTGCCCGAGGCGGTGGCGCGCGGGCTCAAGATCGACGTGGGGCACGGCTCGCACTTCAGCTACAAGACCGCGCGCATCGTGCTGGACGCCGGCATCGTGCCCGACACGCTGGGCGCGGACATGCACGGCTACAACACGGCCGTGCCGCAGCCGGCCGGCACGCCCGACAGCCACCCGGACGAGGAAGACCACCTGTTCAAGGGCAAGACGCGCTTCAGCCTGGTCTCGGCCATGACCAGCATGCTGGCGCTGGGCCTGCCGCTCGCGCACGTGGTGGCCATGGTCACGCGCAACGCGGCGCGCATGGTCGGCATGGAGGGCGAGCTCGGCACGCTCCAGGTCGGCGGCGTGGCCGACGTGAGCGTGCTCCACGACGACCGCGGCCGCTGGCGCCTGGCCGACAACGAGGGCACGCAGGTGTTGGCGGAACGGCTGCTGACGCCGGCCTTCTGCCTGCGCGCGGGCCGGCGCTTCGAGGCCGACGCCTCCATCCTGCCGGTGGCGCAAGAAGCATGACGCAGCCCGTACGCGGCCGCCGCGGCATGGCGGTCGCTCCTCACGCGCTGGCCTCGCAGTCGGCCCTGGCGGTGCTGCGCGAAGGCGGCAACGCCATCGAGGCCATGGTGGCCGCGGCCGCCACCATCGCCGTGGCCTACCCGCACATGAACGGCATCGGCGGCGACAGCTTCTGGCTGGTCGGCCTGCCGGGGCCGGGCGGCACCGAGGTGGTCGGCATCGACGCCTGCGGCGCCAGCGCCGCGGCCGTGCGGCGCGAGGACTACGCCGGGCGCAGCGCGATCCCGTTCCGCGGCGGCACGGCCGCCATCACCGTGGCCGGCACGCTGTCGGGCTGGGACCAGGCGCTGGCGCTGAGCCGCACGCGGCTGGGCGGGCGGATGCCGCTCTCCCGGCTGCTGGCCGACGCCATCGACGGCGCGCGCCATGGCGTGCCCGTGACCGTGAGCCAGCACCGCAACAGCGCCGCCAGGCAGGCCGAGCTGCAGGGCATCGCGGGCTTCGCCGAGACCTTCCTGCCCGGCGGCCAGGCCCCGGCCGTGGGCAGCCTGTTCCGCCAGCCGCGGCTCGCGGCCACTTTCGAGCAGCTGGCCCGCGCCGGCCTGGACGACTTCTACCGCGGCGAGCTGGCGCGCAGCCTGGCGCGCGACCTGCAGGCCGTGGGCAGCCCGCTGGCGCTGGACGACCTGGCCCGGCACCGCGCGCTGTTGCGCGAGCCGCTGCGGCTGGCGCACAGCGCCGGCACCGTCTACAACATGCCGCCGCCCACGCAGGGCCTGGTGTCGCTGATCATCCTGGGGCTCATGGACCGGCTGGGCGTGGAGCGCTTCGACCACCTGGGTGCCGACTACGTGCATGCGGCGGCCGAGTCGGTCAAGCAGGCCTTCGCCGTGCGCGACGGCCACATCAGCGACCCCGGCTGCATGACGGCGGACCCGGCCAGCTTCCTCGCGCCGGCCGCGCTGGACGCCATGGCCGCGCGCATCGCCATGGACCGTGCCGCCGCCTGGGGCAAGGGCCTGGGACCGGCGGACACGGTCTGGATGGGCGTGGTGGACGGCCAGGGCAACGCGGTCTCGATGATCCAGAGCATCTACCACGAATTCGGCGCGGGCGTGGTGCTGGCGGAGAGCGGTGTGAACTGGCAGAACCGCGGCGCCTCGTTCTCGCTGGACCCGGCCCACATCAACGCGCTGGCGCCCTGCAAGAAGCCCTTCCACACGCTGAACCCGGCGCTGGCGCTGCTGGACGACGGCCGCACCATGGTCTACGGCAACATGGGCGGCGACGGCCAGCCGCAGAGCCAGTCGGCCGTGTTCACGCGCTGCGTGGTGCACGGGCTGGACCCGCAGGCCGCCATCGCCGCGCCGCGCTGGCTGCTGGGCCGCACCTGGGGCCAGAGCAGCGACACGCTCAAGCTCGAGAGCCGCTTCCCCGAGGCCACCGTGCAGGCGCTGCGCGCGCGCGGCCACGACGTGGAGGTGCTGGGCGCCTTCGACGAGACCTTCGGCCATGCCGGCTGCATCCTGCGCAGCACCGAAGGCACCTGCACCGGCGGCTTCGACCCCCGCTCCGACGGCAGCGTTGCCGCGTACTGATGAAACACCCCCAGTCTCCGCGCTGCGCGCTCCGCCAACCCCCTCGAGGGGGCGCCGCCAGCGGTCTGGCAGAGCCAGCCCCGCGGCGTCTGCTGGCATGGCCTGCTCCGCGGCCTTCTGAATCCTTGCGTGCAAGCCGGTTCGGTGCCCTCTTCGCGCCGCGCCATGGAAGGGTGTGAGATGACCCAGATGCCCGACTTCTCCGCCTGGGCCGCCCCGTTCGCGGGTGCCGCCTGGCACAACGTGGTGCGCCGCCACGTGGCGCTGCCCCACCTGGGGCGCGACGTGCTGCTGCACGCCGGCCCGCCGTTCGAGGGTGCGCCGCCGGCGCCGGTGCGCCAGGCCGCGGTGCAGGCCCTGCTGTTCGAGGGCCTGGCCGCCGACTGGGCCGGCGCCCAGGCGCTGCTGGCCACGGGCGCCGTGCGCCTGCTGCCCGCGCAGGACCATGGCGTGGCCACGCCGCTGGCCCAGGTGGTCTCGGCCGCGATGCCGCTGGCCGAGGTCGGCGACGACCGCAGCCGGGCCTGGGCGCCGCTGGTCGAGGGGCCGCCGCCCGCGCTGCGCTTCGGCACCAGCGACCCGGCCGCGCTGCCGCGCCTGCAGGCCGTCACCGAACTGGGCCTGCAGCGCCTGGCGCCGCTGCTGCAGGCCCGGCCGCTGCCGCTGTCGCCCGTGATCGCCCAGGCGCTGGCCGAGGGCGACGAATGCCATGGCCGCACGGGTGCCGCCAACGCGGCGCTGCTGGCCCGGCTCGACGGCCTGGCGGAGACCGACCGCGCGCTGCTGGCCGCCAGCCCCGGCTTCGTGCTGACCGTCCTGATGGCGGCCGCGGCCTGGCGGCTGCGCCAGCCCGGCGCCCCCATCGCGGCCGTGGGCGGCAACGGCCTGCGCTTCGGGCTGCGGCTGCCGGGCGACACCGGCTGGCGCACCATCGCCGCCGCGCCGCCCACCGGCACGCGCTTTCCCCAGCACGCCCAGGCGCAGCCGCTGGGCGCGATCGGCGACAGCGCCGTGCTCGACTTCTGCGGCCTGGGCGGCCAGGCCCTGCCGGCCGCGCCCGCCCTGTGCGCGGAGTGGAGCGCCTCGCTGCCGGCCGACCTGGCGCAGCGCCGCGCCCGCGTGACCGATGCCGTCACCGGCCTGGTGGCGCCCGCCGGCGTGGCCGCCAGCGGCCTGCCGCCGCTCGTCGACCTGGCGGTGCTGGACGCGTCCGGCGCGGCCGGGCTGATCGGCCGCGGCTGGTATGCGCCCGACCCCTCGCTGTTCTTCCCTCCGTCCTGAAAGAGCCCTGCCATGAAGCTGCCGTCCTTCTCCCGCATCCGCACCGGCGCCCTGCTCGCGCTGGCCACCCTGGCCGGCGCTGCCGCCGCCGAGCAACCGACCAGGCTGCGCTTCGCGCTCGACTGGGTGTTCCAGGGGCCGCAGGCGCCGTTCCTGGTGCCGCACCAGAACGGCTGCTACCAGAAGGCCGGGCTGGACGTGACCACCGACCGCGGCTTCGGCTCGGGCGACACCGTGGTCAAGGTCGGCGCCGGCACCTACGACCTGGGCTTCGCCGACATCAACGCCATGGTCGAGTACAACGCCAAGCAGACCCGGCCCGAGGACCGGCTGATCGCCTTCTTCATGGTCTACGACGGTGCCGCGCTGTCCATCATCACGCGCAAGGACACCGGCGTCGCCAGGCCGGCCGACCTGATCGGCAAGACCATCGCGGCGCCGCCCGGCGATGCCTCGCGCCGGCTGTTCCCCGCCCTTGCCAGGGCGAACGGCTTCGACGCCGGCGCCGTCAAGTGGATGAACGTGGCGCCCGAACTGCGCGAGACCATGCTCGCGCGCAAGCAGGCCGACGCCATCAGCGGCGCGGCCTTCACGGGCTACATGGGCGCGCGCGCGGTCGGCGTGCCCAAGGAGGAGCTGGTCGTGATGCGCTTTCCGCAGTTCGGCTCGACGCTCTACGGCAGCGCGCTGGTGGTCAAGCGCTCGTTCGCGGCCAGCCACGGCCCGGCGCTCACCGCGCTGGCGCGCTGCGTGGCCGGCGGCATCGTGACCAGCATCCAGCAGCCGGCCGCGGCGATCGAGGCCCTGTACCAGCGCGACAAGCTCATCAACCGCGAGGTCGAGCAGGAGCGCCTGCAGCTGTCGCTGGACTGGTCCATCGTGACGCCCTGGACGCGCGCCAACGGCCTGGGCGGCGTCGACCCGGCGCGGCTGGGCAAGTCCATGCAGGAGGTGGCGGCGGCGCTGGACATCCCGGCCCCCGACCCGGCCGAGGTGTTCACCGCGCAGTACCTGCCGCCCGCCGACAGCCGCGCCGTGCCGAAGTAGGCCGCCGCGGCCGGACGCCGCGGCCGGGGATTGGTACCCCGGACTGCACCATTGCGTCTGTATATATCTTCAGTATTTCGTCGAAAAGCTGTATGCTTGAACAGCCATTCAAGGAGCTTTCGATGGACACCCTACTCGACACCGCCTACCTGGTCGCGCTGGTCGAACCGGCCTTGCCCGAGGCCGTCCGCATGCAGGCCGAACTGCGCTACTGCCGCGAACTGGAGCGCCGCCTGGGCACGCCCGACGACGTGGCCCACGCGCTGCGCGCGATCGCGCGCGTGGCCGCGCTCGAGGACGAACCCGGCGCCGAGGCCCAGACCCTGCTCGTGCAGTGGCGGCTGGCCAACCACGCGGCGCGCCAGCTGGCCGTGCAGGGCCTGCCGCAGGCGGCGGCGCAGGCGCGGTTCGAGGTGCGCCTGGGGTGAGACCGGCTTCCTCACCGCGGGGATGGTCCCTCGCCCGCCTGCAGCACCTCGGCCACGCGCGCGCGCAGCACGGGCACGAGCTCGGCCTCGAACCAGCGGTTGCGCGCCAGCCAGATGTTGTTGCGCGGGCTGGGGTGGGGCAGCAGCATGGTGTGCGGCCAGCGCGCCTGCCAGTCGCGCACGGCCTCGGTCAGCGGCGGCGCCGGGCGCGGCAGGTGGTAGGCCTGGGCATGGATGCCGATCACCAGCGTCAGCTGCACCTGCCGCAACTGCGCGAGCAGCGGTGCGCGCCAGGCCTTGGCGCATTCGGGGCGCGGCGGCAGGTCGCCCGAGGGGCCGGTGCCGGGATAGCAGAAGCCCATGGGCAGCAGCGCCACGCGCTCGGCGTCGTAGAAGACTTCGGGCGCCAGGCCGGTCCAGCGGCGCAGGCGCTCGCCGCTCGCGTCGTCGAAGGGCTTGCCCGAGGCGTGGACCTTGCGGCCCGGCGCGTGGGCGGCGATCAGGATGCGCGCCGCGGGGTGCGCCTGCAGCACGGGGCGCGGCCCCAGCGGCAGCTGCGGCGCGCACAGCGTGCAAGCGCGGATCTCGGCCAGCAGCGCGGCGAGGCTGGACACGGCGCCTCTCAACGCCCCATGGCGCGGTGCAGCGGCTCTGCCCGGCCGCCGGTGGCGCATGGGATGGCGGCAGGCACGGCCCCATCCAGGCAGGGTGGTGTCATGTCACGCGTAGGGGTCGTCGAAGCCCAGCCGCGCCATGATCTCGCGCTCGCGCGCCTCCATGGCCTCGGCGTCGGCTTCGCCGGTCTCGTGGTCCCAGCCCTGCGCGTGCAGCGTGCCGTGCACGAGCAGATGGGCGTAGTGCGCCTGCAGCGTCTTGCCGTTCTCGCGCGCCTCCCTGGCGACGACGGGCGCGCACAGCACGAGGTCGGCCGTGACCACGGGCTCCTGCGTGTAGTCGAAGGTCAGCACGTTGGTGGCGTAGTCGCGCTGGCGGTAGTCGCGGTTCAGGGCCTGGCCCTCCTCGGCGCCGACGATGCGCACGGTGATCTCGGCGTCCGTCTCCAGCGCGTGGCGGATCCAGCGCGCGACCTTGTGGCGCGGCAGCGCGGCGCGGTGCTCGGCCACGCCGTCGAAGGCGGCGAATTGCAGCGACAGCTGCAGCGCGTTCCATGCGCTCATCGCGCACCCCGGCGTGCGCGCACCACCTGCTCGGCCGCGTCGCGGCCGGGCTCGTCCACCTCGCCGCCGCGGCCGCGCGCGTCGTAGGCGTCGACGATGCGCGCCACCAGCGGGTGGCGCACCACGTCGGCGCTGGTCAGCCGCGTGATGGCGATGCCCTTGACGCGCTTGAGGACCCGCTCTGCATCGATGAGGCCCGACAGCTGCTGCTTGGGCAGGTCGATCTGGCTCACGTCGCCCGTGACCACGGCCTTGGCGCCGAAGCCGATGCGCGTCAGGAACATCTTCATCTGCTCGGGCGTGGTGTTCTGCGCTTCGTCCAGGATCACGAAGGCGTTGTTGAGCGTGCGCCCGCGCATGAAGGCCAGCGGCGCGATCTCCAGCGCATTGCGCTCGAAGCACTTGGCCACGCGCTCGGCGCCCATCAGGTCGTACAGCGCGTCGTAGAGCGGGCGCAGGTAGGGGTCGATCTTCTGCGCCAGGTCGCCGGGCAGGAAGCCCAGGCGCTCGCCGGCCTCCACGGCCGGGCGCGTCAGCACGATGCGCTGCACGGCCGAGCGCTCCAGCGCGTCGACCGCGCAGGCCACGGCCAGGTAGGTCTTGCCGGTGCCGGCCGGGCCGATGCCGAAGGTGATGTCGTGGCTGGCGATGTTGTCCAGGTAGGTGGCCTGGTTCAGCGTGCGCGCCTTGAGGTCGCCGCGGCGCGTGAGCAGCGCGGGGCCTTCCGGGCCGCCGGAGACATCGCCGTCGCCGGCCAGCATGAGCTGCACCGTGTCGGTGGCGATGGGGCGGGCGGCGATCTCGTACATGGCCTGCAGCACCTCGAGCGCGCGCTGCGCGCGCGCCTTCGGGCCGTCGATCTTGAACTGCTCGTGGCGGTGCGCGATCTTGACCTGCAGGGCGGTCTCGATCTGGCGCAGGTGCGCGTCCATGGGGCCGCACACGTGGTCCAGCCGGGTGTTGTTGGGAGGCGTGAAGTTGTGGCGGACGATCATGGGGCGCGATTGTCGCCGCGTACCATCCGCGCCCATGATCGGACGACTACAGGGCCTGCTGGCCGAGAAGAACCCGCCCCAGGTGCTGGTGGACTGCCATGGCGTGGGCTACGAGGTCGACGTGCCCATGAGCACCTTCTACAACCTGCCCGCGCTGGGCGAGCGCGTGACGCTGCTCACGCACTTCATCGTGCGCGAGGACGCGCAGCTGCTGTTCGGCTTCGGCACCGCGGCCGAGCGCAACACCTTCCGCCAGCTCATCAAGATCACCGGCGTGGGCCCGCGCACGGCGCTGGGCGTGCTGTCGGGCCTGGGCGTGGCGGATCTCGCGCAGGCCGTCACGCTGCAGGAGAGCGGCCGGCTCGTCAAGGTGCCCGGCATCGGCAAGAAGATCGCCGAGCGGCTGCTGCTGGAGCTCAAGGGCAAGCTCGGCGCCGACATCGGCGCGCATGCGGTGGCCACCACCGACCACCAGGCCGACATCCTGCAGGCGCTGCTGGCGCTGGGCTACAGCGACAAGGAAGCCGCCGCCGCGCTGAAGGCGCTGCCCAAGGACGTGGGCGTGAGCGAGGGCATCAAGCTCGCGCTGAAGGCGCTGTCCAAGGCCTGATCCGCGCGCGGCGCCGTCAGGCGACGGTCGCCTCGTCGGTCCGCGTGCCGCCGCGGTTGTCCGTCCAGGTCACGGCCACCGTGTCCCCGGCCTTGGCGCCCTTGAGCGTGAAGCGCAGCAGCGGATTCCTGGACACACCCGGCCCCCACTGGGCGTGCAGGACCGGCTTGCCGTTGTGCCGGGCCGTGACCTCGGTGATGTGCCAGGCGGCGATGGTCTTGCCGGCCGCGTCCCGGCGCTGGCCGCTTTCCATCTCGTGGTTCATCAGCACGCGGACGACGGCGTCGCCGCCGCTGGCCTGGGCCCGGATGCGCATCGGGTTCGCCATGGTGGTGTCGCTCCTTCAGGCGCCGCAGCCGCCCAGGGTGACCCGGACTTCCCTGCGGGCATAGAACGCCTTGCCGTCCCGGGTGATGGCCACGGCGTAGACGTCCGAGGTCTGGCTCATCTTGGCGTTGATGGCGAAGTCCGGCGCGACCGCCTCGCCGACCTCGAACATGGCCACCAGGGCGTTCGGGTTGCGCTCGACCAGCAGCAGCAGCTGGCGCACGTCGGGCAGCGTGGCGGCGATGGCCATGGGCACGACGGCGCCGTTTTCCGCGATCTCGGGCGCGGTCAGGGTCACGTCGCGGCTCTCGGCCGGCACGCCGCCGCCGAACGCCCGCGCGGCATCGGCGATGGTCCTGGCGTCGAAGGCGGCCTTGTTGAAGGCCAGGGCCTCGCGCGGCAGCAGCCCGGCGGCCGCCAGCAGGCCGGCCACGGCCAGGGAGTGTTGCAGGGTGTCGCGTCGGGTCGGCATGGGGCGTACTCTAAGGGACGGCCGGACGACCCTGCCGCCCGCGGCCCCGGCTACTGCGCGTCGCGCACGATGCGCCCGTTGAGCGCCTGCACCGGCCGCGCGTTGGCCGGGAACATCTGCGCGAACAGGCGCAGCTGCTCGGCGCTCAGCGTCACGGGCTGCTTGAGCACCATCCAGAGCACGCCCTCGGTGCAGGGCGGCTGCGTCAGCGAGCCGAAGAACTGGTAGTAGCGCTGGTCCTGGGGCAGCAGCGTGGACAGGTCGAGCCAGCCCGGCGGCATGCGCACCGTGTCGCCGGCGTCCAGCGGGATGTAGGTCCAGACGCGGTCGATGAAGGGGTTCGCCTCGCCTGGCTGCAGCAGCACGGCCACGATGGCGGTCTGGCCTTGGGCATTGCGGTGCACCAGGTGCACGCCCATGGCGAAACCGGCGTGGTCGACCACCTCCTCGGCCGGGTGCTGGAAGTCGAAGGACTCCAGCCGCCAGCTGCTGCCGCGCACCTGCAGCAGGTTCTCGCCCTGCACCTCGACGCGGATGGTGCGGCCGTCGTGCACCACGGTGCCGGTGCTGGGCCGGTAGTCGAAGCCCAGCACCTCGTTCGGCCCCTGCAGCGCGGCCGATGCCTCGATGTGGATGGGCGACTGGCGCTGGCCGCTGCCGCAGACCTGGTAGTCGGGCTGCAGGCGGGCCCAGGCCTGCGGGCCGCCCGGGCCGCTGTACGACCAGGGCGGCGGCGCGGCCGCGGGCCTGCGCTCCTCGGGCGCGGCGCCGTCGCGCGGCAGGCGGGCGTGGACCGGGATCGGCAGGCCCAGCGCGATGGCGCGGGCGCGTTCGTACTGGCGCTGGACCTGCGCGTCGCTGGCGCGGGCCGGCGGCCGGACGGCGACCGGCGGCGGCGGCGCGGCCTCGACGGCGCGTGCCGCCGGCGCCGGCCGCGGCGGCGGCACCTCGTCCTGGGCGACGGCCTGGGCCTCGCGCGCCGGCGCGGAAGCCGTGGCCCGCGGCGCGCTCGGCGCCTGGGGCGGCGTGGGCGCCACGCGCAAGGCGCCGCCCTGCCCCACGTTGACGGTCACGCTGGGCGTCGGCGCCGCCGGCGGTGGCGCGCCCTTGCCGGGCCGCGTGGCCGGCGGGGTGCGCTGGCCGTTGGCCCGCTCGATGGCCTCGCGCAGCTGCTGCGACATGCGTTCGTTGCCGGCCTGGGCCGGCTGCGCCTGCGCCACCGCGCCCGCGCACGCCAGCACGCCGCCGAGCAGGGCGGCCAGGAGGGAACGGGGCAATGGCAGGGCGATGGGCATGGTGGGTGGATGGCGCCGGCGGGCCCCTGCTGCTGTATCGGCGCGGATGGCCGCGACTTGAGCGCGGCAATGTGCAAATGACGCCCGCAAACCGGCCGGATGCCGGGCTATAGTGCCCGTTTTCGCGCCCGCCTTCCCCTTTCGCCAGCCCGTGTCCATCCAGACTGACAACTTCGCCATGCCACCGGAGCGCCGTGTGGTGTCGGCCGCGCCCGCCTCGCCCAACGAGGAGGCGATCGAGCGCGCGCTGCGGCCCAAGCTGCTCGACGAATACGTCGGCCAGGCCAAGGCGCGCGAGCAGCTGGAGATCTTCATCGGCGCGGCCAGGAAGCGCACCGAGGCGCTCGACCATGTGCTGCTGTTCGGCCCGCCGGGCCTGGGCAAGACCACGCTCTCGCACATCATCGCCCAGGAGCTGGGCGTCAACATGCGCCAGACCAGCGGCCCGGTGCTCGAGAAACCCAAGGACCTGGCGGCGCTGCTGACCAACCTGGAACGCAACGACGTGCTGTTCATCGACGAGATCCACCGGCTGAGCCCGCTGGTCGAGGAAATCCTCTACCCGGCGCTGGAGGACTACCAGATCGACATCATGATCGGCGAGGGCCCGGCCGCGCGCAGCATCAAGCTGGACCTGCAGCCCTTCACGCTGGTCGGCGCGACCACGCGCGCGGGCATGCTGACGAACCCGCTGCGCGACCGCTTCGGCATCGTCGCGCGGCTGGAGTTCTACACGGCCGAGGAGCTTGCGTGCATCGTCACGCGCAGCGCCGGGCTGCTGCAGGTGCCGGTCGAACCCGAAGGCGCGCGCGAGATCGCCACGCGCTCGCGCGGCACGCCGCGCATCGCCAACCGGCTGCTGCGCCGCGTGCGCGACTACGCCGACGTGAAGGGCGACGGCACCATCACGCAGGACATCGCCAACCGCGCGCTGGCGCTGCTCGACGTCGACCCGCAGGGCTTCGACGTGATGGACCGCAAGCTGCTGGAGGCCGTGATCCACCGCTTCGACGGCGGCCCCGTGGGCCTGGACAACATCGCCGCCAGCATCGGCGAGGAGTCCGGCACCATCGAGGACGTGATCGAGCCCTACCTGATCCAGCAGGGCTTCCTGCAGCGCACGCCGCGCGGGCGCATCGCCACCCAGGCCGCGTTCCGCCACCTGGGCGTGACGCCGCCGCAGGCCGCGCCCGATCTCTTCGCCTGATGCAGCAGGACGCGCCCGACACCGGGCTGTTCACCCCGCTCGAGTTCGCGCCCACGCGCCGGCGCCAGAACCTGCTGCTGGCCGGGCTGCTGGTGCCGGCCGGCCCGGCGCTGGCCTGGGCCGCGGCGGCGCAGCTGCCCGGTGCGGCGCTGGCCTGGCGCGTGCTGGCCGGCATGGCCGTGCTGCTGCCCTGCTGGTGGCTGGCGCGCACGCTGTGGCGCCATGCCGCCAGCAGCGCGCCGGTGCTGCGGCTGGACGGGCGCGGCATCTCGGGCGCCACGCTGCAGCCGCCCGTGCCCTGGCACGTGCTGGAGGACGCGCAGCTCGAACGCGGCGGCATGCTGCGCCTGCAGCGCCGGCCCGATGCCGCGCACCCCGACCGGCCCGAGGGCTGGCTGCGCCGCAACCCGGCGCGCCCGCGCGTGAGCCTGCACCTGCTGAGCCCGCGCCAGCAGGACATCGCCTACGACGCCATCCACGCCCGGCTCGACGTGCTGCGCCTGCGCGCCGGCGCCGGCGAGGCCGCCGGCCGCCGCGCCGCGCGCGACGAGGACGCCTTCGAGAGCCACCTGGACACCCTGGTGCCCACGCCCTGGGCGCTCTACGCGGTGGTGGCGGCCAACGTGCTGGTCTGGGCCATGAACTGGGCCGCCGGCCTGAGCCCGACCAGGCCGGCCTCGCCCGAGCTGTTCGCCTGGGGCGCCAATGCGGCCTCGGCCGTGGTGCTGGACGGCCAGTGGTGGCGGCTGCTGACGGCCGCCTTCCTGCACGGCGGCATCGTGCACCTGACCTTCAACATGCTGGGCCTGTGGGAAGCCGGCAAGCAGCTGTGCCGGCTGCTCGGCAACGGCCAGTTCGTGCTGGTCTATCTGGCCAGCGCGCTGGCCGGCAACGCCGCCAGCCTGCACTACGCGGCGCAGAACTCGGTTTCGGTCGGCGCCTCGGGCGCGGTGTTCGGCGTGCTGGGCGCGCTGGCCACGGCCAGCTGGCACTACCGCCACCTGGTGCCGGCCACCAACCTGCGCCGGCTGTGGACCGGGCTGGGCTTTTTCATCGGCTACTCGCTGCTGCACGGCTTCACGCAGGAGAACGTGGACAACGCCGCCCACGTCGGCGGCCTGGTCTGCGGCATGCTGCTGGGCCTGGTGCTGCTGGCGCCGATCGACCGGCAGGCCGCCGCGCGCCGGCGCCACAAGCGCGCCGCCGCCATGGGCGTGCTGGCCGCGGCCGCGGTGGGCTACGGCGTGCTGGCCACGCCGGTGCCGCGGGCCTGGCATGCCCAGGTGTACGCCGCGCAGGAGCTGCTGCCCGACATCGCGCGCCGCCTCGACCAGGGCTTGCGCCAGATGGCGCTGGACGCGCAGCGCCTGCAGCGCGGCGAGCTCCGCCAGCCGGTCTTCCTGCAGAACGCCGAGCGCGCCATCGCTCCGGTCTGCAGCACCATCACCGAGGAACTGGCGCCGCTGCGCGTGCCGCTCTGGGAGCAGACCGGCCGCCTGGTGCAGCTGTACCTGCAGGTCTGCGCCACCACCACGCGCTCGCTGGCGCTGGAGCAGGCCATGCTGCGGCGCGACCCGGACCTGCCGGACGATGCCGCGGCGCAGCTGGCCCTGCTGTCCGCCCAGATGCAGCGGGCGATGCGCGAGCTGACCGAAGCCGCGCGCCGCATGCCCCTTCCCGTGGTCCGAAAGCCCGCGCATGCACCCCAGGCCCAGCCCTGAACCCCGCCCGCGCCGCAGCGGCGCGCTGCTGCTGGCCGCGCTGCTGGTGCTGGCCGGCCTGCTGTGGGCCGGCCGCGCCGAACTGCCGGCCCAGCTGGCACGCTGGACCGGCGCCGGCGCGCGCGCCGAACTGGCGCTGGACTACGCCCGCCTCGCACCCGCGCTGGACACCGCCGCGCTCGCCCGGCAGCTCGGCGGCCTGACCCTGCCCTGCCAGGCACAGGGCGACGCCAGCGTCTGCGAAGCCGCCCTGGCCCGGGCCAACGGCATTCCCGCCGCGGCGCTGCGCGCCCGCTTCCAGAACGGGCACCTGCAATCGCTGGACCTGCTGCTGCCCTGGTGGGAGCACCACCGCGCGGTCGGCATGCTGACCGAACGCCTGGGCGCGCCGGGCGGCAGCGAAGCCCTCGCCGACGACGGCCAGCCCCTGGCCGCCCTGCGCTGGCGCGTGCCCGCGGGCACGGTGCAGATCGCGCGCGCACCGGGCTGGAACCCGTTGCGCTGGGCCACTGTGCGCTGGGACGCCGCCCCGCCGCCCTGAACCCGGATGCGCGCCGCTGCACGAAACCGGCTCGCGTGGTAAGGTCGGCACCTCGGGTTTTCCCCTAGATCACCCGAAGACCGGGCCGCGCAACGCGGTCCGCGCCCAGGAGCCCCCGTCTTGAACCGCATTCCCACCACCGGCGGCACGGCCACGCCTGCCGCCGCCACCTCGGGCTTTGCCCGCGCCGTCTTCTCGCTCGGCGTGGGCGGCTTCGCCATCGGCACCGGCGAGTTCGTGATCATGGGCCTGCTGCCCGAAGTGGCCGCAGACATCGGCACCACCATCCCGCAGGCCGGCCACGTGATCAGCGCCTACGCGCTGGGCGTGGTGATCGGCGCGCCGGTGCTGGCCGTGCTGGCGGCCGGCATGGGCCGGCGCGCGCTGCTGGTGGCGCTGATGGCGGTGTTCGCGCTCGGCAACTTCGCCAGCGCCGCGGCGCCGGGCTATGGGTCGCTGAACCTGCTGCGCTTCGCGGCCGGCCTGCCGCACGGCACCTACTTCGGCGTGGCCGCGCTGGTGGCGGCCGCGCTGGCGCCGCCCGGACGCCGGGCCCAGGCCGTGGGCCTGGTGATGCTGGGGCTGACCAGCGCCACGCTGGTCGGCGTGCCGATCGCTGCGGCGCTGGGCCAGTGGCTGGGCTGGCGCGCGGCCTTCGTGCTGGTCGGCGTGATCGCACTGGCCGCCGCCTGGCTGGTGCAGCGCAACGTGCCCGACCTGCGGCCCGACCCTGGCGCCAGTCCGCTGCGCGAACTCGGCGCGCTGGCCCGGCCCCAGGTCTGGCTCACGCTGGGCATCGGCGCGATCGGCTTCGGCGGCATGTTCGCGGTGTTCAGCTACATCAAGCCCACGCTGCTCGAGGTGGCCGGCATGCCGCTGTCCTGGGTGCCCGTGGTGCTGGCGCTGTTCGGCCTGGGCATGGTGGCCGGCAACCTGGCCGGCTCGCGCCTGGCGGACCGCGCGCTGATGCGCACCATCGGCGCGATGCTGGTCTGGTCCGGCCTGGTGCTGGCGCTGTTCACGGTGGCGGCGCACCACCCGCTCACGGCGGCCATCAACGTGTTCCTGGTCGGCACCATCGTCGCCATCGGCCCGGCGCTGCAGGTGCGCCTGATGGACGTGGCCGGCGACGCGCAGACCCTGGCCGCCGCGCTCAACCACTCGGCCTTCAACGTGGCCAACGCCCTGGGCGCCTGGCTCGGCGGCGCGGCCATCAGCGCCGGCTTCGGCTGGACTTCCACGGGCTGGGTCGGCGTGGCGCTCGCGCTGGCCGGGCTGGCCGTGTACTTCTGGGCGCTGTCGAATGCGCGCGCCCATGCGCGCCGCAGCACCGTGGCGCCGCGAAGCTGCGCCGAGCAGGCGGGCTGAAGAACCCTAGGCCTGGCCGCGCGCGAGCATGCGGCCCTCGCGCGCCAGCACCTCCAGCGCGCCCTCGCGGTAGGCGCAGCGCCCGTTCACGTAGACCGCCACCACGCCCACGCTGGCCTGCACCGGGTTGTCGTAGGTCGCCATGTCGGCGATGCGCGCGGGGTCGAACACCACCACGTCGCCCGCATGGCCCGCGCGCAGGAGGCCGCGGCCCGCGAGGCGGAAGTTCTTCGCGGTCATGCCGGTCATCTTGTGCACGGTCTGCTCCAGCGTGAACAGGCCGCGGCCGCGCCAGTAGCGCGCGAACACGCGCGGGAACGCGCCCCACAACCGCGGGTGCGGATGCCGGTCGTGCGGCAGGCCGTCGCTGCCGACCATGCTGCGCGGGTGGGCGATCACGCGCTCCACGTCGTCCTCGCGCATCTGGAAGTAGCAGGCACCGCCCGGCATGAGCCGGCGCGCCGCCGTCTTCTGGTCCACGCCCCACTCGGCCGCGATGTCGGCCAACAGGCGGCCGGTGAACTCGGGGTGCCGGTCGCTCCAGGTCAGCATCACGTCGATCACGCCGTCCACGAGGTCTTCGCGCAGCACGGTGGAGCCCGCCACGTAGGGGTAGACGTCCAGCGCCACGTCCTGCCGCCGGGCCAGCAGGTCCACCAGCGGCAGCGTCTCGCGCGTGCGGCCCCACTGGGTGGGGCCGGCGCACTTGTGGTGCGAGAGCACCAGCGGCACGCCGGCCTCGAAGGCGCAGTCGCCGGCCTCGTGCATGGCCTCCAGGATGGCCTGCATCTCGCTGCGCAGATGCGTGGCGTAGACGCCGCCGTGGCGCGCGACGACGCGGGCCAGGTCGGTCACCTCGTCGGCCGGCGCGGCGAAGGCTTCCTCGTAGAACAGGCCCGAGGACAGGCCCAGCGCGCCCTCGGCCATGGCCGCGTCGAGCAGCGCGGCCATGGTGGCGCGTTCCTCGGCCGTGGCCGCGCGCGTGAGGTCGTCCATGGCCGCGAAGCGCAGCGTGGTGTGGCCGACCAGCGCGGCCACGTTGAGCGCGGGCTGCGCGGCCGCGACGGCCTCGCGGTAGGCGGCCAGCGTGGCGTAGCGGAACGAATCGGCCCCCAGCAGCGTGAGCGGCGGCCGGGCCTGGGCCGTGGCGTAGGGCGCCAGCGAGATGCCGCAGTTGCCCGTGACCACGGTGGTGATGCCCTGCGACAGCTTGGCCAGGTACTCGGGCGTGCGCAGCACGATGGCGTCGTCGTGCGTATGGCAGTCGATGAAGCCGGGCGCCACGGCCTGGCCGCTGCAATCGACCACCGCCACGTCGGCGATGTCCAGGCCGGCCGGCAGGCGCTGGCGCAGGCCGGCGCCCGACGCGGCGATGCGGCCGTCCACGAGCAGCAGGTCGCCGGTCCACGAGGGACCGCCCGAGCCGTCGACGATGAGGCCGTTCTCGAACAGGGTTGCCGATTCAGACTTCGCCACGTTGCACTCCTTCGCCATCCCAGCTTTGCAGCGGATGGGTTCTCACGTCCACGCCATGGCGCTGCAGCGCCTCGCGCACGCCGCGCAGGCGGCGCACGGCCGGCTCGCCCACGCGCTGCGCGATCAGCACGGTCAGCACCTCGATCAGCGTCAGGTGCACGAGGTAGGCGTCGATGCCCACGTGCATCACCGCGTCGTCGGGCACGGTCAGGCCCAGCAGCCAGTCCGCCCGGGCGGCCAGCGGCGTGCCGGGCCGCGTGATGGCGACCACCCTGGCGCCCTGGGCGCGCGCGATGTCCACCGCGTCCAGCAGGCTGGGCATGCCGCCCACGTGCGTGATCGCGATGACCACGCCGCCGGCCTTCTGCGCGCCGGCCGCCACCTGCTGCAGGTGGTAGTCGGCCCAGGCCGTGGCCGACAGGCCGAGCCGGAACAGCCGCGCCTGCAGGTCCGTGGCCATGAACCACGAGGTGTTGCCCGCGCCCACGATGTCGACGTGCGGCGCCGCGGCGATGGCGTCCACGGCGGCCTGCAGCACGGCCATGTCGAGCTGGTTGCGCACGCCGGCCACCGAGGCGGCGGCGCTGCGCGCGATCTTGCCGACCACCTCGTCGGCGGCGTCGGCGATGTTCACGCGCCGGTGCAGCGGCGAGCCGCCCAGCGCCAGCTCCTGCGCCAGCGCGAGCTTGAACTCGCGCAGGCCGGCGAAGCCCAGGTCGCGGCAGGTGCGCATGATGGTGGGCACCGAGCTGCCGCTGCGCTCGGCCAGCTGCTCGAAGCTTTCCTCGAGCGTGCGGTCCGGGTCCTCGAGCATGGCCTGCAGGATGGCGCGGCGCGTGGCCGGCGCCGACTCGCGCGCCAGCGCCATGCGTTCGAGCAGGGAAGGCGTGGCAGTCATGGAAAGACCCTCCGTCCTGCGGACTGCGGGTGCGCGCACCTTGGGGACGGCCCGGCGGTGCGCATCAGAAGTGCAGCGTGACGGCGTCGGTCACGCGGTAGTCGTCCTCGACGATGGGCATCCAGTGCCATTTGTCGAAGGTGGTGCAGGGGTGCGAGATGCCCAGGCCGATGCGCTCGCCGACCACGGGGGCGCCGGCCTCGTCGGCGGCGTCCCAGCGCAGGTAGGCGTGCTGGTCGTTCAGGGCCGTGATCTTCCAGCTCGGGGGAATGGCCTGCGGCACGAGCGCGCCGCGCGGCGCGCGCGCGAACGGGATCGGCATCTCCAGGTCGTAGGAGATGTCGCGCCGGCCGCAGGTCAGGATGGCCAGGCCCGGCTCGGGGCACGACTGCACGGCGGCCCAGACCTCCAGCGCGGGCAGCAGGGTCTCGGTGCAGCCGCAGCGCTCGGCCACCGAGGCCAGGAGGCGCTTGTAGTTGCCGTGGTCGTGCGTGACGTAGCAGCCCGAGCGCAGCAGGCCGCGCACGGGCCGGCCCAGCGCGGGCGTGAGGCGGTCGGCCACGAGGTCGAAGATGGCCGAGCCGCCGGCCGAGAGCAGCACCTCGTCGTTCTCGAACAGGCCTTCCTCGGCGCAGAGCCGGGCGATGGCCTCCACGCGCGTCATGAGCGCGTCGCAGTAGACGGCATCGTGGTCGCTGCGGCCGGTGGCGCCGCCGCCCTCGTAGCACTCGATGCCGGCCAGGCGCACGGCCGGGCTGGCCTTCAGCGCGCGGGCAAGCAGGGCGGCCTCGCTCTGCGTGCGGCAGCCCGTGCGGGCGCCGGCCACGCCCACCTCCAGCATGACCTCGAAGGGCTGGCTGCCCGGGTGGGCAGCGAACCATTGCGCGATCAGCGCCAGCTGGGCCAGCGAATCCACGAGGAAGACCACGCGCAGGCCGGCGTGCGCGGCCAGCAGCGCCTGGATGCCGGCCAGGTCGTCGTCGGTCACGACCTGGTTGGCGATCAGCGTGCGGCGCGCGCCGGCGACCACGCCCACGGCCAGCTGCGTGACGGTGGCGAAGGTCAGGCCCCAGGCGCCGGCGGCGAGCTGGCGCGAGAACAGCTCGGGCGACATGGTGGTCTTGCCGTGCGGCGCGAGTTCGATGCCGCGCTCGCGCACGAAGGCCTGCATCCAGGCCAGGTTGTGGTTCAGCGCGCTGCGCTTGATCACGGCCAGCGGCAGCGGCAGCCGGCCGTCCAGCACATGCCAGCCCGCCTGGCCGATGGCGCTGCGCGCGAGCGGCGGCGCGGTGCGCGGAAAACCCTTGTAGCGGGTGTCGAGGATGGTGTCGTTGTTCATGGTGTCAAAAACCTGCGGCGATGGGATGGCGCGCGACGAAGTGCCCGGGGCCGACCTCCACGAGCGGCTGCACCACGGGCTCGTCGCCCACGGCGCGGATCGGGCTCGGGATCTCGCCCTCGATCAGCGCGCGCTGCATGTGCCTGCGCTGCGGGTCGGCCACGGGCACGGCCGCCATCAGGCGCCGCGTGTAGGCGTGCTGCGGATTCTCGAACACGGCGCGGCGCGGGCCGATCTCCACGATCTGGCCCAGGAACATCACGGCCACGCGGTGGCTGATGCGCTCGACCACGGCCATGTCGTGCGAGATGAACAGGATGGCCACGCCCATCTCGCGCTGCAGCTGCATCATGAGGTTGACGATCTGGGCCTGGATCGAGACGTCCAGCGCCGAGACCGATTCGTCGGCCACGATGACCTTGGGCTCCAGCGCGAGCGCGCGGGCGATGGCGATGCGCTGGCGCTGGCCGCCCGAGAACTCGTGCGGGTGGCGCTGCGCGGCCTCGGGCGGCAGCTGCACCTTCTGCAGCAGCCACTGCACCTTGGCCTCGCGCTCGCGCCGGCGTGCCGATCCTGTGCACCATGAGCGGCTCGGCCAACGAGAAGCCCACCGTCTTGCGCGGATCGAGCGAGGCGAAGGGGTCCTGGAAGATGAACTGGATGTCGCGCCGCAGGGCCTGCACCTGGTTCACGGGCAGGTCCAGGATGTTGCGGCCGCCGAACTCGATGGCCCCGCCCTGGCTCTCGACCAGGCGCAGCAGCGAGCGGCCCGTGGTCGATCTTGCCGCAGCCCGATTCGCCGACCACGGCCAGCGTCTCGCCCGGGTGCAGGTCGAAGCTGACCTGCTCGACCGCGTGCACGCGGCGCGTGGCCTTGCCGAACATGCCGTTCGGAGGTCGAAGCGCGTGACCAGGTTCTTCACGCGCAGCACGGGGGCGGCGCACCGGCGTGCGCGTGTCGGTCAGCAGGGCCGGCTCGGGCGCCTTCGCGCCGTCCACCTGCAGCAGATCGAAGGGCCGCGGCAGGTCCGTGCCCTGCATGGCGCCCAGGCGCGGCACGGCCGACAGCAGGGCGTTTCGTGTAGGCATGGGCCGGGCGCGCGAACACGTCGTCGGTGGCGCCCTCCTCCACGCGGTCGCCGCGGAACATCACGAGCACGCGGTCCGCCACCTCGGCCACCACGCCCATGTCGTGCGTGATGAAGATGACGCCCATGTCCATGTCTTCCTGGAGCTGGCGGACCAGCCGCAGGATCTGGGCCTGGATGGTCACGTCCAGGGCCGTGGTCGGCTCGTCGGCGATCAGCAGCTGCGGCTTGCACGACAGCGCCATCGCGATCATCACGCGCTGGCGCATGCCGCCCGAGAGTTGGTGCGGGTAGCGGCGCAGCACGTTGCGCGCCTCGGGGATGCGCACCAGTTCCAGCATGCGCAGCGCCTCGGCGCTGGCGGCCGCGCGGTCCTTGCCCTGGTGCGTGCGCACGGATTCGGCGATCTGCTCGCCGACCGTGAACACGGGGTTCAGCGAGGTCATGGGCTCCTGGAAGATCATCGCGATGTCGGCGCCGCGCACGGCGCGCATCTGGGCCTTGTCGGCCTGCATGAGGTCCAGCACCTGGCCGTTGCGCCGGCGCAGCAGGGCGCTGCCGCCCGCGATCCGGCCACCGCCGTGCTCCATCAGCCGCATCAGCGACAGCGAGGTGACGGACTTGCCCGAGCCCGATTCGCCGACGATGGCCAGGGTGCGGCCGCGGTCCACGTCGAAGGCCAGGTTGCGCACGGCCTCCACGGTGCGTTCGGGCGTGCGGAAGCGCACCGTGAGGCCGTCCACCGACAGCACGCGGCTGCTCGGGGCATGGCGAGCGCGGCATTCGCGCGCTCCAGGATGACGGTGGTGTCCATGGTCATGCCGCCTTCTTGAGTTTGGGATCGAGCATGTCGCGCACGCCGTCGCCCAGCAGTTGCAGCGAGAGCGCGGTCAGGATGATGGCCAGGCCCGGGAACAGCACGACCCAGAACGCGCGATCGGCGTACTGCTGGCTGCCCGCGACCATGGTGCCCCAGGTGGGAATCTCGGGCGGCACGCCCACGCCCAGGAAGGACAGCCCGGCCTCGGCCAGGATGGCGTAGGCGAAGATGAACGAGCCCTGCACGAGGATGGGCGAGAGCAGGTTGGGCAGCACGTGGTGCCACAGGATGTGCGGCGTGCGCGCGCCGATGGCGCGGGCCGCCTCCACGAACAGCAGCTCGCGCACCACCAGCGTGGAGGCGCGCACCACGCGCGCCACGCGCGGCGTGTAGACCAGCACCAGGGCCAGCACCACGTTGGCCAGCGAGGGGCCGAGGATGGCGACCAGCGCGATCGCGAGCAGGATGTCGGGGAAGGACATCATGGCGTCGACCACGCGCATGATGGGCGCGTCGAGCCGGCGGAAGAAGCCGGCGATGAGGCCGACGAGGGTGCCGAACACCACGGCGCCCACGGCCGTCATGGCGGCGATGGACAGCGAGTAGCGCGCGCCGTGCACCACGCGGGCGTAGAGGTCGCGGCCCAATTCGTCGGTGCCCAGCAGGTGCTCGGCGCTCGGGGCCTTCAGGCGGTCGAGCACGGCCGTGTCGTTGGGGTCTGCGCTGGCGAAGACCGAGGCGCCCACGGCCAGCACCACGATGGCGGCCAGCACGATGGCCGACAGCAGCACGATGCGGCGGCGGAACAATCGGGTGAGGACGGCTTTCATCTCAAACCTTCACGCGCGGGTCGACGACGGCGTAGAGCATGTCGATCGCGAAGTTGATGAACACGTAGATGGCCGCGATGACGAGCAGCGCGCCCTGGATCACGGGGTAGTCGCGCCGCAGCACGGCGTTGACCACGAGGTTGCCGACGCCGGGCAGGCCGAACACGGTCTCGGTCACGACGGCGCCGCCGATCATGAGCGCCGTGGTCAGGCCCACCACCGTGACGATGGGCACCATGGCGTTGCGCAGCGCGTGCTTGAGCACCACGATGCCTTCGCCCAGGCCCTTGGCGCGCGCGGTGCGCACGTAGTCCTCGCCCAGCACGTCGAGCATGGAGGCGCGCGTGAAGCGCGTGATCAGCGCCGAGTTCAGGAGGCCCAGCACCGTGGCCGGCAGCACCAGCGCGTGCAGGCGCTCGGCCAGCGGCGCGCCGGGGTCGCCATAGCCCGAGACCGGGAACCAGCCCATCTTCACGGCGAAGATCTGGATCAGCACGATGCCGAGCCAGAAGCTCGGCACGCTGGCGCCCAGCATGGCGATGCCGGTGAAGGCCTGGTCCACCGCCTTGCCGCGGAACACGGCCGAGACGATGCCGCAGGGGATGCCGATCAGCGCCGCCAGGCCCACGGCCATCAGCGTGAGCAGCGCCGTGGGTTCGGCGCGCTGCGCCAGGGCCTGCGTGACGGGCTGCTGCAGGAAGATGGAATCGCCCAGGTTGCCCTGCAGCACCTCGCGCAGCCAGTAGCCGAACTGCACCGGCAGCGGCTTGTCGAGCCCGTACTGCTGCTGCACGCGCGCGATGTCGGCGGCCGTGGCCTGCTCGCCCAGCAGCACGGCCACGGGATCGCCCGAGGCGGCGCGCGTGAGCACGAACACCAGCACGGCGACGATGGCCAGCACGGCCAGCATGCCGGCGGCCTTGGAGAGGATGAAACGGTGCATGACCGGCTCCTTCGACGTTCCCTGCCCTGCGGCTTACTTGATCCTGGCGTTCCAGAAGAACGGCCAGGTCGCGGGGGTGTAGTTCTCGAGCGCCGGGCTGCGCGCCGACAGGCCGCTGAACTTGCCGACGTGGATGTACGGCACCTCGTCGTAGACGATCTGCTGCACCTTGCCCCACAGCGCGCCGCGCTTGGCCGGGTCGGTCTCGGCGTTGAAGGCGGCCAGCGCGGCCTGCTTGGTGGGCGTCTCCCACCAGCCCGGCGCGCCGTCGCCCAGTTGCGGCGGCGACAGCATGGGCTCGGGGAACTGGCCGGAGTGGGTGACGTAGATGTCCCAGAGCTTGGGATCGTTGCGGCGCTGCACCAGCGTGGCCCAGTCGACCACGTTGAGGTCGGCCTTGAAGCCGGCGCGCTTGAGCTGCTCGGCCATCAGCAGCGCCATGTTGTAGTGGAAGTCGTACTGGCGGCTGGTCAGCACGCGGATCGGCTCGCCCTTGTAGCCGGCCTTGGCCGCGAGCTCCTTGGCCTTGGCCGCGTTGCGCTGGTTGTACTGGTCGGTGCCGGCCGCGGAGTAGAACGGCGAGCCCTTGGGGAAGTGGTTGCCTTCGACCGTGAAGAAGCGCGTGTCGCCGAATCCTGCGGCCAGCATCTCGCCCTCGCCCAGCGCGGTCTGCAAGGCCTGGCGCAGCGGCTGCCTGGCCATCACGCCTTCCTTGGTGTTGAGCACCAGGTAGGGGAAGCCGAAGGACGGCGTCAGCACGGGCACGGTCTTGCCGGCGGCCTTCTCCAGGCGGCTCAAGGCCTCGGTGGGCAGCAGGTCGGCGAAGTCGTACTGGCCGGCCAGCGCGCCTTCCACGCGCGTGTTGGCGTTGGGCACGGGCACGAAGCGCAGTTCGCCGATCAGCGCCTCGCGCTTGCCGCCGTAGCCGCTGGCCGGCTCCTTGCGCGCGGTGTACTTGTCGAAGCGCTCGAGCAGCAGGTACTGGTCGGGGCGGCGCTCCTTGAACTTGTAGGGGCCGGTGCCGACGAAGTCCTTGAGCGGCGTGGCGATGGCTTCCTTGGCCATGATGGCCGCCATGCCGCTGGGCAGCGCGAGCTGGGCCAGCAGCGGTGCGTAGGGCGAGGTCAGGGCGATCTCCACCGTGCCCGGGCCCTTGGCCTGGATGTGGGCGAGCTGCTTGCCCACGGCCTTGCCGCGCGGCGCCTGCTCGACCCAGCGCTGCAGGCTGGCGACCACGTCGTCGGCCGTCAACGCGCGGCCGTTGTGCAGCTGCACGTCCTTGCGCAGCGCGATGGTGTAGACCTTGCCGTCGGCCGAGATCTTGGGCGCGGCCTCGGCCAGCATGGGCACCACGTTCCACTTGGCGTCGAAGGTGTAGAGCGTCTCGTAGACGTGCTGCATGATGGTGCCGACCAGGTCGGCCGTGCTGGCCATCGGGTCCAGCGTCTGCGGCTCGGCCACCATGGCCAGCGTGGCATGGGCGCGCGGCGCCTGGGCCAGGGCCTGCTGGGCGGCGGGCAGCAGCAGCGCCAGGGCTGCGGCGGCATGCACCAGATTGCGGCGGCGGAGGGTGGGGATCATGCTCATCGAGGCTCTCCTGTGGGTCCGGATGCACCGGAAGTGTGAAAGTAAATTTCAGACAAACGAACTTTGCGCGAGGTTCGCAAGTTTCGCACCAGGGTTTTCCCGGTGTCATCGCCGCTTTTCTGAAATAAACTTTCTCAACTTTTCAAAGGAGCGCCAATCCATGCCACTCGAATACCTGGGCAACCCGCCTGCCGCATCCGACCGCCAGGTCCGTCCGTTCTCGCCCGCCGTGCGCGCCGGCGACTTCATTTATGTGTCGGGCCAGGTGCCCGGCAATGCCCAGGGCGAGATCGTCGTGGGCGGCATCGAGGCGCAGACGCGCCAGGTCATGGAGAACCTGAAGGCTGCGCTGGCGCTGGCCGGCGCGACGCTGGACGATGTCTGCAAGAGCAACTGCTGGCTGCACGACGCGCGCGACTTCGGCGCGTTCAACCGCATCTACCTGGAGTACTTCCCGAACGGCAAGCCGGCGCGTTCGACGACCGAGGCGCGCCTGATGGTGGACGCCAAGGTCGAGATCGACGTGATCGCGTACAAGCCCAAGGGCTGAACGCGATCCGGCGCCTGTCCGGGCCAGGCGCCAGGGGCCGGGGTCAGTGCGCCTCGGCCTGCCTGGCCGCGGCGATGGCCGCCGCCTCGTCGTGCCTGGCGCCGTTGAGGAACACGTTCAGCAGCACGGCCGCGATCGAGGTCAGCAGGATGCCCGACTCGATCAGCGCGTGCAGGCCGTGCGGCATCCATTGCTTGAAGTTGGGCGCCAGCAGCGGAACCATGCCGATGCCGACGGACACCGCCACGATCATCGCGTTGTGGCGGTTGCCCTTGAAGTCCACGCCGGCCAGGATGCGGATGCCGGTGGCCAGCACCATGCCGAACATCACGATGCCGGCGCCGCCCAGCACCACGGTGGGCAGCGACTCCACGAGCGCCGCCATCTTGGGCAAGAGGCCCAGCACGATCAGGATCACGCCGCCGGCCACGCAGACATAGCGGCTCTTGACGCCGGTCACGGCCACCAGGCCCACGTTCTGCGAGAAGCTGGTGTACGGGAAGGTGTTGAAGATGCCGCCGATCAGCGTACCCAGGCCATCGGTGCGCAGGCCGCGCGCCAGCGTGTCCTGGCTGACCTTGCGCTCGGTCATCTCGCCCAGCGCCAGGAACATGCCGGTGGACTCGATCATGACCACGAACATGACCAGCGTCATGGTCAGGATCAGCAGCGGGTCGAACAGCGGCATGCCGAAATGGAAGGGCAGCACCACGTCCACCCAGGGCGCCTTGCCGACCTTCTCGAAGGTCATGATGCCCATGGCCGTGGCGGCGATGCCGCCGATCACGATGCCCAGCAGCACCGAGATGTTGGCCACGAAGCCTTTGGCGTACTTGACGATCAGCAGGATGGACGCGAGCACCAGGGCCGAGATGCCCACGCCGGTCAGTTCGGCGTAGCGCGGGTTGGGCACCGTGGGCAGGAGGGCCATGCCCTTGGGGGCCGGCGGCAGCGCCGAGCCGGGCGCCGTGGCGTCGGCCAGCCATTTGGCGTAGGCCGGGTCGACGATGGCGGGCGCCGTCGGGCCCACGGGGTTGCCGAAGATCCAGTTGATGCCCACGCGCATCAGCGTGATGCCGATCACCGCGATGATGGTGCCGGTGACCACGGGCGGGAAGAAGCGCAGCATGCGGCTGATCAGCGGCGCGATCAGGATGGAGACGATGCCCGCGCCGATGATGGCGCCGAACAGCAGCTGCGCTCCGGCCGCGCCAGGATTCGCGTTGGCGATGGCGACCATGGGCGCGACGGACGCGAAGGTCACGCCCATCATGACCGGCAGCTTGACGCCGAACCAGCGCGTGGCGCCCAGCGACTGGATCAGCGTGGCGATGCCGCAGCAGAACAGGTCGGCCGAGATCAAGAGCGCCACCTCGTCGGGGCCGAGCTTGAGCGCGCGGCCCACGATCAGCGGCACGGCGACGGCGCCGGCATACATCACCAGCACATGCTGCAGGCCCAGCGCGGTGAGCTTGCCCATGGGCAGCTGCGCGTCGACCGGGTGGACGGAGGGCGAAGGGACGGAAGACATGGGCTGGCCTCTTCTACGGTGGGGGACTCGAAATCCCCAGCAAGAATGGGGCCTGGCCGGCGGCGGCGGCAGCGCCGGCCTGCGTTCGGCCCAGGTTCGGATGGCGAGGGACACCGAAGGCGCCAGGTCCAGTCGCCATGCGGCTTTCCCGAAGGCCGCAAGCGGTCGACTGCCGAATCCAGGTTCAGACCAGCCGCGCCACCGCCCGCCTGCGCCACACCCACTGGAAGTAGGCGGCGTTGAGCGCCAGCATGGCCGCGAAGGTGACCGGGTAGCTGATCCACACCCCCTGCAGGCCGAGCGGCCCGGACAGCCCGTAGGCCACGGGCAGTTCGACGAAGGCGATGCAGGCCACGCCGATCAGCATGGGCACCATGACCGTGCCCGAGGCGCGCATCACGCCGCCCAGCACGCTGGCCCAGCCGTACAGCAGCAGGCTCCAGAGCAGGATGTGCAGCAGCGACTGCGCCAGCGCGATCACCTCGGGCTGCGTGATGAACAAGGCCAGCAGGCGTTCAGACAGCGCGTAGCCCAGCAGCACCAGCGCGCCGGTGACGACGAGGTTGAGCATGAGCGCCGTGCGCGTGATCGCGCCCAGGCGCCCGGTCCGGCCCGCGCCGATGGCCTGGGCGCACAGGATGGACGCCGTGATCGCGATCGACATGGCCGGGAACTGCACGTAGTTGACGATCTGGTTGACGGCGCCGTAGGCCGCCACGGCGTCGGGGCCATGGTCGTTGACGAGCGCCAGCAGCACGATCTCGGCCAGCGAGACCACGATCATCTGCACGCCGGCCGGCATGCCGATGCGCAGCATGAGCCGCAGCGTGGGGCCGCGCGGCCGCATCTCGCGCAGGAGCGGCGCGCCGAGCGCGAGCGGATGCCGGCGCCGCCGCAGGTACCAGGCCAGCCAGGCCAGCGCCACGGCATAGGAAGCCACCGTGGCCACGGCCGCGCTGACCAGGCCCAGCTGCGGCAGGCCGCCCCAGCCGCGGATCAGCGCAGGCGTCAGCAGGCAGGACAGCGCCGTGGACAGCCCCATGGCCACCATGGGCGAGAAGGTGTCGCCCACGCCGCGCAGCAGCTGCGAGAACAGGATGAACAGCAACAGCCCCGGCATGGCCAGCATCAGCGTGCGCGCGTAGAGCACGGCGTCGGCCAGCACCTCGGGCGGCGTGCGCAGCGCACGCAGCGCGGGCTCGGCGAAGGCGATGCCCAGCACGGCCGCCACCAGGCCGACGACCAGGCCCGCGAGGATCGCGTTGCCGGCAATGTGGCGCACCTTGTCCGGCTCGCGCGCGCCCCAGGCCTGGCCGATCAGGATGGAGCCGCCCGCGCCCACGCCGATCACGAGCGAGACCAGGAAGAACACGATGGGGAACATGCCGGCCGTGGCGGCCAGCGCATGCGTGCCCAGCATCTGGCCCACGAAGATGCCGTTGAGCGTGCCGGACATGCCTTGCAGCACGTTGCCCAGCACCATGGGGCCGAGGAAGACCAGGAACACGCGCCACAGCGGGCGCGGGTCGGCGGCAGGTGCCGGTGTCGGCGTCGCCATGGCCTTCACTCCTGCGGCGCGCCGAAGGCGCCTTCGGCGAGCCGGCGGCCATGGGCCAGCACGTCGGCCGGCCAGCCCGCCGTGGCGCCGTCGAAACCGTCCCGGTCGCCGCGGAACAGCGCGCGCAGCGCTTCCTCGTAGCCCGGCAGGTCGCCGGCGATGGCGCGCAGGAACTGGTAGCAGCGCTCCTGCGCGGCACGCACCGCATCCTGCGCCGCGAGGCTGCGCCGCGCCTCGTGCACGAGCTTGCGCAGCGCGACCGAGGCGCCGCCCGGCTGCAGCGCGAGCCATTCCCAGTGCTGGGGCAGCAGCGTGACTTCGCGCGCGACCACGCCGAGCCGCGGCCGGCCGGGCGGCGGGGGTGGCGCGGCGGCATCGGCGGCGGCCACGGGGGCGGCGGTGGCGCGCAGGTCCAGCTCGACCGGCGCACCGCTCGCGTCGTCGAAGGCGAGCAGCGCTGCGCCGGCCGCGGCCGGCGTGCCCAGCGCGCGGCGGGCCGCGCGCGCGACGGCGGCGCGCGTGCCCTGGCCGATGCGGCGGTGGCCCAGGAAGGCCGTGACCGCGGGCTCGGCCGGCGCGGGAGATGGAGGATCGGAAGCCATTTCGGGATATTACCCGGGTAAAAACAAGGTCAATTACACCCGGGTAAAACGGCGCAACGCTCAAGCCGCTTCGTCGAAGCGCAGTTCCAGACCGAGCCGCCGGCCCGAGCGCACGCGCGCGATGCCGTGCCGCAGCCGCACGGCGTAGTCGCCGCGCGTGCCGGCCTGCGGGCGCTCGGCCACGGCGAACAGCGCGATGTCGCCCCGGCGCAGCGGCAGCACCATGGGCCGCGACTGCATGCGCGGGCGCTGCTCGGTCAGCACCAGGGCGCCACCGGTGAAGTCTTCACCCGGCATGCCGAGCAGGATGTGCAGCTGCAAGGGGAAGGCGCCCGGTTCCTCGCTGCCGTGTTGCAAGGGCAGGTCTTCGCCGGCCCGCAGGCCGTGGGGCCGCGGGGGTTCGCCGCGCACCAGCGCAGGCGGATGGCGCAGGGGCCGGCCCAGGCGCGCATGCCAGGCGTTGGCGACCGGCACCAGGCGGGCATGGAGCGCCGCCTGCAGCACGCCGACCCAGCCCGGCCAGGGGCCGGGCCGCTCGCACAGCGCGGCCAGGGCCTGGACCTGGGCCGCCTCCAGCAGGCCGGACAGCACGGCACAGCCCTCGGCATCCAGCTGCGCCGCGGTGTCCGTCCAGTCCACGCCCGCGACGCGCGCGCGCAGCGCTTCAGCCACCGGCCGCCTCGCGCAGCAGCAGCGCGCGCTTGCGTTCCACGCCCCAGCGGTAGCCCGAAAGCTCGCCGCTGCGCCGCACCACGCGGTGGCAGGGGATCGCGACCGCGAGCCGGTTCGCGCCGCAGGCCTGGGCCACGGCGCGCACGGCCCTGGGCTGGCCGATGCGCGCGGCCACCTCGGCGTAGCTGGCCGTGGCGCCGGGCGGGATCTCGCGCAGCGCCTGCCACACCCGCTCCTGGAAGGCCGTGCCCTGCACGTCCAGCGGCAGGTTCAGGCCGAGCGCAGGCGCCTCGACGAAGCCCACGACCTGGGCCACGAGCTGCTCGAAGCCGGCATCGCCGCCGAGCAGCTGCGCCTTGGGAAACTGGTCCTGCAGGTCGCGCACGAGCTGGTCCGCGTCGTCGCCGAGCCCGATCGCGCAGATGCCCCGCTGGCTCTGCGCGACCAGGATCGCGCCCAGCGTGCACTGGCCCACCGCGAAGCGGATCGCGCATGTTGGGGCCGCCGGCCCGGTAGTCGCGCGCGTGCATGCCCAGCAGCTCCTGCGATGCCGCGTAGAAGCGGCTGTTGGAGTTGAAGCCGGCCCCGTAGATGGCCTGCGTGACCGTGGCCTCGCCGGCACCGAGCTCCTCGCGCAGCCGCCGCCCGCGGAAGGCCGAGGCGTAGGCCTTGGGCGTGAGGCCGGTCTCGGCCTTGAACACGCGGTGGAAGTGGAAGGGGCTCATGCCCGCCTCGGCCGCCAGCGCGTCCAGCGACAGCGGCAGTTCCGCAGCCTCGATGCGCCGGCAGGCCTGGGCGATCAGGGCGGCGCGCTGCGCGGCCAGCGCGGTCCGGTCGGCCGCGGCGCGGCGGCTCGCGCGGTAGCCGGCGGCCTCGGCGGCCTGGGCGCTCGCGAAGAACTCCACGTTCTCGCGCCGGGGCAGGCGCGCCGCGGCGCTGGGCCGGCAGTACACGCCCGTGGTCTTGACGCCGTAGACGAAGCTGCCGTCGGCGCGTGCGTCGCGCGCCTGCACGGCGGCCCAGCGGGCGTCGTCGCTCGCATAGGCGTCCTGGCTCGGGGGGTGGATCGGTTGCATGGGTGGTCTCCTGTGGCCTCCAGTGTGCGGCGCGGTTCCAGCGCAAGCACTCCGCTTCTTGCGGCCGAATCCAGGCTCAGGCGGCGTCGTGGAAGATCAGGCCCACGGTGTGGCGCCGGCCGGCCAGCAGCCGGCTCACGCCGTGGCGCATCGCAAGCCGGCGCATGCGGCCCGTGGGCCCCGCGGCGGGCCGCTCGTGCACGGCGAACACCACGCCATCGCCCTGCGCCAGCGGCACCACGTGGGCGCGCTGCTGGCCCGGCCGGCTCTCGGTCATCACGAACTCGCCGCCGCTGAAGTCCACGCCGGGCCGCGACAGCAGGATCGCCACCTGCAGCGGGAACACGTGTTCGCCGTAGAGGTCCTGGTGCAGGCAGTTGTAGTCGCCTTCGCCGTAGGACAGGATCAGCGGCGTGGGCCGCGTCTGGCCGGCGCGGTGGCAGCGCGCGAGGAAGGCGTCCAGCGTCGCGGGGTAGCGCAGCGGATGGCCGAGCAGCTGGTTCCAGCGGTTCGCGATGGGCACCAGCCGCGGGTACAGCGCGTGGCGCAGCTGCGCGAGCAGGGGCGGCAGCGGGTAGGCGAAGTAGCGGTACTCGCCGCGGCCGAAGCCGTGGCGCGCCATGGCCACGGTGCTGCGGTACAGCGCGTGCCGCGGGTAGAGCGCGGCCAGCGCCTCGCACTGCGCGGGCGCCAGCAGGCCGGGCAGCACGGCATGGCCTTCGGCGTCGAGCGCGGCGGCCATGTCCGCCGCGGGTTCGTCCAGGAGCGGGGTCTGCATGGCCGCACTCTAGGACAGCCGGCCGGTGCCGGCACCCCGGTCCTTGCGGTCGAATCCGTGCTCAGTACTGCAGGCGCAACGACACCGTGTAGTTGGCCGGCATGCCGTAGTAGGTGTTGTCGTACTGGTCGAGCACGGTGTACTTGCGGTCCAGCACGTTGTTGGCGTTGAACTGCACCGATGCGGCGCTGTTGATCTGGTAGCGCGCCATCAGCGAGACCAGCGGCACGCTGCCCTGGCGCAGCGTGGTGGCGCCGCTGGGCGAGGCCACGGTCGTGCTGCTCGGCCGATTGCCAGTTCACGCCGCCGCCCAGGGTCAGGCCTTGCACCCAGTCGGCTGGCTGCCAGCTCAAAAAGGTCCGGACCAGGGTCGAAGGAATGAAGGTGCGGAAGCTCTCGCCGTTGGCCTGGGTGATGTTGCGGGTCCAGCCGAACGAGGCTTGCAGGTTGCGGCCCAGCCGGCCGGCCACCTCGAGCTCGAAGCCGCGCGTCCTGGTGCCGTCCACGCCCACCGAGGCGGTCGTGCCGTCGGGCAGCAGGACGGCATTGCCGTCGGCGTCTCGTGCGGCCGCGGCGACGTTGTTCTGGCGCGTGTCGAAGACCGTGAACGCGGTCGTCAGCATGCGGTTGAAGTGCTCGCCCTTGACGCCCAGCTCCACGCTGTGGCCGTCCCTGGGGTCCAGATAGCGGCCGTTCACGTCGCGCTCGTTCTGCGGCTTGAAGATGCCGGTGTAGCTCGTGAAGGCAGAGAACTCGGGCGACAGGGTCCAGACCAGGCCGGCGTAGGGAATGGTCTTGGTGTAGCTGTACTTGGCGATGCCGTCGGCATTGACGTCGTAGATGTAGTACGAGTCCACGTTCCAGCGTTGCAGGCGTGCGCCGGCGATCAGCTTGAGCGAGTCGGCCAGTTGCAGGCGCGCCGCAGCATAGGCGGCGTCCTGGCGCGTGCGGATGTCGCTCACGAGCGTGCTGGCGGCGAAGGCGGGCTCGGGGTAGCTGCCGTTCCATTGCAGGAAGTTGCCGGTTGGCGCCAGGTCGCCATCGACGCCCTGCTCGGTGCCGGTGTTCTTGGCGCGCGAGCCGTTGTAGCCCAGCACCAGTTCATGCTTTCGGCCGAACGCGCTGAACGGGCCGGTGGCGTACAGGTCCAGCGCGTTCTCGGTCACCCTGGACTTGCTGCGGTAGGCGTAGGCGTCCACGCCCTCGCCCGTGCTGCGGTCCGGATACCCGAGCAGGTAGAGCAAGGCCACGTCTTCCTTGAATTCCTTGCGGCGCAGGCTGCCCTGCACACGCCAGCCGTTGTCCAGCTGGTGGCGCAGTTCGGCGAAGGTGTTGAGCGTGCTGCGGTCCCAGGAAGTCCAGTCCGCGGCGGTCGTGACCGAGGTGGGCCAGTCGATGCGCTCACCATCGGCATAGAACAGCGGGAAGGAACCCCAGGTCACGCCGCGCGGCTTGTTCTTCTGGTAGTCCGCGCCGAGGGAGAGCCTGGTCGACGGCGCGAGGTCCGCATCCACGATGCCGTACAGCACGCTGGTCCGCTTGTGGTACAGGTTCTGGTAGGAGTTCTTGTCCTCGTCGACGATCACCGCGCGGCCACGGATGCGGCCGTCGGCCGTCAGCGGCGCCGAGGCATCGAGCTCGACGCGGCGGTTCTGCCAGGAGCCGTAGCTGAAGTCCAGGCTCGCCGTGGGGATGCGGCTGTCGGCATGCTTGCGCACCAGGTTGATCGACGCGGCCGGGTTGCCCGCACCGGTGGACAGGCCCGTGGCGCCACGCACGACCTCGATGCGCTCGTACAGCGCGGTGTCGATCGTGTCGTCGATGGAACTCGTGTTGTAGCTCGGCAGCACGGGCACGCCGTCATAGGTCAGCGTATCGACCAGGAAGCCGCGCGCGTAGAACAGCACGCGCTCGGTGTCGTAGGCGTTGGAGTACAGGCCCGGCGTGTTGTCCAGCACCTGGCGCAGGGAGGTCAGGTTCTGGTCCTCCAGCCGCTCGCGCGTGATGACGGTCAGCGACTGCGGCGTGTCGCGCTGGGACAGGTCCAGCTTGGTGGCGGAGCTGCTTTCCTTGGCGGTGTAGCCCTCGCGTTCGGACCTGATGGTCACGGTGCCAAGGGCGGCGGCATCCTTGCCCGTCTCTGCGGTGGCCGCGGTCTGGGCGGACGCATCCGCGGCGAATACCGCGCCCAGCACGAACAGGCCCAGCGGCCAGGTGGCATTGTTTTTCATGGTTTTGGAGCTTGCGTCGGCAAGCCGATGGCCTACAAATAAGAATTATTCGCAAGCATATCGGGGCCTTGGGCGCAAAGCTGAAGGTGCACCGCCGCTGTTGCAAAGAAACGACGGGGTCGGCAGGCGGCGAGCGCCTGCCGCGCCTCACATGACCGCGCGCACGCGCTCGAACACCTTCCAGAAGGCCTGGGCCTGCGTGGTCGCGAAGTTGATGCGCATCAGCGTGCCGGGCTTGCGGCCGGCGTGGAACAGCGCGCCGGGCGCGAGCAGGTAGCCCTCGTCGAGCATGCGCAGCGACAGCGCCTCGGTGTCCACGCCCGTGTCGACCCAGCCGAACAGCCCGGCCGGCTCGCTGACGAAGCGGCAGCCCGCCGCACGCGCGAGCTTGACGCTGCGCCGCGCGCCTGGTCCAGCCGCGTGCGCACGCGCTGCGCATGGCGGCGCAGCTGGCCCTGCTCGATGCACCAGGCCATGGCCTGCTCCAGCAGCGCCGGCGTGGTCAGCGTGGCCAGCAGCTTGGTGTCCAGGAAGCGCTCGACCAGCGCGGCCGGCGGCGGCCAGGTAGCCCACGCGCCAGCCCGGCGCCAGGATCTTGGCGAAGCCGCTCACGTAGACCGTTCGCTGCAAGCCGTCCAGCGCGCAGAGCCGCGTGGCGTGGTCCGGCGCCAGGTGGCTGTAGGTGTCGTCCTCGACGATGTAGAAGCCGTGCGCATTGGCCAGCGTCAGCACGCGGTGCGCGCTGCCGGGCGACAGGCAATGGCCGGTGGGGTTGTGCAGCACGCTCACGCTCACGAACAGCTTGGGCGCATGGGCCTCGCAGTAGCGCGCCATGACTTCCAGGTCCGGCCCGTCGGCGCCGCGCGGCACGGGCAGGATCACGGCGCCCAGCGCCTGCAGGCGCGCGAACTCGATGGCCCAGCCCGGCTCCTCCACCATCACATGGTCGCCCGCGCGCAGCAGCGTGCGGCTCACGATGTCCAGCGCATGCGTGGCGCCCACCGTGGTCACGATCTGCCCGGGCGCGGCCGGCACGTTGAGGCCCGCGAGCTTGTGCGACAGCGCGCGGCGCAGCGCCGGGTCGCCGGCCGGCTCGCCGTACTGCAGGGACAGCGCCTTGAGGCCCTGCCCCACCGTCGCGCGGCGCACGGCCGCGGCCACGATGTCGCTGGCCAGCCAGTCGGGCGGGAACACGCCGATGCCGGGCTGCGGTTGCTCGCTGCTGTGGAACATGCCGCGCATGAGGGCCGCCGCGTCCACGGGCGGCCGCACGGCGCGGCCGGCTGCGCGGCCGCGCCCGGCAGCGGGGTCACGCGCTGCTCGCGCACGAAGAAGCCGCGGTTGCGCCGCGCCTCCACCAGCCCCAGCGCCAGCAGCCGGTCGTAGGCGGCCACCACGGTGGCCGGGCTCACGCCATGCTGTTCGGCACACTGGCGCACCGAGGGCAGGCGCGTGCCGGCGGCCAGCAGCCGGTCGCCGATGCGCTCGGCGAAATGCGCGGCCAGCTGTTCGGTCAGCGACTGCGAGGCGGTGCGCACGAGCACGGTGGGCGTCCTGTCGGTATGTATCGGCCTGTCGGGCAATACAGTAGCGCCGCAAGCAGCACAAACTGTATTGGCAGTGTGTTGGTACGAACTATAGAGTCTGTATCCCCATGAACGCAAGCGAACTGAGTGCCCTGCTGCTGCTGGCCACGGCGATGAGTTTCTCGCCGGGGCCCAACACCACGCTGTCGTCGGCGCTGGCGGCCAACCACGGCCTGCGCCATGCGATGCCCTTCATCTGGGCCGTGCCGGCCGGCTGGGGCTTGGTGCTGCTGCTGTGCACGGCCGGGCTCGGCGCGCTCGTGCTGGCCCAGCCGGCGCTGGCGCTGGCCATCAAGCTGTTCGGCGTGGCCTACCTGCTGTGGCTGGCCTTCAGGCTCGGCGCGCAGCGCGCGGCTCGGCGAGGCCGATGCGCACAAGCTGAACGTGGGCTTCGCCCAGGGCATCGCGCTGCAGTTCGTGAACATCAAGGCCTGGATGCTGGCGCTGGCCATCGTCGCGGGCTGGATCGCGGGCCGCGAAGACCTGCTGCTGCGCCTGGCCCAGGTGCTGCCGCTCATGCTGTGCTTCGCGTTCTTCAGCAACCTCTGCTATGCGCTGATGGGCGCGCTGCTGCGGCAGTGGCTGGCGCAGGGCCGGCGGCTGCTGTGGTTCAACCGGTTGATGGCGGCGGTGCTGGTGTTGACCGCCGTCTGGATGCTGCAGACATGAAGCACGCGCGACGAAAACCTGGGCCTGTGGCTGGGCGTGGTCGGCGTGGCGCTGTTCGCCGTCACGCTGCCCATGACGCGGCTGGCCACGGGCACGGCCGCGGCGCCGCAGCTGTCGCCCTGGTTCGTCACGCTGGGGCGGGCCGCGCTGGCCGGCGGCCTGTCGGTGCTGTTCCTGCTGGCCACGCGCTCGCCGCTGCCGGCACGCCGGCACCTGTGGCCGCTGGCCATGGCCGTGCTCGGCAACGTGATCGGCTACCCGCTGCTGCTGGCCTACGCGCTGCGGGTGGTCACGGCCAGCCATGCGGCGGTGATCACGGCGCTGCTGCCGCTGGCCACGGCGGCCGTCGCGGCGGCGGTGATGCGCCAGCGCGCCTCGCCGGGCTTCTGGCTCTGCGCGGCGGCCGGCAGCGCGCTGGTGGTGGCGTTCTCGGTGCTGCGCGCGGCGCAGCACGGCGGCGGCTTCGGCTTCGAGTGGGCCGACCTGCTGCTGGTGGGCGCCGTCGTCGCGGCTTCGCTGGGCTATGTGTACGGCGCCAAGGTCACGCCGGAGCTCGGCGCCGAGCGCGTGATCTGCTGGGTCTGCGTGCTGGCGCTGCCGCTCACGCTGCCGGCCATGCTCTGGCTGTGGCCCGCCACGCCCGTGGCGCCCCGTGCCTGGGCCGGTTTCGTCTACGTGGGCGTGTTCTCGATGTGGATCGGCTTCTTCGCCTGGTACCGCGGCCTGGCCCTGGGCGGCGCGCTGCGCGTGAGCCAGACGCAGCTGCTGCAGCCCTTCCTGTCGATTCTGGCCGCGGTGCCGCTGCTGGGCGAGTCGCTGGACACCGTCACGCTGGGATTCGCCGCGGCCGTGGTCGCCACCGTCGTCCTGGGCAAGAATCTGGCCCTGTCGCCTTCCGCCTTTTCCACAGCAACACCCAAGACCGACTCAAGGAGCACATGATGTCCTGGACCCTGGCCGCACGCGCCGAAAAGATGAACCCCTCGGTGATCCGCGAAATCCTCAAGGTCACCGAGAAGCCCGGCATCATCAGCTTCGCCGGGGGCCTGCCCTCGCCCAAGACCTTCCCGGTCGCCGAGTTCCGCGCCGCCTGCGAGAAGGTGCTGACCGAGGACGGCGCCGGCGCGCTGCAATACGCCGCCAGCGAAGGCTACGGCCCGCTGCGCGAGATGGTGGCCGCCAACCTGCCCTGGAAGGTCGCGCCCTCGCAGGTGCTGATCACCACGGGTTCGCAGCAGGGCCTGGACCTGATCGCCAAGATCCTGCTCGACAAGGGCAGCCGCATGCTCGTGGAGACGCCGACCTACCTGGGCGCGCTGCAGGCCTTCACGCCCATGGAGCCGGTGGCCGTCTCGGTGGCCAGCGACGACGAAGGCGTGTCTGCCGACGACCTCGCGGCCAAGGCCGGCCAGGGCGCCGACCGCGCCCGCTTCGCCTACCTGCTGCCCAACTTCCAGAACCCCACGGGCCGCACCATGAGCGAGGCGCGCCGCGCGGCCGTGGTGGCCGCCGCCGCCGAGGCCGGCGTGCCGCTGCTGGAAGACAACCCCTACGGCGACCTGTGGTTCGAGCAGGCCCCGCCGGCCCCTTTGACCGCGCGCAACCCCGAGGGCTGCGTCTACCTGGGCTCCTTCTCCAAGGTGCTGGCGCCCGGCCTGCGCCTGGGCTTCATGGTGGCGCCGCCCGCGCTGTACCCCAAGCTGCTGCAGGCCAAGCAGGCGGCCGACCTGCACAGCCCCAGCTTCAACCAGCGCATGGTGGCGCAGGTGATGCAGGACGGCTTCCTGCAACGCCATGTGCCGACCATCCGCGCGCTGTACAAGAGCCAGCGCGACCACATGCTGGCGGCGCTCGAGCGCGAGATGCCCGAGGGCGTGCAGTGGAGCCAGCCCGGCGGGCGGCATGTTCCTGTGGCTGCGCCTGCCGGCCGGCCTGGACACGGTGCCGCTGCTGCCGCGCGCGGTGGAGCGCAACGTGGCCTTCGTGCCCGGTGCGGCGTTCTACGCCGAGGCGCCCGAGAGCAACACCATGCGCCTGTCCTTCGTGACCGCGAGTACGAGCCAGATCGACATCGGCATCGCGGCGCTGGCGCAGACCATCCGCGAGGCGATCGCGGCGCAGCCGTACGGCGACGCGCCGACGGTGCAGCTATGAAGCCCATGCTCCACCTCTGGGGCCGGCATGAGCTCCATCAACGTGCGCAAGGTGGTCTTCGCCGTGCAGGAGTTGGGCCTGTCGGCGCAGCGCACCGACGCCGGCGGCCATTTCGGCCTGGTGACCGAGGCCGGCGTACCGCGCGCAGCAACCCCAACGGCATGGTGCCGCTGCTGGAGGATGGCGAGGCCACGCTGTGGGAGTCCAACGTGATCGTGCGCTACCTGTGCGCGCGCCACGCGCCCGGCACGCTCTACCCCGAGCCGCTGGCCGCGCGCTTCACGGCCGAGATGTGGATGGACTGGCAGCAGACCACGCTGAACCCGGCCGGCCGCAACGCCTTCCTGCAGCTCGTGCGCACGCCGCCCGAACAGCGCGACGACGCGCTCATGAACGCAGTCCGTGGCCGAGACCGAGCCGCTGCTGGACCTGCTGGACGCCGAACTCGCGCGCCGCCCCTACCTGGCCGGCGAGACGTTCACGATGGCCGACATCCCCGTGGGCTGCGAGATCCACCGCTGGTACGCCCTGCCGCTGCCGCGCCGCGCGCGCCCGCACCTGGACCGCTGGTTCCAGGCGGTCGAGCGAACGGCCCGGCGCGGTCGGCGTACTCGACAGGCATTGTCATGAGGCAATCCCGCCCCTTCCGCCAGGTCGACGTGTTCACCGAGCAGCCGTACTACGGCAACCCGCTGGCCGTGGTGCTCGATGGCGATGGCCTGTCCGCCGGCGCAGATGCAGCGCTTCGCGCAGTGGACCAACCTGTCGGAGACGACCTTCGTGCTGCCGGCCACCGACGCGGCGGCCGACTACCGGCTGCGCATCTTCACGCCGGGCGGCGAGCTGCCGTTCGCCGGCCACCCCACGCTGGGCAGCTGCCACGCCTGGCTGGCCGCCGGCGGCCGCCCGCGCCGTGCCGGGACCGTGGTGCAGCAGTGCGGCGCGGGCCTGGTGCGCATCCGGCGCGAGGGCGAGCGCCTGGCCGTTCGCGGCACCGCAGCTCCAGCGCAGCGCGCCGGCGCCCGACCGAGCTGGCGCAGGTGGCTCGGCGCGCTGGGCCTGAAGCCCGCGCAGATCGTCAGCAGCCAGGTGCTGGACAACGGCCCGGTCTGGTTCTACCTGCTGCTGGACGACCCGGCCACGGTGCTGGGCCTGGAGCCCAACCACGCCATGCTCAAGGCGCTGGGCCACAAGGTCGGCGTGGCCGCGCTCGCCGATGCGGCCGGGCCGGCGCTGATCGCGCGTGGCAGCCGCGAGGCGCGCGCGTTCGGCGCGTCCGCGGCGCGCGCCGCCGGCGCCGACGCCGGCGCTGGTGGTGCGCGCCTTCGCCGCGCCGGTCGGCATCCCCGAAGACCCGGTGACCGGCAGCCTCAACGCCGAGCCTCGCGCAGTGGCTGATCGCCGACGAGCACATCGCCGCGCCCTACGTGGCCACGCAGGGCGTCTGCCTGGGGCGCGACGGACATGGTGTACATCGCGCGCGACGCAGAGGGGCAGGTCTGGGTGGGCGGGCAGTCGGTGGTGTGCGTCGAAGGCACCGTCACGCTATGACCGTCCCCCTGCCCACGCTGGCCGAGATCGAGCGCGCCGCCGCGCTGGTGCACCGCGCATTCCCGGCCACGCCCCAGCACCGCTGGGCGCTGGCCAGCCAGCGCCTGGGCACGGACTGCTGGCTCAAGCACGAGACCACACGCCGGTCGGCGCGTTCAAGATCCGCGGCGGCCTCACCTATCTTCGCCGCGCTCGCGCAGGCCGGCCCGCTGCCCACCGAGGTCGTCAGCGCCACGCGCGGCAACCATGGCCAGAGCATCGGCTGGGCCGCGCGCGCCCACGGCATCGCCTGCACCATCGTCGTGCCGCACGGCAACTCGGTCGAGAAGAACGCCGCCATGCGTGCGCTGGGCGCCACGCTGATCGAGCACGGCCACGACTTCCAGGAAAGCCGCGAGCACGCCACCGCCCTCGCGGCCGCGCGCGGCGCCCACATGGTGCCGAGCTTCCACCCGGCCCTGGCGCTGGGCGTGGCCACCTACTGGTGGGAATTCTGCCGCGCCGTGCCGCAGCTCGACGTGGTCTACGTGCCCATCGGCCAGGGCTCCGGCGCCTGCGCGGCCATCGCAGCCAAACGCTGCGCTGGGCCATGCGGTGCGCATCGTCGGCGTGGTCAGCGCGCACGCCACGACCTACGCCGACTCGCTGGCCGCCGGCCGCGTGGTCGAATCCCCCGTCACGACCCAGCTGGCCGACGGCATGGCCTGCCGCGTGGCGGACGAACAGGCGCTGGCCATCCTGGCCGACGGCCTGGACCATGTGGTGCAGGTGACGGACGCCGAAGTGGCCGCCGGCATGCGCGCGCTGTTCGTCGACACGCACAACGTGCCGAAGGCGCGGGCGCGGCCGGCTTCGTGGCGCGCGCTGCAGGCGCGCACGTGTTCGTGCAGGGCTCTGGCCCGGCGGGCTGGCGCAGCGCGGCGGCTCGCTGCGGCGCTGGCCGCGCGCCGCCCCGGCATCGTCTGCGTCTCGCTCAGCGCCTACGGCAGCGAGGGGCCCTGGGCACGACCGGCGCGGTTTCGACTCGCTGATGCAGGCCGCCATGGCTTCAACCATGCGGAGGGCGAGTCAGGCCGGCGACGGCCAGCCGCGCCCACCGCCGATGCAGATCCTGGACATGGCCAGCGGCTTCCTGATAGCCTTCAGCGCCGCGGCCGCGCTGTGGCGCCAGCAGCACTAGGCGCGGCAGCTGGCTGGTGGAGGCTCTCACTGGCTGCAGAGGCCAGTGGCTGCGCGGCCTTCCACGCGTGCCGGACGGGCTGCGCGCCCCGCGGCCGGACGTCGCGCCCTTCACCGCCGAGGAGGCCAGCGGCTTCGGCCTGCTGCGGGCGGTGCGGCCCGCCATGCAGCTCGGCCGCACGCCGGCCGTCCATGCGCGCCCGTCCATGCCCCCGGGCAGCGACGCAGCCGCGCTGGTGAGCCGGGCGCGCGCGTCGCGTGCCGCAACAAGGCCGCAAGCCATCCACGGCCGTTAGAGTCGCCCGCCATGGGAACCCTCTACCTCGTGCGCCACGGCCAGGCCTCGTTCGGCGCCGACGACTACGACCAGCTCAGCGAACAGGGCCAGCGCCAATCCGTGCGCCTGGGGGAGTACTTCGCCTTCAAGGGCATCGCCTTCGAGGCCACGCTGACCGGCACGCTGCGCCGCCATGCGCAGACCTTCGCCGGCATCCGCGCGGGCATGGAGGCCGCCGGCACCCCGCCGCTGCCCGAGCCCGCGGCCTGGCCCGGCCTCGACGAGTACGACAGCGCGGCCGTGATCGCCACCGTCCACCCCGAGCCGCTGCAGAGGCCGACCACGCCGGAGCTGTACAGGCACCACTTCCGCCTGCTGCGCGACGGCCTGGCGGACTGGATGGCCGGCAGCGTGCAGCCCGCGGGCATGCCCACCTATGCCGAGTTCCGCGAAGGCATCGCGGCCGTGCTCGCGCATGTGCGCACGCGCCACACCGGCAACGTGCTGCTGGTCTCCAGCGGCGGGCCGATCGCCACGGCCGTGGGCCAGGTGCTGGGCATGTCGCCCGAGACGACGATCGAGCTGAACATGCGCATCCGCAACAGCGCCGTGACGGAGTTCGTCTACACCCAAGCCGCCACGTGCTGCTGACCTACAACACGCTGCCGCACCTGGACCACCCCGACCACGCGGGCTGGATCACCTTCGCCTGAACATCCGGGCATGTGATTCGTCGCTTCGGACGATGCGTGCCGCCATGGGCTTTCCGACCATGGCGCACCACCAACGAAGGAGACGAAGCATGCGCACGCGCATCCCTGCCCTGGCCCTGGGCCTGTCCATCCTCGCGGCCTGGGCCGCCCCCGCCGCGGCCCAGACGCCCGGCGTCACCGCCACCGAGATCAAGATCGGCTCGACCCAGCCGCTGAGCGGGCCCGCATCGGCCTACGGCGTGGTCGCGGCCTCGACCGAGGCCTACTTCGCCCGGCTCAACGAAGCCGGCGGCATCCACGGCCGCAAGATCACCTGGCTGCCCATGGACGACGCGTTCACGCCGGCCAAGACGGTCGAGCAGACGCGCAAGCTCGTGGAGCAGGAGGGCGTGTTCATGGTCTTCGCGCCGCAGGGCACGGCGGCCTCCTCGTCCGTCACCAAGTACCTCAACGCCAGGAAGGTGCCGCAGTTCTTCGTGAACTCGGGCTCGCACCTGTTCCAGAACCCCAAGGACCTGCCCTGGACCGTGCCCTACCTGCCGACCTACTACGGCGAGTCGCGCATCTACGCCAAGCACATCCTCGCCAACAAGCCCGACGCCAAGGTCGGCGTGCTGTACCAGAACGACGACTTCGGCCGCGACTACCTGCGCGGCATCAAGGCCGGCCTGGGCGACAAGGCCGCCAGGATGGTCGTCAGCGAGCAGGGCTACGAGGTGACCGACCCGACCGTGGACTCGCAGATCGTGGCGCTCAAGTCGGCCGGCGTGGACGTGCTGCTGCTGGGCTCGCTGTCCAAGCAGTCCAGCCAGGCGATCCGCAAGATCGCCGACCTGAACTGGAAGCCCACCATCTACATGAGCTACATCTCGGCCAACGTCTCGCCGACCTTCACGAACGCGGGGCTGGACAAGGCCACGGGCATCATCACCGCCACCGCGATCAAGGACCCGACCGACACGCGCTGGGCCGACGACAAGGACTTCCAGGAATGGCAGGCCTGGATGAAGAAGTACTACCCCAAGGGCGACCTCGCCAACATGAGCAACGTGTTCGCCTACATCGCGGCCAACGCGCTGGAGCATGCGCTGCGCGAGACCGGCCCCGACCTCACGCGCGAAGGCCTGCTCAAGACGCTGACCCGGCTGGACTACGCCGCGCCCATGCTCACGCCCGGCGTGAAGCTCTCGTTCTCGCCCACCGACTACAACCCCTACAAGAAGCTGCAGATGCAGCGCTTCGACGGCACGAAGTGGACGCTGCTCGGCGAGCCGATCGGGGATTGAGCGTCCGGCGCGCTTTTGCGCCAATGCGTGGCCGCGCTTGCAGTCGGCGATGCGTCGGATCGTGCACTGCCCGGCCTCGTCCGCATCGCGCCGGCCACGAGCACGGTCCTGCCGGAAACGTCGCGTTCGTCCATCCGCGTGTTCCTACCGTGTCCGCCTGCCCGATCCCATCTTGTCGTCGGGCAAGCAGCCACGCGAAAGACGCCGCACGGCCAGCCCCTTCGCCGGCACGCACCGCCACCACGGCACGCGAATTGCACACCGCGACGGACATGGCGCCACCGTCTCCCTTCTCGCCCCGCACCGGTGCACAGTGGCGCCTGCTGGAACTGCAACTGCTCGGCCAGCTCGTGCAGCAGCTGGGCGACACCGGCACGCCCGACCCGCTGCTGCGCGCCATGCTGGCGCAGATGGATGCCTTGCTGGGCCTGGAACGCGGGCGCATCGTGCTGGTGCCGCCGGACGGCACGCAGGCCCGCATCCACCTGGCCCACGGCCTCAGCGAGGAGGAGATCGCCCGCGGCGTCTACGCCGAGGGCGAAGGCGTCACCGGCCTGGTGCTGGCCAGCGGCCAGGCTGTGCTGGTGCACGACATCGACACGGAGCCGCGCTTCCTGGCGCGCAGCGTGGTGCGCGACACGCTGCCCGACGAAGGCCAGGCCTTCCTCGCGCTGCCGATCCAGGTCGCGGCGCGCACCGTGGGCGTATCGAGCTGCCACCGCAGCCGCCTGCCCGACCGCACGCTGGACGACGACCTGGCCCTGCTGCGCGTGCTCGCCGCCCTGGCCGGCCAGCGCCTGCGCCTGGACATGGTGCGCCCCCTGGTGCGGCCCTACCTGCCGGCCCAGTCGCACAGCCTGCAGGAGCTCGAGCATGTGCTGGCCCTGCATGGCAACAAGCGCGCGGGCGCGGCCGGCGCACTGGGCCTCACGCTGCGCCAGTTCGGCTACCGGCTGCGCAAGGCCAGGGCCGCGCGCGTGGACTGACGGTCACGACGCCTTCCGGGCAGCCCCTTGATGCCGGCAGCTGCCGCCGCAGCACGGCCCATCGGTGTGGAGCAGATGGGAGAACCCGTGCCGCCCCTGCGGCCGGCCTACGCCGCCGGCCCGCGCAGCTCCGCCCCCGCATTGCGGTCCAGCCGCACGAACCACAGCAGGGACAGCATGGTCATGCTGCCGATGCACCAGTAGGCCGGCGCGAAGTCGCCCGCCGCCAGCTGCGCCGGATCGCCGCCGCGCCAGTGCGCAGCCAGGCCCAGCAGCGCCGCGCCGAACAGCACGCCCAGCGACAGCGACAGCTGCTGCGCCATCGTCGCCAAGGTGGTGGCATGGCTCATGCGCGGCTTGGGGATCTCCGAGTAGCCCAGCGTCTGCAGCGCCACCATGCCCATGGAGTTGACGAGGCCGCCCAGCATCAGCGTGGCGAAGATCAGCGGGTGCGGCGTGGCCGGCGTGAACAGGCTGTAGCTCGCGTAGGCCAGGCTGGTCATCACCGTGGTGCCCAGCAGCAGCGGCTTGAAGCCCAGCCAGCCGATGGTGCGCGTGACCACCACGCGCGTGGCCAGCGAGCCGATGGCCGTGGCCACCGTGATCAGGCCCGACTCCAGCGGCGAGAGGCCGAAGCCCAGCTGCATCATGAGCGGCAGCAGGAACGGCGAGGCGCCGATCGCGATGCGCAGCGGCATGCCGCCGACGATGGAGGCGCGGTAGGTCGGGTGCCGCAGGATCGTGAGGTCGATCAGCGGGGCGGCCATGCGCCGGCTGCGCCAGACGTAGCCGGCCAGCGCGAGCACGCCCAGGCCGGCGACGAGCCATTCCAGCCCGCCCGGCACCAGCCCCTTGCCCGCGGTCTCGATGGCGCTCAGCAGCGCCGTGAGGCCCAGCGCCAGCAGGCCGAAGCCGATGCCGTCGAACGGCGGCGGCGCGGGCGCCGGCACGCCGCGGCGCGGCCCGGGCAGGAAATGCAGCGCCAGCGCGATGCCGAGCAGGCCGAAGGGCACGTTGACGAAGAAGATCCAGCGCCAGGAGGTGAAGCTCACGATGGCGCCGCCGAACAGCGGCCCCAGCATGCGCCCGATGGTGGGCGGCACCGTGAACCAGACCATGGCCGAGACCATCAGCGCCGGCGGCACGCTGCGCAGCAGGATCAGCCGGCCGACCGGCACCATGAGCGCGCCGCCCATGCCCTGCAGGATGCGGAACAGCACGAGCTGGGGCAGCGTCTGCGCCATGCCGCACAGCGCCGAGCCCAGCGCGAACAGGCCGATGGCCCAGCAGAACACGCGGCGCGCGCCGAAGCGCTCGGCGCACCAGCCCGACAGCGGCAGGAACACCGCCAGGCTCAGCAGGTAGGCCGTGATGGCCAGGTTCAGCCGCAGCGGCTGCACGTCGAGCGCGCGCGCGATGCTGGGCAGCGCGGTCGCCATGACCGAGGTGTCCAGGTTCTGCAGGAACAGCGGGCAGGCGACGACGACAGGGATCAGCCGCTGGCGCCAGCCCACCGGCGCCGCGTCCGCCGCGGACGCAAGGCTCACACGATCTTCCTCTTGGGCAGGTCCGGCGCGTCGGGCGGGTAGCGCAGCTGCAGGCTCTCGAGCTTGCGCTTGAGCAACGTGGCGATCATGAGGTTGCGGTGCGTCTTGGAGTCCGCCGGCACGACGGTCCACGGCGCCCAAGGCGTGCCCGTGGCCGCCACGGCGTCCTGGTAGGCGCGCTGGTAGTCGTCCCACTGGGCCCGCACGGCCAGGTCCTCGGGCTGGAATTTCCAGCGCTTGGTCGGATCGTCCAGCCGCGCCTGCAGGCGTTCGCGCTGCTCGTCCTTGCCGATGTGCAGCAGGAACTTGCAGACCACGGTGCCGGTCTCGCAGAGCATGCGCTCGAAGTCGTTGATGTGGGCGTAGCGCTGGCGCTGCTGCTCGGGCGTGATCCAGCCATGCACCACGGGCACCAGCACGTCCTCGTAGTGGCTGCGGTTGAAGACCACGATCTCGCCGGCACGCGGCACCTCGCGGTGGATGCGCCAGAGCACGTCGTGGGCCTTCTCCTCGTCGGTCGGCGCCTTCCAGCCCACGGCGCGCACGCCCAGCGGGCTCGCGCGGCCGAACACGCCGCGCAGCGTGCCGTCCTTGCCGCTGGTGTCGATGCCCTGCAGCACCACCAGCAGCTTGAAGCGCTTGTCGGCATAGAACAGGTTCTGCAGCGCGTCGATCTCCAGCGCCAGCGCGTCGACCTCGGCCTTGTCCCGCGCCTTGTCGCCGCTGGAGAAGGGCTTGGCCGAGGGATCGATGCCGGCCAGCCGGAAGCGGGCCTTGGGATTGTCGTGCGTCAGCGCGGCGAGCTTGCGGGCGCTGGGCCCGCGGGTGGAGGGTGCGGTCATGCGGCGACGATAGCAGCGGCCCGCGCGTGCTGCAGCGCCGCGCCATGGCCCGCGCCGGAGACGGCAGGCGCGCCGGCCCGATCTGGCGCATCCTTTAGATGCCAAACGCATAAGTTAGGGAAAATTCAATCGTTCCGGTTTGGTGGGTGGACTTTGAGAATCGCGGCATCTGCAACGAATCCCGCGAAAGTTCTCCATGCAAACGCGCCGCCGTCTCCTCAGCCACCTCTCCAGCGCCACGCTGGCCCTGTCCCTGGGCGCCGCGCTGGCCCCCGTCATCGCCCAGGCCCAGCCGGCCCCGGTCACGCTGCTGAACGTGTCCTACGACCCCACGCGCGAGCTGTACGTGGACTACAACAAGGCCTTCGCCGCGTACTGGAAGGCCAAGACCGGCCAGGACGTGACGATCAAGCAATCGCACGGCGGCTCGGGCAAGCAGGCGCGCTCCATCATCGACGGCCTGGACGCCGACGTGGCCACGCTGGCGCTGGCCGGCGACACCGACGCGCTGGTGAAGAACGGCGCCTGGCTGGCGGCCGACTGGCAAAAGCGCCTGCCGCACAACGCCTCGCCCTACACCTCGACCATCGTGTTCGCCGTGCGCAAGGGCAACCCCAAGGGCATCAAGGACTGGGACGACCTGGTCAAGCCCGGCGTCAGCGTGATCACGCCCAACCCCAAGACCTCGGGCGGCGCGCGCTGGAACTACCTGGCGGCCTGGGAATACGCCAAGCGCAAGAACGGCGGCAGCGATGCCAAGGCCAAGGAGTTCGTGGCCGCGCTGTACAGGAACGTGCCCGTGCTGGACACCGGCGCGCGCGGCTCCACGATCACCTTCGCGCAGCGCGCGCAGGGCGACGTGCTGATCGCCTGGGAGAACGAGGCCTACCTGCTCGACAAGGAATTCGGCGCCAAGTTCGATGTGGTCGCGCCCTCGCTGAGCATCCTGGCCGAACCCGCCGTGGCCGTGGTCGACAAGAACGTCGACAAGAAGGGCACGCGCGCCGTGGCCGAGGAATACCTCAAGTTCCTGTATTCCGAGGAAGGCCAGGACATCGCCGGCAAGCACTTCTACCGCCCCGCGGTGTCGGAGAAGGCCAAGGCCAAGTACGCCTCGCAGTTCCCCAAGCTGAACCTGTTCACGATCGACCAGGCCTTCGGCGGCTGGGCCAAGGCCGACAAGGAGCACTTCGCCGACGGCGGCAGCTTCGACCAGATCTACACGGCGAAGTAACAAACTGCAGGGGACGCCGCTCCGGGTCGACAAGCGCGCAGTGCGGGCCTATGCTGGCCCGCGCTTGCAGACACAGGAGGCACCGGAAGTGCAGACCATTCCCCCACGCAAACTTCACAGGGCCATCGCCACCGCGGCGCTGGCCCTTTTCGCATGCGGCGGCGCATGGGCCCAGAAGGCCGGCGACGTCGTGCTCGGCGCCGGCTGGCTGCAGTACGCGCCGCGCGACAGGAGCACGCCGCTGCGCTTCACCTCGCCCGTGGAGCGCGAGGTGCCCGGCTCGGGCTCCAGCCTCGCGCACGCCGACACGCTGGGCCTGAACGCCCACTACTTCCTGACCGACAACTGGGCCATCGAGGGCGTGTTCGGCATTCCGCCGCGGCTCAAGCTCCAGGGCGAGGGGACGCTGGCCGGCGTCGGCGAACTGGGCTCGGCGCGGCTGTACGGTCCCTCGCTGCTGGCCAAGTACTTCTTCGGCCAGCCCAGCGACAAGTGGCGGCTGGCCGCCGGCCTGGGCGTGACCTATGCGCACTTCTCCGACGTGCAGCTGACCGGCGGACTGCAGAACACGCTGGGTGGCGCGCTGGGCCTGCCCGCGGGTGCCTCGAGCACGCGCGCCAAGATCGACAGCCGCTTCGGCCCCGTGTTCGCGCTGGGCGCGACCTACGCGTTCACCGACCGCCTGGGACTCACGCTGTCGGTCTCTTACGTGCGCATGAAGACCAAGGCCAAGCTCACCACCTACGCCAACGGCAATGCCGTCGCCACGGCAGAGAGCGGGCTCACGCTGAACCCCGTGGTGCCGTTCGCCTACCTGACCTACCGGTTCTGAACGCCGCCGCGGCAGGCGGGATTTCCATGGCAGCATGCCTGCCATGCTCACGCACCGCCAACTGCGCTACTTCGTGGAGATCGTCGACGCCGGCAGCTTCAGCCAGGCCGCCGAGCGGCTGTTCATCGCCCAGTCGGCCTTGAGCCGCCAGGTGCGCGAGATGGAGCAGGCCCTGCAGGTGCCGCTGCTCGAACGCGACGCGCGCGGCCTGGAGATGACGGCCGCCGGCCGCTCGCTGTACGCCGATGCGCGGCAGATCCTGGCCGCCCTCGCCGACGCGATGGCGCGTGCCACGCATGCCCAGCGCGGCACCGACGGCACGCTGCAGCTGCTGCACTCCAGTTCCGTGCCGCTGACCCCGGCGCTGCTGACGCTGCTGGACCGGCACACGCAACGGCATCTGGGCGTGGCCATCGAGATCGCGCAGGCATCGTCCGAGCAGCAGGCGCTGGACATCGCCGAGGGCCGCGCCGAGTTGGGACTGGCGCGCGCCCCCATCCTGCGCCGCCGCGCCGCACTGCACTACGCGGCGCTGTACGACGAGCCGCTGGTGCTGGCCGTGCCGGCCGGCCATGCGCTGGCCGACCGGGAGCGCGTGCAGGTGGCCGCGCTGCGCGGCGAACGCTTCGTCGCCACGCCGCACCCCGAGCGCGGCGGGCTGGGCCATGCCGTGGCCGAGCTGTGCCGCGCGCATGGCTTCGCGCCGCAGCCGGCCGCCGTGCGCTCGCGCAAATGGGCGCAGTTGGCGCTCGTGCAGGGCGGCATGGGCATTGCCATCGTGCCCGCGTCCATGGGCGCGCTGGCGCCCGCGGGCGTGCACGTGCTGCCGCTGGCCGACCCGGGCTGCACGAGCGGCGTGCTCGCGCTGTGGCGCCACGACGCGCCGGCCCTGGTTCGGCGCTTCGCCGCCGACCTGCAGGCGGCCTTCGCCCCCATCTGATTTCGAGATACGCGCGCGCCGCAAGCTGTATTGGCCGGCGCGGCCCGGCATGGCTAGATTTGCGCGCCATGGAATCTCTCGCTTCGCTGGCCGCCGGCCTGCCGCTGCCGCCGCTCCAACTGCTGGCCGTGGGCCTGGGCGTGGCCCTGGCCTACACCGTGTTCGGCCTCGCCGGCTTCGGCACCGCGCTGGTGGCCGGGCCCGTGCTTGCGCATTGCGTGCCGCTGGCCACCATCGTGCCGCTGCTGGCCCTGCTGGACTGCGCCGCCGCGGGCGTGAACGTGGCACGCGACCGGCGCGCGGCCGACCTGTCCGAACTGCGCCGCCTCGTGCCGCCGATGGCCATCGGCAGCCTGGCCGGCGCCGCCATCCTGCTGCGCGGCCAGCCGCGGGCGCTGCTGCTCGCGCTGGGCCTGTTCGCCGTCGGCTACGCGCTCTACGCATTGAGCGGCTTCAAGCCGGCGCAACGGCTCACGCCGCGCGCGGCCCTGCCCTTCGGCCTCGTCGGCGGCGTGTTCTCGGCGCTGTTCGGCAGCGGCGGCTTCCTCTACGCGATCTACCTCAACGGGCGGCTGGACAGCGCCGAGCGCATGCGCGTCACGCAGTCCACGCTGATCGGCCTGTCCACGCTCACGCGCGTGGTGCTGTTCACGCTGGCAGGCGTCTACGCGCGCGGCGAGACACTGCTGCTCGCGCTCGCGCTGCTGCCGGCCATGATGCTCGGCACGGCGCTCGGCCGGCGCATCACGCTGGCGCTGCCGCGTGCGCAGTTCCTGCGCATCGTCAACGCCGTGGTGCTGTGCTCGGGCCTCGCGCTGCTGTGGCGCTACTACGCCGCGGGCTGATCAGACGCCCGCGCCGTGGTCCACGAAGACCTTGGCGCGGCGCGGCGTGACGACCAGCGTCTCGCCCTCGCGGAAGCCGCGCGCGTTGAACTCCTCGGCCGTCAGCTGGGCCTCGATGATCTGCTCGCCCTTGGCGTCCCTGGCGTCCTGCGGCGTGAGCTCCAGCCGCGCGATCGGGCCGACCACCAGCGCGCGCGTGAGCTGGGCCACGATGCCCGTGGCGCCCGGCGAATAGCGCTCGACATCCAGGTCGTGCGGCCGCACATAGGCGAAGGCCTTGGCGTCGCTGGCCGCGGCATGCTCGGGCGCGTCGATCTTGAGGCCCTGCACCAGCAGCTCGCCCTCGTGGGCGCGGCCGTGGAACAGGTTCACGTCGCCCAGGAAGCCGTAGACGAAGGGACTGGCCGGATGCTCCCAGACCTGCTGCGGCGTGCCGATCTGCTCGATCCGGCCCTTGTTCATGACGACCACGCGGTCGGCCACCTCGAGCGCCTCTTCCTGGTCGTGCGTCACGAAGATGCTGGTCACGTGCAGGTCGTCGTGCAGGCGGCGCAGCCAGCGGCGCAGCTCCTTGCGCACCTTGGCGTCGAGCGCGCCGAACGGCTCGTCGAGCAGCAGCACCTTGGGCTCCACGGCCAGCGCGCGCGCCAGCGCGATGCGCTGGCGCTGCCCGCCCGACAGCTGCGCCGGGAAGCGGTCGGCCAGCCAGTCCAGCTGCACCAGGCCCAGCAGTTCGTGCACCTTGGCCTTGATCTGCGCCTCGGACGGGCGCTGGCCGCGCGGCTTCATGCGCAGGCCGAAGGCCACGTTGTCGAACACCGTCATGTGGCGGAACAGCGCGTAGTGCTGGAACACGAAGCCGACCTGGCGCTCGCGCACGTGCACGTCGGTGGTGTCCTCGCCCGCGAACAGGATGCTGCCGGCGTCGCCGCTCTCCAGCCCGGCGATGATGCGCAACAGCGTGGTCTTGCCGCAGCCCGAGGGGCCCAGCAGCGCGACGAGTTCGCCGGACGCGATGTCCAGGCTCACGTTGTCCAATGCGCGGAAGTCGCCGAACTGCTTGCTGACGTTGCGGATTTCGATGCTCATGGTTTCTCTCAGGTTGCAGCGGCAGTGGCTTGCGGCCGCTCGAGCGGCAGGTCGGCCGCGGCCTGGCGCTCGCGCTCGTGCCGCCATTCGAACCCAGCTCTTGATCGCCAGCGTGACCAGCGCCAGCAGGGCCAGCAGCGAGGCCACGGCGAAGGCCGCCACGCTCTGGTATTCGTTGTAGAGGATCTCCACGTGCAGCGGCATGGTGTTGGTCTGGCCGCGGATGTGGCCCGAGACCACCGAGACCGCGCCGAACTCGCCCATGGCGCGCGCATTGCACAGGATCACGCCGTACAGCAGGCCCCACTTGATGTTGGGCAGCGTCACGTACCAGAAGGTCTGCCAGCCGCTGGCGCCCAGCACGATGGCGGCCTGCTCCTCCTCGTTGCCCTGGGCCTGCATGGGCGGGATCAGCTCGCGCGCGATGAACGGGAAGGTCACGAACACCGTGGCCAGCACGATGCCGGGGATGGCGAAGATGATCTTGATGTCGTGCGCGGCCAGCCAGGGGCCGAACCAGCCGTGCGCGCCGAACACCAGCACGTAGATCAGGCCGGCCACCACGGGCGAGACCGAGAACGGCAGGTCCACCAGCGTGGTCAAAAAGGCCTTGCCGCGGAACTCGTACTTGGCGATGCACCAGGCCGCGCAGACGCCGAACACCAGGTTCAGCGGCACGGCGATGGCCGCCGTGATCAGCGTGAGCCGGATCGCGGCCCAGGCGTCGGGCTCCTTGAGCGCCTCCAGGTAGGCGTCCAGGCCCTTGCGCAGCGCCTCGGTGAACACCGCCGCGAGCGGCAGCGCCAGGAACAGCGCGAGGAACAGCAGCGCGATGCCGATCAGCGTGCGCCGCACCCAGGGCGACTCGGTGGTCGTGATGTGCTTGCGCGTGACGTCGATGGCGGCCATGTCAGACACCCCCCGACCGCTTGCGCTGCCAGGCTTGCAAGCCATTGATGACCAGCAGCATGACGAAGGACATCAGCAGCATGACCACGGCCACGGCGGTCGCGCCGGCGTAGTCGTACTGCTCGAGCTTGCCGATGATGATCAGCGGCGTGATTTCGGAAACCATGGGCATGTTGCCGGCGATGAAGATGACCGAGCCGTACTCGCCGATCGCGCGCGCGAAGGCCATGGCGAAGCCGGTCAGCAGGGCCGGCGCGATGGCCGGGAAGATCACCTTGGCGAAGGTCTGCCAGCGCGTGGCGCCCAGGCACATGGCGGCCTCCTCGAGTTCCTTCTCGGTGTCCTCGAGCACGGGTTGCACGGTGCGCACCACGAAGGGCAGGCCGATGAAGATCAGCGCGATGACCACGCCGTTGGGCGTGAACGCGAGCTTGATGCCCAGCGGCTCCAGGTACTGGCCGACCCAGCCGTTGCCGGCCAGCAGCGCCGTGAGCGAGATGCCGGCCACGGCCGTGGGCAGCGCGAACGGCAGGTCCACCAGCGCGTCGACGAGCTTCTTGCCGAAGAACTCGTAGCGCACCAGCACCCAGGCCACGAGCAGGCCGAACACGGTGTTGACGCAGGCCGCGAGGAAGGAGGCGCCGAAGGTCAGCCGGTACGAGGCCAGCACGCGCGGCGAGCTCACGGCCTCCCAGAACTGCGGCCAGGAGAGCGTGAGCGACTTGGCGAACAGCGCGGTGAGCGGGATCAGCACGATCAGGCTCAGGTACAGCAGCGTGTAGCCCAGCGTGATGTTGAAGCCCGGCAGCACGCGCTTACCGCCTTTTCGGCGTGGCACAGCCGCACCGGGCGCCGTCCCGGCCAGCGCCGCGGTGGTGGTCGTGGCGCTCATCGCTTATTTGACGGTGTAGAGCTTGTCGAACTGGCCGCCGTCGTTGAAGTGCACCTTCTGCGCCTCGCCCAGCGAACCGAAGTACTTGGCCACGGTGTACTGCTTGATCGGCTTGAACAGGTCGGCGTGCTTCTTGAGCACGGCGGCCGAACGCGGGCGCAGCGCGTGCTGGGCCGCGATCTCCTGGGCCTCGTCGGTGTACAGGAAGTTCAGGTAGGCGTTGGCCAGCGTCGGCCGTGCCCTTCTTGGCCACGGTGCGCTCGACCACGGCCACCGGGTTCTCGGCCACGATGCTGGTGGACGGGTGGACCGCATCGACCTTGCCCTTGCCGAACTCGCGGTCGACCGAGATGACTTCGGACTCGAAGGTGATCAGCACGTCGCCGATGTTGCGCTGCAGGAAGATGCTGGTCGCGTCGCGGCCGCCCTTGCCCAGCACGGGCACGTTGGCGTAGAGCTTCTTGACGAACTCGGCCGCCTGCGCGTCGGTGCCGCCGTTCTCGCGCACATAGCCCCAGGCCGCCAGGTAGGCGTAGCGGCCGTTGCCGCCGGTCTTGGGGTTCACGACGACGACCTGCACACCGGGCTTGACCAGGTCGTCCCAGTCCTTGATGCCCTTGGGGTTGCCGTTGCGCACCAGGAACAGCATGGTCGAGGTGGTGGGCGAGGCGTCGTTCGGGAAGCGCTTGGCCCAGTCCTTGGCGACGATGCCGTTGCCGGCCAGGAATTCGATGTCGGTGGTGGTGTTGAAGGTCACCACGTCGGCGTCCAGGCCGTCGTTGACGGCGCGCGCCTGGGCGCTGGAGCCGCCGTGGGCCTGGTCGATCTTGATGTCCTTGCCGGTCTGCTTCTTGTAGTACGGCACGAAGGCGGCGTTGATGTCCTTGTAGAACTCGCGCGCCACGTCGTAGGAGACGTTCAGCAGCGTCTGGGTCTGGGCCGAGGCGGCGGTGGCGGCGGCCAGCAAAGCGGCGGCCAGGACGGAGCGGGCCGTGCGGCCCGAGAAGAACTTGGAGGTCATGACGGAATCCCTGAGCAGATGCCGCATTGTCAAGACCTCGCTGCTATGCGCAAACTATTGTTTTTCTCTTTGCTTTCATCCGAAAACTTATAAGGAGTGACCGGATGCAACGGTTTCAATGGAAATCGCCGGTCTCCAGGTGGTCCAGAAACGCCCGCACGGCCGGCACCAGGCCGCGCCGCGAGGCGAACACGGCATGCACGATGCCCGGCGGCGGCGACCAGCCTTCGAGCACCTCGACCAGCCGGTTCGCGTTCAGCTCCTCGCGGCACATGTAGCCCGGCAACAACGCCACGCCCACGCCCGTCGATGGCGGCGCGCAGTAGCGTCTCCAGGTCGTCCGCCACGTAGCGCGGGTGGTGCTGACCATTGGAACTCGGCCCCGTCCGGCCCCTGGAGCTTGACGCTGGCGCGCCCGTCGGGCGCCGACATGGCCATGGAGTCGAGCGCTGCAGATCCTGCCGGCCGCAGCCGGCCGTGCCCTGGCGCGCGAGCAGCGCGGGGCTGGCGACCAGCACCTGACTGCGAGCGGCCTAGCTGCTTGACGACCAGGCTGGCGCTGTCCTGCACGCTGGGGCGCACGCGCAAGGCCACGTCCACGCCCTCCTCCACCAGGTTCGACCACGCGGTTGCTGACCTCCATCTCCACCCGCACCTGCGGGTGGCGCCAGCAGGAACCCCGGCATCAGCGCGCCACCACCGGTCTGCGCCAGCGTGACCGGGCAGGTCACGCGCACGGTGCCGCGCGGCGCCGCCGACAGGCGCTGCACCACCTCGCTGGCCGCCAGCGCCTCGACTCGCGCATGGCCAGGCAATGGCGCAGGTAGAGCGCGCCGACCTCGGTCAGCGAGAGCTTGCGCGTGCTGCGCTGCAGCAGGCGCACGCCCAGCCGGTCTTCCAGCTCGGCCACGCGGCGCGACAGCCGCGACTTGGGCAGGCCGAGCGCGCGGCCTGCGGCGGCGAAGCTGCCGCGCTCGGCGACTTCGGCGAAGAACAGCATGTCGTTGAGGTCTTGCATGGCTCGATTGTTATCCAAAGATGGGACGATCCATTTCAATCCAGCCATCTTATCGAGGACTACATCCACCAGCACAATCAATCCATCGCATCCAACCCTTTGAAAGCCTTGCCATGAACATCCTGCACGTCGACTCCAGCGTCCTCGGCGACGCCTCCGTGACCCGCCAGCTGACCGCCAGCACCGTGGCCGCCTGGCGCGCCGCCCACCCCGGCGCCCAGGTGCAGTACCTGGACCTTGCCGCCGAAGCACCTGCCCACTTCGGCGCCAACGCGCTGAGCTTCAAGCTCGGCCTGGACCTGGAAAAGATCAACGAAGCCCAGCGCGACGAGAACGCCGCGACCGAGCGCTACTTGTCCCAGTTCCTGGCCGCGGACGTGGTGGTGGTCGGCGCGCCGCTTTACAACTTCTAGCATCCCGACCCAGCTCAAGGCCTGGATCGACCGCCTGGCGCAGCCCGGCCGCACCTTCCGCTACACGGCCGCCGGCCCCGAAGGCCTGGCCAAGGGCAAGACCGTGGTCGTGGTGTCCGGCCGCGGCGGCGTGTACTCCACGAGCGAGCAGGGCCGCGCGCTGGAACACCAGGAGAGCTACCTGCAGACCGTGTTCGGCTTCTTCGGCATCACCGACGTGCGCTTCGTGCGTGCCGAGGGCATCGCCTACGGCCCCGAGCAGCGCGCCGCCGCGCTGCGCCAGGGCGAGGCCGACATCGCCGCCTCGCTGGTGGCTGCTCCGGCCGCCGAAACCGTCGGCGCCTGATCCACGGGCCGCGCGCCGCCCTGTCCGCCGGCGGACAACGGGCAGCCGCGCCAGCGCCTACATTGGCGTCTTCACACCCCATGGAGACGCCACGATGAACGCCCCCCAAGACCTGCGAGCCCACGTCAGCGCCGAGGAATGGCAGCTGCGCACCGACCTGGCCGCCTGCTACCGCCTGGTGGCCCTGTACGGCTGGAGCGACCTGGTGTTCACGCACATCAGCGCCCGCATCCCGGGGCCCGAGCACCATTTCCTGATCAACCCCTATGGTCTGATGTTCGACGAGATCACGGCGTCCAGCCTCGTGAAGATCGACCTGGCCTGGCAACAAGCTGATCGACTCGCCCTACCCGGTGAACCCGGCCGGCTTCGTGATCCACAGCGCGATCCACGCCGTGCGCGACAACGCCCAGTGCGTGCTGCACACGCACACGCGCGCCGGCATCGCGGTCAGCGCGCAGCAGGGCGGCGTGCTGCCCATCAGCCAGCAATCGACCTTCGTGCTGGCTTCGCTGGCCTACCACGGCTACGAGGGCGTGGCGATCCGCGACGACGAGAAGGGCGCGGCTGCAGGCCGACCTGGGCGACGCCACCTTCCTGATGCTGCGCAACCACGGCCTGCTGACCGTGGGCGCGAGCATCGCCGATGCCTTCCTGTCGATGTACACGTTCGAAAACACCTGCCAGATCCAGATCGCCGCGCAGGCCGGCGGCGGTCCGTTGGTGCAGGTGGACCCGGCCATCGTCGAGGGCGTGGGCCATGCCTCGCGCGTGCAGACCGGCGGCCTGGGCGGGCGCTTCGTCTGGCCCGCGCTGCTGCGCAAGCTGGACCGGATCGACCCCAGCTACAAGAACTGATCGAACCGATCCGCCGGGCTGGGCCGCACCGGGGCGCAGCGCGGCGCCCGCCCGGGGCGTCTTACTTGGTCGGCCCGACCTCGCCGCTGGGCTGCTTCTTGATCGCTTCGGCGCCTTCGGCCTGGCGCTTGGCGCGCGCAGCGGCCTTTTCCTCGGAGGTGGCCTTGGCCGCGGGCGGCGGCGCCTTCGAGCGGCCGACCTCGCCGTCCGTGTTCTGCATCACGGCCTCGGCGCCCTCGGCCTTGCGCTCGGCCCGGGCGGCCGCCTTTTCCTGGGGCGAGGCCGAGGTGGCCGGCGGCGGCTTCTTCACGCCGCCCACTTCGCCCTGCGCGAAGGCGCCCACGGCGAACATCTGGGCCACGGCGATGCCGAGGGAGAGCATGGTTTTCTTCATGGCTGGCTTTCAAGTCTCTGGATGGTTGTAGAGCTCGCCGTGCCGGAATGCTCCGGCACCGCGAGACTCCACCGTATCCAGGGGCCCGCCAGCGCAGGCCCGTCCACGGGCGCGTCGCCGCGTAGGAAACCGGCGCCCGCCGCGGTAGGCGCGACAGCGCCGGCCTGCCGCGGCGCCCCTTACTTGCTGGGGCCGACTTCGCCGGGAGGCGCCTGCTTGATCGCGGCAGCGCCTTCGGCCTTGCGCTTGGCGCGCGCGGCCGCCTTCTCGTCGGCCGACACCTTGGTCGCCGGCGCAGCCTTCTTCACGCCCCCCACTTCGCCCGGAGGTTGGTCCTTGATCGCCGCGGCGCCCTCGGCCTTGCGCTCGGCGCGCGCAGCGGCGCGGTCCTCGGGCGAAGACTTCGTGGCAGGCGGCGGAGCCTTGGAGGTGCCAGCCTCACCTTGTGCGAAAGCACCGACGGCAAACATTTGCGCCAAGGCGACGCCGAGCGTGAGAACTACTTTTTTCATTGCTGTCTTTCCAGATCTCTGGGTGATTGAAACGGCCTTCTTCCGCGCCGGACCAGGGGGTTCGTGCACAGAAGTTCTGCACGATACCCGAGCTTCTGCGGCGCAATTGCAACATTTCATTTACAAGTCTGACGGCAGCAACACCCGTTCCTAATAGGTCTTGTACGGCAGGAATTTGCCGGACAGCACCACGTTCACGCGGTCGCCCTTGGGGTCGGGCTGGCGCACGATGTCCATGGAGAAATCGATGGCGCTCATGATGCCGTCGCCGAACTCCTCGTGGATCAGCTCCTTGATCGTGGTGCCGTAGACGTTGACGATCTCGTACCAGCGGTAGATCAGCGGATCGGTCGGCACCGCCGTGGGCAGCGAGCCCTTGTAGGGCACGACCTGCAGCCACTTCTGCTCCTCGGCCGTGAGGCCGAAGACCTTGCCGAGCACCTTGGCCTGCTCGGCCGTGGCCGTCATCTGGCCCAGGCACAGCGCCGTGGTCCACTCCTTGGACTGGCCGACCTTCTTGGCCACGTCGGCCCACTGGATGCCCTTGGCGACCTTGGCGGCGATGATTTTTTCGGTGACTGCGAGGCGGTTCATGGCGGTGTGCTCCGTTGGTTGGAATCAATGCGCGTGCGCGCGCGTGACGAGGAAATCGACGATGTGGTTGCGCAGTTCGTAGTAGCCGGCAAGGTGGTGCAGGCCGGCGCGCGTGCGCGTGCGCGGCAGCGGGTTGGCCACCACCTCGGCGATGCCGCCGGGCCGCCAGCCGCCGGGCAGGTCAGCGCCGTTGCGCATGAGCAGGATGCGGTCGGCCAGCAGGATGGCCTCGTCCACGTCGTGCGTGATCATGAAGACGGTCTGCTGCGTCTGGCGCACGATGGCCAGCAGCTCGTCCTGGATGCTGCCGCGCGTGAGCGCGTCCAGCGCGCCGAAGGGCTCGTCGAGCAGCAGCATCTTGGGCTGGATCGCGAACGCGCGCGCGATGCCCACGCGCTGCTTCATGCCGCCGGACAGTTCGCTGGGCTTCTTGTCGATGGCCGGCAGCAGGCCGACCATGGCGACGAACTTGCGCACATGGGCATCGACCTCGGCCCGGCCCCATCGCGGCCAGCGCGACTTGACGGCGAACGCGATGTTCTGCCGCACCGTGAGCCAGGGCATCAGCGCATGGCCCTGGAACACCACGCCGCGCTCCAGGCCCGGGCCGTCGATGGCGCGGCCGTCCATGAACACATGGCCGCCGCTGGCTTCGTCCAGCCCCGCCAGCACGTTGAGGATGGTGGTCTTGCCGCAGCCCGAGTGGCCGATGATGCAGACGAACTCGCCCCGGGCGAGCGCGAACGAGACCCCGGCGAACACCGGCCGCGCCGGCGCGAAGGCCTTGGCCAGGCCCTGCACCTGCAGAAAGCCGCCAGGCTCATTCGACATAGGTCACCGCCTTCTGCAGCCGGCCGAACGCGAGGTCCAGCAGCATGCCGACCACGCCGATCAGCCCGATGGCGAAGATCACGTTGGTCAGCGACAGGTTGTTCCACTCGTTCCAGACGAAGTAGCCGATGCCGGTGCCGCCCACCAGCATCTCGGCCGCCACGATCACGAGCCAGGCGATGCCCATGCTGATGCGCATGCCCGTGAGGATGGTGGGCGCCGCGGCCGGCAGGACCACGAGGAAGGCCTTGCGCAGCGGCGAGACCTCCAGCGTGCGCGCCACGGCGAGCCAGTCGCGCCGCACCGAGGCCACGCCGAAGGCCGTGTTCACGAGCATGGGCCAGACCGAGCAGATGAAGATCACGAAGATGCCGCTGATGGCCGAGTCCTTGATCGTGTAGAGCGCCAGCGGCATCCAGGCCAGCGGGCTGATGGGCTTCAGGATCTGGATGAAGGGGTCGAGCGCGCGGTAGACGAGCGGCGACATGCCGATCACGAAGCCCAGCGGCACCGCCACCAGGCAGGCCAGGCCGAAGCCCAGCGCCACGCGGCCCAGCGAGTGGCCGAGCTGGATGGCGATGCCCTTGTCGTTGGGGCCGTTGTCGTAGAAGGGGTTGGACAGATGGCCCCAGACCGTGGCGCCCATCTGCGCCAGCGTGGGAAAGCCGCCGCTGCTGGCCGCGCCGGGGTCCTTGCCCGTCATCTTCGCGTACTCGATCTGCTCGGCTGTCATGCCGGCCGTGCCCGCGCCGGCCGCCGAGGTGGCGGTGGCCAGGTGCCAGATGCCCAGCAGCAGCAGGAGCAGCAGCACCGAGAGCAGCGCGGCCTTGGCGTTGAGCGACTTCATGCCTTGCCGATCGCAAAGCTCTTGGCATAGGCCGCGGCCTTGTCAGCGTCGAACTCCCTGCCCATGATCCGGAACTTCGGGTACGCGCCCTCGGGCGCCTTCTGGTCCAGCGCGGCCATCTGCTTCTTCGCGTCGGTCAGCAGGAACACGCGCTCGGCGATCTGCTTGTAGTCGACCTCGCCCTTGAGGTAGCCCCAGCGCTGCATCTGCGTGAGCATCCAGACCGCCATGCTCTGCCAGGGGATGGGGTCGAAGTCGGCCCGGTCGGGCACGGTCTGGATCTTGCCCAGGCCGTCGGCGAAGCGGCCGGTCAGCACCTGCGTGAGCACGGTCTCGGGCTGGTTCAGGTACTGCGCGGGGGCGATGACCTTGGCGATGAGTTCGCGGTTCTTGGGGTCGCGCGCCATGGCGGATGCCGTCAGCACCGCGCGGTACAGCGCCGCGAAGCTGTTGGGGTTCTGGCGGATGAACTCGGCACTGGTGCCGAAGGCGCAGCAGGGGTGGCCGTTCCAGAGCTCCTTGGTCAGCAGGTGGATGAAGCCCACCTCCTCGAACACCGCGCGCTGGTTGAACGGGTCCGGCCCGAGGTAGCCGTCGATGTTGCCGGCGCGCAGGTTGGCCACCATCTCGGGCGGCGGCACCACGCGGATCTGCACGTCGGTGTCGGGGTTCACGCCATGCTCCGCCAGGTAGTAGCGCAGCAGGAAGTTGTGCATCGAGTAGTCGAACGGCACGGCGAAGCGCATGCCCTTCCAGTGCTTCGGGTCGCGGTTGCCCTTGTGCTTGTTGGCCAGCGTGATGGCCTGGCCGTTGGTGTTCTGGATCGTGGCGACCTGCATGGGCGCGGCCGTGGAGCCCACGCCCAGGCTGATGGCCAGCGGCATGGGGCTCAGGAACTGCGAGGCGTCGTGCTCCTTGTTGATCATCTTGTCGCGGATCAGCGCCCAGTTGGCGGTCTTGATGACCTCCACGTTCAGGCCCTGCTGGCGGTAGAAGCCCAGCGGGTGCGCCATGATCAGCGGCGTGGCGCAGGTGATCGGGATGAAGCCGATCTTGAGGTCCTTCTTCTCGAGCGCGGCCTTCTCCTGCGCCATGGCCTGCAGGCTGGCGACGGGCAGCACGCTGCCGATGGCGGCCATGGCCGTGCCGCGGCCCACGGCGCGGATGAAGCGCCGGCGCACGGCGTCGTGCGGGAACAGCGCCTTGACCAGCGCGGCCTCGACGAAGGCGTCGGAGCGGGCCTGCACGTCGGGCCGGCGCGCGCGCTCGCGCAGTTCGCGCGCGGCGCTGGCGGCCGTGGCCTGCACGGCGGCCTCGGCCGCATGGTCGGCGGCGCCGTGGTCGCGGCCACAGCTGCAACGCAAGCGCAGCGGCCGGTCGGCGTCATAGGGATCGGGCAAGGAAGACATGGCGCACCTCCGGGACAAAGATGCGGTGGGCGGTGCAAGCTCTTTGCCAGTTCTTCGCGCATCGGCGGCCCGGTGCGGCCCGCCCTGCAAGATCGCGGGTGCCGGCACGACGCGCTGTAGGGCCAGCCCTACAGGTGCGCCGCCTCAGCCCCGGTCCAGCATGTAGAGCGTGAGTTCCACGTCGTTCTTGGTGCCGGTCTTCTCGAGGATGCGGGCGCGGTAGGTGCTGACCGTGTTGGCCGCCAGGCCCAGCTGCGCACCAATTTCGCCCACGCTGCGCCCCGATGTGAGCAGGCGCAGCACCTGGTGCTCGCGGTGCGAGAGCGCATCCGTGCCCGGCCGCCCGCCGCGCCGGCCCACGGCCGTGGCCAGCGCCTCGGCCGTGGCGCTGCCGACCCACATGCCGCCGGCGGCGGCCTTGCGCACGGCGGCCAGCATGTCGTCGGGGTCGGCGCCCTTGTGCAGGTAGCCGGCCGCGCCCAGGCGGATGCAGCGCACGGCGTACTGGCGCTCGGGGTAGGTGCTCAGCATCAGCACGGGCAGGCGCGGGTGCTCGCGGCGCAGCGTCTCCAGCACGTCCAGGCCGTCGCCGTCGGGCATGGCGATGTCCAGCAGCACGAGGTCGAGCGCGGCGCCGGCCGCGCGCACGGCCTGCAGCACCTGGGCGCCGCTGGCGGCCTCGGCCACGACCTGGACCTCGGGCGCATCGGCCAGCACCTGCTTGAGCCCCTCGCGCACGATGCGGTGGTCGTCGGCCAGCAGGACCCGGAGGGATGCCGTCATGCAGCGCCCCCCAGCGGCATCTGCAAGGTGAAGGTGGCGCCCGCCCCCGGCGCGCTGGCGATCTCGATGCGCCCGCCGAAATGCAGCGCGCGCTCGCGCATGCCCATCACGCCATAGGCCGTGGCCGCCTCGAAGGCCGCGGCGGGCGCGCCCACGCCGTCGTCGTGCACGGCCAGGCGCAGCTGCCGCACGCCGGCCACCACGTCCACCGACAGCGTGCGGGCGCGCGCATGGCGGCCCACGTTGGACAGCATCTCCTGGAAGATGCGGAACACGGCCATGGCCTGCGCGCCGCCGGGCTCGGGCGCGCCGTCCACCTGCATGCGCCAGTGCAGCCGCAGCTCGGCCGCGGCCACGAACTCCTGCGCCTGCCATTCCAGCGCGGCCCACAGGCCCTGGTGGTCCAGGATGCTGGGCCGCAGGTCGGTGATGATGCGGCCCACGTTGTCCACGGCCGATTCGATGAGCCGGCTCATGTTGCTGCACTTGCTGCGCATGCGCGCGCGCATGGCCTCGGCCTCGTGGGCGCTGCGCGCCTGCTGCTCGGCGAGGCGCTTGTCCAGCCAGTTCACGTCCATCTTGAGCGCCACGAGCAGGCTGCCGAGTTCGTCGTGCACCTCGCGCGCGATGCGCGTGCGCTCCTCCTCGCGCACGGTGTCCAGGTGGGCCGAGAGTTCGCGCTGGCGCTGGAGCGCGAGCGACAGCGCGTGCGTGCGCTCGGCCACGCGCTGCTCCAGTTCGTCGCGCGCGTGGCGCAGCGCATCGGCCGCGCGCCGGCGCTCGGTGATGTCGACGAAGGTGACGACGGCGCCGCGCACCTCGCCGCCGTCGACGATGGGGTAGCTCGAGTACTCGACCGGAAAGGCCGTGCCGTCGGCGCGCCAGAACACCTCGCTGTCGATGCGGCAGGGCAGGCCACGGCGGAAGGCGTTGAAGATCGGGCAGGCCGCGTCGGCGTAGTGCGCGCCGTCGGCATGCGAATGGTGGGTGACCTCGTGCATGTTGCGGCCCAGCAGCGCCGCCGGCGCATGGCCGATCAGGCGCGCGCCGGCGCGGTTGATGAACATGCAGCGGCCATCGAGGTCGATGCCGAAGATGCCGTCGCCGGTGGACTGCAGCAACAGGCCCAGCTGCTGCTGCCACAGGGGATGGACGGCGGTGTCGGCGGTGCTGGCCAGATCCAGGGCGTCTGCGTGCATGGCACGGATGCACGCAACCGCTGTGCCAGCGGCTGCCGGCGGCGGAAGCAGGTCGCTATCGGGCCTCGCGTGGCCGCGAGGGAGGCGTTCTCAGCGTCTCAGGCGCGCAGGGCGATGTTCAGCTGGTCCACCACCTCGGCCCAATCCGCGTCGCGCTGCCACTGCTCGCGCAGGAACTGGGCCTGCGCCGGCGTCCAGAACGGCGCATCGGGCAGCGCCGTGCCTTCGGGCACGGGGCGGTGGCGCGCGATGAACTGCTGCACCGCGGCCTCGTCGCTGGCAAGGCCCAACTGGTCGAACAGGTCATGCATGGTGTGGGTGGACAGATCCATGGCTTTTCTCTCCTCTGAAGGTGCCGGCCCATGGTTGCCGAGCCGCCCGCGCCTGTCTGTAGGAAAGGCGGCCGTTCGGCCTGGATTCGGCAGTTGGATACGCCCAATGGTGCCGTGATCGGCGTGCCAGGCATCCCGAAGGCTGCAAGCGGTCGACTGCCGAATCCAGGTTCAGTCGATCTGCAGCGGCGCGAACGACTTCACGAGATCGTCGATCGCCTTGACCTGGGCGAGGAAGGGTTCCAGCTTGTCCAGCGGCAGCGCGCTGGGGCCGTCGCACTTGGCCTGGTCGGGGTTGGGGTGGGCCTCCAGGAACAGCCCGGCCAGGCCCACGGCCATGCCGGCGCGCGCGAGGTCCACCACCTGCGCGCGGCGCCCGCCCGAGGCCGCGCCGGTGGGGTCGCGCTGCTGCAACGCATGCGTCACGTCGAAGATCAGCGGCAGGCCGCCCGTGACCTGCTTCATGACGCCGAAGCCCAGCATGTCCACCACGAGGTTGTCGTAGCCGAAGCAGGTGCCGCGGTCGCACAGGATGATGCGTTCGTTGCCGGCCTCCCTGAACTTCTCGACGATGTTGAGCATCTGCGGCGGGCTCAGGAACTGCGGCTTCTTGATGTTGACCACGCGGCCGGTCTTGGCCAGCGCCACCACCAGGTCGGTCTGGCGCGCCAGAAACGCCGGCAGCTGCAGCACGTCGACCACCTCGGCCACGGGCTGGGCCTGCCAGGGCTCGTGGACATCGGTGATGACGGGCACGCCGAACTGCGCCTTGACGGCCTCGAAGATCTTCATGCCCTCCTCCAGGCCGGGGCCGCGGTAGGAGTGGATGGAAGAACGGTTGGCCTTGTCGAAGCTGGCCTTGAACACGTAGGGAATGCCCAGCTTGGCCGTGACGCGCACGTACTCTTCGCAGGTGCGCAGGGCCAGGTCGCGGGATTCGAGCACGTTGATGCCGCCGAACAGCACGAAGGGGCGGTCGTTGCCGACGGAGATGGTGGGGGTGATGGGGAGCATGCGGGTGTTCAGATGGATCGATGGGCGATTGTGGCGCGACGAGGCGATGAGCAAGGGATTCCCGCGTGGGCGGGATGATCGCCGAGGTCGACCCCGCGCGCATGGCCGTGCTGGGGCTATCCCTGCGCATGCGGGGCAACCGGCACAGCGAGGAGGGCGAGGTCTTCTTCACCGGCGCTATCCCCGCGCACGCGGGGCAACCGGGCTTGAAGGCGTCGCATCCGGTGGCGGCCGGGGCCTATCCCCGCGCACGCGGGGCAACCCGAAATGACGGCGCCAGGAACGGCGCCGGTGGGGGCCTATCCCCGCGCACGCGGGGCAACCGCCTTAGCGGCTTTAGCATCGGCGCGCTTTTGCGGCCTATCCCCGCGCACGCGGGGCAACCCGCCAGCTCGCAAACGCGGCCATGCTGGGCCTGGGCCTATCCCCGCGCACGCGGGGCAACCTCCGTGATGGCGCGGTACAGGCCGCTGGTGGGGGGCCTATCCCCGCGCACGCGGGGCAACCCGAATCGGGAGAGCTGATCCACGCACTCTTGGCGGCCTATCCCCGCGCACGCGGGGCAACCTCGTCGCCCACCGACGGGCCTGCCTCGCGGAAGGGCCTATCCCCGCGCACGCGGGGCAACCGCCTCAAGCTGGAGGCCCGCTTCTGCCGCGTGCGGCCTATCCCCGCGCACGCGGGGCAACCCTGCAGGGCCTGACCAAGGACGGCTTCATCGCGGGCCTATCCCCGCGCACGCGGGGCAGCCTATATAAGCGATTCTCTAATTTCCCTTTACAAGGGCCTATCCCCGCGCACGCGGGGCAACCTCCAAAGGGTGTTGCATTACCTTGGAGGATCGGGGCCTATCCCCGCGCACGCGGGGCAACCTTCGCGCCGGCCTAGTCACACCCGGTGAATCCGGGCCTATCCCCGCGCACGCGGGGCAACCATCAGTGCGGCCGCGATGCTCTTGAATGCCTGGGGCCTATCCCCGCGCACGCGGGGCAACCGAGAAGGGCTACAAGCTCACGGACGGCCAGGGGGGCCTATCCCCGCGCACGCGGGGCAACCGGAGTGTGGCTTGGGCAGAGGAACTCCCATGAAGGCCTATCCCCGCGCACGCGGGGCAACCGCATCAAGAAAGACACCACCCGCAAGATTAGGGGGCCTATCCCCGCGCACGCGGGGCAACCTCGTCCACGACTCCATTGACCCTGGCCCACTGGGGCCTATCCCCGCGCACGCGGGGCAACCTCGATGGGGATGCTGACGGTCTGCCAGTCGTCGGGCCTATCCCCGCGCACGCGGGGCAACCTTTGGGCTTGGCGCCGCGCATCTTGGTGCATGGGGCCTATCCCCGCGCACGCGGGGCAACCGACCCCGACAACTCGGTGGGCATCGTCGACCCGGGCCTATCCCCGCGCACGCGGGGCAACCTGCGTCTGCACGGTAATCGGCCCCGTCTGTACGGGCCTATCCCCGCGCACGCGGGGCAACCACAGGCCGCCAATCCAGTGTTCTTTATGACGTGGGCCTATCCCCGCGCACGCGGGGCAACCATACGGTCCGCATCAAGGCGCCCAATGTACGAGGGCCTATCCCCGCGCACGCGGGGCAACCCGAAAACTCCAGCACGGACGCAGGCGACACCAGGGCCTATCCCCGCGCACGCGGGGCAACCTGGCTCAAACGTCAAGCGGAGACAGCTGCGCAGGGCCTATCCCCGCGCACGCGGGGCAACCTCATCATGACAAGCTGATTCTTGTCGACGAAAGGGCCTATCCCCGCGCACGCGGGGCAACCCACGATGACCGGCGCACCCGGTGCACGAAGGAGGGCCTATCCCCGCGCACGCGGGGCAACCCGCTTCACCTGGGCCAGCAGCAGCACCGGCACGGGCCTATCCCCGCGCACGCGGGGCAACCGGCAGCGAGGACAACGGCAAGCTGTCGGCATCGGGCCTATCCCCGCGCACGCGGGGCAACCTACGCTGCTGTGCAGGTGGCGAATGCATTTCGGGGCCTATCCCCGCGCACGCGGGGCAACCTCGCTGACAATGGTCTGCAGCATGACGGGACCGGGCCTATCCCCGCGCACGCGGGGCAACCAGTTGTAGTGTTCTTCACGCTTGGACACGATGGGGCCTATCCCCGCGCACGCGGGGCAACCCTACTGGGCTAACAAGGTCCAATCCGAAGGCCGGGCCTATCCCCGCGCACGCGGGGCAACCGCGGCCACCGCGTGGATTCGCCCGTTCGTGCTGGGCCTATCCCCGCGCACGCGGGGCAACCCGACAAGCACACGCACATTCGCCGCATCTTCAGGGCCTATCCCCGCGCACGCGGGGCAACCGAGAGGGGGCACGGCCTGGAGCCTTTTTCCAGGGCCTATCCCCGCGCACGCGGGGCAACCCAGAGGGTCTGTTAAGGCGATATTGCCTAGGTGGGCCTATCCCCGCGCACGCGGGGCAACCAAACCGAAGAGCCCGCACATCGGCGGCGCTGGGGGCCTATCCCCGCGCACGCGGGGCAACCCATACCAAAGGGAAGCGCTCAGGCCACCGCTTGGGCCTATCCCCGCGCACGCGGGTCAACCTCGATTACGGCATTAGCCTTTGGGTTGATGGTGGGCCTATCCCCGCGCACGCGGGGCAACCCTAATTGACATGTTGACGGCATGGCTATTGGTGGGCCTATCCCCGCGCACGCGGGGCAACCCGCACAACCGGGGCCGCGCCTTGTTCTGTTTGGGGCCTATCCCCGCGCACGCGGGGCAACCGCGCATCTGGTCCCGCTGTACCACGATGCACAGGGCCTATCCCCGCGCACGCGGGGCAACCCGGGACACCCCTTTTACATCTGCGGCGCCACCGGGCCTATCCCCGCGCACGCGGGGCAACCGTTGCCTGGCGAATACGCGGCTTGTCTGCATCGGGCCTATCCCCGCGCACGCGGGGCAACCGGGATCATACCACCGCTCATACAATCCGAGACGGGGCCTATCCCCGCGCACGCGGGGCAACCACGTCCGGCAGCTTGCTGGTGTCGTCCCGACTCGGGCCTATCCCCGCGCACGCGGGGCAACCGGGTGCAAACTGGATTTGGACAAGCTGGGTACGGGCCTATCCCCGCGCACGCGGGGCAACCACGACCATGGACCTGCAGCCCGGCACCAATCTGGGCCTATCCCCGCGCACGCGGGGCAACCGGCAAGCAAGAACCCGCCGCAAAGGGATATACGGGCCTATCCCCGCGCACGCGGGGCAACCGATGGCAATCCGGTTGACCCGGGCCATCATTGGGGCCTATCCCCGCGCACGCGGGGCAACCGCGAGGGCCGCGCTCCCTGCCTGTCGGCCAGTGGGCCTATCCCCGCGCACGCGGGGCAACCGGGATCATACACCGCCCATACGATCCGAGACGGGGCCTATCCCCGCGCACGCGGGGCAACCTTCGCGGTTCGCATGTTTGATGGCGCAATCGCGGGCCTATCCCCGCGCACGCGGGGCAACCCGCAACCTTTGGGGGCCCCTACGTACTGTCCGAGGCCTATCCCCGCGCACGCGGGGCAACCGCGGTGCCCTGCCTCTTTGGCTATCAACCGTGGGGCCTATCCCCGCGCACGCGGGGCAACCTCCGTGTCGGTTTCATCGCCTTCCCATCCGCAGGGCCTATCCCCGCGCACGCGGGGCAACCTAGTGGTGAATTTGCACGACTAGTGTAGCACGGGGCCTATCCCCGCGCACGCGGGGCAACCACTGTCCATCGCGGTCGCGACTTCCTCGATCACGGCCTATCCCCGCGCACGCGGGGCAACCCCTCGCATGCCACTGTGGGTTCCATAGTCGTGGGGCCTATCCCCGCGCACGCGGGGCAACCCTTGCTCACCAGTCATTTCCAACTCCCCAGGACGGCCTATCCCCGCGCACGCGGGGCAACCTAAGGGGTGCACCCATCGGTCCTACCGGGCTTGGGCCTATCCCCGCGCACGCGGGGCAACCCGACCACTGGCACCAGGGGCGTGCCTCGGCCGGGGCCTATCCCCGCGCACGCGGGGCAACCGCCGCCGCCGTTGCGCGCATTATCGCCCAGCCGGGCCTATCCCCGCGCACGCGGGGCAACCGTTGACCATGTTCATCCCACCTCCTTCAACAAGGGCCTATCCCCGCGCACGCGGGGCAACCGGCTTTCGGGTCTTGCTTGGCGATGACGACTTGGGCCTATCCCCGCGCATGCGGGGCAACCCCGCTCACCGTCTTCCTGCAACAGGGCGGTCAGGGCCTATCCCCGCGCACGCGGGGCAACCTCGTCATGCGGCCATCCTTTCGTGTCGGTCCAGGGCCTATCCCCGCGCACGCGGGGCAACCTTGGTGACATCGCGCCAGATGGCACGCAGCAGGGGCCTATCCCCGCGCACGCGGGGCAACCCATCGCCCGCGTCACGCTTTGGGCGGCCGCCAGGGCCTATCCCCGCGCACGCGGGGCAACCGAGCAACTGCCCAAGGCCGACAAGGAAGTCACGGGCCTATCCCCGCGCACGCGGGGCAACCGCATCGTCCGCATCCTGCCCTGCGCCCTACAGCGGCCTATCCCCGCGCACGCGGGGCAACCTGAAAATTACTGAAACCCAAGTAATTTGTACCGGGCCTATCCCCGCGCATGCGGGGCAACCGCAAATGAAGGTGCTGGACAACTCGTGCAAACGGGCCTATCCCCGCGCATGCGGGGCAACCCAGACGCGGCAGACGAACTTGCCGTCCTCAATGGGCCTATCCCCGCGCACGCGGGGCAACCTTCAGGACGCCCGTGGATTCCGGGAACGACTCGGGCCTATCCCCGCGCATGCGGGGCAACCTCTCCCACGTAACTTCTAGCCACGCAAGAGAAAACTTCCAAACCCATTCGAAATTTTAAGGAGCGTTTCCAGACGACGCCGCGCGTCGTCTGACCAGCCACATGCCGTCTGCTTCCACCAACTCTCGCGGTGGGTTGCCAAGATTGGCAATGCCGACCCCGCCAACGGCGTTCAGATCGCGCCAGACCATCACCAGACTGCCTTGCCGCTCATGACCATGCCAGTCGCTCATGACCTCCCACACACGCACGCGGACGCCGTTGTTCATCCGCGGCGACACGAACACGTTCGGAGACACCTCCAACATCACCGACGACAGAAAGCCATGGAAACGGTCCGGCACGTCACGGATCACGATCATCACCAGCGCCACTCTTCACCTCGCTTCCCAGTTCGTCCATGCGCAACACCGCCTTGATGCGGTCGATCATGGCGCCGATCACCTGCTGCTTGCGGAACACCGCTGCGGCCTCGCGCCGCACCAGGCGGTCGACCGTGTCGTCCACCTGTTCTGCACGCTTGGCCGCCGTGAAGGCGATCTGCAAGGTCACCGTGTCGCGGAAGAGATCGGCGATGTCCAGCACGAAGGATTGACCCGAGTCCTCGTGAATGAACCCCAAGGGCGGCAGCGCCGCGAGCGACTGCACCGCGATGGCCGCAGCCGCCTGCACCGCTGTCGCTGCGTGGTTGATGGCCTGGTTCGGCAGATCGGTGGCATTGGGGTTGGCACGGTCGTAGTTCCGGCCTTTCCACTGGATGCCGTGCTTCTCGGCCATCAATTTGTAGAAGTTCTTGACGCGCGATCCCTCGATGCCGCGCAACGTGTCCAGGTCACGGTGCGGCAGCACCTCGCCCAGGCGCAATGCGTACATGTGACGCGCCACGCTGATGCGCCGACGCGGATTGCCCCACAACTCGGCCTGGCGCCGTGCCACGTCGGAGCGGTCCGGCAGCAACGGCGGCGCGGTGTAGCTGCGCACGCCGTCCTCGCCGACGGCCGCGAGCAGCGTGCCATGGCGCGCCAGCAAACGCAGCGCATCGTGCGTCACGCTGCTGCCCGGCCCCAGCAGGATCGTCGAAACCGCCTGGTGCGGAATCTGGTCGATGCCCGGTGTCAGGCTGTCGCGCCCGCGCAGGAAGTGCAGGCAGCCATCGATCACGCACAGCTCGCCACGCGACAGCCACAGCAAGCCATGGCGGTCCGCATGCGGGATGCGCGCCGTCTCCAGCCCCAGCCGGCCCTTGAGCACCGCGCGCCCTCAAGCTCGCCCGGCTCAGCAGCAGCATGCCGAAGCCGAAAGCGCGGTGCCGCCCCACCCCACGCGCCAGCAGTTGCGCGAAGGCCGCGGAGTCGCCCACGCGCAGGTGGCCCTTGAGCAACGCGTCCGGCCCATCGATCACGCGGCCACGCCGCACCTCGCCGCCCGCGGCCTGGGTGCGCCGCACCACCTGCTGGCGCTGGTAGCCCGCCAGGTGCACGTCGTCCAGCAGATCGACGGCCCCCTGCCAGGCTTCGCGCGCCGCGCCTTCACGCGGCGCCAGATGGTCGCGCAGCCACTGCACGTAGACCGCCTCGCGCTGCAAGGGCGCGCCCTGCGCCTGCTCCACGGCATGCAGGAAGGCATCGCGCTCGCCCTTGGCGGCACGCACCGTGGGGCGCACCCGCACTTCGAAGCCCAGCACCTGGCCTTGCGGCCACTGCGTGGGAAAGGGCCGCAGGCGGTAGCCGTCGTGCTGCCCGTTCGCGCCCAGGCCCAGGGTCTGCGCGGCCAGCGGGTCGGCCAGCGCCACCTGGGTGCGCATCGCATCGGCGTCCAGCGTGGTGTAGGCCAGCAAGCCCTGGCGCTCGTCCAGGTAGCGGAACGGCTGCGGCGCGGCCTCGCCGAAGGCCGCGCGCAGCAGGCCGTGCAAAGCGTCGCCCAGGTCCGAAGGCTGGCGTTCGTGCCGCGCATGATGGCGCGCCACCCAGGCGGCCAGCAGGCGCGCATCGGGCTGCGTGTGCAGCAGGTACAACGACGGCGAGGTCATGCCGCCTCCCTCACCGGCAGCAGCCCCTCGCGCACCGGCCGCCAGCCGCCGTGCAGGCCGCTGGTCCAGTTGCGCTCGTCGCACAGGTCGCTGCGCCGGTCGGACGGCAGGCTGCCCTGGCCGTCGGGCCATTGCGCGCGCCAACCGGCGCCATGGGCGGGAAGCTGTCGCGTCCAGGCCTGCAAGGCGCCCAGCACATGCTCGGCCTCCTGCCAGCCGGCCACCAGGCGTCCGGCCGGCAGGCAGGGCTTGCGGCCGATGAACAGCGGGCGCACCGGCCGGTCCAGCGCGGCGGCGACCTGCTCCAGCGTCGGCACCTCGTCGGCCGGCTCCAGGCGCAGCGCGACCCAGGCCGTCAGTTCCGCGTGGTAGTGCCGGTAGCGCAGGTGCGGTCCGGCGTAGGACCCCGCACCGCCGCGCCGCTCCTCCGGCTGGCCCCAGGTGGTCCAGCCCTTGTCGGCGGCACCCAGTTCGGCCGTCTGGAAATCCACCAGCCGCTGCGCCTGCGCCGTGCCGCCACGCAGGGCCATGGGCTCCAGCACCGTGCCCATGCGCAGGCGCTGCTGCAAGCGGTTGTGCAGCGCATCCTGCCCACGGTCCCAGCCCAGCGCGTTGGCGATCAGCCCGGTCAGCATCGACAACGCGGGAAAGTCGCGGATCACGCCCTGGTTGTCGATGGTCTCGCCCCCGAAGGCGATCAGCGGCGAGGCCAGGCGCAGCACCAGATGACGCGCCACGCTCAAGCCTCCGCGCGCGTCACAGCCGCCTGCGCCCATTCGGCCAGCGCCGCCAACGGCAGCCGCTCGGCGCCCGGCACCTGCACCTCGTCCACGGCCAGGTAGCGGCGCGACAGCGGCGCGCCGTAGGCGGCGTCCATCTGCGCGATCTCGTCGGCCAGGCGCTGCACGGCGGCCTTGCGCAGGCTCGGCGCATCGGGCGGCAGCGCATTCTGGAACGCACCCGCCAGGCTGCGCGGCTGCCAGTCGCCGGCCTCCACGAGCATGAACTTGGCCCAGGCGAAGGGTGCGGTGGAGCCGCGCTTGGCGCCCGGGCTCACCGTGGCCACCAGGTGCAGCAGGTGCTGCACCACGCGGCCGGCCAGGGCGCGCTGCTCGGGCGTGGCACGGCTCCAGTCCTGGATGGCCACCCCTTCGAGGTTGGCAACGAGCTGCGGCACGTCCACGACCACGTAGCCGTAGTACAGGCCGCTGGCCAGTTCGGTGTCGAAGATGCCGGCCGATCCGGTCTCGCCCGCCTCCCGGAGCAGATCGTCCACCACGGTGAAGTAGTCGTTCTCGACCTGGGCCTCGTGCACGGTGAAGGCATGGGCCACGTAGACGGCGGCGTCGCGGCTGGCCAGCACGTCGGAGGTGACCATGCGGCCGAACAGCGCGGACTCCAGGCCGCTGCCCAGGCGCAGGGCTTCGATGTTCTTCTTTTCCTCCTTGAGGAAGCCGGCAATCGCGGCCTTGAGCGCCTTCTCTTCGCCGTGCTCGGCGGCCAGCGCGGCGCAGCGCTGCACCAGGTACGCGATCTCGGCATGGCCCAGCAACACGGCCTGGCCGGTCTCCAGCGCGTCCTTGCCCTTGAGGTCCTTGGCCTTGTCGACCAGGCCCGCCGCACGCAAGCCCTCCACGGCCAACTGCGCCAGGGGCTCGGCCACGCCGGCTGCGACCAGCTTGTCGCGGATCAGACGCGGCGTCTCGCGCGAGCGCACGGCCATCGGCACGTCCAGCCGGCTCAGCGCGAAGGCATCGTCGGCCACGCGCCAGTGGCGCTTGAGGCACTGTGAGGAGATGCGCGTGCGCACCTTGTCGCCATAGGGCAGGCGCTTGGCCAGGCCCGCGTCGTCGCGGTTGAGCAAGGCAGCGGGGTAGTTGTGCAGCGTGTGGATCTGCAGGAAGCGGGGCAATGTCATGGTTTCTCCTGGATGTGCGGGGTGGTCTTCAAGCCTTGGTCGCCATGGCCGAGAAGTAGGGGCCGGCGATGCGCATACGCAGTTGCTCGGCACGCTGGGCGTCGTCGTGCGCGCGGCTGTCTTCCTTGAGCACCAGTTCGCCGAGTTCGAACCAGTTGGGCTGCACGCCCTTGGACGCCAGCAGCCGCAGCACGCGCGGCAGCAGTTGGCGGAAGGCTTCGCCCCGCGCCGTGAGCAGCTTGGTGACGCGCGATTCGGCCACACCGGCCTGGGCCAGTTGCCGACCGAGACGGCCGGCGCCGTCATGCCCCGCCAGCGCCATGCCGTGGGCAATGAGCGCCCAACGTGGCCAGGTTTCCGGCCGCCAGGTCTCGGGCTGCAAGCCGGCCGAGAGCAAGGCCCGTGAGAGCGCCGCGATCTCGTGCGGGCGCAGCACATCGGGGTCCATGCGCGCCAGCGCCGCGCGGTCGCCGGGACCGGCGTTGCGCACGTGCGCGGCCAGCGCGCCGTAGGGGCTGCCGCGCGTGGGCGCGGCGTCGATCGCGTCGGCTGTCGCAGGGGAATCGACGGTGGGCTCAGGCATGGTGGTGTCCTTGCGGTTCGGTCGCCGCGTCGCGGCGTTGTTGGGCGTGGTGGTGCGCCAGGTCTTTCAGCACGGCGTCCTTGGGATTGCGCCAGCCGCCATGGAAGCGGCTCAGCGCCGCCGCGCGGGCCTTGTAGCGCTGCATGGCGCTGCGCGGGCCGGCCTCGAAGGCCTGGGTCAGCACGTGTTCGGCGCGCTCCACCAGCCCTTGCATCCATTGCATGCGCAGCGCATGGCGTTCCGCGTCCTCCGCTTCGGCCTCCAGTACCAGGTCGTCGAAAAAGCGCGCGTCCTCGCCCTGTTCGAAGGGACGTGCAAAGCGGCCGGCCTTGTCGCTGATGCTGTCGTTGCGCTCGTCGCCATCGCCGTTGGCGAACAGGATCACCAGCGAATTCCACAACAGCTTGCGCAGCGCAGCGATGGCGGCGATACGTTGCCTGGCCATCTCGGCGACCGCCACGCGTTGCGGCCCGGCGAGGCGGCTGCGCAACTTGGGCGAGATGGGGACGCGCCGCTCGTGGTAGCCCTCGGTCTTGCCCTGGCCGCGCACGGCGGCCTGCGCGATGAGCTGCAGGCTGGCATCGCGCGGCCAGCCATCCAGACGCCAGGCCGCGCCCTGGGTGAAGCGCCCACCGGTCAGCAACTCGGCCATGAGCTTGTATTCGAAACCCGCGCCCGAGACCGTGAGCGCCTTGCCATCGGCGGCATCGACCGGCGTCCAGGCATCGCCGGTGATGCCGTTGCGCTCCTTGCCAGCGACACGGGCAGCCTTGCTGCCCGTGACGCGTGCGCCCAGGCGGTCGCCGTTGATAGTCAAGCGCACGCGCCGGCAGATTTCGATGTACAGCGGATCGAGCGAGGCCATGGCCAGCGAATCGCTCCCAGCCCAGGGCAGCAACCACAGCAGCGCGTGGCCGGTGTCGGCCGCGAAGCCCTGCTGGTCGGCGATGACATCGCGCTGGGCCAGAAGCGTCTGCACGTCCGCACACCAGCGCGCCCCCCAGGCGCCAGTCGGCGCAATACCCACGCCGGGGCGGCTACCGTACCCGCTATTCATGCGCGAGATGCCATAGTTGTCGCGACCCATGATGCCTTCCTGCGTTTGCAGGCTGAGCAATGCGAACAACCAGTCGTCCGGCTCGGCACGGTAGGCGCGGGCGGCCTTGAGGTCGTGGTTCTTGGACGTGACCAGCATGTCCAGTTCGTCGGCCGCGTGCAGCACGTTCTTCCAGTCGTCCACGCGTTCGCCGGGCACGGGAGGCTGCAGCAGCGCCGGCCGCCCGGGCGGCGCGACCAGGCACCACGCCGCGCCATCGGCGTCGTCCGGCGTCAGCGCCAGCAGGGCGGCGCGCCAGCCGGCGGCATCGGTCCAGGGCGCGTCCTGGCCGGCGCGGTGCAAGGCGATGGCGGCCAGCTGCGCGAGGAAGGCGTGCCACGGGTGGCGTTGGTGCGGGCGCAGGGCGGGGAAGTCGCGCACCGTGTCGGCGGCCAAGGCCGCCAGCAAGGCCGGCAGGCTGCCGTGGTGCAGATCACCGCGCGCCACGCAGCGCCAGCGGATCAGGGCTTCGTCCAAGATGTCGAAGCGTGTGTCGGAATGCGAAGGGTCTGACATGGTGCTTGTATGGACAATGGGAAAGTCGCTCAAAAAAACCAACTAGGTTATATTTCTGAGATGGAGAAAGGCACGCCGCACTGCAAGCTGGTCGTGGTCAAGCGGCTGGTCGCGGCGGGGAACGTGCGTGCCACGCATGCCGCACGCTCGGGGGCAAGCGCCCTTGGCCTGACGTTCGCGGACATGCTGGGCGTGGTGGCGGCGCTCACGCCGGCGGACTTCCACAAGAGCATGACCACCCATGCGGACCACACGGTATGGCAGGACGTGTACCGCCCGGCCACACAGGTGGGCGAGGTGTATTTGAAGCTGACGGTGGTCGACGACGTGCTGATCGTGTCATTCAAGGAGCTGTGACCATGAAATGCCCTGTCTGCGGCGCGGCCGAACTGGTCCGCGACACACGCGACCTGCCCTACACCTACAAGGGGGAATCGACCACGATTGCGGCGGTAACGGCAGATTTCTGCCCGGCGTGCGGCGAGTCGATCACCGATGCGGCCGAGAGCGACCGCGTGATGCGCGACATGCAGGCCTTCCACCAGCAGGTGAACGCCGCCATCGTCGACCCCGCATTCATCACCAACGTGCGCAAGAAACTCGACCTCGGCCAGCGCGAGGCGGCCGAACTCTTCGGCGGCGGGGTCAACGCCTTCTCGCGCTACGAGAACGGCCGTACCAAGCCACCTCTGGCGCTGGTGAAACTGCTGAGGATCCTCGACCGGCATCCTGAATTGCTCGATGAAGTCAGGGCGGCCTGAGAAGTTGGGCCGTACGTCCGTCATGCAAGGGCTCCTGGCCTGGCGGATGCCATGCGCTCCACGCCCAGCCGGGTGTAGCGGTATTGCGACGCGCCAAGCACGAACGTGAAGCCGGCAGCGTCCGGCAGAGGCTGTGGCGACGAGGCTTGGGCATCGGCCGCCAGGCCATGCGGCAGCAGGTGATGCCGTATGGCCAGTTGCGCCACCGCCTGGCCGAACGGCCCCAGCGGCGCGGGGTCGAAGGCGACGACGCGATCGGCCGCACCCAACCGGCTGCCGATGCGGCCTTCGTCTTCAGGGAACTGCACGTCGTCGAACGGCTTGTCGAAGGGCAGCGCATGCAGGTTCGCAACCGTCTTGGTGGCAGCGAGCGCCCCTTCGTAGTCGATGCCGAAGCGCACCCAGGCCTCGCCTCGTTCCTGAGTGATGGCATTCAGCGCCTCGGGATGCGTGGCCTGCTCCACCAGCAAGCGGTTATCGGCAGGAATGCTGCGCGTGGGCTGCGCCGCGACCAGGCGTCGCGTGGCTTCGAGCACGCGCAGATCCACGTAGACGCCGCCCATCGGCTCGCCCTGGATGCGGATCGGCCCCAGCCCGTGACGCTGGCGCTGGAGCAAGGGCGCCAGGTCATGCCCCGGCGGTGTCAGCACCCAGGCGCGCGGCTGCTCGAAGCCCGTGGGCCGGCGGTCGTGCGGCGCGTCGGCGCTGGGCCGCTCATGGCGGTGCAGCCGGCCCAGGCGCTGCAGCAGCACGTCCATGGGGCACAGGTCGGTGATCAGCAGGTCGGCATCGATGTCCAGGCTCTGCTCCAGCGTCTGCGTGCCGATGACGACCAGGCCGCCGCGCGGCGCACGCTGCTTGCCGATCTGGGCCTGCACCTCGGCGTCGAGCAGCGGCCGGTCCTGGCGGCTGAAGCGGCTGTGGTGCAGCGTGCTGGCGCCGCCGATGCGGAACAGGCAGTCCAGCCCCTGCGCCGCGGCCAGGGCCTCGACCGCCTGCAGGGTGGCGATGGCGGCCGGCACGGTGTTGCGCACGACCAGCACGCGTGCGCCGGCAGCGGCGGCCTGGACGGCACGCGCGGCGATGGCCTCGGGCGCATCGATCTGGTCCCAGAGTTCCCAGTGCACGGTCTTGTGGCGTGGGTTGCCCAACACCGGCAGCAGTGCCGGTCCGCCAGCCGCGCGGTGGCCGATGGCCGGGTATGGCAGGGCCTGGGCTTGCGCGAGAGGCGGTGGCACGCCATCGGCACGGCGGCTGCTGCCGATGGACAGGTAGCGCGTGCGCGCCGAAGCGCCCAGCGTGGCCGACAGCAGCAGCGCCTGCCCGCCGCAGGCCACGTGGGCGCGCAGCAGGTGCTCCAGCAGGCGCGTCATGTAGGCGTCCGAGGCGTGCACCTCGTCCACCACCAGCAGGCTGCGCGCCAGCATGGCCTGGCGCAGATGTGCGTGCTTGATCTGCAAGGCGCCCAGCAGGGCCTGGTCCACGGTGCCGACGGCGATGGTCGCGGCCAGGTAGCGCTTGGGCGACTCGGCGGCCCAGCGGCGCTCGGCTTCGGCGGCGGCTTCGTCAGGTGTCCCGTCGGATGCATCGGACCACAGCACGCCGAAATCGGGCAGCGACGCCGGGGTTTCACCATCCGCGGCCGTGTATCCGGGCAGCGCGCGCACGACCACAGGCGGATCCACCGGCCAGACCCGGCGCACGAACTCCCGCACGCGCTCGTAGAGCTGCGAAGCGGCCACGCGCGTGGGCAGCGCGAAGTACAGCGCGTCGACCTGCCCGGCGCGCCACAGGTGCAGGAAGCGCCACAGCGCGGCCTCGGTCTTGCCGCTGCCGGTCTCGGCCTCCAGCACCACCACGGAGCCGAGGCCGTCGTCGGCCATCGCCGCCTGCATGGGACGCGGCGCCGGCACGTCGAAGGCCTGGGCGAAGTCGCATGCCGTGGACGCCAGGTGCATGGTGGCGTCGCCCACGTCCAGGCCGATGGCGCGCAGCGCATGGCGCGCGCGCCGCGGCGCGGTGGCGGCGCGGTCTTCGCCCGGCTCGGTGTAGGGGAAGAATCCTGGCCGCGTGTCCGAACCCAGCCAGTCGGCCAGTTGCACGAGGCCGGCGAACAGGTGGGCGAAGGCGGGCGCGTCCGGCAGGTCGAGGGCCTCTCCGGTAAAGGCCAGCGGGTACAGCGCTTGCACGCGCGCGCCCATCGCGGCCACGGTCACGGCCGGGTCGTAGAGGCATGTGGCGCCGTCGCGCACGGGCTGCCAGATGGAGAAAGTGGCCTCTTCGCCGACCGGCCGGCCGTGGTGGCTGATGCTGGCGTAGAGCAACGCATCTACTGCCTCGCCCCAAGCCGCCATGGCCTGCCGCGGCAGGCCGGCCAGAACCCGGCCTGCGCAATCCAGGCCCTGACCGAACAGGGCCCAGCCCTGCGGACCATGGCCGCACTCGGCCACGTTCCATGCGGCAGGCCGTTCCGCGCGCTCGCGCCAGTAGCGCACCTGGAATCCCGCATTGGCCTTGCCGATGTCGTGCAGAAAGGCGAGCGCGGCCAGACGCGCGCGGTCCGCGGCCGACAGAGGGCGGCCTGCAGCGCGCTCCAGCGCACGCCGCACGGCGGGCAAGTGCAGCAGCGCCTCCAGCACTGCCGCCACGTCGATCATGTGGTCCAGCAACGGGTGCACGAGGATGGAGCCATCGGGCTGGCGGCTCAGCTTGCCCCAGGGGGTCCACGGTTCTGTCACGACAAGGCTCCTTTGCTGCGAGATGCCGCAGTGGCATCGGTGCGGGCGATCATCCCAACCCCCAGGCTCACCCCATGCGCCTGCGCACCCGCCCTTTCCTGATCCTTCATCCAGCCCCCCGCATCCGCCGCAAACCCTCCTCCAGCCGCCGGCGCACCTCGTCCGCCAGTTCCTGCGGCCACTCCACTTCCACCTCCGGCACATGCCGCAGGATGTCCATCACGAGCTCGCGCATGTCGGAGTACGGCAGCTCCAGCAGCCAGTGGCCCTGCGGGTCGAAGCGGCCGCGCTGGTCGGGATGCCAGCGCTCGGCCGACACCCAGCGCGCACGCTCGGGCGTGAAGCGCAGCCGCGCCATCTGCACCTGGCGGCCGGCGAAGATGCCGTAGCCCCTGGCCAGTTGGTCGTCCAGGTCGGCGTCGGCCATCTCGACGGCCACGCTGTCCAGCACCTGGGCTTGCTCGATCGCATCGAGGCTGAAGATGCGCAAGCCGTCGTGCAGATGGCACCACGCATCCAGGTGCCAGTTCTCGCGGTAGTGCACCAGGCGCTGGGGCGAGACTTCGCGCTCATCCACCCGGCCGTGGCTACGCGCGCGGTAGACGATGCGCAGGCGGCGGCGCCGCAAGACCGCATGGGCGGCCGCCTGGAAGTGCGGCAACTCCAGGCGGCGCGCAGCCAATGCCAGCACGCGGATGCGCCGGCCCAGGTCGGCCGGCGCATTCAGGCCCTTGTCCAGGAGCCGCGCCAGCTTCCGCTGCAAAGGGCCGACCTGCGCGCCGAGCAGGCCGCCCGGCTCCAGGCGCGACAGCAGGTGCTGCATGACCAGCAAGGCGCGGATCTCGTCTTCGCGCAGCTTCAGATCCAGCGCATGGGTGCCGTCGGCGATGGCGGCGCCGTCCAGCCGCCAGCCCTGGCCATCGCTATCGAAGCGGACCGGGATGCCCTGCACATCGCGCATGTAGGCCATGTCGCGCTTGAGCGTGGCAAGCGACAAGGTGCTGTTCGGACTCGACTGGGTTTCCTGATCAACCTT